>CAWFVY010000010.1:0-227907 GCA_963819365.1 uncultured Acidobacteriota bacterium
AGAGGCAAGGAGAATCGAGTGCGAAGCGTGCGGAACGCCTCAGACGCCTGCGAATTTGGCCGTCGCAAGGTGACGGATTCCGGATCAGCGTAAACTTCAGCACTCGTCCCTCCGGCTTGGGGCCTTGGTTTTGGGCGCCCGCGTTTAATATGCGGGATTGCTCCAAAGATTGGAACCGATGTTAGAGCTTCGATCTCTTCCGAGTTCCGGATCGTCGTATCCATGTTTCTGCAACGAAAGCTAAGCCGATTGCGGCACCCAAGCCAAAGATGATGCTGAGCACCATTACTAGGGGAATATCAGGCTCAACCGGCTTCGTAGGCAGAGTCGCCAAGTCGATCACATCTACCGTGGCCGCTTTCAGGCTGGCGACCACTCCCGCCTCGTTCAGTTTCTTGTGTAAATCGTCATAGAGGTCATTATTGGATTCGACTTCACGCTTCAGGATGCCATATTGGTCGAGTCCTTCACTCATGGCGTAAGCCATCTGCTTTGTTGGTTAAAGGCGGCCAGCATCTGCTTCTCGGTGCCGGCCGAAACCTGGTAGTCCGCTCGGAAGCGCTCTTGTATATCACCAATCTCCTTTTGCAGGGACTTTTCCACCTGGGCCAACTGATTCTCGAGTTGAATCACTGCAGGATATTTGGAGCCGTACTCGGAAGTCGCTTGAGCGAGTTGCCTTTTCAAATCGGCTTCCTGCCCGCGCAGGACAGGAAGAACACTGTCGGGAACGATGGTGCCGATCAACTCAGGGTTGCCCGACTGGGCGACGTGATACTGTGCTTCTTTCAAGATCCGGTCGGCCTCTGCGTCCGTAAGTTCTTTGCTGAGGTCATCCAGCTTGGAGAGCACCAGGTTGTTATTTTCATCGGAGCCGAAGATGCCTGTCTGTTTTTGAAACTGGGAGAGTTTCGTCTGCGATTCCTCAACCTTGGACTTGAGTTGATCCATTTGGCCCGTTAACCAGCTCGACGCCTTCATCGTGTCGTCGTACCGCGTCATAAAAGTGCGTTGGGTATAGGCGGATGCGAGATGGTTAACGACTTCCCGTGCAAGCGCAGGATTCGCATTGCGGAAGGTAATCTCTACCGCCTGCGTGCGCG
The DNA here is from genome assembly GCA_963819365.1 of uncultured Acidobacteriota bacterium. Lineage (GTDB taxonomy): Bacteria > Acidobacteriota > Terriglobia > Terriglobales > Acidobacteriaceae > Telmatobacter. The sequence continues at coordinate 1,104 of CAWFVY010000010.1, forward strand.
CGATAGTCAGCACCGTTAGCGAATACTGAATCTCTTCAATATGTGGTTCCGGCATTCCGGCGCGTCCGTTCGATCTATTTGGGGGTTCGGCATGAGTGGCCCAAAGAAAAGAAACTTAGGGTCGCTGGCAAATGTGGGTTCTCTGTCAAGCCGCAATTCACTGATAACAGTCCATGCCAGGCTCTTGCTTTTCAGAACATGGACTTGGGTCTCGAGCTTTTCATCAAAACCGAGACCGCCGCCGCCCAGGCTCGCGGTGATGTCGCCCATGTCCAGAGCATCAGAGCCTTCTGGGTTGATGGCCAATCGGCGACGGCTTCGTACGGCGGCGTCTTCACGATGCAATACAACGCGCCAACAAGAAAGGCGGAGATGATCGAAACGACGATTATCCGTTTGCGGCGCCGCAACACACGAATCAGGTGCGAAAGGCTGATCTCGTCAGGGCTGCCATGATAACCCGGTCGCCCGTTCCCCGAACACTCTCCAAAGCGACTCGGATAGACCTCGAGTTAAGCGACTCACTGAATTACCCTTTCTTACGCCAAACATCATGGTTAGTGCAACTGAACAGCGTATATGTATAGATGGCGGCCTGAATCGCGCCCTGAATCCCCATCGGGCCATAAAGCTTCAAGTTGCTGAGGGGGACAAAAACGATATCTTCCGCGTGCAATTGAGGATCGCCAGCCTTGCCTTGGTAAATCTTGTCCAGGGAAACTTCAATATAGAACGTTCCCTTGAGGACTCCCTCACGATGAGGACATGCTTGAGCGAGGCCTGTCTTCGTGGCATTCCTGCCAGCGCAACCGCCTTCAGCAGCTGGGAGAAGTATTGTTCTCCAAAAGAAATGCGCCCGGCCTGGTAACCTCCCCGAGCACATAAACCACCCCCGCTTTGGAGACGATGATCCTATCGCCCGGAGAGAGCGCCACATTCGCCTTTTCGATCGTCCGTCGCCAGAGAGGTTGATCACCTCCTACGGTGCTGTCCGCCCGCGTGCAGAATCGTCACCATGCTGCCAGCCTTCACCGTAAGCCCGCCCGCAGCGGAAATAGCATCGTAGAGCTTATGAGGACCCATCAACGAGTAAATGCCCGGCGTAGTTACCTCGCCGTATACGGTGATGCCCTGCGTCGCGAACTCCTCGACGAAAAGCGAAACCTCCGGCTTCTTTACCAGTCACGCTCGACCAGTTCACGCGCGATCAGTAGCTCCGCGTCGCGAACCGTCATACCTGCAAGCTTCAGGTCTCCTATCAGTGGGAGACTGACCATGCCGTTTGAATCAACTCGAACTTTCACGATCAGCTCAGGAACGTGATAAACGGAGAGATCGATCAAATCGCCAGGCCCAATGGTCATTGCGCTCTGATCGGGCGTTGTTGCTTGCGAACCGCTGTCTGCATTCTGCGCTAGAGTGGTCGGTGAAGTAGTCACCATTGCACCGAGCACCAGCGAGAGCAGCAAGTCTGCGGCCAATCTCGACGATGATGCGCCCTTTGGTCTCCCGGAAGACCATGGGAAAACGGCCTGTAGTGACGAGAATGGCGAATTCAACATAGGTAATTTCCTCGAGTTTGAATATCAACTGGAGCAGCCATGCGACGGACTCCTACACGAAACATCGGACTTCAACGTTGGGTTGCATTGAGGGCAAGCTTCAAAATCCGCACCGTCTCCCGTCCAACTCCAGATGGGATCGCAACCAACACATTCTTGATGAGCCGCCTACGCCCTGGATCAGGTGATGATGAATGTCGATCAACGGGCTTTCGGTTCGCGCCGAAATCAGCAGCGCACGATCTTGGGCGACTCGATGAAGCGCGTGGCGTTACGCGTATCCACTACCAGCCTCGACTCCTTCACGATGCGCTCGTAGTCGTAGTCGCTATGATCGGTGACGATGATTACGCAGTCGAACCGGCCGAGATCATCTAGGGCAGTGCTCTTCATCTGCAGGTCGTACTTCCGGCCATGACCTACGTATGGAAAATAGGGGTCGTTGTAGTTCACCTCGGCCCCCGCCTTCTTCAGCAGGTCGATGATGGTTAGCGAAGGCGACTCGCGCAGATCGTCGAGTCCTTCTTGTAGGCCACGCCCAGGATCAGAACGTGCGCGCCGTTCAGCGCCTTCTTGTGTTGATTCAGCGCCTCGGCAATGGCGTCGACCACATGGTAGGGCATGGAGGCGTTGATCTCGCCTGCCAACTCGATGAACCGCGTATGGAAGTCGAATTCCCTGGCCTTCCAGGAAAGATAGAACGGATCGATAGGAATGCAGTGCCCACCGAGCCCCGGCCCCGGATAAAACGGCTGGAACCCAAAAGGCTTGGTGGCAGCAGCCGCGATCACTTCCCAAATATCGATGTTCATTCGCAGGCTGAGCAGTTTGAGCTCGTTGATCAGGGCAATGTTTACGCAACGGTAGATATTCTCAAGCAGCTTCGTCATCTCCGCTGCGGCCGGCGAAGACACAGGAACAATCCGGTTGAAAATCGTGGCGTAGAGCGCCTCCGCCAGTGTCGCGGCGTTCGGGTCCATCGCCCCGATTACTTTGGGAATGTCGCGGCGGGAGATATCGGTGCGGCCGGGATCTTCTCGCTCGGGCGAGAACGCGACGTAAACGCCATTCTCCGCTTCCACGCCAAGACGCGCGACCTTCAGCCCGGCGTGATTGTCCCGCTCGAGGATCGGAACCAGCACTTCCTCAGTCGTCCCAGGGTATGTAGTGCTTTCCAGCACCACCAACTGCCCGGCGCGAAGATGCGGCGCAATTGACCTCGCGGTATTCACGATGTAGCTCAGATCGGGCTCACGATGCTCGTTCAGCGGTGTAGGCACGCAGATGATGACCGCGTCCATCTCGGCTATACGAGAGAAATCCGTGGTCGCCGAGAGCCCTTGCCGGCACGCGGCGGCGATCTCTTCCCGCTCGATGCGGGCGATGTACGACCCCTGGGCATTGAGCGTGTCCACCTTTCGGGCGTCAATGTCGAAGCCGGTCACCACGAATTTCTCGTCACTGTACAGCAGCGCGAGAGGCAGCCCCACGTAACCCAGCCCCAAAATCCCGACGCGCGCGGTGCGCGCTTCAATGCGCTCCTGCAGTTGCGTTGATGCGACAGCACAGCTCTCAGTCATATCTGAATTCTCCTTTGGTGAAATCTGTGAGAACTCGTTCGAACACTCCGAGTCAGACCAGGCGGCCGAAGATCAGGCTGAGGTCGAACGATCCCACATGGATCGGCTGCCGCTTGAAGATGTTGTTGTGAAAGTCACAGCCTGTCGAAACGCCCTAACGAAGCCTCACCAGTCGCGCCTGGTGTTCGAGATCGCCAGGCTTGGCAGCGTCTTTGACCATATAGCGGAGGAGCTGGATGCTGGGGCTGTAATCCGTGACTATTTCCTTGAGTGCCAGAACGAGAGCCCCGGTGTCGCGGGACGCGCAGACATCGCGCAGGAGGGCCAGGATGGAGGCAGCATCATGCTGTGAGGCTCTTTTGCCGGTGAAAATGCGGATCTTTTCGTGCGAAGTGGGGACGGTTTCCTCGCAGAAGAGGTTGAGTTCCTCGTACAACTTTTCGCCGGGACGGATGCCGGTAAACTCGATTTGAATATCCTCGTCTGGCCGTAGACCGGAGAGCAGGATGAGGTTGCGGGCAAGATCCGCAATCCGGACGGGCTGGTCCATGTCGAGAACGCAGATTTCGCCGTTGTCGCCGATAACGGCAGCCTGGAGAACGAGCTGGCACGCTTCGGGGATGGTCATAAAAAAGCGGCGCATCTCCGGGTGGGTGACTGTGACAGGGCCGCCCGCGGCGATCTGTCGCTTAAAGATGGGAATAACACTGCCGTTTGAGCCGAGGACATTGCCAAAGCGGACGGCGACGTACTTGGTGCTGCGGCTTTGCATCTGAAGAAGCAACAGTTCGGTGACCCGCTTGGTGGCACCCATGACGTTGGTGGGGCGGACGGCCTTGTCGGACGAAATCAGGACGAAACGGGCGACGCCGTAGTCGTTGGCGGCCATGGCGGTGTTCCAGGTGCCGAAAACGTTGTTCTCGATGGCCTCGAACACATGAGTTTCCATGAGAGGCACATGCTTGTACGCCGCAGCATGATAGATGGCGGCGGGCAGGTAATGGGCCACTACCTCATCCACGCGGCGGCGGTTCTGGATGCTGCCGATCTCGGGGAAAAAGGGGACGTCGTTATGCTCACGCAACATTTCCTGCTCGATTTCGAACAAGGCAGACTCGGCGCAGTCGAAGCCGATGATGCCGGCAGGCTGGAAGCGGGCGATCTGCCGGCAGAGCTCGGAGCCGATGGAGCCACCGGCGCCAGTAACTAGGATGACCTTGCCGGCAATGGAGTCGCGGATCTGATCCTCGTCGAGCTTGACTTGGCTGCGGCCGAGGAGGTCTTCGACGGCGACCTCGCGGATCTGCCCCGCGAGCTCGCGTCCGCCGATGATTTCGCCGAGCCCTGGAACTGTGCGGCACTCCACGCCGGCTGCGTGGCAGAGCTTGAGGATGCGGGTCATCTCGATGCCGGTGGCCGAGGGAATGGCGATCAAAATCGTTTCAACATCGTGTCTGGCCGTAAGCTCCTTTACTTTATCGCCGCCGCCGCGCACGGGCACACCTGCCAGGCGCATTCCCTGTTTGTCCGTCCGGTCGTCCAAAAATCCGCACACTCTGTACGGCAATTTTGGATTATTCCGGATCTCCCGCAGCAGCGTAATGCCAGCACCTCCAGCGCCGTAGATGAGGGTGTTCTTCCTCTTGGTTCTCGAACTGTCGGCAGGGTTCCTTTCCGCAATCATGCGGACGGCAATGCGGATTCCAGCAGTGCCGAGGAAGCAGATCATCAGGTCGAGCGGATAGATGGAGCGCGGCACGCGCACCGGCACGAAGAGCAGGATAACTATTGCAGAGAAGATAGACCCTACGATGTTGCCGAGCAACAGGCGGAACAGGTCTGCGGTTGAGACGTAGCGCCACCAGCCGCGGTCGAGCGCGAAGAAGCGGAACACGACGATCTTAATCACAACCCAGGCCGGCAGGCCCCAAAGCATGCAAATCAAGAAGGGCTTGGGCAGGACGAAGTCGAAGCGGAGATAAAACGCCAATGCGGCCGAGGCCGCAAAGATCGCGATCTGCGCGGTCCAGACCACGAAGCGATGGATTCTGATCAGATGTTCAATGTACTGAGGCATATGTCACCCTTGTGAATCTTCGGCGGTGCCTCTGAATCAGGAGATCGATCATTGAGAGAATCTGATGGAGACAGGCGAACTCATTCACAGTTGTTGGTTGGGACTTGGAGGTGGCAATTTGCTCTGCGAGCTGCTCTATTTCTTGTGTAAGACTCCTGATTTCCGCGCGAAGTTCTTCCATATCGGCTCCAACTGAATCCTCTCGAGTTGCGGCATTCAGAAGTGCGTGCATGGAATTCCGAGTGAGGTCGGAAACGCTTCTCGCACCGGTCACCGAACAGAGGCGCCTGAGGGCGGAGTACTCCTCTTCGGAGAGCCGAATGCTGATCATGCGCGAGCGCGGTTTCAAGACTGTCATTGAGGTCGGGAACCCGGCGAGCGAGCCAAGGCAGCGTCCATCACTCGCAGGAATTAGGCGAACGAAGAACGCAGAATTGCAATAGATTTCAGCTTCACTTGACGATCGGGGAGCCGAGCAGTGAGAGTGGGCAACGGGCAGGCTCCGCCCCCTTATGTCCCAACGTCCACGAAGACCGGGCGCAGCCTGTGCGTACTTACCTGTCAGCTACCGCCACACTTCGCCTGGGAGTGGGCCCGCAGAATTGACTGAAAGCCACACTCTCTGGAATAGAATTGAAAGCGACAAAACTCGAGCACCGTTTAGTGAAGCATGCAACAAAAGAATGCAAGACAATTGCCTGACATCAATTACCTTTGGAGTAAGCCGATGTCACAGCTTCTCGGTCAATTGCCGCTGTCGCGCAATTAGACATAGACCTTAGGTCTTACAGAAATACTCTCTTTGTACAACAGGTATGACGAGCGGGGCTGGCAATTGTCCCAGTGGCCGAGTGGCAACTAATCCAGTTCCTTTCGACCTCCGTGACACAAATTACCTCGCGCTCACCCTGCAAACGATCAGAAGTGTTTTGCGTCACGTGTAGAGTAAGACGAATATTCAATTAAACGTACATAGGCCGAATTTGGTCGACATACATAGACACCTATTCGATAAGTTCCAATCTTATCGGATAAGTAGCTAATTACACAGTACTTTAGCGATGCCGCCGCGATCTCTCCCAAAGCAGCTCTCTTGATATACATATGTCATACAACATTGATCCAGCCATAATTCATTAAGACCTCGGTACTCCCAGCGAGCGTTACTTGGTATAAGAAATTACTTCAACTATCTTGTTGACGAAACATACCGGTGCTATAGTTTGGCCTGCTTTCCAGGGCCCTTTTGGGCGGCAGGATACGAGGGACACCGCCGCTTTTGATCTTGCCGGGCAAGATCGACGTAGAGGCCTCACGCGGATTGTCCTGCATAACAGGAAAGAATCCGCTCTTAGTCGAAGAGTGCGACGCTTGGTTAAGAGACGCACCTCACGGACAGCCGGGCTCATGCGAACTAATCTCCGGTCTCAAACTACACTCGTTTGCTGTCTTACATCTCCATGCCATGAGAAGCGCGTAGAAAATGAAAGCGCGCCGGCGGGTCACTGAGCTTCATTTGCCGCTCTACGGCGATGGGCTGCAAAGTGAAACTTCATCATAGCCTTGGCTCATTCTCATCTCAGGAGCGACCGATGCGTAGCAGTCTATGGCATGTTCTCCACGTGCTCTCAAATGATGAAAAACGTGTTGTGCAACACCTCGTTGTGCGCGCGGTGGAGCATTATTTGCCACTCTACACCGAACGCGTAAAGTGGTCCGACCGAACCGTAGTCGCAGAACGGCCGCTCTTCTCCGGGTACGTATTTGTCCGCTTCGCGCGTCAATGCAGAACCTTCGTCATCTCGACTCCCGGTGTGGTTCGCGTTCTGGGCGATGAAGAAAGAGACATGGTAAGCGGCGAAGAACTCGAGAGGATTCGTGACGGGCTGGCGGCCGGCCTGCTCCTCCGGCCCCATCAGGGCATCTCCGCTGGAACGTGCGTGCGAGTGCACAACGGCGTATTCGCCGGAACGATCGGCATCGTCACGGAGCTTCGCAACCAATGCAGGGTCGTCATGAACCTTGCTGCGGTTCGTCAATCATTTTCGATTGAGGTGGCGATCGATGACCTCGAGGTCCTCAGCACGACTGATCTCAGCTCAATGCCGGAACGAATAGCTGTCTACGGTTCATGCACCTATTGATTTGAGGGCCTGGCGTCGTTTGCGAACAGCATGCCCGATTCGAAGCGGTTGGATTGGGCTTGACTCGCGCCGGCCCGACTCAGGAGCAGCGGAGGCGCGGACTCCGGCAGCCGCAAGTCAAGGCGGCCGGAGGACGGCTTGAGATCTCCATGCTCAATATTGTTGAGTTTAGCGGGAGGTTGGGCTTGCTTCGCGCAAGAGGCTGCGGCTCCAATAGAAAAGACCCTCCCGGATGCGCCACTCCTCGCAGCCCTGCGAACGCCATCTGACAAGGTCCTTGACGCGACTTCATCGAATAGCCTCTCTGGGGGAGTTTCCTCACCGGATCCATCCGCTGCCTGAGTTGCGCGTGTCCTCCAATAGAGGTCACGCGAACTCTCGGTCCCGAGTATTTTCCTGCTCAAGGGACTTCACCTTCGCATGGCATGAGAGGATTCCCCTCGCGGCAGGGGTCAGTCGCAGTGTCATGCTGGTTCATCTCCGCGTCGCAGAGCCGCGTGTCCTGCTTGGCGATCAGTTCGCGGAAGGTTTGCGGCCAATGACAGACTTCCACTTCCGTCAGGTGTTCCCGGTCGCAAAGATCCGGCTTTCTTTCGGGAACAAGCTTTTCTTCAATATCCATGCGGGCTTGAGGCCCATTTTCGGATTCTTGTTTTCTTGTTCCCGGTATACGTTGGGAACAAGGAAACGAGAATATATATGGGTCGCCTTTTACACCCTTGCCCACGCGAGAGATCGTGCCCTTGTCGTGCAGCGAACGAAGCGCCGTCCGCTTGATCTTGGTTCGGAGCCTTCGCACTGTTTTCCTCATTACCAAGCCGTTCGATCATCAACTGGTAGATGGCGTCGCGCCGCCCCGAGAGCTGAGCTGCAGCAAACTGCCTGAAAGGCTCTGTAACAAAGCCGATCGGTCCTATATTGCTTTCCGGTAGCGCAACGAACCTGAGTGGTTGCAGCTTTTCACGCAGTTCATGCGCCGCGCAACCCAGCAACTCGGAAAGCTCGTCAACCGAGTGAGAGAATGAGTCGTGCGCGAGAACTGAAAGCGCGTTTACAAGAGTGTCGCTTTCGCTGACAGATCACCACTCTATGGCGAACAGCTCAGGAAGCGTTGAGGGGAGCTCAGCCAGCAGCCCGGCCTTATTCTTAAGGGCAATGAGCAGGGTCCAATAGTTCCTCTCATTGCCTGCCTTGGCTCCTTGGCGCCTGGCTGCCCTGCCTAGAAAATTGCCCCAAACCCACCCATCTACAGGGCCTATTCCTGCCTATAATAAGGCCCCTAGAAGCCTCTGAAGGCTCTTGGGCAGGGAGAAGGCCCCAGAGAGCCAAAACAGGCAATTCTGGAGCCCCACTCCTGTAAGGAATCTGTGACACAGGTGTGACATGGATTAGCTCAAAGACAAAAGGCATTCCAGCAGAAAACTCTGAAATGCCTATGTTTATTGGGGATTTTTATGGTAGCGCTAACGGGAATCGAACCCGTGTTTTAAGATTGAGAATCTCACGTCCTAACCCCTAGACGATAGCGCCACACTTCTGCGGGGATGGCTCAAGGCCACTCTTCTTACTTTAACAAAAAACAGCGATTGCGCCAAAGGCCGTCTTCGCGTCTCTCCCGGCTCGGCCTATCACTTTTCCCAGTAGACCGGGAACCATTCGCCATCCATGCTTCCTCCCAAGTGCCTGCCAGGGCGAACCCCTTAATCTTTCCCTTTCTCACGTTTGGCGACGCAGCACTCTGATTGCTGTGCCTGGGAACAATTCACCGGCACAATAGCCGAAGAGATTTCGGCTGTACGTCGATGCAACGACATGCCGGTACGGAGGTATTGGAATGCGAAACCCTTTGAGCCACACAGCAAACCAGGTCGTCGGCCGCCGCGATTTTCTCAAGTCATCGCTCAGCGCGTGCGCCGTGGCGCCCCTCATCTCGTCGTCCCATTTTCAGCTCTCGTCCAGTTTGAGCACCTCGCTGACAAAAGACGAACGGGACAACATGACGCCCGCGCGCGTTATCGACGAATTGAAGAAGGGGAACGAGAGGTTCCGGACAGGAAAGATGGCGCACCGCGATTACCTGGCCGAGCAGAGAGCCAGCGCGAAGGGACAGTTTCCCGCGGCGGTGATTCTCGGGTGCCTCGATTCGCGTGTGCCGGCCGAGATCGTCTTCGATGCCGGCATCGGCGATACATTCGTCGGTCGCGTGGCGGGCAACGTGGTCAATGACGACATGCTGGGGAGTATGGAATTTGGCTGTGCGGCCTCCGGGGCAAAGGTCATCCTGGTTGTCGGGCACACCGCGTGCGGAGCGGTGAAAGGCGCCATTGACGATGTTGTTCTCGGCAACTTGACTGGATTGCTTGCGCGCATCAAACCTGCCATCGCTGCGACGAAGTACGACGGTGAAAAGTCGAGCAAGAACTATGCCTACGTGGATGCCGTTGCGGCGACCAATGTCACTCTGACGATGGGGGAAATCCGCCAGCGCAGCCCCATCCTCGCGGAGCTCGAGAAAAAAGGCGCCATCTCCATCGCGGGTGCTCTTTACGACCTGGCAACCGGCAATGTGAACTTTTTATCAACGTAGTCTGTCGCTCAGAGCTATAGTGTGGGGCAGCGTTGCCTTCCAGCCTGGAAAGTGCCAAGGGTGGGTCGTCCGCAGCGGCATCCCGGGAACGAATTGGGCTGCGCGTGAAAGGACGATGCCATGGGTTATACCAGGAAACCCTTGAAGTGCGGCGAGACCGTATCCGATGGCGACACCATCGACGCTGAATCAAAAGGCGTGACGATTGGCGGGCTTGCCGCCACCCTGAACGTTGAGTTGGCCAAGCTGAAAAAACAGGCTCTCGACGAGCAGAAGAGCTTCACCGATCAGAGCTGCGGAAAAGACTGCGAGAAGGGCAAGGTGGACGCTCCCGCGCCTGATCCGCAAGTGATCTCGGCGGGCTTTGCGAAGAACAACACCATCGATCTGAAGTTCCGGGTGCAGTGGACCGCCAGCGTTGAGTGCAAAAAGAAGCCGCCGACGTTGAAGCCGACCAATGTGAAGGTCAAGCAGGCCGGCGCCACGGGAGAAACCACCATCGCGGTGATCAAATACGAATGCATCGAAGGCTGGATCTGGGTGTTGATCTTCAATCGTGACGGCAATGTCGAGCTGTCACGCGAGCGCACGGAGCAGAAGTGCCCGATCACCGATGCGAATCCGCTGCAGGAGTATGGATCGGACGCGGAGTGCGACGGCGAGTATTGGTGGGTGATCCTCAAAGACCCGGCCGGCAAGCCCGTTTCCAAGAAAAAGACGGATACGAAGTGCGTGAAGGAAAAGGAGAAGGATAAAGACAAGGACAAAGGGAAGGACAAGGACCACTAGGGCGCGGCGATTGATGAGAGACGGCCAAGCCGGCTCCTCGAACCCATCCCTCAGCGGCTAGAGCCGGATTCAATGCAGCGCTGCTATCGGCACGAATAAATTCGTGCCCTTTCAGAACAGAGGCAGAAGCCGAGTCTTGCTTCAGATGCCGAGCTTGCGGACTTCCTCGTTGTAGTACTTGCGGTAGAGGATCTCCCACTCCTGCGAGCCTTCGAGGATGATCTTGCGCTGGCTGGCGATCTTGGCGCGGGCCGCGGTGTCGATGCGGGCTTCCTCGGTGAGGAGGTTTTCGAGCGCTTTGCGGGCTTCCTGGCGGATCGTGTTGCGATCCTCCAGAAAGCCGACCTGGTCGATGTCAGCGAGGGTGTCGGCAGCGGTGTGAGCGAGCTTGTTGAGCTTGTCGCGGCTGATTCTCATAGCACCGCCTTGTATTTGCGCGTCAGCTCGGTCTTCACCTTCTTGAACATCTCAGCGTATTGCGCGCCGGACTTGCGCATCTCTTCGGAGTACGCGTCGAGGATGAGGCGAACCTCTTCGTTAATGCGGTCCTCAAGGGCAAGCTCCTCCGTGAGGGCTGCGATGACGCGCTCTTCCGTCGCCTTCAAGTCACTCGTAGTGATGAGCTTGGCGTCAACGAGGTGTTTGACCGTGCGACGGCCCAGGTAACCAATGTATTCGCGGGAAAAGATCATGGACTAGGGGTCAGGATAGCGCATGGGGGCAGGCCCTGTACACCCATCCACCTGTGGATACGGCGGCCATCACTAACGGAACGCTAGAGGCGGAACGGATGCGAAGGGAGGCGCGGCAGAATGGGCCGGAAACAAGGGGCGCAGCTCACGCCGCGCCCTAGTCGGTTGCTCATGTCACTGTGTTGTTGTTTTGTGTGACTTCATGCGCCGGCGAATTCCGGTTCGGCCGGCTGAATCAAGCGCAGAGGCATCTCGGGGAGAAAGCCGACCCGCTCAACACAGGCCAGGTCAGCCCAGCTGTTCCGCTCATTGACGTGCACCACGACAAAGACCTCATCGTGTCCTTCGACACGCACTCGATCACGCACCCGGGGGATCTTCATTCGATTCATGAGGGACGCTACTCCTCCTTGATTGGGGGACGCGTCCCGGCCTCCAGCTTCGTCAGCACTCTCGATACCGGAACATCGCTTTCAATGCGACCGGTATTCAGGCGCAGCAGTTCCATGCGCCCCGTCGCATGGTCCACACTGAGCACCACGTACTCAAAGTCGGAGCCCTCAATTGTTACTCGTTCCCCCACTGAGACGGTCTTGCCTGAGCCCGTCCGGGTGGACTTCGTCTCGGAACCCACCTTTACCTCTGGAAAAAAAGGATGTGACTTGCGATGTGAGCTTCGATGCGCGCAGGGGGATCGTAGGTTGCCTACCGGACATAAGTACTGCAATGCGCGCTCTTGGAGACCCCCGAAATTAATAGTTTGCATTTTAAAAGTTTTCCCAGTTAAAATGTAACTAATTTAGAATAAATAGGTTACAAACTCTGCTCTCCTTTCGTTCGGCCTCACTTAATCTTCGCTTGCCTGATTGCTCTCTCCTCGCCCATCCTTCAATCCTCGCTTTCGCGCTCAAGATTACGGAGGATTATCACCTTGACACAAGGTGGTGTCCTTTGAGACCATTCCCCACAACAAATCCCAGCCCAGAACTATGAGCTTCGTTATCTGGCAATGATTCACCCGACGCATGGGAGCGTCAGGTCGGGGAGGGGTGTGGGAAATGGTTCTCGGCGACCGTCTTGGAATGGGGGTGTCATCTTGGCCCTCCTAGGTATCGCTTTCACTATTCTTTGGCCAGACAGGCGTTGGATCGGATGGACCTGTTTAGGTGCCGCGATAGGTCTTGCGCTGTGGTGGGTCTGCCTTGAATTTCGCGGAGAGGCGATAGTTACGTTTCGTGAGACACATCCCATTTGGACGGCAGCACTGGTCTTTTTGTCCAGCGGGGCAGCAGCGACTACTCTATGGCTCCTTATGTTTCCGATTAATGAGCATCAACAGACCCTTACGGTATCCCAACCTGCAACTACAAAGAGCCAGCAAGCAAATCCCGCTCTCCCATCGGCCCGCGAAATTGCAGTTTGGTGGCTAAGACAATTTGAAGAGACCCAAGGGAAAAAGCTTCAAGAGAGCCCGGACCACCCTAGTGTTCCCGCACCAGGAGATGGATTTGTTCAATTCGAAAAGAGAACACTTCTGATTTCATCAGTAGGAGGTTAAAGACATACTATGAAGCGGCGATCTTCATTCGGGCGATGTCTTGAGAATCCAATACGAATTCGCAAATCGTGGCGGAAGACCAGTTTTGGACGTTCAAGCATGGGGATCAGTGATTCCGATGGACCCAAAATTGAATCCATCCTCTCATTTGCGAGCCGTAATGCTAAAAGCGGCGCAGGATGGCTATAAGAAGTTCAAAGGGCAAGGAGCAGACTTGGGTGTGGGTCTGGCACGGATGAATGATGCGTCGGAACACCTTTAACTGAGGAAGACGCAGTAAACATCAAGTCGGGGAAATATCGCCTTTACCTGATGCTATGTGGCGCATGGACAAACCTAGAGGGGAAGCATTTCTATTGGACAGACGTGGAGTGGACTAATTGGCCCGAAGTGCCGCTTCCTCAGTCGGTTTGGCATTATTGAATTACGCCGCCAGTGAGTTTCTTGTATTCCAATACGGGCGCTTCAATGAGCTTCATCAGCGTGTCACGGAATAGGTAGGGATTGGAACGATTGTTGAACCGGAACGTCATTTCATCAAGGTAGGCCGGAAGATGCTTTGCAGAGACTTTATGCCACGAGCCAATGATGCCGCGCTTCAGCAGCGAGAATGCGGACTCGATGCCGTTCGTCGTAATGTCGCCGTCCACATAGACTCCATCGTGATGGTTCACAGTCATGTGCGGCGTGTCGTCGAATCCAGCCTTGATCGATGGCTCCAGGATAGGCCGGCAACTCGTCCGTCATAATCACATCTACATCACCGCTGATGTTTTCCTTGATGTATTTCGCCAGCGTGCCGGACTTCACATCCTCAGCCTTGAAGAACCGCAGTTCTCCGCCGCGCTGCTTGATGCCGATAACGACTTCTTATTGTTGTTCTGCAGCCTTCCAGTGCCTTGCCGCGCTGTCCTTCCGCCCACAAACGTTTCGTCCATCTCTACAATGCCGTCCAGAGGCTCAGGATTGACTCTCCTTCATCGCTGCACGAACACGATGGCAGAGATACCATGCTGTCTTGTAGGAGACGCCGAGTACGCGCTTGAATTGGTTGGCGCTCATGCCCTTCTTGGACTCGCAGAGCAGGTAGACGCAAAGGAACCACTTCCACAGAGGCAGGTGGGAATCGTTGAAGATCGTTCCAGCGGTGACGGAGAACTGATAGCGGCAGTTGTCGCAGTCAAACTGATCGCGCTTCACGATCTTCGAAATCTTGTCAGACTCGCAACGCGGGCACATAATCGCATCGGGCCAGCGAAGTGCCTCAAGGTACTCGCGGCACTTCATTTTCGCTGCCGAACTGCTCAATCAGAGTGCAAAGATTAACGGAGTTTTTCATGCCTAAACCCTCCAGTACGTTCAAACATCCCCGCCACATGACTACCGAAGAAGCTGTGACGCATCTCTTTCACCGGAAGGTAGTGGAACACATTAAGAAAGAGAAGGATGCGGCGAAAACGACGCCTAAGAAACGACCACTGAAGAAAGGGTAGCGCGATGGCTACCTTGTGTCAAGTACATACTCTTCCTTATCAGTAAACAAGCCTCCCGGACAGACGGGCTCCGGAGCTTAGCAGGGGCTAAATCCCGCAGATTCTATTGGCTTTAATCGGCCCGACTGAACAGGCTGCGGAAAAACTCGATGTGGCCGGGTTTCGCGTCAGGGGCACGACTGAACAGCTTGGTGAAAAACTCGAAATCGGGGTGCTTTGAGGCCCGATTCGGAGATAGAAAATCACCAATCGACTCCTGGAAATCGTTCCTAGCGCATCCTGGAGCGATGCGATTTTTGACTTACCGGTCGAAATGGAGTTTTTCACCAAGCTGTTCAGTCGTGCCCTGACACAAAGCCCGCTACGACATGACGATTCGACAGACATCGAGTTGGCGATACCGCGTATTCGGAGTCCGTTACGCCATCACCACTTCGCGGATCGTCTCCTTGCGCACGGTAAGGCTCTCGATCAGATCGGCGCGCACTTCGTAGCCGCGCCCCGGAACATCCGGAATCTCGATCTCGCCCTTCGAGGTGACCAGCACTTCCGGCTCGATGATGTCTTCGGCCCAGTAGCGAGCCGACGCCGACACGTCGCCCGGCAGCGTGAAGTTCTCCAGCGACGCCAGCGCAATGTTATGCGAGCGGCCGATGCCCGCCTCGAGCATGCCGCCGCACCACACCGGAATGCCGCGCTCCATGGCCGCATTGTGCACGGCGATGGCTTCAGAGAATCCGCCCACGCGCCCCAGCTTGATATTGATGATCCGGCACGACTCCATCTCGATCGCCGCCAGCGCATCGCGCCGGTTGCGGATCGACTCGTCCAGGCAGACGGCGGTCTTCAACCTCTTCTGCAGCATGGAATGGAAGAAGAAGTCGTCGTGCCACAGCGGCTGTTCGATCATGAGCAGGTCGAATTGATCGAAGCTGCAGACGTGGTCCGCATCGTGCAGCCGGTAGGCTGAATTCGCGTCGCAGCTCAGCAGGATCTCGGGCCAGTGGCTGCGCACTTTCTCAAAGACATCGACATCCCAGCCCAGCTTGCATTTGAGCTTGATGCGCTGATAGCCCGCGGCAAGTTCCTTCTCAATGATCGCCATCAGCTCGGGGATCGACTTCTGAATACCCAGCGATACGCCGCACGGAATCTTCTCGCGCACGCCGCCCAGCAGCGCCGACAGCGAGATGCCCTCGCGCTGCGCTTCCAGGTCCCATATCGCGTTTTCGAGCGTGGCCTTGGCCATGTTGTGCCCGCGCACGAGCTTGAACAGCTTCGGGCAATCGCCGCCGTGCTCCAGATCTTCCGCCGCGGCGAGCATCGGCCCCAGTTCGCTCAGAATCACCTGCCAGCACGTGTCGGTCGACTCGGCCGAGAAGAACGGCCGCTCGCCCGCGGTGCACTCGCCCCAGCCAACCAGGCCCTCCGAACGCACTTCCGCCAGCAGAATGCGGCGATGGCGCGTGACGCCGAAGCTGGTCTCAAAAGGGCGTACGAGCGGTAGCTGGATCTCTCGCAGAATGATTCCGTCGATTCGCATAGTCTCGCTGTCCTCGGGTGCTTAGATGCCTGGGCCGGGCTGGTCTACTGGACCCAGCTCGAAAGTTCCGTTTCCCTCGGGGTCGCGCTGAAAGCCGATTACGGCCAGCCCGCGCGCAAATGCTCGTTGAAACTTGTGGCGATTCTCCAAGGTGTACGGCCAGCGCCCGCGGCCGGTCCGCATCAGAAGCCTTCCACTGGTAGATGGAAGACGGAACGCATATGCGTTCTTCGATGATCAGATTCGCAGGAGGTTTTCCCTCCAGGATGCCTTTCACGCGGGGTGAGTCCAACTCCCACTCGGCGATCAGCCGATCTGTAGGAAGGCCGCCCTGCAGTCGAGAAGAGGATACACCATAGAAATTCTCGGTATAGCGGCGCACAATCGCCCCTAACTTGTTGATATTGAGGAAAGCGTTCTTGATTTCCACAGGGTCGAAAGTCCACTCGATGTGGGTAATCCCGCGCGCCAGCGCGTCGCTGCGTTGAGCCAGCTTCAGTTGCGCGCCCAGCCCCCGGTTGCGGTAGCCCTCTTTCACCGCCAGCATGTGTGAGTGGATATAAGGATAGGGCTTGCCGCCTGGCGAACCCGGTCCCGTCTTCACGCCCGGCAAAGACAGCGCGAATGCCACCATGCTGCCGGCATCGCCGTCCGGTCCCGCGCCGGGCAGATCCGTATCGAACGCGCCCAGCACCTGCCCGCCCACCTTCTGCATCACCAGAAACGCCTTGCGCGGAATGATGTCCGTGGCGTCATATCCCCATGTCTCCACCTGGAGCTCAACGCAAGCCTCCAGCTCCTCGTGTCCCTCACACTCGCGAATAACAATCAATCTCGCTCTTCTCCCGTGGTAGGGTTAGGTTTTAGGGGTTAGGGTTTAGGATCCTAGCCTCAGTTCGTAAGCCCATCAGCCCGTAAGCCTCTTCGCTTCCTAACCCCTAACCCCTAACCCCTAAACCCTGTCTTCTGTTCCCTGCTCTTCGCCTCCGCCCAGAGCGCTTCCAGCTCCGCCGGCGACAACTCTTCCAGCGGCTTCTCCGCCGCCCGTTCCATCTCCCTGAACCGCTGCCGAAAACGCAGATTGCACCCGCGCAGCGCCATCTCCGCATCCACGTGCAGATGCCGCGCCAGGTTCACCACCGTGAAGAGCAGGTCGCCCAGCTCCGCTTCGATTCTTGCCTGATCGCCTCGCTCCGCCTCGGCTTCGAGCTCGGCCACTTCCTCGGCCACCTTCGGCAGCAGATCGCGCCACTGCGGCCAGTCGAACCCCGCCTTCGCCGCCTTGCCGCCAATCTTCGCCGCCTCAGCCAGCGCCGGCATGGCGCGGGAAACACCATCCAGTCTCGATCTCGGCGCCAGCAGAGTCCGCTGCATGCGATGCCTTCTCCAGCGCCTTGATCTCTTCCCAGTTCCGCAGCACGGCGCTCGCCGATCCCTGCACATCCGCATCCACTTCGGCGCGATTCCCCGCAGCCCGCGACGCCTCTTCGCCGAACACATGCGGATGCCGCCGGATCAGCTTGCGGTTCAGATGGTCCAGGACATCGCTGACCGTGAAGCGTCCCTCGTTCGCCGCCATTTCCGCGTAGAACAGCACCTGCAGCAGCAGATCGCCCAATTCCTCGGCCAGATGCGGGTAGTCCCGCCGCTCAATGGCGTCGAAGACCTCGTAGGCCTCTTCCAGCGTGTATTTGCGAATGGTGTCGAAGGTTTGCTCGCGGTCCCAGGGGCAGCCGTCTGGAGCCCGCAGCCGCCGCATGATCTCCGCCGATTGCTCAAAGAGCCGCGCCGCTCCCGCCGGATCGGTCTTTACCGCCGAATCGGACTCTGAAGCGGGGAAATCGGAATCTGGACTGCCTGCGCCGGATGCAACGTCCATCCCCATCAGCATAAACGCTGGCACTCAGAGGCGTGCCGCAATCCGGCCCGCTGGCGAGCTAAGCCACAGATCCATAGGACCATCAAGTGACATTCGTCGTAACACCTTTGTGTAGTCACAAAAGTTGCCGGCCCGTGGCACACTCGGTACCAGACTTCAAAAGAATGTTTTTCGGAGGTACGGCTCCCAATGAATATGGACCGCGAACAGCTTGACGCACTTAAACGTCAGATTGAAGAAGAGTACAAGCTCGACATGGCCGCGATCGAGCGCCTGCAGCGCCGTTTCATGACGGCAAGCGGAGCCTCCAGTGGCCGCTCGCTTTCCACCGCGGCAGCGGCGGTTTCGGCATCGCCTGCCTATCTGGCTCCGGTGCCTGAAGCTAGCGCACCAGCACCAGCGCCTGTGGTGGAACTGCCGCAGGACCGCCAGCCCGACGAACTCACCGGCACTCTCCGGGCGATGTTCAGCGGCCAGCGCAAATAGCCGTAGCGGTTAGATTCCGTCGCGCCCGGCTTGCTTGATCCGGGCGCCGCTCGAGCGTATCCGGCTGCATACCCTTCTATTCTCCTCCGCGCGACACCCCGCCCTCTGTCGTCAATAATGGAATTGTGCCCTTCACACTCTCCCATGCAGCAGCAGCTCTGCCCTTCCGGCGAGCGCGCCTGGTCACCTCGGCTCTGCTGATCGGCACGTTCGCGCCTGACCTCGAGTACTTCATTCGGCTCCAGGCCGGCGGCGGCTGGGGACACACTCTGACCGGAGCCTTTGCCCTGGACCTGCCGCTGGGCCTTGCGACGCTGTGGCTCTTTCACCGCTTCGTGAAGGTGCCCCTGGCATACCTGCTGCCGGATAGCGTTCGCGCCCGCCTCACAGACGAGCTGACGCCCTTCGCCTTCGGGCCGCCTCTCCGGTTTCTGCATATCGTTCTCTCCATGCTGATCGGAATTGCCACGCACTTTGCATGGGACAGCGTCACGCATGAGAACTACTGGCTCGTCCAGCATGTAGGCTGGCTGCATCACCACTATCACTTTCCAGGGATTGGCTGGTGGGGGGTAGCCGAACTGCTGCAGATCGTCAGTTCCATCGCAGGGTTGCTGATTCTGGCTGTCTGGTGCTGGCGCTGGTACCGGCGCACTGAGCCGAATTCCCGCATCCCCGTCAGCCCCTTCAGCCCGCACCACCGTCACGTAATCGTGGCGATGGGAGTGTCGTCTGCGGCAGTGGCCGCTCTTATTCGTGCCTGGGTCGGCCTGGGCTCGCCAACGAGCCGGTATGAAACCGATGCCTTCATCGACCAGGTGGTTGTCACCTTCGGCGCTCTCGTCTGGTGGCAACTCGCCATCTGGGGACTCCTCGGCCCCTTCCGCCGCACCCATCGCATCGCGTCAGAAGAAGAGACCTACGCGCAATCCCGCGCCTCGCTCGAGCGCTGACCGCCGGCCCACCGTCACGCTTCCCGAACCCCCGTGTACACTTGTGCAGACTCCCGCATGCCACACATGAAAATCCCATCGCGTTTCCGCGTACTGCTGCTCCTGCTGACACTCACCTTGCCCGCCTGCTCTCAGGTCTGGGCCGGCCAGGCAACGCTTATCCTGGTCAACGGCAAGGTCTGGACTGAAAACCCCGCGCAGACCATCGCGCAGGCCGTGGCTCTCGACGGCAACACCATCCTCGCCGTCGGCTCCGACGCCGAAATTCGCAAGCTGGCCGGACCTGCCACCCGTGTCATCGACCTGCGCGGCCGCCTGCTTCTCCCCGGATTCAACGATGCCCACGTGCACCTCTTCGGTGGCGGCGAATCTCTCATTACCGTGCAGACCCGCGATGCAAAGAGCCAGGCTGAGTTCCGGCAGCGCATCGCCGACTTCGCCAAAACCCTTCCCGCCGGCACGTGGATTCACGACGGCGTCTGGGACCATCAGAACTGGAATCCCGCCGCGCTGCCCAACCATCAGCTCGTTGACAGCGTCACCGGCGATCATCCCGCCTTCCTCTGGCGCATCGACGGCCACATGGCCCTGGCCAACGCGCTGGCGCTCAAACTCGCGGGCATCGACCGCAACACGAAGAACCCGCCCGGCGGCGAGATCGAGCGCGACAGTGACGGCAACCCCACCGGCATCCTCAAAGACGCCGCAACCGCCCTCGTCGTCCGCATCATGCCGCCGCTCTCTGCCGAGGAGCAGGACCGCGCCATGGAAGCCGCCATGCGCGAAGCCGCCGCCCACGGCGTCACCAGCGTGCAAAACATGGCCGACACCCCCGAAGACGAAGACCAGCCCAACCAGTTCCGCGAGTTCCAGAAACTGGAGCGAGCCGGCAAGCTGACCTTCCGTATCTACGAGTCGATGAACATCCGCGACTGGAAGACGCTCGCGGACACCGGCGTGGTCGCCCCCTTCGGCAACCCCACGCTGCGCATCGGCAACCTGAAATCCTTCGCCGACGGCGCGCTCGGCTCGGAGACCGCGTGGATGGACGAGCCCTTCACGAACCAGCCCGGCTACAGCGGCATCTCCAGCGCCGACCTGCTCGACTCCCGATCACTATTACGACGAGCTGCGCCAGGCCGACAAAGCCGGCCTCCAGATCACCATCCACGCCATCGGCGACCGCGCCAACCGCACCATCCTCGACCTCTACGCGCGTCTCGAAAAGGAGAACGGCCCCTCCGACCGCCGCCTGCGCATCGAGCACGTGCAGCACCTGCATCGCCGCCGACTACGCGCGCTTCGGACAACTTGGCGTCATCGCCTCCATGCAGCCCTACCACGCCATCGACGACGGCCGCTGGGCCATCACCGAGCTTGGCCCCGAGCGAATCAAGTCAAGCTACGCCTGGAAGTCGCTGCTCGATGCCGGCGCCACCCTCGCCTTCGGCTCCGACTGGCCCGTTGCCCCGCTCGATCCGGTGATCGGCATCTATGCCGCCGCGACCCGCCGCACCTTCGACGGCAAAAATCCCAACGGCTGGGTTCCCGAGCAGCGCATCACGGTCGCGCAGGCCGTGCACGCCTACACCATGGGCTCCGCCTTCGCCGAACATCAGGAGAAGGTGAAGGGCTCCATCGAACCCGGCAAGCTGGCCGACCTCGTCGTGCTCTCCGACGACATCTTCACCATCCCGCCCCAGGCCATCGAGAACACCAAAGTCGACCTCACCCTCTTCGACGGCAAAATCATCTACGAGCGGAAGTAACTGCCGCCCTCACGCTTTCCCATCCCAACCACAACCCCCGGATGCCCCACCCGGGTGCCCCATCCAAGCTCCGCTTGGGTGGGGAGGGGTCTCAACCGAACCACCGACCCTCGACCGGCAGGGTGCCCCCGGTCCCTCGCATTTGGGGACCGGGGAGGGATGCGAGTTCCACCACCGACCCCGCTCCCCGCACGAACGGCGGCGAAGCCGCAGTTGGCCCCACCGCAGGTGGTGTGGAAAACTTGTCAAGCCCCCCTTCGAAAAATAGTTTGTAACCCCCTTTAGAATCACCACAGATTTCGCGAAAATAATTGCCGGAATACCTTGCGAATCTGCCACACTTAAATCAACCAGAAAAACCACGGCCCGCCGGCCTCTAAAACCGGCGGGCCTTTCTTTTGCCCCAGCACGATGCGGGTGCCCCATCCTCGCGACGTATTTGTCCTTGTCGCTAGGGTGGGAAACCACAAACCTCGCTGACCGAATCCACCACAACCCTCGGGTGCCCCATCCTCGCGACGTCTTTGTTCTTGTCGCTAGGGTGGGAAACCACAAATCTCACCCAGCCGGGCACGCAACCACCGAACCCGGCGCCAACTCGCTAACTTGCCACGTCGCGAAGCGACGCCAACTCGCCAAGAAAGAGAGAAACATCATGTCGACCCCCGAATCCGCCGTCCAGCGCTGTCTTGACGCCTTCAACCAGGCCGACGCCCGTGAAGACGCCCGCAACGACTTCAGCCCGGAAGCCCTCGCCCGCGTCAACCGCGCCTGGCGCCGCGCCATGCCCATCCTCACCCCGGACACCATCGACGCCTTCATCGCCTGCGTCACCCACGGTCTCCTCTATCAAGTCTTCCCCCTCGCCGAAGCCTCCAAGCTCCTCTACGCCGCCCAGGTCACCCTTGGCCTCCTCCGCGACCGAAACAAGTCCACCAACTCCCAACCCCAGGAAGCCGGCACCCCCACCCCCTCCCCCGTCGAAGGCGGCGAAGCCGCAGTTGGCCGCACCGCAGGTGCCCCCCTCAACCAGGGCGATCCATCCGAGCCACAACCCTCCCGTGCCCCATCCATGGCGACAGCCTCATCGTCACCATGGGTGGGAGACCACGAACCCCAACCCAGGGAACCGGAAGCACCCACCCCCACCCCCCTCAACCAAAGCGATGCATCCGTGCCACAACCCTCCCGTGCCCCATCCATGGCGACAGCCTCATCGTCACCATGGGTGGGAGACCACGAACCCCAACCCAGGGAACCGGAAGCACCCACCCCCACCCCCCTCAACCAAAGCGATGCATCCGTGCCACAACCCTCCCGTGCCCCATCCATGGCGACAGCTTCATCGTCACCATGGGTGGGAGACCACGAACCTCAACCCAGGGAACCGGAAGCACCCACCCCCACCCCCCTCAACCAAAGCGATGCATCCGTGCCACAACCCTCCCGTGCCCCATCCACGGGGACAGTTTCATCGTCACCATGGGTGGGAGACCACGAACCTCAACCCAGGGAACCGGAAGCACCCACCCCCACCCCCCTCCCCCCATCACAAACGGCGCCGAAGGCGCAATTGGCCGCACCGCAGGTGCCCCGCAAGCAAGCCATCAAAGACCGCGAGCAAGTGGAAGCCTTCCTGGCCCAGGCCTTCGCCACACCACCCCCCACCCCCTCCCCCTTCGGGCAGTCAGCCGCACCGCAGGTGCCCGCAACGCAGGTGCCCCAGGCTGCTGCCCGGTAAACCCCGGCACCCAGTTCACTCATTCACCGTTTCACCAACTCACTGACTCACTAACTTACTGATTCCAATCACCATCTGCCGCCACAACCCACCCCGCCAACCACCACAGGACATCCCTGCCTGTTCACCGCCCCCTCGTTCCCTTGTTCCCTTGTTCCCTTGTTCCCTTGGTCCCTCGTCCCTCCCTCCCCCCTCCCCCCCTTGTATACTCAGACCCGACCCATGCTACGCATCCTGGGGACCATCTTCGCGGCGCTGCTGGGGCTCTGCTTCGGCAGCTTCCTCAACGTCTGCCTGAGCCGCTGGCCCACCGGCGAAAGCATCGTCCACCCGCGCTCCCACTGCCGCGACTGCGCCCGCACACTGGCGTGGTGGGAGAACCTCCCCGTCGTAAGCTGGATCGCCCTCCGCGGCCGCTGCCGCACCTGCAGCACATGGATCAGCATCCGCTATCCGCTGGTGGAAGCTGCAGTTGCGGCTCTCTGGGCAATCGCTGTGAATCAGGGGCTTTGGGTCTGGGTCGCCGTTCCACGATCGGATCTGCCACCGTTTGCCTATGAGCAGACAGTCCTCGCCTTGGTTTCGCATATTGCCCTGCTCTGGTTACTTGTCGCTCTCGCCGTACTCGACGCCGAGAACCTATGGCTACCGGACTTCGTCACATGGCCGGGCATCGTAGTCGGCATCGCGTTAAGCGCCCTCGTTGAGCAATTTGCCAATCACTTCGACAGACCGACACGCCCAATACACGCGCTGCTTATTTCAGTCGCCTCTGCCGCAATCGCCGCCGCCATCATCCTCCTGATCCGCTGGATCTACTGGCTCATCCGCCGCCGCGAAGGCCTCGGCCTCGGCGACGCCAAACTCATGGCCATGCTGGCCGCCTGGCTCGGCCTGCCGGGTTCGCTCCTCTCCCTCTTCCTCGGCGTAGTCCTCGGCGCGCTCTTCGCCGTCACCACACTCGCGGCCCGCCGCCGAGAAGGCTCATGGGCCGCCGCACAGCTCCCGCTCGGCACATTCCTCTGCATCGGCGGCATTGTCAGCGCCCTCTGGGGCCGGCAGATCATTGAATCCTACCTCCGTCTCTTCCCCTGATCACACCTTCGTGTTAGTCCCATATCCCACCCATTTCTTATTACCTTCAGTGTTCGTGGGATTTAAGGATTCTCCACTCCGGGCGATCATCGTTATGAAGGCAGTGGCTGGTAACGGCCTACTGCCCACGAGTGGAGAAGATACAAAATGCATGACCTGCTTATCGCCCTTGCGTTCGTCGGAATGGTAGTTGCCCCGGCCATTGTTGCGGCCCGGGTTGACAACTCCCCGCTCCTCGAAGAAGGCGAATAACGCCGACGGCGAAACGCCGCGCGCAGGTGTCACCCTTTACCCCGGATCCACCCCGGATCTGCGTTGTTAGTAAAGCAATCCTCATAAGATCCTCTGCCTGCCGGAATGAGGCGCACGAGCTTTCGTGCGCCTCATTCCATTGCTCTCAAAGCCCTCTGACGGTAGACTCAAGGGTTGAGGGTCCCGTAATGCTAGTCGTTATGAAGGCGCAGGCCACGCCGGAGCAGGTTCAGGCGGTCTGTGACCATATTGAACAGCTTGGCTATCGCGCGCATCCCATGCCCGGAGCGCAGCGCACCGCCATCGGCATCACCGGCAACCAGGGTGAAGTCGACCGCGGCAACATCGAAGAGCTCTCCGGCGTCGCCGAAGTCATCCGCGTCAGCAAGCCCTACAAGCTGGCCAGCCGCGACGTCAAAGAAGAAGACACCATCATCCGTTTTGAAGGAACCGACGCGCAGATCGGCGGGAGGAACCTCGCCATCGTCGCCGGGCCGTGTTCGATAGAAACGCGCGAACAGGCATTCGCCATTGCCGAGAAGGTCGCCGCGGCCGGCGCGCAATTCTTCCGCGGCGGCGCCTACAAGCCGCGCACCTCGCCTTACGCGTTCCAGGGTCTCGGCATCGAAGCCCTGAAGATCATGGCCGAGATCCGCGATCAATTTGGCCTGCGCATCATCACCGAGGCCATCGACAACGAAACCCTCGAACTCGTGGCCGAGTGGGCTGACGTCATTCAGATTGGCGCGCGCAACATGCAGAACTTCTCGCTGCTTAAGCATGCCGGCCACTTGCGCAAGCCGGTGCTGCTGAAGCGCGGCATGTCTGCCACGCTCGATGAGTTCCTGATGGCCGCCGAGTACATCATGAGCGAGGGCAACTACCAGGTGATCCTGTGCGAGCGCGGCGTGCGCACCTTCGCCGATCACACCCGCAATACGCTCGACCTCAGCATCGTTCCAGCCGTGCAGAAGGTCAGCCATCTGCCTATTCTGGTCGACCCCAGCCACGGCACCGGCAAGCGCGACAAGGTCTTGCCCATGGCGCGCGCCGCGGTGGCGGTAGGCGCAGACGGCGTGCTGGTCGAAGTGCATCACCAGCCCGAAAAGGCGCTGAGCGACGGCCCGCAGTCCATCTACCCGGAGCAGTTCGTTACCATGATGGATGAGATCGAGCGGATCGCACCGATCGTCCATCGCAACCTGCCGCGCGGCATTCATGTGGAGAGCACGACCGGAGTCCATGACGGAAGAAAGTAAGCTGGCCCAGACAATCGACGAAGGCGGCCGCGCGGCCGCCTTTTCCGCGTTTCTTCCTTCACTGTTGCCTGTTCCCTGTTCCCTGTTGCCTGCTTTCTCGCCTCCTGCCGACAGCACGACTTTCCGCAGTACCCGCCGAACTATCGTGAATACGCGTACGTCACGAATGGCGACAGCGGCACCGTCTCCGTCCTCGACGTGGTCAACCTGCGTGTCGATCGCGAGGTGCAGGTCGGCCTGCGGCCCGTGGCCGTGGCCGCGAGCTCCGCGCGCAACGAAGTCTACGTGGTGAACCAGGGCGCCGCCGGCGGGCAGGGCTCCATCTCCGTGCTGAACGCGGAGAACAATAGCGTCGCGGCGACCATCCCGCTGCACAAGGAACCGCAGTCCATCGACATCGATGCCGAACATGACATTGCCTACGTGGCCAATTGGGGATCGAACAGCGTCTCGGTCGTCGACCTGAAGAACAAGCGCGAACTCGCCCAGATCGGCACCGGCGAGCACCCGGCCACGGCGCGTGTCGCGCCCGATGGAAAAACCGTGGTGGTGCCCAACCGCACCGGCAACTCCGTCAGCATCATCGATGCAGCGTCGCGCCGCGTACGCGCCATCTTCGAGGGCTGCCCCGGCGCGAGCGATGCCGTCGTGCTGCCCGATTCCTCAAAGGCCTTCGTCGCCTGCTCATCCGGGCATCAGTTGATGGCCGTCACGCTGGCGAATTCAAAGTTCAATCCCGGCGGCCCTGACCGCCTCGAAGCCATGATGGACGTGGGCCGCGCGCCCGTGCATCTCGCCCTCAAGCCTGACGGCGGCGAGTTGTTTGTCTCCAATGAACAGTCCGATTCCATCAGCGAAGTGGTGACCACCACCAACGACGTCGGCGGCGCCTCGCTGATAGGCGACGACCCTGTACGCGGAATTGTCTCCAGCGACAATTCCCTGCTCTACGTCGCCGCCGCGCACTCGTCTGAGGTCACCATGTACTCGATTGACGAAGGCAAGCGCACCGCCTCCATCCACGTGGGCGACGGCCCCTCGGCCATGGCCTTCTCCGCCGCCGGGCATCTGCTGTTTGTGGTTGATTCTCGCTCCGGCGACGTAGCCGTGGTGCGCACGGCAGCGCATTCGCTGTTCACCATGCTTCCCGCCGGCCGCGCGCCCAATGCCATTGCGGTGAAGGCGTTCACTGTGAAGTAGCACAGCCTCAAGCGTCAGTCGGATTCGTACAGATAAGTGCCGTCCGCGCTTCGAAGAGAAGCAAACCGGCCCCCGTCCTTGCGCCAGCGCATGGCATCTTCTCCAACGTAGGCCATCATCTTCGGGGAATACGTGAGATCCTTCTTCGTCCTGCTAAACACCTGTTCTGCCCACTTCAGAAATGAGGGAGATTTGTCGCGAAATTCATTCCCGATGACGAAGTTTGTCTGATAGTAGAATCTGCCACTCTGAAGTACACTTCCGTCGAAGTAGCAGCCCGAGAATTCAATGATCTCCGAGTCGGAGTCCATGAGCCACTCGCCCCGTTTGTCGGCGTACCAGGTCTTGAGTGCGGCATTTTCAGGTGTCGTGAGATAGCAATTCACACTTGTCACACCTGCCTTAGAGGTTCGGAAAACAGTCTCCGCTTCCCGCGGGGAATTCGACGGAGAGGCATCATCGAACAATCGAGCGCCGAATTGTTCGCGCAGCTTTCGTATGATGCGTTCAAGTCGTTGCGGCAATAGATAGAAGCGAAATTGTCGGCCCATGTGATTTAATCCAAAATGCTACTTCCCCGTCCCCAGTCGCTTCACGCTATACTGCGCGCCCGCGAACAGGATCAGTCCCGAGATATAGGCCCAGAACAGAATCCCCACGCTGACATAGAACGGCCCGTACATTGACTTCAGATCGAGGTGCGGCAGCACCAGCACAAAGACATACCGCGATGCCAGCCAGACGAGTCCCACCACAACTGAGGCGCGCATCACCGGACGGGCCGGCACCTTGCAGTTGGGCAGCAGCCAGTAGACGAAGAAGAGAAACACAATGCACGCGGCGCCGCCTGTGACAGCCAGCCATGCATAGCTGATGCCTGAGGCGAGGCGGCTCAGGATGCCACCCTCGGCGGGATGAAAGAAGAGAAAGTTGAGGATCGTCTTCTCCCCCGCGCTCAGCAGAACGGCGATCATGCCCAGCACCACCATCAGAATGGCCAGCCCGAAAGCCACTACCTGGTTCATCAGGTAATTGCGGCTCTTGGTCACGCCCCACGCCTGGTTCAATGCCACTTCCAACGGCAGAAAGATGCCCGTGCATGAGATCAGGATCATGATCAGCGAGAACGCCTGGATGCCATGAGAGGACGCGATGTTGGCATAGATCTGGATATTCGTCACCACCCAATGTGGTGTATCGGTGACCGAGGGCAGAAAGTAATCCACCATGTCGAACACCACGCCCACCATGGCCTGGGAATGAAAGACCCGCCAAGCCAACGTGTAGAGCATAACCACCAGAGGAATGAACGAGAGGATGGCGTTGGCAGCTACGCTGAACGCGAAGGTGTGCACTTCGCTGTCGAGAAGATACCTGATGATCGCCACGCCTTCCCGGTGCAGGCGGTACCACTTGGGAAGCTCCGGCTGGACGGTGGCGCTGACCGCAGGCGCGCCGCCCTCGGCTCCTGCCGTGACTTCCGTTACCGGCTCCGGAACTATACCGGGATCTGAGATAACTGCCACTCTTCGACTCCTGAATCGGCCCTCTGGAATGCTGCCTGCGCAGCGGCCCAAAACACGCCGCAGGCCTTGGGGTAGTTATATTCAGGATAAACTTTTCCCCGGTTTCGTGGCCTCAAACTGCGTTTTAGGTGCGGGAAACTCGCAATTTTCTCCTTGCATCCGACGAAATTTCCTGCCATAACTGAGGCACGGCGCGCCGGGGAACAGGGGTCCGCGCCGACGAACTTCCCATCGTAAGCCATCGCATCCGCAAGCAGTTGCATTCCATGAGCAGGCCGGCAGTTTAGCTGTGCCTTACCCATAGAGGAGAAATGCGCATGAAGGAACAAGGTGTCGTGAAATGGTTCAACGGGGCCAAGGGGTACGGATTCATCCAACGCTCCACGGGTGAGGATGTTTTTGTTCACTTCTCCGCCATTCAGGAGAAGGGCTACAAGACCCTCAACGAGGGCGAGAGCGTCGAGTTCGAATGCCAGCAGGGTCCCAAGGGACTGAGTGCAGCGAACGTCCTCCGTGTTTCGTAGGAAGTCCGCGGGCGGCATCCCCCGCCGCTCCGTTGCGCAGTACGCTTGATACCTGAGGTCAGCGGTCTTCTGCCGTACTTCCCGAAATCTTGAATTGACTAAGCGCCCACCTGGCGGCGGTGCGAATCCCTTCATCGTCCGAGTCGGCCCAGGTGCGCAGGCGCTCGATATCGCGGGCCTCTCCATGGCCCGCCGCAATCGCATTGCCCATGGCAATGGCCAAGTTGCGCCGCAGTCCGTTGTACTGCGCCCGGCGCACCGGCGATCCGTTGAACGCGCCCTCGAATTCCTGCTCGTCCATTGCGGCCAGCCACTCCAGCGCTGGATTGACGAGTTCTTCACGCGCGGCCAGTTCCGGATCCGTCCCGATCGGCGCTTTCCGATTCCACGGGCAAACGTCCTGACAGATATCGCAGCCGAACACCTGCCGTCCCATGCCCTGCATCAGCTCCGGCTCGATCGCGCCTTTGTGCTCGATGGTCAGATACGAAATGCAGCGCGTCGCGTCCATCTGGTAAGGCGTGAAGAGTGCCTCCGTGGGGCAGGCCTCGATGCAGCGCGTGCACGATCCGCATCGATCCGGTACGACGAGAGGCATCTCTGCCGGCGCGACTTCAAGCGACGTGAGCAAGACCGACAGGAACACATACGACCCGAGCTTCGGATGAATGAGGCATGCGTTCTTCGCCGACCATCCCAACCCCGCGGCTACAGCGAGTGAGCGCTCGACCACCGGCCCCGTGTCGACATAGGCACGTGATTCGAATTCGCCGTACTGCACGTGCAGCTTCGCGTCAAGCGCCTGCATGCGCTTCAGCAGAACCTTGTGATAATCGCTGGGCACGCGTCCGCGCTGCGCATCCATACGGCTCGACCACGCATAGCGCGCGATCCACGCTGCATTTGGCGGCGCTGGATCTGTCGAGTGCGGCTGATCGCTGTTGTAATTTGCAAGGCACACAATCGCTGACCGAGCCCACGCGAACGGCGTCGCCACGCGCGCCCGCAGCAGTTCCCCTTGCTGGTTCGCGCGCTGCAGATACTGCATCGTTCCAGCGCGCCCGGCATCAACCCAGTTAGTAAATCTTTCCGCGTCGCGCGTGTCGTGCGCATGCGGCAACGCCACAACACCTGCTTCACTGAAGCCGCTGTTAACCGCGAGCGCTCGTATCTCGTCTGTATGGATGAAGGGCTCAGAGGAACCAGCCGAACCAGCATTCGAACCAGCATTCAAAACTGTCTCTTTCGAATTCATGGAACCGGCCTACCTCCTCCCGCGTAATAGTCGACAGCATGTTCGATTGCGAACACCGAATGCGCATTCGAACACGGGGCTGTAAACGGGGATTCGCAGCAGTTTCGATATCCCCTCTGCTTTCAGCATATTCCGTCGCGGACTCTTTGGTACGCGGCATGCAACATCAAAGGCCAGCACAGCCCGACCAGGCAGACGCAAAGGCTGTGAGGGGAGGATTTTATGAATACGATCATGAGCCAGACGAATGAGTTCCTCGTGAAGACGCCTGCCGGCTTCAACGAACTGGTGCGCGGAACTGAGGATCGATTGATGGCGCTGTTGATGCCTGTGGTGCGCGACCGCAACGCAGTGCTCGACCTGGGCCGCGTAGGCCGGATCGATGCAGCGGGCATCGCCGCCCTGATCTCCATCTATGGTGCTGCGCGCAACGCGGGACACACCTTCCGGGTGTGCAATGTGACTCCGCACGTCGCGGAGATTCTCAAACTGGTCAGCCTGGACCACATCCTCGTGACACACGAGATGGTCCAGGCGCCGCCGCCCGCCATGCAACCCTGCGTGGAGTGCCCTGCCGCGTAATGCGATTGCACTGTGCCTGGATTTGCATAAAGCAATCGTAGAGAAAGACAGCGGCAGAGGTACTCCCTCTACTTTCCCCGACTCGTAGAAGAAACATTGAGCCACGGCGAGGCATGCGCTGTGGCATTTGCTTTTTTGCGCCATCCTTCATTCATTCCCAGCCCTGATAGCCGATGAAACATTCCCTCTTGACTAACACATACACGTGTAGTAGATTCGCATACACATGTAGGAGGGAGTCTGTGACTCAGACCCGGCTTTCCAAACTCGAGTTCGCCATCATGAATGTTCTCTGGGAGCGCGGAGAGTGCTCAATCCGCGACATTCAGGAAGTGTTTCCAGGCAAGAAGAAACCCGCATACACCACCATTCAGACCACTGTTTATCGCATGGAAGCGAAGAACGTGGTGCGCCGGGTCCGCAAGGTGGGGAACTTCCATCTCTTCGCCGCCGCCGTGTCGCGTGCATCCGCGCAACGCCGGGTTATCGACGATCTACTCGCATTCTTCGGCGGGAAGACCCAGCCGGTCATGGCGCACCTCATCGAGTCCGGCAAGTTGTCGCTCGACGACGTGCGCGAAGCCGAGCGAGCTCTCAAAGAGATGCAGAAGAAGGAGAGGCCATGATAATGCCTGATTCCTCAACCGTAGCGAGGCTCGCGGCCGACCATCTCTGGCAATCGACATTGACGGCCTGCGTCGCTATTGGCCTGACGTGGATGCTGCGCAGGAGCGAAGCCCGGCTGCGTCACGCAATCTGGATGTTGGCGTCGCTCAAGTTCCTTGTGCCGTTTGCGCTTCTCGAACAGATCGGCCAGCGGCTCGCAACTCGTCGCGTCTTCGAAGCTCCATCCGACACGGTGTTCACAACGGTGCTTGATATCGGTCGACCATTTTCCGCTTCCACTGCCGCGATTCACCAGCACCCAACGGCTGCCAGTCACTTCCCCTGGCTTCTCTGCATGGCGCTTCTCTGGGCCGCAGGCGCAGTTGCAGTCCTGTTCACGTGGATGGTGCGCATGCAGCGTGTTCGGCGCCTCGTTCACGCGGCCGTGCCTCAGTTCGCAGGCCGCGAGTTCGACACGCTGCGCAATCTCGAGAGCATCGCGGGCCTCCGGCGTCCGCTGCCGCTGTTGCTCTCAAACGACTGCATGGAACCGGGCGTCTTCGGAATCGTTCGCCCGGTGCTTGTGTGGCCGGAGGGCATCTCGGCGCATCTCGATGACGCCCAGGTTTCCGCGATTGTGGCGCACGAGGTCTGGCACGTACGCCGCCGCGACAATCTTCTCGCGCTGCTTCATATGTCGGTAGAAGCCGCGTTCTGGTTCCATCCCCTCGTGTGGTGGATGGGAGCGCGTCTGTTGGAAGAGCGCGAGCGCTCCTGCGACGAAGCTGTGCTGCAGATCGGAAATGAGCCGGCACAGTATGCGGACGCAATTCTCAAGGCCTGCCGTTTTTGCGTGGAGTCTCCACTTACTTGTGTCTCGGGTGTCTCAGGATCCGATCTCAAAAAAAGGATGGTGCAAATCATGAATGCAGCTACAATCCCCCTCAGCCGCAGCCGCAAGACACTCCTCGCCGGAGTTGCTGTCGCCGCCGTTGCATGCCCGATCGCTGTAGGCCTGCTGAATCCCAATGTGGTGAAAGCCGATGAGGCACAGCAGTTCTCCGCGCTGAAGTTCGATTCTGCCTCGCTAACCCCCGCGCAAAACAGCGAGAACCGCCTTTTCCTGATGCAGCACGAAGGCCAGCTCACATTCAAGAACGTCACACTCAAAACGCTGATCGCCGCGGCCTACGGCCTGCCCACTGACCGGATCGTCAACGGACCCGACTGGATCGGCACACAGCACTACGATTTTGAGGCCTCCTGGACCCCGTCCGCGGACGGTCCTTCAAAGATGGCTGCACCGGAGAAGCTGGAAGCCGAATCCCGCTTCGCCGTAGCCACCACGAGCGCCGGCGCTCCTTTGCATGATCCGAACGTCGCGACGGTTCCAACTCCTGCCCGAGTGCAGGCGATGTTGCGCAACTACCTTGCCGAACACGTCAACCTCAGAATCCGCGATGATTCCGCTGTGATGCCGGTGTATGAGCTCGTCATCGCCAATGGCGGCTCGAAGCTCACACCGAACCCGGAGCCTAAGACCGCACCCGGCCAGGGCCGCATGGAAATGAAGACGCGGGTCGAAGCCATGAACCACAACGGACAGCAGTCGCTGGCCATGATCAATGGCGAACCGCGGATGCTGTGCGACAACCTCTCCCGCCAACTAGGCCGCGAGGTCGTCGACAAGACCGGACTCACCGGCCGCTACGACTTCGAGATCAGCATGTCGGCACCGGTTGATCCCGACCAGCTTGCCGCCTCGCTGCGCGATCGGTATGGCCTGGATCTGCAGCAGTCCCAACAGCCTGTCAGAATCCTGGCCGTCGACAGCGTCGAGATGCCGCAAGGCAACTGAAGGCATCCCTCCTCGGCCCGGTTCTGACGCGGTTTCGCGGAACCGGGCCGTGCCGTGTCTCCCCGCGGTCAGCACCCCGCGCGTTTGCATTTGACATCTGTGGATTGGGATGGTCAGATGCTCACGTTGGATCTCACCATGCGGTTCGCACTTCGTAATCCGGCGCTTGCTTCGTGTCTCGCTTTGCGCGAAACGCCCGAAATCGTCTCATATGACGAGTTTCGAGGCCCCGTTCGTCTTGAAATGCGGAAAATTCCCACCAAACTACACACAAGACTCTTTTTGCAACAGATTCGTCTGTGACGATCAGCACATTCAACCCTTCATACCAAGGACTATTCCTAATTGCGAATTCGCAATACCCGCGAAGCGTATCCCGAATGACAGGTGATTCGCACGCGCCCAGCCGGAATCCAGTTCATCCCGTTGCCGACTGAGCCAACGTCCCTTCATCCCTCATCCGTGCCGCTTCACGGCAACCCGGATCCAGGCGAGAAAGTTCGTTCATGAATCCGGGCATCTCATGCACGGAGGCATCATCGCCATGACGCAGGGCGTGATGGAGCAGCAGCTTGCCGACACAGCAAGCTCGACGTCAACTTCAGCAACCACAAAGTACGTTTACTTCTTCGGCGGCGGCCAGGCAGATGGCAACGGCCGGATGAAGGACACGCTGGGCGGCAAGGGCGCTGGCCTGGCGGAGATGACCAACGCGGGCCTTCCTGTACCTCCCGGCTTCACCATCCAGACCGAGTCTTGCCGCGAATACATGCGCGGGCAGCTCAATCCGAAGATGGATACCGAAATGCACGCGGCTCTTGAGCGCCTGGAACGCATGCAGGGCCAGAAGCTGGGCAAAGGCGAAAATCCGTTGCTCGTTTCGGTTCGCTCCGGCGCCAAGTTTTCCATGCCGGGCATGATGGACACCATCCTCAACCTGGGCTTGAACGATCACGCTGTCGAAGCCCTCGCCAAACGCAGCAACAATCCGCGCTTCGCGTACGACTCCTATCGCCGCCTCATCCAGATGTTCGGCGACGTCGTCCTCGACATTCCCAAGAAGAAGTTCGAGCACATCTTCGACTCCATCAAGGAGCGCGAAAAGGTGAAGTTCGATTACGATCTCCAGCCGGCCGCGCTGAAAGACATCATCGCGGAATACAAGAAGCTGGTGAAGAAAGAGACCGGCAAGGACTTTCCGCAGGACCCGATCGACCAGCTCGTCGCCGCGCGCGACGCCGTGTTCCGCAGCTGGCAGAATGAACGCGCCAAGACCTATCGCCGCATCAACCACATTGACGACTGGCTGGGCACCGCGGTCAACGTGCAGGCCATGGTCTTCGGCAACCTGGGCGAAAGCTCCGGCACCGGCGTAGGCTTCACCCGCAATCCCGCCACCGGCGAACGCGTCTTCTTCGGCGAATACCTGATGAACGCGCAGGGCGAAGACGTCGTCTCGGGCGTCCGCACCCCCATGCCCATCAGCGAGCTCGAGAAGGCCATGCCCAAGGTCTACGACCAGCTCCGCACTATCACCTGGAAGATGGAAAAACACTATCGCGACATGCAGGATTTCGAGTTCACCATCCAGGATGGCAAGCTCTACATGCTGCAGACCCGCAATGGCAAACGCACCGGCCTGGCGGCCGTCCGCGTAGCCATCGACATGGTGCGC
Organism: uncultured Acidobacteriota bacterium; assembly: GCA_963819365.1. Lineage (GTDB taxonomy): Bacteria > Acidobacteriota > Terriglobia > Terriglobales > Acidobacteriaceae > Telmatobacter. The sequence continues at coordinate 35,789 of CAWFVY010000010.1, forward strand.
GAAGGCCTCATCACGCAGGAAGAAGCCATCTTCCGCGTGGAGCCCAACCAGCTTTACGACTTCCTCGTGCCTCGTCTGGACGAGAAGGGCGCGAAGATCGAAGTGCTCGCCACCGGCCTGCCGGCTTCGCCCGGCGCGGCCGTAGGCCAGATCGTCTTCACCGCGGAAGATGCTGTGAAGCAGCACCAGAAGGGCGACTACACGTCGATCATCCTGGTGCGCGGCGAGACTACGCCTGAGGACATCGGCGGCATGGAAGTGGCCTCCGGCATCCTCACCTCGCGCGGCGGCATGACCTCACACGCTGCTGTCGTCACCCGCGGCATGGGCAAGTGCTGCGTGGCCGGCGCCGGCGACTGCACGGTCGACGAGAACCGCAAGGAGCTCCGGGTGAAGGGCAAGACCTTCCGCCAGGGCGACTGGCTCTCGCTCGACGGCACCACGGGCCGCGTCATCGAAGGCAAGCTGAAGACCATCCCGGCTCGCCCCGACGATCAGGACCTGGTTCGCTTCATGAGCTGGGTTGATCCGGTCCGCAAGCTGCGCATCCGCGCCAACGCCGACGTGCCGACGCGACGCCAAGCAGGCTCGCCTGTTTGGAGCCGAAGGCATCGGCCTCTGCCGCACCGAGCACATGTTCTTTGCGGAAGGCCGCATCGAGCACGTGCGCGCCATGATCCTGGCTCACAGCGAGCAGGACCGCCGTGCCGCCCTCAAGCACCTGCTGCCCATGCAGCGCCAGGACTTCATCGGCCTCTTCAAGGCGATGGAATCGCTGCCGGTTACGATCCGCCTGCTCGACCCGCCGCTGCATGAATTCCTGCCGCAGCGCGACGAGCTGCTGGTCGAAATCCAGCACCTGGAAGACACCAAGCCCCGCTCGCCCAAGCTGAAGGAGCTTCGCATCCTTCTGGCCCGCGTGCAGGAGCTGCATGAAGTCAACCCCATGCTCGGACTGCGCGGCTGCCGCCTCGGCATCGCGTTCCCCGAGATCACCGAGATGCAGGCGCGGGCCATCCTCGAAGCGGCCGTCAACGTGAAGAATCACGGCGGCGATCCGCACCTCGAGATCATGATTCCGCTCATCGGCTCCATCGAAGAGATGCGCAACCAGTCCGCCATCGTCAAGCGGGTTGCCGCGCAGGTCTTCAAGGAGAAGGGCTCCACGGTCGACTACATGGTGGGCACCATGATCGAGCTGCCGCGCGCCGCCCTCACCGCCGATCAGATCGCCGAGGAAGCCGAGTTCTTCTCGTTCGGCACCAACGACCTGACCCAGACCACCTACGGCATCTCGCGCGACGACATCAACCACTTCCTGCCCGCGTATCTCAAGGCCGGCATCTTCAAGCAGGATCCGTTCGCCACCCTCGACCAGGCTGGCGTGGGAAGCCTGATCAAGACTGCCGTCGCCAAGGGACGCAACACGCGGCCCACGCTCAAGGTGGGCATCTGCGGCGAACATGGCGGCGATCCAGAGTCCGTCAAGTTCTGCCACAAGATCGGGCTCAACTATGTATCGTGCTCGCCCTTCCGGTTGCTGACGGCAAGGCTGGCCGCGGCGCAGGCGGCACTCCAGGAAAAGCAGACGGGGCCAGACGTGCACTCCGGCACCTGCTGATCACAACCGGCAAAAAAGCGAGGGCGCAGTCGCAAGACTGCGCCCTCGCCTTTTTCTGCTGCCAGTCGGCGGCTTCCTCAGGCACCGTCCCAACTGGCGCCCCACGCGCCTTGTTATCTCGCCGCTTGCACTGAATCGCTCATGGAACTGACCGGCACGCGAGCGCGGATCGTGGTACCCATGCCGGGTTGAGACTCGATGGAAATCCGACCGCCTGCCAGCTTCAATCTCTCCCGCATACTAATCAGCCCCAGGCCATGGCCGTAGATGGCCTCGCGCGGATCGAATCCAACCCCCGCGTCGCGCACCGTAAGCTGAATTTCTCCGTCCGTGCCATCCAGTTCCACTGTAAACTGCCGTACGCGGCTGTACTTCACCGCATTCTGCAGCGCTTCCTGTAACACCCGGAAAATGCAGAGCGAGATTTCCTTGGGCACGCGGTCCGGCACGTTCGTGGATCTGAAGTCGATCTCGACCTTCTGTTGCTCGGTCAACTCATGGCAGAAGCTCCGGGCTGCCCCCACAATGCCCAGATATTCTAGCTTTGAAGAATGCAGGCGGTGCGACAGCGCCTGAATGTCCTTGGCGATTTCCAAAAGGCGCTGGCGGGCCTGGCGCATGTGATCGTGGATTTGGACTGCGGATTTGGGAAGTTGTTGCCCCCATAGTTCAATATCGATTGTCAGCACCGCCATTCGCTGGGCGACATCGTCGTGCAGTTCTCGCGCGATCCAGGCGCGCTCCTGTTCCTGGGCTTCAATCAACTTGCGCCCCATGCCGGCCAGAGATTCCTCGGCCCGCTTGCGATCGGTCACGTCGATGCACGATCCTATGTAGCCGTCAAAAGACCCGTCCGGGCCTGATCGCGGCACGCCCATATCCAGCAGCCATCGGTATTCCCCGTCGTGCCGGCGCAGCCGATACTGCTTCGTGAACGATTCGCGTCGATCGAATGCCCGATGTAGATATCCATGCAACCCTTCAAGTCTTCCGGATGCACCCCTTCCAAACAGCCGTTGCCCAGTTCCGCTTCAAGGGTCCGGCCTGTGAACTCAAGCCACGTCTTGTTAACGTAGGTGCACATCTTGTCGGGCCCCGACATCCAGATCATTACCGGCGCGGTGTTCGCCACCAGGCGGAAACGCTGCTCGCTCTCGCGTATGGCTTCTACTGCCCGGCGAAGCCGGTCGTTTGAAACAACCAGATCGGTTTCCACCTTCCTTCGTCTCGCTCGCTGCCACAGCAGCCCGCTAATCAGCAACGTCTCCAACAGGATCAGGGAGATTCCGCCAAGGATGTAATTCTTGTAAGCCTCCCAGACCGTTGGCTGCCGGTTGAGGACAATACTGCCGGCAGGAATCTCGCTCTCTTTCAGGCCCCAGCGCTTCACCGCTCGCCAGTCGAACATGTAGGTGTTTACGCCTTTTACCCGGGGGATGTCCTGCGGCTTTTCCCCCTGGAGTATTCTCAGCGCCATGCTTCCGGCCATCTCTGCCTTGCTGGTTGAGATTTGAAAGATAGCCCCCCACTTCTCCGTGATTCAGGAAAACATCGTACAAACTGAAAACCGGCGCATTCGCCGCGGCGGCAACCAGCGGGCCTATTTCGTTTGACTTGAACCCGGTTCCTTCCGCATCCCTCCCAAAGGAGAGGAGGAGGACAAGAGTGTGGCGCTGGCAGGTGCTTCAGACGCTCGCAGCAGTTCAGGCACAGCCAGATCCGTCATATAAGTGATTTCCGAGATGGTCTGTGAATCCTTTAATTTGCTGCTTGACGATGGCTTGCTCATGTTTGTCCCAATCCGATACGCCCCCTACCACGACCACGTGCTCTGTTCCGGGCTGGAGCCGTAACGCTATCTTCAGAGTCTCGGCCGCGGCCAGATCGCTTTCGACTCCTGTAAAGTCGGAATCTAATGCGGCGGTCGCTCGGCACATCTCCAATGGGCAGACAGAAAACAATCGGGAACGCCGGGAAACGCCTTTTCGTGCGTCTCCTCCATGAATTTCAGCGGGGATGGCCCGACCGTGATAATCACATCCGGTTGGCGATTTCGATATTTCCGAATGTAGAAATCGCGGAACTCCTGCTGAATGGCCGGATCGGGAAACAAATCGCGTATCCATAGTACTCGGAATAGAACTCAAGGTGATAGGGCGAATGGGCGAGCGCAGTTTCGATTCCCTCGCTGATCACAGGGATCGCGGGATAGGAAGGGTTTACTTCGTTCAGAATCAGGATTCGTCGAATAGGCTGGACTTGCGCGGTAGCAGCGCCCTGGAACAGGAGAGATAACAGAACCAGAACGAAAACGGCCAGATCGCATGGCCGTACTCTGCCATGTTCCCGGATACTCTCTCCGAAAGAATGTTGTGAAGCTCGACAATTTCGATCTTCCAGTCCACAGGCGGCAAACGACATGCTGCGACTCTTCCCCCGCGGAAGACAAGCACTTGTCGGGAGCAGCGACAAGGATTAAAATCGCCACGCTGCTTAACTGAGAGCTTACCCTAGAGAATTGCCCTCGCGCCAGCAGTTTGAATCCCCGGGTGATGTTCTCGCGTGTGAAGCCGGGGGCCCTGAACGTCATTAGTTTCAAGGTGTGGTCCAGCATGCCCCTGCCTCGCCGTTGGAACTCCCTCATGCCGGTCGCCCTGATCCTGGCGCTGGCGGGCGGGGCTCGTGGCCAGACAGCCTCCACCGGAGCACTGACAGGCGTCGACGCTGGATCCCTCCGGAGCGGTTCTCCCGGGCGTCACTCTTCACCTCAAATACCAGGATGGTTCTGAAGCGAAGTCCGCCACATCGGACAACAACGGCCGATTCGCTTTCTTCTTGCTGCCCCCTGGGACTTATGAGGTGCAGGCAAGCAAGGTTGACTTCAAACCCGTGAGTCAACGGGATATTCATGTTCATGTAACCGAGACACTTCGGCTGGAACTTCATCTTGAGCTCGCAACGCGTCTTGAGCATGTTGAAGTGTCCTCGAACCCACTGATGGTTCAACTCGACACGTCAGCACTGGGAAGAGTGGTGGACAAAGACACAGTGAGCCGTTTGCCATTGGCCACAAGGAACTTCACGCAGATAGCCGGGCTTTCCCCCGGAGTGGCTGCCGGAGTTTACAACGCCGGGGAGCTTGGGAACTGGGGCAACAGCACAGTCACAAATCGGAAAGTCCAATGATGGAATTTTCGTGCATGGAGCACGATCCTACGACAATAACTGGCAACTGGACGGAATCAGCGTGAGTGACGTGCAAGGTTCGGGCCCCATAAGCGGCGGAATTCCGATTCCGAATCCCGACACGCTGGAAGAGTTCAAGGTCCAGACCGGAATTTACGATGCAGCGTTCGGGCGCGGTGCAGGGGCCAACGTCAGCGTGATTACGAAGTCGGGGACCAATCACTACCATGGGACGATTTTCGAGTATTGGCGCAACGATGTTCTCAATGCAAACGAGTTCTTTTTGAACAAGACCGGACAGCAGCGGCCAAACCTCAAGCAGAACCAGTTCGGATTTGTGCTCGGAGGACCAATCAGGAAGGACAAGTTGTATTTTTTGGGATCGTACCAGGGGACCCGGCAGGTGAATGGAATAGCCGCTGGTCAGGCCCGGATTGCTTGCACCGTCACCTTGATCGAACCACCAATCACCGATGACAGGTCGCCCACTGCTCTGGGCAAGCAATTCGCAGGCTTGAAAGGTGCGTCGGGGGGAGTCGCGATCAATCCTGACGGATCGAACATCAACCCCGTTGCTCTGGCTCTCTTGAATTTCAAACTGCCCGACGGCAGCTATCTGATTCCGACTCCTCAAACGGTTGACTCCTCGAAGCCATTTACCAGCAGCGGCTTTTCAGCCTTCACGCAACCTTGCAACTTCGCGGAAGATCAGGGATTAGGGAAACCTCGATAACGTTATTTCGGAGAAGAGCCAACTCGCGGCGCGATTCTTTATCGCGGCGATACAATCAGTTGGTTACTTTCCCGGGCGGCGGCTTGAACCCCGCGGGTAACATTCGGGGGTTCGACAGCCCAGGTGATTCCGATTTTGTTGTTTTCTCTCTTGCTCATACTTACGTGTTAAGTAATGCATTGCTCAATCAGGCCAGGATTGGATTCGTGCGCACAAGTACAAAAATGGGGGCAAATGCCCCGTTCAAGTGGTCCGATGTCGGTGTATCCGAAGGCGAAATGAACAACAATAACGAACTTCCGAACTTGAATATTGCAGGTTCCGTGAGCATGGCTACTACGATTCCTCGAACCTACACGCAAAACTCCTTCGTCTTCAACGATGTTCTTAGCTTTCTGAAGGGTTCCCATGCCATGAAAGTCGGAGGCTCGCTTACCCGATTGGAAGACAATCTTGACTTCGCCGGGTTTGGTTCGTTTGTACAGTTCCTGAGCTGGCCTGATTTTCTGCTCGGCCTCGATGGAAACAGCAACGGTACCGGGACGGTTAGCAATGTCTTCGCATCGGCTGACATTTTTGGACTGTTGAATCGTGAGTTTAGAGTGTGGGAAGGCTCGGGATTTGTGCAGGACGACTATCGCATCAGGCCGTCGTTGACCCTGAACCTGGGGATGCGTTACGAACGATTGGGGCAATTCGGCGACCAACTGGGGAGGAACTCAAGCTTCGATATCAGCAAGGCCAATGCCAGCCCGCCACCGGGTGGAAGTCTCGATGGCTACATCGTAGCCTCCAATTTTCCGGGCGCTCTCCCGCCCGGAGTAATCCGTGCAAGCAATACATTTGCAAACTATGGCGAAGGACAAAACACGTTCGCTCCCCGAACAGGTTTTGCCTGGCAGATCTTGCCGATGACAACCCGGCTGGTGCTGCGAGGGGGGTACGGCATGTACTACTCTCGGTCAACCGGCCAGTGCCGCCAGTCAATCCGTGCTCGCGGCGCCATTTGCCCTGACCCGAATCAACACCGGACTGACGAACGCGGCCGCGACATTTCAAGCACCCTTTGCACAGCCATTTCCTACCGCGGATTCATTTCCGATGTTTGTGCCCTATTCCCCAACCACGAGGTCCTCGGTCAATGCTCAAGCCCCCAATTTTCGGCCGGCAATGGTCCAACAGTTCTCGCTGAACGTCCAGGGAGAATTAGCCAAAGACTGGTTGCTGGAGGTCGGGTACGTGGGTAGCAGGGGGACACATCTGCAACGCTTCCGTTCCCTGAATCAAGCGCTGAGTCGCCATCTATCGAACACGTTGGCCAATATTGGATCGCGGGTTCCAGTTCCTGGAATACGCCCCGACGCTCTTCGCGAAATGGAATCGGAGGGGAACTCCTGGTACAACGGGCTGGAAGCCAGCCTGACAAAGCGGCTAGGCCACGGCCTTCAATTCCTCGCTTCCTACACCTTCTCCAAGACGCTGGACACCGATGGCGCCGACGTTAACTCAACGTCGGCAGGAAACGCACTGACATTGGGAGACCAAAACTCTCCCAGGCAGCGCTGGGGACGTGCCAGCTTCGACCGCACTCATCGATTCGTTTTCAGCGAAACGTGGAGTCTCCCCAGCCCGTCAGCGGGACTCCAACGGGCGGTTCTGGGAGGGTGGGCCGTCGCTGCAGTAGTTACGATTCAATCCGGCAGCGCTCTTACCATTGCAGACACCAATACCAACAACGTTTTTGGGATAAGCGCAGGACCGGGCGCAATTGAGCGGCGCCTGCTCGAAAAACCAACTGGTCAAGGGAGGGTCGGTGGAGTCGAAATTGGGCGGCTATTTCAATGCCGCCTGTTTTACGAATCCGCCAATTATCGGGTCGGATGGCATTGGAACCGCGTTTGGGAACAGCGCCACCGGGATCGTCGACGGTCCCGGACAAGCGAACCTGGATCTCGCGTTTTCCAAGACCGTGGCCCTCCGAGGGCGCTTCGAAAAGAGCAGCTTTCAATTTCGCGCCGAGTTCTTCAATGCGCTGAACCATCCGCAGTTTGCCAACCCCGATGCCAACTTCACCTCGCCGACCTTCGGTGTGATCAGCAGCACGGCCGTAAATGCTCGCGTCGGACAACTGGCGCTGAGGTTCGAGTTCTAGATCCGGGCGCGTCCCGCCCCCATACCAAGACATCTTGGGGTAAAAACAGCGGCCAAATCGCGAAATTTTGATACCCCTGTCGTAGACAAATCGCAGATTTTGACCCACTTTTTGGTGAGCCAGATAACCAGCCAAACCACCAGATAGTCCGGTTTTGAGGCTCATCCCGCGCGGTCGATCTCCGCCGCCAAGTCAAAATCCTTGCCCGTCAATCCGCCGGCGTCGTGCGTTGTCAGCGCCAGCTTCACCTTGTTCCAGCGGATATCGATGTCGGGGTGATGTCCTGCCTTTTCAGCAAGATCGCCCACCTTGTTCACAAACGCCAGAGCCGCGGGGAAATCGCGGAACTCAAACGTCCGCACGATCTCACTGCCCTGCTCTTTCCAGCGGGGAACCCCCGCAAGCCGCGTCGATACTTCAACTTCCAATAGTGGGGAAGACTTCATCTGCAACCTCCTGCTGTAGTGCGGCCGGGGCGCCGCGCACCGATTCCAGTCTGCCGCGACAACATTCTAGCCCTTTTCGATCAAACAGTTATGTCGGTTCTGCCAGTGGTCTCCGGCGGCAAATCACGCTTTCATCAAACCAGTGCGCGCCCTGCCCTTCCCCAAAACACGCATCCAAATTCATAGGGCGTCCTTGAAGCTATGCCCTCGGCAATCTGGAGACTGAAATGATGCGCGCGACACTACCGTGGCTGCTTGCGGTGTCAATCATGGGGCATGCGCCAGACCTTGCCTCGGCGCAGACAGATGCACAGAACGCGCGGGCATTCGTTGAGAAAGCTGTCCGCAACGAGCTGGCCAAAGACGATGTCGACCACACCCGCTGGCTCTACTACGAAGACGATCGGAAGCCGGAAGACCCGGTGAAGCAATGGGTTGCCGACACCTCGAACGGCAGCCTCAAGCGCATCCTCCAGATCGGCGGCGAGAAGCTAAGCCCGGCCGAACAAATCCATCGCATGGATACCTTCCTTGGCGACACGAGTGCCCAGACCAAGGCGCGCAAGAGCTCGTCGCATGATGACAAGGAAGCCGCCGAGATGCTCGAGCTGCTGCCCAAAGCCTTCGTCTGGACCAGCAAGGGGACGGACGGCGACCTCGCTCTGCTCCACTTCAAGCCAGATCCGAACTTCACCCCGCCCGATCTGGAGGCAAAGGTCTTCGCCGCCATGGAAGGCGATATGGCCGTCGACACAAAGCAGCTTCGCATCGCCAGCCTCAAAGGCACGATGATCCAGGACGTGAAGATTCTTGGAGGCTTCCTCGGCGAGCTCTACGCCGGCGGAACCTTCGACGTCGAGCGCCGCGAAACCGGCGACGGCATCTGGCAGATCACCGAAACGCATGTCCACATCAACGGCCATGCGCTTCTGTTCAAGACCATCTCCGAGCAGGAAGACGACGTGAAGACCCACTTCAAGCAGTTACCGCAGAGCATCACTATGCAGCAGGCGAAGAACGAGCTTCTGTCCGTCCCCGCGGGCACCGTCGCCAAATCCGGTAGATAGGTTCCCTCGCACAACCCCAAAAGCTGTCATCCTGAGAAGACCCTGAGCGCAGTGAAGGGGCAGTCGAAGGATCTGCGGTTGCTCTTCGCGCACCGCATGCCGCGAACCTAGTGGGGCAACGCGGCATCAATGGCTACGGTTGCTCTTGGCGAATTCCAAGCGCCGTTATTTCCGAGTAGGCCACCACTCGGGAGCAATGGGGTTACTGGTTGCGTCCGGTACTCGATTTCACTTGGGGTGATCGCTCCCAACCCTTGGCTTTCAGAATGAAGCATGGCAACGCCGACAGTGAAGGAAGCACCTCGTTTTCTTCACCGGCGACAGGCTGAAATCGAGGTTCTTCACGAACAGGTTTGCCTTTCGCATTCGCGTACCGGACAGTCATTTGCACTGAACTGCATGCGCGTTTATCCCAATCCCAATATGGGGTGTGAACGGTTAGCCTCCACTGCGTGCGAGGAATCGCAAATTGTCTTTCATCGAAGATGTCGTCCGGCGGAACAGGCGGCGCATCGAAGCAGCAGGCAGGCAGGTAAATGACCCGGACCAAAGGCATCTTCTCGACCGCAGTCTTGACCACGAACTCTTGATTAGGGGACCATCCGGGCCAGCTACGTGCGTAAAGAACCACGTGGCCCTCGATCTTGTATTCCTGATAGGCCGGAGTCTTGAAGACTTCCTCTGGATGGGACGGATAGAGGGATGACAAGTCCTGCCCACGCGCAACTGGGAAGTTGACTGCGCATGTGATGACAACTGCATACAGTCCTATAGCTCGCATTCACGCTACCTGAATACCTGTTCGACGTATGTGAAATTCGATTGTCAAGGCTGCCGAATCTATCGCGGCCCAGATAGTAGCCCTTCGCCAAATTATTCTAAGCTGTCGGGTGACCGCCAGTCCGGAAGTTTCGGCGGTCTCCGTCACACTCCGCTCTGTCCTCCCGTCCAACACCCAATGAGTATCATCGAACCTGGAGCCATCCAGGAATGAACCTTCGCCTTCTGGTCCTGATCTGCGCCGTCGCGGCCGCCCTCGCCGCGCCATGCCTCTATCGCAGCAGCCTGCTCCCGCGCAGCAGCAGATGCCCCCCGCCGAGCCTCCGCTGCCCTGGCCCGGCTCGCAGAGTGAGCCGACACTCCGTGTCACCACGCAGGAAGTGCTCGTGCCCACGCTGGTCCAGAAGCACGACGGCGGCATCGTCTACGGTCTCAAGGGTGACGACTTCATCCTCGAGGACAACGGAGTTGCGCAGAAGGTCCATGTGCAGGAGGAGATGGACACCGCCCCCGTTGCGCTTGTCATCGCGGTCGAGCAGGGCGGCGCCAGCGTTCTCGAGTTCAACAAATTCGCCAAGCTGGGCCCGCTGCTTGATTCCTTCCTCTCCGATCCCCGCAGCGAGGCGGCGCTGGTCGGCTTCGATTCCGCGCCTCACTTGCTGCACGACTACACCAAGTCCTCTGAAGACATCAACGAAGGCCTCAAGCGGCTGGAGCCCGGCGACGGCGGAGACGCGATTCTCGACACCGTCAGCTACGCCGTCGACCTGCTCGAAGTCCAGCCCAAGGAGTTACCGCCGCGTTCTCCTGCTCATCAGCGAGGCGCGCGACCACGGCAGCAAGCATACGAAGGTCGAAAGCCTGATCAAGAAGATCGGCGAGAGCGACGTGCTGGTGCTGACCGTCGAGTTCTCGCCCATGACCGCCGAGTGCTCCACGACATGAAGGACTCCGGCGATAACCGTACGATGAGCATGATGTCGGCGCTGGCTGGCGCTGGTTCAGGCCTTCCGCAAGAACGTCACCAAAGAGATCGCGCAGATGAGCGGTGGGGAGTACACCACGTTCATCTCCGACAAGAAGTTCGAGCAGCGGGTGCTCGACGCCGCCAAGCATGCGCGGAACCGGTATCTGCTCACGTTCCGGCCCACCAACCCCGCGCCGGGCCTGCATTCGATTCATGTGCGCCTGGCGCAGGATTACGGCGCCCGCATCGTGGCGCGCGCGAATTACTGGATCGGCGACGTCCCCGGCATCGAGTGAGAAGGCAATCCGCCACGCTGCCGCCGGACACGGTGACGATCACCGCGCAAGGCTCCGCTTCGTAAACACAAGCCGACTTCGGTACAAATCCGTAGTCAATAAGTGCGCTGGCGATTTGGCATGAATCCAGTCGATCTTTGCTGAGATGCTCGCTTCACGGCTGTGATTTACGATGCGTCATGCGATTTTTCAACTTGGCGCTGGTGATTAGCCTTTGCGCATCGTTTTGTCACGCACAGGCAGCAACCGATGATGCGACGTTCCTGAAGCAAGCCCGGGCGAAATATGACGCTCCCTTTGGGAGGAATCTCCAATCCTTCAGCTGCGCTGTAGAGTTCAATTGGAAGCAGCACTTTACCGAGGCCGTTCGAGTTGGTGACGAAGGCACGGACGAGGAGATCGCCAAACTCATTCAGCCGATTCGCACTTGCGTTACGGTCAGCCGCCAGAACGCTGCAGTGTCTTCCGGGATGACCGACGATGAAGAAAGGCGGCTTCCGCATGGTGGCATGGCTGAAGGTCTCCTTGAACACTCTGTCCAATTCAGCTTGAATAGCTGGTTAGTTGCCAGTAATAACGCAATGCTTCCGTCGGAAGGCACGCCCGTTCACGTGGAACCGTCCGCGTCAGGTTACAAGCTTGAATTCAAGATCCAAACCTTCGATGTTGAGATGTCCCTCGCGCACGACATGAGTCTCCAGAGCGAAGGGGAAAAGGGATCTGCCTCTGATCGCCGGGAAACAGACTTCCGTCCTGGCCCCCAGGGCTTCCTTTTGACCTCCTACAGGCTGGGCGAAGATGGGGATTTCAGGCCGGGCAATCGAATCATCCTCACCTACACCTATCAAAACGTTGGCGGCTTTCAATTACCGGAGCAGGTTGCGGTCAACCGGGAGAGCCATCACGAAGTCTGGCACTACAAATTAACCGACTGTACCGTGCAAGCGACTAAGTGATTTGGCACTGGTGGCCTCCCCGCGCCGGTCGCTCCAGAGAACGTAGATCTCGAACAGCGTCACATTAATCGAGAACCCGATCCAGAACGCATAGCCGAAAAACTGGCTCGGCTGCCAATGCGTCAGGCGGCTGGTGGCAAAGAACACCCCCATCACAGGACGCGTGGTGGCAATCCCCAGCAGCGTGGCGATGCTGCGTAAAAGCCATCGGCGCTCCCGTTCCGCCTGGCCGCTCCGCTGGAACCGCCAGGCGACGATCAGGCAGAACAAAAAATAGCTATTGAACAGCAGCACAGCCGCTCGTTCGACCCATCCGCCGACCGCGAACACGCTCATGGCATACGCCGTCAGCCCCACCACCAGGCCCAGCGGGAACAGCGCATTCTCCAGTACGCGGGCCAGGCTGCCGCGCCAGAACAGCACAAGCGGAGTGATGAGCACAAAGCAGAGTGCCGGAATGATGTGGGCCAGGGTCAGTCCGGCGTGCGACGCAAATGCGGCATCCAGGCTCGCAAGCTGGGGCGGCGCCGAGGAAGCAGCCGGACCCGAAGCCAGCGCGACCAGACGCCGCAGAACCACCAGAACGGCAATGAGGATGCATATCCAGAAGCCGACCCGCAGAACACGCCAAAACACCGGGCGCTGCGCCACGGGGAGCAAAACCACTCGAGATTCCATTCCGACCTCCGCCGCGTGTACCGGCTTGTAAAGCCTTACGGGACTGCCCGGACCGTGGTTTCACCTGTCCGTCCGTTTCCGCAGTCTGTGCACCAGAACCGCGACAGCCACAGACCGGCCCGTGCTTCTCAAATCCTGCATTTGCATGCGCCTGCCCGGGATTCCCCCGGGTTTCGCTTCGCCTCCCATCCGTGGTAATCTGGACCAGTCACTTGAGAGTGGACTAAGAGCAAGAGGAGTAACAGACGCCGTGCTGGCGACTGCAAAGAAAACCGACCTGATTCAACGCTTCCGTACTCACGATTCGGATACTGGCTCCCCTGAGGTCCAGATCGCGATTCTGAGTGAGCGGATTGGCGAGCTGACCGAGCATTTCAAGACGCACAAGAAGGATCATGCTTCCCGTCGTGGCTTGCTGATGCTGGTGAGCAAGCGCCGCCGCCTGCTGGATTACCTCAAGACGCACGATACAGACCGCTACCGCGATGTGATCGGCAAACTGGGAATCCGTAAGTAAACCAGGAACAATCCAGATCCGAATCTTGACCCGGAAGTGCCCAGACCGCAAGTTGGTCGTGGCCCCTCCCATATTGGCCTGGGGCCATGTTGTACCTGGCGAAATCTATCCGATGCCAGGGCCTGCGCATAACTGTCTCTTCAGCGCAGTCCCCTCCTCCGCGCAACCCCGCACATCATTGAGCGCTCGCTCCGGCGGGCGCCGTACCCCTGCGCGGCCTCGCCGGATATCGCCTCTCTCGGCGCTCCACGCCCCCACAAGTTTCCCAAGCGAAAAAACGAAAAGAGGACACTATGTCTACCAAGCATGAAGTAGCCGTCGATCTGTCCGGCGGCAAGCGGCTGGTCTTTGAGACCGGGCGCATGGCCAAGCAGGCCTCAGGCGCAGCGCTGGTTACCACTGGCGAGACCGTCGTCCTGGCCACTGCAGTTGCCTCGCCAGATCCGCGGGAGGGCATCGATTTCTTCCCGCTCACCGTCGACTACCGCGAGTACACCTATGCCGGTGGACGCATCCCCGGTGGCTTCATCAAGCGTGAAGGCCGTCCCAGCGAGAAGGAAATTCTCACCTGCCGCCAGATCGACCGCCCCATCCGCCCGCTCTTCCCCGACGGCTTCCGCAATGAGACGCAGGTCATCGCGCTGGTCTTCTCCGCCGACAAGGAAAACGATCCCGACGTGGTCGGCATCAATGCCGCTGCGTGCGCCCTGGCGCTCTCTGACATTCCCTTTGGCGCCACCGTCGGCGCCGTGCGCGTAGGCCGCGTGGACGGCGAGTTCATCGTCAATCCCACCTATGCCGAGCGTGCAAGCAGCACCGTGAACATCATGGTCGTCGGCCACAAGGACGGCATCGTGATGATCGAAGCCGGCGCCAAGCAGGAGACCGAGGAAGTCATCCTCGCCGCCATCGAGTTCGCCCACGACGAGATCAAGAAGATCGTCGCCGCCATCGATGAACTCGTCTCCAAGGCCGGCAAGCCAAAGCGCGCCTTCACCGCACCCGCGCACGACGAGGCATACTACAACGAGCTCAAGGCCAAGATGGGCGAGCGCCTGGCTGACGCACTCGACACCAAGACCCACGCCAAGACCGAGAGCTACGCGCTCATCAAGCAGATCAAGGACGAGCTCGCCGCCGAGATTCCGGCCGACGATACCACCGGCGCGAAGAAGAAGCTCGGCACCTACTACGAGCTTCTCCGCGAACGCACTTTCCGCGAGCAGGTGACCAAGGACAGGATTCGTCCCGACCGCCGCGCGTTCGACGAGATTCGCGCCATCAGCATCGAGACCAGCGTTCTGCCCCGCACCCACGGCTCGGCGCTGTTCACTCGCGGCGAGACCCAGGCCCTGGTCACCGCCACGCTCGGCACCGCGGATGACGGACAGCGCCTCGAATCCTACGAAGGCGAGCAGAAGAAAAACTTCATGCTCCACTACAACTTTCCGCCCTTCAGCGTTGGTGAAACGGGACGTATGACCGGCGTTGGCCGCCGCGAAGTGGGCCACGGCGCGCTCGCTGAGCGCGCCATCTCCGCGGTTCTCCCGGATCCCAGCGAGTCGCCGTACTCCATGCGCATCGTCTCCGACATTCTGGAATCGAACGGTTCGTCGTCGATGGCCACTGTCTGCGGCGCCAGCCTCGCGCTCTACGACTCCGGCATTCCGCTCAAGGGCGCCGTTGCCGGCGTGGCCATGGGCCTCGTCAAGGAAGGCGATGACTACGCCATTCTCACCGATATCGCCGGCGCGGAAGACCACTACGGCGACATGGACTTCAAGGTGGCCGGTACCCGCAAGGGCATCACCGCCCTGCAGATGGACATCAAGATCGGTGGCCTTACGCGCGAGATCCTGCAGAGGCCATGGAGCAGGCGCGCCGCGGCCGTCTCTTCCTGCTCGACAAGATGGATGCCGAGCTGGACGGTCCGCGCATGGAGCGTTCGAAGTATGCTCCGCGCATCGAGACCGTCATGATTCCGACCGACAAGATTCGCGACCTGATCGGCAAGGGCGGCGCCACCATCCGTGGCATCGTCGAGCAGACCGGCGCAAAGATCGATGTCGACGACACCGGCAAGGTTTCGGTGGCGTCAAGCGACGCCGACGGCCTGGCCAGGGCGCTGGCGATGATCAACGACATCACCGCCGTGCCTGAAATCGGCAAGATCTACCTGGGCAAGGTTGTCCGGCTCGCGGAGTTCGGCGCGTTCGTCGAGCTGTTCCCGGGGACCGACGGCCTGCTGCACATCTCCGAAATCGCCGAGCACCGCGTCAAGGAAGTGAAGGACGAGCTGCGCGAAGGCGATCAGGTGATGGTGAAGGTGCTTGCCATCGAAGGCAATCGCATCAAGCTCAGCCGCAAGGCGCTCATCAGGGAGCAGAAGGCCAAACTCGCCGCCCAGAATCCCGGCGCAGCTCCGGCCGCGGAAAGCGAAGAGCCTCAGGCTGAGCAGCCCCAGCGCCAGGAGCGTTCTGAACGCCCCGAGCGGACCGAGCGTGCCCCGCAGCAGCCTCGCCACGAATTCGACGAGAAGCAGCCGCGCTCGAACCAGAGCACGATCCTGATCGAAGGCGGAGACGACTTCGACGAGGAGGAAGGCGATGGCGAGGAGTTTGACGAGGAGAACGAGCCGAACTTCAACCGTGCCGATGGCGGCGCCCCGGTTCCTGCGGGCACCGCTCAGCCTGCTGCAGGCGGCCGGCCTCCGGCTGCTGGTGCACAGAACCGCCGGCGTCGTCGCCGTCGCGGCGGACGTCCCGGCCAGGGTGGCGGTCAGTAGGGATAGCAGCAAGCAAGGTCGCAAATGAAAGGCCCGGAGCACACGCTCCGGGCCATTCTTTTTCCAGGCTGCTTCTTACGTCGATTCTGGGCTGGACGAGTCCGGCACGAGCGGCGGACTCGTTTGTTTACTGAGTAGTTAGCCTCGGGCAAAACTTATGGAAAATGGGAGGGGCAGAAATGAGGTTAAATTGGCCTGAAAGCGAAGAAACAGCGTAGGGAGAGGTTTTTGCTTAGTATCTTATTATGATACATATAGATATCGAACTGTGGAAAACTTTTAAAACTGTAATTGTTAATTTTCTGGGGCAATTATCCCCTCGCGTCAAGTAGAAGTTTCGCGCTATGATGCAGCATGGTTCAGCAAGCGATCCCTCGCAGGTTGATGCACCAGTACGATCCCCGTCTCAAGATGCGTTGGTCTAAGTACCACCTTGATCTCTTGCATAAGGAGATCGGGCAGTGGCTGAAGAACGAGCCGTATGTCCTCACGACGGAGGATGATCTTGAAGCTGGACAGCACATCGTAAAAATCGACATCCAGCCGACTCCCGACAGAATGGGACTCATCGCGGGTGATTTCTTTTCGTGCCTCAGATCGTCTTTGGACCATCTCGCCGTTGCACTCACGCTCTGTCCGAATGGAAGCCCGAACGACTCTGCCTATTTCCCTATCCTCGGGGCCGATAACAGCAACGGGAGGAAGAAATTCGCGGAGGCTTTGGTGGGGGTTCCAGTTGACGCTGTCACAGACATCAAGTCTTTTCAGCCATACCACCACGGGAAAGCTTACGAGGTCACGGAACTCTGGCGTTTGCACAGGCTCTGGAATATCGACAAGCACCGTCGGATTCCGTTCCATGCTACCCAGGTCGATGCCATAGTCCTCAGCCCACCCGATATGCTTCCCATCAGCAGCGGGACGGATAGCAGCGATATATTGCGCTTCCCTCTCTCCGCGAAGGGTGATATTCACCTGAAGCCACCGGTCGAGATTGACATACAATTCGGTGACGCCACCGAACGTATCGTGTTGTCCTACCGAGACTTTATCCACATATACAACTTTGTCGCAGACAAAGTGATGCCCACCTTCGATCGTTTCTTTAAGTAGCTTGTAGTAGGGTGGAAGACCGCTCAAAGACCTCACGTCCGCCTTTCCGGCGGATCGTGATACACTCCGCCTAAGCGGAGGATCACAGAGGCATGAGCGGGAACTCTAGCACTGGTGAACCGAGCGCGACACATCAGGTTCTAAAACCATCCAAAGAGGTTCAGGAGAAGATGCGGCCACTAACCGCAGACTCGTTCCATTCCCTCTTGAGGCGTGGTGCGACTACTCAGCCTGTCCCGAAACCTGTTCCAAAAGCAAAGTGAACATCGGAACATCGGCGTTCCTGCGATTGTAGCGCCAAGTGTACTCATTCAAGTACGACGGCAAATACTCCTTGCCGACCGAGTGATAGACTCCGCCGATTCCCCTCTTGACCAGACTCCAGAATCCCTCAATCGTGTTCGTGTGAACATCACCCATGACGTACACTCCAGCGCTGTGATTGATGCGGCGATGCTGGTAGCCGTTGACCTTCTCTAGCCCGTGATACCCACTCCAGTCGTCTGTGAAAACCGTGGACTCAGGCAAGATGAATTCCTTGGCGATGCCGTGGAGAGTCTGCTTTGAAGCGTCCGTAACCGGCATGGCGATCACGCGGCCCTTGCCGGTACGCTCGACCACTCCGACAACGCAAGTCTTGTTGCTGTTCTTGGCGCGTCCCGGCTTCCCGTTGCGACGCTTCCCGCCAACATAGGTTTCGTCCATCTCCACCGCTTCGCCCTCCAAGCTGACATCCTCAGACATCAGAGTGCGAATCTGCTTGAACATGCGCCATGCCGTCTTGTACGTCACGCCCGTCTCACGCTGGAGCTGCTTGGCGGAGATTCCACAGCGGGTAGCCGACATCAGGTACATGCCGTAGAACCACGTCCGCAGGGCTGTGCTGGACTTCTCAAAGATGGTCCCGGCCATCGGGGAGATCATGCTCCCGCAGTAGTCACAGGCGTAGGCAGGGCGACCCGTCACACGGTGATGCTTGCGGTCCTTGCCGCACTTCTCGCAGGGAATGAGACCCGTAGGCCAGCGAGAATCCTTGATCCAGTCGAGGCAAGCGTCATTGTCGGGGAATTGAGCGTTAAAGTTCTCAATCGTGTACCGCAAGTGCTTCGGGATGCTCTGCTTAGGCTTCATGACATAATCAGTATGCCATTCGTTCTACTTGATGTCAAGGGATAATTGCCTTTTCTGGTTAACACCTACTGAAAGTGCGTCGAAGCCACGAAGGCGGTTTGAACGGGGAGCGAAGTATTGCGCAGGCGTGACACAGGACCATGATGAGGCAGCAGAGGCTGAAAAGGATGTGCCGGCCATCACAGTCCTAAACTTGCCTGATCGAGCTTATCAAGACCATACCTCAGGGGCTAAAGCCCGCACATTTTATTGGCTTCATTGGCGGGACTGAAGTCCCGCCCTGACGCGAAACCCGGCGCGGCATCTCGCCAAGGCCATACCACGGCTGGAAGCTGTGGACGTACTGTCAATAGTTACAGGCGCGTCAGGGTCGTCGTTCGGGCTAAAATACCCCAACTCCCTGGCTTTTGGCCAACGTTGCCTTGAATCAACTTTCATTAAGAATCGCCAACGCTTACAGACCTGCAAGTGGCAGAAGACCTTTGGTGGAAGCCTATATTGATGTTGCGCAAGAGACTGGTGTTGCGGGCCGATCGAGCACATAAAGGAGAACCGGTGGAAGACCGAGACGTCGACGCTTCGTACGACATTCCAGGCATTCAGGAGCGGGCAGGTGAGTTTGTTGCGTCTTCCAGGGACGCCATTATCACAGTCGACGAGCAGTCGCGCATTGTGCTTTTCAATCCCGCGGCGGAGCGCATGTTTGGGTGTTCTGCGAAAGATGCGATCGGGGGGACGATTGACGGCTTCATGCCGCAACGATTCCGCGAGATCCATCGCCGGCATGTGCAGCGGTTTATTTCCGGAAGAGATACCTCGAAGCAGATGGGCGCAGAGGGTCAGTTGTGGGGCTTGAGGTCGAATGGCGAGGAGTTCCCGTTCGAGGCCACAATCACCAAGACCGAGGTCGGCGGCGCCAGGCTGCTCGGCATCATGCTCCGCGACATCACCGAGCGGATCAATGCTCGCAGAGCTTTGGAACAAAGCGAAGAGTTCAGCAGGAATCTCGTCCTTCATTGCCCGGTCGCCATGGTAGTAACCCGGCTGCCGGAAGAGAAATGCGAGTTGGTCAACCGCAAATTTACTGAAGTCTTCGGCTACACAGGAGACGATATACCCGATGTCGCACACTGGTGGCCGCTTGCTTATCCAGATGATGAGTATCGACAGAAGGTGAGGGAGCGTTGGGAGGCTCGTCTCGCGAGGTCTCTCGAAGAGTCTTCTCCGTTTGAGCCATTCGAGGCGCTGGTGCGCTGCAAGGATGGCTCTCAGAAGTACATCGAGTTTGGCCTCTCGTTTGTAGGAACGCGCAGCGTGGTGACCTTCATCGACCTGACAGACCGCTATCTGGCGGAGTTGGAGCGGCGGCGCGGGGAGGAGAAATTTCGTGAAGTGGCGGAGATTTCGCCGGTCATGTTCTGGATGACGGGGCCCGACGGGTTGTGCACGTATGTGAACAAGTCCTGGATCGAGTTCACAGGAATACCTCTTGAGGGGCAGGTTGGAAAAGGCTGGGCCAGCGCGATTCATCCCGGGGACTTTGGATCGACACTGGAAACGTTCGAGCGATCCGTTGGGAAGCGCGAGCTCTATCGCGTGGAAATGCGCGTCCGCCGGCACGATGGCGAGTATCGATGGTTCTACGACACGGGAATCCCGCGCTACAGCGCCGAGGGAGAATTCGCCGGGTACATCGGGTCATGCGTCGACATTACCGACCGCAAGACCATGGAGGAAGCACTCTCTGCGTTCGGCCGCAGGCTGCTCCAGGCGCAGGAGGATGAGCGGCTCAGGATCGCGCGGGAACTGCATGACGATATCGGCCAGCGGCTCGCGGTGATTGCCATGGAACTTCAGGGAGCGGGCAAAGTGCTCGATCATGTCCGTGAACTGGCGTTCGATCTCCAATCGCTCTCCCACCGCCTGCACTCCAGCAGCCTCGATCACTTCGGGCTTGAGGTGGCCACCAAGCGGCTTTGTAACGAGATGGGAGAACGTCTCGGCATCAAGATCGCCTTCCATTCCAAGAACATTTCGCGCAACCTCGCGCAGGACATTCGCCTTTGCCTGTTCCGCGTGATTCAGGAGGCTCTCCAAAACGCGTTCAAGCACAGCAACGCGCGCAAGGTGGAGCTTTCGCTGATCGGTACGGACGAGGAAGTCCAGTTGACCGTGCACGACTCGGGGGTGGGCTTCAATCCCGCGGAAACCAGAGGCCACGGACTCGGGCTGATCAGCATGCGCGAAAGGCTGAAGCTGGTGAATGGCGATTTTTCCATCCAGTCGGCTCCGGACAAGGGGACAACGATCCGTGCGTCCGTGCCGATTGTGCTGGAGGAGCCATGGCGGCTGCCCGAGATCCAAACCAAGTCGGCGAGTGCGTAGACGTCAGTTCTGTACACGGTGGCGTCAATACGTGATGGTCACGGTGATTGTGTCCGGACGGGGACCGTCTGACCCTTCCTCCTTTGCCGGAAGCGGGCCAAGCACCGAAAACGTATGCGTCTCCGGCTCGGTAAGAGCAACGCCGATTGTGCGACCCCATTTGGCCTGTTCACCGCTGCTCGACTTGAGTGAGTAGCTGAGCAATGCCGGGCCGCGGAGGTTCGCGGCCGTTTTTTCAGGGGCAAGTCCCTCACTGAGGCCGATGTAATAGGGAACCGGGGTATTGCAATTCACGGTCAAGATGGAGTGCACCGCGGTCATTGTCCCGTTGCCGCGGTTCGGCCTCATGGGGGTCGCGGAGACGACGCATTCGGGAGGCACCACCATCACCGAGACGGTGATGGACCGGCTGACAGTGGTGGCTGCAGCCGCGCGTAGCGGAGCGAACGCAAACATCGCGATCAAACCCAAGCCAATCCTGTGCTGCATTTTTCGTGTGCTTTGCACTTGTCCAAACCCCTGAGCCCGAGGATCGATCCAGCACGCGCTGGAAAACAGACCGGCGCGGCGATGCCCTTGTGGAACATCGTCATTCTGTCGGAGTAGGGTCGGTTCCCAGCGGGGAAAAGGACGTCTTACCCGGGAGGTGGGGCCAAAGCGGGAGCTTGAGATGCTCCCCTCCCGAAATGGGGCGACTGGTTCGGAGCTTTACAGTTTGCTGCGGAAGTAAGGGAGGCAGAGCTCGAGACCCTGGCGGAGGGTGATCCGCGGTTCCCAGTCGAGGAGTTCGCGGGCGCGGGTGATGTCGGGCTGACGGCGCGAGGGATCGTCTTCAACGGCGGCCACATAGCAGATGCCGCTCATGTCGCCGGTTACTGCAATTACTTCCTGGGCGCATTCAAGGACGGTGAACTCGCCGGGGTTGCCGAGATTGACGGGGAGATGCTCGTCGGTGCGCGCCAGGCGCAGGATGCCCTCGATGAGGTCGCTGACGTAACAGAAGCTGCGGGTCTGCTGGCCGTCGCCATAGATGGCGAGGGGCTCGCCGCGCAGAGCCTTGCATGAGGAAGTTGGAGATGACGCGGCCGTCGTCGGGATCGAGGCGCGGGCCGTAGGTGTTGAAGATGCGGACGAGATGCGTGTCGACGCCGCGATAGCGGTTGTAGGCCATGACGAGGGCCTCGGCGTAGCGCTTGGATTCGTCGTAAACCGAGCGCGGGCCGATGGGATTGACATGGCCCCAGTAGGACTCGGATTGGGGATGCTCGAGCGGATCGCCGTAGCACTCGGAGGTGGAAGCGTGGAGGAATTTGGCACCGCTGCGCACGGCCACCTGAAGGGCGTTTTCAGTGCCGATGGAGCCGACGCGGAGGGTCTCGATGCCGAGACGCATATAACCCGGCGGGCTGGCAGGCGAGGCGAAGTTGTAGACGTAGCCAACTGAGCCGACGTCGAAGGGCTCGCAGATATCGAGTTGCTCAAAGCTGAAGGCGGGCTCGTTGTGGAGATGGGCGAGGTTGTCGAGGCTGCCGGTCGAGAGGTTATCGACACCGATGACGGCGTGGCCTTCGGCGAGGAGACGATCGGTCAGATGAGAGCCGAGAAAGCCAGCAGCGCCGGTGACGAGAACACGGGTCTTCAAGGATGAATGCTCCAATGAGGGCGACATGAAGATGATACTAGGCAGGGATTAGGGGTCAGGGGTTAGGGGTTAGGGGTTAGGGGTTAGGGGTTAGGGGTTAGGGGCATCAGGGGCTTGGAGTAGATTTCGGCGGGCGGTGGCGGGCGTAGTAGTGCTCTTCCCTGCCCTGCTTTTGGTAGCCATGGGCCTGGTAGAGACGGATGGCGGGGGCGTTTTGGGCGTCGACGTGGAGCCAGATGGCGGCGGCTCCGGCTTTCCGCGCGGATTCTTCGAGGCGGGAGAGGAGTTCGCGGGCGATACCGTTGCGGCGGAATTCGGGAGAGACTTCAAGCGTCTGGATGTAGGCGTAGCGGTCGCCGGCGAGGCCGGCCCATTCGACGATGGCAAAGCCGGTCATCTGGTTGAATTCTTCGGAGATCTCTTCCGCAATCCAGGTGGCGGAATCGGGGTTTTCGATGACACGGCGCATGTAGGCGCGCGGGAAGCGGAGGGGCGGCTGGAAGCAGAGTTCTTCGATGGCGTAGAGCGGGGGGAAGTCGGCGGGGAAGTAGAGGCGGTAGGGCATAAGAGCAGTGGTATAGTGGTTAGTGATTAGTGGGCAAAGTGTCCCGTCCTTGCGCCACAAAAAAGACGCAAGGATGGGGCACGGTGGTAGGTTCAGTTCGAAACCGCTCTAGTACGTGGTCGGAGGCGGCTGGCTTCGCGTTGGGTTTACGGGCAGTCCGGCGTTGATCTGGCAGCGGTATTGTCCGTCGATCGTCTTCCAGCATACCCCGGGAGCGCTCTCGAACCGGTAACGGTCGCAATTCGATCCGGTGTTGTGCATGACGGCTTCAAGGATCGGACCGCACAGGAAGACTGTCGCGTTTGCGGAGAAGTCGACGACGGGAAAACGCGAGTCGATGCGAGGCCAGCCATCGGAGTTTCTCGGGGCGCGGGGGGAACGCGGCTGGACGGCGACGTCCTGAAGAAGCCGGGCTTGCTGGGGTGTTTCGTAATCCATGGTGCATTGCACCAGGGTGGCAGCCTGCGCTGATGTGGGTGGCGCGGTGATGACAGGGCACGCACGAGGGGGGCGCGAGCCGAATCGGGGACTGAGTTGCGGCGCCGGATCGTCTGTTGTGGCCACGTCGTTTGCATGCTCCGTTACGAACTTGTCGATTTCGGCCGTGCTGGAGGCGAGGTCGGCCTTGGCCTTCTGCAACTCCGGGGCTTGGATGGGAGCGGATTGAGCAGCGGCTGCGGCGGGTTTCAAGCCGGACGCGAAGTGAAACGCAAGCAGGGTGAGGGGAAGGGCAGCGGCTAGGGAAAGAAGCTTTTTCACGGGTGCTCCAACAACACGGCGAGACGGGCGCGGAGACATGCCGGAATGTGGGGTGTGGGGACCGGCGACGGGATAGAAGGAGATGGTTCAGCCAGTCTACGCTAGCTGGGTGTCTGCTTCGTCGACCGACTCAACGGCGACTGCGAAAGAAAACGCGGGCCTGTGGAACAGGCCCGCTTCATAACGGCGCGCTAGACCTTGGCCTGGACGCCGTCGATGACGTCGAAGAAGCGCTGGTCGAGGCGGCGGTTGGTGGCGATGGCTTCCTTGATGGTGATGTCGGTGATGTCAGTTCCCTTGAGGACGGCGATGCGGCCCCACTTGCCTTCATGCACCATGTCGATGGCGTGCAGGCCGTAGCGCTGGCCGA
Source organism: uncultured Acidobacteriota bacterium (assembly GCA_963819365.1). Lineage (GTDB taxonomy): Bacteria > Acidobacteriota > Terriglobia > Terriglobales > Acidobacteriaceae > Telmatobacter. Next base: position 59,938 of record CAWFVY010000010.1, read on the forward strand.
GCAGGCGATCGTAAGCGGTGGGTACCCCGCCGCGCTGGGTGTGGCCGAGGTTGACGCTGCGGGTCTCGAAGCCGGTCTTCTTCTCGATGAGGCCGGCGAGGGCTTCGCCGATGCCGGAGAGACGCGCGTGACCGAACGAATCCACTTCACCGGAGCCAGTGATCTGGCCGCCTTCCGGCATGTGGCAGCCTTCGGCGACGACGACGACGCCGTAGTGCTTGCCGTGGTCGTAGTTGTACTTGAGCAGGGCGCAGACGTGGTCGATGTCGATGGGCTTCTCGGGGACGAGCGTGACGTGCGCGCCACCCGCTACACCGGCGGCCATGGCGATCCAGCCGGCATCGCGGCCCATCACTTCGACAACGACGACGCGGTTGTGCGAGTCGGCGGTGGTGTGGATGCGGTCGACGGCCTCGGTGGCGATCATGACGGCGGTGTCGAAGCCGAAGGTGGCGTCGGTGCCGTTGATGTCGTTGTCGATGGTCTTGGGAACGCCGATGGCGTTGATGCCGTGCTCGGCCAGGTAGAGCGTGACGGACTGGGTGTCGTCGCCGCCGAGGGCGATGAGAGCGTCGATCTTGTTCTGCTTGAGGACTTCCTGGACCTTCTCGATGCCGCCGGGAATCTTCTTCACGTTGGTGCGCGAGGAGTGAAGGATGGTTCCACCCCTGAGCTGAATGCCATCGACGGCTTCAAGCGTGAGCGGAATGAACTGGTTTTCGAGAACGCCCTTCCAGCCGTTGAGGAAGCCGATGAACTCGTCGCCGTAGTGGTTGATTCCCTTCTTCACCGCCGCGTAGATGACAGCATTCAAGCCGGGGCAATCGCCGCCGCCGGTCAACAGAGCAATTCGCATCGAAAGTCTCCTGAAATTGTAAAATCGCGCGGCGCAGGGCCGCTGAAGGTCGGGCGCCGGTGTGCGCGGCCCGTGGCCGGTTTCGACGCCTTAACCAGTTTAACCCCGGGCTGTAAAGGGGATTCGTGACGGCGGACACGAAAGGCAGGGGTAGGGATTAGGGGTTAGGGATTAGAAGAACGGCCGTCAGCCGTCAGCCGTAGCCGGTAGGTGCGTGCCGGTAGAATGGGGGGACGCTCTAAAAACTCTGCTGAGACATGCCCGACGGAATGCTTGGAATCCAGATACCCGGCCCAGGAACATTGCTGCTGCTCGCTTTCGCCAGCGCGGTGGTGGTGCTGCTTCTGATTCTGCTGCAGCTCACGCGGCTGGGGTTCCTCATCCGCAGCACCATTCCTGACCGGCCGCGGCAGCGCATGTTCATGGCGTCGCTCTCGTTCCTGATTACGTTTATCGGGGTGCGGGTGCTGGTGCACCTGATCGTGCAGAAGAAAGGTCCGTTCGACTGGGTGATGGTGAAGGGCCACCATATTCATCACCTGGTTTGGGGCATCCTGATCCTGCTGCTGATCGGATACGGGTATCTGCTGGACCTGGGGCGGTCGCACTCGCCGCTGTCGATCTTTCTGAGCCGGCTGATGTCAGTGAGCTACGGAGTGGGCGCGGCGCTGACGCTGGACGAGTTTGCGCTGTGGCTCAACATGGAGCCAACCGACTACTGGAGCCGCGAGGGGCGTCTGAGCGTGGACGCAGTGATCCTGTTTGGGGCGATTCTGGCGACCGGGGCGTGGGGCGCTCCGTTCTTTCGCGGACTGCACCGGATGTGGACGAAACGGCAGGTGGTGGGAAGGGGCCTGACCTTCCCTATTCGGCACGCGCGGTTGCTTCGTCCGCGTAAATTTCGGAAACGGCCGCCGCATAGCGCTCAGCAATAACACGGCGCTTGAGCTTCATGGACGGGGTCAGCTCGCCGGTGTCCTGCGACCACTCGTCGGCCACCAGGCGGAAGCGCTTGATGGTCTCGAAGTTGGCCAGGCCGGCGTTGACCTCGCGGACGATCTCTGAATAGAGCGCATTGACGCGGCGGTCGGCGACGAGCGATGCGCGGGTTACGCCTTCGAGGCCGTTGTTGCGGGCCCACTCGTCGAGGGCAGCGAAGTTGGGCGAGATGAGCGCGGAGATGAACTTGTGCTTGTCACCGATGAGGGCGACCTGGCCGACGAGGATGCTGGTCTTGAGCTTGTTCTCGATGGGCTGCGGGGCGACGAGCTTGCCGCCGGATGTCTTGAGGAGTTCCTTCTTGCGATCGGTGATGTAGAGGAAGCCGTCGTTGTCGAGGTGCGCGATGTCGCCGGTCTGAAACCAGCCTTCGGCGTCGAAGCACTCCGCGTTTGCCGCGGGCTTGTTCCAGTAGCCCGGGAAGATGAACGGGCCGCGGACCAGCAGTTCGCCGTCGGGAGCGAATTTGAGTTCGACGTTGGGGACGGGCTTGCCGACGCTGCCGAGGCGATGGTTGGGCTCGGAGTTGAGGGCGATGACGGGCGAGGTTTCAGTGAGTCCGTAGCCCTCCCATGCGGCGATGCCGACGGAGGCGAACCAGCGGGCGGTATCCACGCCGAGCGGAGCGCCGCCGGAGATGAAGATTTGGACGCGGCCGCCAAAGGCCGCGTGGACCTTGCTGAAAACGAGCTTGTTGGCAAGATGCCACAGGGGCGAGGCGGGCTTGCGGGCGCCGTAGACCGTATCGATGTGTCGGGCGCCGATTTTGACGGCCATGGCGAGCAGTTTTTTGCGGATGGGGCTGAGCGCGGCGCGGCGTTCGACTTCCTGGCGGATCTTCTCGTAGACGCGCGGGACGCCGACGAAGACGGTGGGGCGGACCTCGCTTCATGGCGTAGGGCAGGCGGTCAAACTGCGAGCAGTAAATGACCTGTGCGCCGCGGCTGTACATGACGTAGTCCAGGGCGCGCGCGGTGATGTGGGAGAGCGGCAGGAACGAGATGCAGGCGTCTTCGCGGCCGAAGGAAAACTCACGGGCGCAGGTGTTCTGATTGGCGGCGATGTTGCCGTGGGTGAGCATGACGCCCTTGGGCTCGCCGGTGGTGCCGGAGGTGTAGATGAGGGTGGCGAGGTCGGCCGGCTGGACGGAGCGGACGATGGCGTCGAACTCCTCGATCGCGCTGGCTGCCAAGTTCGTCGGCGCGGGCGATGAGCTCGAAAAACGGGATGGCGCCGGCAGGCGGTTCGTCCGAATCCATGAGGACGATGCGCTCGAGGGGCGTCTTCGCGCGCACTTCTGTCGAGCTTGTCGAACTGCTTGCGGGTGGAGACGAAGGCGACGCGAGTGTCGGAGTCGTTGAGTAGCTCGGCGATCTGGTCGCCGGTCAGCGTGGGGTAGATGGGGACGTCGACGGCGCCGAGAGGCGAGGATGGCGAAGTCGGTGACGGCCCACTCCCAGCGGTTCTCGGCAATGATGGCAACGCGGTCCCCTTTCCGCACTCCCCAGTTGTGAAGCGCATGGGCGACGGCGCGCGCGCGCTGGTAGATCTGCTCAGAGGAGATGGGCTGCCACTCGGAAGAAGCACTCTGCCAAAGGATTGCGCGCGGATTGGCGGCGGCAGCCACTCTCAAAAACAGGTCATTCAGAGTGTTGATGGGTGCGGAAACGGTCATGTGTCAATCAGTGACGGGGAAGCTCGGTTTCAAGGATCATCGAGAGTTTATCAGTTATGGGGAGAGCACGATCTGGAGCCGGGTTGACCCCACTGGCAAAACCGGCAGGCCGGTTGCAAATTATGAACATCGGCGAGCAATTGCGATGTTCAAAGGGAGTTACTCAAACGATAGACTGGTGACCGACATCCATCTCCCTTTTCGCTGGTTGCGGAGCCCCGAGAAGTATGCCCAAGACGACTATTGGAGTTGCACAGAATCGACACGCGCATCCTGGTTCGTGCGGAGAGGGTGGAGGTCGTCTGCGTGGCGGCCGCCGTGGTGATTGCAACCGCGAGCCTGGTGGCGCGATTGGTCCCTGCGCTGGGCGGTTCAAGCCTGCGGATGACCGAGATTCCGCTCATCTATGCCGTAACTGCTCTCGTTTGCAGCGTGGGGCTGGCGGTTTCAAGCGAAGAAAGCTCAGCCAAAGTGGCCGCGGTGAGAAGAGTCCTGGGGCTGCTGATCGTGTTGTTGGGTCTGGCGAGCGCTGTGCTTCCGGAGCTTCCGGCCAACTGGCTTCCGCGGGCGTTGGAAACAGCGCAGAGCACCGCGCAGGGAAGAGCGATGGCCCTGCTGATAGCCACTGCGATTGTGTGCCTGGGGATAGTGGTGCTGATGGCGCACGCGGGCAAGGGATGGTTGGGATGGGTTCCTGACGGGGCTCTGTTCGGCGCCGGGTGGGTGGTGCTGACGCTGATGATGGGCGCGATGTTTGGCGCCCTGCACACATTCGGCCAGGCCCCGCCTGGGCAGGTGACGCCCGCTACCATGGTCACTCTTTTTCTGTTGACTGTGGCGGCGGTGGGCAGACGAGTTGAGTTTGGGCGCTGGTCGATCTTTGTCGGCCGCGGGATAGGCAGCCGCATGGCGCGCGGCATTCTGCCTATCGTGCTGCTGCTGCCGATGTCACGGGAGCTGATGCGTGCACGCATGACGCGGACGCACGTGTTTCCTGATCACTACGCCGCGGCGATTCTGGCGGCCACGGGGACCGTGGTTGCGTTGGCGCTGTTGCTCGCGGTCTCATGGCAGTTCCGGCGGCTGGAGTGGAAGATCCAGAGCCTCAGCCTTCGCGATGAGCTGACCGGACTCTACAACCTGCGCGGATTTTATCTGCTGGCGGAACAGGGGCTCCGCATGGCGCGGCGGTCGCGCATGGCGTTCTCAGTGCTGTTTGTGGATGTGGACAATCTGAAGCAGATCAACGATCGGCATGGGCACGCGGCGGGCTCGCAGTTGCTGGTGGAGGCCGCGGAGTTCCTGAAGACGAACTTCAGGGAGACGGACGTGCTGGGCCGGATTGGCGGGGATGAATTTGTGGTGGCGGGCCAGTTCAGCGTGGATGCGATTGAGTTGGCCGAGGAACGGCTGAATGCCGATTCCCGCAAACGCGATGAGAGCGACGGTCCGTGTCTCAGCCTCAGCATGGGGCATGTGACCGCGGATCTGAATAGAAACGAATCGCTCGAAAACCTGCTGGACCGCGCGGATGCGGCCATGTACGAGCGCAAGCGGCTGAAAAAGCTGCAGGCTGTCTAGGCGGGCTCTCGGACGCCGCGCGATCGCATTTCTTTCCCTTCTCGCAATACGGGAAATTCTCTGCCGAGCGCATAACTTTTGTGGAAAAGCGATTTGCATAGTTATGCATTTCGATGTATATTTATGCATGCGCGGTCCCACGCGGGGGCTGCGCTTTCGATTTTGCGTCAGGAAAGCAGCACTCATGAAGCACCTGCGGCACAACGCGATACGGGAGCTGGTGGCGACTTCGTCCGTGACCAATCAGGACGAGTTGCGGCGCAAGCTGCGTCCGGCGCGGCTTTGAAGTCACGCAGGCAACGCTCTCACGCGATATTCATGAGATGCGCATCTTCAAAGGGCCTGCCGGATACGCGCTTCCGAATGGGAATGGAAACGGCGCGGGGCACGAAGAAGATGATGGGCCGCCGTCGGTGGCCGAGGTTCTGGAGAGCTTCGGGATGCGCGTGAAGCACGCGATGAACCAGGTGATTGTGCGGACGGTAATGGGCGGAGCTCAGCCGGTGGCTGCTGCTCTGGATTACGAAGAGTGGCCCGAGGTGGTGGGAACCATTGCGGGCGACGACACGGTGCTGGTGATCTGCCAGGACGCGAAGCATGCAACGGAAGTTGAGAACCGGTTGAGGACGATGCTGGAGTCATGAGCGGACCAGTGCAGACAGCGGTGATCGGGAGTGACGGGATACGCGGGCGCTGAGCTTGCGCGGATTCTGCTGCGCCATCCGCGGCTGAAGGGGACGCCGCCGGTGTTTGCGGGGCGGCTGGATGAGAAGGCGGTGGAGCGCGGCGGGACTCCGCTGGGCGAGATTCATCCGGGGCTGATCGACAGCAAGGGCAACGGAAATCTGCGGCTGCAGCAGTTCTCGTGGGATCTATTGACGGACCTGGATGTGCAGTTGCTGTTTCTGGCGACGCCGCATGAGCAGTCGCGCGAGTGGGTTCCCGAAGCGCTGGAGCGCGGGATGCGCGTGATCGACCTGAGCGGCGCGTGGCGGCTGAACGAGGCGGCGAATCGCGCGGTGTATGCATTCGAAGATGAGGGATCGCAGCGGGCTGAGGAGATTCAGCAGCAGGCCGTGTATGGCATGCCGGAGCTGCATCGCAGCGAGATCTCGCAGCGCGAAGTTAGTCGCGAATCCGGGATGCTATTCGACTTCAGTGATTCTGCCGCTGCGGCCGCTGGTGGCTGCGGGATTGCTGGATCTGGATCACGGGATCGTCGCGGACGCGAAGAGCGGCGTGAGTGGAGCGGGCAAGGCGGCGACGGCGAAGACGCACTTCATGTATGCGGCAGACAACCTGTCGGCTTATGGAGTGTTTACGCATAGGCACACGGGCGAGTTGCTGGAGCAGATCGGACTGGATGCGGAGCAGATTGTATTCACGCCGCATCTGCTGCCGATTCCGCGCGGAATTCTGTCGACCCTATATGTGAAGTTCAAGCAACCGCAGACGCGCGCGCAGGTTCTCCATACGTATCGCGAATTTTTTGCCGGGAGCCCGATGGTGCGGATTCACGAGCACGGATTGCCGCAGATTCAGCACGTGGTGCGGACCGGCTACTGCGATATCGGTTTTCAGCTTTCGCATGACGGAAGGCGCGCGGTGATTGTGAGCTGTCTCGACAACCTGCTGAAAGGAGCGTCGTCACAGGCTGTGCAGAACATGAACGTGATGTACGGCTGGGATGAAGCGGAGGGGCTTGAATGAAATTCGTAGTCAAGCTCGGCGGAGCGGGACTGGAGACTCCGGTGCTTCTCGAGGGGTCGATGCGCGCGATTGCGGAACTGGTGCGCGACGGCAACCAGGTGGCCGTGGTGCATGGCGGCGGCGTGCAGTTGACCAGAACGCTGAAGGCGCTGGGCAAGCAGAGCGAGTTTATCAACGGCCTGCGCGTGACCGATGCAGAGACGCGCGACGTGGCGCTGATGGTGCTGGCCGGCAAGGTGAACAAGAGCCTTGTGGCTGCGCTGGGCGCGCTGGGTCAGCCGGCGATGGGCATGTCGGGTGGCGATGGGTTGATCTTTCGTGCGCGCAAGAAGCGGACCTCGCCGGATCTGGGATTCGTGGGCGAGATTGCGGCGAGCGATCCGCGATGGATCGAGGCGATCTGGAAGCTCGGCGGCGTGCCGGTGCTGTCGTCGATGGCGCTTGGGTTCGACGGCGAGTATTACAACGTGAACGCCGATGAGATGGCGGCGGCGTGCGCGATTGCGTGCCGCGCAGATGCGCTGGTGTTTCTCACCGATGTGCCGGGCGTGCGCGGCGCGACGGCGAAGTGATGCGCTGGCTTATCGATCGACCAGATTGCGGAGATGGCGAAGAGCGCGATCATTTCGGGCGGCATGCTGCCCAAGCTCGGCGCGTGCCGCGAGGCGCTGCTGAACGGCGTGAAGCGCGTGCGGATTTTGCCGGCGGAAGCTGCCGGATTTCTTCCCGACCTGTGCAGCGCGCGTGTGGCGCACGGCACAGAAGTGATGGTGGCCTGAGGAGAGATGACATTGACGAGACTGGAACAGATTCGCGCCGCCGAGGCAAAGCTGCTGATGCAGACGTATGATCGCAACCCGATCCTCTTCGTCCGCGGTGAAGGCGCGTATTTGATTGATGAGCAGGGCGAGAGGTATCTCGACCTGCTGAGCGGTATTGGCGTGAATGCGCTGGGTTATGCGCATCCGGCGATCGAAGCGTGCGATTGCGGAACAGAGCCGCAAGCTCATCCACATTTCGAACCTCTTCTATCACGAAGGGCAGGCGGAGCTGGCGCAACGACTGACGGAGCGCACCGGCATGGATCGCGTGTTCTTCGCCAACACCGGCACCGAGGCGTGGGAAGGCGCGCTGAAGCTGGCGCGCGCGCATGCCGGGCTGCTGCGCAGCGAAGGCAAACAGATCGGAACGAAGTTCCTGGCGCTCGAGCAGAGCTTTCACGGACGCACGTTTGGCTCGGTGTCGACGACGCACAAGGCAAAGTATCGCGAGCCGTTCGGACCGGTTGTGCCGGGCGTCGAGTTTGTGCGCTTCAACGACGTTGACGATCTACGCGCGAAGTTTTCCAACGAAGTCTGCGCGATTCTTGTCGAGGTCGATTCAGGGTGAGGGCGGTGTTCGCCCCATCTCGCAGGAGTTCTTTGCGGAGGCGCGGAAGCTGGCTGACTCGACCGGCGCACTGTTGATAGTCGATGAGATTCAGGCCGGCATGGGCCGCACGGGCAAGTGGTGCGCGTATCAGCATTACGGCATTCAGCCGGATGTGACCGACGCTGGCGAAGCCTCTGGCGGGTGGCATTCCGCTGGGCGCGATTTGTTGCACGGAAGAGGCGGCGCGCGCGATTCATGCGGGCATGCACGGAACGACCTTCGGTGGCGGACCGCTGGCATGCGCTGTGGCGATTGCGGTGATCGACACGCTGGAGAAGGACGGCCTGCTGGCGCATGCGACGGAGGTGGGCGAGTACTTCATGGATCAGCTGCGCGGGTTCGCGAAGAAGCACGAGAGCATCGTCGACGTGCGCGGCAAGGGGCTGATGATCGGCGCGGAACTGGATTCGGCGGACCTGGCAAAGCTGACGGTTGCGGAGATGCTGAAGCGGCACATCGTCATCAACTGCACGAGCGACACGACGCTGCGCTTTCTGCCGCCTTACATTCTGGAGCGGGCGCAGGTGGACACGGCGATCGCCGCTCTCGATGAGATTTTTACGGAACACGCGGCCGCATTTGCCGGCGCGCACAATTCACAAGCCGCAGGAGGACAGAACCGTGGCTAGCAGAGCAATGCTTTTACGCAAGGAACCGGAGGTGCCGGTGCACAACGATTCCGACATTTTGAACGCCGCGGTTCGGCTCGCCGGCGAGGACCTTTGTTCGATCGGCGATTTGTCGAGCGCAGAAGTGCGCGCGATTCTGAAGCTCGGTCACGAAGTGAAGCGTAATCCGCGCGAGTATCGGCGCGCGCTGGACGCGAAGCAGATGGTGCTGATGTTCGAAAAGGCCAGCCTGCGCACGCGGCTGAGCTTTGAGACCGGGCTCAACACCATGGGCGGCAACGCGATCTTTGTCGACTGCACGAGCTCGCCGCTGGGCGAGCGCGAGTCGATTGCCGACGTGGCGCGCAATGTGGAGCGCTGGGTGGATGCGATTGTGCTGCGTACCTACGCGCACGACACCATCACGGAGATGGCGGCGAACTCGCGCGTGCCGGTGATCAATGCCCTGTCGGATTTCGAGCATCCCTGCCAGGCACTGGCGGATTTCATGACGCTCGAAGAGCACTTTGGGTCGGCAGCGGGATTGAACTTCACCTACGTGGGCGACGGAAATAACGTGTGCCACTCGCTGATGCTGACGGGCGCACAGCTTGGCGCGAACGTGACCATCGCCACCCCGCGCGGCTACTCGCCGGATATCGAAATTGTCACGAAGGCGCGCGAGATTGCGGAGGCGAACGGCTGCGAATTGAAGCTGACGCAGGATCCGCAGGCGGCGGTGGAAGGCGCCGATGCCGTGTACACGGACGTGTGCGTGAGCATGGGCTTCGAGCACGAGTCGACCAAGCGCGCGCCGATCTTCCGGCCGTTCCAGGTGAACGAAGCGCTGATGTCGAAGGCCAATTCAAATGCGGTGTTCATGCATTGCCTGCCTGCGCGGCGCAATGCGGAAGTGACGGATGCGGTGCTCGATGGGCCGCAGTCGATCGTGTTCGACCAGGCGGAGAATCGCATGCACGCGCAGAAGGCTTTGCTGCTGCTTTTGCTCGGCGGGCTGGCAAACGTGGATGCGTTCAACGGATAGCGTCCGACCTGGTCTCAGGATTCGTCAGCCGCTGGACATCCGGCGGCTGGACTTTTGAACGCGCTGATCATCGAATGCATTGTGAGCTGGGCTGAAGTGGTGGCCGAGGAGTTGGTTAAACATTGAGTTCGAACGAACAACAATCCGGGAAGATGTGGTCGGGACGGTTTCGCGAGCCGCTGGATGCGGAGTTCGAGCAGTGGCAGCGATCGATTGTGTTTGACTGGCGCCTGCTTGAAGAAGAAGTAGCGGCCAGCAAGGCGCATGCCTCTGCACTCTGCGCAGCCGGCGTAATTACGGAGAGTGAACGAGCGGAGCTCCGCGCGGCGCTCGATGCGATCGCAGGTGATTATGCATCGGACGCGGGCAAGGCGAAGGTGCGCGATCACGCGGTCGCTGAGGATATTCATCACTACGTCGAGTTGTCGCTGGTGGAGCGCGTGGGATCCGTGGGGCGCAAACTGCATACGGGCCGCAGCCGCAACGAGCAGATTGCGACGGACCTGCGCCTGTATGTGCGTAAGCAGATCGGCGCTGGTTGTCGAAGGGCTGGCGGCATGGGCTGAGCGCGCTGATTGAGTTGGCGCATGCGGCCGGCGATGCGGTGATGCCGAGCTACACGCATCTGCAGCGCGCGGAGCCCGTGCTGGTGGCGCACTGGCTGCAGGCGTATGTGGAGATGCTGCTGCGCGATGCCGGGCGGCTGCAGGATTGCGCGGATCGGCTGAATTATTGTCCGCTGGGGTCGGGAGCGATTGCCGGTGCGACGCTGGCGCTCGATCGCACGATTGCGGCGCGCGAGCTGAACTTCACTGCGCCCACCGCAAACTCGATGGATGCGACCAGCGATCGCGATTTCGTGCTGGAGTATCTGCAGGCACTGACGTTTGTCGGGTCTGCATGCGAGCCGCTTTGCGGAAGAGATCACGCTGTTTGCGACGGCGGAGTTTGGATTCGTGAATCTTGCCCGAGGCGTTTTCGACGGGATCGAGTGCGATGCCGCAGAAGAAGAATCCGGATCTGACGGAGTTGTTGCGCGCGAAGGTTGGACGCATTCACGGCGCGGCCGAGGCCGTTACGCTGCAGATCAAAGGATTGCCTCTCGCCTACAATAAGGACATGCAGGAGACGCAGGAGCCGGCGTTTGCAGTGGATTTCGTGCCGCAGATGCTGAGGCTTGTGGCGCGGTTTACTTCCGCGCTGGAGTTCAACTTCGAGCGTATGCACACGGCCGCGCAGACCGGCTATCTGAACGCGATGGCTGCTGCCACCTATCTTGTGCACAAGGGTGTTCCCTTCCGGACGGCGCACGAGAAGATCGGCAACGCGGTGCGCTATGCGCTGGAAAAGGGCGTAGAGCTTGGCGAGTTGTCGCTGGATGAGCTGCGGCAGTTCGGCGAGGAATTTGAAGGCGACTTCTTCAACGCGGTTGGATTGAATGCCACGCTCGATTGCCACAATGTGATTGGTGGAACCGCGCGGGATCGCGTGCGCGAGGCGCTGGAAGCAGCGCGTGCGCGCGTGGCGGCGCTGACGGGGTCCGCAGAGGAGGCCGTTCATGCTGGTGCGTAAGGCGCGGCTGCAGGATGCCTCCAATGTGTACGACCTGGTGAACTCGCTTTCGGGCGACGGCACGCTGTTGAAGCGCAGCTTCGCGGAGATCTGCGAGAACATCCGCGATTTCACGGTGGCTGAGTCGGACGGCGGCGTGTTTCTCGGATGCGGCGCGCTGCATCTGTACGGGCCGCATCTGTGCGAAGTGCGTTCGATCGTCGTGAAGCCCGAAGCAAAAGGCCAGAGCGCGGGCGGGCGGATTTTGACGGCGCTGATTGAAGAGGCCGACGACCACGGCATCCAGTCCGTGTGCCTGTTCACGCGCATTCCGGATTTCTTTTTCAAGTATGGATTTCGCGCGGTGGAAGACAAGGCGGACCTGCCTGACAAGATCTTCAAGGATTGCCAGAGCTGCCCGCGGCTGCACCGCTGCGATGAAGTGGCGATGGTGCGGGGACGGCTTCCGCGGATTTCGATCCTGGGCCCGCGGCAAAGAAGCGCAGGAACTGGTGCGGCTGTCTGGGGTGAGCGGAGTTGGTTAGTGAGTTAGTGGTTAGTGGAGTTTTGCTGCGCCAATGATGGCCTGGCCGTAGCTGAGGCCGCCGTCGCCGGGACTGACGCGGCGATGGGTGAAGACCTCAAAGCCTTCTGATTCAAGATCCCTTCTCAACAAGCGGGTGAGGCGGCGGTTGTGCATGACGCCGCCGCTCATGGCGACCGTGCGGATGCCGGTGGCTGCGCGCGCGGCGGTGGCTGCGCGCAGGAAGCGCGTTCGCGATGCCTGCGTGGAAGCGGGCGCCGATGCGACGACTTGCTGACCCCGCTCGCGCAGGTCGCGCGACGAAGTTCGCGCCAGAGTGGAGATGCGCTGATGCGCATGGGCTCACGCTTCGACCCGTCGGCAGCGGTCACAGCTGAGTCTCATATCCGGTGATGCCATCGGGCTCGTCGATCGCAATGCCTTCGAGTTCGATGGCGGCTTGCGCTTCGTAGTCCACTTCGCGTCGATCGAGAACGACGGCAGCGACAGCATCGAACAAGCGGCCCAGGCTTGATGTGAGCGGCGCGTTGATGCCGCGTTCGATCATGCGGGATAGCAGGCGGGCTTCCTGCTCGGTGCGCCCAGCGAGTTCGCGGGCTTCGCCTTCAGCAAAGCCCGCAGCCAGCAAATGCGCGTAGCGCCATGCGCCAGGGCTCGCGCACGGCGGCGTCGCCGCCGGGCATGTGCGACGTAATCGAGATGCGCGAAGCGCTCGAATGCGTTCGAAGTCAGCGATGAGCACTTCCCCGCCCCAGATGCGGCCGTCCGTGCCGTAGCCGGTGCCATCGAGCGAGAGGCCGATGACCGGCCCATCGATCGCATGCTCGGCCATGCAGGCGGCGATGTGCGCGTGATGATGCTGCACGGCGATGGTGGGCAGGTTGTGGTCCGCGGCCCATTGCTTCGCCCACGTGGTCGAGAGATAGCCGGGGTGAAGGTCGTGCACAACAGTCTTCGGCTCGATCTCGAAGGTGCGCATGAGGTGCGCGAGGGACTCGGTGAAGAAGTCGAGGCCGGTGAGGTTTTCGAGATCGCCGAGGTGCTGGCTCTGATAGGCGAAGCGGCCGCGCGCAAGCGTGAAGACGCTCTTCAGGTGGCCGCCGACGGCGAGCAGCGGCGGCGATTCCATGGGCAGATCGATGCCGAGCGGCACATATCCGCGCGCGCGGCGAATGAGTTGCGGCGCGCCGTCGACGATGGCGGCAACGGAATCGTCGCAGCGCTGCAGGATTTCGCGATTGTGCATCAGGAATGCGTCGGCGATGTTGCCGAGGCGCGCGCGGGCTTCGTCATTGTCGATGGCGATGGGCTCTTCGCTGAGGTTGGCGCTGGTCATCACGAGGGCGCTCACGCGAGGGTCGGCAAAGAGCAGATGCTGCAGCGGCGCATAGGGCAGATAAATGCCGAGCCAGGGAATGCCGGGCGCGACCGAGGCCGCGATGCCAGTTGCCGGCGCGCGCGCGAGCCAGCACGATGGGACGAGCCGGCGTCTGCAGCAGCGCGGCTTCTTCGTCGCCGATGAGCGCACAGGGCACGTGCGCGCGTCCATGTCGCGGACCATCACGGCCAGCGGCTTGCCGTAGCGATGCTTGCGTTCGCGCAGGCGCATCACGGCGGCTTCATTGGTCGCATCGACGGCAAGATGGAATCCGCCGATGCCCTTGATGGCCATGATGCGGCCGGCGAGCAGTCGTCAATGCACTGCGCGATGGGATCGGCGGACGCGATCGGTTCGCCTCTGTGGCGACTCGAGCCAGAGTTGCGGACCGCAGTCCCAGCAGGCATTGGGCTGCGCGTGAAAGCGGCGGTTGAGCGGATCGTCATACTCGGCCTGGCAGGCGGCGCACATGGGGAACGCGGCCATCGATGTCTGCGGGCGGTCGTACGGAATGCGGCGCGTGATGGTGAAGCGCGGGCCGCAGTTGGTGCAGTTGAGAAACGGATAGCGATAGCGGCGATCGTGCGGATCGAGCAGTTCGCGCAGGCAATCGGCGCAGGTGGCGGCGTCGGCAGGAATGCCGGTGCTGACCTGGCCGAGCACCTGGCTGTGCACGATGGTGAATGCGGTTTCGCCGGTGGGTGCAAGATCCTCGACTGCGACGGAATCGATGCGCGAGATGGGCGGAGCTTCAGAGTCGAGTCGTGTCAAGAAAGTCAGCGACCGCAGGCTCGGCGCCTTCGATCTCGATGGTCACGCCGTCGGTGTCGTTGCCGATGAGGCCGCCGAGGTGAGTTCTGCGTGGCCAGGCGATAGACGAAAGGGCGAAAGCCAACGCCCTGCACCACTCCGCGAACGCGCACAGACTTGCGAATTCGCCGGGATGCGGAAGAAGAGTCCAATGTGGTCTCGCTGTCGATGGCTAGGCCAGCATACCGCAGGCGCGCTGCGCGGCACATCCTCTTTGTTTATGGGGCTTTTCATCATGGCCACACGATGCGGGAAACAGTGCCCGGAGCAACCAAAAGGTGCCAGAGCCATTTAACTCAACAGCAGTCGAGGCCGCGCCGTGCGTCTGCACTGCGGCGAAATTGGTGGGCTTTGACGCCCGCACCACAGCAGTTCCGCTGTCGCAACGAGTTCAAGGACGAGTTCAGGAGAATAGATCTATGAAGAAGCAAATAATGGTTATGAGCGCGGTGCTGGGCATAGCGAGCCTGGGTTGGGCCGCTGACAAGACGCCCAACGAAGCGGCCACAGACCGTCTGGACAACGCGGCCGCAGTGCTGCATGCAGTGATGGGAGCACCCGACAAGGGCGTCCCGCAGGAAGTGATGGAACACGCCAAGTGCGTGGCCGTGGTTCCGCACATGATGAAGGGCGGATTCGTGTTCGGCGCTGAAGGCGGCCGCGGCGTGGCAACCTGCCGCACCGCGAACGGCTGGAGCGCTCCGGCGTTCTTCTCGGTCGCAGGTGGAAGCTGGGGCCTTCAGATCGGCGTGGAAGGCATTGACCTGGTCATGATCTTCCAGAACGACAAGGGCATGCAGCATCTGCTGGAGAGCAAGTTCAAGATCGGCGGCGATGCTTCCGCGGCGGCGGGACCGGTTGGGCGTCACGCTTCGGCTGACACCGACTGGAAGATGAACGCCGAGATTCTCACCTACTCGC
The DNA here is from genome assembly GCA_963819365.1 of uncultured Acidobacteriota bacterium. GTDB lineage: Bacteria > Acidobacteriota > Terriglobia > Terriglobales > Acidobacteriaceae > Telmatobacter. The sequence goes on from CAWFVY010000010.1 coordinate 75,047, forward strand.
GCGCCAAGGGCGTTTTCGCCGGCCTGACTCTGAACGGCGCGGCGGTCCACAATGACCAGGATTCGATGACGGCTGTGTACGGTCCTAATGTGACGGAGCGCCAGGTTCTCACGGGCAAGGTTCCTCCGCCGGCTTCGGTCGCATGCGTTTCTGGCGGCTGTTCGCGGCGCCAAGGCTCAGGCCTCCGCAGCTCACGACTAACTCATCCGGCGGCCCGCCTGCGAGCGGATTGCCCAGCCCACGAACCCCAGCTATGCCGAATCGCGGCATGGCTGGGGTTCAGAGTTTCTGAGGCAGAATCTTCCAGGCCGCTTTCCTCGTCGTATTCTGTACGTCGAACCGGTAATTAACTCATGGTGAATCCAAGTTCCCTTCGCCTCAGAAATATCGCCGCAATCTGTGCCATCACAATTTGCTTTTTGACGACCGCTCTGTTTCCCACCATGGCTCCTGCGCAACAAGATGACCATGCGCCGATCATTCAGAAGATCGACGCATCTGTTGCGGCGCGTGACGAGAACCTTCTGGGGTACACCGTCACAGAGCGCTTACCGCGTGTATCGCGGCGCGGACAAGACTCACCCCGCGGCGCAGATGATGGTGAAGACGACGTACCGCAAGGAATCCGGGAAGAGCTTCGTCATCGTGTCCCAAAGCGGATCGGACCTGTTGCTGAAGGAGGTCCTCGGCCGCATTCTCGACAGCGAACGCCTGATGACCCAGCCTGCCAATCGCCCGCAGGCATTGCTGACCACGGCGAACTACAGCATGACTGTCAAAGGCGTTGACAGCGGTGGACGGACGCGCGTGCAGAGTGGTGGCGATTGTGCCGAAGAAGAGCTCGCCGTACCTGTTTCGCGGGACCATCTGGGTGGACGCGCAGGACGGATCCATCGTCAAGCTGGAGGGGGTGGCATCGAAGGCTGCTTCCGTGCTTGCCGGCGCCACCCAGGTGTCGCGCCAGTACGCCAACATGAACGGGCTTCCCATGGCGACCCGTGCGACGGCTGTGGCGGGAAGCTGGCTGCTGGGGCAAACCACCATCGACATCGACTACAGCGGTTACGAGATGGCGCTTCGCGGCGGCACCGTGGTTCCGCAAATGGCTGGCGCAGACAGGTCTGAAGGCGATTCGTTGAGTGACGGATGACGCTGACCGGAGCGAGAAGCTTCTGCTCTATACTTCAGGGGTGATGCTGCTTACCGGCGACTGGAAACTCGATGCCGCGCTGGGTTCCTGCCTGGTGCTGGGGCTGCGGCACGGGTTCGACTACGACCATCTGGCGGCTATCTCCGACATCACCGCCGTGCAGCGCAACTGGTTGAGCGGATTGCGGTTAGGGATCACATACGCGCTGGGTCACGCATTCATGGTGGCAGCCCTCGGAGTGGCGGTTCTCCAGTTGCACATGGGCCTGCCTGAGGGTCTGGATCACTGGACCGAACGGCTGATCGGGGTCACGCTCATCGTGCTGGGCATCGGAGTGGTGGCCGGCATTCTGCGCAAACAGGAACACGGACATCACCACAGCCGCATGGATAGCCGCCTTGCCATCGCCATCAATGGACTGATCTGGAGCGCGTGGCGCATCCGCCGCACCTGGAACCGCGACCTGGCACAGCCGGAACGGTTTCGCTGGATGTATACCGGGAAATCGGTATTCCTGATCGGCATGCTGCACGGCATCGGCGCGGAGACGCCCAGCCAGCTTGCGCTGTTCTTCCTGGCCAAAGAGCCTGGGTGGAACCGGCAATGGACTCATGGGGCTGGCGGCGTTCTGCGTCGGGCTGGTGGCGATGAACGGCCTGATGACCGCATCGCTTGGCGGAGCATTCAAGTCCGGCGCGTTTCACCCGCGGTTCTACCACGCCATTGCGTGGGCCGGAGCGGCTTATAGCTGCATCATCGGGGTGATCTTCCTTTTTGGCATCTCGGACCGCCTGCCGCAACTGGGCTGAAGGCAGAGTGCCAGCTTTTTCGCAGACATCTGATCAGTACGAATATGCGAAACCAGTGCTGGCAAATCTGCCAGCGTCCTTTCTGCCGGGTCGGAAACATTCTTCCCAATGTGAAATACATTACGTCGAACCGTGACAGGTATCACGGGCAGTCGTGTCGATTTGAGCCTATAAAGGAGCCACGCGACTTGCAGTAAGCATCGCCGCACGAAATTTGTGGGCGATTTTTGAGGTCGCGCGATCGGGAGGAAATGTGCCAGCTTTTACACCGCCCCCGCTGCCCAGTGACGATAAGCGCTGGAAGATCGTCAACGGCACGATGCGTAAAAACGGGTTCGCCCGTCACGCATTGATTGAAACCTTCCATACTGTCCAATCATCGTTCGGCTACCTCGATGACGAGGCTATCCGCTTTGTCGCGCAGTCTTTGCGCGTGCCGTTGAGCCAGGCCTATGGGGTTGTCACGTTCTATCACTATTTCAGCCTCAAGCCGCCCGGCAAGCACACTCTGACCGTCTGCACCGGAACCGCCTGCTACATCAAGGGCACCGACAAGCTGCTCGCCTCGGCCGAAAAGCAGGTTGGCGTCACCCAGGGCAACACCACAAAAGACGGCAAAATCAGCCTGATGACGGCCCGCTGCGTGGGCGCCTGCGGACGTGCTCCCGTGGTTCTGACCGATGGAGAACTGCAGGGCCAGATGTCGTGCGAACAGATGATCGAGCAACTCGAAAGGTGGGCGGTCGAATGAACCTCGAAGAACTCGAACAGATTGCGGAATCCGTTCGCCTCGAATACTCGAAATACGACCAGGAGATCAACGTCTGCATGGGCACCGGCTGCCTGAGCCAGCACTCGGATCAGCTCAGGGACGCCCTGACCAAAGAGGTTGAGAAGAGCGGCAAGAGGGCATTTGTGCGCCGCACGGGCTGCATGGGTCTGTGCGCGGCCGGACCTCTGGTACTGGTGGACCCCGACGAAACCCTTTACCAGCATGTGAATGCCGCTCATGCGGAGAAGATCGTCAATGCCCTCGGCGGCGATCCGGTTGCGGAGCTCCAGTGCGACCTGCGCGAGCACTTTGAAGACCAGGTGCACGTGGTTCTTGAGAACTCCGGGCACATCGATCCCGAGCGCATCGACGACTACATTGCCCGCGACGGCTACAAGGCTCTGGTGAAGGTCCTTACCGAGATGGAGCCGAACGACGTGGTCAAGCAGATCACCGAGAGCGGACTGCGCGGCCGTGGCGGCGGCGGTTATCCCACCGGTTTGAAGTGGGGCACTGTGGCGAAAGCCATGGGCGACCTCAAGTACGTAATCTGCAACGGTGACGAGGGCGACCCCGGCGCATTTATGGACCGCAGCGTGCTCGAGAGCGATCCTCAACGCGTTTTGGAAGGCATGGCCATCGGCGCTTACGCGGTGGGCGCCTGCAAGGGTTACATCTATGTGCGTGCGGAGTATCCGCTCGCCGTGCAGAGGCTCCAGGCCAGCCTGCGGGACGCGCGCCGTCGCGGCCTGCTGGGTTCCAACATCTGCAATACGCAATTCAGCTTCGACGTCGAAATCCGCCTCGGCGCAGGCGCGTTTGTCTGCGGCGAAGAGACGGCTCTGATCGCGTCCATCGAAGGCCGCCGCGGCACGCCCAAGCCTCGTCCGCCTTATCCGGCTGTGAGCGGGCTCTGGAGCAAGCCGACCCTGATCAACAACGTTGAGACCTTTGCCAATATCGCGCCGATCATCCGCAAGGGGGCGGCCTGGTTTTCCTCCTTGGGTTCGGAGCGCAGCAAGGGCACCAAAGTCTTCGCGCTGACCGGAAAGATCACTAACACCGGCCTCGTCGAAGTGCCCATGGGCATGAGTCTTCGCCAGATCATCGAAGGAATCGGCGGCGGCGTTCCCGACGGGCATAAATTCAAGGCCGTGCAGACCGGCGGGCCTTCAGGCGGCTGCATCCCGAACGAACTTCTGGATCTCGGCATCAGTTATGACGCGCTCATCGGCGCCGGCTCCATGATGGGCTCCGGCGGCATGATCGTCATGGACGACACCTCCTGCATGGTCAACGTGGCCCGTTTCTTCATCGAGTTCTGCATGACTGAGTCCTGCGGCAAATGTATTCCCTGCCGCGCGGGCACCGCGCAGATGCACACGCTACTCACGCGCATCTGCAATGGGTCCGGCACCATGGCCGACCTGGACCTGCTGGTCGATCTTTGCGGCACCATCAAGGAGACCAGCCTCTGCGGCCTGGGCATGAGCGCACCTAACCCCGTGCTTAGCACCCTGCGCTACTTCAAAAACGAATACATCGAGCACATTGTGCACAAACGCTGTCCGGCCGGAGTCTGCAACATTCAAGCACCCGCGCCCGCTGCACTCACACAGGAGGTGCTGGCATGACTCCGGTTGTCGACGTCAAAACCCTTTTCATCGATGACAAGAACGTAAGCGCCCGCGCCGGCCAGAGCATTCTGGAAGTAGCGCGGGAGAACGGCATCGAGATTCCCACGCTCTGCCATCTCGAAGGCCTTTCCGATGTCGGCGCGTGCCGTATTTGCGTCGTCGAGATCAAAGGCAGCCCCAAGCTCTTCCCTGCCTGCGTCACCTCCATCTACGAAGGCATGGAAGTCGTCACCCAATCCGAGCGGCTGCAGAGACATCGCCGCATGATTCTGGAACTGCTCTTCGCCGAGCGCAACCACGTCTGCGCAGTGTGCGTGGCCAACGGCCATTGCGAACTGCAGTCTCTGGCGCAGAGCCAGGGACTGACGCACGTGCGCCTGCCCTATCGCAATCCGGATCTCCCCGTCGACGCCTCACACGAGCGCTTCACCCTCGACCACAATCGCTGCATCATGTGCACCCGCTGTGTCCGCGTCTGTGCGGAGATTGAAGGCGCCCATGTATGGGACGTGATGGGCCGCGGAACCGACTCGATGATCGTCGCCGACTTGCATGCGAACTGGGGCGAATCGACATGCACACGGTGCGGCAAATGTGTGCAGGTATGCCCCACCGGAGCCCTGTTCGACAAGAGCAAGGTTGGTTCCGATCACCCCAAGTACCCTGACTTTCTGCCCTACCTGAACCTGATGAGGGAAGCGCAATGAGCAAACTGAAACTTGCAACAGCATGGCTCGATGGATGTTCGGGATGCCACATGTCGTTTCTCGACATGGACGAACGGCTGCTCCAGTTGGCGGAGCTCGTGGATATTGTCTACAGCCCACTCGTGGACACAAAGGAATTCCCTGACCAGGTCGATATCACCCTTGTTGAAGGGGCCGTAGCTTCGGTCGATGACGAAGTCAAGATCAGAAAGATCCGCGCGCACACGAAGATGCTCATCGCCATAGGCGACTGCGCCATCACCGGCAATGTGCCCTCGATGCGCAATCCCATCGGCCCCGAGCCGATTCTCAATCGCGCCTACATTGAGAATGTAACGCTGCAGCCGCAGATTCCGTGCGTGGTTGTGCCGAAGCTGCTCAAGGTGGTCAGGCCCGTCCACGAATACGTGGAAGTGGATGTGTTCCTTCCCGGCTGCCCGCCCTCGGCCGACACTTTTCATGCCGCGCTTACCGCGATCATCAATGGAGAACCGCTGGACATTCCGGCACTCACCCGCTTCGGAGCCTGAAGGATCGAGACAGTCATGAGCCAGACCATCACCATAGATCCCGTCACACGCCTTGAAGGCCACGGCAAGATCACCATCCAACTCAACGACCGGGGCGAGGTTGAGGACGCGCACTTCCACGTGACGCAGGTGCGCGGATTCGAGCGCTTCTGCGAAGGACGCCCATTCTACGAGATGCCGGCACTGATGGCCCGCATCTGCGGAATCTGTCCCGTCTCGCACCTCGTTGCGTCCGCCAAGGCCTGCGAAGCCATCATGTCGGTGCGCATTCCGCATACCGCCGCGCAGTTGCGGCGCGTTCTGAATCTTGCGCAGATGGTGCAGTCGCACGCGCTGAGCTTCTTCCACCTCTCCTCGCCCGATCTGCTTCTGGGCATGGAATCGGACCCGGCTGCGCGCCACATCTTCGGCGTGGCTGCGCAGAAACCCGAGCTGGGCCGCGCCGGCATAGGTCTGCGCCGCTTCGGCCAGCGCGTCATTGAACTGCTCGGCTCAAAGCGCATCCATACTGGGTGGGTGATTCCCGGCGGTGTTACCGAGCCGCTCTCCGCCACGAATCGCGACGAGATACTCGCCATGATGCCGGAGGCGTATGCCAACGTGAAGCTGGCCCTGGCCGCCTACAAGCAGATTGCCTCCAACTTCAAAGCGGAGATCGAGGTCTTCGCGAACTTCCCGTCGATGTATCTCGGCTTGATCAATGAAGACGAGTCGATTGAATTCACCGATGGCGCCTTACGGCTGATCGATGCCAAAGGGAAGACTGTCGAGGACGGCATCACTGCGACGCAGTTCCCTGATTTGATTGGCGAGGCCGTCGAGCCGTATTCCTACACGAAGTTCGTCTACTACAAGCCGCTCGGTTATCCGCAGGGCAGCTATCGCGTGGGTCCGCTGGCCCGGCTCAACATCGTCAAGCGCATGGGCACTCCGCTGGCTGAGACAGAGCTAACCGAGTTCAAGCAGATCGCTCAAGGACCGGTGGAGAGTTCGTTCCACTATCATCACGCCCGCCTCATCGAGGTGCTTTACGGAATCGAAAAGATCGAAGAGATCCTCGCCGATCCGCGCATTCTCGAAAAGCACGTGCGCGCCACGGCCGGCGTGAACCGGCTGGAAGGCGCGGGCCAGAGCGAGGCCCCGCGGGGAACGCTGCATCATCACTACAAGGTGGACGACGACGGGAAGATGGTCTGGGCCAATCTGGTTGTGGCCACCGGGCACAACAATTACGCGATGAACATGGGCGTGCTGCAGGCCGCGAAAGCCTACGTGCGCAACGGCAAGTTCACTGAAGGCGCACTGAACCGCGTCGAGGCCGTGATCCGCACCTTCGACCCGTGCCTGAGCTGTTCCACGCACGCCTTTGGCCAGATGCCGCTTGCCATGACGCTACTCTCAGCCGATGGCGAAGTTGTCGACAAGGTAATTCGTTAGATACGGCATGGATACTCCCTCGGTCCGGTGCCTCATCCTCGCCTGCGGAAACACGCTCCGCGGAGATGATGGCATCGGACCTTTTCTTTGCTCATGGGCCGAAGAGCGCTTCGCCGGCGAACCGGGCGTGCGCGCGATTGCGCGTCAGCAGTGGACCCCGGACCTGGCGCTGGACATCGCCCATGCCGAGTCGGTCCTGTTCATCGACTGCTCGCTCGATCAGGGTGCCGGACAGCTTCTGCTTCGCGAGGTCGGGGCCTCGGAGCCGGGAGTCATTGCTACGCACACTCTTGGCGCTGCCGAGTTGCTTCGCCTGGCGCAGGATCTTTATGACGCCACGCCGCAAAGAGCCTGCCTGCTGACGATTGGCGCCGGCTCCATCGAGTTGGGCGAAGAGCTCAGCGCGCCGGTGCAGGCCGTCCTTCCCGACGCGCAGGCGTTGCTCGAACTCACGGTCCAGCCAGTTCTGCGCTGACGAACCTCAGCGCAGATAGCCCGCCAGTTTGAACGAATAGGCGTAGTCGCCTTTCAGTTGTGCCGGCAGCGAAATCTTCAATCCGTTCCCGTCCGGCGTCGCGCTTGAGGGAATCCGCGCCGCCGAGCTGGCTTACTTTCACCCCCTGCTTTGCCGGAACATCCGCCAGCGTAATCGTCTGCGCCTTCGGCTTTCCAAGCACCGTCACATAGAGGTCGTCGCCCTTGCGCGTGTAGCGGACGTCATCGCCTTCAGCGCTCTTCGCCTGCGCGTGGGTCCACGGCGTTGTATCGTAAATCGCTTCGCCGTTCTGTTTCAGCCACGCGCCCAATTCCTTCAGCCGCTCCATCTGCACCGGCGGAATCGTCCCGTTCGCTTCGGGACCCACATCCAGCAGCAGGTTGCCGTTCTTGCTGACGATGTCCACCAGCAGCGCAATCAACTCGTCCGGCGCGATTGTCTCTTTCTCGCCCTCCGCACGGTTGTAGCCAAACGACCGCCCCAACCCGCGGCACTCTTCCCATTTCTTCTCGCTGATCTTGTCCAGCTTCTGGTACTCCGGCGACTTGAAATCCGCATGCTTCACGCCGAAACGGTCGTCGATCACGCCATCCGGAATCGCGTTGTAGTAGTCCGCTTCCACCTGCAGTGCGCGGCCGGTCTTCGGCCAGTCAATGTCGTTCCACAGCAGCATCGGATGATACTTCTCGATCAGTTCATGAATCTGCGCATACGCGTAGTCGCCGTACGCCTTGCTCTGCGGCTTGACCGTCTCGTAGTCTGTCGGCGCCTGAATCGGCCCGGTGTTGAATGTCCAGTCGTAGCCGCCCGAGTAATAGAGGCCCATCTTCATGCCCTGCTTTTCAACGGCGGTCGTGAGGTCGCCCACGATGTCGCGCCCGGCATGCAGTTGTTCCGGCTTCAGGCTCGGGGACGGATTCGCCGTTGCGCTCGGCCATAGCGTAAATCCCTCGTGATGCTTGCTCGTCAGCACCACGTAGCGCGCGCCGGCCTCCTTGAACACGGCCGCCATCGCATCGGGATTCCACTTCTTCGATTCGCGGTTGAACTCGGGCGCGAAATCGTAGTAGCCCTGGTTCCCATAGTGCTCGCGATGGTATTGCTGGGTAGGCGAGCCCGGAATGCGCAGCACGTTCAGATACCACTCGGCATATGGGTTGTACTTGATGTAGTCGGTTGAAGCAAAGTCATGGTCGGGATGGTTCAGCGGCGCCCAGCCCGGCACCGAGTACAGTCCCCAATGAATGAAGATGCCCAGCTTTGCGCCGGCGTACCACTGCGGCAACGGATGCTTATCGAGCGACTCGATGGTGGGCTCATACTTTTCCGGAGCCTGCGCTGTCACTCCGCTCGCACTTGCCAACAATGCCGCCGCTATCGCACACACAACGCCTGCGTTTCGTTTCATTGCGATCCCTCTGTCGTGCTTCGAAGGGAATCATAGCGACCGCGCCGCAGTCTGCCAACCCCCCTTCCATTCTGTCGCAGGTACAAAAGAAAACGGCTGCACTCATCGAGTGCAGCCGGACTTGCTTCAATTGAAATTACGAATTAGAACGCTGCCACAGTCTGCCGCAGGCTATACGAGCTCAGCGTCTTGATATAGTTGCCGCGGTCGAAAGGTGAAGTATCGGGTACAGACCGGCGGCTCAGACATCCGCGCGTCACGGCCAGAGACGCATACTCGCGCTTCTCCAGCCAGTATTCGAGATCGGCCAGCACGCGCTGGACATGCTCGATGCCGTGAATGTGCAGCGCCGACGCCATCATCGCCACGGTGCCGCCTGCCATCACCGTTTTCAGCACATCTTCGGCCGAGTGAACTCCGCCGGTAATGGCAATATCCATGCTGGTATGCCCATAGAGAATCGCAGCCCAGTGCAGCCGCGGAAGCAGTTCCGAGGGCGTGGAGAAGTGCAGCGACGGCCGCACCTCCAGCGCTTCGATATCAAAATCAGGCTGATAAAAGCGGTTGAACAGCACCACGCCTCGGGCGCCCGCGTCTTCCAGGCACGCCACCAGGTGCGGAATGCTGGTAAAGGATGGCGACAGCTTGACCGAAACCGGCACCTTCACCGCCCGGCAGACGCCTTCGACAAGGTCGAGCAACTGCGTTTCGACCTCGCGTGACGTCTGGCTGCGGTCGGTGGCCAGCGCATAGGTATTCAGTTCGATAGCGTCGGCGCCGGCCTGCTCCATCTCCCGCGCGTATCGCAGCCAGCCGCCGCTGGTGGCGCCGTTGAGGCTGGCCAGGATAGGAATGCTCACGGCCTCTTTCGCGCGCCGCAGATAGTCCAGATAAACCTCGTGCGTCATGCGATAGTCGGCCTGCTCCGGCAGGTAATGCAGCGACTCGGCGAACGAATCGGTGCCGCGCGAAAGATCTTCGTCCAGCGCTTGCGACTCGAGCACCAACTGCTCCTCGAACAGCGATGTCAGCACGATCGCCGACGCGCCGGCGTCTTCCATCCGGCGCGCATTATCCAGCGTCTCCGACAGCGGAGTCGAGCTAACCACGATGGGCCCCTTGAGCGGCAGGCCCAGGTAAGTCGTTTTAAGGTCGATCATTTCGTCCCTCCGGCAAGTACGGGCTCCGGTTTTTCGCTCGCCTTTTCCAGCGGAGCGATATGCGGGGTTTCGCCACGGCCCGGCATGCCGGCACGGGCGCTGTAGACGCGCCACTGGCGCTCCACGTCGTCCTGCGCATCCTTCAAGAGTTCGGCGGCCAGTTCCGGGTTTCCGCGCGCGAGCATGGTGTAACGCGCTTCGCGATAGGCATAGTCCTTCAGGCGGATCGAAGGCGCCTTCGAATCCAGTTGGAACGGATTCTTGCCCGTCTTCGCGAAGTGCCGGGTTATAACGCATCAGGGGCCAGTAGCCGGACTGCACAGCGAGCTTCTGCTGTTCGAGTCCATGCACCAGGTCGTAGCCGTGCGCGATGCAGCTTGAGTACGCGATGATGATCGACGGCCCTTCGTGCGCCTCGGCCTCCTGGAAGGCCTTGATCACATGCGTGTCGTTCGCGCCCATCGCCACCTGCGCAACGTAGACGGAGCCGTAACTCACCGCCTCCATGGCCAGGTCCTTGCGGCTGTTCGGCTTGCCGGCCGCGGCAAACTTTGCCACCGCGCCGCGCGGGGTCGCCTTCGACGCCTGGCCGCCAGTATTCGAATACACCTCGGTGTCAAGCACCAGCACGTTCACGTTCTTGCCCGAGCCCAGCACGTGATCCAGTCCGCCAAAGCCGATGTCGAACGCCCAGCCGTCGCCGCCCAGGATCCACACACTCTTGCGCGTCAACAAGTCGGCAATCGCCGACAGATTGCGCGCGTCACTTGAGTCGATGCCGGCCAGCTTCTCCCTCAGGATCTTCACCCGCTCGCGCTGTGCGTTGATTTCGGGCTCGGTCTTCTGCGACGCGGTAAGTAGCACGCTGGTGAGTTCGTCGCCAACCAGGTGCGCCACCCGCGTCAGCAGAGTCTCAGCAAACGCCTTCTGCTGATCGAGCGCCACGCGCATGCCAAATCCGAACTCGGCGTTGTCCTCGAACAGCGAGTTGGCCCAAGTCGGCCCGCGTCCCTGCGCATTCTGCGTGTACGGCGTGGTCGGCAGGTTGCCGCCGTAGATCGACGAGCAGCCTGTCGCATTCGCGATGTAAAGCCGATCGCCGAACAACTGTGTGAGCAGTTTGATGTAAGCCGTTTCTCCGCATCCCGCGCACGCGCCGGAGAACTCGAAGAGCGGCTGCAGAAGCTGCAGATCCTTCACCTGCCCGTGCGACAACTTGGTGCGATCCACCTCAGGCAGTCCAAGGAAAAAATCCCAGTTCTTGCGTTCGGCCTCGCGCAACGGCTGCTGCGGAGCCATGTTGATCGCCTTGTGGCTGGTGTCGCTCTTGCTCTTCACCGGGCACACTTCCACGCATACGGCGCAGCCGGTGCAGTCTTCCGGAGCCACCTGCAGCGTGTAGCGATCGTTTTCCATGCCCTTCCACTTGGGCTTGGACCACTGGAACATCGCCGGGGCATCCGTGGCCATGTCAGGGCTGTACACCTTCGACCGGATCACGGCATGCGGACAAACCATGACGCACTTGCCGCATTGGATGCACAGGTCTTTGTCCCAGACAGGGATAAACTGCGCGATGTTGCGCTTCTCCCACTGCGCGGTGCCTGAGGGGAATGCGCCGCCGGCAGGCAATGCGCTCACCGGAAGCTGATCGCCCTTGCCGCTTGCGATCTGACCGAGAACGTCGTATACGAACTTCGGCGCCTTGGACGAGAGCGAACCGACAATGTCGAACTCCGACGAAACAGCCGTTGGAACTTCGACCTTTTCCAGATGCGCCAACGCTGCGTCCACAGCGGCAAAGTTCTTCTGTACGACAGCCTCGCCGCGCTTGCCGTAAGTCTTCTTGATCGCCTTCTTGATCTGCGCGATCGCTTCTTCACGCGGCAGCACGCCGCTGATTGCGAAGAAGCACGTCTGCATGATGGTGTTGATGCGCGTGCCCATGCCGGCATCGCGAGCGACCGTGTAGCCGTCGATCACGTAGAAGTCGATCTTCTTGCGGATGATCTCGTCCTGCACGGTCTTGGGCAGCGTGTCCCACACCTCGTTCTTGCTAAACGGCGAATTGAGCAGGAATACCGCGCCGGGTATGGCCGGCTCCAGCACGTCGATCTTTTCGAGGAAGCTGAAGTTGTGGCAGGCGATGAAGCTCGCCTTCGAGATCAGATATGTCGACCGGATCGGCGTAGGCCCGAACCGCAGATGCGACGTCGTCATCGAACCCGACTTCTTCGAGTCATACACGAAATAGCCCTGGGCGAAGTTGTCCGTCTCCGTTCCAATGATCTTGATCGAGTTCTTGTTTGCGCCCACCGTGCCGTCCGAACCAAGCCCGTAGAACAACGCCCGGACAGTGCGCGGATCCTCTGTCGAGAACTCCGGATCGTAGTTCAGGCTCGTGTGGCTCACGTCATCGTCAATGCCGATTGTGAAATGGTTCTTCGAAGCCGGCTTCGCCAGTTCGTCGAAGATGCCCTTCACCATCGCCGGCGTGAACTCCTTCGACGACAATCCATAGCGCCCGCCAATCACCTTCGAAGCCGCAAACGGCAGCGTGGCGGCATTCTCCGCCAGCACCGTCACTATGTCCTGATAAAGCGGCTCGCCCGTGGCGCCCGGTTCCTTGCAGCGATCCAGCACAGCAATCGACTTCACCGTCTTCGGCAGTGCGCCGAGGAACGCCAACGCGTCGAATGGCCTGTAGAGCCGCACCTTCAGCACGCCTACCTTTTCGCCATTGCGGTTGAGCGCGTCCACCGCCTCTTCCGCAGCCTCGGCGCCCGAGCCCATCATGATGATCACGCGCTCCGCATCCGCCGCGCCGTAGTAGTCGAACAGGTGATACGCGCGTCCCGTCTGCGCCGCAAAGCGGTCCATCACCGATTGGACGATCGCCGGCACCGCCTTGTGGAAGGGGCTGCATGCCTCGCGCGCCTGGAAGAAGACGTCGGGATTCTGCGCGGTTCCGCGAATGATCGGCCGGTCGGGGCTCAGCGCGTTCTGCCGGAACTGGATGATGTGCTTGTCGTCTACCAGCGCGCGAATCGTCTCGTCGCTGATCGGTAGAATCTTGCCCACTTCATGCGAGGTGCGGAACCCATCGAAGAAATGCACGAAGGGAATCCGCGACTCCAGCGTCGCTGTCTGCGCAATCAGCGCCAGGTCCGCCACTTCCTGCACGGAGTTCGAAGCCAGCATCGCCCAGCCCGTCGAGCGGCACGCCATCACATCCGAGTGATCGCCGAAGATCGACAGCGCATGCGTGGCCAGCGTGCGAGCCGTCACGTGCATCGTGGCCGGCGTCAGTTCGCCGGCGATCTTGAACATGTTGGGAATCATCAGCAGCAGGCCCTGCGAGGCCGTGAAGGTCGTCGCAAAAGCTCCGGCCTGCAGCGCGCCGTGCAGTGCCCCGGCCGCGCCGCCTTCACTTTGCAACTCTTCCACGATGGGCAATGCGCCCCAGATGTTCTTTTTTCCTTCTGAGCGCCACTGGTCAGCCCACTCGGCCATCGGCGACGAGGGGGTGATGGGGTAGATGGCGACAACTTCGGACAGCCGATAGGCAACCGAGGCGGCTGCCTCGTTCCCATCCATGATGACCATTTCCTTTTCGCTCATTCCAATTCCTCACAGCGCGTCTGCGCTTTGTATAGGGTCTTCACGGACAGCATTCCATCCGTTCTCGGATTCAAAGATTCCGCCCTAGTGAGTCTCTTCTCTGGACGAGCGACTCGCTGTGATGCGAGACACAGGGGGCCACCTGTTTCTCGCATCATGAAACGGATGCCGCATTGCGCACATACGCTTGAGCCCGCGAAAGGGGCTTCCCTGGTCAAGCCAGGAGATGGTCGCGAGATGACGTGTTGTTCTTGAAGGTGGGCAGTCCTGCTACGGGATCGCCTATGCCGTCTTCAGCGCCCGCCGTACGGCGAGCGTCAGCATCAGTCGCGTCATGCCGTTCATCAGCAGGTTGAAGCCGACAAAGACCCCGATGATCCACATTGCGCTACTCGGCCAATGGACCCAGACGAGGACTCCCAGGATAAGCGTGAATATCCCATCGAAAAGCAGCCATATCGAGCCGCTCTTCTTGCCCCCGCCAAAAAACGCGACCAGGCTCATCACGCCTTCAATCATGAAGAAGAAGACCAGCGCAAATGTCAGGGCCGCCAGCCCGATTCCCAGGTTCATGCGCAGGAGAAGGCCCGTCAGAAAATAGGCGAGCGCCACCACGATCTTCCAGATCGTCATGCCCACACCCCTGCTTTTGAACGCATGAATGAACTGGACGATGCCGCCGATCATCAGTATCCACGCAAGGATGATCACGACGGCGATGGTCGTCTCGGCAGCCAGCAGGATCGCCAACGTCCCGCTCACGATAAGGAGGATCGACAGAAAGATCGAGAATCCGAAGCCAGGCACCCTGGGCCCGTCGTCTTCGAGCTGTATTGGGGACGATCCTGCGCTCATGCTTCCTCCTCAATCACTTCCGCATAAAACTAGGCGATGGAAGTACATCCGGCACACTCGCAGATGTAACAGTTCAAGCTCCAGGGGCGCACCTGAGCCGGGCGCAAACGATCTCGCTACTGGGCCGCCAGTCCCTCCACCAGCGCGCTCCACTCCGATTCGAGCGACGGCCGGTAGAAGCCCTTTCCGGATCGCTTGTACCAATATTCAGCGTTCCCGTCCTCGCCCTCCTTGCGATGCAGATAGGCATGAACCGCCATGGCTTCGGGGGTCTCCAACTCGTCGACGAGGCCATGCGCGCGCGCCCAGCCACCCTTCGCGTCCCACCACAGAGCCTCCAGCGCCGGCGGTAGTCCAGACGGCGGCGCCTGCTCTCCCAATGTCTTTAGAAAGGCTTCGGCATTCATGCCCATCCTTGTACCACTTTCGGACTGGAACCGCGATGAAATTCCACTGCAAACCGCGTGATTTAGGTCACATCCAGCCGACTTCGCCACTGATACAAATGTGTCAACGATTCGATAAGAACCGTAAGGGATCCGCGAGGGGGAGAAGGAAAGCGCCGGCCGTCCTGGGGGCCGCTGGCCTTTCTCGCTGGGAGGTCAGCGATGCTGGGGTTCGGCGTTTGCAACTCAGACCGAATCGGTCGTATACTTAATTCCGACCTGAATGGTCGCATTTCGAGGGTCCTCCCCTTTCGGAGGCCCTACGGAGCCCGGCGGGTGAGTGTGCTGAGTGAATTGAATGTTGGCGAGACCGCGATGGTGGTCGCCCTTGACCTGCCGGAATCGGTGCAGAACCACCTCATGCATATGGGATTTGTTCCTGACGCTGCCGTTACCGCCCTGCGCCGCGCTCCCGCAGGCGACCCCACGGTGTACGGAATTGACGGCATGGAAATCGCCCTGCGCCACGAGACTGCTGATTCGATCCGCGTTCGCAACGCCAAACTCGATCTCGAGGAAGAAGAGCGTGAACTCCTAGAGGCCGGTCGATGAATCCCTGCTGTGATACGCCGGTCTTTGAAGCCCCGAACGCGCCGGCCGGCAGCCAGCTGCGAACTGTGGTTCTGATTGGGCCGCCCAATGCCGGTAAATCCACCCTCTTCAATCGGCTCACCGGACTGAGGCAGAAGGTCGCGAACTACCCTGGCGTCACGGTCGAGCAGCGCATGGGGCTCATGGCCGGGGTGGGGCGCGATGACCTGACGCTCGTCGATCTTCCCGGCGTCTACTCGCTCACCCCGTACTCTGAAGACGCACGCGTCGCGGTCGATGTGCTGAAGGGCAAGATGCCCGGCACGCCGAAGCCCGACGCGGTTCTCCTGGTTCTCGATTCCCTGCACCTGACCCGGCAGCTCATGCTGGCCGCCCCTGTGCTTGCGCTGGGATTGCCCACGCTGGTGCTGCTCAACATGAGCGACCTGATGGAGTCGCGCGGGGGGGCGATCGATACGCTCAAGCTGGCCAAGGAGCTGGGAGCGCCGGTTGCGCAGATCAGCGCCACCCACGGCACTGGTCTGGATTCCGTCCCCCTCTTTCTGAACCAGTGCGCTCTGCCGCGCAGCGCACAGCGGGCAGAACAGCTACTGACCTTGCCCGTCCTGGGCAACGCCGCCAGCACCCACAAATGGGCTGCCCAGGTCAGCCGCAAAACCGGCTATCGTGCCCCGCTCTCGGCGGAAAGCAGCCGCAAGCTCGACAACATTCTGCTGCACCGCATCTGGGGACCGCTGCTCTTCCTGCTGGTCGTGATCGGCGTCTTCGAGGTGGTCTTCTCCATCGGGCAGCCGCTTTCAGACGGATTCGGCGACCTGCTGGCCAAGGTCGGCGAATTGGTTCGGCCGCTGATTCCAGTCGCCTGGCTGCAGTCGCTGGTTCTTGACGGCATATGGAAGGGCATTTCGTCGGTGCTCGTCTTCCTGCCGCAGATCTTGCTGCTGTTTCTTTTCATCGGGATTCTTGAGGATTCCGGCTACCTGGCCCGCGCGGCGCTGATTGCCGACCGCGTGATGCGCACTGTGGGCCTGAATGGCAAGGCATTCATTCCGCTGCTTTCGGCATACGCGTGCGCCGTGCCCGCCATTATGGCCACCCGCACCATCGAGAACCGGCGCGACCGCATCGCCACCATCCTGGTGACGCCGTTCATGACATGCTCGGCACGGCTGCCCGTCTACATGCTGCTGATCGCGGCCTTTATCCCCAACCGGCAATATCTGCATGGATTCCTGGGGCTGCGCGCCATCACCATGCTGTCCCTTTACCTGGCGGGATTTGTCGCCGCCATGACGACCGCGCATCTGCTCAAGAGCTCCATCCTCAAGTCGAGCGAAACGCCGTTCATTCTGGAGCTGCCGCAGTATCGCCGGCCCACCGTGCGCTCGCTCGCGCTGCGGCTGGTTGACCGCGCGCGTATCTTCCTGCGCCAGGCCGGCACCGTGATCCTGGCTGTGACCATGGCTCTGTGGGTTCTGGCTCACCTGCCGATCATTCACACCGCACAGGGCGGATGGACCGTTCCCCAGCTTGCGGAAAGCCTCATCGGACGCCTGGGACATTTCATTGAGCCGGTGATCGCTCCGCTGGGCTTCAACTGGAAGATCGGCATCGGGCTCATCTGCAGTGTGCTGGCCCGCGAGGTGATGGTCAGCACCATGGGCACGCTCTACGGCGCCGATCCCGGAACGCAGGCCCTGAATCTGCAGACCGCGCTGCACCACGACATGACGCTGGGGGGCGCGCTGGCCCTCATGATCTTCTTCGCGTTTGCGATGCAGTGCACGTCGACCATGGCGGTGGTTCGCCGCGAGACCAACGGCTGGAAGTGGCCGGCGCTGCAGTTCAGCTACATGCTGGTCCTGGCCTATGTCTCAGCCTTCGTCGTCAATCACGTGGTGATGGCGCTCGGACTCTGAAATCGCTCTCCTACGCGAAGCCCCTGCACTTCAGCCGCGATAGAACCGCCGCAGGTTGTTGTATACAGGGCTCTCGATCGGCCGCACCTTTTGCACGCTCTCCGCAAGACTTACAAACTCCTGCCCGCGAGTGTTCGGGGCTTGTTCGCGCAAATGCGCGGATTGCTTGTCCATTTCAGTGAGCTCAGCGACCAGCTCGTCAACCTGTTCGCATTTGCGGTCTGAGAGCGTTACGAACTCGATGCCGGCGCGAACGCCTTTGTGCACGTGGCGGATGATCCCGGACACGCGCAGATCGATGCCCTTCACCTTGAGGTGCACCTCAATGGTGCTTCCCGCATGGCCGCGGAGCGGCTCATCGGCGAGAAAGCAGCAGCCGCGCTTGCTGAGATTGATCAGGCAGCCGGCCTCCTTGGCCCCGTCCGGAATCACGCGGAGGTCCGCGGTTCCGCCGCACGACAGCCGGGGGTAACGGCGATTCTCGCTGCCCGGCTCATCTTCTACGGCTTTCCATTCCGAATAGGCCACGGTTTCCTCCTCTAGCGGAATTGGGCGGGCGCCACGCCCGGTTCGTCCATGTGTGACATTTCGGCAAGTCTTGGAAAAACCTTCACCGCGCGCGTATCGACGGTAACTGGAGATGCCTAAGGCTCCGGGGCCACGTCGAGGCGGGCTCGGCGTCTGCAGCGCGGCCTTTTATGATGGGAAGGAATCTGGAGAGGATCACGATGGCATCCGTATACGACATTCCCGTACACACGCTCGCCGGCGCCGACTCGTCGCTGGCGCAGTTCAAGGGCAACGTAGTGCTGATCGTCAACGTCGCCTCAAAGTGCGGCCTGACGCCGCAGTACGAGGGGCTGATGAAGCTCTACAAGCAGTACAAGGACCGCGGCCTGGTGATCGCGGGCTTTCCTTCGAATGACTTCGCGGGGCAGGAGCCGGGAACGGCCGAGGAGATCCAGTCGTTCTGCACGGTAAACTACGGCGTTGACTTCCCGATGTTCGAGAAGATTCCGGTGGTGGGGCCGGAGAAGCATCCGCTGTATGCGGCGCTGATCGGCGCGAAGCCGGAGTCGATTGCCACAGGCGATGTGCCGTTTGCCGACAATCTCAGCAAGTTCGGCATCAATCCGAATCCCGCGCCCGAGGTGCTTTGGAACTTCGAGAAGTTCCTGGTAAGCCGGGAGGGGAAGATCGTGGCGCGGTTTGCGCCGGATACGAAGCCGGATGATCCGCAGCTGGTGGCGGCGATTGAGGCGGAGCTGGGGTGATAAGAGGGGTTAGGGGTTAGGGACTAGGGGTTAGGCAGGTTCCAGGGGGGCGGCGTGGCTGGCCGTCTTCCTGGCCGCCGCGTGGGTTACTTAGGAGTAACATTCGCTTGAAGATGAGCCGGACGTCTGCTTCCAAAGGGAGCCAGAATCAGCGGAAAAGCGAAGATACGGTGAAGGGATAGAAAGGCGAAGTGTTTTTGTAACTTATTGCTATGTAAGGTGATACAAAATGCCCTGTGGAAAACTCCGAAAACTTAAACTGTTGGTTTTCTGGTTAACAGGTGAGGCTTCTTGTCTCTTCGGCCTGTTGCAGGTTGGGGTGGGGGATCAGGGGCTGATTGTTCGAGTTAACCGATTGCATTTTCATCACCGATCCGTGATCTCTGGTTGCGGCGCAGAGAGGCTTCCCTCCTCGCGCTCAACAGAGGCAGGGAATGGAGTATGGCGCGATCGGGGCCGGGTTTCTGTGCCGGCGATCACAGACGGATGTTCATGGTCCTTTGGACATCCCAAATGAGTCGTGGTATCTTCTTTGCAATGGCCAAAGGAGCGATCTTGAGCGCCGATAAATCTGAAGTTCTGCAAGGCACGCTGGACATGATGATCTTGAAGACCCTCCACGTGCTGGGTCCGTTGCATGGATTCGGGATTGCACGCCGCATCGAGCAGGTGAGCGAGGATGTTCTCACTCTGAACGAGGGCACGGTTTACACCTCTCTGCTGAGGCTGCAACAGCAGGGATGGATCGAATCGGAGTGGGGCACATCGGAGAACAACCGCAAGGCCAAGTTCTACTCGATCACCAAGCGCGGACGCACACAACTTGCAGTCGAGACGGAGAACTGGGAGCGAATCTCCGGCGTGATAGGCCGCGTTTTGCGATTGGAGGCGGAGAAATAGACATGACTTCCTCGATTTTTCGACTTGTGTCCAGAGTACGCGGCCTTTTCGGACGGAAAGAGGCGGATTCCGAATTTGACCGCGAGATGCAAATGCATCTTCAACTGTTGACGGAGCAGTTCATCCGGCAGGGAATGGATCCTAAGGATGCCTGGTCAGCCGCCCGCCGCCAGTTCGGCAACACGACATTGCTGAGGCAGCGGCATCGCGAATCGCGCACGCTTCTGTCCTTTCCAAATCTCCTGCAGGATCTTCGCTACGGCCTCCGCATGTTGTGGAAGAGCCCGGCATTCACGGTGATTGCGGCGCTGACGCTGGCCTTGGGAATCGGAGCGACGTCTGCGGTCTTCAGTTTGATTCAGGGCGTGTTGCTCACCCCGCCCCCCTATCAGAAACCGCAGCAACTCATGCTGATTCCATCGGTGCGCACGGACGGCCAAAAGATGGACAGCCCGCGAGGGTGGGCAGCGCAGCAGTGGATGGAATGGAACGAAAAGGTGGGGTCATTTCAGGGAATTGCGGGGTATGGCTGGACCTTCAATTTCCTGGTTCGCAATGACGGTAGCCAGTCCATGCAGGGCATGCAAGTAAGCAAAGGCTATTTTCAACTGATGGGTCTGAAGACGGCGCTGGGGCACGGCTTTGAGGATTCGGATTTCGGGCAGGGGCACATCAAGTCGATCTTGCTGGGATATGAGTTCTGGCAACGTGCGTTCGGCGGCGATAAGGAAATTATCGGGAAGACGGTGCGCATCAGCCGCTGGGATTCGTCGCCGGTGGTGGTTGGAATCATGGAGCCGGGGGTGCGGTTTCTGCCGTCGCCGGGAGCCGCGAAGGAACCGAATTACGACGTCAACGCGACGGTGGATCTTTGGGTGCCGGCGGATCCGGATCCGAAGAGTCTGAAGGATCCGTATTGGAACGTAGTGGGGCGGCTGCGGGATGGAGTGACTCCGCAGCGCGGCCAGCAGGAACTGGCCGCACTGACGGCAAGAGAGGCGAGCGCAGAGAAGCAGTTTGAAGGATTCTCACCTCAGCTTGAGCCGTTAACGGACGAAATGAACCGCGATGGCAGACGGATCCTGTTGCCGCTGCTGGGCGCGGCGGCGCTGGTGCTTTTGATCGCTTGCGGGAACGCCGCAGCTTTGCTGCTGGTGCGCGGATTGCAACGACAACAGGAATATGCCGTGCGGATTGCAATGGGCATGGGCCGCGTTGGCCTTCTGCGACAGGTTTTGACGGAAGGCCTGATTCTGGCGATGCTGGGCGGGGCGTTGGGAGTTGGGCTGGCGATTTTCGCCGTAAATTTGTTCAAGGTGATTGCCGGACATGCCGTTCCACGCCTTGATGGAGTGACAGCGGGCTGGGCAGTTTTGGGGTGGGGGCTGGGGTTGGCGGTGCTAGCGGCTTTTATTGCGGGAGCCATTCCGGCACTGCGCGCCTTTCGGTTGAATCCGATGGAGGTGCTGAAGGATGCGGGGCCCAAGGGAACGGCGGGACTGGGAGAGAGGCGCCTGTTGCGTGGGGTTGCGATGCTTCAAATCTCGTTGACGCTGGCGTTGCTTGTGGGCGCGGGTTTGTTGATTCGCACGATGGTAAAGATCGCCGGGGTGTCGTCGGGATATAACACCAGCCGCATACTGACGATGAGCGTTACGGAGGTGCAAAGCCAGGCGAATTGGGGGCCATTTCACCGGCAGGCGCTGGAACGCGTCGCGGCGATTCCGGGCGTCCAGTATGCTGCGTTTGCCTGGGGTGTTCCGCTGACGGGGAACAATTGGCCTGCGACGATGGACATTGAGGGCCAGCCGCCGGCGGCAAAAGAGAGCGACAAAATAGCGCTGTCGTTGCGCGCAGCGACGCCTGACTATTTCAAGTTGATGGGAATGCCGCTGACCGACGGACGGGAATTTCGATCGACGGACGATAATAAAGCGCCGAATGTGGCGATCGTGAACCAGGCATTTACGCATCGCTACTTTCCCAATAGCAACTCAATTGGACGGAAACTCTGGTTTGGAAGCCGAGACAAGCCGGGCATCCAGATCGTCGGCGAGATCGCGAACGGGCGAACCGACGATCTAACCCAGGCGCCATCGCCGGAGGTCTATCTGCCGCTGTGGCAGGCACAGGCGTTCTCAAAGCACCTGGTGGTACGGACAACGGCAGATCCGCGCACGGTGGTGGTTGCGGTGGAGCGCGAATTGCGTGCCGTGGATCCGACGGCGGCTATCGAGAACGTGAAGACGCTGGAGCAGATTCGCGACGAATCACTGGCGCCGCGGACCTTCGCGATGCACTTGCTGACGGGGTTTTCAGTGCTGGGAAGCGTGCTGACGCTGGTGGGAATCTACGGCGTGATTTCGCTGTCCGTGGCCTCGCGGCGCCGAGAGTTGGCGATCCGCAGTGCGGTGGGCGCGCAGCAAAAAGACATTCGCAGGCTAATCTTCGGAGAAGGGTTCCGGTTAGTCGCGGGAGGGGTGCTCGGAGGTATAACGCTGGCGGTCGTTCTATCGGGAGTGTTGCGATCTTTCCTGTTCGAAGTACAGCCCGGCGATCCAGCGACATTCATTGTCGTGGGAGCATTGTTCGTGGGAGTTGGGCTCCTGGCATGCTGGGCACCGGTGCGGCGCGCGGGGAAAGTCGATCCTCTGGAGGCGTTACGCTACGAGTAAATCGTGGCAGGCTCGACAACCAAGGCGTCGATGTACGATGCCCGAATCAAGGACAAACCGAAATCTGATCTCACTTTACGCTTTCAGGCCAATGTACTCATCGAGGGTTTTCGGCTGGGACGGCGGGCCGATTTTGGGGTGCTGAGAGCATCGTCGGACCGTGGGAACACATGGGGTTTCCGGAGCCGGCTCTGGGTTTTCAAAGGCGACTGCCGTCAACCATGGCGCGTTGTGTCACTCGAAGACCGTGAAGATGAGTATGGGAGCCCTGGCCCGAAGGCCCTCCGATTCTGGGCGAGTTCGGCAGCCGGAAGGCTGCTGATTGATGACAGAGCCCTTCCGCGGCGAGTCGGCTTTTGCAGGGCCTGTGAAGCCCGCGTCTTTTTATTGGCCTTATCGGCACCCTTCGACTTCGCCGAGGGCTCTGCGTGGTTGACATCGCCAGGGAAAAGCGGAGTCCGTCCTGTCTGTCCTCACATTCCACCCAAAGACCCGCTCATCGATAGGGCAGCGATGAACGGGGCACAGCTTCCGATACCAGGATGAGTGGGCCACCTGCCTGATAACTGCTCACCGGCGGGCGGCGGGGTCCCATTAACTGGAAATTAACTTGGATTGGGGTGCCCCCTGGGCCCTTCGCATTTGGTGACCGGGGAGTAAAGCTGGCGCAAAGAGTTATGAATGTCGCACAGTTCATTAAATTGCCTAACTGGCGCGGGTTTCGAGGTCAACAAAACAAATTCGTGCGAGATGGAGGTTGACAGTGCCACTCAGCAGACGCTAGGTTAGTTACCTTCACCTTACTGCTGTCTTACATTGTGGCTTCCAATTCATGCCTTGCGAAAAGAAATGGAGAACTATGTCGAACGACAGTATTCAGACAGTGGCTTATGGGGGAGGCGGTGGAGACCCGTTTCCCAGACGTTCTTTCACGGAGATTGGCCTGAGAGGCGGCGATTCGCTCGACGCTATCACGCTTGACGATGCGACATTCGGGGGAGGTGGTGGTCAACCCGCCGATCCATCGTCGATTACGCTATCTCGCGACGAGTACATCTCGGAATGGCTCATCCGTCACGGCGACCAGATAGACAATGCGCGATTTGCGACGAACAAAGGTAGAGTCATCGGAATCGGGGGTGGCGGAGGAACGAGTTCCCACGTGATGAGCGCTCGCCTGCTGGCGATTGGGGGAAGATCGGGTGGCGTGGTGGATCACCTGGATATCATGTACATTGACGGTTATCAGCCCTCCACGACGATAGATTCCAATGCCAACTTTATTCTGAGCTTTCTGCCGCCGTTCAACGATCTAGTTACCTATGCCGATTCGAAAGCAAAAGAGGTGTACGCCTATTCGCAGGTCACGACCCACATGGTGGACCAGCAGTATAGCGCGAGTGTCGAGGGTGAATACTACGTAAAGGTTAAGGCTTCGACCAATCTCAATATAAAGGACACCGATACGAATTCAATCAGCAGCGAGTTGACTTCCGAGCAGGATAAATCCGAATCGAAAAAGCAAACGATACCGGATGGTCACGTGGGCTATTCGGTTGCCTCCGCGACCATAATGCAAGGAGCGGATGGCAGTTACTGGATGTACCCGAACGGACCTGCCGAGTTATCCGTAGTGACAATGACGGATTTCGCCTCGCTCGTACTTGGATGTTACGACCTGACTGGCGTACTGGATCGGCAGATAGCCGGCCTGGGAACCTACAAGAGCTTTCAAAATGGCTTTACGTACTACAAAACAAAATAAGGCCGGACGCGACAATGATGGTTCTCTCTGTGCCGCGGATACAAGCGCGGCACAGCGGCGTTCGGATTGCGAAATGGTTTGAGGGCCAGGGGGTTGCCGGCATGGGATCTGGATGCGTTGGGCTGATATGCTGAGGCGTCTCGATTTCGATGAAATGGGAGGTTCATGTGCAAAAGAAACTCTGTGCTGTTCTTGCGGGGGTGATGACTGTTCCCTTCTCCTTGCTTGCGCAACAAGCGGCTCCGGCGGCATCCGCTACCCCTGCCGCCCCGGCCAATCCGATCACGATGAGCGAAAAGGGTCTCTATGGGTTCATGAGCGGCGCGGTGGTCCGTGCGGCGGAGAAGATGCCCGAAGAGAATTACGGGTTCAAGCCGACGCCGGAGGTTCGGAGCTTTGGGCAACTGGTGGGCCACGAGGCCGACGCCAACTACAATTTCTGCGCGCTGGCGGCAGGGGAAACAAGTCCGGCGAAGGGCATTGAGAAGACCAAGACATCCAAGGCGGATCTAGTGGCGGCGTTGAAGGATGCGGTTGCGTATTGCAACAAGACCTTCGACGGCATGACCGACGAGAAGGGCAGCCAGATTGTGAAGCTCTTCGGCACCATGAACCTGGCCAGGCTTACTGTGCTTTCGTTGAATACGGCGCACACGGATGAGCACTATGGAAATATGGTGACTTATCTGCGCTTGAAGGGAATTGTGCCGCCGACGAGTGAGGCGGCGCCTGCTCCAGCGGCGAAGTAAATGGGCGGTTAGGGTGGGTTGACAGCATCCCACCCTAGCCGCAAAGACAACGACGCGGCGAGGGTGGGGCACCCGGCATGGGTTTGTGGTGGAACGCTGAGAGGCGGGGTGGGGTTCGTGGTTTCCCACCCAATCCGGCGATATGACGGCCGGATTGGATGGGGCACGGTGGGAATTGGCGTCAGCGATTAGGCGAATCGGAGGGCTTGGGGTTCTTGGCGGCGATGTCCTTTGGAGCGACGTAGCCCTTGCGGGCAAGGACTTCGAGACCGGGTTTGTCGAGCTTTAACTGCAGGCGGTGGAAGGCTCCGTTCGACTTAACGTCTTTGAGGGATACCTCGACGAGATAGAGGTTTTCGGGGACGGCGGCCAGGCTCTCCAACCCGCCCAGAAGATCATTGTTGTTATGGAAGAATCGCCCGCCGGTGCCCACGGCAAGTTCGGACATCGCATTCTCGCCGGCCTGCATCGACGCAAGGCGGTTCTGGCCGAGCTGACCGGTAACCAGACCAATGGTGGACGTGCTGCCGCCCTGGCTGGCGTCGAGGTTGCCTACGTAAAGTCCGCGTGCGTCCATTGCATTGACGATCACATCCGACCTTGCCGCAAGGTCCATGATCTCGGATTTCAACTTCATCGTCTCTGGTGACAACGAAAGAAATCCGCTGGATACAAAGATCAACACTCGTTCTCCGGGCAGCTTCGACATGGCATTCACGACTGTCCGAAAGGGGGCCAATGACTCGCGGGCATCCTCTTCGCCCATGGCGAGAGCACGCGTCGCAGCGGACATGGCCGCCCTCTGAAAGGGATCATTCGGATTATTCAATCCGGTGATTGGATCCTCGGGCGAAAGCTGAGTCTGAATCATCGAGCACTGCTTCGCCTTGTCGACGGCGATCTGAAACTCCATCGCATTGTGCTGATGAAGGATCTGATCGGCGGAATAGTAATCGACGTCGGGGCAATCGCCTCGATCGTGCTGAAGCGCCTGATGCAGGCTCAGCTTTGCGACGGCCGCCTGCAGCGCAGCCGGGTCGCGAGTTATGCCGGAGTTTACCCCCATCAACGACAACACACCGGCGTAGTCGGAATCGGGCAGAGGCTGCTGCAACAGCCGGCTTGCCGCCTTTTTCACGAGCGGCAAATCATCCGGCGTCATGTGGCGATCGTCGAACAAGAAGATGAGGAATCTGCGGCGCTGTGGCGCGGATTGCGGGGCAGCCGGTGGGGCCGTGCCGGGCGCCGGTGTTTGACTTTCGCTGGGCGGGCTGCCGGTGTTCTGCGCATGCTTGACCAGGGTGAAGCCGGTGATAGTTCGCGGCTTGCCGTCATCGAGTACGACAAAGTCTTCTTTGCCAAGATCTCCGACAGACCGCCCGTTCTTATCCAGGACGACAGCAGGGATAAGCAGAGAACTCACATCGATTCGTAATGCAAAGCCGGTCTCGTCTGCCGTGGTTGGCAATGGGGGCGGCGGGGTCGGTTTTCTTTGCATCGGCGGGCGGCGCATCAGAACTTGGCGGTGGAGTGAGCGAAGCGGCCCTGGCCGGCTTGCTCTGATCGACGGCGGGAGATGGCTCCGGAGCCCCGCTCGGCGAGGCGGATGGCGCAGGGGTTGGCGCGGCCGGCTCCGGCGCTTGTGGACCTGCAGTTTCGTTTACTATCCGCGAAGCTGAACCGAAGCGGTGATAGTCAGAGAACAGGGTCTCGTTCAACCACATGGTGACAGCGGTTCCCGAGCGCGTCTCTGCGGTGGCCTCTGTTTCAGAGACGGCCAGGCTGCGCAGCGGGCAAGTGAATCTGCCGCCCGCGATTTCGACCGGCCCGTATTCAACCAGAATTGCGGCCCGTCGAAATGGAAGGGCCTTGTCCATGTCGGCTTCCATGGTGACGCGATAGATGCTGCCGTCGGCCGGGTCAAGCCAGATTGAACCATGGTAGGCAGGCCTGGTGCGTACCACTTCGACGTTGCTGGAACTGACATTCGGACGGAGCTCGATTCCTGCCACCCCGCGGCCGTTAGCGGTTGACCGCGCACCTGCGACGCTGGCCTCGCGCTGAAACGTGCTGATGACTTCAAAATGCGACGCGGACGCCGGTACCGAGTAGCGAAAGACCGCCAGCACTCCGGCGGAACTTCTCTCCCAATGGCTCCAGCTCACATTGCCGGTTTCGGTCTCGGCAAGGATCATGCCGAGAGTGGTGCCGAATTCTCCCCCTGATACAAGGCCGAATTTGGATTCCCATACTGCCGAACTCTGGGTCGGGGGCTGATCGTCTCTTTCACGGGAAACGGAGATCTCCGCATGCGAAGTGCCCACCAGATGCAGTCCGGAGCGGGTCGGCCCAGTCTCCCTGCTTCTACGGGCTGGGGCCTGTCGTCGTAGAGGTTGATGGTCCGCGTGGCCAGGAAGTTCGGAAGCCCTCGAAGCGTTTGCGAGACGTACTGGCGGGCGCTCTGGAGCATGCGAGCCTGCGCCGGGTTATCGGGAGCGGGATCGGCGACGAGTTCGGTCGCGGGCGGCTCCAGAAATTCCGATTGGTTGGCGAGGATGGTGAGCGCAAGAGACGTTTGCGAGTTCGGCCGAGTTTGCGTGATGAGCCGTGCGAAGGTGGTTCGGGGGATGCGCTCGGCGAGGGATATGCCTGCGAGCTGGCTTGCGACTTCGGAGTCCTGCTTCTGCGCAGCGAGGTCCGCCGCCAGCATCTTCTCCAGCTGCGCGACGGTCAGCCGCTTTGCAGCTTCAGAGGGGATCGCTATCCATGCCAGGAGCCCGAAGATCAGAATCCGTCGCAAGCTGCACACTTCCGCATGATAGCGCCTGTTTGGAGAACGAACCGAGAGGGAAAAGGGGACAAGGGAAAGAGGGACGGTGGGTTCGTAGTTTCCCACCCTGTCGCCAGAAAAAAGGCGACAGGATGGGGCACGGGGGGTTCGTGGAAGGACGCGCAGAGGGGTGGGCGGTTTAGTCGGCGGGGACGCCTACTTCGATGGGTGGCTCGACGGCGGAGGCGGCTTCGCTGCCCAGGCCCATGCGCTGCTGGAGGACGCACATGCTGACGATGTGCATGAGGATCTGGTCGTTGGCGGTGCGGGCGCCTATGTCCATGTCGGGGAGGCGGTCGAGGAGGTCCACGATCTGCTTCTGGTCGAAGAAGGGCATGGAGCGGAGCGTCTCGCCGCGCAGCATGTCCTGGACGAAGTTCTGGAAGGTGCCGTCGGGGTGCACGGTCGCGGGCGGGCTGAGGAATGGGTGCTTCTGGCGGCGGTAGACCGTGTCGGTGATGACGTCGCGGACGGCTTCGCGGAGAACGAACTTCTCGGTCATGCCGCGGATCTTCATGCGCACGGGCTGCGAGGCGATCACCTCCACGAGCTTGTGATCGAGGAACGGCACGCGGCCTTCGATGGAGTGGCCCATCTCCATGCGGTCGCCGAGCATGGTGAGGATGTAGCCGGCCATGACGGTTTTTGACCACAGATAGAGCGACTGGTGGATGGGGTCGCGGCCGCGAAGCTGCGTGAGGACGTTGGTGTCGTCGAGGATGTTGTACTCGCCTTCGCGGTGGCCGTAGTCCTGCCGGAACGCGCCGGAGAGCAGCGGGCGCAGCTTGACGGCGCGCGAGGAGAAGGTCTCGATCCACGAGGGGACATAGCCGAGGACGCGTTTGACGGCGCTGAGATCGCCGACTTCCCCGTCAGGGAGCAGGAGGCCGCGGCTGACGGTGTTGTGCTCGTCAAGCCAGCGCAGCAGCTCGTTGATGGCTTCGGGATCCTGCCCTTCGCGGTTGTAGAGCAGCATGTCGCGGCGGAAGTGCGGATAGCCGCCGAGGATTTCGTCGGAGCCTTCGCCGGTGATGACGACTTTGTAGCCGGCGTCGCGGACGGCGCGGCTGAGGAGATATTTCGCCACACCGTGGGCGTTGATGCAGACGGTCTCGGATTGGGCGATGGCGTCGGCGAAGTTGTCGGCGAGGTCGCGCTGGACGATGGGGATGGGGTGGAACTCGGCGCCGGCCAGGGCGGCCATCTCGCGGGCGATGGGGCCTTCGTCGTAGGCCGCGTCTTCAAAGGTGAGGGTGAAGGCCTTGATGGGGTCGGGATGGTGGCGCGCGGCGAGGCCGAGGACGGAGCAGGAGTCGAGGCCGCCGCTGAGAGATAGACGCCGACCGGCACGTCGGCGCGCAGGCGGATGCGGACGGATTCCTCGAGGGTGTGGCGGAATTCGGCGATGTAGTCGGCGTCAGAGCGCGCGGCGACGGCCTGGTCGCGGCGGGGATAGTTGAAGTCCCAGTACTGGTTGAGCTGGACGTGCTTGCCGGTGACGAGCATGTAGTGGCCGGGCGGGACCTGCATGACGCCGTCGTAGAGGGTGCGCATCTGGTGGCCGCCGAAGGCCATGGAGTGATAGACGCTTTCCTCATCCCACCGCGCGGGAACGCCGGCGGCGAAGAGCGCTTTGACTTCAGAGGCGAGGTAGAGGGTGTCGTTGTGCCAGGCGTAAAAGAGCGGCTTGATGCCGAAGCGGTCGCGCGCGGCGAAGAGGCGGCGGCGGTTTTCGTCCCAGAGGATGAGGGCGAACTCGCCGCGCAGATGCTCAAGGCAGTGGACGCCGAGTTCCTCATAGAGGTGAAGGGCGATTTCGCTGTCGGCTTTGGTGGCGAGGCGGTGGCCGCGCTGTTGCAGCTCCTGGCGGATGGGCTCGTAGCCGTAGAACTCGCCGTTGACGACGATGTGGGTGCGGCCGTCTTCGCTGGCCATGGGCTGGTCGCCGGTGGTGAGGTCGATGATGCTGAGGCGGGCGTGGCCGAGGCCGACGCGATGGTCAGATGAGATCCAGGGTCGCTGGCCGTCAGGGCCGCGGTGATAGAGGCTGAGGGTTGCGCGCTCGAGAGCCGCGGGCGAGATTGGCTCGCGGCGGGAGAAGACTCCGACGATTCCACACATCTGATTGTCCTTACGTCAGGGAAGAAGCTTGATGGTCTGGGGAGAACCGCTGGCCATTATTCCACTTGAGCGTGATGGGGGGCTAGGGAATTCGGCCGAATACACGAACACCCGCCGGAAGGACCGGCGGGTGTTCGTGACCTTGTAGCGCTCGGTAATCCCCGGTCCCCAAAAGCGAGGGACCGGGGGCACCCGGGTTTCTTCTTATCGGTTGTAGTGGTTTCTCTGCGCGCCGTCATAGCGACCGGAGCGCATGCAGCACCGCTTGAAATCTGCGTCCTGAACCGCAGGGGCACGGATCATCGCGGCCTAGCTTCTCGAAGAGCTCCTTATCGCCGTGCACAACGCGGAAAGCCGCGCTTGACGTTGGTTTCGGAGGGGAAGCCCTTGCGGCGCTTGCTGCTGACTTCGTAGAGGAATTCGTGTTTCATGGCCGTTCTCCTTCGCAGGTGGATTGCCCGTCACACCACGGAAGAAGTGAAGCCGAGATTGATTCTAGTCGATGACGGGCCTTATCCGGGAAGACGCAGGGGCTGAAGCCCACATATTCTATTGGCCTCATTCGGCACGAGCAAACTCGTGCCCCTCCGCGGAACACGTTCGTGGTCTCCCACCCTGTCGCCAGAAAAAAGGCGACAGGATGGGGCACGGGAGGGTCGTGGTGAATCGAGATTTCCTGTGGTTAGGGTTTGGTAGCGAGGATGAGCGGCGACGGGCCGGGGGCGGCGAGGGTGCGGGGGTCGACGAAGCCGGCTTCGATGAGCCACGAGCTGATCTCTTCGAAGGAGAAGGTGTCGCCTACGTCGGTGTTCACCAGCATGTTGACGGCGAAGATGAGGCCGTTGAGGGGGCCGGTGCGGTCGGCGTTGACGAGGAACTCCTGGATGGCGATGGTGCCGCCGGGAGCGAGCGCGTGCGAAGACCTTGTCGAGGAGGGCGCGGCTGCGGGCTGCGCCTTCGCTGTGCAGGATGTGGCCGAGGGTGGCGAGGTTGTGGCCGGAGCCGAAGTCGGCGGAAGCGAGGTCGCCTTCGACGAAGGTGTAGCGATCGGAGAGGCCGAATTTGGCGACGGTTTTCTTCGTGATGTCGATGACTTCGGGCCAGTCGAGGGCGGTGACGCGGACCTGCGGGCCGGCCTGTGCCTGGGCGATGCCCCAGACGCCGGAACCGGCGGCGAGATCGAGCACGGAAACGGGGCCGGCGGAGGCGTAGTCCATGTGCGCGGCGAGAGCCTGCGCGGGCGCATAGCTCATGGGGAAGATGTCGAGGACGAAGTCGTGGAAGAACTCGCCGCCCTGCTTCTCCTCATTCACGGAGTGGACGGGCTTGCCGGTGGCGACCACTTCATTGAGCTTGAGCCAACTGGGCAGAAGCTGCTCGCTGGTGTGGCGGATGATGCCGCCCATGAAGCTGGGCTTGGTGGTGACGAGGAAGGCCGAGCTTTCGGCGGTGAGCGCGAAGTTCTCCTGCGCATCCTTGGAGAGGAAATCGAGGCCGACGAGAACGTTGACGATGGCAGTCAGGCCGCGGCGGGAGGCGCCAGTGGCCTGCGCCAGGGCGTCAAGATTCATGGGGCCGCTGTCGAGCACGTCGAAGACGCGGTGGCGAATGGCGGCTTCAAGCACCAGCGGAATGGAGTAGCCCCAGGCAAACTGCATGATGCGTTCGGGCGTGACGTGGACTTCTGCAGGCGTGGGCGCGGCGGTTGTCATGGACCTTTGACCTCGAAGGGGATTTGAAAAGGGTGCTGCGGTTGGGGTGTGCCGCGGGAGAAGGATAGCAGAGGGCACCTGCGGGCACCTGCGGTGCGGCCAACTGCGCCTTCGGCGCCAGCCCATGGCCGATGCGAGATTCGTGGTTTCCCACCCTTGCGACGGAAAGAAGTCGCAAGGATGGGGCACGGGAGGGAATGCGGGGCAGCTGACTGCGCCTTTTACTTCTGCAGGAGTTGTTTTGCTACTTTGACGTAGAGGTCGACGGCGTCGAGGAGGTCGCGCTTGGCGATCTTCTCGTAGGGCGTGTGGGCTACGTGGATGGAGCCGGGGCCGAGGAGCAGGGGCTCGCCCCAGTTGGTGAGCCAGGGAATGTCGGTGGTGAACTTGGCGATCATGGTGGGCAGGCCGGGGACGGCGCGCAGGCGGACGAAGGGGATTTCGAGGGTGAAGTCGACTTCGGCCAGGCCTTCGGCGGCGTCGAGGATGGCCTGACGGACGAGAGCGCTGTCGGTCACGAGGCGGGTGAGCACCTGGGCTTCGGCCTTGTCGGCAATGACGTTGGGGGCGCGGCCTCCGTGGATGAGGCCGACGTTGACGGTGGTGGGGCCGACATCTTCGGTGACGGGCAGGTCGAGCTTGAGCAGGCGGCTGAGGACTTCGACAAGCTTGTGGATGGCAGATTCGCCGAGTTCGGGATAGGCGGAGTGCGCCATGGTGCCGGAGGCGCGAAGGATGGAACGCAGGGCGCCTTTCGAGGCAATGGCGAGGCGGTTTTCAGTGGGTTCGCCGTTGATGAGGAAGCGGCTGCCCTTTGGGCGCTCGTTGGCGACTTTGGCGCCGGCGGAGTCGCGCTCTTCACCGCTGACAAAGAGCAGGCCGACCAGAAGCCCTTCTGAACGGAGCCGCATCGGCGGCGGCGATTTGCGCGGCCATGATGCCTTTGGCGTCGCACACGCCGCGGCCGTAGAGGAAATCGTCGTCTTCGCTGAAGGGGATGTAGGGAGGAACAGTGTCGATGTGGGTGGAGAAGACGAGCTCCGGTGACTGGCCGGAGGGGCCGGCAGTAGACATTCCAGCGCGGGCCGCAGGGTGCGCAGTCGGTGGGCGGCGGGACCTCCATCTTTTCAACGTCCCAGCCGCGGCCGGCAAGATAATCCGCCAGAAAATCGCCGCATGGACCCTCGTGAGTATGTAGTGGACTCAATCTCGACGAGTTCGCGGGTCAACCGGATGGGGTCGATGGGAGGGTTGTGGGACATGGTGATGCCAGAATATCCCACGGGTCGGGGGATCGATTGTGAGTGAGGTCCCGTCCCACCCAAGCAGAGCTTGGATGGGGCACCCGCTCGATTCCTCATCCCGCCCTGATGGGTTGAAATCCGGGGCGGCGTTACAATCGTGTGAGGAATGACCACCACAAGCGCATCCGTGAAAGCCGGCCGCAAGGCAGCGACAGCACGGCTGCGCAGTGTCGATCTGACGGGCCCGGAAGGCCGGCTGGAAGCGGTGGTCAACGAAGGCTCACCCGACGCGCCGTTTGCGGCGCTTGTCTGCCATCCGCATCCGAAAGGGGGCGGCACCCTGCACAACAAGGTGGTGTACCACGCCATGAAAGCGCTGAACGCGCCGGAATGGGGGCTGGGGTGGCCGGTGCTGCGCTTCAACTTCCGCGGCACGGGACTGAGCGAGGGCGAGCACGACGGCACGGATGAGTCGAACGACGTGCTGGCGGCGCTCAACTGGCTGGAAAACGAGTACGCGCGGCCGATTGTGGTGGCCGGATTCAGCTTTGGCGCCGCGATGGCGCTCAAGGCCTGCACGGAGACGGGAACCGCCGTGCGCGCCGTGGCTGCACTTGGCTTGCCCACGCATGCCGAAGGCAGGACTTACCGCTATTCATTTCTGAAACATCTGCATCTGCCCAAGCTGTTTGTCAGCGGCGACCGCGACCAGTACGCCTCACACGCCGAACTGGAAACGGTGGCGGCCGCTGCATCTCAACCGTGGAAACTGGTGCTTGTTCCCGGCGCCGATCATTTTTTTACCGGTCAGTTGGAGCTGATGCAGAGCGCGCTGGCCGGCTGGCTCAAGGAGCAAGCACTATGACCCCGGTAAGCGATACAGCTCTCGAAAACCTGCACGCTACGGCTACGGAAATCTTCACGGGCGCGCTGGCCGCCTGCAGCATCGAATCGGCTTTCGACCGGCGGCTGCGGTTCGAGGGGAACGTCCTGCATCGGCTGATGCCCGACGGCAGCGGGCCGGAGGCGATCGACCTGGGGCACTACAAGCGGGTGTTCGTGATCGCGCTGGGGAAGGCCGCGGGGCCGATGGTGGAAGTGCTGCTGGAGCGCATGAAGCGGAGGAAAGGGCTGCGGGGCATCTGCTGCTCAAGCGTGCTGCCAAAGAAGCGCAACTGGCGGTTCCGCTACTTCGAGGGTGGGCATCCGCTGCCGAACGAGGATTCGCTCGCAGCGGCGCGGGCCGCGCTGGCCATGCTGAAGAAGGCGAAGAAGGACACGCTGGTGTTCTTTCTGATTTCGGGCGGCGGGTCGGCACTGTTCGACCTGCCGATTGATGCGGCGATCACGCTCGAGGACATGCGGGCGTTTCACCAGGCGCTGCTGGCGTCGGGCGCGCCGATCGACCAGATCAATACGCTGAGGAAGCACTTTTCGCAGGTAAAGGGCGGGCGGCTGGCGATGGCTGCGCCGGATGCGTTGAAGGTGTCTCTGCTGCTGCCGGACGTGCCGCTGCGGAGCCTGGATGCCTTGTCTTCCGGGCCTTCGTCGCCCGACCACACCACGGTGGAAGACGTGCGCGCCATTCTCGCGAAGTACAACCTGAGCGAAAAGTTTCCGGCACCGGTGCGGCAGTTTTTCGAGCGCGAGGACATGCCGGAATCGCCGGGCAACAAGAAGCCGCGTCCTCTGCTGCCGAAGATTGCCAGCGCCGTGCTGGCGCGGCGGATCGCGCTGGCGGCGACCATGAAGGACGAGGACGATGCGTTTCGCGATTCGGTGTTCGAGATTCTGCTCTCGAGCCACGACCTGGTGGAGAATGCGCGGGCCATCGCGGAGAAAGCGGGATACTTCGTGGCTGTCGACAACAGTTGCGACGACTGGGACTATGCGGATGCGGCGCGGTATCTGCTCGGGCAGTTTCACATGCTTCGCTCTGCGCACCAGCGGCTGTGCCTGATTTCAGCGGGCGAGGTGACGGTGACGATGAATCGCACGCCGGGCGCGGGCGGACGGAATCAGCAGTTTGCGCTGACCTGCGCGCTCGATCTGGCGAAGTATCCGGGAGCGCCGCTGACGGTGCTGAGCGCGGGCACGGACGGGATCGACGGCAACACGCGGTCTGCCGGAGCGATTGCCGATCCCACGACGGTGGCGCGCGCCGAGGCCTTCGGGTTCGACCCGGCCCAGGCGCTGGCAGAATTCAACGCTTGCCCGCTGTTTACGGCGATTGGCGACTCGGTGGTGACAGGGCCCACCGGGCATAACCTTCGCGATCTGCGGGTGCTGATCGCGCGGGGTGAATAGGGCCTCAGAAGAGACGCCGGCCCGTGGTCGCGAGCCGGGTAACGCAGCGATCCGTGGAAACTTCGCTTTGCCGGAGTTGGCAAGTGCTTTAGGATGTTTCCGTGCCCCGTAAAGGAACCCGCAAGACCGTTGCGAAGGCGGCGGACATTCGAACTGTAGCTGCGCTGGCCAAGGTTTCGATCGCCACGGTCTCGCGCACCATCAACGGATCGCCCGCTGTGAGCGACCGTTTGAGCAAGCGCGTGTGGCAGGCGATTGAGCAGTTGAACTACTTTCCGAACACCCACGCCCGCAGCCTTGTGTCGGGGCGCAGCCGGCTGTTCGGCATCATTGTCGAGAACATTACGAACCCGTTCTTTCCGGAACTGATCCAGAGCTTTGAGGAAGTGGCGGTGGCGAACGGGTACGAGATCCTGGTGAGCTCGTCGAACAGCGATCCGGCAATCCTGACGACGTGCGTGCGGCGCATGCTGGAGCGCAAGGTGGAAGGCGTCGCGGTGCTGACGTTCGGCGAAGAAGAGCCGGTGCTGGATCAACTGGCGCACCATAATGTTCCGCTGGTGCTGGCCGAATTCAAGCTGGACGATCCGAAGAGCAGCACGATCCTGCTGGACTACTCGACCGGCTTCAAGGCGGCGGTGCAGCATCTGGCGGGGCTGGGACACAGGCGGATCGCGTTCCTGGCAGGGCCGCACACGCTGCACTCGGCGATTACGCGCGAGAACGACTTCCGCACCGCCATGCAGGAGGCGGGACTGGCGGTGGATCCCGCGACCATGATTGTCTGCGATCACACGCTGCGGGGCGGCGTGGCGGGGTTTGAGAAGCTGCAGATGCTGGGCACGCAGCCTACGGCGGTGATCTGCTCGAACGACATGACCGCGATCGGCGTGCTGCGCGCCGCATATATGAAGGGTCTGCGCGTGCCGCAGGATCTGTCGGTTGTCGGGCTGGACGACATTGATTTTTGCGAATTCACGCTGCCGCCGCTGACCACGATCCGGCTGTCGCGCACGGATCTGGCGAGAGCTGCGTTCGATGCGTTGCGGCAGCAGGCGGAGGCCGCGCCTGGTGTGCAGGTGCAGCGCGAGTTTCTGGTTTCGACGCGGCTGGTGGTGAGGGATTCTACTGCGGCGCCAGCACGGTCGTAGATTGCGCGGGCGAAAACCGGCCTAGGCGTGGATTGCGGCTTCGTGGGCAGTTTCTGCGCGCATTTCCTCTCTCGATCTCTTTCGGTGCGGTGAACTTCGGCTGGAGTCACAATTCAACATTTGTGTTGCATACGGATTCACTTTGCGATATAAAGTGAATCCATGAAGAGACTGGCTCATCGCTCACTCGCCGCTGCAGAGCTGCTGCTCGTCTTCCCTGCCGCTCTGTTTATGACCGCACTGTTTGTGCGCAGCATTCAACCGCAGCAGTTTGAACCGGCGCACTCCGCGCAACGGATTGTGGATTGGTATGCGGCGCGGCCGCACGTCGGGTTGGGCGTGCTGATGATCGCGCTGCCGCTGATCGTGACTGCAGCGGGCTGCACCGCTCTGCTTCGAAGCTGGCGGCGCGACGTAAAGTTGCGCGAGGCTTTTCAAGTCACGCTGGCGCACCTGAAAGCGCACTTTGCCACGTTCACGATTTTCGCCGCGACTGCAACGGCAGCCGGAATTCTGGCGATTGTCGCAATGCACCTGATAACGGACTGAGTTCCCCAACTCAGTTGGGTGCAGACGCTACGACGCCGGATGGATCCAGATGGCGTTGCCGCCGCCGGAAACCATCTTCACTTCAAGCACTGTGCTCTTGTCGACGGGCTGCGTGGTGAAGGTGGTGTGCGTTGCGTTGTTGGCGGCATCGGGGGCATCGGCGTAGATTTCGGCGGTGTACTTCCCTTCCCCAAGAAAGTCGAGTGGGACGTGCACGGTGCGAGGATCCCAGTTGGTGATGGAGCCGATGTACCAGTCCTTACCGCTGCGGCGTGCGAGGGTGATGTTCTCCATGGGGCGGCCGTTGAGAACGCGGACTTCATCCCAGGTGGCCGGAACCTGCTTGATGAATTCGAAGTCGTGCTGGCCGGCGTAGTGCTCGGGGTAGTCGGAGGCCATTTGTAATGGGCTCTCGAGGACAACATAGAGTGCGAGTTCGTGGGCGCGCGTGCCGAGACCCATGGGCTGAGTGTTGCGGGCGATGAAGTTCTCGCGGTTGGCGTTGCCGAAGGCTCCAGGTGTGTAGTCGAGCGGACCGGCGAGCATGCGGGTAAATGGAAGCGTGGTGTTGTGGACGGGCGTGGTGCGGGCACTCCACTTGAGATATTCCTTGCCCATGACGCCTTCGCGGGTGAGCAGGTTTGGATAAGTGCGGCGGAGACCGTCAGGCTTGAATGCACCGTGGAAGTCGATCATGAGGTGATGCTGCGCGGCGAGGTCGACGACGTGGCGATACCAGGCGACCATCTGCTGATCGTCGCGGTTCATGAAGTCGATTTTCACTCCGGCGATGCCCCACTGCTCGAAGAGCGGGAAGGCCTGGTCCATGTACTTGTCGATGGAGGTCCAGTGCGACCAGACCCAGAGCTTCACGTTTTTCTCTTTGGCGTAGCGAATAAGTTCGGCCATATCGACGGCGGGATCGAATTTGGTGATGTCAGCGACGGCGGCGTAGTCATCAGGCGATTTGCGATTGGCGAGAGCCCAGCCGGCATCGATGAGCATGTAGGGGAATCCAGAGGCGGCGGAGAAGTCGATGTAGTGCTTCAACGTGGCGGTGTTCATGCCGGGGGTGAAGCTGACGTTTGCGGCGTAGTCGCCGGACCACCAGTCCCACGAGGTCTTTCCGGCTTTGATCCACGAGGTGTCAGCGATTTTTGAAGGCGGATTGAGGTTGAGGATGATGTTGGACTCGACGAGGCGGCCGGGATCATCGGCAATCATGAGGACGCGCCAGGGAGTGGTGAGAGGGGCGTCGGTTTCAACGGCGATGGAAGGATGGTCGATACGCGGCGCAAGCTGGGCACGCAGGGCGAAGCGCTCGTCGCCTTTGCGCAGATACATGCCGGCGTAGTTCTCGATGTCGGCCTCAGTGATACCGATCCAGGCAACGCCGGGGACTTCTGTGAGAAGCGGGAGACCAATGAGCCAGTCCTTGTGCAGGCCGCTGACCGGGCGCATCTGATAGTCGTCCTCGTAGGAGGACTGGTAGCCATCGAGGATGAGCGGGTAGGTGGTTGCGTCCTTGCTGAAGCGGAAGTCAGTGAGTTCGCGCTCGAGGCGCATGTGCTTGAATGCGGGCTGATCGGGAACGATCATGCGGAAGGCGATGCCGTCGTCGTAGGCGCGTATCTCGACGGTAAGCTTGCGGCTGTTGTCGTCTTCGAAATCGGCGCGGATGGCGTTGTAGTGATCGCGGACGCTGCTGGTTTTGCCGACGGGGATGGTGTAGGTGTCGTCGGACTGGCTCGGCTTTACGCCGGCCTGCTTCATGCCGGGGCCGAGGGGGGTCTGGCCCTCGAATTTGAGGCCGAGGACGGATTCGTCGAGAATGCGCTTGCCATGGAACTCGACGATATAGTGAAGGCCGCCGCTTGCGCCGGGGCGTGTCAACAGCATCATCGACACTGCGCCGTTGGGGGAATCGACACGAGCAAGGCCAGCGGCGGAATCCTGGGCGTGTGCCGATGCGGTGAGCAGGACGAGGGAGGAAACGATCAGAGGCAAGCGGAACATGGGTTCGGTCTCCGAGACGGGATGGTATCACGCAGATCTGTGGGAGCCGAGTCCGGCAGAAGCGAAAAGCAGGTTCCCTGCGGGAAGGACAGACAAGAAAGCAAAGGCAGAAACGCTCCAATGGTGGAACGCGGCGGAGTGCTGATGGTGCAGGCGTGTGCGGGTGGGGGCACCCGCACGACAGCCGGTCTGGAGACCGGCGCTACAGTTTGCAGCGCGGCGCTTTAGTTAGAGTAGATGCGGACGTAGTCGACGGTCATGTCGCCGGGAAAGACCGTGGTGTGGTCGGGGTTGCCGGGCCAGTCGCCGCCTACGGCTAGATTCAGGATGATGAACTGCGGTCCCTGATCGAAGGGCCAGGGACTTGAGGTCCAGGTCGAGTCCGTGGACTTGAAGGTGGCGTAAATGTTGCTGGGGTCGTCGATGTAGTACTCGATTTTGCCTTTCGACCAGATCATGCCGTAGGTGTGCCAGTCGGCAGCCGAGAAGCCGGCGGCGTGATATTGCTGCGTGCCGTTTGCCTCAGCGCTGCCGCTGGTGCCGCCATGAACCGACCCGGCGACCCAGTCGTATCCAAATGGGGTGCCACCGGCGTACGGCGGTGGATTGTTGCCGTCGATGTGCTCCATCACGTCGAGCTCGCCGCAGGCGGGCCAGTTGAGGGTGGCGATGTTGTTGCCGAGCAGCCAGAATGCGGGCCACATGCCCTGCGACTCCGGCAGCTTCATCTTTGCCTCAATGCGGCCGTACATGAAGCTGAACAGGCCCTGCGATTTGAGACGCGCCGAGGTGTAGACGCTGGCGGAGGAGTTGCGCGCCACGATGTGCAGAAAGCCGTCGGTTCCGATGTAGGCGTTGGGATTATTCGGATCGCACGGCGCGGTGGTTGACGCCCACGCGCAGTAGGTTTCGAGCTCGTTGTTGCCGCAGCAGTTGGTGCCGGTGTCGTAGGTCCAGACCGTGGCGCTGGGGCCCAGATTCGTGCCGCCGGAGTTGGCGAACTCGTCGCTCCACACCAGGGTTCCTGAGGCGATGGTGGGCGTGAAGGCCTGTGAGGCCACGGCGCTGTCGGTGTACGACGAGGCGGTGGCGATGGCCTTGACGGTGATGCTGGAAGAGACGAGGAACGGCGCTTGGTAGATCTCCGACGACGACGTTGGGGCCGAGCCATCGAGCGTGTAGTGGATAGTCGCGCCGCTGGTGGTGTCAGCCAGTGTGACGATGACCGCGCCGCTCTGAGCCGGCGCGGTTGTGACCGCGGGTGCGGCGGCGGTTGGTTTTGTGGTGGGCGGCGGATTGCCCGTATCCGAGCCTGAATTGCCCCCGCCACAGGCACACATCATGGTCCCGGACAAGAGTAATAAAGCCAGCATTGTTCCTCCAGATCGCATAGGTCCCCCAAAAGTATTGCAAATTCGATCGTTCCAGATGAGATCACGATGAGCGGGGAGCGTCAAGGAGGAGGAACACACGTGGAGACCCGGAAATCCACCGGTGAATCAGACGGCAGTTTCGGGCAGATGCTCGCGTAGAGTCTTGGCAAGGCGCTGGCTTCCTGTTTCCTGAACGGCATTGACCAGGCGGACTTTGAGCTCCTGGTTGGACACGAGCTTGGCCAGCGCTTCAATGGCGAGGGGAGCCTCGCGGTCTTCGCGTTCGATCAGGGCGATGAGGTAGTCGATGGCGGGCGGCAGGCGAGTGAGGGACACCGCGCTGAGAAGGACTCCGGTGAACCAGGGATCGGCAGGCCGGCGTACCGGATTGCGGTGCAGGTCGAGCAGCGCTTCGAGAGCCTCAGGGCTGTGCGTTTCGGCGAGCGCGAAGGCGGCTTCGGCGGCGGTGTCGTCCGCGGATTGAAGAAAGCGCGAGACGAATGGGATTCCGGCGGTGCGATCGAGTTCAAGCAGAGCGCGAAAGCAGGTGGAGAGGACTTCAGGATCTTCACCGGGAATGAGGGCGCGCAGGCGAAGCACGGGAACGGCGAGCTCGCCGATTTGCGCGAGGGCGCGGATCGCTTCGGAGCGAACGCTCTTGTCGGGATCGGCGAGGAGGTCGATGAGGAGCAGCAGGAGCTCGTCGTTGGCGATGCCCTCGCAGGCGACCAGGGCATGCGCGCAGTTGGCGCGGAGGGTTCCGGCAGAGTCGGACCGGCCGCCCCAGGTGGGCTCCATCTGACGATAGTGGAGCCCATGCAGAAAGATGTCCTTGTCGCGGCACTCGAGGTTCTGAAGCGCGCGGCTGAGGGCATTTTTCGCCCAGCATTGGGGATCGGTCTTTTCGCCGTTGACGAAGAAACGGAGGAAGGCCGCGGTGAGATCGGGGACGAGGACGGCAAGATGATTGTCTTCCGCGAGCCGCGCGGCTTTGGCTACGAGGAAGTTGCTGCGATTGGCGAGGGATTTTTTGACGAGGGCGATGCCGTCGGCATCAAGCGGACCACCGCTCAGCGCTTCAAGCGCTTCCATCTGTTCGTCAAATGCGCGATGCGCCACGGTATGCCTGCCCCGAGAGGAAGATGCGAGACAAGTCTATAGCGGCGATCCCCTTTCGAAGCCAACCCTCGGGGGCTAAGCCCACGCATTTTTATTGGCCTTATCAGCGCGGATAAATCCGTGCCCTTTCAAAGCGGGCCTGGGGCGAGTCTTCAGCCGCTAATAAAGTCTTGCCCTTTCAAAACAATCCATCAACCCAGTTCTTGCGGCAAGCAGAAGGGGATGGCTGGAGGCCATCCCCTTGTTGACTCATTGGTTTGAAGAAGGGGCGGACAGCCCGGGGATTCTAGAAGTGGTAGGCGACGCCGACTACCGGCTCGTAGAGGTTGAACCACTTGTTGGTGGTGAGGTTCTGGGTGGTGTTTCCGGCGCCGAGGCCGAAGTTCGGAACCTTGGTGACGATGCCGCGATACTCAGCGCGAATGTCGAAGCTCGGGCTGATCTCGTAAGCGAAGCCGGCGCCGTACATGCCGGCGAGGTTAGTCTGCTGCTTGGCGTCGATGGAATGGGTTCCGGAGTTGCGGATGGGAAGAAAGATCATGCCGGCCGGTCCCGCTTCCACAAATGGATTCCACTTGCGGAAGGTGAAGCTGCGAACGTAGGCACCGGACATTTCCTGGGTGCGGGTGAGGATTGGAGTGTAGTTGGTATTGCCTACCACGTACGAGTAGGTGTTTTCGTAGGTGATGCCATAGTTGGCTTCGAGGGCACTGTTAGGGGTAAGCATGAAGCGGTAGCTGCCCAAAGCGCCAAAAGCGGCGTTGGAGTGGACCTGCACGTTTGTGGACGAGGCCACAAACGGCGGAATCAATGCGAAGCCGCTGAGGCTGACATCCTGGCGACTTTCCTGGCTTCTGCCTGTGGCCACACACACCGCCAGCAGGAATAGTACGAGTACGATCTTCTTCATTCGGTCCTTGAACCTCACGACTGCCCAACCGTCCCGGCTGGCAACGAGCTGTCATTCCGGGTGCTCCGGTTGGCGCCGGACCCCGCTCTGAGCAATTGTAAATGCCCTGAACGGTCCTTCGCCGCTGCACAGGAATGAACTAAGCCTTAGACGCAGAGAAATCTTGAACGGTGTCTTCATGAATAACACAAAAGATTCGGGTGAGGGACGAGACACACAGGGCGCCATCATGCCGCGGCGAGTCTCATGCCGGCTTTTCCACATGGTAGTAAAAAGGCGGTCCCTTGCGCCGCGCCAGCGCGCGCACGGTGCGCAGAAATGCGTTAGCGGTGTAGGAGAGGGATCCGTGACGGCGATGGACGAGACGAAGGACGCGCTTCATTTCGAGCTCAGTGACGGTGACGGCGACGAGTTCGCCGGTTTCGAGCTCGCGCGCCACAGTCAGGTTGGGTACGAGGGCGACGCCGTTGCCCATCGAGACGAAACGCTTGATGGCTTCGATGGTGGGAAGTTCGATGTCCATGTTGAGCGGGGTGCGATAGCGCTGGAATGTCTCGATGACCTTGCGGCGAAGGGGCGAGGCGACGTTGTGCGCAATGAAGCTCTCTTTGCCGAGATCGGTGATGGAGACGCGGCCGGCGCCGGCGAGAGGATGCCGCGGACTAACGATGAGGGAGAGGCTGTCTCCGTAGACGGCGATGGTGCGGAACTGCTCGGGATCGGGGCGGAAGGAGATCACGCCCATCTCGAAGGTGCGGAGGTTGAGTTCGTCAGGAATGTGCGAGGCCAGCATGCGCTGCACGGTGACGGTGATCTGCGGGTAGGCGCGGCGGAATTCGTCGATGGCGGGGAGAAGGTAGGTGCAGGTGTATTCGTTGGCGGCCATGTGGAGCG
This sequence comes from uncultured Acidobacteriota bacterium, assembly GCA_963819365.1. Classification (GTDB taxonomy): domain Bacteria; phylum Acidobacteriota; class Terriglobia; order Terriglobales; family Acidobacteriaceae; genus Telmatobacter. The sequence continues at coordinate 118,135 of CAWFVY010000010.1, forward strand.
GCCTCTTTCGAGGCTCTTGAGCTCGCCGAGAGCGCTGGTGGCTTCGCGGCGGAGGGCCATGAGGCGCAGCGCGTAATCGCGCAAGAAGCGTGCCGGCGGCGGTGAGGGAGCCGTCGCGGGCGGCGCGGTCAAAGAGGACTTCTCCGAGGGATTCCTCGAGCTTGCGAATGACCTGGCTGACCGCAGGCTGGGTGCGATGCAGGCGTACAGCGGCGCGGGAGAAGCTGCGCTCTTCCGCGACGGCAAGAAAGGTTTCGAGCTGACTGAGTTCCATAGCAGTTGGCAGAGAACAGGGAACAGGGACCAGGGAACAGAGATCAGAAAAACGGGTCCAGTCGGCAGAGATTCTGAGGGCAAAGATCAGAAACTGGGAGCTGCGCCGGGAAACCCGGAACCTCCCTGAGACATGGCGATCAGCTCGAATGGCACGGGACGGGCTGATCTCTGTTCTCTGATCTCTGTTCCACTGTTCCCTGTTCTCTGTTCTCTGTTCCCTGTTCTTCTGTTCCCTGGCTCTCAGTATAAGCAATTGTAATCGCAACCCCAACAATAATAACTTTGCCTTATATGCGGAAGATGAGCGAAACTAGAGATGTTCGAACGACGGTTTCCCCTCACCAGGTGAGAGATTTATGACCACAAATCACGTAGCGTTCTTCGATACAACCCTGCGCGACGGCGAGCAGTCGCCCGGTTGCAGCATGACCACGCAGGAAAAGCTGACGATGGCTCACGCGCTGGAAGACCTGGGCGTGGACATCATCGAGGCCGGCTTTGCGATGGCCTCGGAAGGCGACTTCGCGGCGATCGCCACGATTACGCAGGCGATACGCCGCCCGAAGATCGCGTCGCTGGCGCGCGCCAAGCAGGAAGACATCGAGATGGCGGCGCGGGCGGTCCAGTTCGCCGAGCGGCCCGCGGATCCATGTGTTTCTGGCGTCGAGCGATCTGCACCTCGAGTACAAGCTGAAGATCAGCCGGCAGGAGGCTCTGGATCGCACCGGCGGAGAGCGTGCGGCTGGCGCGGTCGCTGGTGGATGACGTGGAGTTTTCGCCGGAGGATGCGACGCGGTCGGATCGCGATTTTCTGGTGGAGATGGTGCGCGTTGCAGTGGAAGCCGGCGCAACCACCATCAATATGCCGGACACGGTGGGCTACACCACGCCGGCGGAATACGGAAAGATGTTCCGCGAAGTGCGCGAGAGGATTCCGGCGGTGGATGCGCAGGGAATCATTCTTTCGTCGCATTGTCATGACGACCTTGGATTGGCCGCTGCCAATTCGCTGGCGGCGATTGAGGCCGGCGCACGGCAGGTGGAGTGCACCATCAACGGCATAGGCGAGCGCGCGGGCAACGCGGCGCTGGAAGAGATTGCGGCCGCGCTGTACGTGCGCGCCGATCACTATGGCGTGACCACGGGCATCAAGCTGGACCAGCTTTATCCCACCAGCCAGGTGCTGGGCAACATCATCACCTTCAAGCCCTCCCCGAACAAGGCGATCGTGGGCGCCAATGCGTTCGCGCACGAGAGCGGCATTCATCAGCACGGAATGCTGGCGAATCCGCTGTGCTACGAGATCATGACGCCCGGCCTGGTGGGTGTGGCGAAGACGAATCTGGTGCTGGGCAAGCACTCGGGACGCGCGGCGCTGCGGCATCGGCTGGAAGAGCTGGGGTTCTCGCTGGATCGCGAAGAGTTGCAGCACACCTACTACCGCTTTGTGGCGCTGGCGGACCGCAAGAAGAATATGTACGACCAGGATTTGATCGGCATTCTGCCGGATGACGATCCGGGCAAGAAGGCATATGCCGGTGCCGGAAGTGAATTGGAACTGGCGCCGACCAGCTGGAGTATCGATCGCGGGTTGAACCGGTATCGCGAGCTAGTCTTTTGGCTGCATGGACGTATACACAAAATCGGACACGTCGGGAGTCATGCTGAGGTCCTGGAATGCGCCGCAGACGATCGCTTATTTCACTGGAGTTCGCTCTGATGATCCAGTCCTATAGCATTCACTCTGCGTTGCAGTCATTGGATTCCTCTTCACCATGGCTCGATGTTGTTTGTTGATCGCTGAAAGTTCTAAAGCTAGTTCAGCTTTCGAAGAAGAGAAGACAGGAATGAAGCTGAAGATCCTGGTAGTCGCCGGCGATGGCATCGGCCCCGAAGTAACGAATGAAGCGGTTGCGGTTCTTAAGGAAGTCGCCGAGCTGGGCGGACACGAGTTCACGTTTCAGCGAGCGCCGCATTGGCGGCGTGGCGATTGTGCAGGATGGCACTCCTTTGCCTGCGGACACGCTGACCGAAGCGCTGGCCAGCGATGCGGTTTTGCTGGGCGCGGTGGGCGGCAACGAATTCAATTCCCTTCCCCCGGACAAGCGGCCCGAAGCGGGACTGCTGCAGATTCGCTCGGAGCTGGGCGGGTTTGCGAACCTTCGGCCGGCGTTCGCGTTCAAGGAACTGGCGGTCAACAGCCCGCTGCGGCCCGAGATTGTTGACGGCGCCGACATCCTGTTTGTTCGCGAACTGCTCGGCGGCCTCTATTTCGGCGAGCCGCGCGAGTGGAATCGAGACGACGGGCGAGAGCTGGAACACGATGCGCTACACGCGACGACGAAGTGGCGCGCGTGGCGCGGATTGCATTCAAGCTGGCGCAGGGACGCCGCAAGAAGCTGACCAGCGTGGACAAGGCAAACGTTCTCGAAGTGTCGCAGTTGTGGCGCGCGACGGTGAATGAAGTTGCGGCGGAGTTTCCCGATGTGACTGTGGAACACCAGTATGTGGATGCGATGGCGATGCACCTGATGAACCAGCCGCGCAGCTACGATGTGGTGCTGACGGAGAATCTGTTCGGCGACATTCTGTCGGATGAGTCTGCGGTGATTACGGGCTCGCTGGGCATGCTGCCTTCGGCGACGATCGGCGGCAAGGTGAACCTTTATGAGCCGGTGCATGGGTCGGCTCCGGATATCGCGGGCAAGGGACTGGCCAATCCGCTGGGCGCGATTTTGACGGGAGCGCTGATTCTGCGGCATTCGGCCGGGCTTGAGACGGAGGCGCACGCGGTGGAGACGGCAGTGCGCAAGGTGCTGGAGAACGGCGGACGGACGGCGGACCTGGTGCGGGGCACGAACCCGCAGGGATACACCGTGCTCTCAACCACGGCCATGGGCGCGCAGGTGCGGGAGACGCTCAAACAGATTCTGGCGAAGCGCGACGCGCTGGTTTAAGCAAAGAGATTACGAGGTCAAGATGGGTACTCCGAAGACACTATTTGAAAAGGTCTGGGAGCAGCACGTCGTGGCCGAGCCCAAAGGCGAGCCGACGCTGATCTACATCGATCTGCAACTACTGCATGAGGTGACTTCCCCGCAGGCATTCGAAGGGCTGCGGCTGGCCGGGCGCAAGGTGCGGCGGCCGGATCGGTCGATCGCGACAGTGGATCACAACGTTCCCACCACGATTGAGGGCCGGCTGCATATCGTCGACCAGATTGCGGCCACGCAGATTGCCACGCTGCGCAAGAACTGCGCGGACTTCGGCATCGAGCTTTACGACGTGGACTCGCGCGAGCAAGGCATCGTGCACGTAATCGGGCCAGAGCTGGGCATTACCAAGCCGGGCATGACGATTGTGTGCGGCGACTCGCACACATCGACGCACGGGGCGTTTGGCGCGCTGGCGTTCGGCATCGGCACTAGCGAAGTGGAGCACGTGCTGGCGACGCAGACGCTGCCGCAGGGCGAAGCCGAAGACGTTCCGGATTTCGGTCGAGGGCGAACTGCCGACGGGCGTGACGGCGAAGGACATCATCCTCGCCATCATCGGGAAGATCGGCACCGATGGCGCGACGGGCTGCGTGATCGAGTATGCGGGGTCGGCGATTCGGTCTCTGTCGATGGAAGGCCGCATGACGATCTGCAACATGAGCATCGAGGCCGGCGCGCGCGCGGGCATGATCGCTCCCGACGAGACGACGTTCGCGTATCTCAAGGGGCGCCGCTTCTCGCCGAAGGGCGAGGCGTGGGATCGCGCGGTTGCGGAGTGGAGCAAGCTGCCGACGGATGAGGGCGCGAAGTTCGATCGCGAACTGACGATCGATGCCGCGACGCTGGTTCCTTATGTGAGCTGGGGGACGAGCCCTGGCATGGTTGCGCCGGTCACGGCCGCCGTGCCGGATCCGGCGAAGGCAGAGCAACGAGCAGGACCGCAAGTCGTTTGAGCGCGCGCTCGAATACATGGATCTGAAGGCGGGCACGAAGTTCGAGGATGTATAGATCGATCGCGTGTTCATCGGCTCGTGCACGAACGGACGCATCGAGGATCTGCGCGCCGCGGCGAAGATTGCCGCGGGGCACAAGGTGTCATCGCATGTGCATGCGATGGTGGTTCCGGGCTCGCAGCCGGTGAAGGCGCAGGCGGAGCAGGAAGGGCTCGACAAGATTTTCAAGGAGGCGGGATTCGACTGGCGCGAGCCGGGCTGCTCGATGTGCCTGGGCATGAACCCCGACATTCTTTCGCCGGGCGAGCGCTGCGCTTCGACGAGCAACCGCAACTTCGAAGGCCGCCAGGGACGCGGCGGACGCACGCACCTGGTTTCGCCGGAGATGGCCGCAGCGGCCGCGATTGCCGGGCATTTTGTCGATATTCGCAAGTGGCCCGCGACCGAGTCTGTCCGCGAGGAGGTAACAGCCTAGATGGAACCGTTCAAGACACTGACATCGCTGGCGGCGCCACTCGATCGCACCAACGTCGACACCGACCAGATCATTCCCAAGCAGTTTTTGAAGCGCATTGAGCGCACCGGCTACGGCGATTTTCTTTTCTTTGACTGGCGGCAGACGCCGGAAGGAGATCCGATTCCGGAATTCGTGTTGAACGATCCGCGCTTCAAGGGCGCGCAGATTCTGATCGCGGGCAAGAATTTCGCGTGCGGTTCAAGCCGCGAACATGCCGCCTGGGCGCTGAGCGACTTCGGATTCCGCTGCGTGATTGCGCCGACATTTGCGGACATCTTCTTCTCGAATGCGGGCAAGAACGGAATTGTGCTGGTGAAGCTGAGCGAAGAGCAGGTTGCCGAGCTGCTGCACAAGGCGGAGACGATTCCGGGATACAAGCTGACGGTGTCGCTGGAAGATCAGACAGTGACGGACGGGCAGGGATTCAGCGCAACGTTTGAGGTGGACCCGTTCCGGCGGTATTGCCTGCTGAAGGGCTGGACGATATCGGGCTGACGCTGCGGTACGCGGATGAGTTGGACAAGTTTGAGAAGCAGCACGATGAGGCCGGGTGGCTCCAGGCGAAGTAAGGCTAGCCGTCAGCCGTCAGCCGTCAGCGCTTCCGTGGTGAAGCGAGGACTTTGGTAAACCGAAGCACGAACGAACTGAGAGCTGAAGGCTGAGGGCTGACAGCTGGGGAACGAAGAGAGCTAATGACCATCGAAGGCAAGCGCCAGAGTATTCCGTTGACTGAGGGTCCCAGCCGCGCGGCTGCGCGTTCGTATCTGCGCGGCGCGGGATTCGCGAAAGACGATCTGCACAAGCCCATCATCGGTATCGCGAATACGTGGACCGAGATCGGCACCTGCAATGTGCATCTGCGCGAAGTGGCCGAAGCGCTGAAGCAAGGCATTCGCGAGGCGGGCGGCACGCCGATGGAGTTCAACACCATCACCATCTCCGATGGCATCACGATGGGCACGCAGGGCATGAAGGCGTCGCTGGTGTCGCGCGAGGTGATTGCCGATTCGATTGAGCTTGGTGGCGCGCGGAAATCTGTTCGACGGCCTGGTCGGCATCGGCGGATGCGACAAGAACATGCCGGGCATCATCATGGCGCTGTGCCGGCTGGATATTCCCGGGATGATGCTCTACGGCGGCTCGATTGCGCCGGGCAAGATCGACGGCCCTGATGGAAAGAAGATCGACATCACGATTCAGAATGTGTTCGAGGGCATCGGCTCGTACGCCGCGGGCAAGATCGACGATGCCGGCCTCGAAGCGCTCGAGGCGAATGCGTGTCCCGGCGCGGGCGCATGCGGCGGGCAATTCACGGCGAACACGATGGCGATGAGCGGCGAGATTCTGGGCATCTCGCCCATGCATCTTTCCGGCGTTCCCGCCACCGCAAAGGACAAGCACGAGGCAACGCGCGAGGCGGGGCGCATGCTGATGGAAGCGGTGCGCGCGAATCGCCGGCCTTCGCAGATCATCACGCGCAAGGCGCTGGAAAACACGATTGCCAGCGTGGCGGCAAGCGGCGGATCGACCAACGCCGTGCTGCACCTGATCGCCATTGCGAAGGAGATGGGCATCGAGCTGACCGATCGATGAGTTCGATGCGATCAGCAAGAAGACGCCGTTCATCTGCGACCTGGTTCCGGCGGGCAAGTACATGGCTTCGCACTTTCAGGCAAGCGGGCGGATCGCGGCTGCTGGCCAAGCGGCTGATCGACGCGGGCCACGCGGATGGCTCGACGCTGACCATCAGCGGCAGGACACTGGCCGAAGAGGCTGCGCTGGCCGAGGAGACGCCGGGGCAGGTGGTGAATCAAGACGTTCGAGAAGCCGATCAAGCCGACGGGCGGACTGGTGATCCTCAAGGGCAATCTTGCGCCTGAGGGCTGCGTGATGAAGATTGCCGCGGCCGATCGCGTGGAGCATCGCGGACCGGCGCGCGTGTTCGATTGCGAAGAGGACTGCTTTGCCGCGGTGCAGTCGGCAAAGATCAAGCCGGGCGACGTGCTGGTGATTCGCTACGAAGGGCCGAAGGGCGGCCCGGGCATGCGCGAGATGCTGCAGGTGACTGCGGCGGTGAGCGGGCATCCGGAATTGAGCCACACGGTTGCGCTGCTGACTGATGGTCGGTTCTCCGGCGCAACGCGCGGATTTACCGCGGGGCACGTTGCGCCGGAAGCTTTTGTCGGCGGCCCGATTGCGGCGGTGCGCGAGGGCGACATCGATTCATTTCGATATTCCGAATCGCACGCTCGACGCTCGAGATCAGCGAAGAAGAGATGGAGGAACGGCTGAAGAACTTTGCGCCTCCGGCGCTGCGCTGGCCGCAGGGCGTGTTCCGCAAGTATGTGGACCGGGTCGACGTCGGCGTCGCACGGGAGCAACAACGTAGAGGAGAACAGCTATCAGCTTAGAGCCGATGCGTCGCTGTTCTCTGATACCTGATCTCTGAAGCAAGGAGAACCTATGGACACCAACGCCAAAACGCCTTCCCCCAACGGTCACCTCACCACGCCCACTCGCTTGACGGGCTCGGAGATTCTCTGGGCCACACTGGTCGGCGAGGGCGTTACAGACGTCTTCGGCTATCCGGGCGGCGCGATACTGCCGGCATATGACGCGCTGCGCAAGTTTCCCATCCGGCATATGCTTGTGCGTCATGAACAGGGCGCGGCGCACATGGCCGACGGCTATGCGCGGGCATACGGGCAAGGTCGGCGTAGCGGTGGCTACCAGCGGCCCTGGAGCGACGAATCTGGTAACCGGCATTGCCACGGCGATGCTGGATTCGATTCCCATGGTGTGCGTCACGGGCCAGGTCTCGAGCAAGGTGCTGGGCACCGATGCGTTTCAGGAAGTGGACATTACCGGCGTGACGCTGCCGATGACCAAGCACAACTTCCTGGTGAACAAGGCGGAGGACCTGGCGCCGGCGTTGCGCCACGCGTTCCAGATTGCGCGCTCGGGCCGGCCCGGGCCGGTGCTGGTGGACATTACCAAGGATGCGCAGCAGGCTTCTGCGCTGTTCGATTTTGCCGCGGCGAAGCCGGAGCCGTATCGTCCGCATCCGATGCTGCGCGTGGAAGAGAGCGGGCCTCGCAGGATGCGGCGGAACTGATCCGCAATGCGAAGCGGCCGGTGATTCTTGCCGGGCACGGCGTGATCGCAGTCCGGCGCGATGGAGCAGTTCGCAGACGCTGGCAGAGCGGGCGCAGATTCCGGTGGCGCTCACGCTGCTCGGCCTGGGCGGCTTCCCTGCCTCGCATCCGCTGAACCTGGGCATGATGGGCATGCACGGCGAGGCGTGGGTGAATCATGCGATCCAGGAAGCCGACCTGCTGATCGCGTGCGGCATGCGCTTTGACGATCGCGTGATCGGCACGCCGAGCACCTATGCGCTGAAGGCGAAGAAGATTCATATTGAAGTCGATCCCGCGGAGATCAACAAGAACATCAAGGTGGATGTTGCGCTTGTCGGCGATCTTGCCGAGGTGCTGGAGCAGTTGCTGCCGCGCATCTGCGCGGCGCGACGGATCGGCGTGGCTCAAGACCATCGATGCGAGCAAGGGCGCGGTGTCTGTGCGCGATATCAAGAACCTTCCCGACTCGGGCCATCTCTATGCGGCGCACGTGATGCACGATCTGTGGCGCATCACGGGCGGCAACGCGATCGTGGTGACCGACGTGGGCCAGCACCAGATGTGGGAGGCGCAGTATTTCCATCACGAGCATCCGCGCACGCTGATCACTTCAGGCGGGCTGGGGACGATGGGATTCGCGCTGCCCGCGGCGATTGGCGCGAAGGTGGCCTGCCCTGACAAGGAAGTGTGGGTCATTGCCGGCGACGGCGGATTCCAGATGACTTCGCCGGAGCTGGCGACGATTGTGCAGGAGAACCTGAAGATCAACATCGCCGTGATCAACAACGGCTATCTCGGCATGGTGCGGCAGTGGCAGGAGTTCTTCTACGAGAAGAATTATGAGTCGACTCCGCTGGTGAGCCCTGACTTCGTGAAGCTGGCCGATGCGCATGGCATCGCCGGCCGCGCGGTGCGCACGCGAGGCGAGGTTGCCGAGGCCGTGGCGGAAGCGCGGTCGCATGAAGGCGCGTTCCTGCTCAATTTCCTGGTGGAGAAGGAAGACTCGGTTTATCCGATGATTCCCGCGGGCAGCGCACTGCACGAGATGATTCGCCGTCCCGGCAAGAATCCGCTGGTTGAGCGGCGGAAGACAAGTAAGACAAGCTTCAGCCACTAGCTTCCAGCTCCAGCTGGCCATGGGTTGTCGATACCGACTGCGTCGAAGTCGGCCACGTCAAGACAGAGCGTGAAGAGCTAGCAGCAAGAGGCTGGAAGCTAGAGGCCTTTCATGATTCATACTTTTGTTTCCTACGTTGAAGACAAGCCGGGCGTGTTGACGCGCGTGGCATCGCTGTTTCGCCGGTTGAACATCAACATCATTTCGCTCACGGTGGGCAGGCAGCGAGCGGCCGGGGCTCTCGCGCATGACGATCGTCTGCGAGGCGTCGGCGGAGGCTGGGCATCGCATTCGCGCCAGCCTGTTCAAGCTCGAAAACGTGCTGGACGTGGATGATATCGCCGGCGCTCCCTCGGTCACGCGCGAGCTGGCGCTGATCAAGGTGGCGGCGACGAAGGATACGCGCTCGCCCATCTTCGAACTGGTCGAAGTGTTCCGCGCGCGGATTGTCGACCTGGCGCCGGAATCGCTGATGATTGAGATGACGGGCGTGGAGAGCAAGATCGAAGGGCTCATCCAGGTGCTGACGGACGGCGATAATCAGATACTGGAGGTTTGCCGCAGCGGCAAAATGACCATGCGCCGCGGGCATCACACCAGCCGCGTTCTGAAGGCCATGGGCGCCGCCGGAGAGACGGAAGCGGACGACGCCGCAAGCCACGTGCTGCAGGCCGAAGAGGGCGCGGTTGTCGAGCCGGAGTAACCGAGAACAGAGATCAGGGGTCAGAGATCAGCAGAAATTCCGACCCGCGAGAAACATCATCCGCACTAGCAAAGGAAGAAGCGAAGAGAATGGCAACGACTTATTACGATCACGATGCAGACCTTTCCCTCATCCAGGCCAAGAAGGTGGCCATCATCGGCTACGGCTCGCAGGGGCATGCGCATGCTCTCAACCTGAAGGACTCGGGCGTTCAGGTGAAGGTGGGACTGGCCGCCGGATCCAAATCGATCGCCAAGGCGCAGAAGGCCGGGCTTGAGGTCGCCACGGTTGCGGAGGCCACCAAGTGGGCCGACGTGGTGATGGTGCTGGTTCCCGATCAGACCGCGGCCAAGCTGTATGCCGAGGAGATCGCGCCGAATCTGGCCGCGGGCAAGCTGCTGCTTGTTTGCGCATGGATTCAACATCCATTTCAAGACCATCACGCCGGCAGAAGGCATCGACGTAGGCATGGCCGCGCCGAAGGCGCCGGGGCATCGCGTGCGCGAAGTGTTTACCGAAGGCGGCGGCGTGCCGGGGCTGATTGCAGTGCATCAGGATGCGACGGGCACGGCGCACGCGCTGAATCTGAGCTATCTCAAGGGCATCGGCTGCACCCGTGCAGGCGTGCTCGAAACCACGTTCAAGGAAGAGACCGAGACCGATCTCTTTGGCGAGCAGGCGGTGCTGTGCGGCGGCGTAAGCGCGCTGATCAAGGCCGGATACGAGACGCTGGTCGAGGCCGGCTATCAGCCGGAGAGCGCGTACTTCGAAGTGCTGCACGAGCTCAAGCTGATCGTCGACCTGATCTATCGCGGCGGGCTGGCATACATGCGGTATTCGATTTCGGATACCGCGGAGTGGGGCGACTATGTCAGCGGCCCGCGCGTGATCAACGAGACCAGCAAGCAGGCGATGAAGGACATTCTGAAGGACATTCAGGATGGCACGTTTGCGAAGCGGTTCCTGGCCGATCAGAACTCGGGGCGGAAGGAGTTTCAGGCGTTCCGCGATGCCGAGGCGAAGCACCCGATCGAGATTGTGGGCAAGGAGCTTCGCGCCAGCATGCCGTTCCTCGATCCGGTCACGGTCGAGGAAGTGGCGAAGACGCGGTAGCGCTTCTTCGGGTCATTGAAGGCTCCCGCGAAAGCGGGGGCCTTCTCTTTAGACAAAATCCTGCGGTCTACTTTTGCTCCGCTGCATCAAGTCGCTTCTGTGGCGTAATACGGTCTATTTTTTCTCTGGCGCTTATAATGGGACCCGTCATGGGGCGCTGCCGGTGGGTTGCATCCACCCGATGTCGCGGGTGGCAGACTTACTACCTGTGCGGAAACACGTGGTTCAGTCCAGCAAATTTTTGGGGGCGCAGAACTCGACATGAGTCCTATCACCATTAGTCTGATTGTCTTCGGGTGCGTGTTTGGCGGAGCGCTGGTCGGAATGTTTCTCCATTCCTTTCTGCCAGCCCATCACCTCGATTCTAATTCCAGGGAAACTGTCCGGCTGTCGATGGGGTTGGTCGGGACCACCCTGGCGTTAGTGCTCGGACTGCTGATCGCTTCGGGCAAGGGCTACTTCGATACCCAGAGCTCCGAAGTGACGCAGATCGCCGCAGATTCTGTGTTGATGGATAGAATCCTGCGCCATTACGGGCCAGAGACCAAAGAAATACGGACACTCCTGCGGGGCTCCGTGGCTCACATGGTGGATGTTACCTGGGCGCGAGACGGTTCGGACGACACCGATTCCGATTCCGAAACCTCCACGACGAGTGAAGCCCTTGTTGAGAATATTCAGGGACTCTCTCCCCAAAACGACAATCAACGATTCCTACAGTCGCAGGCGTTGACCGCGGCGATCAAGCTGGGCCAAACCCGATCGCTGATGCTCTCACAGCAGACTGCCACGGTCCCCACGCGTTTGCTGGCGATTCTGGTCTTGTGGCTCGTGATGCTTTTCATGAGCTTTGGCCTATTCGTTCGCGGCAACGTGACGGTGGTGGTCAGCCTATTCGCCTCTGCGCTGGCGGTTTGCAGTGCGATCTTCCTGATCCTCGAAATGTACCGGCCTTACGGCGGGATGATTCAGGTCTCTAGCGCTCCCTTGCGTGCCGCCCTGATGCAGATTGGGCAGTAGTCGATGATCCAGTGTCCAATGATCAGCGGAGCTAGCCGGCGCGTGCTCAAGTAGATCGCCGCAATAATGGCGCAGCCTGGGAGAAACCCGACAAAGCGGCACCCGATCGAGATTGTGGGCAAGGAGCTTCGCGCGAGCATGCCGTTCCTCGATCCGGTGACGGTGGAGGAAGTCGCTAAGACAAGGTAAAGCAGCTGGTAGCTAGTAGCTTGTAGCTGATGTGAACCGCCGGAGAGCAGTGCTCTCCGGCGGTTTGTTTTTGGGCGGTGGCGAGGGTTGTGAGTGTTTCCGGGGCAGTGGTATCTGAGTAGTTTCTAAACCGGATCAACGGAAGGTCGACTGACTCAGAGCATAGGCTTTGCTCTCAGAGCGGTTGTCACGCTTTTTCAGCAGTTAGTTAAGGTTTGAGACGCTCGTGCGCCGCGCGCACGCAGGTTAGCAATCGACACAAACATCCTGACTGGCGACCAGAACCTGGCACACGCGGCAAGCACGTTTCTGGTTGTTAGTTGCGATTTGAGGCTATTTCTCAGCAGTGAGTAATATTAACTAGACACGGCTGACTCCGAGATGTCTAATCGACTCCTACTTTGGCTAACTGCTACACGACAATCGTGTCGAACTGTTGTCCGGCCCAGGTATCTGTGGTGAGCAGCGGTCCAACACGGTGGAAGACGGAGAGAATCGTGAGCCAATACATCTTTGGATACGGCTCGTTGATCGAGCAGGCATCGCGCATGAGGACGACACCCTCGGCAATTTATGTATTGCCCGCACGGGTTCGTGGCTACGCCCGCGGTTGGTGGGCGCGCACAGGCGCTGTTGGTTTCTCTCCCACGTTTGTCGGGGCCACCCCGGACCCGTCGAAGTCCGTGAACGGAGTCATCTATGCAGTAAGCGACGACGAACTGGAAGCCAGCGACAAGCGCGAAGAAGGCTATGTTCGGGTGGACGCCGCAGAATTCGGACCGGTCGAGATCCTCTCCGGCGGCCCCGCGCCGGAAGGCAAGATTTGGATCTACGTCAACGATTTCAAGAAAATGCCGCTGCAGGACTCCCTGCCCACGGCCCAGTTTCCGATCGTGCAATCGTACGTCGATATCTGCCTGACCGGCTGCATGCAAATTGAAAAGGGATTTCCCGGCGTCGGAGAATTCGCCCGGGAGTTCATCGACTCCACACAGGAATGGTCAAAGTATTGGGAGAACGATCGCGCGTACCCGCGCCGGGCCCCGTTTGTCGTCCCCAAGGCTCAGGACATCGATAAGTTGCTCAAGCTGTATCTCCCCGATTTGTTCGCTGAAATCCAACTTGCGCCAGGGCGCTGGTAATAGCGCGCACGAAACATTCCCTTTTTGCCCTGCGAGTGTGCCGAGTTATCGGAGCCAGAACCGGCACATCGGAATCCATGGCCGTAAGGTTCCACATCTGCAGTCGAAAGGAAGCTATGACAAATCAATCACAAGTCCCACCGGGCTGGGTCGGCGGATTCGCCGAGTCAGTTCCCAGCTTTGCCTATCCAGATCCAAACCTCACCTCGTTGCCAATGCTGGGAAACATGGACAACATTCTGAACATCGAACGCCAGCAGGAGGTGCTGTGGCCTGAGTTCAGTTGGGAGACGATTCAAGGAGAATCCGCGTCGAGGTGTTTTCAGATGTTCGCCCCCGACATTTCCAGGCTCGGTTACGACGATACCGGGAGAGTGTGGTCCATCATCTGTCCCCAGCAAGGTGTTGTCTTTCCTTCATATATTGTCCTGAACGTTGAAGTTACCGTTACCGGACAGAGGGGGTGGGCTGACGAGACAGATCGAGAGCTCGCAGCTGACATGACAGTTACCGGCAAGATTTGGTTCAGTCCGAGCGCGAACCAAAACATTATCGTTAAGACAATGTGGGACTATTTCAAGGACAAGCAGCTCCCCTTTCCCTCAGACAAATCAAAGGCGATTGAGGTCACCACCCATAAGGTCGGAAGCCCCGGGGAACCCATATTTCCACTCCGAAAAGGCGAAACCTCGGACTTTGCCAGTCCTGACTTTGCCAGGCACCCGGAAGAGGCATGGACAGTTGGAAATCTGGGTGTGCAGATCGGCCCGATCAAATCGACAGGTTATGCGGCCGTCGATACCTTCAACCAAAGAGTCCTGGACCTTTTCAACCTGTCTTCCGGCAACATGCTGCAGCTTGACAACGTCCTGACATGGAACGTCTGGTTCGCCCCGCCCCAACTGGTAGACACCGAGGAGTGGAGGACGCACGCCGAGAAATGGCGGGAATCCATCGACGCGGATCATGGCCCTAACTCAAGCCCGGCGAAGTTCGCCGATGGCAGCCTCTTTAAGCCCGCCGTGAGCGACGTGGATGAGCTGGAACGTCTTCTTGAACTTGTGAAAGAAGTCATCTGGAGCAGTTGAGCACGGGCCAGGTTGATTCGCAGGCGAGACGCCGGCGCACGGAGCGCAAGGCGACGGTGGAGCAAGTGTCGAAGACGCGGTGAGGGCACATCTTCCAGCTTTAGACAACCGCCGGAGAGTGTCGTCCTCCGTCGGTATCATTTTTTGGAGCGGAGAATTCGATTTTTGGGAACCCCACCCACCAGTTCTGTCATTTCAAGATCACGTCGTACAACTTGCGGTCAACATCGTCATTCGGGTTCGCGGGTTTGAGTCTGCCTTTTGTACCGGAACTCATTTCCGTACTGGTCGACGTATCGGTGAATGCGATACTTGAGATCGATACTCGCAATCCCAAACTCGTCTAGCGTGTGCAACTCGTTGGCCTCAGCTACGCCGTTGTGGTTGTCGTCTATCCACACCCGCAGCTTCCCCCAAACGGCATCGTGCTGGTCGATCTCGCCGTTGCCGTTCCCGCCAACGGACGGCGAGTCCCAAATAGACAGAGCGGCAAAGCCATTTCGCTCATGGTCTGAAACAATGGGCTGAGCCGTAATGTTGCCAAATAGATCACGGGCCGAACGGATAGAGCCGTCCGCTTCAGGCAGCGCAAGCCAGCCGTTTTTTGACCCCGGCGCGGTCCATGCAATTTGTATCGGGGTACCTGTCCCAAAGAAGTCGAACTTGACCCCATCACGCACGGAGGTAAGCCGGAACCCTTCTCCGTTCGTGTCGATCAGGATTGGGGAATCCCCACAATCGGGATCGTCGTTCAAGTTTATGTTGTTGGTGCCGCAGGTTCCTGCGTCCCACTGACAATCACCCGTGTCCCACACCCATTCGCCGTTAGGCCCATATGGTTTGGGGGCAGTGGGAAGAGGACAGGCTGCTGGTTGTTGCATTCTTGCGCCACAAGTTTGCGGATACGTGAGCGTCTTGTTCCATAGCGGTGCGGCTGAGAAGGTTACCGATCCTCCAATCCCGTTGACGGAGCCGGTGATACTCACTGATATGTTGCACGGTATAACGGGCAAGCAAGACTTAACGGCCCCGTTCATTTCGGTACCGCAAGTGATTGTCGGTCCGTTCCCCCCCGCTGAGCCGTCTACGGAACCTTCGTTCACCCCGTGCTGAACTGTAATATTGACTACCCCTGTCTCTACTGTCCCGTCGTCAGGGCTTGTAGCTGCAGAACAGGACGACGCACATTGATTCGTATAGTTCTGGTCTGTGTAGGTGCAACTATATTGGGGAATCATTGAGACACTGTGATTCCCGGTGACGTGTTCCAGTGCCTTAGGGTCAGACGCAATTTGCTGAGCTGCACGACCGGAAACGTTATAACTGGAGCAATCAATCTGCCCAGCCAAAGGCAACGAAAGACACGCGAGACACGCGAGACATACGAGTGGTCTCCATCCACTACGGATCATAGTTTCCCTCCAAGTTTCCAAGTTTGTTGCGGGGCCTACTGACGGGCAGCCAAGTCTTTAGTGGACTTCCTTGATTGCATACCAAAGCAGTTGACCGGAGACAACAATGTCCAGGGGAGCAACAACCTCATTCCCGTTGGCATCCTTACCGAAGAAAAAGCTGGCAGTGTAAGGTCCGACTTCCCGGTCTTGGTATTTGAGAGTCACTTGGAACGTAGCGTATCGGGTGTACGTCGCCGGTACCGTCCAGTCTTTAGAGGTTGTGGCAATGACTTTGCGGATTGTGGTGGACCGGAGGTGATTTACTTCTTCTGATGTGTACGAATGGTCTACGCCCCAGTGGACTTGCATTTCAAGGCGCGGCTTACCGTCCCCCGTGTCGTACTGTTTCCACTTACCTGCAAGGACTACACCGTCGTCTGGAATTGTGAACCGTGTATCCCATCTCTGTCTTTCTATGTCCTTGATGGGTCCGGCTTTGACCTGTGAGATCTCGAAGACTGGGGAAGGAGGAGGTGTACAAAGTACCGCCAAGGCAGCGT
Source organism: uncultured Acidobacteriota bacterium (assembly GCA_963819365.1). Classification (GTDB taxonomy): domain Bacteria; phylum Acidobacteriota; class Terriglobia; order Terriglobales; family Acidobacteriaceae; genus Telmatobacter. Next base: position 134,340 of record CAWFVY010000010.1, read on the forward strand.
AGGTCTTCCGAACGACCTGTTCTTCGTGTGTCTGTGTTGTGGGGGCAAGCGGTTGGGCACCGAGTAGCATTGGCAGAAACAGCAGCATCCAAGTGGATTTACCAGCCATGCGGGCAATCTCCAAAGGTGAGAGAGATGTTACCCCGGCTATTATTCCCTGTCAACGATTACCCACTCAATGAGTTTGTGGAAGGGACCCTAATTCTCTTGAAGGACCCCTCTCAGTGTTATAGCTCCGGCTTATAGGTTCTAGCGTGCCCGACTACTCGCGCTACGCTTGTAATAAGAGTGCCTGTGTTCTGGGTCATCTTGCGGTCCAGCCGAAACGCGGCACGCCTGAAAGTCGCCGCGGAAGTCCTCGCCCATTTCGATGCCGTGATTCATCCAGAAGGCGCCACTGGCAACGGCCGGCATGCTGCGGCTCGGCTTTGCCTTCGATCGGTGTGAGCGCATATTGCGCGGCGGGATCGAGGCCCTTGAGCTTCAGGATCGGGAATCCGCGGCCCTCCTGCGTGGAGTGGATGAAGGCGAAGACGACGGCCTGGCTCTTGTCGTGGTTCACGGTCTGCGTGGCTGAGAACTCGCTGCCGTTGCGCGGCGAGATCAACCGATAGAGATCGCCCTGCACGATGGTCGGCTGCACCTCGTGATACGCGGCGATGAGGCGCTTGGCGAGCGCGGCGTCTTGCTCGGTCCACTTCGTAATATCGGCGCCGATGCCGAGCGAGCCCTGCATGGAGCTGAGCATGCGGTACGACAGAGACGTGCTGCGCTTGTTGAGCCAGTGGGGCGAGTCGGTGACCCAGGCCATCATCATCTGCGGGGTGTAGGCGTAGGAGAAGCCGTCCTGAATGGTGAGGCGGTCGAAGGGGTCGGTGTTGTCAGAGGGCCAAACCTCGTCGGTGTAGCGCAGGATGCCGAGATCGACGCGGCCGCCGCCGCCGGAGCAGGATTCGATTTCGACGTTGGGATGGCGCTTGCGCAACTCGGCCAGGATGCAGTAGAGGTTCTGCGTGAAGGCGACATAGACCTTCTTCTGCTCGGCGGGCGGAAGCTGGTCCCAGCCAGGCTCGCTCCAATTGCGGTTGTAGTCCCACTTGAGGAAGGCAATGTCGTTCTCGTTGAGCAGCTTGTCGAGGAAGCCGAGAACGTAGTCGCGGACGTCAGGGCGGGCGAGGTTGAGTACGAGCTGGTTGCGAGCCTCGGAGCGCGGGCGGCCGGGGAAGTTCAGAACCCAGTCAGGGTGCGCGCGATAGAGGTCGGAGTTAGGATTAACCATCTCGGGCTCGACCCAGAGACCGAAGTCCATGTCGAGCGAGTGGACCTTGTCGATGAGCGGCTTGAGGCCGTTGGGGAACTTCTGCTTTGTTGACGTACCAGTCGCCGAGGCCGGCGTTGTCATCCTTGCGCTGGCCGAACCAGCCGTCGTCCATGACGAAGCGGTCGATGCCGAGGGCAGCGGCTTTTTCGGCGAGCGCGGACTGGCCCGCTTCGGTGACGTTGAATTCAGTGGCTTCCCACGAGTTGTAGATCACGGGGCGGGGCTTAGGCGTGGGCTGCGCGGCGGTCTTCGCTGTGCGCGGCAGAATGTTGTGATTCTCGAACGAATGAAGCAGGCGCGAAGCGCCGCCGAGTCCGTGGGCGCTGTAGCCGCCGTAGAAGATGGGCGTGTCGAGCTTCTCGCCCGGTTTGAGAACATAGCCGAAGTCGAAGGGATTGAAACCGCCGGTGACGCGTACGGCATCAAGCTGATCCTGTTCTACAATGATGCGCCAGGAGCCGCTCCAGCCAAGAGCGCCGAACCAGACTTCGCCGCTGTTTTCGTCGGGCGCGCCAGCCTGGATTGCGAACCAGGGGTTTGCCTGGTGGCCGGTGCTGCCGCGGCGGCTTTCAATGATGCGCTCGCCGTGCTGGAGCGGTTCCTGGGTGAGGTTGTACTCGCCTGCCCAGCGGCCGGTGAGGTAGTTCAGCGTGTATTGCCCGCGGGGCAGCGCCCAGGCCGCGGCTGCGGCCTGCTCGATGGTGACGGGATCAGACTCGCGGTTTTCGATGGTTGCGGAGCGGGCGAGGATTCCGGTCTGCGGGTCGATGGAGTAATGGAGCGTGACGAAGATCGGTCGGGAGATGTCTTTGAGGACGACGTCGATGCCGTTGGGCTTGTCGGTAGAGCTGTCGTAGTGGAGAACGAGGTCGCGGTTGCCGTCGGCGAAGGTGATCTTGAGGGCGGGCTCGACGAAGAGGCCTGCGCCCCAGCCTGCGTACTCCTGCGGCGTGTTGGAGTAGGGGGAGTCGAAGGAGGCCATTTCGCGGTTGCGGTGGGCGGGCGGGAGCTTGTCGGCGTCAGCGAGGCGGCCGCCCCAGTAGATCTGCTGAAGTTCGCCGCAGGCATTCACTCCGAAGGCATAGGTGACGTTGGCCCCGCTGAGACGGAATTCCTTTGGGCTCACGTTGCACTTCGCTGGGGAGGGTTGGGCGGAGAGCATGGCTGGAGCGAGCAGGGATGTCGCCAACAGTGCGATTGGAAGCGTTTTCAACATGAGCCGTTTCCTTCTTTCAAAAAACCACGTCCTTGATACTATCGTGCGCTGCGCGGGTCCGGGGAGCGGGCGCAGCTTCACCTGCGGATCGGGATCACAAAGTTCTGAGGCGGATCGATGATTTGTAGATATCAGATATTCTGAGAGCGGGTCCCCACCCGGAGGTTTCGCCTATGGTTTCGCCCATTGCCTCTCCGCCAGCCACGCCTACGCCTGTTGAAAAGATTGCGGATGCGCTTCTGCACGTCACGCCGTTGGCAGGACTGCCGTTCGAGGACCGTTTGTGGCTGGCACAGCACGGCGAGGAACTGATTGCGGCGTCGGGCGACGTGCTCTTCGAAGAGACGACGCAGGCGGACCGCATGATCCTGATCCTGAAGGGCGAGATCCACGTGCATCGGTCGCGCAGTGGAACCATACCGATCTTCATTGGGCGCACGGGACAGATGACGGGACTGCTGCCGTTTTCGCGGATGAAGACGTTCGGCGGGCATGGCGTTGCGGCCAGCAAGGTGTGGGCGCTGATGATTCCCAAGCCGCTGTTTCCGGAGATGCTCGAGGCCATTCCGAGCATGACGCAGAGAGTGGTTTCGACGCTGCTGGACCGGGTGCGCGAGGTGACGCGGATCGAGCAGCAGGCGGAAAAGCTGACGGCACTGGGGAAGCTGGCCGGGAACCTGGCGCACGAATTGAACAATCCGGCGTCGGCGGCGCAGAGAGCGGCATCGGGTCTGATTATGGAGTTGCGCGCCAACCGGCAGAACCGCTTCAAGCTCGTAAACCTGTGCCTGACGCAGGACCAGGTTCACGCTGTGGAGAAGTGGGAGGAGACGATCTTCGACCGGCCGCCGATTGAATTCGCTCCGGATGCAGGAGCACTGATACAGCAGGAGGAGGCATTGCGGAAGTGGCTGACTGCCCTGCCCTGCGACGACGCGTGGGATGTGGCGCCGGACCTGGCCGAGCATGGGATTACGGTCGATGACCTGGAGGAGCTGCACAGGATTCTGCAAGCGAATGGGACATGCGTGACGCTGCAGTATTTTGCGCGGTATCTGCGGTCGACCAGGTCAGTGGAAACGTTGATTGCGTCAACGGCGCGGATCTTCTATTTGATCAGCGCGGTCAAGACCTACTCGAACATGGATCGCGCGGCGATTCTGGACGTGAATGTGCCGGAAGGGCTGGATGCGACCGTGCAGATGCTACAGTCGCGGATGCGCACCGTGACGATCGACAGGGATTACCAGGAAGATGTTCCGTGCATCAGCGCGTACGGAGCGGAGCTGAACCAGGTGTGGACCGCGCTGATTGAGAACGCGCTGGATGCGATGGCCGATTTGAATGGGCCGCGGACGCTGCGGCTGGTTTGCCGCGTTGAAGGTGAGATGCTGCTGGTCGAAATCCAGGACAACGGGCCGGGGATTCCGCCGGAGCTGCAGGACCGGGTGTTCGAGCCGTTCTTCACCACCAAGCCGCCGGGGCACGCGCTGGGACTGGGGCTGGATCAAGCGATGCGCGTGGTGCGGAAGCATCGCGGGTTATCTTGATGTGCGCTCAGAGCCGGGAAATACGCGGTTCCGGGTGCGGCTGCCGCTGAATCAGTTTGAGGCGTACTGAGGGCGAGCGTTGCCGAAGCTCAGTCGCTCACGGGCGGCGCTAATGCGCTGAACGCATGGACGCTGCCGCTTCCCGCGCGATCTGAAGACGATTCTGGAGTGCCCTGGTCGTCTGATTCTTCTGAAGGATCCTTGATCAGGAAGGCTCCGCGCATGATGAGGGGCGTGAACAGAGTGGTCAGCAGAACGACTGTGACCATGACTGCTACCTCGGGCTCGCGGAAGATACCGGTGCTGGCTCCCATGGCGGTAACGATGAGCCCAACTTCACCGCGAGATATCATGCCGCAGCCGACTCTGAAGCTGCGTACGCGTCCCATGCCCATGACGAGTGCGGCCGAGCCGCATCCGAGCAGCTTGCTGACCACGGCGACGATGAAGATGGCCGACAGCAGAAGCCAGTGGCCTCCCAGGGCGCGGAAGTTGCTGGACAAGCCGATCGACACGAAGAACAGAGGAATCAGGAGTCCGTGGCCGAGGCTCGAAAATGTGCGTTCAATCAGGGGCTTCAGCTTGGCGCCGGCGAATACGTAACCCAGCAGATAGGCGCCGGTGATACCGGCAACGCTTCCCAGCCACTCGGCGGAGACGGCGTAGATGAGAACGAGCGCCAGGACGCAACTGGTTACGGCTTCGTTCACGTCGAGCTTTCGCACCAGGCGCATAAAGGGATCGGCGCCGCGCTGGGCAACGAAAAATGAGACTACGAAGAACGCAGTGACGCAGACGGCGATGAGGGTCATCTGGACCACAATCGGATGACTGGCTCCAAACTCCGAATGATGCTGCAGCCACCATGCGAGCGACGGCGCGAGGCCAAATCCTCCTGCCGTCGCGGTGGTGCACGATGCGGCCAGGAACGCCAGAACAAAGAGGCCCATCACATCGTCAATGACCGCCGCGCCAAGGATTACGGAGGCTTCCGGAGAAGTCATCCGGCCCGCATCCATGAGAGTGCGCGCGGAGATGGAGACGCTGGTGGCGGTGAGCGCGCCGCCGAGGAAGCACGACGTGCTCCAGGAAAGGCCGAAGAAGTGGGCGACTCCCGCGCCGAGGAAGAACGGCCAGATCACTCCTGAGAGCGCGACAAGAAAGGCCGTGACGCTGGCCTCCTTCATGCGATCGATGTCGGTCTCGAGTCCGGCGATAAACATCAGGACGAGCCCGCCGATTTGCGCCACAAGCAGAAACGCGTCAGCAGCCGAGGTGCCGCTGAACAGCTTCATGTGCAGCATGTCGAGACAACCAGGGCCGGCGAGGACTCCCACGAGGAGTTCGCCGAGGATTGCCGGAATCCCGAACCGAGTCGAGATGGCGGCAACCAACTTCCCCGCGGGAAGAAGGATAGCTATCAATAGAGCTAATTGCAGGCTGGCAGGCATCTACGCTAGTTCGATCCAATGGCAACTTGTATTGAGCTTTGTTCAACCGGCTTGCGGCGGAAGCGCAGGAGGCGAGGCACCATACTCTTGAAGCCGCCGCGTTCGACACCTTCGCGCAACATGGTGCGGATGGTGGCGGCCTGGCGGCGAGCCAGCTCCGATTGAGCTGCATTCGAAGCGAGACACTCGGCCTGATGCGTCTCCTCGGCTGCCTTGCTGCAGATGCGCAGGCGCATCAGCAACTCGCCATGCTTGAGTCTTGCGATGAAACACTGCGGAGCTTGTTCAGAGGCGATACGAAGATGTTCTAGGGCATCCTGAGCCTGCAGGTCCACGCACAGCGCCATGCCGAGAAGCACGCGGACTTCGGCAACGTCCGGCGCCAGGTCGACTGCTTTCTTGAGTTCCGCAATCAAGCCGGTGCGTTCGTCCTTTTCGAGGATTCGCGGGTTTTGAAACATGCGCGCGAGCTGCCTGGATGCGGAGGCCGGTACGATTTTTGAAACAGACGCTGCCGATGCGTATTCAAGAACTGATGCGGGATTTGAATTCGCAAGCACGGGCATTGGATATTCAGTCACAGATCTCGTCATCAACGTCTCCCAGGAAAATGTTGAAAAAGGTGCAGCAGGGCATGGCAGTCACCCTGCTGCGTTGAAGAAGTTCAAGAATCTGCCTAGGCGACAGCTACCCTGGGAGTCCCGGCCAGGTATTCAGGTTCCGGAACGAAGACAAACTCGGGATAGCCAAGCTGTCCCATCTCAGGCAGGTCGAGTCCGGCAAGCTCAGTCTCAATGGAGACGCGCTGGCCGAGCAGAACGTCGAGTACCCAATTGAGGACGAAGCTGAAGCTGAAGACGAATCCCACCAGGGTGGTGACACCAACAAGCTGGGCAACCAGCTGGCTGGCATCTCCATAGAACAGCCCGGTGACTGAGCCTGTAACTCCATTCCAGGAGCCGCCGTAATTGCTGGTTCCATCGGCAAAGAGTCCGACCGAGATGACGCCCCACAATCCGCAAGTTCCGTGGACCGAGATAGCGCCGACCGGATCGTCGACTTTGAGCGTGTTCTCAACGAACCCGACACTGATGCAGACCAGGACGCCGGCGATCAGGCCGATGATGGCGCTTCCGGTTGGGTTGACGAATCCGCTGGGCGCGGTGATGGCCACCAGGCCAGCGAGCAAGCCGTTGGCGCTCATGGAGGCATCGGGCTTACCCTTCGTGCACCACATGTAGAGGAGTGCGCCGAACGTGCCCGTGCACCCAGCCAACATGGTGTTCACAGCTACCGACCCAATGCGCAGGCAACCGGCGCCGGAGGCACCCAGCGTACTGCCCGGGTTGAATCCGAACCAGCCGAAGGCGAGGATGAAGCACCCGATGAGCACCGCCGAGATGTCATGCCCGAGGATGACATTGCTCGATCCATCGCGATTGAACTTGCCGATGCGGGGACCAATAATCAACGCCACGGCGAGCGCGGTCAAACCGCCCACGGCGTGCACCACTCCCGAGCCTGCGAAGTCGCTGTACCCCTTGCCCAGGCCGAGGTTGGTGCCCAACTGCGCAAGCCACCCGCCGCCCCACGCCCAGTTGGCAAAGAGAGGATAGGTAAAGGCGCCCATCAGAACCGAGGAGACGGCGAAGGTGAGGAACTTCCAGCGTTCCGCGCACGCACCGGTCACGATGGTCAGAGCCGTATCCATGAAGACCATCTGGAACAGGAAGATGACCATCACGCCGACGTCGTAGGTGTGCCCCGCGAGGAACATGCCGCTCTGGCCGAAGATGCCCCAGTTGGTGCCGAACAGCGCAAGCTGATGCTCGCTGTTCAGTGAATAGAGGCCGCCCAGGTTTCCGTTGCCAGCGGCGCCACCCATCTGGATTGCGAATCCAAACAGCCAGTAAGCGAGCAACCCGCACCCGTACACGAAGAAGTTCATCATGTAGGTGTGGTTCGAGTTTTTGACGCGGCACAGACCTGCTTCGACCATCGCGAAGCCGGCTTGCATGAACATCACGAGGAATCCGCAGACCAGGGTCCAGGTGAAGTTGATGCCGATCTTGTTCTGGCCGACCTGGCTGGCAACATCGCCCAGGGTCAACCCGGCTTTGCTGTCAGAGACCGGAACATCGCTGACCGTTCCGGTAAGGGCTCCGCCGGGATCGCCGTTGGCGAGCGTCGCGGACGTGGGCGCCTTGCCGGCGGCGTCCTTCAACTCGGCTGCAGATGCCGACGGCGCGGTGTCAGCCCGAGCTACGACCCCCACTGCCCCCAACATAAAGGTGAGAGCGCATATACACGATGCAATGCGAACAATTCTCATCGATTCAGCTCCATCTCGAATAAATTCGTTTTGGGGAAGTCGAACCCGGTTAGGCTTTCCAAATCGCATGCTTGTTGGCGGCGATTGGCAGAATGCCGATGGTTCCCACCAGCGAGATAATCAATCCGATCACGGTGGTGGTCATCCGGCCGCCAACGCTGGCGGTCATATGAAGCCCGATGAGAACGATGAGCCACCCCAGCACAGAGACGCATACTCCACCCAACTTCAGGAGCATGGGCTGTGCGGTTGTGGCGGTCTCTCCTTCGAGCCCCTTGATTTTGAAGAATGCGACAAATGCCACGGCGAGCGATCCGACGCCCACGACGAGATCCAGCTTGCCCATGCCGGATGTCACGAAAGCGATTCCCGCTGCTGCGGCAGTTAAACCTGCGATAAACAACGCAAACGATTTACCTTGTGATGTTGTTGCTGCCATTCCTTCCTCCTCCTCCACTCGAAATCTGTTGTGATTGCGTCACAGAGAATTACGACCGCCGCTCCATCACGCCCTCATCCAGCGTGAATTGGAATCCACAAAGCTTTGCCCGCATCGCCATCGACGGAACGCGCTCATAGAACTGTTCGTTCCGTGCGACGCTTCCCGACATCATCAGTTCGAGCTGACCTTCGGAATCGACGCGGAACATGCGCAACTCAGCCCGGTTAGTGGCTGGAAACGCTTTGAAGATCATGTTGCGAAAGGTGAGAGCGTCTCTGAGCGCCTGCGACGTCTGGTTTTCACTGGCCGCATGAGACGGCAGATCCGCATCCCACGGATCGGACGGTCGCATCAGCCAGTCGCACTCCACAACCTCGGCGCGCCATTCCAACCGCAGGATCTTGACTGGTTCGCGTGACAACTCTCCCTGCCGCATCGCACGCCGCGCGCGACCCAGGAAACTGGCGAATTGAGAGACGGAGATCATTTCGCGTGTACCGTCTTCCGCACCGCCTTCTGTGTGGGCAGGAGCAGAAAGATCACGAACTGCGCGAGAACCGTCAACTCGGCAACGATGGGAACGCCTTGTTCGAGCCTGAGCAGGACAAGAAGCAGGACCATCGAGAACCATTGCCAGCGGGAGCGGCGAAGCCTCTCCACCCTGTCAGGCAACGAGAAGAGACTGCGCGGAGCGAAGCGGAGATCCTGAAACCCGATGCCCTGTGCGCGGAGAATCGCAACAGCGAAGAACCCCGACAAGAGCAGCTCAGTGAGAAGTGACTTTGTGTTCAATTGATTCACTCCGCTCTTACGGCATGCAGGCACGTAGCGCGCATGCCAAGTGTTGTACATGGAGGCCATGGAGACACGAACGCTCTCGGCGGTCATGTCCGCACTGATTAAGCGAAGCTTGCAAGGTCCGTACTGGAAGCGCTGCGGAACTTGATGTTTTTTGAGCAGCTATAGCGTTAGGGTAGGAACGGTCAAGGAATCAAGCAATCTATCCTTAGGTATAGTTCTCCGCTCACTATAAGGAAGACGTAAGGATGGACGGCGGCTTATCGCGAGAAGTGGGGCAGCTTCTGGCGTATCTTCACCAGGTCCGCAAGCGAATCCGCCTGCATCTTCTCCATGACCTGCTTTCGATAGAGCTTCACGGTAACGAGGCTCAGATGAAGCTCATCGGCGATTTCCTTGTTCATCATGCCGTCAGTGACCATCTCCATAACCTGGCGCTCGCGCGCGGAGAGACTGTCGTAGCGAGCGGAGATGGACCGAATCAGGCCTTCAGCCTGGCGGCGAGCTCTGTCAGCCGCGAACGCCTGATCGATCGCTTCCAGCAGCTCGCTGTCTTGAAATGGCTTGGTCAGGAACTCCACGGCGCCCGCCTTCAAAGCTTTGCGAACCATCGGAATGTCGCCGTGTGCGGTCATGATGATGATCGGAATGGGAATCGCGGTTTCGGCGAGTCTCGCCTGGAGTTCGATGCCGCTCATTCCCGGCAGGCGCACATCCAGAACCAGGCAGCCTGGCATATCGGCGTGCAGAGAGCCGAGAAACTCCTCAGCCGACCCAAAGCGCTGCACCCTGATCCCGGCCGATTCAAGCAGATCGCAGAGCGCCTCGCGCACCGACGCATCATCCTCAACCAGGTACACGGTCTGGACGAGCGGCTGAAGCGAAGCATCGGTCATGCGTTTGTCCTGAGTGTGAAGTGAATCGCCGTTCCATCGTCAAGCGGCTCCGCCCAGATGCGCCCATCGTGTTCTTCAATAATGCTGCGGCAGATCGCCAGGCCCATCCCGGTGCCTCCCTGCTTGGTGGTGAAGAACGGTTCGAACATGTGCTCTTTGGTCTCATTGCTCAAGCCGACCCCATGATCTCTGACCGTAACCATCACTTCGTTCTCTGAGGGCATGGCAGTCATAATCTCAAGCGCGCGGTCGGTTGCAACCGAGGCCATCGAGTCCATGCCATTCAAGGCGAGATTCAGGAGCAGTTGCTGAACCTGCACGCGGTCCAGGCTGATCACGGGCACCTCTTCCGCCAACTGCAGGCTTATACCAATTCTTCGGCGCATCGCTTCATCACGCAGCAGGCGAGCCAATTCGCGAATCATGGCATTCAGATCGCCGGGCTCGCGAATATAGTCAGTCCTGCTGAAGAGCGAGCGCACGCGGCTCACCACCTGGCTGGCCCTGGTGCTGTCGCGCACAATTCGGTCCGCAGTCACTTCCGCCCGGTCGAGATTCGGTGGGTTCATCTGCAGCCATCTCCGGCATGCGTGCGCGTCAGTGAGAATCGCGGTGAGCGGCTGGTTGAGCTCATGGGCAATCGCGGCGGACAGCTCGGCCATGCTCAGCGTTCGCGAGAACCGCGAAAGACGCTCCTGGGAAACCAGAAGCTCCTGCTGCGCTCTTTCCTGGTCTTCCACGTCGATGTGCACGCCGTACCAGCAGGAGAGCGCTCCGGACTCATTGAACTGGGGATTGGCGCGGAGGATGAACCAGCGGAACGATCCATCGGCGCCGCGCACGCGCGCCTTCACTTCGAGTTTCGCCGCGGCGCCGCGGGCCTCGTCCCAATTCGCTTTTATTGAGGCTGCGTCGTCGGGATGGAAAATCTCGAAGAACCTGTCTCCAGAGAGCTCGTCTACCGATTTGCCGAGATAGTCGAGAAGATCGCGATTCGCATATTCGATGGAACCTCTCCGGTCGGTTCGCCATATCTGCTGGGGAATCGCTTCGGTCAGCAGCCGCAGCCGGCGTTCACTCTCCTGGATTTCGGCGTTGGACTGCTGCAATTCCGCGGTGCGCTCCTGGACGGCAGCTTCCAGTTGATCGCGCGACCCTCGAATCGCCACCTCTGTGCGCTTGCGCGCCGCGCTCACCGTCGTAATCGCAATGGCGCATACGATGAACGCGGTCACGTAACTGCGGTACTCCTGGGCGATGGAAAGTGAAAACAGCGGGGGAATGAAGAAGAATGCCACTAGGAAAGAGGAGAGCGCCGCGGCCATGAGCCCCGCGATGAATCCACCAAACCACGCGCTGCCCATGACCGCGGCAAAGAACAGGAAGATGAATGGGTACGCGAAGACGTGTTGAAACGCGAATGTCCACAGGAGCGCGACCAGCACAAAGAAGACCGCGATGGCGAGCGGCTTGGCAAAATACTCCATCGTCAGGCTGGAGAGCCGCTCCACTCGAATGGTCATATGACGCATGATAAATCGGTTGTGGCTGGGGGTGACCGCTGGTCCCTCCGCCTGGTCGCGGCCCAGCAGCTCATCCCCACCACGCCAATAACTGAATTACAATGGCAACGCTTACAAACTCCTGGTTTGCAGGAATGGAGAACAATGAAGCTCACCCTCGGCGCTGTCGCCCTTTTGGCCCTTATGGCACCCTATTCAAGCCTCACCCATGCGCAGTCGGCCACCGAAATCGGCGGCGAGAAGATCATCACCCTCACCCGCAAGGCCGTCAGCACCACGCGCCCCGAGTTCACCAGCGTCAGCGTGATGCCGGGCCGCGGCATGGAACTGCTGCAGATCAAAGCCAACTTCCCCGGCAAAGGCGAAGTGGACGTGCTCGCCTCGCCTGACGAAGCCACTGCCAAGCAGATGCTCGACGAGAAGGACACCGACTTCGGCGATCTCGGATACCGCCTCGGCTCCGCATTCCTCGTCCCTTATCCCAACCGCATCCGCGGCAAGCTCTCCGCGGACGGCAAGACCCTCACCACCGAGTGGCAGGGCCACACCATCACGCTGCCCGCCAACAACATCGGCAAGAACCCCACCGCCGAGCGCCACGCCATGCACGGCCTAATCCTCAAGGCCAAGGCGGAAGACCTCAAGATCAATGACGTCGCTGACGGTCAGCAGCTCACCGGCATCATCCACGCCGGCGACTTCGGCGGCCACTGGCTCTCCAAAACCGACCTGAAGTTCACCATCGAACTCCACGCTGACGGCGTCGACGCCATCGTGGTCGCTCAGAACGTCGGCAAAGAGGCCGAGCCCATCTCCATCGGCTGGCATCCCGTACTTCAATCTGCCGTCCGGAGACCGCACCCAGGTCCGCATCCACATCCCCGGCCAGCAGCTTGCTGAAGTCGACAACTACGACAACGTCTTCCCCACCGGCAAACTGAAGCCCGTCACCGGCACCCAGTACGACCTCCGCGATCCCAAGGGCGTCGCCACTGGCGCAGAACTTCTATGACGACAACTGGAGCAAGATCGACTGGAAGAACGGCGCAGCCACCGTCAAGGTGATCGACCCCGCGGCCAAGTACGGTGTCGCCATCGAAGGCCTCTCGCCTCAGATCAAGACCATCCAGATGTACGCGCCGCCCACCCAGAAATTCGTCGCCATCGAGCACCAGTTCAACTTCGCTGACCCATTCGGCAAGGAATGGAACGGCATGGACACCGGCATGGTCACCCTCAAGCCCGGCCAGAGCACCAAGTGGCACGTCCGAATCAAAGTCTTCGTCCCCTAAAGGTCCGCCGCAAGATGACCCGTCGTGTGCCCCCGGTCCCTAGCCTTTGGGGACCGGGGCGGGATGCGGAATCCACCACCCCCCTCCCCCTCGGCACGAATGGCGGCGAAGCCGCAGTTGGCCCCACCGCAGGTGGTGTGGAAAACTTGTCAAGCCCCTTCCCCGAAAATAGTTTGTAACCCCCTTTAGAATCACCACAAATTTCCCGAAGAAAATTGCCGGGTTACATTCCGTTTCTGCCATACTTATCTCAATCAGAAAAACCACGGCCCGCCGGCCTCTAAAACCGGCGGGCATTTCTTTTGCCTCCGCACAATGCGCCGTGCCCCATCCTGTCGACTTTTTTCCGTCGACAGGGTGGGAAACCACGACCCTCACCCAGCCACAGTTTCTGAGAACGCCCGTTCCACCACGAACCAGGGTGCCCCAGGTCTCGATTCTGAGACCTGGGAAACCACCGACCTCACACAACCGAACGCCGGGGTGCCCCCGGTCCCTCGCCTTTGGGGACCGGGGAGACCACCCCCATTTCGCCTCTCACTCAAGAAAGGAACCGACCATGACCACCCCCGAATCCGCCCTCCAGCGCTGTCTAGACGCCTTCAACCAGGCCGACGCCCGCGAAGACGCCCGCAACGACTACAGCCCTGAAGCCCTCGCCCGCGTCAACCTCGCCTGGCGCCACGCCATGCCCATCCTCACCCCGGACACACTTGACGCCTTCCTGGCCTGCGTCACCCAGGGCCTCATCTACCAGGTCTTCCCGCTTGCCGAAGCCTCCAAGCTCCTCTACGCCGCCCAGGTCACCCTCGGCCTCATCCGCGCCCGCCGCGAAGCCGCCCGCCAGCAACCCAAATCCCAGCCCCAGCAAGCCGACACCCCCTCCCCCGTCGAAGGCGGCGAAGCCGCAGTCAGCCGCACCGCAGGTGCCAACCCACAGCCCTCCCGTGCCCCATCCATGGCGACAGCTTCATCGTCACCATGGGTGGGAGACCACGAACCCCAACCCACCGTACCGGCAGCACCCACCCCCCTCCCCCCATCACAAATGCCGCCGAAGGCGCAGTCAGCCGCACCGCAGGTGCCGCGCAATCAGGTAGACATCCTGCTTGACCAGCTCTACGCCGGCAAACTCCCCGCAGAGTCCCCCCTCACCCCCTGCGCATCGGTCCTGAAGGCGGCACCCCCCACCCCCTCCCCCCTGCCGCAGGCGGCGAAGCCGCAGTCAGCCGCACCGCAGGTGCCCCCGCAAGTTAATCCCGCAACCACTCTCTGTTGAGTTTTCCGCTGACTTACCGACCCGCTATCCCGCTGTTCCGCTCTCGCCGGTGGACCACCCCTCACCCCCCACAGGAGATCCCTGCCCACCCGGCGCCTCTGTCACATTCCCCCTCGGTCCCTTGGTCCCTCTTTCCCTCGTCCCCTTGGTCCCTTGGTCCCTCGTCCCCTTGGTCCCTTGGTCCCTTGTTCCCTTGGTCCCTTGTTCCCTCCATCACCGGTGGGACCCCCCACCCACCCGCACGGCCTGTCCAGTCCGCGCCGACTGCTTGGCCGCATCCAGAATCTGCATCACCTTCACATTCGTCTCCAGCGAGCTCAAGTCTTCCTTCGGATCGAGCTTGCCGCTCAGCACGCTTGCCAGGTAGCTCAGCGAATCCCGCTGATTCGACGCCAACCCCGCCGCCGACTCCCCTCTCTCGCTGTGATCGTTCTGGTGCCGCACCCGCAAACCATTCGACTCCACCGTGATCACGTATCCCGTCGCGCCATACACCTCCATGTCCTTGCGCCCGAAAGGCCAGTTCCACGACGCCATAATCACCGCCTGCGTATGCGGATACTGAAGGATCACGGTAGCGTCATCGTCCACCTGGCGATAGAGATCGGGCTTGTCGTGATTCAGCACCGCCGTCACCGTCTCCGGCATCTCGCCATGCATCAGCCACGTCGCCAGATCGACGCCATAGCAGCCGAAGTCGAACAGCGCGCCTGCCCCATTCTGCGCAGGGTCCGTCAGCCAGTTGAGGAACTCCGGCGGCACGCCAATCTCCTTCGGCCCCTGGTGTCCGTCGTGAACCACCAGCTTGCGAAGCTGCCCCAGTTGCCCGTTCTGCAACTGGTCATACGCGGCGTGGTTCGACGCATACCAGGTCGTCTCGTAATTCGTCAGCACGCGGATATGAAACTTCTGCGCCACATCCTGAATGTGCAGCGCGTCCTCATACGAAACCGCCAGCGGCTTCTCCACCATCACCGACACGCCATACTGCGCCGCAATGTCGATCGCCGGCCGATGCTGCGCAATCGACGTGTACACCAGTACCGCATCCGGCCTCCGCACCTCGATCATGTTGGCCTCGCTCTTGAAAAACAGCGCATCGGCGAGGTTGTACTTATGCTGATACTTCGCAATCAGGCTGGAGTCCGCGTCCGCGATGCCCACCAGCTGCACATCCGGATGCTGCCCCAGCGCCGAGAGGAACCCTTCCACGTGGCCGTGCTCCAGCCCCACAACCGCCACCCGCAACGGCTGCGCCGCACCGCCCGTGTACGAAGGCAGTTGGGTTCGAGGCGACGGCGCCGTGTTCTGAGCAAACAGCGAAGCGACCCCGGACAAAACGAGGCTGGAGATCAATGAAATACGCGCAAGCAACATGAGCATTCCTCCGGACAATCGATTGTATCGGTTTGGCAAACGTGGATTCTGGATCCAGATGCAGCAATCACAAGACGTCGCCTCGCCCTCGAACGCGCATCTTAACTTACTGTGCTTTTGCATTGAGCGCAGTTCCCTGCTTGTCGATTGCTGCTCGATCTGAACACTTAAGGAGGAAGAACAGAGGGATGATTCGCCGATTCCTTTTCATGCTGAGCGCCGCCGTTCTCGCGCTTTCACCCGCTGCCCATGCGCAGTTGCGCAATCATGATGCTTACTTCGGATACAGCCGCACCGGCTCTGATCTGTTCTATCCCGATACCGGAGGCCTGAACGGCTGGCAGGCCGCGTTGCACATTCACGTCAAGCCGTTTCTGGGGATCGAAGGCGACGTGGCACACTATGGCCTGGGCGCAGACTCCTCCACTCCGAGAAGCACTACAGTGATGGCTGGCCCGCGTGTTACCGTGAAGGCCCTCGGCATCGGACTGTTTGCGCATGGCCTCATCGGCGGCGAGCACTCCTCCAACCCCGATGGCACCATCAGCGGCGGCAGCATGACGTACGCCATCGGCGGCGGCGTAGATATACCGATCCTTCCGTTCTTCGCTTGGCGCATCGCCGCCGATCACATCGCATCGCCAACGCTCAGCCCGAGCGACTCCCTCAAGGCCCGATTCAATACCGGCCTCGTGTTCCGGTTCTGATGCACACGGCGCTAGAGCACGACCCGCGATCCGCCGGTGTTTCGCGTAACGCGTGCCTGGTCCAGATGTTCGAGCAGCGGGATCGCGTGCTTGCGTGTCAGCCCGGTGAATGCCTTGAACCGCCCCACATCGAAAGTCTCTCCGCGATGCCGCCGCATATCCGCGTAGAGCGTAGCCAATGCATCCGAATGAACGAACGCATCGTCGGACCCCATCCGCACCAGCTTCTTCGCGCGCAGCAAAAGGACGATGAATGCGCGCAGCGTCCGGCGTAGCGGCGCTGATCCGCGTTGCGACTTCGCTCAGCAAAGGCGCGGCAAGCCCCGCGTCGGCGTAGATCTGCTCGATGGCCTCTAACTGGCGGCGCGCGGCCTCGGGCATCTCCTCATCCCGCCCGAAGAGCCGCACCGATTCGCCGGAGACCTTCAACTTGCCCGATGCATCCAGCCGCGCAAGAACAAGCGCGAACACGGCGCATTCAGGCAGCCCTTCGATCGCAGCTCGGCCTTCGACAACGAGCCCGAATCCGAAAGCACGCCAAGCACGGTTCGCATTGCCTGTTCCAGCCATTCAGCCGCAATCCAGCAGGCATCTGTTCCTTGGCTTGCGATTGCGCCGGCCGACAGCAACGGAATCGCGCGACTGTGCAGCGCCTCCGCCGTCAAGCCTGTCTCCGCGATGAGCGCGGAGGCTGTAATGTCCATCAACGCCCCGGCGCGCGATGCGCAGCCGCAACTGCTCGTGCTCGTCCGCCGCCTGCAACGTCCTGAGCCAGGCGAGCGCAGTTGCTTTGCGCATGCCGGCGGGAGCAGATGCGTCAAGCACGCGCGCTCCTCCGATCGTGACTTCAGGAGAGCACTGCCGCAGAACGATCCGATCGCCGGGAACGAGCAACAACGGCCTGGCAAGGCGCAGCCTGGCGAGGTTTGACCCTTGCACGAGGGTATCTCTCTGATCGAACAGAAGCACGCGCGCGAGCGTGTCGGAAGCGAATGCGTGCACCCGCACCCGCGCTCCGTGTTTCAGTGGAGGCGCGTCTGCCAGCATGGCAAGTTCAACATCGATGATTGTCGCCGGCGTCAGCAATTCCGGAAGGCTCAGGGTGTCTCCGCGAGCCACGTCCGCAACCTGCACGCCAGCAAGATTCAGTGCAACGCGGCACGGCGCCTGCGCCACATCCGCGTCTTTGCCGTGCACCTGCATGCCGCGCACGCGCAACTGCTTTCCGCCCGGATGCTGCTCCAGCATCTGGCCGGCACGAAGAACACCCGCGTGCAATGTGCCGGTGACAACAGTGCCGAAGCCTCGAATCGAAAACGCGCGATCCAGCGGAAGCCGCGGCGTGCACTCACTGTTTCGCGCGGGAACTTGCTTCACTATCTTCGCGAGTGCGGCCTTCAGCTCAGGAATCCCGTCGCCGCGCACAGCGGAGACAGCAACGATCAGCGCGTCACTAAGAAACGTGGCTTCAAGAAACCGCCGCACGCCAGCGCGAGTCTCCGCCAGTGTCTCCTGAGTGACCGCATCCGCTTTCGTGAGCACGACAACTCCGCGCTGAATGCCCAGAAGAGAGCATATCGCCAGGTGTTCTTCCGTCTGCGCCTTCACGCCCTCATCGGCCGCAATCACCAGCATCACGCAATCAATGCCGCCGGTGCCGGCCAGCATATTTCGAATGAATGCGTGGTGGCCAGGAACATCGATCAGGCTCAGGTGAAGCGTTCCGCCCTCGCCGTCCTCCAGATCGAGAGCGGCGAAACCGAGATCGATCGTAATGCCGCGCTGCTTTTCTTCGGGCAGCCGATCCGTGTCCGTGCCCGTGAGGGCGTACACCAGCGCGGTCTTTCCGTGATCAATGTGCCCTGCAGTTCCCACCACGACATAACGGGGCTGGTCGCCCGGCACGCCGGCCCCGCGAAGATTCTTCATCCGAGGGCTCCGTCCGAAGCGCGGCCGTCTTGTTCTTTCGCCTGAAGCGCCGCTCGCAGAATCTCGATTGTGGCCTCGTCCGCGGCCGGATCTACCGTGCGCAGATCCAGCAGAACGCCACCCTCATGAATTCGCCCGATCACCGGCGGATGCAGATCTCTCAACAGCGCTGCAAGAGAGTCTGCGTTCCTCGACGCATGTTGAAGCATCACGGCAAAGCTGGGCAACGTGGCGCCTGGAGTCGTGCCTCCACCAACTACGCTTTCCGAGGGAATGACACTGGCACGCGCTTGCCCCGTGTTGAGTGCCGCGGCCCACCGCTCGCAACGCGTTCGAATTGTGCCGGCGTCCATGCTCAGCATTTTTGCAACGGGAATCGAGTCCGTTTGCCCCGACAGGTATGCAAGCAGCGTGGCTTCGAGCGCAGCAATGGTCAGCTTGTCCACGCGAAGCGCGCGGTACAAGGGATTGGTGCGCAGCTTTCGTACCATGCTCTGCTGCCCAACAACAATGCCGCTCTGCGGCCCGCCGAGCAGTTTGTCCCCGCTGGCACACACAAGCGCAGCACCGCTCTTGACCGCGTCTCTGAACGAAGACTGCTGCCCCAATCCGTACTCATCGAGCGGCAGAACGCATCCGGTTCCCTGGTCCACCATCACCGGCACGCCGGCATCGGCGCCGAGCCGCACCAGCTCGCGAAGCTCCGGCTGCTCAGTGAATCCGGTGATCTCAAAATTCGATCGATGCACGCGCAGAATCAGCCGCGTCTCCGCAGTCACTGCATCCGCGTAATCCTGAATGCGCGTTCGATTGGTTGTGCCCACCTCAACCAGGCGCGCCCCGGACTTGCGCAGGATGTCGGGAACGCGGAAGCCGCCGCCGATCTCAACCAGTTCGCCCCGCGAAACAATCACCTCTCCGCCTTCAGCCAGCGAGTTGAGAGCCAGGAAAGTCGCGGCCGCACAGTTGTTGACGATGAGACCCGCAGATTCAGCAGGATCGCATCCGGCGATCTTGACTAAAAGTTCTTCTGCGCGCGCTCCTCTGCGGCCTCGCTCGCCGGAACCGAGATCGAATTCAAGATTGCAATATCCTCGCGCCACATCGGCGATACTCTGAATCGCGGCTTCGCTCAGAGGCGCGCGGCCAAGATTTGTCTGCAGAATCACGCCTGTCGCGTTGATCACGGGCTGCAAGGTTCGATGTTCGCGAACGCTAAGGCCGGCGGTTACTCGTTGAACCAATCCCTCCATCTCCAGTGCGAGCACGGCCTCGGTCATCGATCCACAGGAAATTTCATGGCGCAACTCCGCAATTGCCTCGCGCACCGCATCAAGCACAATGGAACGCGGATGCCGGCGAAGCAGCTCCTGCCCCCCAGCGCTCGAAAGAAACTCGCCCACCTGCGGCAGTTGCTGATACAGGCTGTTCATTTCAGTCCGCATGGTGTAGTGTGCCTATCGCAGGATGATCCTAGGGGCCGCCCTGACGGACGTGACCGATCTCCGCCGCGTCGTATCCCGCCTGCCGTAGTTGCTCAGCGAGCGCCGGCGCATGTGCGGCGGCCACTGAGATCAATAACCCGCCAGAAGTCTGCGGGTCGAAGAGTAGTGTGCGAACGACATGCATCGATCTGCGTTCCCGCTTCATCCTCCACGATGCACTCGGCAAACTCACGATTCGCAATCAGGCCCGCGGGAATGCAGCCCGCTTCCGCAGCGGCAATCGCGCCGTCGAGAATTGGCACAGAGCGAGTGTCAATTACGAGCTGGACGCCGCTTCCGATAGCCATCTCACGCCCGTGTCCCATGAGGCCGAACCCCGTCACGTCAGTCATTGAATGCACCGCGAAAGACGGCGAGGCCGCGACTTCCGCTGCGGCACGATTCAGCTTCGTCATCGATTCGACGGCAGCCTCTACCCAGGACTCCTGTGCGCGGCCTTGTTTCAGCGCCGTGGTGATCACGCCGGTTCCAATCGCTTTTGCAAGCACAAGCCGATCGCCCGGTGCCGCGGTGCAGTTCTTTTTCACGCGGTCCGGGTGAATCAGGCCCGTAATCGCATAGCCAAACTTGATCTCTGCGTCGCGTACGCTGTGCCCACCCACCACAATGCAGCCTGCGTCCTGCATGGTGCTCAAGCCGCCGCGCATGATCTCCTGCAGCAGCTTCGGATCCTCCTGCTGCGGAAAGCAAACGATGGAGAGCGCGGTCAGCGGCAGTCCGCCCATCGCATACACGTCGCTCAACGCATTGGTGGCGGCAATGCGGCCAAACGTGTACGGATCATCAACCATGGGCGTGAAGAAGTCTACGGTCTGGACCAGCGCCTGCGTGTCATTGATCCGGTATACGCCGGCATCATCGGCCGTCGAGAAGCCCACCAGCAGGTTCTCATCATATTGTTGTGGCAACCCCGAAAGCACTTCACTCAATACGCCCGGCGCAAGCTTGCTGGCACAGCCGCCGGCCTTCACCTGCTGCGTCAGCCGCACAGCCCCGGTTGCGGTTCCTGCGCCGGCTGTCGTACTGTCGGAATGTGTCGGCATAGTATTCATAGATAAGTCAGGTGGAACCTTCCATTCACCTCGCGGGGAAGCGCCTGGGATCCGGTGATCCTCCCGGTCTTCAAAACCGGCGGTCGTCCTTTTGGGCAACGGTGTGTTCGACTCACACGCGCTTCCGCCAAGTCCGGCGCGACGCAGGGAAACTTGGCTAATGACGCGCTTGGACTATATTAGCCGGGTGTCTTCGCGATATTCCACTCAGTCCGACACCAGGTGCGGCCCGGCTTTCAGTTTTCCCGAGTAGCGTATCGCAGCAACTCAGCGCTCGGGGAATAGTCCGGGACGATATTCCGCAACGCCTGAACGAGTCCTCTCATGTCACGGTTCGCGCACGCGGTGCGAAGCGTCTCGATCCGGCCATTGAGTTCCTGACGATCAATCGCGGGGATGTCCAGTATCCGGACATTCTGATGCCGGGTCCAGACGGTGTTTTCTAGTATCGATGCCACTTCTTCGCGGAGTTTTTCACCGGGACGCTTTCCAGTGAATTCGATTGCAATGTCCTTGCCGGGAACGTATCCCGCGCTCTGAATCATGCTCACTGCGAGGTCGACTATTCTCACGGGTTGTCCCATGTCGAGGACGCAGATCTGACTCGGACCTCCAAGTGCCGCCGCCTGAAGGACCAGTTGACCGGCCTGAGGAAGAGTCATAAAGAAACGCTGCATCTCAGGATCTGTGACGGTGACCGGGCCGCCCTCCGCGATCTGCCTGCGAAAGATGGGCATCACACTGCCCGTAGAATCGATCACGTTCCCGAAGCGCACGGCAACGAACTTCGTTGCGCCATTCTGCATTCCCAGCAGAACCAGCTCCGCGATGCGTTTTGAGACTCCCATAACGCTGGTGGGGCGCACCGCTTTGTCTGACGAGATGAGGACGAAGTTCTCCACTCCGTGCGCCAATGCCGCCAACCCCAGGTTGCCGGTTCCGAAGACGTTGTTTTCGACGGCCTCAAACGGGTGGCTCTCCATGAGCGGCACGTGCTTGTAGGCCGCAGCATGGTACACGGCCGCCGGCTTGTAACGGCTCATCACTTCAGCGATCCTGACCGGATTCTGAATGCTGCCGATCTCCGCGTGAAATGCGGTCGCAGGAAAGTCCCCGCGCATCTGCAAATCGAGTTCAAACAGAGGCGACTCGGCGATATCGAACCCTACAATGGCGGCCGGTTCAAATCGGGCAATCTGCCGGCAGAGCTCTGACCCAATGGAGCCAGCGGCTCCTGTCACCATGACCACGCGCCCGCAGATACTACGGCGCACCGAATCGTCCCCCGTAGATGCGGTCGCCGCTGTTGCGACCTCATCGAGGGAAAGCTCATTCGCGATTCGGGGCTCGGCACAGGCAGCCGCTCCGGCCGCTTCCCGAATTACATTGATGACGTAGAGTTGGTCCTCCAACGGGAGGCTGCTGGAACTCGGAAGGCATATTCCGCGCTGAAAGAGATCCTCGGCAACAGTTCCTCCAAACCGCTCGCAATCGGCATGCAGCGGCTGCAGGTGCATCGGTCTCCACACCGGCCGGGCTTCGACGTTCGCGGCGTCAAGCAAAGCGATCAACTCATCGCGCGAGCAACCCAACTTCTCCTGGTCAATCAGGAAACAACTTAGCCAGTTGGTATGAATGCCATTGGGATTCTGCGGCATGAAGGTGATGCCGGGCAGGTCGGCAAGCGCATCGCGATATCGAAACGCGAGGCCGCGGCGCTGCTCAATGCGGGTGTCGAGCACCTGCAACTGCCCGCGGCCTATGGCAGCGAGGACATTGCTCATGCGGTAGTTGTATCCGATCTCCGAGTGCTGATACGCGCGGCCGGGTTCACGCGATTGCAGCGACCAGAAGCGCGCCTTCTCCACCCACGCGCGGTTGGGAGAGACAAGCATACCGCCGCCCGCGGTGGTAATGATCTTGTTTCCGTTGAAGGAGAAGACGCCGGCGGCGCCCATGGTTCCCGCGGGTTGTCCTTTATAGGTTGCGCCCAACGCCTGCGCCGCGTCTTCAACGATCTGAATCTCGTACTGGCCGCACAGTTCCCGGATCGGGTCCATGTCGGCGCACTGCCCATATTGATGAACGACCATGACGGCGCGCGGCAGCTTCCCTGCCCTTTCTTTCGCCTTGAGGGCGTCCGCCAGGGCATTGGGATCCATGTTCCAGGTCGCCCTCTCGCTGTCGATAAAAACCGGGCGCGCTCCCATCTGCCGGACCGGATTGCAGGTGGCCGCAAAAGTCAGGGTGGGGCAGAAAATCTCATCGCCCGGCTGCACTCCGAACAACATGAGGCTGAGATGGATAGCAGCGGTGCCGCTGGAAACAGCGGCGGCGGGAACGCCTATTCGCTGCTCCATTTCCTTCTCAAAGGCGTCAAGTTCAGGGCCAACTGTCGAAAGCCAGTTGGTTGCGAACGCTCCAGCCACATAGGCGAGCTCACTGCCGCCCATGTGCGGAACCGAAAGGAGAATGCGTCGTCTCATCTACTTCTATTTTCGGTGATCCACGCCGGGAACTCCTGTCGGCGATCACACCGGCGCGCGACGGGAACGCGGGCGTTCAGGGAACGGCTACAGACCGGTCCCATTCATGAGGGGATTTCCAGGTAGGAGAAAAAGAGAATGTCACTGCCGTAAGAAAGCATATTGTGCTGATATGGCGGGACGACGGGGCTCGAACCCTCGACCTCTGCCGTGACAGTTAGAGTCAGAATCGCAATCATTGATGCGTGCGCACCGGTCGGGTCGGTGCAGATAAGCGCCAAATTGACACCAATTCTTTCCATCACTGCAGGGTTCCGCTTCCGGGCAAAAAAAGTCCCGTTCCCGTCGAATTCGGCGGGAACAGGACTCCGGAAGGTCACGATCCGGAAAGGTCAGAAATAGAGTTTCCCGCCGAACTGGAAGACTCGCGGGTCAAAGGCAGACGTCACCTGGCCGAAGTTGCTGGCGCCCAGCCCATTGCTGACCGCATTGAATTGGGTGTGGTTCCAGACGTTGAAGCTCTCGGCGCGGAATTCGAACCGTCTGTCTCCGTCCTCGCTAAACCGGAAACTCTTGAATAGCGAGAGATTCCAGTTGTCACGACCCGGGCCGCGCAGGGAGTTCATGCCTGCATTTCCCCACGCCCCGACAGCAGGAGCGGAAAAGGCCTTTGTATCGAACCACTCGCCGACCTTGTGGGGATACGAAACGCTGCCCGCCACCCTATCAGGACGGTTATTGGCAATCGGCAAGCCGTTGTTGCTCTGGCCGCCCGTCAGTTGGGGATTGATCGGCAAACCGGATGTCATGGTGACGATGCCGGATACCTCCCAACCACCAAGTGTGGTTCTCAGCAGGCGGTTCTGACTCTTCTGGAAGAACGGCATGTCGTAGATGAAGTTCACTGCGCCATTGTGCGTTCTGTCGTAGCCGCCCGGCCCGCTGTCGTACTTCCATCCCATATACGGATTGGACACATTGGAGAGGTCGGCGCCGCCGCCACCGCCAAGCGTAGGATCGACGGTGCTCGACAGCGTGTAGTATGCGCGCATGGTCAGTGTTTTGATCTGGGAGTTCAGGTCAACCTGCAGGGCGTTATAGTGCGAGTTGGCTTCATTTACGGACATGTTGATCGACTGGAAACCGGGGTAAGGCAGACCCGGCGCCGTCGTGTACTGTTTGCCCGCGATGAGCTCGGGGAGGTAGCTTTCGTCGGGCAGATTCATCTGGCGATAGTTATTCTGATACCGGTTCTGGTTTCCTACGTAGGCGATCGACAGAACAGATCGGGCGTTCAACTGACGCTGTACCCCCGCGCTGTACTGGTAGCTGGCCGGTTGCTTGTACTTGTCGATATCCAGGCCAGTGATGCTGGCCGGGTTGATCGGCTTGGCCGCTTCGCTGCCGGTCGAAACCAGGATGCTTGGATTTTCCATGGTGACGCTGTTGTTTGTTACGTTGAGGCTGAAGGGGATGTTGGCGCCGGCGTTGTACATGTCGTTGCCCTGGATACGCTCATACATCATCCCGAAGCCGCCACGAATCACTGTCTTGCCATTGCCCATAACGTCGTAGGCAAAGCCGAGACGCGGTCCGAATGTTGCCCAGTTATTGTTGACCAGTCCCTTGGGAACGCCGTTGTGCTCGGGAATGCCGATGCCGTTCAGGTAGAGCGGGACGCCCTTCAGGATGGGATTCGGACTTGCACCTAGCCCTGGGCTCTGGGGACTGATCGTTCCGTCAGGGAGAAGGATCGCCGCGTCGGCCTGTTTATACAACGAGGGGTAAAAGTTCCCCATGCGATTGTTGGCTTCGTAGGTGTGCGGAATCCCGTCCCAACGGAGCCCCAGGTTGAGAGTGAGATTGTGGGTTGCGCGCCAGTTATCTTGAATGTATGTGGCCCATGAGACGTTGTTCCAGAGGCCTTGATCCTGAACAGCCAGTTCACTGTAGTTCTTCGCCGTGCCAAGAAGGTAATCGGCGAAGTCGCTTCCCGTGAACGTGCCGTCAAAATTGAATGAGCCCTGGGTTTGGCCGAAGAGGTCCTGCACCTTTTTGTAGAGTGCCCAGCTTCCGCCGATTTTGAACTGGTGCGCGCCTCTGGCCCACGAAACATCGTCGCGCACCTGGTAATCGTCCGCTATGTTGTTCCACGGCCAGCTGGAGATCTCGAAGTGAGTCCCAAGCGCTCCATTCAGGTCGATGTTGGGTATGCGATTCATGTTGTTCGGACCCGTGAAAAGCCGTGAATGCGACGAGTCGTAGCCGTCGGGAAGCGAGAGGCTCTTTAATCCCGATCCAGCGTAGGGAGTGATGCTGATTCGATTTCCGTTGTAGTTGAAGGCGGTCTCGTTGAGCAGGTTCGGGCTGATGGTGTTGGTCGTATGCACCACTGCGCTGTAGGAAGGGTTACTGAATGTGTCGCCGACAGTCGGCACATTGGCACCGCTCCATTGACTCACGCCAAAGCCCTGCGAGACTTGTTCAGCAATGAAATGTCCGAAGATCGACCACTTGCTGGAGAAGTTGTGATCGATACGGACCACTTCTTCCGTCAGGTTTGTCGGCGAGTCGTTCCCTCCGATAAAGGTAGGCTTGCCATCTGCCGCAACCGTATTGGAAGCGGGGAAGATGCCGGCGGTCAGCAATGCAGTGGCATTCGGCGAAATCATGCAGGTCGGGATGGTGTTGTGGGGAAAAGGCTGCCCCTGCACGATGCCTGCAGGCAGAACGCCGCCGGGACAATTGCGCGCCAGCACCGAACTCGACACCTCGCCCGCACTCGGAACATTGATTGTCTGGGCGCCAAAGTTGCCGCCGTATGTCGACGAATCCGGTACGGGCTGATTCGTCAGTCCGCCTTGAATCAGGCGGCGCCATTCCTGGTTGTAGAAGAAGAAGGTGCGCTTCCGGTCCGGATTGTAAAACTTTCCCAGCGTGACCGGGCCGCCGGCATTGAAGCCGAACACATTGAGACGCAGCTTGGCCACCTTCTGGGGAGACGGGTTGAAGTAATTGCGCGCGTCATAGGCATCGTTACGATTGAACTCCCATGCCGACGCGTGAAACGTCCTTGTCCCGGATTTGAGAACCATGGCCATCGTCCCCGCCGATGACAGTCCAAAGTCCGCGCTGTAGTTCGATGTAAGCGTCCGGAACTCCGCGATTGCGTCGCTCGAGGGAGCGATACTCATGCCGCCGGCGCCGCCGCGATCATCGTTTTCCCCTCCATCGAGGAGATAGATGTTGTGATTCTGACGCAAGCCGTTGAATTCGACGCTGGCGTCACCTCCGACCGGAGTATTGACTTCTCCGGCGCTCATGCCACCGGCGCCGATCTGGCTTGAAGCTCCGGGTACCAGGGCTGCAAGCTGGTACATACTGCGACCGCTCACGGCGAGCTGTGATATCTGTTGCCCGGTGATTACGCTGCTTTGTTCGCCGGAATCAGTCTGAACCCGCACCGAATCTGCTTCCACGGTTACAGTTTCCTGAACTTCGCCCACCGTCATCTGGAAGTCAATGCGAGCACGGTCGCCGACCTCCAATGCAACATTTGTTCGCTCCACTGTTTTGAAGTTCGTTGCTTCGGCCTTCACTTTGTAGTGACCAATATTCAGATCCGGAAGAACATATTGACCTGCAGGATTCGTCTGAATACTTCGGGCCACGCCTGACTCGATATTAATGACGGTGATGTTTACGTTTGGGAGTGCCGCACCGGCTGAATCAGTGACTGTGCCCACAACGGTGGCCTGTTGCGCGGCCGCAGACAACGACAAGCCGAACACAGACGCGAGTAGCAGGAGTGTGAACCGCAGGAAAGTTCGATTCCGTACGGACGAAGGAAGATTGACGCCTGACCTCAAAATTGAATCTCGCATAGAATTCATCCTTTTCGCTCCATCATGCGTTTAGGCCGGCGGCAAGGGGCACCGCCGTCGAGATTCCAGAGTGAGGTCGTTGACTGCGGCGTGCCATAGCCGCTTGCGACGTTCCCTCATGACCACTGCCGCTCGTCGCGCAGAAGTGAGGCGGTCCCCGTCTCGCAAGTGACTGATGTGACTCATCGTGGTCGGGAGAGTCGCGCGAAAGTGGTTATGGCGGCGCGCCCGCCACCCTGCGACAATGTCATTGCAAGGGTTGAAATCTTGCGGAGTTACTCTGAACGACAGCAGGCCAATGAATACGCCGACTTACGCACTTATCTTGTTAATCGCTTCCGGGGCCGCTGCCGCGCAGGCCCCCAGCCATCCATCTGTTCCCGTCTTCGTCGAGCTGTTTACTTCCGAGGGCTGTTCAAGCTGCCCGCCCGCCGACGCGTGGCTCCGACAGGTCGACGCATCCCAGCCCATTCCCGGCGCAGAGATCATCGTGCTCAGCGAGCACGTGGACTACTGGGACCACGACGGATGGAAGGATCCGTATTCATCTTCGGCATTGACTGAGCGCCAGAGTTTCTACGCGCGAGAGTTCGGGTTGAGTTCTCCATACACTCCGCAGGTCATCGTGGACGGCCAGACCGAACTGCACCTGAACAATCCGCAACAGACCATCGATGTGTTCCAGAAGTCCGCTGAAGCCAGCATGATACCCATCACGATCAGCCGGGTGAGCGTGGACGGGGGCAGTCCGGCTCTGCTCCGCGCGCATATCGAAATCGCGGGACAGGCAGAGAAAGTCGCTGCCGATGTTTATGGTGCGATCGTGCTGGACCATGCCGAATCTCAGGTTCAACGGGGCGAAAATGGAGGAAAGCATCTGACCCACACAGCGGTTGTCCAAGAGATGAAGAAGATCGGGAGACTGGAAAAGCGACACGATGTTTTGCTCGACTTCCAGACGAAACTCCCATCTGGTGTGGACCCTCGCAATCTGCGCCTGGTTGTCTTCCTGCAGCAGTCCGGCCAGGGAAAAGTTCTTGGCGCCGCCATGAGCAGGCCGCAGTCTTGAAGCTACTTCGACGCGATATGTGCTGAACCGGCGGTTATCTCCCACGAGCCGGATTGAGGGAAGCTATCCAGACCCCTAATTTGGCGTCTAATACGGCGTCATGAGCCTGTTGGCTACGCCCATCTCCCCCATCATTGCTGTAGATCGAAGCGCCGGACCGCCATTGCATCAGCAGGTTTACGACGGATATCGTGAAGCGATACTCCGCGGCGATTTGCGGCCTGGACAAAAGATTCCGTCCAGCCGGGAGCTGGCGACCCAAATCCAGATCTCTCGCTTTCCGGTTCTGCACGCCTATGCGCAGCTCCTGGCGGAGGGATATTTCGAAAGCCTGGTCGGTTCCGGAACTTTCATTTCAGCTACGCTGCCGGAACAGATGATGTCGCTGGAACATCACGCGAACGGCCGCCCGGCAGCCTTGTCGGGGTGTCGCCCTGTCTCGCGCCGCACAACGCTCTATCCGCGTTTTGAGTGGAACGCGCACCTGCGCGGATGGGGCGCCTTTGGCGTCCATCAGCCGGCCTTCGACCAGTTCCCGTTTCAGATCTGGTCTTCGCTCGTTGCACGCCACAGCCGCAACCCTCATGCGAGTGCGATTCACAACATCAATCCACTCGGCTCCGAGCGCTTTCGCGAAGAGATATGCGCCTATCTTCGAACTTCGCGAGGCGTCAAGTGCGACCCCGCTCAGATTATGGTTGTGTCGGGTTCCCAGCAGGCTCTCGATATCACCGCGCGGGTTCTTCTCGATCCGGGAGATTCAGTGCTGATTGAGGAACCAGGATACGGCCTTGAAAGGACGCTCCTTGCGGCTTCGGGATGCCGATTGAACCTGGTACCTGTCGATGACGAGGGAATGGACGTGACGCGCGGAATCCGGATGTATCCCGATGCCAAAGCCGCTTTTGTTACGCCATCCCATCATTACCCGCTGGGCTCCACCATGAGCGCCACGCGCCGGCTGCTTCTACTCAACTGGGCTCAGGCCTTCGGCGCATGGGTCATCGAAGATGACTACGACAGTGAATACCGTTTTGATACCAGTCCCATCGCGTCCCTGCAGGGCCTCGACGTGAACTCCCGCGTAATCTACATCGGCACTTTCAGCAAAATCCTCTTTCCATCAATCCGCATCGGCTACATTGTCATACCGCGCGATCTTGTGGACCACTTCTTGTCGGTGCGGTTTGCCATGGATATCTTTCCTCCTTATCTTTACCAGGAGGTGCTCGCCGATTTTATGTCGCTCGGCCATTTCGGACGGCACATCCGGAAGATGAGACAGGTTTACGGCGCGCGCAGGTCGACGCTCATTGATTGCCTTCAGGCCGAGTTCGGAGGTATGCTCCCCGTGCACGGCGCCGCCGCGGGAATGCATGTTACGGTCACACTGCCCGAGGGCTTCGACGATCGCGCGATCGCGGCCCGCGCTGCTCGCGAACGTCTGTGGCTTCTTCCGCTGTCTCCCACATATGCAGGAGGGAAACCCAGAAACGGATTTGTCCTCGGCTTTGGAAGCATCGCCAACGAACAGATTCCGTCCGCTGTGAAACGAATGCGCTCGATCATTTTTGGCTAGAACCTTGCCAACCATATTGCGTTCATCTTGCTTTTCACTTCTGGTCGGCACTTGCGCACATCGTCAAATGCGTTTTCGAGGTTGTGGGTGAAGGCGGCCAGATCCTCGAAGCCGAACATCGCCCCGGAGCCTTTGATGGTGTGCAGGGCGCGAAAGACACGTCCCACCAACTCTGCGTCGCCGCGGTTCTCGTTCAGCTCCAGCAGGGCCGATTCGAGATCGGCTAGAACCTCGCGGCCCTCTTCTCTGAAGGCAATCTTGAACTGGTCGGCTTTGCTTGCCATCGACAACCATCCACCCCGCTTGATCAGCTTGCTTCTGAAGGAAATAGAAACTGCTCAAGGCCTGCGTTGCCCAAAGCCGATGAGACTGACTCCGGCTCCGCACCGGAAATCATGAAAGCCACACCCGAAACTTCCGCCGATCGTCTTGCAGCCCAAATCAACTGCATTGCAGTCACGTCCAGATCAGTGGCCTCCGCCAGCAACACGTGCAGCTCAACGCCGGCCGTGACCCCCTGCACCAGAAGCTGCTTCAGCTCCTGCGCGCAACCGATGTCGATCGCGCCTTGAAGGCGTATCCGGCTCAGCGCACCATCTTGTTCCAGACTTACCGGCAAGCACTTCTCCTTTGCACGCTGCGCAAATTTCGCGTCTTTGCGACACCCTTCCAGAACGGTTATGCCGCCTACGCGCACAACTTCTAACCCAACCTGGCTCTGCAACGCCGGCTGGACGAGCGCAACTTGCTTCCCACCAGCCGGTACATAGCAATCCTGTGTCAAAATTCAGCGGATCTTGATTAGCTAATCTCAATCGCCTGTTTGCGCAGCCACGTGGAAGTGGCATGGTGGCTGTATCGGCGGATTGATCAAAGAAACATTTATCGACTGGCGAGATGGAAGCACCGTTTCCCAGTACGAATTTCATCTCCCCATATGAGAAGCGGCGTTCTTTAATGCGAATCTTCGTGCCCGGATTCGTTCCCTCGCCTTTCCGGCAATCCGTCCGATAAACGTGTTGCGGGACAAGATCAACGGGAGGCCTTATGGCTCTGATGACCTGGAGCAACAAATACTCAGTCGGCGTGGAAACCCTGGACGATCAGCACAAAGCCTTGATGAATGTGCTCAACGAGTTCCATGCGGCATCCATGAAAGGCCAAGCGGAACAAGTGGCCGGTCCGCTGCTGCGCCAGGTCACCGCGATATCACGACAGCATTTCTCGGCCGAGGAGAGTCTGATGGGTCCGTCAAATTTCCGGGGCTGGCCGCGCATCGCGCAAAACACGCGGAAAAATTTTGGAGTTTGTCTCCCGCCACGAAAAGGGCGGCGACCGTATGTACTCCGAGTTGTTGCTCTTCTTAAGGGACTGGCAGATCAGTCATATGCAGGCCGAAGACCAGGAATATGCAAGGTGGCTGAAATCGCTTCGCGTGCCGCAGTGAGTCCGTTGCACTTCCGGCACGATCTCTGGCTTTCATTCACCTTCTCATCTATGCCGCCGATTAAGGTAATTTGACTCTCATTCAGACGGGCGGCATCACCTGCGCGGGGGTTGATGAATACGCAACTATCCGCACCGTGAGGAAGCTTCGATGGCATTGAAAGTCCTTGTCGTAGACGACTCTGTCACCATGGTGATGAGCCTCAAGACCACTCTGTCGATGAACGGCTTTGAAGTCGAGACGGCCAGCCACGGCCAGGCGGCGCTGGATAAGTTGAAGGCGGGAGCCAAGCCCAATCTCATCATCACCGACATCAATATGCCGGTCATGGGCGGTCTGGAACTGATCGGCAAATTGCGTGCGTTGTCCGGATTGAAGTTCATTCCCATCCTGACCCTGACTACGGAAAGCGATACTGCCAAGCGCGAGGAAGGCAAGCGCGCCGGTGCGACCGGATGGATCGTCAAGCCGGTATCGGGCGATGACCTGATTCGCGTGATCAGGAAAGTTTTGCCGGGAGCGTAAAGGGATGGCATCAGCGGCGTATCGAGAGTTGGAACGGCTTTCCCCTGCACGAACTGGGAGCCAAGAGGCCGGGGAAGATGGGGGCACTCCCGCAGCGACCTTCCGCATGCGCCGGGCGCGCCGCCGTCTACTGCTTCAGACGATCATTCGGCTCGCGTTCATCTTGACGTACCATTTTGTTCTGTCTTCTCTGCTGGGCAAGGCTTTCCTTCCTTACCGGTTCCAGGTTGCCGGACTTCTTCTAATCTGCATCATCATTCCTCTTATCCTAGGCCAATTGTACGAATGGAGTCAGGCCCGCGCGGGCATCATCGACCTGGGAGCTGCCGGGGCCATGAGCAGGGCCGCATTGGCCGCGATAACAAAGCGGCGCGAGGCAATAACGGATGAATTGATAAACTCTCGGCCGTATATCGATGTGATGCACGATCAGATCGGCGATTCGCTGGTCGAATCCGAGCGCCAGGTGGTCCAGGTGATAGAGCAGATAGGCATGCTGAATCAGAAGGCCAATAAGCAGAGAGAGCACATCGCTCAATCCATTAAGAGCGGCAGGGATCTGACGGAGAGCACCCATCTGCGCCTGGAGAACAACAAGCAGATCATCACCGCGATCGATATGCAAGTGGGGACGCAGATCGAGGAATTCAGGAACAATTTCGAGCGCATTCACGGACTGGCCTGCGAGGTGAGCGCGTTGACGCCCATGATCGAGGTGATCACTTCGATCGCCCAGCAGACCGGCCTGCTGGCCTTGAACGCCGAAATTGAGGCGGCGCGGGCCGTGGCTTTGCCGTGGTGGCTTCTGAGGTTAGAAAGCTGGCAGTCTCGTCCACCAAGGCAGCCGCCGACATTTCCGCCAAGATCAACGCGACCTGCCAACGAGTGGATGAGGAACTGGCGGAGGCCAGGGATGCGTTGCAACAGCACGAAGCGAGCAGCGCGATGAGTCACCTGGCGGCCGACCTGAGCGCGATGCAAATAGAGTTTTCCTGTAACAGTCAACTGCTTCTCGATGTCATCACCGAGGTGGATGCAAACTACGAGGAGAGTGTCAACCGCTTGTCTCAGGCGCTGGGACATATCCAGTTTCAGGATGTGATGCGGCAGCGAATGGAACATGTGCAGGATGCGCTGCTGGAGTTGCGCGACCATATACAGCTCATGTCAGAAAAAGTGCGCGACTCCGATTGGCGCGGGGATTTCGGTCGAAACTTCACAGAGATGCTGGAGGCACATAAGGATAAGTACAGAATGGCCAGTCAGACCGCCACCCACCTCGCAGTGGCTGGCGGGACGGCACACAACGACCAAAACCGGCCCGCTATTGAACTTTTCTGATCCCGGGTTAAGATGTGCGAGCCGATCGAGAGATCTCATCTCGATGGGGGATGTCCAAAAGCATCAGCTGTCGAATTGATTTCGAATCTCTGAAGACCGCAAGGCCCGTACCTGGGAAGTACAGGTTTTGGCATGTCCGACATTGCCTGCCAAACCATCGCCAAACCTGTGCAACAAAAAACTTCCATCTTGCCCCAATCTATGGTGCCCGCAAGAGACCGCGCTGGCTAGAGAAAAATCAGTTCATCGAAATCAAAATCCCGAACTGGACGCTGACGCTCTTGGTCGGCTTCCTAGTGTCGCTGTTCCCCATCGCCTTCGTAAAAAACCTGCTCCCCCGCACACCTCTTTTACCCGTTGGCCTGCTTGCTCCTTTTCGCGGGCAACGGCCTTGGGATATGGCCGCATTCCCACCACCGTTGGGAAACGAAATCGGGACTGTTGAAGTTTCTCCAATCCGCCCGGCGGGCGAAATAGGAGCAGGCAAAGGCGCTTCATTGCTGCACGCTCGCGCAGGAGTATGTCGCACCGCAAAGTAACTCTTCGGCCAGCGAAGCACCCGCTCGACGATGATCTGGCAGTCGGGAAATAGCTCCAGCACCTCGCGATAATTCAGCAACCGGTACTCCTGCCCCTCCCCTGCCCGGTACTACGGCTGCGTCGAACTTACGGCGCCGCCGTGTAGGTGTAGTCGGTGTAGACCAACGTGCTGTTGTAGGCGGTAAACAGCCGTACGTAGAGGGTCTCGCCGTCGGTGGGCAGAACGGTCGGTGTGACGGTAAGAGTAGTGACCTTGCCCGAAGTGTAAAGATTCGAGGTCCCCTTCGTGGTTCCAACCCAGAGGTAATAGCCGGTGGCCCCCTTTGCAGCGGTCCAGCTGAACGGAACTATGGGTCCGGGAAGCACCGTGCTCGGCGCGGGTGAGATGATCGCTGCCCGTGTGGCCGCCGTGTAGGTGTAGTCGGTATAGACCAACGTGCTGTTGTAGGCGGTAAACAGCCGTACATAGAGGGTTTCGCCGTCGGTGGGCAGACTGGGCGATGTGACGGTAAGAGTAGTGACCTTGCCCGAAGTGTAGAGATTAGAGGTCCCCGGCGTGGTTCCAAGCCAGAGGTAATAGCCGGTGGCCCCCTTTGCAGCGGTCCAGCTGAACGGAACTATAGGTCCGGGAAGCACCGTGCTCGGCGCGGGTGAGATGATCGCTGCCCGTGTGGCCGCCGTGTAGGTGTAGTCGGTATAGACCAACGTGCTGTTGTAGGCGGTAAACAGCCGTACATAGAGGGTTTCGCCGTCGGTGGGCAGACTGGTCGGTGTGACGGTAAGAGTAGTGACCTTGCCCGAAGTGTAGAGATTAGAGGTCCCCTTCGTGGTTCCAACCCAGAGGTAATAGCCGGTGGCCCCATTTGCAGCCGTCCAGCTGAACGGAACTATAGGTCCGGGAAGCACCGTCGGCGCGGGTGAGATGATCGCTGCCCGTGTGGCCGCCGTGTAGGTGTAGTCGGTATAGACCAACGTGCTGTTGTAGGCGGTAAACAGCCGCACATAGAGGGTTTCGCCGTCGGTGGGCAGAACGGTCGGTGTGACGGTAAGAGTAGTGACCTTGCCCGAAGTGTAAAGATTGGAGGTCCCCTTCGTGGTTCCAACCCAGAGGTAATAGCCGGTGGCCCCCTTTGCTGCGGTCCAGCTGAACGGAACTATAGGTCCGGGAAGCACCGTCGGCGCGGGTGAGATGATCGCTGCCCGTGTGGCCGCCGTGTAGGTGTAGTCGGTATAGACCAATGTGCTGTTGTAGGCGGTAAACAGCCGTACGTAGAGGGTCTCGCCGTCGGTGGGCAGACTGGGCGGTGTGACGGTAAGAGTAGTGACCTTGCCCGAAGTGTAAAGATTCGAGGTCCCCTTCGTGGTTCCAACCCAGAGGTAATAGCCGGTGGCCCCCTTTGCAGCCGTCCAGCTGAACGGAACTATAGGTCCGGGAAGCACCGTGCCCGCAGTTGGAGAGGTCAGCGCTGCCCGTGTGGCCGCCGTGTAGGTGTAGTCGGTATAGACCAACGTGCTGTTGTAGGCGGTAAACAGCCGTACGTAGAGGGTCTCGCCGTCGGTGGGCAGACTGGGCGGTGTGACGGTAAGAGTAGTGACCTTGCCCGAAGTGTAAAGATTGGAGGTCCCCTTCGTGGTTCCAACCCAGAGGTAATAGCCGGTGGCCCCATTTGCAGCGGTCCAGCTGAACGGAACTGTGGGTCCGGGAAGCACCGTACTCGGCGCGGGTGAGGTTATGGCCGCGAGCGCAAATCCCGATGGCGTGAGAATCTCCCAGGCGCCGCGTCCGTGGGTAGCCAACGCGAGTACATGGAGGCTGCTGTTCAGCTCGAGGTCAACGCCCTGCGCGTGAGGCAAGCCTGTTCCATAGAGTGTCCAGCTGCTGTAGGGGCTGGGCGACGAGTAGACTCCTGTCTCGTTCGAGATATACGCGGTATGACTTGCGTCGGTGTCTACCTGGACTGACCACGTGGGCGAGTCGGGAAGATTGTGGGTGATATCCGTCCAGTTCGCACCTTCGTTGGTCGTCCGATAGACATGACGCCCTCCTCCGGTGATGCTATTGGTCACAGCGAATGCGGTGTGCCCGGTCAGATCATTTGGATCGGCCACGATCTCGTTTACCCTGCAACTGCTCGGACAAGCAGGCAGATCGTGCTCCGTCCAGGCTGCGCCGCCGTTCGAGGTAACGAAGATCCGGCTGGTTGACGCGAAACTACCGCCGGTAGCGGCATAGACCACTGCGGGATTGGAACCGTTGGTTGGAGAGAGTGCGATGGAATCCACGGGAGAGTCGCCGGGGTTGAAGTTGTTTGTTCCGGGAGTGCCCAGTGCAGTCCATGAACTCCCGGCATTGGTGGATTCGCTGACATAGTCGGTCCCAAAAAGAATGTGGTCCCCATTAGCCGGATCCAGAGTGTAAGGTGCGTAGAAGTCGGAGCTATCGGGGGAGTCGGGGATATTGGAGAAAATCCCCGAGTAGATTGAGACTGTGAACGTCATGCATCCGTCGTCGGATCGCTCGATCGACGCGCCGGTGTACTCGTGGTAGCAATGCAGGGGATTTGTCTGGCTGATCTTCGCATATCCACCATCGCCGCCGATTCTCTCGACCCAGAGAAGATTATCCGAGTAGAGTTCGGTGCCATTGTCCTGGCTTCCGCCGACGACGGTTCCAAGGTCGGTGGGGTGCAGGCCGATCCCTGTGAACTGGATGGTGTTGAGATTGCTGTTGAGATCGGTCCAGCTGGGAACGGTGCGGTCATAGCGGTAGATGCCGCCGTCGTTGCCGGCGAGCATACGGTTGCTGGAGTCAAATGCGATGGCGTGGTTGTCGGTGTGGGGCTGGACGTTGTTGACGATGGATATGTCGGTCCAGGTTACGCCAAGATTCGAGGAAGTAATGATGGCGTCGGCGCCGCCAGCGCCGTAGTTCTCTACGCCGGAGGCGTACACGATCCCGTTGGCGTCGACGTTGAGGGCGATGTCGTACCAGCCCTGACCGCTGCCGTTCTCCGCTCCCAGAAAATCCGGAGTACCCGAGGTCAGGTTGGTAAACCCGGGGCTGGCCCCATCGGCGGTATCCGAGCGTCCAAAGTAAATCAGGCCTCCGGTGGACGTGTAGGGGCTCCCGGCAACAGCGACGTAGAGAACGTGCTTGCCGGCGGTTTTGGCCGCCGGCGAGACCGCGAGCGCGATTCTTCCGATTGTTGGGAGCGCATTTTGGTTGGGACCGTTGGCGAGAAAAGACCAGGTAACGCCACTGTTGGTGGAACGGTAGATTCCGTTGTTCCCGGTTCCGCCGTCCATGGCGCCAATGGCGGCATAAATGGAGGTTGGCGTGGTCGGATCGATCACCACCGCCGACCAGGCCGAGGCGGAGTCTAGATTGTTCGGTGACGCTGCCGTCATGTTGGTCCAGGTCGTGCCGCCATCCGTCGTCTTCCAGATACCGGTGTTGACGAGGTTATTGCCGTTCAGGCCATAACCGCCGACGGCGGCGTAGGCCACATCCGCGTTGGTGGGGTCGACGGCAATCTGGCCGATGACGACTCCGGCAAATGCGCCCGAGGCGGTTTCGAGCGTCCATGTCGAGCCGCCGTCGTCCGAGACCAGGATGCCTGCTCCGTGATTGCTGTCCAGGGAGTTATTGGCTTCGCCGGTGCCCGCGTAAATCTTCAGATGGTTGGTGGGAGCGATGGCGATGGAGCCCATGGCCAGCGTGGTCTGGGTGTCCGTCAATGGCGTCCAGCTCGTGCCTCCGTTGGTTGTGTTCCAGACGCCTCCACCGGCGGTCGCCAAATAAATATTCGAGGAATTGGTCGGATCGACCGCGATGCCGGTTACGCGCCCGCTGACCAGGCCGCCGCCCGAACTGAGCGAGGCGGGGCCGATCGCGGTCCAGGTGGACGCGTTAAGCGAGCCACTGGGACTCGCCTCTTCCCTGAGCACGAGGTTGGCCGCTCCGGGAGCGACGGGCCTGCTGGAATGAGACGTTCTGGGTAGAGCCGGCGGGTTACGGGGATGTGGCCTCTGAGCAGAGGCGGAGAAAGAAAGCGCGAGCACAGCAGCGCTGGCGAGGACACGAGTTCCGTAAGACCGCATGACGAGTTTCCTCCGGCGTACTTAAGACTGATTCGAAAAGACCGAGAAGATTGTGGGAAGAAATGTGTTGGCGGAAAAGCGCACCGTCAAACATTGTCTTGAACCGGTGGTAAATGTAAAAGAGGTAGTAGGCACATTTTGAGGGCTTTCAACGAGTTGCGCAAGTACCTTTTCGAGTGGTGGGCACCAATTGCGAGCCAAACCGATTCATCAGCTTTTCCAGTTCTTTGCACTCCCGCAGCAATTCCCGGAAGTGCGCCATTTCTCGGCGGGCCTCTGCGGAAAATCGGCCATGCTTCCAGCGCGCCCGGCTTGACCGGGCCAGGCCCGCT
The DNA here is from genome assembly GCA_963819365.1 of uncultured Acidobacteriota bacterium. Taxonomy (GTDB): domain Bacteria; phylum Acidobacteriota; class Terriglobia; order Terriglobales; family Acidobacteriaceae; genus Telmatobacter. The sequence continues at coordinate 172,314 of CAWFVY010000010.1, forward strand.
GCCGTCCGTGGTCCCGTAGACAGGCCGCCGTGCATCCGGCAGCGCTTCTATTGCCCCGAACGGCTGGGCGGCCGCAGGGAGTGCAGCGCAGCGCGTCAATTAGACTCTTAGATTCAATAGATTAGCTGGTGCCCGGAGGGGGACTTGAACCCCCACGCCCTGTAAGGGGCTGCGGATTTTAAGTCCTATTTTACGGGCCAAAGCATAGCTTTGCACTCCCCTGCACTACAGCGAATAACGATAGCAGAATGAATGATTTGGATTCGATATCCACATTGCACGAGAGCGCACAAAAAGGAACCAAAACATGGTACAAAGTGGCACCAAAAGCGGCACCAGATTCCACGTTCGAGGCGAGAGCAGCGAGAATCTGGGCGACAAGCATGCACCGTAGTCCTTCTTGGCAGTCGAGGTCCGCGATCCGCTACATGCGTCAAAAAGTCGCTCGAATATAACAAATAGCGTTATATTCGAATCCAACAAGGATTTTGTGACTGGAAACACCCTAAGAACTGGACGCGAGGAAGCCAAACTCACGCAGCAAGAAGCGGCGTCCAGGCTGGGCCTCACGCAAGCCTACTTGTCGATGCTGGAACGGGGGCGTCGGCCGGTGACTTCGGAACTTGCTGCGCAGGCAACGAAGGTATTCCATCTCCCGCCAACGGCCCTGCCCCTGGAAGCTGACTCTCTTTCGACTCTGGATGAGAGTGCGTTCAAAGCGGAACTCGGCGCACTGGGCTACCCGGGCTTCTCTTACCTGCGCGGAAAGTCTCACTACAATCCTGCTCGATTGCTGTTCCTTGCACTCGACCAGGAAGACCTTGACCGAAGGGTGGTTGAGGCACTTCCCTGGCTGGCCTACACGTATCCGGAAATGGATTGGGAGTGGCTCACGCGCAAGGCCAAGTTGAATGACCGTCAGAACCGACTTGGGTTCGTGGTGGATCTTGCCGAGGAAGTCGCAGAGAAGGCAGGCAATGCATCACGAAGAAAAAGCCTATCGCGAAATAAGGCTCAAATAGAGCGTTCGCGAATCGCAAGAGAGGACACGCTCTCCAACGACTCCATGACGCAAGCTGAACGCAAATGGCTCCGACGCAACCGCCCGCCAAAGGCGCGACACTGGAACCTGCTCACCGACCTCGACGTGAAACACTTGGCTTATGTGCCCTCGTGAAGCGATGCCAGAACCGTGGTGGTCCTTCCTAAACGAACTGGACCGAATTGCGACCTCAACGGTGCGTCTCGATTGTATTGGCGGTTTTGTAGTCACGATGCTTTACGGGCTGAGCTGGCCTACTGCCGACGTGGATGTGCTTGAAATCGCCCCACGTGCCGCGGCAGAGGCTTTTTCTCAGGTCGCGATGCTGGGCGGGCCATTGTTCCAGAAATATGGCGTCTATTTGGATCGAGTGACTGTTGCGCAGCCACCCTACGAATACGAAAGTCGCCTTCAGGAGATGTTTCCTGGAGCATTTCAAAACTTGCGCCTGATGGCACTTGATCCATACGATCTCGCACATACCAAACTCGAACGCAACATAGAGCGTGACCGAAGCGATGTTCGATACCTGGCTCGTGCGATTCCCTTCGATCTCGAGCTGCTTCGCGACAGCTACCAGCAAGAGCTTCGTCCGTACCTCGGCAATCCGAAGCGCGAAGATTTGACGCTGCAATTATGGATTGAAGCAATCGAGGAAGACAGGGCCGTCTAATCGAATCGCTTTTCGAGAATTCAGTGAAAGCTCGCTAATGCGTGAAGTTACGACTCGGAGGTGTTTGGCTAGATGCGTCTCGTTTTGATTTCAGATACCCACGGTCTCCATGATCGCGTTCCGCAATTGCCGCAAGGTGACATTCTCGTGCATGCTGGCGATTTCATGAACGCAGGTTATGATCTGCGGGAAGTTGTCTCATTTAATCGCTGGCTTGGAGAGCAGCCTTTCGCCCATCGCATTGTCTGGGGCGGGAATCATGACCGACTGTTCGAGAATTCCCGGAGCTAGCACGCCCGCTCCTGTCTAATGGAATCTACCTCGAAGACAGCGGAACAACGATCGCGGGATTCTCTTTCTGGGGATCGCCTTATACCCCCGCGTTCCTCTACTGGGCTTTTATGTATCCTCGCAGTGAAGCTGCAAATGTGCATTGGGACCGCATTCCAGATGCCCTTGATGTACTCGTGACGCACGGTCCTCCTTATGGAATCCTCGATCAGACAACTTCTGACGGACCCCATCTAGGCTGCGAAGAGCTGCTCAAAGCCGTACAACAGAAGGGACCCAAGGTGCATGTCTTTGGCCATATTCACGGAGGCGCCGGAACCTATTACGACGGGAGCACTCAATTTGTTAATGCCGCCTATTTGAATGAGACCTACAAACCCCTTGAGCCTGCAGGGAAGATCCGGGTCATCGATCTGTGAGATTGCAGGGTGCAGCTATTGGGGGCTGAGATCAACCTGATTGCTCGGGTGTGACACCCAGCTTCGCCATGCCAGTGGGCTCGAATCGCGGAATGACAGCTGGAAAATGTATGGCTGGGAGACGGGGCTCGAACCCGCGACCTCTGCCGTGACAGCGCTCCGCTTCTAGGTTTTTCAACGACTTACAAACCCGTGGGAACGCCTAAAACCACCGAATTCGTAGAAGACCGCGCATTTTGTGGATCAGATGTGGATTGGATTCTTGAAATTCGCCGATGGTCGCTCGCTCGATGAGCGCCAAGGCCGGTTAGCAAAACTGACAATCCTGGAGACGGGAAGTCGCCGGCAAACTGGGCGAATTGCAGTACAAATCATTATTCTGGGCCACACGGAGCCGCAAGTCCTGCCGCCCTTTATAGATGATTAGCCCACGATCGGCTCATCCTCGCTTCAATGGTGCCGGTACTCTGTCGCAGCAACTCCTCCGCGTAGAGAATGCGCGGAAGCCAATCGCTGGATTGGATAACGCCATCAAGCGGACGAGAGGCCAGAAGTCTTCGCAAATTGTCCTAGCTCCGAATGAGATGGCTTCGCAGTCAAAACGAGAGCATCGTCTTATCGAGGTAGCACCAACCCCACTGCTCTCCAAGTTCAATGGAGCGCATCAGTGGATGGCCGGTCGTTTGAAAGTGTTTTGTAGCGTGTTTGTTCTTTGAGGAGTCGCAGCAAGCTACGGATCCGCAAACAAGGCACATCCGGATCTGATTTTTGCGGAGGACGACCTACTTGATTTTTGCAGCGCAACCGATCGATTCGTACGAACCTGTTAGCTACTTGATTCGGACCCAGCTCAGTGTTTTGGCGAGTCACAGCCCTCGGACTTCCGCGCGACGATGTAGTAACTGGTGGTTGACAGTCCTGCCCGGTCCGCTTCGATCAGCGCGTCGCCATCCTTCGTGAGGCGATCGAACAGCGTTTTGAAATGGCGCGGCAGGACCCTGCATTTGACCGAAAGTTCGATGAGAGTCGAGGCATGTGAATAGAACCGCTCCGCAGTTTCGATGAGCGGCGCCTGTAGACCGCCGATACTGGCGTTCTTGTTGACCAGGATTTCGAATCCCGCCTTGCGCATCGGCGAGACATACTGCTCCACGGTCGGAGTTCCGATCGCGCCAATGAGGGGCTTGATGCGGCGCATCAATTCGACGTGGTGAGGATTGCCGGGGTCGTAATTGGGCAGCGTCACCCAATCGAGGCAAGCGAATTTCGCTCCGGGTTTCAGCAATCGGTAAATCTCGCGGAAAAGCTTCTCAAAATCCTTCGCATAGCTGAAGGCTTGAACGTGGTACACCGCATCGAAGCTGGCGTCGGCGAAGGGAAATGGCAGATCGTTCATATCGCCGACTTGAAACTGGCAATGCGCGGCGAGTCCTTGTCGGCGGGCATGCTCATTGCCGCTGGCCACCTGTCCAGGATCGAGGTTGACACCCATCACGCTCGCGCCGGAATAGGCCGCCATCCCGCACGCGATCCGGCCCCGTCCGCATCCGATGTCGAGCGCGCGGCTGCCGTCCTTCAGTTCCAGGTCTCGAGCCATCTGCTGCTCGAAAAGCATCTGGTTCTCGCGGATGTTTCGAGAGAGGTCCATCGCCGGCGGGATATACATCTTTTCGATCTCGCCGAGCGTGCAAAGGTGATTGAGCACGCTATAGTAGTCGACGATTTTGCGCTTCACCTCGCGATAGTAGTCGCGCCCATTTGGCGGCGCAGTTCGTCTTCGTGCGCCCAGTCGTGATCGAAAATGTCGTAGGCTCCCAGGAACGAATCCACCTGGCCCTGCGGCAAAGTGTAGAGGGCCCAGAACGATCGCACGGCGGTCGAGATCCGGTAGAGGCTGAAAGTCATAGTTGTGTCAGGGACCGCGACTCTGAATGAATGCTCTCGGCGTGTTCAGCCTGGGGCTTAGGGAAGGTGTAGAACTGGTGGTTCCACTTGCGGAAACGAATGAGGTCGCGATCGTTCGCCGCGAGCACCGGCTGTGCGGGAAAAGTCTTGTTCTCCCAAACCGGAATATCCTCGGCGATCTCGGCCATCACGCGGTTCATCAAGACCCTCTGCATGATCGTCGAGAAAATTCGGAACCGCGACTTCTTGAACAGCACCATGAATCGGAAATCCATCGACTCTTCGTCGATCGGCGTGATGACAAATACGATCACGAAACTCATCTTCGCTTCCACGTGGACCACCTGGAGTCCCACGCCGTATACGTCGAAGGAAAAGTTGGCGGGCGAGACGAATGGGCCGTACTCGGAGAGTGCGCTGAGTTGCACACGGAAATGGCGACCGTCTTCCTCCCACTGGGTGATCCGGGGACATTCCCGGAAACCGTGGTGGATGAAATTGAAGTGCCCCGTGTCGATCATGTTTTCCTGGGTTTCCTGGATGTGCGCCCGGATCATCCGGCCGGTGCGTCCGTGGGCGAATTGTCCGGAGTTGTACTCAGGAATGTCGGGGATTTCGAAATCCGGCGCCAGCCCTTCGGCGTGGTAATGCGCGAAGATCACGCCGTTGCGCTCCACGACCGGCCACTTATTCAATCGTGCCCGGCCCGGGATCTTAGTCGAGAACGGAACTTCCACACACGTGCCGCAGCCATCGAAACGCCAGCCGTGATACGGACACTTAATCGTGTTGTCCACGACTTTGCCGCCCATCCCAAGGTGCGCTCCCAGGTGTGGGCAGTGGGCATCCATCACGCGCGCCTGCCGGTCTTCTCCGCGGAAGATCACCAGTTCGCGACCGAAGTACTTCGCCGCCTTGACGCCGTTCACCGGCACTTCGTCGCTGAAGGCCACACGAAACCAGCCGTTGGGATAGGGAGGAATCGGATAAGTTCTCATGACACCATTTGCCTCGCCATTTCCCACATCATCGGGAACGCGATGTTGGCGCGAAGATAACCGGATTTCGGCTTGGCGCCCGTCATGACTTCGCCCCACTCGCGAAGAAACTCGACGCCCCGCCGCTGCACCAGAGATCCCGCGGCATCGAGCAGCCAGGGGTAGCGCGCGCACATCCGCGCCATCCGCTCCGACCACCGGTAATCGGACCCAAACGCTGTCATCCAGCGTGCGTGATAGCGGCTGAGAAACGCCTCGCTGAGATCATTCGCCCGCAGGCCTTCGCCGATCACTTCCGCGGCAATCGACGCTGCCTCGATCGCATGATGAATTCCTTCGCCCGTGAGCGGATCAATCTGTCCGGCAGCATCGCCCACAATCAACAGGTGGTCGGCGGCCGACCGCGCAATCCCGCCGAGCCGTAATTCCGCGCCCTGCATCTTGCGGATTCGCGCGCGCGGGCCGAGCGCCTTGCGCAGGTGCGGATCGTCGCGCAGCACGCGATCATGAATGCTTTTCAGATCGGTGTTGGCGCATTTTCCGCCAGGAAGAATATAGGCGCAGAAATTCAGCAGTCCCTGGGCTTCGCGGAACAGCGCGCAGTATCCAGGCAGCAGTTCCCGCGGATAGTAAACCACGCCGTCCGCATCGAAATCCGTGCTGTCGGCCTCAATGTACGCCCGGCTGCACACGGCCTGTGAGCGCGTTGTCACGATCCCCAGCGACCGGGCAATCCGCGAAGGCGACCCGTCTGCCGCCACCAGCATGCGCGCACGGAAGGGAGGCGCCGAGTTCTGCGCGTGGCGAATCGTCCAGAGCCCGTCACTCGGCGAAAACTCCAGCCCGCCGGCGGGATACTCTTCCACCAGATTGGCGCCAGCCCGCTGTGCGGCACGCGCCATTTTTTCATCGAGCACGATGCGCCGGATGGCAATTACAAGCGGCGGCTTCGTGGCATCGACCGAACTGCCTACGAAGCCGATGCCCTTGGGACTGTAGAACCCGCCGACAGCCGCCCACTTACCCAGCCCTTCGGACTCGATCTCGTCCAGGACTCCCATCCGCCGCAGGTGTTCGTGGGCGGGAGAGCAAACCGCATCTCCGCAAATCTTGTCGCGCGGGAAGCGCTGGCGCTCGAGCAGCAGCACGCGGAGGCCTTGCCGGGCGAGATAAAACGCGCAGGTCGACCCAGCAGGCCCCGCGCCGGCGATGCACACATCGTATGTCCGCTCGTTCATCGCGATCAGGATACATAAATGACTCGCGGAATCACAGAGAATTCCACCTATAATGCAACAATGAAACCCACCGTCGATGGCTTGCAGGACTACGCTTCTCTGCAAGACATCCCCATCGAGGAACGGCACGCCCGGTATGCAGCGATCGCGCTGCAGTACTACAATCTCGCCACCGATTTCTACGAATTCGGCTGGGGGCAATCGTTCCACTTCGCTCCTCGCGTGAAGGGCGAAACGCTTCGCGCCTCCATTCTTCGTTATGAGCACCGCGTCGCGGAAGCGTTGGGCTGCCGTGCGGGGGACAGCTTGCTGGATCTGGGCTGCGGCGTGGGTGGCCCCATGCGAACGATGGCGCGCGATTTCGGCGCGCAGGTAACAGGCATCAATATCAACGAGTACCAGATCGACCGAGGACGCACGCACAATCGCAAGCAAGGTCTCGAACCCCTGTGCCGCTTCGTGCTTGCCGACTTTACCAGTCTGCCGCTCGCCGATAATTCCTATGACGGCGCCTACGAATTTCAGGCGACTTGCCACGCGTCCGATCGCCGCGCGGTATACAGCGAAATCTACCGTGTCCTGAAACCCGGTGCTTCATTCGTTGGCGACGAATGGTGTCTGACCCCTGCTTACGACGCTGACAACCCGGAACACCGACGCATCAAGCGCGACATCGAGGTCGGCAACGGGTTGCCGGACATCGAGAGCATCCAAGGAGTGCTCGACGCGCTCAGTGGGGCGGGATTTGAGATTGTGCTGCACGTCGATCTGGCGTCCTCCGGATCCCCGGAAACGCCCTGGCATCTTCCGCTTTCAAAGCGCTGGTCGATGGCGCAGTTGCAATGCACAAGGGCCGGACGTGCGATCACCACCGGCGTGCTGAAGCTGATGGAGTCAATCCGCGTGGCGCCTGCCGGCACCGCCGCAGTGAACGAACTGCTTTGCCTGTCTGCCGACGCGCTCGTGCAAGGCGCGCGCACCGGTATCTTCACGCCACTCTATTTCCTGCACGCCCGAAAACCTCTCTAGACGATTCCCGCTAGTGGATTGTCACCAGATCGTTTGCGGGGCTGTTTGAGGACGCGGGCTGGTGCATCAGTTCCGGTGTATAGATGGAGGGCTCGGCCCTGCCGGCCTGCACGTCTTCGCCGAAGCGAATGAGGTGATGACTGACGGATGCGATCAAGATGAGGTAATCGACGCGCCCTGCGCGGAGCAACTCCCAAGCCAGCGCCCAGAACTCGCGTTTGTAATTCGAGCGCACGCCGCAGGTCCAGAAGATCGTAGCCAGGCAGTGTCCCCCCATGCGCACCAGGCGCCAGGAAAATCCGTAACGGGCCAGAGACGGCTTCAACTGATTCACATAGGTGTGCTCGACGTTATAGCGGTAGCGCTCAAAGACCGCTTTGGGTGCGTAGCACACCTTAACCGCCTTCTTCCACTGACCCATCACGACGTCGGTAGGCAGTTGGAAGACGATGTTTGTATCCACGACGTCACTTTCAGGGATGAGCCGGCCCTGGGCCTCCAGTTTGTCCCACAGTGGCGACTTGGGAAGGGCATAAAGCACGTTGAGCAACACCAGCGGGATGCCCGCGTCGTGGACCAGCTCGATGACTTTGTCGACCGTGTCCGGGCCGTCCCCGTCCATGCCGAAGATGAAGCCCGCGTTCAATTCGATGCCGAATTCGTTGAAGATCTTCGCTGCATCCCGCACCGGCATGCGATTGTTCTGGTGTTTCGTGATGCTTGCAAGCGTGGCGGTGCTGGGGCTTTCGATGCCGAAGTACATGCCGACGAAGAAAGCGTCCCGAAGCATCGCGAGCAGGTCACGATCCTGCGCCAGGTTGATGGTGCATTGCGCGCTCATGCGCAGGCGATAGCCGGTGCGCTTCTGCCACTCAACAAGGTGCGGCAGCAGTTCCTTGGCGGCCTTCTTGTTGCCGATCAGATTGTCATCCACCCAAAAGATCGCGGTGAGGGGATCGTGCGAGAGAATGACGTCCAGCTCGGCCAGCACGCGTTCGGGGGTTTTGAGGCGCGGCTCGTGTCCGTAGAGCGCCGGAATGTCGCAGAAATCGCAAGTGTACGGGCAGCCCGACGACCACTGGATGCTCAGGACCATATATTTGTCGAGATCCACAAGATCGTAGGCCGGAATCGGGAAATCGTTGAGCGGCAGTCTGTGCTCGGTTGTGAGGATCACTTGTTCGGCCGGCCGCTCCACGGAGGCGTCGAGCAGCCGGATCAGATCGTCTGTCGCATCACCAAGTTCACCCACGTGCAGGATGTCATAGCCGGGGTGGTAAGACGGCCGCGAACTCACCGACGGTCCTCCCACAACCGCGAGCTTTCCGAACGCGTGAGCGCGTTCCGCGAGCCAGGCCATGCGCTTCCGCTGCACGTGCATGCCTGAAACGAAGACCACATCGGCCCATGCGAAATCAGCGTCCTCGGTGGGACGAATGTTCTCGTCCACGACTCGCACTTCCCACTCTTCCGGAAGATAGGCGGCGATGGTCAGGATGCCCTGCGGCGTCATGAAGGCTGCGGTATCGGGGAAGAAGTGGTACGCGTGGTGCATGTTTGCCAACACTGGAACGTACCGGGCAAAAACGCAGAGCACCTTGCGACGGTTTTGAACTCCAGCGTAGCGCATCCTGTGACTGTTATCACAGACAGTCCTGCCCCTGCAAGCAATTTGCTTGCGGATTGCGCTGGCGAAGTTTAAGCTGCCGATACCCCGACATGGCCTACATCTTCGATCCGCAAGTCCTACGCAACGTGTGTGCCGACCGGCTCGGCCTGCCGCCGCGCGAGGCGATCTCCGCCATCACGCAAGAGCTGGCCCGCATGTACCCGGGCCACATCGAGACCCGCGAGGACTGGTTCTTCAACATCGCGGGAGGAGCCACCGGCATCATGACCGTCCTCCACGGCTCGCTCTCGGAATACCTCATCTGGTTCGGGACGCCTGTGGGAACCGAGGGATTCTCCGGCCGCTATCATCTCGACATCTATGACGTGGCCCTCTCCGGCCAGTTCTGGGTTTACGACGAGGACGACCCTCTTCAGCGCAAGGTCTACCTGCCCGGCGAACTCGCCCACCTGCGCCGGCGCAGAGTCAAAGGCTTCCGCATCTCGGAGGACTGCTGGGTGCTCGAATATGGCCGCGGTCCGGTACCCACCTGCCTGGCCATGGGGCTGAGCGGTGCGGTGCTGAGCCTGGACGGCGGAATTATCTGGAAGACAATCCGCAATTACGGCAGGCTTGTCATCAAGGAGCTTCTCCATGGAAAGATCTAACGCGGCGACGTTGCAGACGACGCATCCTGAAGTTTCGAAATCGGTGTCCGCATTGAATCTCTCCGGCGCCGTGCTGATGATGCTCTTCCTGCCCCCACTGACCTGGTACATGTGGATCTGCATGGTGCAGTTCGGGGGGCGCTCGTCTCGCCGGCAGCATTGGTCGGCAGGATCCCGGCGCCGACGCCCATTTCGGTCGCCATTTTCATCGGCTGGTTCCTTCTGCAGGCACTGCTGCAAATCGCGGCGCCCGGCAAGACCTCATATGGCCTGCCCCTCGCCGACGGCCAGCGGCTTGCCTACAAAATGAACGGCCCGTTTTCCTTCTGGTTCTCCATGGCTGCCGCCGTGCTGGTGGTCTACACCGGACTTCTCGCCCCATCCGTGCTCTACGATCAGTTCGGTCCGCTGCTCACCACGGCCAATCTCTTCACCCTCGCACTTTCTCTCTATCTATATTGGCTGGGTAAAGCATCGCCCAAACCCGAGCGCCTCAGTGGCAATCGCTTCTACGACTTCTTCATGGGAACGGCGCTCAATCCAAGAATCGGGTCCTTCGACCTGAAATTGTTTTGCGAGGCGCGGCCGGGGCTCATCGGGTGGGTGCTGATTAACTTCTCGATGGCGGCCAAGCAATACCAGCTGCACCACACTGTCACCGTTCCCATGATTCTGGTGTGCGCCTTTCATTTCCTCTACGTTGCCGATTACTACTTCAACGAAGAAGCCGTCCTCACCACCTGGGACATCAAATACGAAAACTTCGGCTGGATGCTCTGCTGGGGCGACCTGGTATGGGTGCCGTTCACCTACACGCTGCAGGCGTTGTATCTGGTCAATCACACGCACAGCCTGCCGCTATGGGGCATTGTCGGCATCGTGGCGCTCAATCTCACCGGATATCTGATCTTCCGCCGCGCCAATATTCAGAAGCACAAATTCCGCAAAGATCCCGAGCGCCTGGTCTGGGGCAAAAGGCCCGAGTACATCGCCACCCCTCGTGGCCTGCTGCTCGTCTCCGGCTGGTGGGGGATCGCTCGCCACATAAACTACTTCGGAGACCTCCTCATGGGCCTGGCATGGTGCCTGCCCACGCTCTTCAATCATCCGCTGACCTACTTCTACATTGTTTATTTCACCATTCTGCTGGTGCATCGAGAACGGCGCGACAACACCTTCTGCCACGCCAAGTATGGTGCAGATTGGGAGCGTTACCGCACCAAGGTCCGCTGGCGCATTATCCCCGGGGTTTATTAAGGAATCTCGGGTAGAGTTGATTTGGGCAACCGCACCAGGAACGACTGCTCTAGTTCGCCTTTGCTCCGGCTTTCGTGCGGATGCACATCTCCAGCAGCAGGCCTAACACCTTGTCGAAGTCCCGTAGACGCCGCTCGTTGGCTTCCGTGAAAGCGACCCCAGTGGCAGCGGCTCGAAACTCCGCCACTCCAATCAAGACGGCATCCCGATCGCGAATCTCCATTGTGAGCGGCGGAGTGTCCTGCGGAGAGCCCACGCTTAAGGCAATCTCGCGAAATTGGGGCTCGGCGGCGGAGCGAATGCTCGCATATGCGGCGTCGAGGATCGCAGCGATCTTGCCGAGCACAGAGCGCAGCAGCTCGTCCACCCAGCCAGCCAGAGAATCGTCTACACCAAAATCCATTACATTCAGAAACTGCATCGCTTCCACGCGCAATTTTCGCAGCGCATCCAGAAACTGTCCGGCATCCATGTTGCTCCAGAACCAGGTCAGTTCTTCGCTGTCGCGGAACGCGGAAAGCGCGGTCAGCATATGTGCGGAGTCGGCAGTCACAGCCGATGCGTAAGTGCTGAGGACTCCATCTTCGAGGCGCAGGCTGCGGTCGGCGAGGTCCAGGATGCGATTGTCGTGTGTCACCAGAACGATAGTGCATCCCTGTGCGCGCGCGAGTTGCCGCAGGAGTTCGACAATTTCCCGTCCCGAGGCGCTATCGAGCGACGCGGTAGGTTCATCGGCCAGTACGAGTTCGGGTTTCCGGACCAGGGCGCGCGCGATTGCGACGCGCTGCTGCTGTCCGCCCGAAAGGTTAGCGGGCCGGGAATTGATATACGCTCCCAATCCGACGGCCTGCAGCATAGCGACGCACGCCTCGCGCGCCTCCTCGTATGGGTAGTTCAGGGGCTGCAGCGCGGTATGTACATTGTCGACCACACTAAGGGATTCGAGGAGGTTGTGGCGCTGGAAGATGAATCCAATCCTCTTCCGGACTTGTATCAATTCGTCGGGTGTCGCACCGGAGAGCTCCCGTTGCAGCGTGATGAGACTGCCGCTCTCCACCGACCGCAGGGCGCCCGCGAGAGTCAACATGGTAGTCTTGCCCGCTCCGGATGGGCCGACCATGAGCACGATTTCTCCGGGCCAGACATCGGCGGAAACGTTGCGAAGTACCTGCTTGCGGCCCCCGGCAGAAGGGTAAGAATAGCTGACGTCCCGGAGAGACAGAATCGGGCTGCGCGAGTCCAGAGGCGCTGTCATATGGAAGTACGGTACCACGACACGGGAAGACGGATCCCGTTATATACTCGATTTTGCCAATGCCCATCGAAAGCACTACTGAAGGAAAAATCCGTGTAGTCAAGCTCTCCGGCCGCATGTCTCCAGAGCTCGCCGTTCAATTCGAACAAGCGTGTCAGGGCAGCGCGGAGGCCGGATATGCTCTGCTTGTGGATATCGCCGAGCTGGAGTATGTCAGCAGCCTGGGTTTGCGATCATTTGTGCAGGTGGCCAAAGCCTCCCACGGAGGCGGCGGCGTAGCAGCGCTGTGCGGAATGAAGGGGCTGGTAAAGGAAATATTCGAGATGGCGTATATGGGCAGCCTGTTTCGGACGTTCGACAGTGTCGACGCCGCGCGCGCCAGCCTTGGCTGAGTCCGAACAAAAGCACGGAACGTTTCCCTCTATCGACGAAATCCGGACCATCGCTTGTGGGTTGAGGCCATACCAGCTCGATTCGATGTTCTCCGTGTCAGTCCCCCCAATCGAGAACCATCGTGCTAATATCTGTACCAAACTGCAGTTGCGTGGAAGCCATGCTTTGATCCGGCTCGGCATGATGAACCGATCGCTTTTTCCCTGAAGTCCAGGTGACCGGGCGGAGCAGAATCTGAGCAGAACTACTCAATTTTTCGGGTGTTGCCACCTATCGCATTGTCGCGGTTGTCTATTCCCCTAAGCTGCGATAAGGATCAAATCGTGCTGATCCGGGTGATTCTCACCCCAGACAGAGCCGCGAGGATACCGAACATGAGTGTTCCACGTCTTGCCGGGGGATTACCTCTGCTCGGTCACGGAATCGAGTTTCACCGGAATCCAGTGAATTTCCTGCGCCGCGGCCGCGAGCTTCACGGAGAAGTTTTCTCGTTTAATCTGGCCGGCAAAACCGTGCATGCCCTGACGGAGCCCCGCGGAAACAGCGCTTTTTTTCATGCGCCCGACGATCAGTTGAGCGCGCGCGAGGCGTACCAGTTTACTGTCCCCATGTTCGGCAAAGGGGTTGTCTACGATGTCACTCCAGAACTGATGGATGAGCAGATCGGATTGGTGATCCCGGCGCTGCGCGACGTTCGCATGCAGAACTATGCGAGGGCTATCGAAGAGGAAACTGAGGCCTACTGCGCCGGTTGGGGCGACAAAGGCGAGATCGACCTGCTTAATGCGATGAACGAGCTGACGGTGTTTAACGCGAGCCGGTGCCTGGTGGGGCACGAGTTTCGGCAGCGCCTGTCCGCCGAGTTCGCTCACAGCTATCACGACCTGGAAGCGGGCGTGAACCTGGTGGCCTTCTTCAAGCCGGGATGGCCGCTTCCTGCCATGCGGCGCCGCGACCGGGGCCGGGCGAATCTGGCGCGGCTGATCTCTGGAGTTGTGGCGGAAAAGCGCGCTCGCCCGCCCGCCGATGAAGATTTCGTCGACACGCTGGCAGCTGCGCGCTATGCGGATGGCCGCTCTCTCACTGACCATGAGATTGTCGGCCTTCTGTTGAGCCTGGTCTTTGCCGGCCAGCACACCAGCGCAGTGATGGCTTCATGGACCGGAATCCTTCTCCTGCAGCATCCGCATTATCTGAATCGCGTTCTCAACGAACAGTTAAAGCTTCCACACGGCGAGCCCTTGACGATTGCATCCCTGCGCCACTTGGTCACGCTGGAGCGCTGCATCAAAGAGGCGGAACGGATGTACCCTCCGATCGTGATGCTGATACGGACCATCCTGCGCGACTTCGAGTACCAGGGGCACACTCTGCCCGCCGGAGATCTTGCCATGGTCTCGCCGGCTGTTACGCATCATCTGCCTCACATCTTCCATGAGCCCTACCGTTATGACCCCGACCGTTTTGCACCCGGCCGGGAGGAAGACCGCCGCACGCAATTTGCCCTGATCGGTTTCGGCGGCGGCAAGCATCGCTGCATCGGCTCGGGATTCGCTTATCAGCAAATCAAAGTGATCTGGACGGTGCTTCTGCGCGAGTTCGACCTTGAGCTCAGTTCCGGCGAATACTTGCCGGACTACTCCACAATGATGGTTGGTCCGCGGAAGCCCTGCATGGTGCGCTATCGCCGAAAGCCCCGGCGGCCGCGAGGATCACTTGATGTGCCAGGGGACCACGCTCTGACGGATGACCACAACGGATTGGCGCCCAGTCTTAGCCAAACATGCGACCGGCGAGAGAAAGCTTGCGGGGCGGGGCTCCAACCCGAGCGGTTTCGATAATGAAATGACCCAGGCCTATTCCAGGACCGAAGGCAGTATTGAAGCTCTTGATTGCCTCGAGCGGGCATGGGAGTGGCTTGGATTGCACCAGTGCGCCGATGGATGCTGGGAAGGAGAAGTGGTCTGGTGCGCCATGATTACCGCGCAGTACGTGATCGCGCAGCGAATCCTGGGCCGCACGATCGACAGCAACACCAGGGCTGGGATCATTCGCTATTTCTCTTGCGTTCGCCGAGGGGCCGGATGGGGGCTGCATCCCGAGTCGGAACCCTACGTCTTTGTTACCACGCTTGTGTATGTCGCACTGCGTCTGCTGGGCGTGCCGCCTGACGACTCACTCGTGCAGCCGGCGCGTGAATGGCTGCTCTCCCAGCCAGGCGGCGTTGCCGCCATTCCCAGTTGGGGCAAATTCTGGCTGTCCATGATCGGGTTGTATGAGTATTCGGGCATGAATCCGGTGCCTCCCGAACTGTTTCTGGCGCCGCGATGGCTGCCGGTACATCCCGACAAACTCTATTGCCACACGCGGTACATCTATCTGGGGATCGCGTATCTCTACGGACGGAAGTTCCGCGTGGAGTTGCCGGAGACAGTTGATCTCCGCCGCGAACTCTATCCATTGCCGTACGAGAGCGTGGACTTCGCATCCTATCGTCACCGGCTTGCTCCATCGGATGTCTACGTGCCGCCGTCGGCTATGCTGCGCCGCGCTTACGATGTGCTGAAGGCGGCCGATCGCTTGTGCCCGCCGAGACTGCGCCGCAGGGCACTTGCTCATTGCGCATCGCGAATTCTGTATGAACAAAGAGCCAGCCGGTATCAGGGCATTTCTCCCGTGAACGGAATTCTCAACACGCTGGCGCTCAAAGATCTCGGTCACCCGGAGGTCGAGGCGAGTCTCGAAGGACTGGAATGCTGGCGTTGGGAGGACGAAAAGGAAGGCGTGCGGTTTGCCGGCGCCCGCAGCCAAACCTGGGATACCGCGTTCGTGATGCAGTGCCATCTGGAATATGGGCCGGCGATAGCCCGGCAACGCGAGGGCTTGCGCCGCGCCTATCGGTTTCTACACGACACGCAGATGGTTGCGGAACTGGAAGGCAGCGAGCAGCAGGCGCGTGCCAGGATCGCCGGGGGATGGTGTTTCAGCGACGGTGAACATCGTTGGCCGGTAAGCGATTGCACGGCGGAAGCACTGAGCGCAATCCTCGCCGCTCACGAATGCCCCGGCCTGATTGGCGGAGATGAACACCCAAACGTCGAGCGGATTTCCGATGAGCGTCTGGCGCTGGCGGCTGAATTCATTCTTGCGAGACAGAATGCAGACGGCGGATTCGGCACCTATGAAGCGCGCCGCGGCGGCCGGCTGCTCGAGAAGATCAACCCGTCGGAAATGTTCGGCCAATGCATGACCGAGGGAAGCTATGTCGAATGCACCGCATCCGCTGTAAAAGCGCTGGCGCGATTTGAGCGGCATTTCCCGAACCGGTGCGCTGGGGTCGGAGCCGCAATCGCGCGGGCCTGCAATTTTCTGCGGTCGTCGCAGCGCGCAGATGGCTCCTACGCCGGTTTCTGGGGAATCAACTTCACCTACGCCGGGTTGTTTGCAGTGGAAGCCTTGCAGGAAGCGGGAGCAGGTCGAGATGATCCGCACTGCAGGCGCGTCGCGGAGTGGCTGATGGCGCGCCAGCGGCCCGACGGCGGGTGGGGCGAGCACCACGCGAGTTGCCTCGACGGCGTCTATCGCGAACACCCAGAAAGCCAGTCGGTTATGACGGCATGGGCAGTCCTGGCGTTGCTGCAGATGGTGGGTCCTGAGGCGGACGCGGTGCAGCGCGGGATTCGATGGCTACAGTCGCACCAGGACGCCGACGGATCATGGCCGCGGGAAGCGGTGAACGGAGTCTTCTTCGGATCGGCTATGCTTGATTACCGTTTGTACCGAATTTACTTTCCAGCCTGGGCCCTGGCCCGCTATGCCCGCATGGCGGAACGGAGACCGGAGTACACGTGAGACGCGGTGAGCCATTTGACGTCGTAGTGGCGGGCGGCGGAGTCGCAGGCTCTGCTGCCGCGGCTGCTTTGAGTCAACTCGGTTACCAGGTCGCGGTGGTAGAACCGGGAATGGATGGTGCGCGCCGACTGGCTGGCGAACTGGTGCACCATACCGGCGCCGCGGCCCTTCAGGAACTGGGACTGCTTGATGCCGTATGCGGGGACGAGAGATCCGTGATCGCCGGCTTCTCGGTGCGCTTTGGCGGGGCGCCGGATTCGACGGTGGTTCACTTGCCTTACAGTTCCGATGGCACATCGGCATGCTCTGCGTTTGCGATGGAACATGACGCGATCCGCCAGCGAATGCTGAAGGCGGTTTCGCTCCTTCCCGGTGTCACCGTGCTGGATCGCGCTCGCATTACGGCGGTAGATCAAAGCAACAGGGATTACGCTTCCGTAACTATTTCCTCCCACTCGGGTCAGACCGTGGTGCGCCCGCGCCTGCTTGTCGGCGCCGACGGGACATCGTCGCCAGTCAGCCGCATGGCGGGCATTGCGCAATCGCGCCGCCAGGTCTCGACGCTTTTCGGTTTTCTGCTGCACAATTGCCCCCTGCCCGATCCGGGATACGGTCACGTGTTTCTGGGAGCTTCAGGTCCGGTGCTGGCGTATCAGGTTTCGAAAGACGCCGCGCGGATCATGTTCGATCTGCCACATTCCGTGGCGGGAGCGGGGAAAGATCGAGGCATGCCGGGAGAGTCTGCACGCACTTCCGGAACGCCTCCGCGGCGAAATCTCGAAAAGACTGGAAGAGCCCGGCATTGTGGCCTCAGCGAGCTACACGTCCACGGTGCGGGAAATCGCCCGCGGACGCCTGGTGCTGGTTGGCGATGCAGCCGGGTGCTGCCATCCGCTCACGGCGACTGGATTGACGGTATGCGCCCGCGATGCGCTGAGGCTGCGCGATGCGCTGCAGGATACCGATGGCGACATCGAACGCGCTCTTCCGCTGTATGCTCACCGCCGCAGGTCTCCGCAGAGAACTCGCATGGTGCTCGCTCGGGCGCTCTATGAGGTATTTTGCGCGGAGACTCCAGAGTCGCGGCTGATGCGCGACGGCCTGATCCAATACTGGAATAGCAGTTGCAGCAGGCGCGGTAAATCAATGGCGTTGCTTTCAACCGAAGAGGACCGTCTGCGTCTCGTGCTGATGGAGGTAGCGCAGGTGATGCTGCACGGCCTTGGCACTCGCATTTCGGAAGCGTGGCGGCAGGGCGGAATCTTTCCCCGGCAGACGCGCGTTTTATGGGGGCTCTCGCGGCTGCTTCTGCGGCACGCAAGCGAAACCCTGAGAGCCGGTTGACAGGATTCATCCATTGAATCCCATCATTCCTCGCCCGGAAGTAATAGGTGACAATGAGAAGTTTCATAAGTAGAATCGCTTCGAAAAGCCCGTGATGTCACTCAACTGATTTGAAGGCGCATGGCTGTTTCGCCCGCGTTGCCGCCGCCGACCCTGCGGGGTCCGTCAGCTCCGCCGCGCATGAGCATCTGCACCGTATGATTCCTCCTTACGGGCGCCATTCAAGTAACGCAGGAAAACGTGAACGAAGAGGGCATCTGAATTTCATTCACAAGAGCACTATGAGCCGGGGGTCAATGGATTTTCTCTCGCAGGTTACAGCGAAAGCGGCCGTGATTGCTTGCGGCAGCGTTGTTGCCATGCTTTCAGTGCTCCAGTGCACTCGACTACCCGCGCAGGAACAGAGCGCGCAGACGCCTCTCTCTCTTAGCCTGCGCGATGCCATCCGCATTGCGCTCTCTCCAAAAGGAGACCCCGCCATTGGCATGGCCGAGGAATCCATCAAGATTGCCGCGGCCCAGTTCCGCGAAGGGCGGGGATTGGTTCTTCCGCAGATTGACGCTACCGTCAGCGGTTCGAATCAAGTTCTCAACCTGGCCGCATTGGGACTTGGTGAAGTTCACTTCCCCGTTCCGGGCTTTACTTTTCCGCAGTCCGTCGGCCCTTTCAATACCCTGGAAGCCCGCGTGCACGTCAGGCAGGGTGTGTTCGATACGGCGGTGTGGCGCCGCGCAAAGTCGCTCCAGGCCGGAATCACGACAGCCAAAGATCAATCCGATGAGGCGCGTGACCAGGTTGCCGCGCAGGTGGCCAGGTTCTACCTGGCGGCTTTGAAGGCCTCCAGCGCCATCGATCTCGCCAAGGCCAGGGTGGAGTCTGCAGAAGCAACTCTGCGTGAGCTTACCAACCGTAGCGCAGAAGGAAAATCGCTCGATATCGATGTGTCTCACGCACGCATGCGCGTCGAATCGGAAAAGGAACTCCTGGCGCAGGTCGAGTCGGATCGTGCCGGAGCGGTCCTCGACCTTCTGAACTCCTTGAACCTCCCTCTCGACACGCCGCTCAATTTGACCGAACCGCTCGCGTTCAGTCCGCAGGACATGTTGTCACCCGCGCAGGCGGTGGCCATTGCCATGAAGTCTCGCAGCGAAATCGCGACCCAAAAGCAGCGTGTGGAAGCGGCGCGTCTTAGCGAGGGCTCGATCCATGCAGAGCGTTTCCCGACAGTGGGCTTATTCGCCGACATGGGGTCGTCAGGTACGAGCGCGCCCAGTTCCGTTGGCGTTTACAGCGTCGGAGTCACGGTGAACCTGCCGATTTTCGACGGAGGCCAGCGCTCTTCGCGGGAGGCACAGGGACAGGGGTCTCTCCGCCAGGACGAAATTCGCGAGAGGCAATTGGAAAAGAAGGTGGAGTTGGAAGTGCGGCAGGCGCTCCTGAAGCTTGACAGGGCCAGAGCACGGGTAGATGTCTCAACCAGCGAACTCGATATCTCGCGGGAGGAACTGAATCATCGCAGCCGGCTCCTCGAACAAGGGGTCGGTGGAGAGCTGGAGGTGGCGGATGCGCGTTTGACATTGGCTCAGGCCGAAGACGCCCGGCAGGCCGCTCTCTATGCCTGGAACGAAGCGCACATCGAGCTCATGCAAGCCATGGGAACCATCCGCAACCTCGCCCAATAATCCCACTTGCATGCAGCGCGGCGATCGATTTTTGAGGAAATGGAGTCTGGTATGAGTGCTGAACGGCCCTGGCTCGGAAACAGGAAATGGCTGTGGGTGATCGCGGCTTTATTGGTGGTTGTATCCGGATTTCTCATCGTTTATCTCATTCGGACCTTGCATCCGGCTCCCCCGCCTGTCTCGTCAAGTGGGCATGCAAATGGAGTGTCATGTCTGGGTCGCATCGAGCCGGAAGACGGCGTAATCCACGTCGCGGGAACTTACATTCAGGGCCGGCCGCCGCTGGTTGAGTCACTGAAAGTGAAAGCGGGCGACCAGGTCCGCCGCGGGGATTTGCTGGCCATTCTCGTAGGCCAACGGCAGTTGGAGGCCGCTCTCGAACAGGCTCACGCGCAGACTTCAGTGGCTCAACGCCGTCTTGAACAGCTCAAAGGCGGACCCAAGCACGGCGATCTCGCAGCCCAGCAGGCGGACATCGCTCGCATCGAAGCCCGCCTCCAAAACGCGCAGTCCGAACTTAAACGCTATGAAGCCCTTCGCATCACCAAGGACGTGACCGCCTCCGACCTTGATGCGCGGCGCACCGAGGTGCAGGTCATCCAGACCGAATTAGAGCAATCCAAACACCGCCTGGACGGTATGAACGAAGTATCCGATGGCGATCTGCATGTGGCCGAGGCTCAGCTCCAGGCCGCCATGGCCGATGAACAGCGCGCCCGCCGTGACTATGAACTGAGTTCGGTCTATGCGCCAACGGACGGCAAGATTCTGAAGATCGACGCATATTCCGGAGAAGAGGCGGGACGGAACGGCATCCTGGACATGGGACACACCGGCCGGATGTACGTGGTGGCGGAAGTTTATGAGACCGATATCGTGCGCGTGCACACCGGTCAGCGCGCCACGATCTCGGGGGATCTCCTCGCGGCGCCCCTTTCAGGAACGGTCGAGCGGATCGACCCCAATGTGAAGTCTCCTTCGGTATTGACCGGCGACACCACGTCCTTCTCCGACAACCGCATCGTCGAAGCGAGAATCCGCCTTGATCAGAGCGAACCCGTGGCACGATTGATCGATGGAAGGGTTAATGTGGTGATCCAACCGTGAAGCGGAGAATTCCGTTTGCCTGGGGACAGTTGACCCACCAGCCATTGCGCCTCCTGGCTGCAATCGCAGGAATCGCCTTTTCCGCCATTCTGATGTTCGTGCAATTGGGCTTTAAGGATGCGCTTCTCTTGAGCGCCGGCGTCCAGATCAACCGCATGAATGGCGACCTCGCACTGATAAGCCCCCAGTACGAATACATGGTGGCCAGCAAAGTGTTTCCGCAGCGCCGGCTCTACCAAACCCTTACCGTCGACGGAGTAGAATCGGTCAACTCAGTCTATTGTGCATTGGCTCCCTGGAGGAATCCGTGGACGCGACGCGAGAGCATGATCTTTATGGTCGGCTTCAAGCCTATTCCGGGCGTCGTGGACCTGGGCAGAGCGAATAACCTCCTCGGACAGTTGCGCGTCGGGGATAATGTTCTGTTCGATTCACTCTCGCGGCCGGAGTTTGGGCCGGTCGCCAAGGAACTGGCCGCGAACCGGAACGTGACCGCCGAGATTGCCGGCCACCACGTCGAGGTCGTCGGGACGTTCAGCCAGGGAACCAGCTTCGGCGCCGATGGCACGGTGATCATGAGCGACCGGAATTACTTCCGCATTTTGCCCTATCAGAATCCCCAAGCCGTGAATATCGGCTTGATAAAACTGAAGCCCGGCTATGACCCGGAAACGGTTAGGGCCAACATTGCTCAGTTGCTTCCTGACGACGTGTTGGTGCTTACGCATAGTGGCTTGGTCGATCGGGAACGGGAACACTGGGAAACCGTCACTCCCATCGGATTCATCATCAACTCGGGAGTGATCCTTGGTTTGGTTGTGGGCTGCATTATCGTGTATCAGATCCTCTACACCGATGTGACCGATCATCTAGGCGAATACGCCACTTTGAAAGCTATGGGGTACCACGACCGCGCATTGTCTGCGATTGTCATCGAGGAGTCAGCTATTCTCTCGCTATTCGGCTTCTTCCCGGGAGTCGGGCTATCGATGCTGGTTTATAGCATTGCGGGGCACGCAACCATGCTGCCAGTCAAGATGACGTTCCTTCGCTTCGTAGTGGTCTACTTGCTGACGGCCGCAATGTGCATGATTTCGGGCTCACTGGCCATGAGAAAGTTGCGCAGCGCCGATCCAGCCGAGATCTTCTGAGGGTGTTTCCCTCGCCGAATTGCCATCCGGCCGCAGACAAGGTCCGCTCTTTACTGGAAGTCGTCTCGTGCAGTGAATTGTAAATCGGATTGTGGATTGTCACTATAGGTCCATACGTTCCGTAAGTCATTTGGAATGTATGGCGGGGACGACGGGGCTCGAACCCGCGACCTCTGCTGTGACAGTCTTGCCGTTTGAGGTTTTTCAACGACTTACAAGCCTGTGGGGAACGCCTAAAGCCACCCAAGTCGTATAAGACCTCGCTTTTTGTGGATCGGATTGTGGATCGGAATTTCGATCTTGCCGCCGCTGCTACGTCGGTGAGCATCTTCCTAAAGAGCCACTCGAGAGATCGACGATTGGCGTCTTGGCCACCTACACCCCTTCCGTTAGGAGCGGCAGGATTCGAACCTGCGACCTCCACCGTGACAGATCCACGGTTGTTGGTAACTCATAGAAACCAGAAGGCACGGATGGCCAATTTCGGAGCCCTGGAGACCCTGCGGAACGCTTATCAACCCTTAACAAACCCTCGACCTCTGCCCTGTTGGCCCGAGAACCCAGCCCAAAGATACAGCCGATTTGGCTCTGGGTGCCTTCCCCTGTCTCTTGTGACCAACGAGAATCTCGGAGAGAGAACCATAAGGTACACCGACCGACTCAAACCCAATCTGTCGAAGCATAGAAACCTGGCCTTGGCGGCGGTTATCATCCAGAGATTCCAACTGGTTGAACTCCCTGTAGTGGCGCAACCATTTGCGCAGGAGACGCTCCCGAACAGCGATTGGCAAGCGTTTCGCTTCCCGTTTGACTCCGCAGCTTATCGGCGTTTTCTGCCTCGAATCTCTGGATCGTTGCCAGAACTTGTCTGCCCCACGACTATGGCACCACTGGGTAGGAAATCGGGTTGGTGCTGGGTGGTGGATCGTCTTCATCGTACCCGTCATCTACGCCTCCTGCGGTTACTAAAACCGACAGATTGTCGACAGTGCACGAGTTTGGCGGTGCCGTCAACTTCGCCTCCACGGAAATTGCATTCAGAAGGGAGACCATGTCGGCATTGGAAAGACGGATGCAGCCATTTGTTGGGCGCAGTTGTCCGGAGCCATTGAGATCTCCGCCATGGATGAGAAGATACTGTCTTCCTCCCAAGGTTGCTGCGGTATCAGCATCTCCGCCCGTCGGATTGAGGCGAATGGCACCGTTGGGCCCATAGCTATGGGAGGCGCGGGTTGTGGCATCCCCCGTCTCCTCCAATCCAGGAACGGCGTAGGTGCCGGCCGGAGTGTCGCCGAACGGAAATAGGGTGTTTCTGGAAGCGTTGCCGTGGAGATTCGCCGTTTTACCGTCAGCTTTGCCAAAGGCGGAAAAAGGGCCAGCGATGAGCGTTGTTCCATCGTCGGCCATCAGTTGGAGGGTACCTAATTTCGTCCTGTCTGCGGGCAGTGACACAGCAATTGTTGGCATTCTGTTTCTCCTTGAGGACTCCGCAAGCTTGTCACAGCGTGGATGGGGTGACGAGGGTATTGTGGTTGGCGTGAAGGCGAGAGATCGAGGTTTCAAAGGCCTTCAATAATCGGTCGGCACCGCCAGCAGCCACCTGGGCGCGACACGATCTCTTCGGGTCGGCGGAAGGAGTGTCTCTCACAGAGGCGAGGAATAACATCGCAGTCTGGAGTGAGGAGACGACGTCAGCTTGGCAGGCAATTCCCAATTTTACGGAACCACGGGTGCTTCGAAGATGAAGTGTGGACACCGACTCAAGCACTCCGGAGAAAGAGTGTACAAGAAGGCGCTCAAACTTGAATGGATTGGGGGGCAAGGCAATAGAGCACGACGTGCCAGTGCCTTCGATGGGGGTGGTTTGCCGAGCTTGGGTTCCCCACATTCGTAACCCCTCACTCGTTGCGCCAGATGCATCGAGCACGGCATCCAGTGCGGCGATGACGGGAATGCGGAGGTCGTCCCGGGCAGCGAAGGGCTGGAGTGCAAGAGCCAACTCCGCACCTGCTGAACCGCTGCGGGTAAGCCAGGAGCGCACATCCGCAGCCGATGATGGATACAAGTAATCTGCCAGACGAAAATGCACGGGAGTGCGAGCGGTCTGGAGTATACCAAGCATCTGCCCCAGATCTCTCCGCGAAAGAATGGGTGGAGCATCGAGCAGAATAGGGATTCCTGCAGCGATCGCTTCACGCATCATCTGAGCGCCGTTCTGGCCACAGGAGGGAATCGCGAGCGCGTGTAGCGAGCGGTCATTCAGAAGATCAGCTGAGTTCCTGTAGAGAGAGGGTGGCCTTTGACCATTATCTCTGAGGTAGTCGGCGGCGGCGTGCAGATTTTTCGTGCTCGGATCTGCAAGGCCTACTATCTCTGCGCCGGGTATAGCAGCAAAGAGTGCGAGATGGTCCCATGCCGTGGCTTCCAGAGCGGCGATGCCGATGCGGATACAGCCGACGGGCTTCAGGAGCCAACGGCTTCCGGTGGCCTCTGCCGCGGCAGCCAGGCCGGCAGTGACGGTGGATTGTAAGAATTTGCGTCGTGAGAGCAGCATTGTTGGCTTCTCCTCAAGCGATAGAACAGGTCAGAACATTCGAGAAAATAGGAGGCGAAACTGCAACAATGCGGGCCATGGCATCGCTGTTAAGGACTGCGGTCGTATCACTCTGGGGAAACAATGCACCCCAGAGCAGGTCTTCATTCGTGATCGCAGCTGCGGATGGAACAGGGTTCATCTGGATGGCGAGAACGCGGCCGACAAAAGGGCTTTGGCCATCTGCGGTCTTGTCGAAGCTCCAGGAAGCATGTGTGCCGTCGGTCCTGCGGACACAGACCTGAAAGTAGCGTTCCTGACCCTTCCTTCCGAGCAGGTCCGGTACCTGCTCGGTTAGAAGGAACGCGAACATCATGTGGGCATCGCCAGTGTCGTCACTGAGGGTGAGTGGCGCGCCAGTCTGGTCAGAAATCGATGCGATTTTCTTCGATGGATCTACGTTGACCGAGCACTTGGACAGGTCGACGGCCTTGCCGAGTCCGGTGAACTGACTGGGCAAGAACTGAACCCATTGGGGATCCGTCCACTCACTGCGAAAGTCTTTCTTGCTCGGAGGCGCGGGAAGCCAGCCTTCTTTGTGGATCGCTCGACGAAACGCAACCTTCGCAAAGGTCCACGGTTGTGCATCAGCGTGCACCGGCGGAGGAGGATCGAGGATAAAAGTGGTGTTCACCCATAGCGGATTGGTGTCGCTGTCGTCGAAGGTATGGCCGACCGGACCATGCAGCCGTTTGTCCGCTGTGGCGAACTCGGACCCGTCCGTTGGCTTGCCATCCTTGTCCTGGCTGTACGTTGCGTAGGACCCGGGGAAGTCCGATCTCTTGCCGTGCCAGATGATAGGATCCGGGCCGACTTCCGGGACACCCAACACGGAGGCGCCCTCTCCAGAACCGAAGATAGACACTTCGAGATCTTCGGCTAGACCACCGAGAGCATACCATGGTCCTTGTACGACAACGAGGGCGCTGGCGGCCGGGGCCTGCGCGTTGTACGTCCTAGGTTGGTCAGGGGTTGCAGGATGGCCATTCTTTGCAGGCTGACCCTTCACCGCAGGCGTGATGGCTGGAAGCACACCCGTCAGGGGAAGGATAAATTTGATCGCGGGTTTGGGAAGGGTTGTGTTTGGAAGGCGGCAGGGTACAACGGTACGGTGCCAACCTCCATTCGCACCGGGCAGAGTACTGGTGTCGCCGAGCGTTGAGACGGATCTGTTCGCCTTTGGCACCAGAGAACCGTACCGGTTATCGACTTGCACTCCGGAGCGATAATAGAGGGAACCAAGCTGGCCGGTGATATCGTCCTTCGCGACGAGAGCCAGGGTTTCGGGTTTGCCAGGTGCGATGGGCGGCACCGTGACAAGGTTCATAGGACGAACGGTCGAGTCCGTTGCCTGGCGCGTCGCAAAGGCGGCCACCTCCCATTCGAGAATGCTGGGATCTGGAGTGACAAGATCCTTTCCAAACTTGAATAAGGACAAAGGGCGCCCATCCCAGCGCCATACCTGAGTTCTGATGGTGGCACTGCGAATCTGGTCTCCAATGACCGAGGACGGGGTAAGCGGTAATGCAAAATCGACTGAGTTGTAAGTGGGATCTGTGGGCGACGAGACGATGAAAGCGGCTCTCAGAGCATCAGATGTCGGCATCGCCAAGTTAGCCGCCTCTACAAGAAAATCGTAGCTTGCTCCCTGCGATATGCCTGTGGCGAAAAGGGAGGATCCCTGCGCCACCACCGGCGCGATGGTGATCTTCACGACAGCGCCTTCAGCGAGGGTGAGTGTCCACGTAGACGCGTCGAAGGTGGATTTCGACGGGGAGGCCGCGACAATTTTTAGGAGGAGGGGACCCGCGCTATTCGCTACGCTCGTGGGAGGGGCCGGTGCTGCAGCCGGGGATGGCCAGGTAGCGATGATCGCAGGGTCGCCTTTTTTCGGAACCGAAACCGGGGCTAGACCTGGGTCATTGATGTCCAAGGTTATCTGAAGCTGCTGGACTGCCGGGTCGTCGATGGCGAGATCGCTGTTCGTCTTCTGCTGGCGGGCGAGCCGATGGAAGTTTGTCCATAGATCGATCCGTTGCTGCATATTCGTGGGCGATGCCGCCATCCACCGATCCCACGTCTGGAGATCGGTGGTTGGCTTCTGAATTTGCAGGGTGAAGTTAGGTGTGGCCTGAGGGAATTCCGTCTTGTAGCTTGTGAGCAGGATGAGCGGCTGGGGCGGCACGGGCGGCTGCGCGCTCGCAGGATCGTCGGTGGATGGTGCGGGATAGAGTTCACGGGCGCGTGGCTGTACATCGGGCGGGATGGTTGGAAGTGCCAACTTGCGAAGACTGGACGCAAGCGTACCCAGGCCGTTTACGGCAAACCTCAAATCGCCGACGGGAACCGTGCGCTGGCAGCGGATCGAGGGCGTGGCGGGGCCTGCGTAGTTCTTCTCGACCGCACCAAGATCCAGTAGCGCCGGATTGGTGGACGCGCTGAAAGTCGCCGGCAGGACGCCGCAGTTGCGAACGCGTCCGATTTTGAACTCATATGTGTTCCCGAAGACTAAGCCAGGGACTTTCCACTTTGGGTTCGACGCGTCGAGGGTAGCAGTGACCGACGGATGCTGAAACGAAATGAGGCGTTCGGCGTTCGGATCTTGTTGCATTAGATCCTGCCCAAAGGCGTGCGCCGGACTCTCCACCATGAGTGGTTGGTTGTTGTAGGTGAGGATGGCGCGGCGCATTTGATCTTGCGTATGCTGCGGCACCGCTACAACCACAGGATCATTAAGGTTTTTGACGGCGTCGGTGAATTGAGACGGATCGCCAGTCTTGAGAAATGCCACGTTGAGGCAACGCCACGCGTGATCGAAGCTTGGCGTGGTATCTCGCATGAGAACGCAATAGCCGATCATGGAACGTAATGTGTCTGTTACGTCATTCTGTCCCATTCCGGCATCAAGAGTATCGACAACGAGAGATATGCCTTCGGAAGTGCGGGTGGGCAGGGCGTTCTGACTGATCGGGACGAGCAGTTCAAGCTGCTTCGCGAGCCACGAGTCGGCGTCCTTAATAAGTGCCGCTGCGATTGAGTCGGTCGCCGGGAAGGAGCCCGCGGGGAAGCGACCGGCTAACTTCGTCGATAGCTGCGTCTGGATGTTCTTGCTGAGAGTTTTCTTATCAATCTTTGAGGCCGACGCAACAATGGCAGGCCAGTCATTTTCCAAATTCCCGCGTTGTAAAATGCCGCGCAGATTAAGCGTCGTCAGGATCGTGGTCGCGCTGCTGCGGAAATTCTGGTATTGAGCTTGGAACGACGGATACTGGGCGCTGTAAGTTTGATAGACGAAGTCCCACTGAGCCAACAGCAGTTGAACGATCAGTTCGTTCTGAGTAAAGCGAAGCTGCAGGTGCTCGAGCGGCATAAGCTTGTCGCTAAGATGGAGTGCATCGACCGATTTTGGTGGTGACTGCACTAACGGGTTGGCATGGAGTTCGACATTCTTCGCAAGGAGTGCCTGCCAAGTTGCGTCGGTGTCCTTCTTCTTTGCGTCTCCAATCGCCTTGGCGAAATCGGAGGCAAATTTTTCCATCGCGATCGCGGTCGGGCTCGACGCATTGCCGATCCAAATATTGGAGACCTGCTGCAAAAGCGATGTATTATCCGGGGCCACGCCACCGCCATAGGAAAGGATGTTTCGCTGCGCATTGACGGTCGCACGGCAGAAATTACCGAAGTCCCCGGCGATGCTGCTCTTGAAAGTAGCAACGTCCGGGTCCGGGTCGTGAATGTGATCGCATGCGGCACGTACTGGACGAATCAAGAGAGACGACAGGTCGTAGAGATCACCGACGCCGGGCACGAGGTGGGCCTGCCAGTCCGAGGTCTCTGGAACATCGAGAGGGACAATCTGGCTGGCGACTGCGCCGATCGCGATGGCTCCGGGAAGGAGTTGCGTGAGGGTGACAATGGAGCCGCTGTCAAACGGGATCGTGACACGTTGCCCCTTGTCTGGAACGAAGGCCGTTGGCGCGGGTGTATAAGTTTTAGCTCCCGGAGCAGATGAGGCTTTGAAGGTAATTGCCACCGCATAGGACTTGTTTGGCGCCGGGTTGAAGGGTTGCGCGGAGGCTTGCAGACCGACCTTTACGATGAAAGCAAGGTTGAGTAGGTGTGGAATCGGGTAGGGATAACGCGCCACCTGCGCCAGGTGAGCTGGCCACGGATAGCGCGCGCCGCTGGAGTTGACGCTGGTGCCCCCCCCTGGCTTGGCAGGATCGACAGTCTGTGGGTCAGTCCAGCAAAAGTCGTTACCCTTATTTGTGCCGAAATCATTTTGAATCTGCGTGAGAATACCTGCGTCGAGCGTGAAACCGGTCGGCGGGACAATTTGAAGATTGCTGAGTTCCGTTGGGTTTGACCCGTCGGGGTTCATCTCCCATATGCTTACCGCCAACACGCTCCAATTCCAAGGCTGAAGAAAAGGCGTGACAGTGGCATCTACCGTCGTTCCGGGATCCGCAGCTACCGACAACACGACGCCACAATACACATCTTGGCCGACGCCGTTGCTGTACGGACCGAGGTATTCGAGCGTAGTAAGAACATTAATTGCCACAGAGATCCCCCTAAGAAATGAGGTTGATATAGCGAGTTGCCAAGACCTTATAGTCATCAATGACGGACTGGGAAGGAACGGTGCTGAGTCCAAGCACTCGGCTCTGGGCGTCGGTTGCAGTTTCTACAAGCCAAGGCATCGGAAGCGGTTCGTTGAAAGCCTGTTCGCCGGATGAACCGAGATGGCATGAAACCTGCTGCGACACGTTTAGGGTGAAGCACCAGCAAATCTTGATGGAAATGCTGAACATGCCGCGCCCGGTAAAGCTGCCATTTTCGTAAGTCGCTTCGAGCCGTAAAGTGATGTTCGCCGAGACGATGCTGAGGATGGAAACTTCGCCCACAATGAGCAGAAAGATGCCAAGGCTGAGATCCCCTTGACCGCTATTGAAGATAAATCGCATGCCAAGGGCAATGCTTACATTGCCGCTGATCGGGCCTAGGGCTATGCCCAGACTCGCAGAGGCATCAAGCGCCATGTCAACTTGGCAGGTGAGTTTACCTCCAGGGCGATAGCGCGCGGAGGCAACTAGGTGTCCACCTCCCCCTAGGATAAAGACACTTAGATTGAATGGCTTATTGGGAGATGCTAGACCGAAGCCTGCGTATAGCTCGAAGTCGTTGGCCCAGCTGAGCCCGAAGAGAAAATTGAAGGTGAGGTTTGTGATGCCTGTGGTACCGAGAGTTGTATCTGGAATCGGGAGAGAGAGGCGCGTCTCAATACCGGCCGCAGAGGGGTAAATGCCGAAGCCACCGTCCGGAGAGGTGTACTGCGCGATGATCTGTTGGACAAAGGAGAGCGCTGTTGAGAGCTGAACGCGATCCGGCGAGACGTTTACATGTATCTTGCCACTTTCGTCAAAGCTAAGGGCGGTTCCGACCAGCGTAATCATGGGCGACCCCCCAATCAGCAACTGCCAGTCGCCCGTAATTGAACCGGTGGCGCGACGTGCAACCTGACCTGTCGAGTCGGCCTGTGCCCGCACTTGAGACTGGAAGCGAGCGTTCTGAATCTGCAATGCCATCGGCCCAATGGAGAAGATGGTGGCGGGTGCCGTTTGAAGGTCGATGTCAGCCTGGACCCACGCTTGCCTGGACTGTGCGTCCAGTCCGTGCGTTATCTTGATGGCATCTCCGGCGCCGCTCGGGAGTTTCAGTGAAGGAAAGAGGTTGGCGAGCTGCAATCCCGCGAAGTCAGGAAAAACGCTAGAAAGATCGAAGTTGGGTAGAGAGGGAACGGGAATAGCGCGGTCGAGTAGTTGGAAAGATGGCACCAAGGTGGAAAGTGGCGAAAGAGCTGCGCCGAGGTCCTTCACCTGCGTAAGCAGCGGCGTGAGCGAGATATGCGGGTCAGCCTGCTGGAAGAAATAAGCAACGTTCGGTATTGAAAAGCCTAGGTTTGGAATGGCCGGCGCCGTGCCAAATGCGCGCTGCAGAATCGTTGCTACCTGTGCGCCTGAGGGGAGATTCGTACTGATCGGAGGCAGCGCCTGTGCCACGCTCTCAACGTAGCGTCCGAGCGCCTGTTCAACTGCCTTACGCGCGGCCTCCTGTGCATTGTTGGTTGCCGCCTGCAGCGAGGCGATGGCATTGTTGACTTCGTCGGCAGCATTCGCCAGAGCGGCTGTTAGTTTCTGAACGACCGAATCGGCGTAGCCCAAGATTTGAGTATTGAGATTTGCGACGACGTCTACTTGCTTGAGGAGGAGATTAACGAGCGCGCTCGTGATCAAATTGATGTCGCTTGCCACCAATTGGGTCGTATCGGTGACTGCGCCATCGATTGCAGCATCGATCATGTCTTTCGCGCCGGCTGTTACGGTCTCGATCGTCGTTTTCACGCCTTGGAGGTATGTGCCAATCGCGTCTGCCTGCGTCTTGAAGCCCGCGAGCGGGCCGCTGTCGAGAACGATTTTGCCCAGTACACCGGTGGCTGCGCCGACGGAATCAATCGCATTTGTCAACGCCGTGGTGTCATCGACGATTTGTGCGTCGGCGGACGCGTCGATGTCAGCGATGACGGTGTTAGCCTGCGCGATAACGTTTTGGAACTTGGCGGTAGCCGCACAGATCTGGTTCTCCCAGATATGACAGACAAGCGGCGCTACCAGCATCCAGGTCTCCGCCCGGGCCTGCACTTGTGCTCGTACATTCGATAAGAGGTTGTCGATCCCGTCAAGGGGCTGCGTGAGCGCCGTCTTTAGAGCAACGAGATTTCCCCGAAGCGTGGCGCCGCTCGCTTTAACCGAGTCTGATGCGTTCTGGATGGCAGCTCCCAGCTGCTGATTCAGATCAGCGAGCTGTTGTTGTGCCCCCGTCAGGCTCAACTCGCACGAATAGGCAAATTGCGCCATTGCGTTGGCCGCCACTGGGATGCCGTCCAGCCTTTGAAGAATGCATCAATCTCAGCATGAGCCGCTGCCTTTACGGTCTGGATCTGTGCACCAACGAGGCTTTGGAACTGGGCCTTCAATTCATCCTGGACGAGATCGATCTCCTGCGCCACCTGGCCTGCATACTGTTTAAGAAGAGCAGTCTCATGGAGTTCGGCACCACTCTTTAGCGTCGTTACCTGCGCCGTCAGCGCCGACTGAAAGCCAGTGACCGAATTCTGAAGGCTAGTCGCCAGTCCGCTTACGCCCCCCGGATTGTTGCGGACGCTTGTGAAAATCTTTTCCCGAACCAGATCGTGAGCGTCCTGAATTGTCTGCTGCCACGAGCTAAGCGCGGTCTGCGGGCCGCGTTGCAGAGTAAGACTTGTAAGAGTCGCGCCAATCGCCTGGGCCGAGCGACCGCTGACGAGATTGACCTTTCCATGACCCGGACCGATTGTGTGGGTGAAGGCCGACAGACCAAACGGTACCGGCGGATCATAGGCCGGCAATTCGTTCACGGAACTTCCGGGGAACGGTGGATTGGCCGAGCAGGCGCAAATTGGAGAGAAGTCGACCCCCGGAACGATAGGCCAATTGTGCGGATCGGGATCCGCGTTCGGATCCGTATTGGTGTAAAAGAACAGCTTTCCGACAGTCTGAATCGTACACTCGACGTCGGCACCGCCATCGGATCCTGCGAGGTTGAAGACAACCGTTGGTAACGGATAATAGAACGTTGTATCGCCCGGTTGGATGACTGCGGGCGGTGCGTCGGGTGCGAACCAGAGTGGGATCTTCCAACCGGTGTCGCCGACGTTCGCAGACCACTTACTAGTAACGGGGATCACAGTCTGCTTGAACTCAATCGAGTTGACACACCCCGCTCCCGGTACAACCTGCGATGAGTTGGATAGGTTCGCTATCGGCTCAAGAACCTCGACGAATTCACGCACTTTACGTAGGACGGGGCGGCCTTTAAACGAGGTCTGCTGTTTGGCAAACTGACTCGAGGTGACAACATCGCGTTCATATTCGATGACGTATCGCGCGAGGTTATGAAAGCAGCCGATGCGGCCCATGCGCGCAACCGAAATCTTACTGTTTCGCCCAATTTCCGTGACGGAACTGACAGTCGACAGATCCCGATCAAAACCAACCTTTTGTTCGCCACTGCCGCCCAGAGGTGAGAGTTCTAGACCGCTAACAATGGCAGAAGACGACTTCGGATTCCGCACGGTTGCATGAAAGAGCCGCGGGGACTCGAACGGCCATGTAACGCCCCCGCGAAGGCCCGGTCCAGGCGGCCTGAGCGGATTCGGCAACTTTAGCGGGAAGGTGTCATTGTCGACACCCGCTAGATCATGGGGATCGAGGCTGTAGAAGAGATCCGCATCGGAGCGCAAAGTACATTGGACGCCACTGTTGAGAGTGAGAACCTCCGGCGGTCCGGACGCGCCGGTGGCGCCGACTGTGAGCCCAAAGTTGGCTCCGGGCATACGCGGTTCAAGGATGGCGACCCGCGTGTTGTACAAAGCGGCATAGAAAGACCAGAGTATCCGTTCACTTTGGTAGATCGCCTTTGGAGATGTGTCAGCGTTACCGGTTTCCAAGGGCTGATCAAGGAGACTGGCATTTTTCGGAATGCGTCCCGGAATGCGTCCGAGCAGGGAAAAAATCTCCGCCAGTCGCATCAACGGAGCAGCCGCCGTGCAGGACAGGCCATACAGGAGTTCGTAACTGAGTTGAACGACTCCAACCCCCGGATCACGCTGGCCCGGATAACCGAGAATGCGGCGCAAGTTCCATGGAGCGTCCGCAAAATTCTGCGGAGTATAGGAGCCCTGAACCTGCTGTCTTGCGGGCGGCGAAAATCGGAAGTCAAGGGCTTTCAGATCGTCATTTGGAAGGGGTGGATCGGGATCGTAAGAATCGAACTCATGGTCTTTCGGCATCTCCTCCCCCAAAACCTGAGGAGGCAAGGTAAGCGCGAAGGGTCGAGAGTCGGTTTGCAACTGCCACGCGGCTCCCTCCAGTTCGCCGGTATTCCATAGAGCCACGGTCTTTGAGTTAGCTCCGGGCTTCAGAAGGCTATAGTCGACGGCCGCAACTAAAAGGGGGTCGGAGTCGATAACAATAACGCGGAGAGGTTTTGCTTCCGAGGCAGTTCCGCTGCCGCCCTGCTGCGTAGAGTCGAGTCTTAAGAAGACGGTGTCCGAATATAAGTTCGGATTGCTTTCATCGACGCTGAGTTGATAGGAGCCCTGCTGGCTGTTACCTGCGGGAGCAATGACTACTGGGGCACTCCCCGTAAAGCGAAGTTCGATGCACTGTTCGGTAAGACCGTCTGCTTCGTCATAGTTTTCCGGGGCATATTCGCTCGATGGCAGGCCGTCCTGGCCACCTGGGGTGAGCGATGCGATCGGCAGGAACATTTTTGTGTGAAAGCGAGGGATGGTGAGAGAGTCCTGGGAGAGATCGAGTAGTTGCAGAATCTGCGGTGCCAATCCAGGCTTCCCGGCCCCGAATTCAAGGTCGAGTGAACCGATACGGACCAGGATCAGAGGCTGTGGAGACGCATCGACTTTGAGAGATGCGGAGAACGCAAACGATCTCTCTGGGGGATCGGTCGTCAACGCACTGATATCTGCGGAATAATCCCGTTTGCGGCCTCCGCCGAGATGAAGAGTCAGTACTGCATCGAGCACCTGTGGGGGGAAGACAACAGCATGGACGATCTGAAGATCTTCGAAATGCGCCGCATAAGGCGTCGCCTGTTTGACGGCTCGCGTGATCGTCAGTTTAATGCGCAGATTAAACGTGCCCGCCCCGGTGGGCTTGATGGTGATAGACGGGATCAGAGTAATTCGATTGACCGGACGAACCGTCTTCAGAGCATTGCGGTACTGCGTAAGAGCATCGTTCCAGAGGTTTTCAAATGCGTCGCAGTCGATCTGAACGAGCCATTCTTCGCCGGCGCAGCGCCCAAGCCAGCGATCCGTTGCGCGTTGGGTGATCTGGTAAGTGCCTCTCGCCGCATGGACCGGGAGCGAGAGCCTCAATTTCGGCGGGCTTGAAGTCAGATCCAACGGCCCGCGAGCAACGTCAGGCGTGAAGACAAGAACGAAGGTGGGAACCGTGTTGAATTGCTGGAGCACTATTGCCAGAGTGTCGTTGGAACCTCCAAAACTGGAGATTGAGGCCGTCTGAAGCAAAGGTCCGGGAGACCCGTTCAAGTCCTCTGTGAACTGCCCTTGTTGAACTTGTGTGCCGAAACTCAAGAGCGTCAGCGGATTCGACCACACCTTTGCGCCTAATTCCGCATGCCAAAGCCATGTCCGCCCGTCATCGTGCCTGTACATCGAGAGCTTCAGGCCGATGGAAGTTCGATCGATACCTTTGTCATTTTGCTCTTCACCGTTGAGCAGCAGCATGTGGCAACGAATGTTAAGGAAGTTCTCCTGGCCGGATCCGGGGACGGGATTGATTCCCCTAGTCGTTCCGATGGAATCGTCCTCACCACCTGTCTCCGTGCTGATGGTGGGCATAACGAACGTGAGTTGCTGGCCATCGGCGTAGAGTTCAAGTCGTTCGTAAAGCCAACTTAGCCGGTCTTCCTGTTTATTCTTGAATGCGTCATACAAGCCGCGGTCAACATCGGCGCCGCTGAAACTATACCAAGTAGCGTCCTTCGGATCCTCGCAGATCATCAGATCGGGCAGGCTGTTGCCGTTGGCTAGTCGATTTCTTCGGTAAGCCTTGATCAGACAACGTGGAGGCACCGTTGCGGGCTTGCGTCGTGCCATGATGCACCTCAGACATGCTCAACGAATGATCGGATTGCACCGCTATTCCGCAGAATGACGGCGGCGCTTTCAGCGATTACAAAAACACATACAAAGGAGGGATCTTAAGAAACCTGTGCAATAGCCTCTTGGCGGATATCGAAGTATGGCACTGATCTTGATTGGCACGAAAAGAAAATTTTTGGGAATGTGGAAAACCAGGCAAGAACTCCCTAAGAGCCGTCGGCCGAATCGCCGCATGCATGTGTCCCTCCGGCTAAAGCAAGCATTCTCGTTGATTTTCTTTCGAAGGAGCAACATTCCTTACTCAAATGACTCGCCTCTGTATCCGCGAATGCAGTTGACGGCCTATATAGTTTTTGAGATAGTTGTCTGTCACGAGGGGTCCGGTCTCGAGGTGCCTGAATGTCAATTCTGAAATACGTTGCAATAGCGTCCATCCTGCTCTCTTGCGCACCATTTGCAACCGGAGATGACACCGGCACCATCTCCATTGTTGGCAAGAATGTGGATTCAAGTGATCCGAAGACATTCGGACTCATGCTGACGCCAGCCACTAAGGTTTGGCAGGAATTCGAGCCGGGAAACGCTACTCATTTCTTCAAAACAAAACGTGGGGTCTATGTATATATCCCGGGAACGAAGACAGTTTTTCTCTGCAATACGACTGATCTCGGCGCATGTATAAAGACCGCGGACTCCCAAGCAGGTCAGTTGCTCCCAATCGATCCATCAAGTGCAAAAAAAGGTGATCATGGAACCGGAGAAGCCGAAGAGACCGGTATTGCCTTCTCATGGAGCGTAAATTAGTGACCATGGCTTAGCACAGACACATTTGTCTCCGAATCATCACCGCATGAAGGGACACTCAAATGCTTGGCTCTCTCTTGCAACCCGTGCACCTTCTGATCCTCTTTCTGATTGTGGTTTTTCTCTTTGGAGGAAGACTGTTCGCCAATTTGGGCAAAGGATTCGCGGGTGCAGTCCGCAACTTTAAGAGTTCGGTCCGCTCTTCGGGCAAAAATGATGGATCAGACTAATTGTTTTGAGCCCTTTAGCACCTGCCGCAACAGAGTCAGGTACTTGCGCGGGGCTGGAAGATGAACTGCGAAATGCCCCCCTTGCCCCCATCCACCTAGAATCCTGTATAATCCTCAACACTCACAACTACGAGCTCATATCCACCCCAGGGTTCAATCCTTTTCGCCAGAATCTGAGGACAAATGAATTCTCCCTTTGACTCGCCAGCACTTTGGATTGCCTCGCTCGACAGCACTGTCGCGAAGACAATTGGGACCTTTCTCGAGCCCTTTCTTGATCAGCAGATCCCGCATCGTTTCAACGCATGTCACATCCTGGGATTGAACAACGGTGAAGAACTCACAGAACGCTTGATGAGCAAAGCAAGCAAGTTCTTTTTGACTCGGTATGCGTGATAGACCTAACCGCTTCGGGGACAGATTTTCAGTTTGACCTTCGCGCGGATGCACGGCACCTTCTGCGGCCGACTGAACTAATCGTTCGGTATCCCGAAATCTATTGGATATTCGTTGTGAACCGTCTTCCAGATTGGGGATCAGCAAAAGACAATCTAAAACTAGCCTGCATAAGTCCTAGTTTGTTATCGCTCCATTTCGTTGAAGTAACACGCTTGATGGATCTGGTGCTTCGACTACGTGAACACGCCTCAGGCTTTAGAACTATTTTTGACCCGACCGGTCTTAGATTCCTGGTTCTCATCTCCTCTAATGCCGCTCACACTAAGCACGACACAATATCGCCACTTGGGCTTCCCAGTCCTGACCAACTATCCCAATCAGGTCCGCTCGCCTATGGCATTTCATTGGAAGACGAATTGGGCTACGCTCTCTTGAATGGCTACTTCCTCTACAAGCAGGGCCTCAGTACTTTCGTGATAGCAACACTTGCCGAATATCGTCGGTCGCTAACATATTCTCAGCACTTAAGCAATAACCCTGATACATCTCCACCATTTACTTGGCACGCAATTGAAGATGTCGAACTTTGCTTCGCGGACACACTTGACGTAGAACCATTTCAAAATCTTCTGATGCCTGCTGAAGGAAAAGACGACTTCGACATGCTGGCTGTTCGAGCAACGAACAACCCTGTTCTACAACGAGCAAAGACGCGACTGATCCTAACAACAGTCCGGCTAGAGACAACTCGACTAAAGAAGACTTGCGGACAGAATTGTGAAACTATAACTAAACCCTATCGCGGACTCTACGACGAGACTCTACTTGCCTTCCTTCAGAAAGCAGAACCGACCGATGAGCGAGCCATTGGAAGGCTTTTCTATCGGATAGGGATGACTTTTGAATGCTTCTTCTTTCTACGGGTCGCCAAACAACGATTTATCCGTTTTCTTAAATCGGCGCTATTGAATAGCAATCATGGCGATTTGCCACTGAAGGAGCATGTGCCAGAACACAGCGCGCCTGGATCGAATCAAGAGGTAGCCGCGCACCTCTTGAAACGATGCAAGAGTTCAAGCCACAGCCTTACAACTCCCGAAGATGCTATTCAATGTTCAGTGATGGCAAACGTAGCCTATCGTCTCCTGAAACAAGCGAACGCAACACACGGCCCTGGATGCGCTTAGCCTTCAGAACCTCATGGAGGCAGAGGCTGAATGTATGTTTATTGGTATAAGCAACTCACTTGACGTTACTCCGCGCATCACATCTATCGAGCGTGAAGTTGCATTGGTCACCACCGTCAACGCAGCAGACGATTATGACAAATTCTGGAAGCGGCATCAGCAGCGATGCAGCGCATTGTTAAAGATATTTGGTGACCTCCGTCATGTATATCAACACTATGATCAGCGCGAGCAGGAAAGCGATCTACTATGCGGATTTCGATCTTGGCAGCGGTTGGCGTTCATCAACGGGAACACTGAGTGGATAAACAGTTGCCTCACCGCAAGATGGTGGATGGGACTGGGGCGCTGCGCCATTTCGGTGCTTTGGGGCTATCTCAATTTCCTGGTTGGCTCTGGCCGCAACCTTCTGGTCGTCTCCGCATTTTGGATATTTCTGTTTGCCGGAATTTACGACGTGCTAGTGACAGCCACCGTCGCAGAACACCGGCGCATACAGGAATGGCAGAGCACACATTGGGTAACGAACGGCAGCAATGCATCAGGAACAGAATTACCGCTCGCCGACACGATTCATGATTTACGGTTTGATTATTTCAGCTACTGGCTCTCGCAATCAGCAGCTACATTTGTCGGGATGCATCAGTCGCTCGACGGTGGCCTTCACCCTCAGCTCCTTTCCGAGTACATATCGAAGAGTTCGGAAGATGATCGCAAAAGACTTATCAAAGATAGCGCCACTTCCTCCAGCCCTTATATCCCTCACATTAGGCGTCTAATGAAGACTTGGTGGTTTCTCGTCGTATTCGAGATGGGCCTTGGGTACATACATCTCGCGGCGGCAGTGACGATCATGCTTGCAAAATTTAGCCGAAGATGATCAACTCAGACAGCTCCTTCGGTCCCGTTGTCGGAATTGTCCGCTATGCCTCGACTTTCTTTAACTATCTTACCTCTTGGCTGATTCGGTCGCAATCTAGTAGCAATCTCGTATGCGTTCATTAACGTTGGGTCTCCAAGCTGCTTTGAGTTCTTTAGAAGACTCTTGATGATTCCCGCTGCTTTCGATGCCGATAGGGTAGCATCTCCCATAGCAACCTTAATTGCTGGATGGATTTGAATGCGCCCTTGAAGAGGTCTTGCCGTCGCTGCAAGGACAGTCTTAAGGTACTGAGCCATGATTCTCCCTTCGCTTTCTTGTAGTCTAGGCAGAAGCCCCTCTAAGTCGGCAGGTCCCAAGGAGTTGAAATCGAACGCAGCGACTGCGCTCAGGAGATTTCTAAGTTGAAGAAGAGCACTTTCGCTTTGGTTTCTCTTAACTTCCTGTGTATCGCCGAGGTCCGTCGGCGGGTCCACCTTCACAGATCGAGGAGACGATAGATCCAAATGCAAAGGGACCATGTACTCCACATCAGGATTCTGGCTGACTGCATTAAACATAAGATTTCTAAGCTCTCTAATGTTTCCGGGCCATTCGTAATTCAATGCCCATTCAAATACCGAAGGATCAATTTGTCTAGCAAAGGCACCATGAATTGACTGCTCTGCCTGAAAAACATAATGGCGTATTAGAGCTGGAATATCTTCTTTGCGAGCGGCCAACGACGGGAGAAAGATCGTACCTGATTCCCGAAGTCTATCAAGCAGGTCTTGGCGGAACCCTTGACCACTTTCAGTCCATCGTTCGACGTCCCCGTTTGTTGCAGATATAAACCGAACATCCACTGGATCGCCCGAATTTCCGCCCAAGGGGATGATTGATCGATATTCAATGGCTCGGAGCAAGCCGAGTTGGACTTCTAGGGGCATGTTTGCAATCTCATCGAGGAAAAGATCCCCTCCTCGAGCATCTGCCAAACGCCCCACTCGATTGTGATCCGCTCCGGTGAATGCCCCCTTTTTATGTCCAAAGAGTTCACTAGCGTATAGCTGTGGACTCAATGCCCCAGAGTCTACAACCTCAAATGGCCCGCTAGGATTAGTACCATGTCTATGGATGAAGCTCGCAAAGAGCTCTTTCCCAGTTCCCCGCTGACCGCGCAAAAGTATATTCCGGCGATTGCGCGCCGCCCTGCGAGCAATTCTGAGCGCAAGAAGGAGGCTCCTCGAGTTGCCAATAATCAGTCCACTATAGTCTGGGATTAGCCCGTGCCTCCACAGGTAATCTCGGAACGTATCGGCGGCGTCTTCACCTGAACGATCAAGAAAGCCAAGCGCGCCGTTTGCAGAAAACTCTCGGTTCACATCCTCACGCGGTTTGCTTGACAGTATCACAACTGGCAATTCTGGAAATTCTCGGTGTATTGCACGGAGAATCTTCAAGCCAAAGTAATGCTGTGGCGAAGCATCCTCATCTGTGCCTTCTGGCATCCCGCGCATGCGTCTATTACTAGACGCAGTAACAACACCAGTATAAAAGCACAGGTCCAAAAGCAACATTGACCATAGCTGCTCATCTCGGCCGGGGGATATCCACCCATCTCCGACCAGCCTAAGAACCGCCTCCAGATCATTTTCAACTCGATCACCGACACGCGAACATAATGGACGTTGACCTCGGAAGAAAACAGCTTCTGCGACCGGATTCAACACTCTCTGCTCAGAGCCTTTCCCGATCTCATCACCCGTGATATCTTTCAACAAATATTGCGCGCACAGATTTGCGCGCTCCTCGTTCCGCGCATCGGAATGAGTCCTCCCAAAAAGGTCATCGACGACAAGAACACGCGGCATCTGTGGTTCGATACTCATACTAGCTGCACATCCTTCTCCAGAGAATGAATGCTATCTGCCAACGCTATGCAAGAGCTTCGAAAGGTCTGCAGACAACTGATGAGATTCGACGCGGATCTGCCTGGGCTTCTCCGAAAGGACTCACTTAACCCAAGGAATGCGTCCTGGGCACGTCTCAATCGCTCCCTCCCCTCTGAAACCTTTGGGACGACCCGGCAACGAACGATCCACAACGAGTGAATATGGTCGGCAAGCCATCCGTAGGCGGATACGTATACTCCAGCACACAGGCCCGCAACAAGAGTGCGAGGAGACATCGCCATCTCGTACTCATCTAACAAGACAACTAACTCCGGAACACGGTCGTTCCACTGTGGTAACACAGAATCCTGAAAACGTTTTGTGAATTCAGTGTCTTCCACTTCTCCCGAGAGAACGCGCTGACATTTCGCCAATGCGGGAAGGAACTGATTCCCGAGCCAATCATGATTAAACTCACCTCGTCGTCGTTGCCATTCCGACGCGGTCATTGTGCCGCCCCTCGGAGCGCCTTCACGACCTTCAAATAGACGGCAGCAACTCGATCCTCGCTGACCTCACTCGCCGTCGTACTCTCCTTGTCTCGCCCGTTCACTGGCTCGTTCGAGCATTTCTCATGTTTAGGCACAATCCCAATGGCTCGGAGGAGTTCATCCAGCGTATCCCACCCTTCAGCGTTGTCCCATTCCCTTTTGAATTCACTCCAAACATCAGAAGAGGGGCTATTCCCTACTAGATAATCCGACCACCATCTCCGGCGTCTAATGCTTGCCATTCTTTCGGCCAAATCGGCATTCCAGTGCACCCCCACGCTTGCACCTGAACTGGCGTCATACCCCATCGAAGTAAGCGCCAAACTCACTTGGGAATTGAAAGGCTTGGTCGCTACCAATGCGGCAGTGGAAAGGTATCCCTGACACAGAATCGCCAATGCACAGATCCTCTCTAATCGCGCCGGAGAAAAGAGTCGCATAACTCCAGAGATGCTCTCGCCATTCACACATTTGTCGCAGTTGTCCTTCTTCGTCACTGCGTCGAGGATACTCTGCCAATTATCGCTATCAAGTGCTGAGTGCTCCACGCACAAGTGAAAGATGTATCGGCCAGCAATATCTTCTCGCGGTTCCGTGCCGATCTGCCGGCGACCAAAGGGATCGGTTCCCATTCGGATTATGACACCTGTAGTCTTTCTTGAAAGCAGTGCCTTCCACGCGTCTTCTCCAACATGGCAAATCACGACGTCACAGTGGGAGATTGTGTCAACGTATTCGCTTTCTGTCAGTTCGATGTCTTTGGTGAGAGGGTACAAGAGTTCCCGTGCATTGCTGACCGTGTAATTCTCACCAACCTTGAGCTTCTTTACAATGCCGAGGCTTCCATGGTCGTAAACACCAACTGTTGCCATTTGCCGCTCCCTCCTTCACGACTTCCTCAGTCCTCCGGTTGGCCCTTCCAAATGAGTGTCGCACAGTACCTCCCGAATACCACCCCAACTACTGGAAAGGGAGTACCATTAACAAAGACCTTTTCCAAATCGCTCCTGTCACTGACATTCTTGAAACTGTTGAGCCGCACATTACCGGTGCGACAGTGTACAAGATCATGGAACGCTCCACAGACGCCTGTCATTTCACACATTGCATCTGCTGCCGTGTTAGGTTGGCAGTCGAAACGACAGTGTTCTTGCAATCCCAATGGCCGCGTCTCCTTGTCACTGCGTTTCTTCGCAAAAGTGACTTGTAACAGAAAAGTGTCATGGTCGCCTGTCTCAACGCGTGTGAGCGACAATTCCTCTAGTGGTGGGTCGCTCTTCTCATTGACCTTGCATTGGAAAGCACGGAGAGACGTGAGAAAGGGCAACGCAGGAGAAATCGGAAGGAACCAATCGCGCTGAGAAACACCGGTTTCCTTGAGCTCAAGCCTGATATCAAGAGCCTTCAAAGCTTTTGACAGGACATTCTTACTGATTCTCCTGGAGCTGAAATGATTGTTCGTCTTGAAATCTTTGAAATTCCACGGAGGATAGTCATACGCGTTTTCGCTGCTGCGGGACCACATGAACAAGCATTTTGTGGGCTCAGAATTAAGATACTCCTCGCCAACATTCAGCCACTTACACATCACCTCACGGTATTTCTTGGTGACTGCATTCAGCTCGGTGCCTGCATTCAGAATGTCATGACTCCAATGAAAGTCATCGTCCCATCCTTCTCGCCATGGACTCGAATACATCTCAATAGCGTGTCTGATGATCGGCTCGGGGTGAAACGAGACATTCAATGACTCAATCCACTGCTTAATCGCTTCCGGCGTAGTAAAGTCTGTGAATATCTGGTCGTCAGTGTTCGCATATTTACCAAACTTCCCCTCAACTTGTTCGCGTCTACGTGTCAAAAACTTCCAATTCTTCTGACCAAGTTGCAGACCTTTTCGCTTGACAAAATTCACGCCGTAATCATGTCGATGGTCTCGATATAGTGGTCCTACGAAAATATTCTCCACATCCAGCAAGAGAGCCATTTCATCCGGGACCCTGCTAATGATGTTTTCCTCTGCCCATTCGAAGTTCGCGCAGGTAAAATTCACGCCACACTCGATGCACAATCCATATAGTTTGTCGAGATTGCTCAATAGGGCAATGGTATCCTTACCTAACTGAAAATCTTGGTCATTCCTCTCCCTCTCCGCTGGATATCTTTGTAGCGTATCTGCATAGATCAGGCGTTGTACTCCAGTCATTCCTACGGCAGCGATATCTGTCCCATCCGGTCTGAAGCTGTCATCTATCCAGACAACTTCGAAAACTGCGCCCTCATTGTGGATCAACTGGAAGTAGAATTCATTCATGACGCATCGATCCTCCGTAACACTCTTATAGCTTGATCTGGCGTCTGCCATAGAAGATCTTCTAGTTTCCATCCTTCAATTTTTCCCATGAAC
Source organism: uncultured Acidobacteriota bacterium (assembly GCA_963819365.1). GTDB lineage: Bacteria > Acidobacteriota > Terriglobia > Terriglobales > Acidobacteriaceae > Telmatobacter. The sequence continues at coordinate 215,899 of CAWFVY010000010.1, forward strand.
TCACGGAGGAAGTGATTCTGCATTCCCGATTCAACCCTTTTGATATTGAATTCCTTGGAGGTATTTGCGATCGTTATGGTGTTCTTTTGTGCGTCCAATGACACCGATACAACTGGCTCCCGATCAACGCCTATTACCGCTCTCACACTATGCTCGTACGCTTCTTTCAAAAGGATTACCAAGACCGGTATGAGAAATTCGTGAAACCCACTCTTTTGCTCCTTAACAGGAATTCTCCCTTCCCCACTAATGTGAAATGTTGGTTTCTTCAAATCGCGCAGATTGTCTCGGAGCAGTCTGGCACGGCTTACCAGGCAAACTGTTCCTTCTGGTTTCAACAGATACTCAAATAGTCGTCCAGAAACACCCTGTTCCTGCAACATTCTCACTGCTTCAGGGAGTCTCAGCGACCACTTCTGGATATCTACGGGCCGTCTACCCGCACTTACCATTGCTTCAAACGCGGCGAGGTATAATCCGGGAGGAACTTTGAACCCTTGCCTGCAATTCTCTGCATGCTCTTCAAGGGCATCTATAGAACTCGCGAATGCAGCGGGGATAGAGTGAAAAGCGTTGACTTTTCCCATCGCCTCTTGTTCTGCGCTGACGAGACTACCGTAAAAGCCATAGTCGATGAGCGGACTTGCCAACACTTTCATGAGGCATTGAATGCGCGAGAGTTGGCTATCTCTCGAGATTTGGCGGTTGCTCTCAGGCCTCACGGCGAGAGGCGGGACCGCAGAACTTGATGTGGTTACCTTACACTCATCCTCCTCAACAAATCCGGGCGGGGTAATGCTCAGCAAAGCGAGAACGACATCCGGAGTTATAAGGGTGTTTGTATCACCGGACTTAATTGTTTCTGCATATTTGAAAGATTTCCATACTGGAAAAACAAGGTGTTCAAGAGGCTTCTTGTAAAGTAGTTGCAGACAGTAGTAATGAATTATCGGAAATCGTGCCAGTTTATGGATCCCGGTCAGGGCTTTGTAGCCGGTAAGATTGAGAGTCTCGACAACTGCTTGGAGAGAGCCACAGTTGTATATTCGACTCACATCCAGGTGCTCGCAGTTCTTGTCCATCTTAAGCAGTGCAAAAACGGTAATGCACTTTAGGTTCTGCTCAAGCCCTGATAGATCGACTTTTTCTTTGAACACCCTAGTCTTGAGCACTTCAAGGTTCGATATGGCCCTCCTCACATCATCCATCCAGTTTAAGGATTCCGGATGCTTGAGGCGCGCCTGCTGCTTCTTGCCCAAGTTTAGCGCGCATTCGATCAAGGCACTCATCGCTTCGTCGAACTTTCCATCCCGTTGCCTGCCGCACGCGAGGACGAGATCGTCTTCGCTACTTACTTCAATCGCCTTAATGCGCTCCCACTGCTTCCGGGCTGCGGCCAAGTTTGCTTCCGGCACCTTCAAGGTATCGGCGCTTTCATCAGCCGTGCATAATTCGTCAATAAAATCAGCGAACATAATATCTGTCGGCGGATCGGCAAGATCGAAACCCTTCTCTTCCCTCCAAAACCGGACATCCCAAGTATTCTCGGCTTCGGGAAGTCGAACTCGATCGATCTCCTGTTCTTCTATGACAAGTTGTTTGTCTGCTCCCCTGGAAACGAGTTTCCTGATCCAGAGCCATGCCCAGATGAAAAAAGCAACCTCTCCGGCAGGGCACAGGAGAAGATCTACGCCCCTTCCTCTTCGTTCCTTTTCTGCATCCGAAACGCAAAGGTGCTTATCCCCATGTGGGGGCAGTTGTAAATAGAATTCCGGTAAAATTGAATACTGCTTTTTTCCGTTTTCCAAGGATTCCGGAATTTCCAACGCTTCCCGAAGCGGTTGTCGTGTGCGAAGGCTCGTGAATGCAAGATCCACAAACGAAATTCCGATGTCATTATCGCCTGAATCTGGGTCAAGATAAGGAAGTCTCAATTGAGGAAGTTCATCAGGTAGGCCAGTGAATGACCATTGAACGAGTTTGAATTGGTTGCTGCTTCGATGCGCCAATCCAAAACTTCCCCCCTGCACCCCGAGTATTCTAAGAAGGTAATTGCGCGTGTCAGAATCAGCATAAAGGCGCGTCAAATCCATGGGATCGTTGAGTGCCGATGTTCGACCGGCACTCAGTTCTCCGAGCATAGTGCTCATCTTTTTCTGGAGAAGGAGGATATGTTCCCAGAAACATTCTTCGCCAAAACTGAGCTCACCACTCATCGATTCTCCTCGTTCCTCCCGCGCTTGCAGGGCATGACATCTATTTGTTGCCCCAAAGGATGCCTCCTTCCCAGTTGCGAAACGGAACACCAGTGTTTCTAAATCCTACGAATCGAAGCATCTGCTCTTGAAGTTCCGTAGAGTCCAAAGAATGATCCTCTTCGTAGTGCTTGCGCCAAAGTGAACTAAGGCGCCTCCATTCAGAAGCGGGCTTCAGGTTTTTGTCTACCGTCTCTCCGGCCGTTTCAACCTCTAGCGCGCGCTGTTCAAAATGATCCTTAATCCACTTAATATCGTAGTCCTTCGCAAAATCTGTAAGATGGCGAGACTCGTAGCTGAACAGATCTCCATTAAGGATGAGACCTTGGGACTTGAGGACCTTGAACATGCGAGTATAAACTTCCAGCTTTTCGACTCGCTCGAAATGATGCAGTGTAAGGGCTGAAACTACGGCATCGAATTCAGTTTTCCGCCCAGACGTGAACTCCTTAAGAACGCTAATGAGAGCCTCCGGTTGACCATGCTCGCCCAGGATGTCGCTTTCAATGAACCGGACGCGCGATTCGAGGTTCTCCGAAGGAAATGAAGCGGCAAACGATCTTCTGAAGACATCATTCATGGCGGACGAAAAGTCAACAGCAATCAACTTCGACGAAGGAAATCTCTGAAGAAGTGGAATCGAAAAGGCACCCGTACCGGAACCGACTTCAAGAAGGACCTTGCCGAGAGCTGGCTCGTTAGTTGGTTCAGCCTGACGGAAGGTGAAGTCTACGAGGCGCAACATCATGTCATGCATTTCCCGGTAAAGAGGGACCACGCAATCGACGGTTACGTCGTACATTCCAGCATTCAGTTCGGTCGTATAGAAGAACTTCTTATCGCGTTCTGATTCACTAAAAGCCACAGCACATTACCTCGACGATTGAATTCTTTTGTTTGGATGAGGCGATATGCCGTACAGATCACCAGATCGCAATTCCTATGATGAACCGTGCCTACGTTGCTGCATTCACGGTCGACAAGAATTTTCTCAGCCTTTCGCTTTTGGGATGATCCAACATTTCTGGACCTCCGGACTCGATTGCTCGACCGCGGTCAATGAAGACAATTTGGTCTGCCGCACGCCGGGCGAAATTCAGCAAGTGCGTAACAAGCAAGACCCCGATCCCGCGCTCTCGCAGAATCTCCAAGTAGCCCAATAGGCTCGCCACCTGTTCGACATCAAGCGCAGACGTAATCTCATCAAGCAGGATGTATCTTGGCTCGAGTACTAGTGCGCGTGCGAGCGCAGCACGCTGGCGCTGTCCAAGTGACACCTGGTTCGGAAACCGGTGTATAAACTCTCGCATCTCGAATCTTTCAATCAGTTCTTGCAATAATTTGTCACCGCGCTCTCTGTCAGTCTTGTTGATTAACGGCAACGTGATGTTCTCCAAGAGGGAAAGGTGAGGCCATAAAAACAATTGCTGAAAGACCACTGTTAAAGAGGGCCAAGGAGAAAATCGAATCCGATTCTCTTGCGGAAACCGATGAACGACTCCGTCCAATGAGATTTCGCCTTCGTTCGGGGGGTCAAGAAAGGACAAGGCACGAATGAGAGTGGTCTTACCAGCTCCGCTCGGACCAATCAAAACAGTGATTTGACCAGGACGCACGTCGATGTCCACGTTCTTCATCACCGGTTCCGCCGCGCTGTACCACTTGCCGAGTCGTCTTCCAGAAAGTATGCCCACCGTGTCCATTGCTATCGCTCCGACAGGTCCCGCGCATAGTTACGTTGGAGAAACAGCGCAAGTCCATTTAGAGGCAAACAGACGGCGAGAAAGAAGACCGCAAGCGTTGAGTAAACCTCGACCGGACGGTATATCTGCGCGTTAATCTCTTGCGCCACGCGAAATATCTCTTCGACGGAGATCAAGCTCGCGAAGAGTGTCAATTGGAGAATGTTTACTTGGGCCGTCAGTAGAGGAGGGATGATCTGGCGAAGGACGATTGGTAACTTGATCCGGAAAAAAGTCTGGCGTGACGTAAGGCCGCACGTACGAGCTGCGGTAACGTACTGCTCCGGGAAATCACGCATCGCATTTCGAACAATGTCTGCGACTCCAAATGAATTTATGAGCAGTAGGGCTGCAGCGGCAGTATAAAAGGGATCAACTACAATCTCCAGCATTGATTGCAGCGGATAGTGCAGCCAGAAGAGTAAAACAAGAATAGGTATTCCGGAGAGCAAGAAAGACATGCCACTCGATGGCAGCCCAACAAAGTGTCGCCACTTGGCTCCGGCAAGTCCGAGCAAGCTGCCAAAAACCAACCCGAAAGACCAAACGATCAGGCAGAGGCGCAGGGTTACCCACAACCCTGCGCACAGTCCCTGGCGGTATCGGACAAGAATGTCGAGGATGCTCATTTGGCCGTTTTCACTGGTAATGTCTGGCGATACGGATATGCTAAACGATAGGTCGCCCCCTGAAACGGCTCATACTTGTCAAGAAGCTTGTCTACATATCCGCTGTTGATGACCTCTTGAAGTGAAGAATTGAGCATCGCCTTGAACTCGGGCTGACCTCGTTTGAACATCATCACATTAGGAAAGATGCGAATTGGGTTCTGAGGCACCAGATTCTTCAACTTGTTGGGGTTCTTCTTCGAGAACTCAAAGGCCGTCTGTGGCTCATTGAAGGCGATGTCAGCCTTGCCGTCCGTGACATTGAGGAGCATCTGTGCGCGATCGGCCATCTGCGAAACGGCAATCTCTTGAGCGTTTGGGTAGTCTGCTTGGGCGATGGTCTGTGCAATGTCACCATCGCTTGTCGATATCCTAACCCCTTTGGAGTTGATAGCAGCGAAATCAAGAGAGCCATCTTTCTTGATGAATCGGGTTTCATTCATACGTGTGAAGACGCCGATGCCGCTGTAGTAAAGAGGTACGCTAAAATCCGCGACCTTCCCCCTGGTAGCGTTCTCCCAAACGGGGGTACAGACCATATCGTATCGGTTGGTTTGAAGACCCTCGATCATCGTGGCCCAGCCTACTTCTTCGGTCCACTGAACCTTCAGGTCAAGCCTTCTTGCCGCTTCCTCCATGGTCTCTACGAAGACGCCGGTCAGTTTGCCGGTATTCGGATCTTTGAAGGATCCTGGAGGATAAGGGATATACCCACAGCGAATCGTGCCCGTTGAAATTACCCGATCATAAGTTGAAGTCGCAGCAGAGTTGGTGCCGCCAGTGGACACGGACTTGCACCCGATTAGCCACATCGGAGTCAACAACACAAGCAGAGGCAACACTCGACAGGTTCTTCTCTTAATCGTGGTCATCTTGATCTCCTTGCATTTCAGAGCTTGTGCTACGCAGGACGAGGTCGTAGTAGCACGTTTGAGGCCAAAATAGGTCAATCGGTCATCCAGTGGTTCGATTTTGGTTGAATCGCCAGCCACCCAGTATACGGAGGGCGACCTCAGTATTGAGCGTTGCGTCCAGGACAATTGGACCTAGATTGACCGGAAGTAATTGAACATAAATGTGTTGCGTACCACTCTCCCCGGCCTGAAAAATTGCGAAGTGATGTTTGGAGCACTTGCGCTGTTTTGCCCCCAAGGTTTCTAACGCCGCCTTAGGTTCCTCGATTAAAATCGACTTGATACGCGGCCACGAGGCGTTACTTGGGCGCGGGGTTTTTGGCGGCCAGGCGGACACCGGGAAGCGCCATGACAGAGCACTTGCGAGGAGATAGCCACCGTCTCGAGCCAAGATTCACGGAGTTACTGGGGAGGCACCCGGAGCTAGAGGCCGACGTAAACGCAATTGCCTTGAAACAGCCCCTAAATCCTTCGCTCGAAGAGGTACACGCCAATTTGCAGGAGCGGGCGAGGGCCATCGTCGACGTCGTCCCGACCTTGAGGACTTTTCCGAAGACTGACCGCGACCTCAAGGTGAGCCGCCGAGCGATGTGACAGCCCCGCGTCAGCTCCATTGCGGCGCGGGGCTCTGAAGCAGGAACAATCTAATTGCCCGCCGCGTCATATGGCGGTAAGTGAGCCGCCCGTGGCTGGCGCGCCCTTTGGCCTCGCGTATTGGAGGGCTACGCGGGGTCATTGTGCGACGGCGGCCGCGCCCTGGGCCGCCCACCTCATTGTGATCGCTACGCGGCTGCTGCTCTCGTTCGCTGTGACCGATAGCCTGCAAGGGCGAGCCCAGCGAAGCCGAGCGCCATCACGGCCCAGGTCGAGGGCTCCGGAACCGCGGCGATCTCGGCTGATGCGACTGGCAGCACCGCAAGGTATCCGTTGGTCCCGTCGACTTCTCCCGGGGTCCCAGCCCCCGGGCCGGGCGGCACGGTCAGCCCGTGGATGACAAGCTCGCGCACGGAACACTACAGGCAAGCCCGCAATTATTGCGTCGTCGAGCGTCCTGGCTGTTCGCATCGGCCAGCGTGGGACTTAAACCTCCGCCACGGAGCATCGATGGGCGTGGCCGGATGCCTTTGGTGCTATAGGGTGTCCCGGCCACCTTGCAAGCCTCACCCTTGTCCGGCTTTAAGACAACGGGGGTTCCACCGCAAAACCAACTCGCCCTTCCCGGGCGTTTCCCAATTACGCCGAAAACGGCAGACCGCACCCCTGGTCGCCCACCGTACCACCCCGGACCCTCCTATGTGGACCGACCGGCACTCACCCATAACGCTGTAAGAGAACATACAAAACCGCGATCGCGAGCAGTGCGACAACCCCAGCCGGCACAACAGCGGTGCGGCTGAAGATAGCACGACACTGCGGGCAAGAGCTCGCGTCAGCGGAAATCATAGCGCCGCACGCCCGGCATGACGTCATTTTGGCCGTGGCGCTCCCGCGCCGACCGCCATTCGCTCGCTGGATTACGGTACAGCGCTGCACCGACGCTAGAGGTTTAGTCGATCGCTTGCCACTGTTTGGTTGCAGGCAGGCCACGCAGTACGCCAGGGCTTGCGTTCGGGCGAGCGACGACGGAATTGGAAATGCGCGGTCGCCGCCACCACTTTCCTGAGGGCATTGGAGCAAGTGGAGCCAATTCGTCGTCTAGGTTATGCTACTGTAGTAGTCTGTTGCGAGACTGATTGGCTCGCCCGACGCAAGGCGCTGGCGGCGCTGCGGGGCTCATGAGAGCGGTCCGCGATCGGCTGTTGTGGGAGGCGGGTCGATTTGGCCACCTTCGCGTTCCAGCAGGCCCGCGGTGCGCAGCGCGATCTACCTCGACATATCTGTGGCTATCCAGCGTCAGCCCTTTTTGATAATCATCGGCGTAATGTTCGGGAGGAAGCGAGGGGCAACGATAATGGCGCTCGTTCTCGAAGTATACGGCGGCGTCTTGGCCTTTTCGACAATTGCCTTTCTTGCGATCGCTTGGGTGAGCGGTCGAGGGCCCGAGCTGGCTGAAAGCCAAATCGATTAATCGTCCGTGCGGAATCTCGGCGGCCCTATCGTCGGGGTCCACTTTGAAGGCCCTCACCCACTTTCGAGGAGGATTTCCCGAACCGCGCGCCGACGCCAGGTTCGCAGAGCTCCCACCCCGACCATCCGGACCCTCCCCACGGGGGTGGTATCCGGCCAGGAGCGCGCCGCCTCGATCACGGGCAAAGAGAAGGCGTGCCCGAAGCGTCGGGCGCACCTTCAGCCATCGTCCCACCGTCATCAGCCGCTTTGCCCGACCTCGGACTACCGCACCAGAACGACCGCCAGACGCCTTCTCGCCCCCAAGGCCATCAATACCCTGCCCAGGCGTCCCTTGGGAGTCCTGAGCTCCTTCCTGCCGATCCTTACAGGTACCTTGCTCGGTCCCTCCCATGCCGTGCGCAGCGGAGGCAGTCCGAACTTTCCCTAGTTGGTGGACTTTGAAACTCATGCATGCATCGGATATTTGGGGCGCATGCATGCATGGATCAGGTCAAACACGATCATGAAAACGGCCGTGCATCACTCCCTCGCCCTGAGAACCGCCCCGTGCCCCCACATCGCAGTCGACGAGTTGCGCGTCAACTGCCATGCCGACAGAGTGTGTCTCCGCGCTGGGATGCGGTCGGGGCCGAGCGAAGCGGGGTTCAACTATGAGGTGCGAGCGGTGTTAAATCATCGGAGAGGCCCGGGACTGACGTGATTTGGGCGACCGCCTTTCTTGCATCCAACTTGGGCCGCGAGTTGTCAAGTCGACCAAAGGAATTCATCCCCTCTGATGATGCGCAAGAGCTGAAAATATAAATCCGCAAATATTGTCATGGGCAAGTGAAACCCGCAGGTCTGTCTTCTCGAAGAAGATGCCGGACGGATCTGAACTCAATGCCAGCGCGCATACCTCTGCGCTGATGAGCTTGCGAGCGCTTCCGAGAGAACGGCGATAAATTTCCAGCCGTAATCAGCTTGCCTAATCAGCGTCCGTTTATCGTCGTCCGCTCATCACGTTCTATCTCGCGGAGCCGCCACCGAAGGCTTGCCGTGAAGAGGTTTTTCGCACGCTCGGCTTTGACGTGCCGCCCCGCGAAAACCCAAAGTTGACACGTTGCTGCGCGATATACGCGCTCATCAAGAAATGGTGAGAAGCCTCCTCGAAGTGGAGAAAGGCGTACCAGCCGTGACTTCGTCGCCTCGGCAGCGATCGCTCAAGGCGTACCCGCATGTCGTTGCGAGACATCGCCGCTAAACTTGAATTTTCCAGATGGAATGCCGAGGCGCGTCGAAACAGCACTGCCGATGACCTTTTCCGAGAGCTGCGTAGTCGCGCCGGGCGACGGTGTGTTTGTCCTTCTGGTGGGCGATCTCGGATCGCACCATCATACCATCAGCGAACGTGTCTTCCGAGGCTTTGACAGTCCAGTAGACCATTGCGCCATTCGTCGTCATCAACGACCAAGACGCAAAGGCAGCCCGATCATCCGCGCTTGATCCATGAGCTCGCTCATATTTGGCTCGGCCAGACCGGCGTTAGCGGCATGGTGGACGAGAATAACACCACGACGCCGCAAGGGCTCGTTGACAATACTGCAACGACATTTGCCGGCAAATTCCTCCTGCCAGCCAGGCGGGTGCCGTAAGGCCGGATTTCGATGCGAACGACGCAGGTCAGGTTATGCGCGCCGTCAGCCGCATTGCGGATGCCTGGCGCGTCAGCGAACACCATGGTGGCCTATCGACGTCAGGCGTCTGAACTCGATCGCCGCCGATGCGTACCGGGATATCGCGGCCCAGTACGCTTCACGGTGGCAGGCCGTGAGGGCGAAAGCTCGGGAGGGGGAAAAACAAAACGACGCAGAGCTACGATACGCATACACGCGGGGTTGAAATTCGGCTGTGCCATTCTCGGACTTGTGCAGCACTCGGTCCGCGAAAACTTGCTGTCGCACACCAAGGCCGCAAAGGTGCTGGGTGTCGGCCCCGGCGGCGTCAACCTCTTCTCAGGCGATATGAACGCACCAGGGGTGCAATGGGATCCGGTCTGAGGAGAGAGTAATTGCTCTCTGTTCGTCGACGCGAACTGCCTCCATCCAGGCGGAACAGGACTACTACGGCTTCGACCAAGTCCGCGATTTTGGACTGGTTTGTCAGCCGGTGTCGTCGGGCGCGAGATCAAAATGCCGCTCGAAATCTGGCAAGAAGTCTCCGGATCTCGTTCCCAGCTCGGCACGTGGATCAACGATGCGGGCGTAAAGGCCTCCTTGATCCTAGACGAAGAGGCTGATCGCGGCGTCCTCAATGATGTTCTGGACACCGGCTATGGTGCCAATCTCACCGATACAGATCTGGAGAAAATTGGCCAGGATATGTTCATGGTCGCTTACGCCCGCGCCAACCGGGCTGAGCGGATTGTGGTCACGAAGGAGGTTTCAGCGCCGTCCAAGCAACGGGGAAACCGGAAACTGCCTGATGTTTGCAACGCGTTCGGTGTGCAATGGATGACAGATTTCACCCTCTACCGGGGGCTCGGCTTTACCACCAAAAAATGACTTGCCCGCACCTGGGAGACGGTGGCATAGGCGCGCCCGAGAGGCCAAGAAGCGAACAGAACGCGATGCATGCGTTCACGAGCCGATCGCATCATATCTCTCGAGCGTAGAGCCCACCGCACGCACGGATCGGTGACGACCGGGTGACGATTCGTAGTCGTCCGTGAAGAACTCTGAGACGCCCTGATTTGGTGTGCTCTGCGGGGATTCGGAAGTATCTGTTTTTGCAGGGTTCGCTGGTTGAGCTGGAGGGAACGCTGGCAGATCGAGTTCGGGCCCGAGGCGTGATTCCCTGTCGTTGGAGAAGGCGACGGGAGCGATTTGGCCGATGCGGCCCAAGGAGCGTCGGGACAGCGGTCAGAACGATCTTTTCCGGTCGCGGCTCGACCAGATCGTCGACATGGGCCACCCGCTGGCGAAGCTCGCCGCGACCATCGACTGGCGATTTATCGAGGAGCGGTTCGGCGCGGTCTATACGGACAAGCCGGGCCAGCCGCCGCTGCCGACGCGGCTCATGGCGGGCCTGTCGATCCTCAAGCACACGCACAACCTGTCCGACGAGGAGCTGTGCGCGCGCTGGGTCGAGAACCCGTACTACCAGCTCTTCTGCGGCGAGGAATTCTTCCTCCACAAACTGCCGTTCGACCGGTCGTCGCTGACGCGCTGGCGTCAGCGGATGGGCGAGGAGAAGCTGGTCGCGCTGATCCAGGAAAGCCTGAACGTGGCGACGCGGACGAAGGCGGCGAAGCCCTCGGACTTCTCCAGGGTCATCGTCGACACCACCGTCCAGCCGAAGGCGGTGGCGTTTCCGACCGACGCCAAACTCATGCACCGGGCGCGCGAGCGTCTGGTGCGGCTCGTCGAAGAGGCACGGCGTGACGCTGCGCCAGTCCTACGCGCGGGTCGGCAAGCACGCGCTCGATTGCCTACCAGCGCTACGCCCACGCCAAGCAGTTCAAGCGCGCCAACCGGGCGCTGCGCAGCGTGCGGACCTATCTCGGCCGGGTGTTGCGCGACATCATCCGCAAGACCCGGGACGACGCGGCTTTGCGTACGATCTTCGCCGAGCCGCTGTCGCTCGCCTTCCGGGTGCGCCATCAGCGCCAGAACCAGCGTGGGCGAAAGGTCTATTCGCTGCACGCGCCCGAGGTCGAATGCATCGGCAAGGGCAAGGCGCACCGCCCCTACGAGTTCGGCGTCAAGGTGTCGGTGGTCACCACGCTCAATCCCTCGAAGGGCGGGCAGTTCATCGCCCACGTGAAGGCGCTGCCGGGAAACCCCTACGACGGCCACACCCTCGCGACCGTGATCCCGGAGATCGAGACGCAGGTCGGCGCGAGTCTCGCCCGCATCGTCGCCGACCGCGGCTATCGCGGCCACAACGCGCCGCCCGACCACAAGATGAAGGTCTATATCTCCGGCCAGAAGCGCGGCCTCACCGAGGCGATCAAACGCGACCTGCGCCGGCGCTCGGCGGTCGAGCCCGTCATCGGCCACGCCAAGGCCGAGCACCGCATGGGCCGCAACTTCCTGAAAGGGACGCACGGCGACGCCGCCAACGCCGTCCTCGCCGCCGCCGGCTACAACTTCCGAAGGCTCCTGGCCTGGCTTGCGGCCCTTTGGCGCGCCTTCATTATGGCTATGCTCGCCGACCTGTCGGACGCCGCCGCCGCGCCGATCGCCAGCGGCTGAGCCTCACGCCGCTGCTCGTCTTCGCCAATCCCGACTACTTCACGGTCGACTTCGTATCTAAGAGTGCTGCTGTGGGACTCTAAGAAAAGCGCCTTAACTAATTGAAAACATTGTCTCCCCGAGCAGGA
>CAWFVY010000011.1:0-348030 GCA_963819365.1 uncultured Acidobacteriota bacterium
CACGATCGGAGAGCAGGTAGACATCCAACTCGGGCCGGACCTGTTTGAGCGCCTTGGCAACGGTGAGGCCGCGCTGCAGCGAGCTTGGCTGAACGCCGGTGGCGCTCAAGTGCGATGAGAGGAATTCATTGAGAAGCGGGTTATTGTGCGTGGACTGGAGCGGCACATCGTCGTAGATCACGACGGCTTCCAAGCCTCCGTTGAGGATGACGGCGAGGGCCGCGTCCTCGACGCTGCCCACGAACACGGGCTCATAGGCGAACTTATCCTGCGGGCGGCGCAGCCTGCGCAGGTCCTGACCAAGTTCGCGCCACGTGGACTGGCGAGCCGGACTCACGAACAAGACTTCAAAGTAAGGCCGATGCGGAGTTCTCCGATCGCTCGCACCGGGGAGACGATCGCCTACGCTGGCGCCGCCTTCTTCATCCGTCTCCCATTCACCAACGTTCTCACGATAAGAGTGGGTTCAACAGAGCGGTACTGATGGTGCGCGCCAGGCGCACGGTGCCGGTTGCGTCGCCCGATGCGGCGCGGTGAACGAGAGTATTGCTGAGGGCGATTCCGGGATATGCATAATAGTCTTCCCACTGGCGCAGATCGTCGAGGGCCTTGGTGATGCCCTCGAGGTAAGAGTCAGTGGACTGCCCCTGCTTGGTTGCCATCTCCCACTCGCGAGCGAGTTGCAGGAGTGCACGCCACCGGTCGAACCTCGCTTCGACTCCGGTGTAGAACCGATCGACCTGTGCTTTCTTGCCAGTTCCCGAACTACTCATAATGAGTGAATCCTTTCCAAGCCTGTCGGCTTCGGCGTCATTTCGCAGACGATGCTTTTATGAAGTTGTATTTCGCGCTGAACATGAAGCGCGGCGCGTTGGCACTGGACTTGTCTTTCTCGACGAGCCAACCATAGAGGAATTCCGTTCCGATGTTGAGCGATCCGAAGGGATTCCAAATGATGTTGGCGGCCGAGTAATCGCTCTGATGGTAGGCGTTATCCGGTTGGAGATTGGTGTTCTGTTCTTGTGCAAAGCCGAAGACGGCTGACGAACGCAACTGCTTGACCCAGTAGTGCTGATACCCGCCGTAGATCGCGGTGAGCGGCACGGCGTGCAGGTGCGGATTATCTGCATTCGCGGGAGCGGCATCGGTTCCAAGGCCGGAAGTATCGTTGACGTAGCGTTCCATGCCGGTGCCGTAGGCCGCCTGGTAGACGAAGACGTCGCTGCCGACGACCTTCATCGCGCCAGTGAGATTGACGCCCCAGCCAAAGACCAATCGCTTCTGCCATCCGGCAGATAAGCCGCGACGTCGCGGAACAGGCCGGACAACTGCACATGGCCTCTCGTGAACTCGTCGCGATATTTGACGCTGAAGTCGGGCGTGGGACTGTTGGGAAGCGAGTTAAACGTTGGAGTCTTGAAGGCAACATCCGAGGATGCCTTCTCGACAGAGAAGCTCAGGCTGCTCTTCTCTTTCAGAGGAATGGTGTAGCGCAGTTGTGGATTGCGGATGGAGACCTGGCTGTTGGGACCCTGGAAGTCAAGTGTGTCCGGACCTGAGTCGGGGTCCATGAAGTTCGAGAAGCTCTGCCCCAGAAGGAAGTTATTCGCCTGTGCGTAGGCGTGGCGCAGGCGTGGCGTGGTGGCGTTCGTACCGAACAAGTCAAACTCGATGAAGAACCTGACACTCGATGACTTCACGGGGACGAGGAAGTCCAGGTTCATGCGGGTGGGGCGTATCGACACGGTGGTGTTATTCACGCCGGGAGGAGCGGGTATAGGAAACGTGGACGGGATAAAGCTTTCAGAATTGCCCGCGGGTTTCAAGTCGTAAATGAAGTCGGTTTTGAAGTAGCCGCCGATGCGCAAAAAGGTGTCTGTGCCCATGAGGCGGAAGTAGCCGGGATAGCGCGGATCGAGTGGTGCATTGTCGACGCGTGGCGCGGCAATCTGATCCTGCGAGTCAGTTTGATAACTCGCTGTGGCTTCGCCAACCTTTCGCGACGGAGCCGACGGGGTGTTTTGCGCCTGAGTTGGTGATTGCGGCTGTGCCGCTGTGGCTGCTTGCACGGCCGGCGCGGGGGTGGGAACAACCTGCTCGGACTGCGACAAATCCCGGATCTGCGTTTGCAGATTCTCCATCTGCGCTTTCATCAGGTCGAGTTGTTTCTGGAGATCCTGGATCTTCTGCGCGTTTGACGAATCTGCCTGGGCGGGCAACAGGGTGGACATGCACATCAAAGCCCCAAGGCCTACTATCCAAAACCGAGCCCTGGAGCTGCCGATCGCACTTCTCAGTAAAGACACAAGCTCCTCCACTAAAAAACGAACACCGGCTTAGACGCCTTCGATGGAATACCTGCAAGACGTTCTGCGGTTCAACTGCAAAATCTGCCAGTTCGGGCTGTTGCTGCCGATCACTGGGGTCGAACAGAAGCCATTAGGCGCGAGAAGAGTTTGAGGAGCAACTGCTAGTTCCGACAGTTGAAACGGCGTCTTCATTGTTAGAGCGTGATGAACGCGATGCATCGGAATCCCAGGCAAGTTTGTTTCCTTCAGACTTCTGTACTGCTTGAAAGTCGATTCAGAATCGTCTGCCGCGACTGGCGCCCATGCGACAGGCGGCAAGTTGCTGGGAGGAAAAGGCGCTGATGATCTCAATGCTGCATACGTTCTTTGCCGCAGTTCCGTTGGCCGCGATCGCTCTCTCGCTCGCGCTTGGCTATCTATTCGGCAAACTGAAGATCGGCACGTTTGTGCTTGGTCCGGTTGCCGCCACACTTCTGGTCGCCATCGCTATCGGCCAGGTCGGCGTCAAGGTGTCAGGCGACGTGAAGACGCTGGTGTTTGCGCTCTTCATTTATGCGCTGGGCTACATGATCGGACCGCAGTTTGTGGGGAGCCTGGGCAAATCCACGCTCAAGCAACTTCACCTCACCATTGTTTCAACCATTGTTGTGGTGGTGACGGTGTGGGGACTTGCCAAGGGATTCAATCTCGACAAGGGGACCGCGGCGGGAGTGCTTGCGGGCGGCGCGACGGAATCGGCGGTGATTGGTACAGCGAGTGACGCGCTGGCATCGCAACCGCTTCCCAAAGAGGAGATCACGCGGATGCAGTCGAATATCGGCGTGACCTATGCGATCACCTATCTGTTTGGTACGTTCACGGTGATCTTCTTCGCGTCCAGTCTTGCTCCGAAGCTTCTCGGCATCGATCTCGCCAAGGCGTCGCGCGAATATGAGCGTGAACTCGGCGGCGGGCAAGAGCAGCTACCACCGGGACAGTTTGAGGCTCTTCGCAAATTCGACATGCGGATCTACGAGATCGGCGCAGCCTCCGCGGGGCGCAGCGTGAGAGACATGGAAGCGGAGCTGGACGGAGTGATCATCGAGAGCATTGTGCGCGACTCCGAACTGATCCAGTCGACGCCCGAGTTCGTGCTCCGGTCCGGCGATCGCGTGGCCACCGCGGGACGCCGCGAGATTGTTCACAAGGCCGCGGAAAAACTGGGGACTGAAACAACTGACACTACGGGTTTTCGCACGATCGCAGCAACGCGCGATGTGGTGCTCACCAACCGTAAAGTTGCGGGACTAACCATCGGCGAACTTGCCGCCCGGACTGACCCGCAAATGCGGCACGGCGCATTTCTGAGGTCGCTCACACGGCTGGGGCAGCCGATACCCATTACTCCCAATACGATGCTTGCCGTGGGCGACGTGGCATCTCTGGTGGGTTCGCCGAGAGACGTAGAACGCGTGTCGAAGGAGATCGGCTACCCCACACCGCCGGAGGACAAGACGGACTTTCTCTATTTCGGCCTGGGTCTTGCAGTCGGTTTCTCGATTGGGCTTCTCGGGATTCCGTTTGCCGGAACATCGCTCGGCCTGGGAACGGGCGGCGGTTGCCTGATCGCCGGACTAGTCTTCGGATGGCTCCGCGCCAGGCGGCCTACGTTCGGCCAACTACCGACCGCGGCGGCTCAGTATCTGAAGGATTTCGGCCTCACGGTATTTGTGGCGTGCATTGGCCTTTCCACCGGACCTGAAGCGCTCCACCATATCCTCAAGAATGGGGCTGCGCTTACCGCCGCCGGCATCGCGGTGTCGATCATACCCGGCCTGTTTGCGCTGTACTACGGAAAATACGTGCTGAAGATGCACCCGGTCATTTTGTGCGGCGCTTTGTGCGGGCGGCAGGCAAGCACGCCGGCGCTGAATGCCGTGACCCTGGCGGCCGGTAACAACGCGCCGGTGCTGGGATACACGGTTCCCTACACCGTGGCGAACGTACTGCTGACACTGGCCGGGCCGGTGGTGGTGCTTCTGACTTGAGGGATGGCGAGGGGAAGGCGCGGGAAGGTGTTTGAGTGGCTGCCCCCCAGGGAGTCGAACCCCGATATGCCGCTCCAGAGGCGGCTGTCCTACCATTGAACGAGGGGGCAACAAGCGGTTTTGGCTGGCTTGCGGCCAACTGGCACACGTCTCCGGCGGGCGCCGGAAGTCGCTGCCAACTTGTTCATCATACGGGGATTCGGTTTCAGAGGTCAAACCGGCGGATTCGCTTTCCGAGACGCGCCTTCCCTGCCCGCTGCCGGGTGTTTCCGCGGACCGCGGCGGCTCGGGTGCGCATCCGCGTTGCGGCTGCGCTCGCGTTGTTCGCGCTTCTCCCAAGTCATGAAGGCAAAAGGTTTTGCAGAGGATGCGGCTGGCGGGCAGGTTTCGTGCGTCCAACACTTTCATGGCGCATTGGGACCCGCGGCTTCCTCTTACCTCCTCGGAAGAGCCGGCGTGGATAGCAGAGGCAGAGGAGTGTTACCGGGAAGCGCTCATGGCGCTCCTGGCGAGCCACCCGGAAGACGGGCCGCCTGTTCCTTTCGTGGTCGGCGGCGCATTCGCGATTCATCGTCACACCGGCATCTGGCGGACCACCAAAGATATCGATTTCTTTCTGGCCCCGTGTGATATTCCCGCGGCCTTCGCGCGACTCGAACACGCCGGATTCGCGACCTGCGTGGAGGATCCCGTGTGGCTGGCGAAGGCGCGGCGGGGCGAGCACTTCGTCGACCTCATTACCGGCGTGGGCAATGCGAGCCTGGTGATCGACTCCTCGTGGATCGATCGCGGGCTGCACGAAATTGTTCTGGGCGTACCCTGCCGCGTGCTTGGCCCCGAGGAGTGCATCGCCTCGAAATGCTTCGTCGCGTTTCGCGAGCGATTTGACGGCGCTGATATCGTGCATCTGGTCAAGGCATGCGGTCGGCGGCTCGACTGGCGGCGCGTGTTTGACCTGCTGGGCGAACACTGGGAGCTGCTGTACTGGTCGCTGATTTTGTATGCGTATGTGTATCCCGCGCACACCGACGTGGTGCCGGAGCCGGTGTGGCGCGAGCTGATGGAGCGCTTCAGCGACCGGCTGCGCCAGCCGGACAAGAGCGCGCCTTTCCGCGGATCGCTGGTGGATCCGCGCATGTTTGCCATCGACGTGAACGAGTGGGGCGAACGCAATCTCTATCGCGAATACTGCGATCGCCACCCCTGCCTGCTTGCGCGTCGAAAATCCGGTAGGGAGCGAGGAATGAGGGTTGCAGCCGTCGCCGATATTCATCTGAAGCCTGAGGATCACGAGAAGAACGTCGCGGCATTTTCGATGGTCAACGAGCTGGCCGATGCCTTTGTGGTTGCCGGAGACTTTACCAATCACGGATTGCCGGAGGAGATGCGCGCCGTGCTCGCGGTGCTGGAGCATGTGCATATTCCCATCGTTGCCGTGCTTGGCAATCACGATCATGAGAGCGGCTACCAGGACGAGCTGGCCGGTATGCTGCGCGTGGCTGGAGTGCACCTGCTCGACGGGCACTGCTTCGAAGTGGACGGAGTGGGATTTGCCGGGACGAAGGGATTTGCGGGAGGCTTCTCACCGCATGAACTGATGCCGTTCGGCGAGTTCGGCATCAAGCACTTTGTCGAGATCGCGGAGCGCGAGGCGGTGAAGCTCGATTACGGGCTGGAGCAGCTCAAGACGCCGGTCAAGATCGCGATCATGCACTATGCGCCGATCAAGGAGACCGTGGTCGGCGAGCCGGAGGCGATCTTCCCCTTCCTGGGCAGCTCGCGGCTGCAGCGCGCAATCGACAAGCACAAGCCGGCGCTGGCGCTGCACGGGCATGCGCATCACGGGACGTTCTCAGCCGAGTCAAAGGGCGGGGTCCGGGTGTGCAACGTGGCGCTGAGCCTTCTGCGCGAGCGCGGCGAGGAGCATCCGTTTACTGTCTTTACGTTCGAGGGCGGAGGGTGCGCTCCTTCAAGACATGCCGAAGAGAGGCTCTTCAGCAAGCAGTAAAGCAAAAGCGAGAAGCAGGTCCTTCGCTGTGCTCAGGGATGACAAAGTTCGCCGGCATCGGAAGAGATGCCGGCAGGTGCGGGTGGGGACACCCGCACAACAGCCGGTGAGGACACCGGCACTACGAATGATGGGATCGGATGGAGCTACGGCTCTACAGTGCGGAGATGTCCTCGAGCAGCTTCTGCGGATGGACGGGTTTGGCGAGGAGGCGGAACTCGTGTCCCTTGCGGCTGGCTTCGCGGAGCAGGTCGGCGGTGGCGGCCTGTCCGGAGAAGAGCAACACCTTGCAGTCAGGGCGCGCCTTGGAGAGATAGATAGCCAGGTCAACGCCAGTCATTTTGCCCATCATCACGTCGCTCAGAACGATGTCCGGCTCGAAGGTCTCAATGGTCTCCACGGCGCTCTCGGCACTGTAGACGGCCATGGCTTCGTGACCCTTGATGTTGAACACCATGGCGAGCGTATCGGCGATGTTCTTCTCATCGTCGACGATGAGAATGCGTTTGGGGAGAACGTCCTCAGACATTTGCTGACCTCCAGCAGGAGCGAATTGTTTTAGTCCACAGAGGGGGCCCGAACCGAAGTAAATGCAACGAATCTAACCTAGTTCGATGCGGCCCGGCTGGGGTACAGCAGAATTTAATCAGCTTACGGGAAATGAGACTGCCCGGCAGCCGACATTGAGCGGCTTCGACCCGCATAGAATGCTGCATCCGGGAGGCGGCGTTTGTCTACTCCTCGCGCAACACCTCGAGGGGGCGGAGTCCCAGAATCCGGTAGCTGGCGATCCAGCCCGTGCCGGTGGCGAGGATGGCCGTGCCGATGAGGGCGACGGAGGCGCCGGGCCAGTCCACATGAAAACCGACCTGCATGCGGTGGAGCAGGACGCGGGTGAGCAGGTTGGCAAAAACCACGCCGACCATGCCGGCAAGCAGGCCCAGTACGCTGAACTCCACGCTGAAGATGCGGACGATGCGCATGCGGGTGGCGCCGAGTGTTTTGAGCACTACCGCCTCCCGCATCCGGCGGAAGCGGGTGCTGGCGATGGACGAAGCCAGGATGGTGAGGCCGGCGAAGATGGAGAACCCAGCGAGGAAATGGATGACAAAGGTGATCTGGTCGATCACGGATTCGATGCGCGTCAGGATGTCAGCGATATTGATGACGGTTACGGTGGGGTAGGCCTTGAAGAGGGCCCGCTCAATGGAGGGAATCTGCGCGGCGACGACGTGGACCCCGCCATACCAGGTGGCGGACTCGCCCTGGAGCGCGCCAGAGGGCAGGACGAAGGAGGCCCGGCTCGAAGTGTGCTGGCCGTCGCTGCGGAAGATGGCCGCCACGGCGAGCTTGTGGACTCCATTGACCGCGGTGTTCAGCTCCATGCTGGAGCCGACGGCGAGATGCAGGCGGTCCGCAACCCAGTCGGCTACGGCGATTTGCTGCGCGTCGGGCTTAGTCCACCATGTGCCCTTGAGAATCTTGTTGCCGTCGGGAAGCTTATCAGCCCAGGTCAGCTCGGCGTTCTGCAGCGTGCGCATGGGGACATGCTGGCCCTGGAACTGCTCCAGTGGCTTGCCGTGGATTGCGATGAACTGGCCGCGAACGACGGGCATGAGATCGGGCTGCTCGGTGATTCCGCTCTGATGGGCGAAGAAGTCGCGGAGGCCGGGAACTTCGTCCGAGCTGATGTCGATGAGGAACACGTTGGGCAGCTTGGGGGAGGCGGTCTCGCGGATCTCGCGGAGCAGCGACGACTGCATTAAATAGACCGAGAGGATCAACATGACGCCGGTGCCGAGCGCCGCCAGCACCGCGGCCGACTGGTTGCCGGGGCGGTAGAGGTTGGCGAGGCCGTGACGGAGCGATGACGGCAGATGCAGACGGACGCGATTGAGCAGGAAGCGCAGAAAGCGCAGGAGAAGGAAGGCAAGGACGAGAAGGACCGCAAGAGCGGCGGTGAGTCCGAGGGCGAACGAGGTGCCGACGATTGCGGAGTCAGAGAGTGCCCAGGCGATGCCGCCGAGCGCAGCCACGACGACGACGGCGATTCCGAGTTGGAGGCGGCGGGACCAGAGTTTGGCGAAGAAGCCGCCGATGCCCTCAGGCCCGGACTCGACCAGTCGCCGCAGAACCAGGACGGGGCGGACGGAGCGGACATCAAGCAGAGGGGGCAGGCAAAAGAGCAGCGTCGTCAGGAGGCCGGTGCTGAGGCCGGCGGCAATGCTTCGCCAGGGGAACTCCATGATGGTGTGGACCGGCAGCAGCTTTCCGAAGACCGCAGGCAGCGCCTCCATTACGGCGATGCCCGCCGCGACGCCGACGAGTCCTCCGGCGAGGCCGAGGCCGAGGGTCTGGAGAAGGAAGATGCGGAGCAGGTCAGACGAGCCGGCGCCCACCGCTTTTAGAATCGCCAGCATGTCCATGCGCTGCTCGAGGTGGGCATGCATGGCCATGGCGACCCCGATGGCGCCGAGCACCATCGCAACCAGGCAGATGAGCGAGAGGATCGCGGTGGCGCGGTCGAGTCCGTCGGTGATGGCCGGGTTCCCTTCCCGGTAGTCCATCACCTGGGCGTCGGGCATGGCGGTTTCGAGGTCTTTACGGACGGTCTGCGGGGTCACGCCTTTGGGCAGCGGGTCAGGCAGCTTGACAAGCAGGCGGGCGGCGGCGCGGCTGCCGGGAGCGATGAGGCCGGTCGAGTCGAGGCTGGCGCGGGAGATCATGACGCGGGGACCCATCCCTGCGCCGGCACTGATGCGGTCGGGCTCCTGCTTGAGGACAGCCGCGATGCGGAAGGATTTGCCGCCGAGGTGGATGTTTTGGCCGACGTGGGCGTTGAGGCGGACCAGGAACTCATCGGCTACGATGGCGGAGTCGCCGGCGAGAGCCTGCTGGAGACTCATCGCTGGTTCAAGTGTTGCTTCACCATAGAACGGATAGACTGTTGGATCGACGGCTTTTAGAGTAACGAGCAAGCGGGACCGGATCGGGCGGGACGGAAGCCATGGAGATGGTCTCCGTAACCCACGTGGAACGGGTGCCGGTGGTCTTCTGGAGGACGGCGTCGATCTTTTTGCTTTCGGCAGGAGTGGGCATGCCGAAGACGCGGGCGCTGAGATCGCCGGCCATGAGCGAGCGGGCTTCGAGGCCGAGGGTGCGACGGAAGCTCTCGGCGAATCCGCGGACGCCGACCAGAGCTGCCACGCCGATGGCAACGGAGAGGATGACGAATCCAAATTTGCCGGGTGCGGATTTGAGGTCGCGCAGGGCGATGGCGGCGGCGCGGCGCCAACTGAGCGCTCGCTTGACGGCTGGAGCTTCTGGGCTAGCCATGGATGGCCTTCTCGGCCGCGGGTTCCGCAGCGTAGGGCAGCGTGTCTTCGACGATGAGGCCGTCGCGGAGGTGAATCTGGCGGTCAGCCGAGGCGGCCACGCCGGGGTCGTGGGTGACCAGGACCAGCGTGGTTCCGGCGCGCTTGTTGTGTTCGAGCAGCAGGTCGAGGATCATGCGGCCATTGGCGGTGTCGAGGTTGCCGGTGGGCTCGTCTGCCATGATGATGGGCGGCTCGACGACGAAGGCGCGGGCGATGGCGACGCGCTGCTGCTCGCCGCCGGAGAGCTGGACGGGGTAGTGATCCATGCGCTCCGCGAGGCCGACGGACGTGAGCAGTTCGCGGGCTTTGCCTAGGCCGGCGCCGCTGGAGTTGAGCTCGTAGGGCAGCAGGACGTTTTCAAGCGCCGTGAGCGTCTGGATGAGCTGGTAGGACTGGAAGACGAAGCCGATCTTGCGGCCGCGGACGGCGGCGAGCTGGGTCTCGGCCAGGTTGTGGATGGGCACGCCGTCAAGCCAGATCTCGCCCGAGCTGGGCGAATCAAGCCCGGCCAGCAGGCCGAGCAGCGTGCTTTTGCCGCTGCCGCTGGCGCCCACGATGGCGACGAACTGGCCCGCAGGGATGGTGAGGGAGATTCCCTTCAGAATGTCGACACGGCGCGTGCCGTTTTGAATCGATTTGCTTGCGTCCCGTACTTCAATCAAGAGGGTCTCCCGGTGGTGGTCAGAGATCAGAGAACAGAGATCAAAAACAGTTGCCAGAGATCAGGGATCAAAGGCTATTCGCCTATTCTTTGATACGCAGTTGCAAACCGGCGGTTCCACCGAACCGCTCTCTGTTCCCTGTTCTCTGTTCCCTGGTTCTCTGTTCTCTGTTCTCTGCTTCTACACTGTCATTGTGGACGTATCGCGGCGTGTTCTCGTTTCATTCCTATTACTGATTGTGGCACTTCCGGCGTTTGCGGCGGAGCGGCCGGTGCTGGTGTGCTTTGGCGACAGTATTACAGCCGGCTACGGATTGCAGGCGAATGAGGCCTATCCGGCAGCGCTCGGGCGCAAGCTGGAGGCGGCCGGCTATCACTACAAGGTAGTCAACGAAGGCACCAGCGGCGCCACGACCAAAGATGCCGTCGCGAGCGTCCCCGGGATTCTGAAGCTGCAGCCGCAGGTGGTGATCGTGGAATATGGCGGCAACGATGGCCTGCGCGGGCTGCCGCTCGATGCCACGCGGCGGAATCTCGACACCGTGCTGACGCAGCTTGAAAAGGCGCATGTGAAGGTGCTGCTAGCGGGGATTACGCTGCCGCCTAACTACGGCGCGGACTACATTCATGCCTTCGAGGGGATTTTTCGCGATCTCGCGGCGAAGCACCATACGGCGTTCGTTCCGATGCTCTACAAGGACGTAGTGAAGGTCCCCGGAACGATTCAAGGCGACGGGATTCATCCGACGGCGAAGGGATCTGACATCATTGCCGATACGTTGATGCCGGTTTTGAAGCCGCTTTTGGCGAAGGCAAAGTAGCCGGGCGGCGCCACGATTCTTCCGATTGAGTGTGAGTTTGGTCACTGCAAGTGCGTGTTTCAGAACACATACTGATTCACGGGAGCGAGTCAGGTGGAGAGAGAACTCAACCGTGGTGATTGTGCAAGGCTGAAGTCGGGCGGCCCCGTGGTGGTGATCTTCTATATCCGTGACGATGAGGCATACTGCCGCTGGCTTGAGGGCAGGAAGCTCGGAGGAGCGTTCTATAAGCTTGATGACCTGGAATGTCTCGATACGCACGCTACCCCCCTGGAAGCAAATTCGGATGCTCGATAGCGCGGGCAACGGAAGCTAAGGCCCGCCATCATCTTCGCCCAAAGTTGACGCCCGGTAACAGCAAAGGCTGCATCGCCATCCGATGCAGCCTTTATCTTTCTGTTCCCTGATCCCTGTTGCCTGTTCCCTGCCTTTATCGCACCATGCTCTGGAAGAGCTGCGACTTGAGAAGGCTGGCGAAGTCGGAATCGCTGGCGGAGAAGTGGATGGTGAGCTTGCCGGAGGTGGATGTGACGTCCGTGCCGGACATCGCCATCTTCTCGGTTTCGTCGCCGGTCATGCGGCGGTAAACCACGGCCGCGTTCAGCAGCGAAGAGACCGTCGCGGAGGCGAAGGCGTCGCCAGTGTGGATGGTGAGATCGAACTTGACGCCGTGCTGGAAGTCCATGGAGTAGTAGGAGACCTGCAGACGTTTGCGGACCGACTCGAAGTCGGCCACAGAACCCGCCTCGCCCAGCACCTGCTTCATCATGTTCTGCGTGCCCTTCTGATCGAGAACGCTCCACAGATCTTCCGAGTCAACCGCGCGCATGGATTCCATGAGAGTGGAGTTGTTGAGCAGCGACTGCGTGATGCCGTCGCGCGCATCGAGCGACGCCTTCACCGCCTCAGGCATTCCGAACAGCAGGGTGGACTGGTCAACGAAGCAGAGCACGAAGCCGGTCTTGCCCATGGGGTAGACCTTGTTGGTGCGGATGAGCTTGGGCTTGATGGCCTTCTTCTTGAACTTGGCGAGGATGTCGTCGATGGGGAACTGCCCCTGGGCGATGCCGACGGTGGTGACCTCTTCCTGCGCCGGATTGGGGCGGAAGAGCGCGAAGGCGAGCTGGTCGACGTCGTGATTTTCGTTCAGTCCGGAGCGGCTCAGCGCTTCGTCGAACTGGCGCAGATCGGGCGGCATCACGCGATCACGCAACTGCATCGCGGTGGGCGAGTTCTGCATGGCGCGGTAGTCGATGACGACAAGCTGCTGCACATCGCGGGGGATGGCGGAACGCGCATCCGTGGATAGCTGCGCGGCGCGCGCAGAGATGCCCGAAGCAACCACAACCGCCGCAAAAGCGGTCAAAAAGCTCTTCAATGACCTGTTCAACAAATCTCTCTTCCTCCGGAACGCTGAGCTCGCCCGATGATGCCTCGGCCGGAATCGGCTTCTGGCCTCGGTCAGATCGGCTTCTGGTAGGTCCAGGCTTTAGCCCGGACATCCGCAGCCGAAAGGGCTCTGGCCTTCAGGCCCTGAGGTATCGGACCTGCCAGCCCGGACCTACCTGATCAGAATGCCTCTGGAAACCACGTTCCTCTTCTTTTTATTTTACCTGCTAGTTGGTTTAGACGCCTCTGAAAGCGTCACAGCACATCTTCATGAACCCCGAATCCGGCGGACCAGTTGCGGCGGGCCGGGAGGAATCCGCTGCATTGCGGTGGCCGAATCACGGCTGAATCATCAGCGTTTGTCGGGCCAGGCCAGCGGGTTCTCCAGGCGGCGCTCGAGAATCCTGGCCGCGGGATCAAACTCTACCAACTGACGCATCCACTCGCTGTCGCGCTCACAGGCAGCCTCGGGAATGAGGCCGATGACCTCGCCCTCAACCGTGGCGGTTTTGTGGCGGGCGGCCAGTTTTGAGACCTTGGCGAAGACCTCGGAGATGGGGGTCCGCTCGTAATCCGTGATGTTCATGGCGAGCTGCGCGCGGCCGTGCACCAGCGCTCCCAGTGCCTTGACGCCCTTGCCGGCGCCGGAGGAGCGAATCTCCTTGGCGATGGCGCGGGCCATGGCCACGTCGCCCGAGTCGAAGTAGATGTTATAGGTAACAAGGAACTTGCGGGCTCCCACGGCGCATGCGCCGGCGGTGGGATGCAGGCCCGGGCCGCCCACATCGGGTCGGCGCGAGGCGTCCTTACGCACGATGTCGCGAAGCCCCTCGAACTGGTCGCGGCGAATATCGTCGACATTGGCGCGGTCAGGGCGGGCGGCAGCGGCCTCGTAAAGGTAGATGGGAATGCCGAAGCGGCGCCAGATCTCCAGCCCGGCCTGGCGGGCGAGCAGAGCGCACTGCTCCAGGCGGATGCCCGAGACCGGCACGAACGGGATGACATCAGCCGCACCGATGCGGGGATGCTGTCCATGCTGGATGGTCAGGTCAATCAGCTCCGCCGCCCTGCCGGCGCCGCGAACCGCAGCCTCGACCACGGCATTGGGCTCACCCGCAATGGTCACGATGGAGCGGTTGTGGTCCGCGTCCATCGACCAGTCGAGCAGGTGCACGCCCTCCACATGCATGGCGGCGATGATCGCCTTGAGGCGCTCGCGGTCTGTGCCTTCACTGAAATTCGGGACGCACTCGACCACAGCGCCTGGCGCGATGCCGGATTGGCTGAGAGGTGTCATCGCCAGAAGGTGTACCCGACCTGCACCTGGATCTGCGCGTTCACGCCGGGGTTGCGATCGCCCAGCGATGCCGACGAGAGGTGGATCGCGTTGACCTGAAAGTCAACGGAACGCCGGGGGCGGGTGAACCAGTGCATTCCCAGACCCGCTCCTGAAGTGAAGTTCCACACCGAGGTTCCGCCCGCCATGCCGGGGATAACCAGTACATCCGGCGGGAAATTTGTGCGTGGTGTAAACGACGCCTCCCTGCCCCTGGAGCCAGGGCTGAACTGCCTTCCACGGAGTCGCGAACTTCCAGCGGAAGATGACCGGCGTGATGCTGGCGCCGAAGTAGTTGCCGCCGCCCACGGGCAGCTCGCAGGGAACGGTGGTGCCTCCTTCGCCGATGCAGGTGCGGGTCTCCGTGTGCGGCGCGGGGGTGAACGCCGACCACACCGGCATGATGTTCGCGGCCAGTTCAAACTGCCCGCTGAGCGGGCCGGCATGAAGAACCGGCGTGAGAGCCTTCCCGCCTTCTACTCCAGCGGAGAGGAAGCGGAAGTCGGAGCGGTCGCTGAGGCCGTTGCCGTAATTGATGAAGGGGCCGAAGTGGAAGGCGCGGCTGTCGCGCGCATGCAGAGCCGGGCTGTCGTCGGCCAGCGGAGCCACGGGCGTCCAGCTTCGCGAATTCGTGGCGGTTTGGTTGGCGTCGCCCTGAGCGTGAGCGGTGAGCATGGCAGTCAGCACCAAGACAGGCAAGACCTTCCAGTATCCAATCAACTTTCGTTCCTCAGTGCGTCAATTTGTCATAAAGATGTTCTGACTTCATAAGAAAGGCCGCCGATTCTGGCGGCCCTTCCAAGCTAATACGGAAGAACCAGTCAGCCGGCGACCTGCTCCATCTGCTCGGCGGTCATGTCGAAGTTCGAATACACATTCTGCGTGTCGTCGAAGTCTTCCAGAGCCTCAAGCAGGCGCATCATCTGCTTGGCGCCCGTGTCTTCGAGCTGGGTGTACGTCGAGGCGATCATCGTCACTTCGCTGTTTTCGACGGGAATTTTGGCGGCCTTGACGGCGTTCAGTACAGCCTCGTAGCCGGCGGGATCGGTGAGGATCTCCCAGGTATCGCCTTCGTCGTTCAGGTCTTCGCCGCCAGCCTCGAGCACGATGTCCATGAGCTGCTCTTCCGTGGCCGCGTTCTTGTCGACGGCGATCACGCCCTTCTTCGAGAACATGTGCAGGACCGAACCGGTGTTGCCGAGGTTGCCGCCGTGCTTCGAGAAGGCGTGGCGGATCTCGCTCACCGTGCGGTTGCGATTATCGGTCAGGGTTTCAACGATGATGGCCACGCCGCCCGGGCCGTAGCCCTCGAACGTGATCTCTTCGTAGTTAACGCCCTCAAGCTCGCCGGTGCCGCGCTGGGTGGCCCGCTTGATATTGTCAGCCGGCATGTTTTCTGCCTTGGCGGCGAGAATGGCGGTGCGCAGCCGAGGGTTGCCGTCGGGATCGCCGCCGCCCTGCTTGGCGGCAATGGTGATTTCCTTGATCAGGCGGGTGAATATCTTGCCGCGCTTGGCATCCAGCGCGCCCTTCTTATGCTTGATTGTGGCCCATTTCGAATGGCCGGACATGAGAACCTCAGATGGTGAGAAATGCAGGCGTTCACACGCGCCGCCCTTGCGAGTATAGCATTCGGGGGATTCGAGATGAGGAGCGGCCCCCAGCCCGCACCCGGCCCGTCGCGGCGGTCGAATCCGCGGCCGCCATCGCGCCCATGCGGCGTCCTAACCCTGTGGCCGCCGCCAATGAATGACAGCGAAAAGAATGCGCGCCAATCCGCTCGATAGACGCTAACCCGCACTCCGGTTATCATGATCGAAATCTCAATGAACCCTATCATCATGGACACAGAGAGCACGCTCGCTTTCCGGCGGATGGAGCGACCCGCCTGAAACCATCTTTGCGCATTGTCGCCAACTTCTGTCTGTTCGCCATCACCATGGCCCTGGTGGCAGCCATCGGTTCGGAAATCAGTAAAGATGGCGTGCAGGACCGCGATTTCGTAGCCTATTGGGCCGCCGGCACGCAGCTCGTCCATCACGCAAACCCATACGACTCACAAAAGGTTCTCGCCCTGGAGCGCCAGGTCGGCCTGGTGGGCCCCAAGCCCAACATGCTCCTTAATCTGCCGCTGGCCTTCTTTCTGGTTCTGCCTCTCGGCCTGGTGAGCGCCAAAACCGGAGCCACCCTATGGCTGTTGCTGCTGGTTGGCTGCCTGGTTCTTTCCATTCGCATGATCCGCATCCAGCTTGGCGATGCGGACCAGCGGCTCCACCTGCTCGGTTATGCATTCCCGCCTGTCGTCGCCAGCCTCATGGCCGGGCAACTGGGCACCATCATGCTGTTGGGAGTAGCAGCCTTTCTTTTCTGCCATAGGTCGCGGCCGTTTGTGGGCGGCCTGGCTCTCACCCTGTGCCTCGTCAAGCCGCACCTGTTTCTGCCCATCGGTCTGGTTCTGCTGCTATGGGCTCTCCGCGAACGCGCGTGGCGATTCGTTGCCGGAACGCTCTCCGGCATGCTGCTCTGCTGCCTCATCGCCTGGTGGTTCGATCCGCACGCATGGAGCCAGTACGCCGAAATGATGCACTCGACAGCCGAGGTGCGCCAGGACTTCGTGCCCGACCTGAGCCAGACCCTTCGGCTCCTGGTGGCCCCCGGCAGCGTGAGTCTCCAATTCGTTCCGGCAATACTGGGATCGCTGTGGGGCGTCTATTTCTACTGGCGAAACCGCGAGCGTTGGGATTGGATGCAGCACGGTCTTCTGCTGCTGTGCGTCTCCGAGTTGTGCGCGCCACACTCCTGGTTCACTGACGAGACCATCCTGGTGCCGGCGATCGTCGCCGCTGCGTATCGCTGTGCAGCGACTGGACGATCGTTGTTGCCCTTCGCGGCAGTCGCCCTTGTTGCCCTTGTCGAGGTCCTCGCGCAGGTCCAACTCACCTCGCCTTACTACGTCTGGACCGCCCCCGTCTGGCTGCTCTGGTATCTCTACGCCGCGCGCAAGACCTCGCCGGATGAAGCCAGGGGCAATGCGATTGCCGCGACGGACTAGGAGCCTCCATCACATCGCGGCGGACAACTCCGCAGCCTCCATCACGCCGCTCACAGCTTCTTTACGTTAGGCTTGAATCGATGCGAACTGCTCAGGCGTCCTACGAAAGAAACACGACGCACCATGGTTCCTCTTCGAGCACACTTCAGGAGCACATTTGAAGCATTCATTCCTTCTTTTCATGCTGGCGGCCTGTCTCGCTCCTGCCGCGCTAGCCCAGGGAAATTACGAGATCCAGGTATACGGCGCGGACACCGTGCGGCCGCGCACAACCATGTTCGAACTGCATTCAAACTTCACCGCCCAGGGCCAGAAGGACTATGTGGACGGCGTGGCTCCCACGCACCACGCGGTGCACGAGACGGTGGAGATCACGCAGGGCATCACCAGTTGGTCCGAGGTAGGTTTCTACGTCTTCACCAGCATCAAGCCGGATGCCGGCTTCGACTGGGTCGGCGACCATATCCGTCCGCGTGTGCGCGCCCCGGATAGCTGGCACTGGCCGGTGGGCGTGAGCCTCAGCCAGGAGATCGGATACCAGCGGCCGCGCTTCTCGCCCGACACGTGGACATGGGAGATCCGGCCGATCGTCGATAAGCAAATGGGCCGGCTTTACTGGGCGATCAACCCTGCGCTCGAACGCACGCTGCACGGTCCGGGCATCCACGAAGGCATGGACTTCGCCCCCGGCGTCAAGGTGGGCTGGGACTTCACAAAGGTGGTCAGCGCCGGCGTCGAGTACTACGCCGACTACGGCAACATCGCCGATATCCTGCCCTTGCACGAGCAGCAGCAGCAGATCTTCCTGGTATCGGATCTGAACGTCTCGCCCAAGTGGGAGATCAATTTCGGCGCGGGCATCGGCCCCACCGCTGCAACCGATCGCTGGCTCATCAAGGGTATTCTCGGCCGCCGTTTCGACTGGGGACGAAAGCAGCAGTAAAGCAGGGATCAGGGAACAGAGATCAGGGAACAGAAAACGGATGCCGGCTCGGGATCCTTCCTGAGAGCTTGCGATCCGCGGCAAACGCTGCGAAACTGGTTTCAATTTCCCGGGGGATGGAGCATGCGATTCAACAAGAGCGTATTGGGATTGGTTCTGCTTTGCAGCCTGCCGGCTATGGCTGGTGACAAGCAGAAGGGAGCGGCAACGCTCAAGGATTTTCAACCAGCCGGAACTACCGACAAGAACCAGAAGAAACAGCTTTTCGACTTGACTTTCGACGCCTCGGGGAGCGAGTACGTCTGCC
The DNA here is from genome assembly GCA_963819365.1 of uncultured Acidobacteriota bacterium. GTDB lineage: Bacteria > Acidobacteriota > Terriglobia > Terriglobales > Acidobacteriaceae > Telmatobacter. Next base: position 18,231 of record CAWFVY010000011.1, read on the forward strand.
GAACCAAGAACGACGATAAGATCAAGGCCACCGAGTGGCCCGTGGGCGGCAACATCACTTTCGAGCTCGACGATGACAAGGCGAAGCTCAAGAGCAGCCGGGGGAAAAAGCTGGACTGCAAGGTGGTGCGGGTGGAGGCCGTGAGGCCGGCAGCAGCCCCATCGAACTAAAGAACAGGCAACAGGGATCAGGCAACAGGCAACAGAACGAATTCCCCGGTTCCGGGCTTTTACTGTTCCCTGTTGCCTGTTCCCTGCTTTTTAGAATCCGTCTCCGCCGCTGTTGTCGAAGCCGCCGCCGTCGAATCCGCCGCTATCGCCGACCCCGCCTCCGTCATCGAAACTGCCGCCGGAGTCGTCGATCTGCACGTTGTCCGCGCTGTTATCGGCAACCGTGTCCAGCCCGTTGTCGTAATTACCCTGGTCGAACTGCCCGGCATCCTGACGCGCTCCTGAGGTGTCGCCGGCATCGGCGAACTGTGCAGCCTCGTGGCCCTGATGTTCACTGCCGAAGTCGCGATCGAGCTGGTCGTTGAGGCCCGCACCGCCGACGTGATGCTCCGCGCCACCCGGCCCCTGCTGATCGTAGTAATTGTTGACGACCGTCTCTTCGACAGGCCGCTCAAAGCCGCCGCCGAAACCTCCGCCTCCCATGCCGTAACCAGCCATGCCCGGACCGCCCCAGCCTCCGCCATGGCCAAAGCCGTGCATCAGCGATTCAACGCCTTCAAACACCAGCGCGCCCGCGGCAACTCCCGCGGCAGTCTGCATCGCCCCGCGAAGGAAGCTGGGCTGACCGGCAGGCACGCCGGCATACTGCGGCTGCGCATACTGCGGCTGGCCATACGGCGGCGGCGCTTGTTGATAGTTGGGAACCGGCTGCCAGCCCTGTCCATGCGGTTGCTGGTACTGCTGCGGCGCCTGATATTGCGGCTGGGCCGATTGCAGCGGCACGCTCTGCGGCTGATCCGTCTCGCCGAACAGGCGTCCCAGAAAACTGGTAGCATGCGCCGGCTGCTGCGGCGCCTGCTTCAGCTGCGCCACCTGCGCCTTCAACTGCTCCAGAGCCATGTTCTGCACCAGCAGCGTCTGCGCCATGATGTAGAGCGCATCGGAATTTGCGCCCAGCTCGCGCCCCAGCAGATTCTGCGCGTCGGGATCCTTCTCCTCTAGTTGTGTCTGGTTGATTCGCTGGGTCAGTTGCATCAAGAGCTGTTGTTCCTGGGGAGTCACTCCGGTTCCTCCGGCGGCGCCTTTGAGGTAGTGGGCGCGCCTCCCGATTGAGACGCATGCCCGGGGACAAAGTTGCACTCGCCGCTTCAGAGTACGAAACCGTACCGCGGACGGTTCCTTTCCTTCCCCACGCACCCGGGCGGACACCCGCAAAAAGAACTCTCAGGCTTGGCAAAGAAAAGTCACGCTCATCGCCCGGCTTCCACTCGCTGGTGCAAATTCAATAACTTAGCCACGCGATGCGTGATGGCCGTCATAGGTTTTCTGGCCTGCTAAAAATTCTAGTTGATTTCGTTTTCCAACTTGGGATACGGTCTACACAACATTAAAGCTGCAAAGAATACAGTCGTTAGATCTAGAGGCTCCCTGTGCACCTCCTCCCCTGTCTCGGCGGGTTGGACTAGGTCTGTCCTCACTCAAGATCAGATCTTGTAAGCCGATATGTGTCTGCAGAGAAATGGTAAGGCTCTCGATGAAAGCTCTCTGCCTCTCTGTCCTCGCGTCGCTGTGCGCGGCGCCAGCCCTTGCCAGTGTCACCGTCAGTAGCCCAGCGAACGGCTCGACGGTCACTTCACCCTTTGCCTTTGCCGCAGTTGCCAGCCCCTGCTCATCGCAATCAATCGCATCGATGGGCTATTCACTCGATAACAGCTCCAACACCGTTGTGGCTTCGGGAACCGCGATGACCGCGAGCGTATCCTCGGCCACCGGCGCCCACGTGCTGCACGTCAAGTCGTGGGGGAACAAGGGCGCTTCCTGCACGGCGAATGTGACCATCAACGTGATCCAGGGTTCGTCGACGCCGACCACAACCAACGTCGCCGTATCGAGCCCCGTCAGCGGCGCATCGGTTACCTCACCCCTTGCGGTCGCCGCCTCAGGCACGCTCTGCCTCGGGCAGACCATCAGCGCCTTCGGCTACTCGCTCGACGGGAGCGCTTCCACCACGATCGTCAGCGGAACCGGCGTGAACGCCAGCCTCAGCGCAAACGGCGGCTCTCACACGCTGCACGTGAAGTCGTGGGGCGTGAACGGGTCCTCGTGCGTGAGCGATATTCCATTCACGGTGACGGTCCCCACTTCAGCGCCTTCCATTCCAGCCAACGCGGTGATGACCAAGGCCCTGCAGAACCTCGCCGCGTGGACCGGCGAGCATGATCTCGGCACCCCCGGATCATCCACCGGAACCATGAGCCTGGTCACGTCGCCTGCCATGAGCGGCTCGGCGCGGAAGTTTGCAACGACGTACGCCAGCTATGGCGGCGAGCGCTACAACGTGAAGTTCGGCAAAGACCAGAACTCGACCAACTTCGTCTACGATGCCCAGATCTATCTCGCCAGCCCGTCCACCGGCATCGCCAACATCGAGATGGATCTCAACCAGGTGATGGCAAACGGGCAGACCGTGATCTTTGGATTCCAGTGCGACGGCTGGTCGCATACCTGGGACTACACGGCGAACGGCGGCACCCCGACAAGCCCGGTCGATCACTGGCTCCACTCCACTCAGTCATGCGATCCGCAGCAGTGGTCAACCAACGCCTGGCACCACGTGCAGATTCAATACTCGCGCGATAACTCGGGCAACGTGACTTACAAAGCTGTCTGGCTCGACGGCGTGGAGCAGGACCTCAATATCACCGTTCTCTCCGGGTTCGCCCTGGGCTGGGGTCCAAGCATTAACTCGAACTTCCAGATTGACGGCTATACCTCAACGTCGGGATCGTCGACGGTGTATCTCGATAACCTGACGCTCTATAGCTGGTAGTGAAGAGATGAACGAAGGCCAGGCCCAGGGCTCTGGCCGGTTGAGCACGCCAAGCAAGACTCATCGCGGGATGGAGAGACTGCACGATCTCCATCCCGCTCATTTTTGGAGCGAAGAACTCCGCTGCTCTATGCTCGTGTGGTATCCCGCCCGCTACGGAGACTCATGCGAACCCTTGTGCGCAATTCCCTGCCCTCGCTGTTCATCCTCTGCATCCTGTTCCTGCCGGTCGCCGTCGCGCAGCAGCGCAACTACGGCCGCAGCATGGTGGTCACGCCATACGGCATTGTGGCCACCAGCTATGTCCAGGCATCGCAGGCCGGCGCGCGCATCCTCGAGCGCGGCGGTTCGGCCATCGATGCGGGCATCGCGGCCAACGCGGTGCTGAACGTGGCCGAACCCATGATGAACGGAATGGGCGGCGATCTCTTCGCCATCTACTGGGACGCAAAGGCCAACAAGCTCTACGGCATCAACGCCAGCGGCTGGGCGCCCAAGCTGCTCACCATCGATCATCTCCGCGCCAAAGGAACCGATGCCATGCCGCAGAAAGGCATCGACTCGGTCACCGTCCCCGGCGCAGTCGATGGCTGGGCCAAGCTGCACGGCCGCTTCGGCAAGCTTCCCTGGGCCGATCTCTTTCAGCCTGCCATCTATTACGCAACCAACGGGTACACGGTGCCGGAGATTATCCAGGGCTACTGGGAAGACGCCGCGCCCGGCCTTAAGTCCGACGCAGAAAGCACGCGCGTTTATCTGCCCGAGGCCAAGCCGCCCGCGCTCGGACAGATCTTTCGCAACCCCGATCTCGCGCACGCACTCACTCTGATCGCAACCGAAGGCGAATCCGCGTTCTACAAAGGCGCCATCGCCAACGCAATCCTCAAAACTTCAAATGAGCTCGGCGGCACCATGACCGCCGATGACCTCGCCTCGTATTCCGCCGAATGGGTCGACCCGGTATCGATCGACTATCGCGGCTGGAAGGTCTACGAGCTTCCCCCAACGGCGACGGCATCGCCGCGCTGGAGATGCTCCAGATCATGCAGCAGTTCACGCCCTCGGCCGACGGCCCGCTGGGCGCAGCCGAACTGCACACCCGCATCGAAGCGATGAAGCTCGCTTACGCCGATATCACGCACTACAACGGCGACCCGAAGTTCAGCAGCATTCCGGTGCGCGAATTGCTGTCGCCGGAATTCGCCGCCAGCCGCGCGCAAGCTCATCGATCCCAACCGCGCCAACTGCACTGTTCCGCCGGGCGCACTGCACGGCAGCGACACCACCTATCTGTCGGTCGTGGACAAGGACGGCAACATCCTCTCGCTCATCCAGAGCAATTACGCCGCCTTCGGATCAGACGTCACGGTGCGCGGCATGGGCTTCGTGCTGCAGGATCGTGGCGGCCTCTTCTCGCTCGATCCCAAATCGCCCAACGCACTGGCGGGGCGCAAGCGGCCGTTCCACACCATCATTCCCGGCTTCATGGAGCGCGGCACGGTGCATATCGGATTCGGCATCATGGGCGGCATGAACCAGCCGCTGGCGCACGCGCAGTTTGTGTCGAACGTGGTCGATTACCACATGGACATCCAGGAGGCGCTCGACACCGCTCGCTTTACCAAGCGCGGCGTGCCCGCTGGCGTCGGCTGCCAGGTCACGATTGAATCGCGTATCCCTGTCGACGTCCGCGACAAGCTCAAGCAGATGGGCCATGAGCTCGATGTGCGTGGAGCGTTCTCGACCGCCATGGGCCGCGGCCAGGCTGTGCTCACGGATACTTCCAGTCCAGCGCACTATGGCGCCAGCGATCCAAGAGCCGATGGGTCAGCGGAGCCAGAGTATCCGCCGATCAAATGAGCTCGAACGGCGAACAGACGGCATAGGGAAGAGTGGCCCACGACCCGACGGCTATACTCTCTCTCGAAGGAAAATCATCTGGATATGCGTAAGATAAGGATCTTTCTTTATCTTCACTTGCTCTTTGCAGCGCGAATGCTTCCGGCGTTGCCGCTGGACGCGCAAAAGGATCAAGCCGCTCTAAGGTTTGAAACTACAAACGGGCAAAGCACGTTTCACATCGGCGAGCGCGTCCCGCTCAAACTTACGTTCAGCAGCCCAAACGACAACGACTATCTGATATCGACGCTGATACGCGGCCGCGGCGGAGAGTTCGACTGCAATCGATTCGAGGTAGTGAGCCCCGCCACCGGATGGTCCGACCCTTTGGAGATGTACTTCAAGCAGGATCTCATCTGGACAGGACACGGCTGGAGCTGGCCACCCCTGAAGGCGTCCAAGCCGGTTGAAGCGTCAGTCAATCTGAACGAATGGATTCGCTTCGATCAGCCGGGCGATTACACAATAAGGGTAACAAGCCTTTGCGTTTCGAAGGTCCAGGGCGCGGTGCGCTATTCGCTTTCAGGAACGATCACGCTGCAAATCGTTCCGGCGTCGCCGGAATGGCAGAATGAAAAATTCAAGTCGATCCTGCCGAATCTGGACTTGTTTGACCAGCCGCTCCCGCAAGAGAAGCCAGGGGAATCCAGCCAGGCACAAGCGGAACACCGGGAGGAGCTGTTTGTAAACGCAATAGACGACCTCAAGTACCTCGCGACACCGGCAGCCATCGACGAGATGACGCTTCGGCTCCGGAGCGAAAAGTACAACTTCGCGTACCAGTGCAGTATCGGACTGGAAGGCTTACCGCCGGCGATGCGCGAGACGGCCATCGCGGCGATGAACAAGAGAGTCAATGAGCCCAATTACCCCATCAACCAGTGGTTCTTTTCTACCTTGTCATTCCTGCACGTAACTCCGGGCTCGGACAAAGAGAGCATTCGCAAACAGCGCGAGGCCATCGACCCGATCATCTGGTCGGCGGCCTTCTCCGCTGTCTCGAAGAAAGAGCCGGCTGCCAGGGCGGAGACGGTGCAAACCCTGCTGGCCTATGGACGAAACATCTCCACTCCCGAAGTAAAGCGGCGGATGGCTTCGTTGCTGAAGCTTTCCTTTCTTGATCTCGATAGCCGCAGCCAGATAGACGACCTGCGCAACGAGTGGGACCGGCTCAGGTCGCCGGAGTTTCTCCCCATTCTGCAAAAACTGGCCCGTCTGCCCATCCAAAGCGATAGCGACCTCCAGGTGTTTGACTATGACCTGCAGCAGCTCAAGGGCCTGGCCCTCAAGCGCTGGTATGAGCTTGATCCCTGGGTGCGCACCGGGAGATTGTGGCGCAGATCGGTTCCGCTTCTCCCTCGCTTGCTGCGCAATCCATCGCGTTTCTGCCGGAGGAGCAGTTTCCCCAGTTTGAGCCAATCTGGGCTCAAGCGCTCCTGGATACCACAAGTCAATTCCGCGAGGACGCGCTCGGCTCGCTGCTTCTACGTTTTGGAACCGGAGCCGCAACGAGCCAGATGATCGCCAAACTTGAAGCGAAGAGGGACTATCCTTGTAATGCGCACGTCGTCGCGCTGGCCTATCTGGCGAAGTTCAATCCCGAATTGGCGCGCCAACGACTGAAGCACGAGGTTTCGACGAATGACGGCAACTGCCGCGCCGGCTTGCTGGGCTGGATATCTGAGCTCGCCGTCGCGCCTGTCCTGAACGATCTTGCTGTGGAGAATCTCAACAGTCCGGATCCGGAAATCGTAATCGGGGCGGTCCGATACCTCACACCCTATGGCAGAAAGCAGGACGAGGCTCCGCTGTGGCGGCGCTACGTGGAATGGACATCGGCATACAAGGGAAAGACAGACCTTCTCGATAAATCGCCTGGAAACTGGGACAAGGACTTTGCCAGTTCGATCATCGGCGAAGAGCTTGGGGCAGCATTGATCCGAAATCAGGGATGGTTTGCCGATCCGCAGAGGATCGAGCAGGTGCTGGAAAGGTGTGTTGGAGACTCCATGTGCAAGGGGCTCAAAGATGATTCACGCTGGGCGACTGGCCCTTACCAGTTGAATCTTCCTGTATCGGCAACGCAATCGGGTCTTACTGCTGATGGGTTTATCGGTGTGGCGCAGTATGGCACCCGTTCGCTCAAGCTTTTCGAGGAAAAGATCGGTCAATTTCCTCCGCGATCGAAGTTCGTCCTGCCGCGCTGGTATCGTCCATCCAACAGCGACGAGCGAAAGCTCGAAGCAGAGGTAAGAACAATTCTGGAGAAGCACGGTATGTCCCTGGAGATTGCGCAGCAGTAGTGGCTGAATGAGATGGGATGCGGAACGTCATTCGCCGTAGGCGGACTCTGCAAGAGCCTCCGAGTTCTCGCATTCCGGTCGAATAACCGCCGACTCGGACGTTACGTTCTCGTCACTTCCGAGCAGCCCACTACACGACCCGAACTCGGAAAAACCCTCCTCAGCCTTGGCTCAAATAGCGCATCAGCCTATTGGCAAGATTTGAGTTGACTGTCAGGTTTCAAATCGTCTTGACACGAAGTGCATCAAGCATCGCTGGATCAGCCCTCACTTGGACAGATTCCAGCCACTCAGACTCAACCGTTGCCGCCGCCGAAACGAGCAGTGCAACCACTTCGAGTTGCCTCCCCTTGTTCCCGGTAGGAGGGTTGAAGTATCCATGAATCGCCCATCCCAACGGAGGCGAGTTGTACTTTTCGTCTTTGAGATTCAAATCGGAGCGTTCGATAAGCCTATCCGCAAGCCGATCCTCGCCAAGCAGCGCCGCCCAGTGAAGTGCTGTTTCTCCGAAGAGTCCGCGCAACTGTGCCTTTGCACCGGCGTCCAATAGCGTCAGTCCCACGTCTTCCGCCGAGAGGCTCGCGGCTCCGATAAGCGGGGTGTCTCCCCTCCCGTCCACTTGAAAATCTAGATCCGCCCCAGCCTGAATCAGGGCCCCGACGATTGGCAGTGACTTGTGCTTCTTTAAAGTCTTTTCGAACAGCATATCCGAAACGTAGTGAAGTGGATGGGTCAGATTGCGATCGTTCACTCCCCACCGAATGAGCGCGTTGGCTCGCGAGGCATCCTCTGTGAGAAGAGTCCGCAAGGCTTCAGCGTCGCCATTCCGGATTGCCGTCTTCACATCCATATCACTCGCGATTGTATCTGCTCAGCGTCGCGATATCTCGGTGATCCAGGACGCCGTTCCCGGGGATCAAGTCTTTTGATTGCCGGGCGAATTACCGACAACTCGGCAACAATATCCCTCATGGGCTAAAGCCCGAATCATCTTCTGGCAACTTTGCGGCACGACTGAACAGCTTGGTGAAAAACTCGAAATCGGGGTGCTCTGAGGCCCGATTCGGAGATATAAAATCACCAATCGACTCCTGGAAATCGTTCCTAGGGCATCCTAGAGCGATGCGATTTTTGACTTACCGGTCGAAATGGAGTTTTTCACCAAGCTGTTCAGTCGTGCCGATAAGGCCAATAGAATCTGCGGGCTTTAGCCCCTGAGGTATGGTCTCGATAAGCTCGACCGGGCAAGCCCGACCGGGTTATTCACCAAATTTGAAGTCCTGCGCCTTCAAAACGGCATTCCCTCGGGCTTTTTTCACCAGGAAGTTGAATGAGGCGGGAGTGGAAGGAAGGAGAGTTCTCAAAAGAGGGCGGAGTCCCTGGAGGGACTCCGCCTCGCTATGGATGAGTTTTCAGCAAAGCGGTGAGACCGGGGCTTGGGTCAATCGCCGGCGGCGACGGTCGTCTCAGGCAGGGCCTGAACCTTGCTGTGCTTGCGCGAGTAGCCGAAGTAGATGACGAGGCCGACGAGGAGCCAGCCGACCATGACGATCCAGGTGATGGCCATGAGCTGGGTCATCAGGATAGAGGGCCGAGACGATGCCGAGGATGGGAACCAGGGGCACGAGCGGCGTCTTGAAGGGGCGCTGGAGGTTGGGCTGGCGCACGCGGAGGATCCAGACACCGGCGCTGACGATGGCGAAGGCCAGCAGGGTGCCGATGTTGACCAGCTCAGAGAGCTTGTCGATGGGCAGGAAGGCCGGCATGAGGGCGGCGAAGCAGCCGAAGATGATGGTCGTAATCCACGGCGTGCGGAACTTGGGATGCACGGCCGAGAAAACCTTCGGCAGCAGGCCGTCTTTGGACATGGAGAAGAAGACGCGGGTCTGGCCCAGGAGCATGACGAGCATGACGGTGGCGAGGCCGAAGACAGCGCCGATCTTGACCAGAATCGAGCCCCAGCCGACGCCGGTGGCGTCAATGGCCAGCGCGACGGGAGCCGAGACGTTCAGGGTCTTGTAGCTGACCAGGCCGGTGAGGACCAGGGAGACGGCGATGTAAAGGATGGTGCAGACGACCAGCGAACCGAGGATGCCGATGGGCATGTCGCGCTGGGGATTCTTAGCTTCCTGGCCGGCGGTGGAGACGGCGTCAAAGCCGATATACGCAAAGAAGATGGAGGCCGCGGCTACGGGAATTCCGCCCCAGCCGAAGTTGCCGTGTCCATCGGGCGGCGGAACGAAGGGGTGCCAGTTGGCGCTGGCCACCTGCGGATGTCCGAAGAGGAAGAGGCCGCCCACCACGAGAAAGACGCCGACGATGGCGAGCTTTACGATCACGATGGCGGAATTGAAGTTCGCCGATTCCTTGATGCCGATGACCAGGATGGTGGTGACCACCAGGACGATCAGGACCGCGAGCAGGTTGAAGAGGCCGGTGACGTGGGGCAGGCCGGCATCGCTTATACCCGGAGGCAGCGACATTTTGTCGATCCAGATGCCCTTGTACTGGACGAGCACATTGCCGGTGGTAGTGGTGAGGGCGGGCGGGAAGATGATTCCGAACTGCTGCATGAGGCTGTTGAAGTATCCAGCCCAGCCGGAGGCGACGGTGGAGGCGCCGAAGGCATATTCGAGGGTGAGGTCCCAGCCGATGATCCAGGCGACCAGTTCGCCGAGGGTGGCATAGCCGTAGGTATAGGCCGAGCCGGCGATGGGGATGATCGAGGCGAACTCGGCATAACAGAGGCCGGCAAAGGCGCAGGTGAGTCCGGCGAGGACGAAGCTGAGTGCGACCGCAGGGCCGGCGTGGAGAGCCGCGGCCTGGCCGGTGAGGGTGAAGATTCCGGCGCCGATGACGGCTCCGATGCCCAGGGTGATGAGGTTGAGGGCGCTGAGCGAGCGCTTGAGGGTATGTTCGCCCTGTTCGGCCGCCTCGGCGGTGAGCATCGACATGGGTTTAACGCGAAACAGTCTGGACATGGGCGAGGACCTGCCTCCTCAAATTGTTTGAGATCAGAATCAGCTTTCTTGCACCCTGGGGGCCCGGCGGGACCACAGGAAATAGACGGGAATGCCAAGGAGAACGAGGACCAGACCCGGCCATGTGTACTGGGGCTTGTACCGCAATAATACGATACAAATCCAGCTTGCCATGACGATATAGAGGGCGGGGAGGACGGGGTACCCGAAGGCGCGGTAGGGGCGCGGGGCAGCCGGCCATTTGAAGCGCAAAACGAAGAGCCCGATGATGGTGAGGATGTAGAAGACCAGCACGGCGAAGATGATGTAGTCGAGAAGCTGGCCGTAAGAGCCGGAGACGCAGAGGACGGCGGTCCAGATGGCCTGGACGACGAGGCCGGCGACGGGCGTGTGGTACTTCGGATTGAGCTTGCCGACCGACTTGAAGAAGAGGCCGTCGCGGCTCATTGCGTAGTAGACGCGGGCGCCGGCGAGGGTGAGTCCGTTGGCGCAGCCGAAGGTGGAGATGAGGATGGCGGCGGCCATCAGCTTGGCTCCGCCGAAGCTGAATATCTGGTCGAGTGCGGCGGTGGCGACGCGGTCTTCAGTGGCGTATTGGACGCCGCGGGCGAGCACCGTTGCGCCGTGCGGGTCGCCATGCATGGGCAGCACCATGATGTAGACCAGCGACGCCAGAATGTAGACGGTGATGACGAATCCGGTGCCGAGGACCAGCGAGAGCGGGATGTTGCGCTTGGGATTCTTCACTTCGCCGGCGGTGAAGGTGATGTTGTTCCAGGCGTCAGAGGAGAAGAGCGAGCCAACCTGCACGACGGCGAGGACGACGAGCAGGTTGACCATGACGATGGGCCCGCCCACTCCAACCTGAACCGCGTGCAATGTGTGCCAGCCGGAGTTGGTCCAGAACTGGCTGAAGTGCGCGCCGAAGTCGGAGTTGACGGCGGTGGCGTTGCGTCCGATGGTGAGGCCGAGGATGACCAGCGCGGCCAGCGAGAGCGCCTTCGCGGAGGTGAAGACGTTCTGAATCATCGCGCCGAGCTTGACGCCGAAGACATTCACGAAAGCCAGCAGGAAGACGATGACGATGCCGGTGAGGTTGGCGGTGTTCACGCCGATGTCCATGTTGCCGAGGACCATGGGGCCGATGTGGATGGGCGGGACGTGGGCGATGTGCCAGAGCCAGTTGCTGGTGGAGACGGAGGGGAAGAAGACGCCGAGGAACTTTGCCGAAGGCGACGCAGACGGCGGCGATGGTGCCGGTCTGGATGACGACGAAGAGGGTCCAGCCGTAGAGGAAGCCCCAGAGCGGGCCGAGGGATTCGCGCAGGTAGACGTACTGGCCGCCGGCCTTGGGCATCATGGCGGCGAGCTCGCCGTAGCTGAGCGCGGCAATGAGGGTGAGGATGCCGGTGACGATCCACGCGCCGAGATAAAGGGCGGGCGAGTTGGTGACGCGGGCAATGTCGCTATCGACCAGGAAGATGCCCGAGCCGATCATGGACCCGATGACGAGCGCGGTGGAACTGAACAGGCCCAGGCTCTGAACCATTTTGGTGGAGCCGTTTTTTGTGGGTGCGGCCTGGGTGCGGGGACTGAGCTGAGGGGTCGTCACTTGGGTCATTCTTACGCTTTTTTATTCCGGTTGTCTGTAGATTTCTCGCTTGCCGGTGGTTCCAAGGGTAAGCGCAAGAGGAGAGATGCGTCCATAGCCACGGCCTAAAGATGGATCAGGATTGGTAATCGGCGAGGCGTTCGCGCCAGCGCAGGAACTCGGCGGCGGGGTCGGCGGCGCCGAAGAGGGCGGCGGCCACGGCGACGGTGGTGGCTCCGGCTTCGAGGACTTGCGGCGCGGTGTCGAGGGTGATGCCGGCGGCGGCGGTGAGGATGAAGTCGGGGCCGGCCAGACGGCGAAGCTTGCGAACGCCTTCGATGCCGATGGGCTTCTTGTCGGTCTGCTTGGTGGTGGTCGAAAAGACGGGGCCGATGGCGAAGTAGTTGGCGGGCTCGTCGAGGATGCCGGGGATGAGGGCGTCGCTGCCGGCGAAGGTGCCGACGATGCGGCCGGGACCGACGATGCGGCGGGCTTCGCGCACGGAGATATCGCCGGCATCGACGTGGACGCCGTCGAAGCCGACGCTGCAGACGAGATCGGCGCGGTCGTCGAGGATCAGCTTGATGGTTTCATCGGACATGGCGGCGCGGAGGGTTTCGGCGTCGGCCTGGAGCTCGGCGTCGGAGCCGGTTTTGTTGCGGTATTCGAGCAGCGTGACACCGGCATCGGCGAGAGCGGCGCCGAGGTCGTGGAGAAATTGCTTGCGGCCGCTGGCGGGAAGGAAGGAGGAGTCGAGGATGGGGTAGATCTGCGGGTACTGGAAGGCCATGCAATCAGAGTAGACGGTCCCGCGAGCCCTCAGCCCTCAGCCTTCAGTCTTCAGCGCTGCGAGGAACAGGCCTCGGTTGGCTGGAAACTGATGGCTGACGGCTGAAAGCTGATGGCTGTCTTTACGCTACTTCGGCCGCTTGTTCGGCGGGCATCTCGTCGGCGGAGGGGCCGTACATGCCGGGGATCTTGGCTCCGAGCAGGCGGAGATAGACGCCGAGCTGGGCACGGTGATGGATCATGTGGTTCAGGACCCAGATCCGCATAACGTTGTACTTGGTGTCGTCGATCCAGGCCTGATCGCCGGCAACGAATTTCCAGTTGGAGTCCCATTTTTCAGGCGTCATGGCGGCGAGAGCGGATTTGGCTTCGGCCAGTTTCTTCTCGAAGTTCGCCAGCAGACCGGCCTTGTTGTCGAAGCTCGGTGAAGGCACGGCGGGGTCCCAATCGAGGCGATCGGTGGTGAGGGTGTGGACGGCCCAGTCGCCGGTGGTGTCGGCCACGTGGTTGGCCAGTTTGCCGAGCGTCATGGATTTGTCATGCGGCTTCCAGGAGAAGTCCGCGCCGTCAGGAATGGCGTTAAGGAGTTTGCGAGTGCTTTCGGTTTCGCTGTCGAATTCAGCAATGATGCTCTTCAGAACGTCCATGTGTGCAACCTCCGGGGTGCGGAATCAAGAATAGTACAGAATTGCGTTAATAGGCGAAGAAAAAGCGATAATGTTACGGACCGGCTTGTCATTGTTTTCAGACAGCCGTGTTCCGGCTGAGGCGGGTTTCTGACGGGGGAACCTCCACGGATTCAGCAAGTCGCATCCAATCCGCTTGATGAAACTCGGTGGATGCACTTCCCTTCTCGCTTTTGCATGTTGTGCCCCGTTCTGGGGCGTTTCGGCGGCGGTGTCAGCACAGGCGACTGTGGCAGACAGCCCTCAGCCTTCAGCCGTAAGCCCTCGGCCGTCAGGCCTTGGGCTTCAGCAGAGCGGCGAGTCCGCAAGACCGCGAAACAGCGAGATGTACGGCTCGGCCGCGGATGTGCTGGCGGTCAGGCTGAATCTGGATGGGCTTCCGGATGCGCCTGCGCCTGAGGCGGCGGTTGCGGACGCGCTTCCGGACGCGCCGGTGCCGGCTGCCACAGCGACCGGACGGAAGTACCATCCGGAACGCGAGGGCGCGCGGATGGTGACGTGGAAGAGCCTGCCCCGCGATTTTCTGCACGACCAGAAAGACATCTGGTTCACCTTTCCGGGTAAGCTTGCGACCGGCCACCACTGGGTTCCAGTGCTGGCGGTGGCGGGCGTGACGGCGGGGCTGATCTACGCAGACCCGCACATCATGCCGTACTTCCGCGATCACCAGAAGAATCTGGACAAGATCAATGACGGCTTCGATCCGCTCATCACGACCGCCGAAGTGATCGCAGTGCCCACGGGGCTGCTGGTGGCGGGCTACGCGCGGCACGACAACTACCAGGTCAGCACCGGGCTGATGGGCGCGCTGGCCTATGGCGACAGCCTCATCCCGAACCTGGTGGTCAAGGCCATCACGCGGCGGGAGCGGCCGGCGGACGTGCCGGCGCCGGAGCCGTTTACGGGGACATTTTTCAACGGCGGCAAGTCGCCGCTGAAGGGGTCGAGTTTCCCGTCAGGACACGCTACGGCAGTCTTCTCGGTGGCTACCGTGGTTGCGTATCGCTATCGCAATCACTGGTGGGTTCCGGTGGCGGCGTACGCGCTGGCCACGACCATCGCAGCTTCGCGCATCACCACCATGGCGCACTTCCCTTCCGATGTGTTTTTGGGGTCGGCGATGGGGTATGCGGTGGCGCGGTATCAGACGGTGAGGCCGCAGTAGAGCAGGGAACGAGGGACCAAGGGAACGAGGGAAAAAGTGTCAGAGTGGCAAAGATGGGGACGCCACGATTCTCAGGCCGAAGCTTCCATCTCGTCCACCGGCCCCGGTTCCTTCACAAGTCTCAGCAAGCCCAGAGGGACGGTTTCCACACTGTGAACGGAGCCCAGACGCAGAAGGTCCGCCAGATGCCGCTCATGATCTACGAATAGAACCACGAACTTTGCCTTGCTGCCCACGATGCGCACTTCCTGCCCCGGAAGCACCTCAATGCCCCTTTGGGCGATGTGCATTTCTTGCCCCGGAGGCACCTCACTGTTCGTTCGTTCGGCCAATGTCTCTATGTGCTTCCCATGGCCTTTGGAGGATAGAACCAATATCCGCACGTGTTCCCTCACTGCCCCACCGCTCAGTCTCCCCAGTCCCTCGCCCCCGCGAGGGCTTTCCCTGTGTCGGATGTACGACAATGCCGGAAAGTTGCCCAGCGCGGAAAACCCCACGCCGTTCGGCTGCATCGCCTCAACGCATAGTGTGCCGTTAGGAGGGGGTCGCCGAGGTTGTCGTGGAGAGCTCGAAGTGGGGGTGGAAGCCCAAGCGCTCCCAGAAGGAGCGTACCAGGGCGACGGCTTCGGGCGTGGTGCGCGGGGTGGAGATGAGCCGGATGGTGGAGCCGGGGCGCTCGTCAGAGAGGGTGCGAGGCGAGGCGGCGATGGCGATGCACTTCTCAGGGCGATAAGTGCAGGAGGCCAGGTCGTCGATGGAGAGCGCCGTGGTGGGGGTGGCGATGACCGTGCGGGGCGGGGCCATGCGGTCGAGGAGCCACAGGATTTCAAGCTTCGATTCGAGCTCGTCGGGGACGCAGTCGATGACCAGGTCGGCTTCTCGGACGGCGTCTTCGACGGTGGAGACGAAGGAGACTACCTCAGGGGCTAAAGCCCCTCCATTAGAGGGCGGTGCAACCGGCACGACTGAAGCCGTGTCCCTCCGCGACTGGTTTTCCTGGCTTTCAGGAAGGCTCTCGTGTGGCTCGATAAGTTGCGGGGGCGTGCCACTTCGCGACTGGTTGTCGGAGAGAGCTTCGGCGGAGAGTTTCTGGCGGAGGTATTCCTGGGCGTGGTGGAGGTTGGAAGGCATCACGTCTTCAAGGAAGACGCGGAAGCCAGCGCGGGCGGCGGCGAGGGCCAGCCAGCGGCCAAGAGGGCCTGCTCCGATGATGGCGATGGTGGTCAATGAAAGCAGCCCTCAGCTTTCAGCCCTCAGCTTGGTCTTCCCGGCTTGTGCTGAGGGCTGACGGCTGAGGGCTGACGGCTCGTTACTTGGCTTCGAGGGCGGCAGCGACGTCTTCCGCGTTGGGCTTGGAGTGGCGGAGGTGCTCGGCGACACGAGCCCGCTCTTCCGGGGTCAGAGTGGGGACGAACGCCAGCACGCGGCGCAGGGTAACGGATACGTCGTCTATGTAGTTCATCAAGCGGATTGCTTCACCGGAAAGCGGCATGAGGGAACCTCTCCTAAATTGCTCAAGAACTATTGTAAGTGGGGCGGGGCGATGGGGTCCTTCGTTGTGCTCGCTATGAAACGAGGCTTGAGTTTTTGGGGTTCGCGCCGCCTCGTGTCAAGTCCCTCCCACCCAAGCGGAGCTTGGACGGGGCGCCCGGGTCACTTGCTCGGTTAGCCGTTTTCTACGCGGGATTTTATGTCTTGCCATGCGGTCGCGATGAGCGTGGAGAGGGCTGCGGCGTCGGTGGGGATTCCCAGTTTCAGCTTCACGTGGCGCATGCATTTGCCGTTGCCTTCGAGGAGGCGGGCCGGGTCGGGCAGCGAGGCGCCCTTGAAGAATCCCACGTTGACGTGCGCGGTGAAGGCGTTGACGTAGGCGAAGGGGACGTCGCCGAGGCAGGCTGTCGGGCAGCCGTCGTGCAGGAGCTCGCGGACTTCGTCGCCGCAGGCGCGCATCACCTCAAACCAGTGGCGCGCAAGGTCTCCTAATGCGCCGTCGTGGTGGTTCATCCACGCGTCGATGGCGGGATCGCGGAGGACGGTACCGTTGAGTCTCAAGAGGCCGGTTGGCATGCAATAAGGATGATAAAAGCGGGTTCTTCCCCTTCGCTACACTCAGGGTCAGAATGACAAATTTGTTGGTGAGATTGAGCCCAGGCAAAACGCCCGCCTACGCGGCGGGCGTTTTGGTGTTGTGATTCGGCGTGCGGCTAGCTCGACTTTTTGAGCGCGCGCTTCAGTACGACTTCGAGTGCCGCCTTCTGCTCCGCGTATTCGGCTACGTTGAGGGTTCCGGAGATCTTCTCGCTTTCGAGCGAGAACAGCTCTTCCTTCAGCGCGTGAGAAGCGCGCCGTTCTTGCCGGCGGGCGATGGCGACGTGCCCGGAGTAACCGCTTGCGGCAGGACAGCGGGTTGGCGGGAACCGGCACCGCGCCGGCCGGAGCGCGCGCGCGGGCTTGCGCAGCAGGAACGCCGCGGCAGTCGCGAGCACCAGGCCCAGTCCGCCGAGGATCCACCACTTGTACTTGGTCAGCGGATCGGGCTGATTGATGGGCTCGCCGATGCCGCCGCCCGGGCTCCGCCTGCCTGTGGCCCGCCTGCGCGCGCTTCTGCGGCCGCCGCCCTGCTGCTGTTCGCGCGGCATGGAGCCGGTGCCGGAGACGATGAAGCAGCCGGATCTGCCGGGCTGCGCATTCTTCAACAGGTAGGTCTGCACCGACGGATCCTGCGGAATCGCCTGGTAAGCCGCGCCCGAACTGGCGTGAACATCATCGCCTTGGGCAGCTGCACGCCAGATTGCCGGTGGGCACCAGCACCGACGGGCTTGAAGGTGTACTTGCCGGTGTAGGGCAGATGATAGTGAACCTGGAACACCGTCATTTTGTCCGGACCCTGGTCAGGCTCGATGGGCACATTGAACGCGAAGTGGCCCTTGGCGCCGGCCGGGCTGGGCTGCGCCATGGTGGGCAGGCCGCTGGGCCGCGTGGCCTCGGCCATATCGATGACCGCGCCGTGGCGGAATGGCGAACTCGAACGTGTTGTCGCCGGACTTGGTCATCTTGGGCGAGCTGGCGTTGTGCACCACGTACTGCTCGGTCACGTCGAGCTGCTGCGTGTTGGGCGCTTCGAGCTGGAAGATCTGGTCTTCGACGGAGATGGTCGACGTTCGGGCGAAGCGTCATAGACGCTGATGTCGCCGGGGCCAGTGCCCCTGCGGTGCGGCAATGAAGTATCCCGCGCCCTGGTGCGTGGCGCGGACCAGGTAGGGGCCGCTGCCGGGCTCGTCCAGCTTGTAGCTGGCCGTTGGAGTCGGTGGTGGTCTTGGCACGGCGTTCATGTCGGCCTGCACATCGACCAGCTCACCGAGGTCGCCGGCGGAGGGTTTGCCCGTGGTCTTGTTGGTGACGGTGCCGGAGACGGTGGCGGCATACGCCGTGGCGCCGAGGAAGAGAGAGCAGAATACGGCAGAAGAGAAAGTGCGAGTTTGTTCGATCTCATGTGTTGGTCTAGTCCTGATTTCCTGATGCGTTGAGTGGATGTCATCCTGAGCAAGCCGGCACGATCCTTCGACTGCGGCCGCGTGGTCGGCCTCCGCTCAGGATGACAGCGGCTTAAAACGGCATCTTCAGCGCCTGCTGCAAATGTTCGATCTCGGCCAGCAGTTGCGCCGCCTCGCTCTCCAGCAGTGCGCGCTGCGCCTGGTAATCCTCTTCAGGATACTTGCCGGCGCGGAACTCGAAGTTCAGGTCGCGCAGGTTTTCGTAGAGCTGATCCTTGCGCTCCAGCAGATACTCCAGGCGCGTCTTGTCGATCTGGCTGGCGAAGGCGTTCTCCGGCCAGAAGGTGTAGAGAAATAGCCGATGAGAAGAATGGAGCCCATCAGAAGCCCATGGTTTCGGTCATGGCTTAAAAGCCTCCATCGTCGGCGCCGGTTTCCCGGCGAATCTTTTCGCGAATTGCGTCCATCTCGGGGCTGCTGGGGCCGCCCGCAGTTGCAGTCGGGCCGCCTGGGCCACGGGCCGCGGCCCGTCCAGCGGCGAACCAGCAGGATGGTTCCGAACAGCGCGGCGCCGAATACCGCGAACGGCGCGATCCATGCCACCAGGTTGAAGCCCTGCGTGGTGGGCGCGGCCAGTACCGTCACGCCGTACTTGGTCGTGAACCAGTCGAGGATCTGCTTGTCGGTCTGTCCAGTGGCAATGGCAGCGCTCAGTTCATCGAGCATCGGATCCGACGTCGGGACAGCCCACGTGGTTGCACTCGCCCAGCATCTGCGAGCAACCGCAGGTGCACATCAGGCGTGGCCGAGATCGGTGAAGCGCGATCCGCATCGCTTGCGCCGAGCGAGAAGCAGACGGCCACGGCCAGGAACAGGGCCTGCGCCGCCTTGATCCAGAAATTGAGGCGGCGCGCTCGCTTCATCGGCGGCCTCCCTGGGCGGCCCCGCGACGGCGGGCTCGCGGTCCCGGACGTGGCCGGTACCTTCAGCGAGGCCGTTGACGGCGTGATGCGGCGGAACGATGCGCGAACAGTGTTCCGAAGACCAGCAGCGCGAAGCCGCCCCAGATCCATCCCACCAGCGGATTGAGAAACGCCTTGATGATGGGCTGGCCGGTGGCTGGGTTCACGCCCTCATACACCACGTACAGATCCCAAACAGGCATTGGAGTGGATTGCCACCATGCGTCTGCGGCTGCGTGCTGGCGTGATAGACGCGCTTCTCGGGGCTCATCTGGAAGACGCTCTTGCCGCCCTTCGAGCACGTCGAGCATGCGCGAACTCGGAGTCATAGTTGAGGTTCGAGTCCTGGCTGAAGCCCATGCACTCCAGAGCGTAAGGCCCGATCGGCGAGCTTGTCGTGCAGGCCCATTTCCTTCTCTTCGTTGCGATTGAAGGCGGCGCCGCAGAGGCCCACGATGATGATGACCAGGCCGATGTGGACAAGGTATCCGCCATAGCGGCGGGTGTTGCGGCGGCACAGCAGATAGGTGGAGGCGAGCAGGTTCTTGCCGGTCTGTTTCGAGATCACGCGCCCGCCGCGATAGAACTCGCTGACGATGGCGGCGAACACCGCGGCCGACAGAGCGAAGCCCACCATCGCGTAGAACTTGCCCTGCTCGAATCCGCTGTCACTCCACGGCCTGGCTCCGGCGGCAAAGCAGACGATCACCGGTGGCCCAGAGGGCGATGACTGGGAACGATGAAGTTGCGCTTGATGGCCTTCATGGACGCGGCGCGCCACGGCAGCAGCGGGCCCACGCCGGTGAGGAACAGCAGGAACAGCCCGATCGGCACCGCCACCGCGTTATAGAACGCTGCGCCGACTGTTACCTTCGTTCCTTGTAAATTCGCTGAGTATTGGGAAGAGCGTTCCCCACAGGATCACGAAGCAGGCAACGAGCAGCATCAGATTGTTGAACAGGAAGCTCGATTCGCGGCTCACCAGCGACTCAAGGTGATTGTCGGTCTTCAGATGGTTGCGCTGCAGAATGTAAGTGAAGATGCAGACCGCCAGCACCATCGATCATGAAGACGTAGAACCACGTCCCGATCGAAGACTGCGCGAAGGCGTGTACGGAGCTGACCAGGCCGGCGCGGGTGAGCAGCGTGCCCAGCAGCGTAAGCAGGAAGGTGGAGAAGATGAGCCAGACGTTCCAGCTCTTCATCATGCCGCGCTTCTCCTGCATCATGACCGAGTGCAGGAAGGCGGTGCCGGTGAGCCATGGCATGAAGCTGGCGTTTTCAACCGGGTCCCATCCCCAGTAGCCGCCCCAGCCCAGCACGGCGTAAGCCCAGTGCATGCCAAGGAAGACTCCGCAGGAGAGAAAGAGCCAGGTGACGAGCGTCCAGACGCGGGTGATCTTGATCCACTTCTCGCCGGGATAGCGCATCATCAGCGCGCCCAGGCCGAAGGCAAACGGAACCGAGAAGCCCACATAGCCCAGGTAGAGCATCGGCGGATGGATCACCATCTCGGGATACTGCAGCAGCGGATTGAGGCCGTTGCCGTCTTCGGGGATCGCGCCCCTGATCACGGAGAACGGCGGCGCGGCGAAATTCAAAATGGCGAGGAAGAAAACCTGGATGCCGGCGAGGATGGTTCCGGCGTAGGCGAAGAGCTTCACGTCGGTCTTGTGGCGGAGGCGCAGGATGAAACCGTAGACGCCGAGCAGCCACGCCCACAGCAGCAGCGAGCCTTCCTGGCCGCTCCACAGCGCCGCGAACTTGTACTTGATCTCGAGCGCGCGGTTGGAGTGCTGCACGATGTAGGTGATGGAGAAGTCGTTGGTCAGCGCGGAGTAAACGAGGGCGAACGCGGCGCAGGAGACGGCGATGAACCCGGCGATTCCAGCGCGGCGGGCGGTGTCAGCCAGGCGCTCCGGAGACTACCCGCGCCTGCTGCCCGGTCGCCAGCAGGCGGAGAGCGATTGCTCCGGCGAACAGATTGTAGGCAGCCAGCACCAACGCGATGATGAGGGCAAAACTTCCAAATGTTGCCATGAGAGCTCCAAAACCATTCTCGCAGGCTGGACGAGCCTCGAGCGGACCCCAACCGGGCTTTGCTCGGCGTTTTCAGGGACTCGCAAAGCCGGTAGCCGAGGGGGAAACCGACGCTTCTGCAACGCGCCGCATCGCCTCATTGGCTCCGGCCCGCGCACTCCTGAAAACGCGGGTGGGGACAGGCCAGCGTTTTCATTCTTCCTTATCTTAGGCGTTCCGCCTGTGATATGCCTCACACCATCGGTGGACGTCCTGGTGATCGGAGTCCCATCCCCGGTCCCCAAAAGCGAGCACCCCCTTCGACAGACTCAGGGCAGGCTCGGGGGCACCCGTTCGACCCGCCTTCTTTGCCTCTCGAAGGTCCCTCGGCGGTTGAATCTATCAATCTGCAGGCCCTCCGCCGCTCATCAAGCAAAGCGATTTATCTTGACTGTTTGAATTGAAGCGGAGTAGTCTCCGCTGGCATTGGAGAATGAGGACCTGTTCTCCTCTCTGCGAACCGGATGAAAAGCCGGGGCGGCGTTGTGATCGCCGCCAACAATTGCAGTCCTGCCCAAGACCGAAGAAGCGTCTCGGTTCCCCCACTCGATCCCCGTTGTCCTCGATGCCTGCAGGTACACGAAATTCGTAACTTGCAGGAGCCTGCAAGCCGGCCTTCGGACCGGAACAGGCGACGCCTGGGTATGCAATAACCGCGGGCGACTTCCATGGCCCAGGTGGACCCGGGCTGATGACGTAAACGTTTACCGAACTGACAATGGGAGTTTTTCATGTCTACAAACGTTACTCGCATTGCTGTGACATCGCTGTGCTTCGGCCTGGCGGTATGCGCCGGCGCGCAAACCACCGACTCCATCAATTTCAACACCACTTACCAGACAATTCGCGGATTCGGCACCTCGACTGCCTGGCAGCCGGTGCTGAACTCGACGCAGGCCAACAACTTGTTTGGTACCGGTCAGGGCGAAATCGGCCTCACCATCCTCCGGTCGCGCATCGATCCCAGTTCCACCACCGGCGGCGCCAACTGGCAGACCGAACTCCAAAATGCACAACAAGCGCAGTCGATCAACTCACAGGTCATCGTCTTTGCCACTCCCTGGACCCCGCCCGCGGTCTGGAAGAGCAATAACAGCACCATCGGCGGCACCCTCAATACCGGCAACTACGCTAACTTCGCCAACTATCTAAATGCATTCGTCGCTTATGAGAAGGCCGGCGGCGTGAATCTGTACGCTATCTCAGTGCAGAACGAACCGGACTTTCTCCCTGGGACTTACGAGTCGTGTTCCTACAGCGGCGCGCAGATGGATGCGTTCGTGGCTCAGCAAGGCGGCAACATCACTACCAGGCTGATGATGCCGGAGTCGGATAGCTTCAATCTCAACGAGTCCGATCCGACACTCAACGACTCCAACGCGGTTGGCCACGTTTCCATCGTCGGCGGCCACACCTACGGAGTCAATCCGTTCTACTACACCAATGCCAAGAACAAAGGCAAGGATGTGTGGATGACCGAAACCACCTATACGCCGGCAGGTGGATCCAGCGCCCAGCCGACCATCAGCGACGCTATCTCGGCAGCCCAGCTATATCACCAATCGATGGCGGTGGCGCAGTACAACGCCTATGTCTATTGGTGGACGCCTCTGTTGTTGAATGGAAATAGCCCGAATTACTATGCCTATGCGCTGGGCCAATACTCCAAGTTCGTGAGACCGGGCTACGTGATGACCGGAGCCAACAACAATCCGACCTCGGGCGTCTATGTCACGTCTTACAAGGGTAATAACAACTATGTCATCGTGGCCGTCAATGCCAACAGCGGATCCTCGAGCATTGACTTCAGCATGTCGGGTGCGACTTTGACCTCGATGACGCCCTACCAGACCTCGGCTTCGTACCAGTTGACGCAACAGGGCACGGTGAGCGTATCGAACAACTCATTCACTTACCCGCTTCCGGGGAAGAGCATCACGACCTTCGTGGGAACGTCGACTACTTGCTCGCCCACCACGATCACGCCCTATATCTCGGTGAGCGGGACCTGGACGCAAGAATCCAGCGCGAGTGTCCCTTCCACCAGCACCGCGGTGAATCTTGGACCGCAGCCGCTGAGCGGGGGATCGTGGAGCTGGACCGGACCGAATGGCTTCACCTCGACCGCGCGCGAGATCGACAACATCGCGCTGAGCGCGGGCAGCAACGTGTATACGGCCACTTACACCAATAGTTGCGGGGCCAGGAGCACCCAGGCGTTCACTATTACCGCACCCGGAGGCTCCGGTTCGCCGATCAATATCGATGCGGGCGGCGCTGCGTCGGGCTCCTGGGCCGCGGACGAAGACTTCAGCGGCGGCACTGCGTTGACCTACACCAACTCCGTCTCCACTTCCTTGCTGTCCGGTACCATCCCTCCGCAGACCGTACTGCAAAGCCAGCGCTACGGCTCATTCACCTACACCATTCCCGGATACACATCGAACTCTTCGCACACGGTCACGCTGTATTTTGTGGAGAACTACGTGACAGGAAGCGGTCAGCGCGAGTTCAACGTGCTCATCAATGGGACGCAGGTGCTGACCAACTACGACGTATATGCGGCGGCCGGAGGCCAGTTCAAAGCCGTCCAAAGATCGTTCACTACCAATGCCAACAGCAGCGGGCAGTTCGTGATTCAGTTCAGCCCCGGAGCGATTCAGAACCCGATGGTGAGCGGCATCGCGATCCAATGACGATCTGACCACAGCTCGTCGAATGCGTCCCGGGCGCCCCACCCTTGTCACGGTCTCATCGTGACAAGGGTGGGGAACGGAGCAGCCGGCGGCGGGTGGCCCCGATCTCGATGACGTCCGGAAACCACGCTGGGGGTGCGGGCTTTGGTGGAATCCCCGGTCCCCGAATGCGAGGGACCTGGGGCACCCGTTTATTTATTTTTTTCGCGGTTGTCACAGAGTGACGCGGCATGCTACATACTGTATGACAATCTGCGGCCTCTTAGGCGTGGGCTGATTCAACCTGCACCATGGAGGATCGATGAAGGGAAGCTATGGATGGTGGCCCGGCTGTTTGCGGTGGCCGGAGTGTTGGGAGTTTCATCTGCGCATCGGGTCGCAGCACAGGATGTACCGATTCCGTTTGTGGTGACGGAGCAGGTCAACGTCAACAACTTCACGAATACTACGGTGGCGATTCCTCAGGGGATGCGGCTGGTGATTGACTACATCTCGCTTTCCGGCGCCGCGCAGTCTAACAGTGGGCCAATTCAGCCGGTCGTGATTTTGAACGCGCAACTCGACGGAGGCGCATCCAATGCCTTCTACTTTGAGCCGCCGCAATCCGCTACCGTGAGCGGTCAGTATTACCTGAGCGAAAAGACCGTCATTTATGCGGATTCGTTGACCGTCGGTCCCGCGTTTTCGGGATATACGCCTAGCTTTCTGGTGTTCAATGTGGTCATTTCCGGCCACCTTATCCCGCTTCCGTCTGATCCTCCGCCGGTAGTTGGGCCCCTTGTTAACCGACCGGTTTCCATGCCGGGAATTGTCGCGCCGGTTTCCGGGACGCCTCGAGGCCCCATAAGGAAGTAGAGGGGGCACTACCCGAAGAGGAACTCCTTGTCGCGAAGTTCCTTGATGTGTCGCGGAGCCTGGCGGCCTTCTCAAATTCGAATTTCTTGGCGGCCTCGCGCATCTCGGTTTCGAGCTTGGCGATATACTGGTCGACGTCGGCCTGCGAGGTGAATTCCGGCATGCCGGCCGCTTCTTCTTCGACGATGTCGCCGTATTCGGCCTTGAGAATCTGGGCCAGCCCCATGTCGACGGAGCTGATGATCGACTGCGGGGTGATGCCGTGCTCCTCGTTGTAGGCGCGTCTGGACGGCGCGGCGGCGGTCGGTTTCGTCGATGGCGCGGCGCATGGAGTCGGTCATGCTTGTCGGCGTAGAGGATGGCGCGGCCTTCGAGGTGGCGGGCGGCGCGGCCCATGGTCTGAATGAGCGATCCGGCGGAGCGGAGAAAGCCTTCCTTGTCGGCGTCGAGAATCGCGACCAGCGATACTTCGGGCAGGTCAAGGCCTTCGCGCAGCAGGTTGATGCCGATGAGCACGTCGAATTCGCCCTTGCGCAGGCCCGGCCAGCAGCTTGACGCGCTCCAGCGTCTCAATCTCGGAGTGCATGTAGCGGCAGCGGACGCCGACCTCGGTGTAGTACCCGGCGAGGTCCTCGGACATGCGCTTGGTGAGGGTGGTGACCAGCACGCGCTCGTTGCGTTTGGCGCGGTCGCGGATCTCGGCGAGCAGGTCGTCGATCTGTCCTTTGACGGGGCGGATCTCGACTTCGGGATCAACCAGGCCGGTGGGGCGAATGACCTGCTCGACAACCACTCCCGCGGAGCGAGTCAGCTCATAGGGCCCGGGCGTGGCGGAGACATAGATGGTCTGGTGAACGCGGTTTTCGAATTCCTCGAACTTGAGCGGGCGGTTGTCGACGGCCGACGGAAGGCGGAAGCCGTAGTCGACCAGGTTCTGCTTGCGCGAGCGGTCGCCATGCCACATGCCGTGGACCTGCGGAATGGTCGCGTGGCTCTCGTCGACGAAGACGAGGATAGTCGCGCGGGAAGTAGTCGAGCAGGGTAGGCGGCGGCTCGCCGGGGAGGCGGCCGCTGAAAAGTGGCGCGAATAGTTCTCGATGCCGTGGCAGTAGCCCATGGACTTGATCATTTCCAGATCGAAGCGGGTGCGCTGGTTGACGCGCTGCGATTCGACCATGCGGCCCTGCGATTCGAGCACTGGCGGACCATTCGCTCGAGCTCGGCGAGGATCGAATCGATGGCCTGGGACTTGCGCTCGGGCTGCACGACGTAATGACTCTTGGGATAGATCGGAAGCCGCGAGTACTTCTGCTTGACGGTGCCGAACAGCGGATCGATCTGCGCAAGCGACTCGATCTCGTCGCCGAAGAGTTCAATGCGGTAGGCGTTCTCGTCATAGGTAGGGAAGACCTCGATGACGTCGCCGCGAACGCGAAACGTGCCGCGCCGGAAATCGGAGTCGTTTCGTTCGTAGAGAATTTCGACCAGGCGCCGGGTGATGTCCTTGCGGGCGATGCGCTGGCCCTTCTCGAGCAGCAGCAGCATGCCGTAGTAGGCCTCAGGAGAGCCGAGGCCGTAGATGCAACTCACGGAACTGACGATGATGGCATCGCGACGTTCGAAGAGCGACCGCGTTGCCGAGAGGCGCAGCTTATCGAGCTCTTCGTTGATGGTGGCTTCCTTCTCGATGTAGAGGTCGCCGGCGGGGATGTAGGCTTCGGGCTGGTAGTAGTCGTAGTAGCTGACGAAGTATTCGACCGCGTTGCCGGGGAAGAACTGCTTGAACTCGTGGTAGAGCTGGGCGGCGAGCGTCTTGTTGTGCGCCAGGATGAGAGCGGGGCGGTTGGACTGCTCGATCACCTTGGCCATGGTGAAGGTCTTGCCGGAGCCGGTCACGCCAAGCAGGACCTGGTGTTTTTCGCCGGCGGCGAGGCCCTGCGATGAGTTCTTCGATGGCGCGGGGCTGATCGCCGCGCGGCTTGTAGGGGTGACGAGCTGAAAGTCCATGGGGGGATTATAGCGGAAGGCGAAGAAATGGGGAATATGGGATCGATTGCGGTGTAAGCTGGTAGGCCATGAACTGGCGGCGGGGATTGGTGTTCGCGGGGATTCATCTGGCGGTCTGCCTGCCGCTCGTTGTGTGGGAAGAGGCACACTATTGGAGTCAGCTTCAGACCTCCATGTTTCACGCACCGGTATCCCGCCCCGGCGCGGTCGTTCGGCACGTTGCGCTGCAGGAGAATGAGCCGGTGATCACTGCAGAGACAGTGACGGTCAAGTTTGACTGCGGAAGTTTTTGGTATCACATTCCGCTCCAGGAAAGAATCGTCAAGACCCTTGAACTGCCAGCGGCAGTGATTTCAGGGTGGAGCGAGCCATGCCCAGTATCCTGGGACAGTCTCCGGGATCTTGCACCTCGATGCAGGTCGTCACACACGTTCAAAGGAGTTGGTCTCCGCGGCCGTTCTGTTCCTCCTGATTGCCATGCAGTGGCTTTTGGTTGGGGGCGTTCCGTTGATTCGCCCTCGAACATGGTATCTGGAACCCGGAGCGTGCATTACAGTCTGCCTGATTTTTACTTCAGCTGTTGCGGTGGTTGCATCCCTGCTTGAAGCGGCGCATTTTCGCTGGATCGAAGGAGTAATGTTTGCACCCGGGATGCTCGGGTTTCTTGCGATGGCACTGGGGCTTCTGGCCTGGGTGTGGTGGTTCGGGTTGCTGATGTGGCGTGCGGTGTGGGGAGGGTGGCGGCTGGTAACGCGCAGGCGGTTGCAGCCAGTCGCGTAACACGCGGAGTACCCCGGGCGCTTGCGCCGTGCGTCTAAACGAACGAAGCTATGTCTTTGAAGCTATGTCTTTACGGAAGAGAGTCGTGAGACTAATATTTCCTTTTCTCGCTGCTGTTACCTTATTGGGCGCTTCCGCTTGTCAGGGAGCGTACGCCCAGCAAACCTCGAATGCTCCTTCGAACTCGACCGTCAACGCCAGCGGCCAGCAGGTGGTGCTGGCGGTGATGGTGCGCGACAAGAAGGGCGTGCTGGTGCCGAATGTGCAGCAGGCCGACCTGACGCTGACGCAGGATGGGCGGCCGCAGACGATCCTGAGCCTTACTCGAAATTCGGCAGACCAGCCGCTGCGGATCGGATTGCTGGTGGATACGAGCCGGTCGATGAGCGGGGCGATGGAGGCCGAGCGGAAGGCGGCGGCCAGCTTTCTGGACATGGCGCTGCCGGCGGAGGGGAATGGCAAGGACCAGATGTTCCTGATCCATTTTGACCGCGAGGTGGAACTGCTGGAGGACTTCACCAGTTCGCGCGACCAGCTTCACGAAGAGATTGAGGGCATGGGCTCGACTTCAGCGCGGCATGACGATCGAGGCGGGCCGGAGACGACCGGAGACGACCGCACGCCGACGACAAACACCCGTGCGACCGACCAGCTCTATGACGCCATCTATCTCGCAGCAGACGAACTGATGAAGGACAAGAATGGGCGGAAGGTGCTGGTGATCTTCTCCACCGGCGGCGACCACGGCAGCAAGGAGACGATGAACGACGCGGTGGATGCGGCGGACCGCGCCGGACTTTCGGTTTACACCATCTTCTTCAAGGGCGAGCAGGAGAAATCGCCCTATTCGATTCCCGGGGGTGGACACCACGGGGGCGGCTATCCCGGAGGTGGGGGAGGCGGTTATCCCGGAGGAGGGGGTGGCTATCCCGGAGGAGGCGGAGGGAAGAAGCAGCCGGAGCCGTCCGCCGGGAACGGCGTGGACGGCAAGAAGATCATGCAGGAGATTGCGACCCGGACCGGCGGGCATGCCTATGAGGCCAAGCACACCGGAGACCTGGAGCCGATCTATAAGCTGATTGCCGAGGAACTGCGGAATCAGTACCTGCTGACCTATACACCCGACAAGGCGGACAACGACGGCGGGTTCCACAAGGTGGCGGTGACGGCGAACAACAAGGACTGGACGGTGTCAGCGCCGGAAGGGTTTTACGCGCCGGAGAAATAGGCAGGGAACAGGGAACAGGCAACAGAATGCAGGGACGGATTAGGGATTAGGGGTTAGGGAGTTAGGGATTAGAAAAGCCACGTCGTCAGGTCCGCAGGACAAGTGGAGCGGGACTAAAAGCAAAAAGCGCCGGATGACCGGCGCTTTTTGCTTTACTGTTCCCTGTTCCCTGTTGCCTGCCTTTACGCCGCTTCCTGGCGGGTTATGACAACGGTCTTGCTCTGCACCATCTCTTCGAAGAGGGCGCGGTAGAGGATCATCGCGGTGCGCAGTTCTTCCGTGGTGGCTTCGTTCTTTCCGGCGCGAGCGGTGATTCCGTTTGCCTGGCGGTACGTGTCCATGAGGCGCGGGTAGTGGACGGAGAGATCCCACGAGCGCTGCTCGAAGGCGGCGCGGGGATATCCGCGAGCGGCGACGATGGAGTTGATGAGCTCGTCGGCTTCAGTAACGGCGCCGCGCGGATGATCGACAAAGCGGGCCTGGAGGGCGTCCCACTCCGACAGGAAGCGGGCACGCTCGGCGGCTGAAAGCTGGCGGATTTCGAAGTGCTCCACGCGCCGCAGGCGTGCTTCGAGAGCAGCTTCGGCGGTGCGGCGCGATCCGTAATGCAGCACGGCCGCGTCATACTCCGGCCCAAAGCGGCTGCGAAGCGCTTCAGTGCGGCGACGGCTGCGCCGGCGGCCGACGGCCCACACAATCAGGCACATCAGGATAAGCACGACTACGCAGGCGCCGATGATGACTTGGGGGCTGTATGCGGTGTAATCGCTCAGGTTCATAATCTAACTCCGTTTCCAGTCCGGAACTGAGTCGGGGCGACTGCGCCACACGATAACCGATTCTTCCGTCTGAGGATGGGATGTGAGGCCTGACCGGGCTGTTGCCTGGACGCGCGAACGGCGGGGAGGGGCTCGTGGGCCGGGTGGCGCGTGGCGGCCCTCCGCCTGCCTCGATTTCGGGGCTGATTTCGGCGGGGATCGTGCTATTCTCCGGTCGTGTCAGCTACGGCTTCCCTTCCTCAGACAAAAATTCGGCGGCACACGGGCCTGGTGCGCGTGACGCACTGGTTGACGTTCGTGTGCTTTGTGGCGCTGCTTGTGACGGGGCTGGAGATCGTGGTTTCGCATCCGCGGTTTTACTGGGGCGAGACGGGCAACGTGAACATGCAGCCGCTGTTCGTGATTCCGATTCCGGCGTCGCGGGACACGGTGCCGACCGGCTACAACTACGTGATGCCGGACCAGAACGGCTGGAGCCGGTATCTCCACTTTGAGGCCGCGTGGGCGATGGTGCTGACGGCGCTGGTGTATGGCGTTGCGGGAGTGTGGACGGGGCACTTCAGGAAGCATCTGCTGCCGGGGCGTGGCGAGTGGAGTTGGCGGCCGTACGGTAAGCGGATTGCGCAGTATCTGCGGAGGTCGCCGCCGGATACAAGCGAAGCCCATTCGTACAACGTGCTGCAGAAGGCGGCTTATCTGAGCGTGATTTTCGTGCTGTTTCCGCTGGTGATCTGGACGGGACTGGCGCTGTCACCGGGGTTCAATGCGGCGTTTCCATGGTTTGTGAATGTGCTGGGCGGACGGCAGTCGGCGCGCACGCTGCACTTCTTCGTGACGATTGCGCTGGTGCTGTTCCTTGCGGTACACGTGCTGATGGTGGCGGTGTCGGGATTCAGAAGCCGCATGCGGGGGATGATCACGGGGCGCGTGGGCGATGAGGAGGAAGGCGCATGAGCGGCATCTCGCGAAGGAAGTTGATTACCGGCGGACTGGTGGCGACGGCGGGAATTGCGGGTGTGGCGGCGGCAGGGCCGCTGGCGCGACGGTATGGGCTGATTCCGCCGGATTGCCGCGGCGTGTATGGACCGGGCGAGACGCTGACCTACGGCGCGCAGAGGACTGATGACCACGAATGCGAACGCGCGGGTGTTTCCGCGGGACATGATCTCGAAGGTGCCGTTTGCGAATGAGATTGCGCCGCCGAACGATGCGTTCAAGAAGCTGGAGGCGGGCGGGTTTGCGGACTGGAAGCTTTCGGTGGGTGGCATGGTGGCGCGGCCGACGACTTTTTCGGTATCCGATCTGAAGACGCATGCCGGTTCACAGCCATATCACGGAAGTGATGTGCGAAGAGGGCTGGTCGTACATCGCCGAGTGGATTGGGACGCCGCTGTACGAGGTGCTGCACGAGGTGGGAGTGCTGCCGCAGGCGCGGTATATCGTGTATCACTCGATTGAGAAAGACTGGTGGGAGAGCGTGGATATGGCGGACGCGATGCATCCGCAGACGCTGCTGACGTATGCGATGAATGATGGCGAGTTGCCGGTGAAGTTTGGCGGGCCGTTAAGGCTGCGGGTGCCGCGGCAGTTGGGATATAAGAGTGTGAAGTTTATTGTGAGTTTGACGGCGACGGATTCGATGAAGGGGTTTGGGAAAGGGCTGGGGTCGGCTTCGCCCGAGGCCGGGTATGCGTGGTATGCGGGGATTTGAGACTAGTGGTTAGTGCTAGTGGTTAGTGGTAGTGGTTAGTGGTTAGTGCCGGCACCCGGCTACGTGGAGTAGTAGGTGATCATCCTGCGTTCGATGTTGGAGCGCTGGAAAGCCGGTTCTGAGTCAGATCGGAATGACACGATCCGCTCGGTCCAGTTCCCCTGCGCGTCATAGAGATATTCCAGCCGGTTATGCTGCACGTCTGTCCGGTCTGGAGAGTAGTGCAGGCTGCCGGTCTCATCAACGCTGCCCTCTCGACTTCTGTGTTCGGTTGTTTCCTCGACAGGATCATCCGAGTCGCCATAGCGATAGGTCGTGGAATCTCCACCGAGGTTGCCCAATCTATGTTCCCGCCTTGCTAACCTGCCCCTGGCGTCGTATTGGTAAATCGTCGTCGAGAACACGTCACCCATCACCGCCGCGACCGCGGCGGCCAGTCTTTCGCGCTCCTCCTGCGGAGCCTTATCCAGATGGTCCTGGAACGGAGATCTATCGCCCAGATGCAGTTCCTCGCTCAATAGTCTCCCTGCGCTGTCACGCATCAGAATTACGTAGCTAAGCGGACGATGGTCTGCATCGTGAAAGGAGACCTTCGCGGGTAGATCCCATTCGTCGTAAGCGACAGTCATAGTGGTTGCACCCGGCGCGCCGTATGCCGAATCCGTACCTTCGATCGAATAGGCTGTTCTGGCTACACACGCATTCGTGGTGTCGCATTCCCGACCCGTTTCGCGATGGGGCAGGAAGCGTACTTTGGTCTTCTTGCCGTCGGCATCGTAACTGAAGACTTCTACATCCGTTCGGGTTCCGTCTTGACGCAGATGGGTGGTTCGGGTGAGCCGGCGGTCCTCATCGTAGAGGTGCAAGGTCCTGTCAATGGGGCCATCATTCATCCAGGAATTGGACTCCATTATCCGGCCCGCATCGTCGTAGAGAAATCGTGAGTGTGCTATGGTCCGGTCCGTGTTATGGCCATCAGTGCTTGAGATTGCTCCACCGGGACGGAACTGCGCCACGGTGAAGTGTTGGGCCGGTTGCCAGTCGTGTCGATCGGAATCCCAGGTGGCGAACTCCGTGCGGAGCATTTTCACAGGCCCATGAACTTTCCACTTGGCAAGGTCACTCACAGCAGCTTCTCCCGCGTTGTGATTCGGACAGAAGACATGATATCGCCGGTACCGCAGGTCCCTCGACTGCGCTACGCTCGGGATGACAAGTTCTGAGGTGAGAAAAGGGATCGCAACAGCAGATTCCCTTCGGGAATGACAGAAAAAAAAGCAAAGACAAACGCAAGAGCAACTGCAGGTCCCTCCGTCCGCTGAAGTAAAGCGCGCGGACTGTCGGGATGACCCGCATTTTGGGTGCGCGATTGGTGAGTGCGCGGACATCGCATCCCGCCCAAGCAGAGCTTGGACGGGGCACCCGGCGTTCACATGAGGAGCGACACCCGCGACTATGTGGATTCGATGGGTTCGAGCTTCGCGGTGAAGTGGCGGAGGAAGGGGGCTTCGTAGGTGAGGCGGAGGCCGCGGATTTTGTCGCGGTTGAGACCAGACTTCGAGGATGACTTCGACCAGGTAGTCGATGTGGCTCTGCGTGTAGACGCGGCGCGGGATGGCTAGGCGGACGAGGTCCATCTGCGCGGCTTTGGCGAACATGAGCGTGCCGATTTCTACGGTGCGGACGCCGCCTTCGAGATACAGCTCGCAGCCAAGCGCGACGCCGGGAAACTGGTCGCTGGGGATGTGCGGGAGGAAGCCGCGCGCATCGATGTAGATGGCGTGGCCGCCGGGGGGCTGCACGATGGGCACGCCGGCCGCGGCGATGTGCGTTGCCGAGGTAGGCGGTGGAGGCGATGCGGTAGCGGAGGTAGTCCTCTTCAAGGGCTTCCTGCACGCCGACGGCGATGGCTTCAAGATCGCGGCCGGCGAGTCCGCCGTAGGTGGGGTAGCCCTCGGTGAGGATGAGCAGGTCTTTCTGCTGCTGGGCGAGGATGTCGTCGTTGGTGCAGAGGAAGCCGCCGATGTTGGCCATGCCGTCTTTCTTGGCGGACATGGTGCAGCCGTCGCCGAGGGCGAACATCTCCTGCGCGATCTGTTTGGGCGTGTGGTTCTCGTAGCCGGGCTCGCGGAGCTTGATGAACCACGCGTTCTCGGCGAAGCGGCAGGCGTCGAAGTAGAGCGGGATGTTGTGGCTGCTTGCAGACGGCGCTGACTTCGCGCGCGTTCTGCATGCGAGACAGGCTGGCCGCCGCCGGAGTTGTTGGTCACGGTGAGCATGACGAGCGGGATGCGCTCGCGGCCTACGCGCTGCGATGAGCGCCTCGAGCGCGGCCACGTCCATGTTGCCTTTGAAGGGATGCGTGGAGGCGGGCTGCTTGCCTTCCGGCGATGACGAGGTCGACGGCTTCGGCGCCGGTGAATTCGACGTTGGCGCGGGTGGTGTCGAAGTGCGTGTTGTTGGGGACGACGTCGCCCTTTTTGCAGGCGATGCTGAAGA
Organism: uncultured Acidobacteriota bacterium; assembly: GCA_963819365.1. Lineage (GTDB taxonomy): Bacteria > Acidobacteriota > Terriglobia > Terriglobales > Acidobacteriaceae > Telmatobacter. The sequence goes on from CAWFVY010000011.1 coordinate 51,735, forward strand.
GGATGCGTTCGGCGGCGCGGCCCTGGTGCGTGGGGATGACGTGCGGTAGCCGAAGATGTCCTGGATGGAGTTGCGGAAGCGATCGAAGCTGCGGCTGCCGGCGTAGGACTCGTCGCCCTCCATGATGGCGGCCCACTGATGCGTGGACATGGCGCCGGTGCCGGAGTCGGTGAGGAGATCGATGAGGACGTCGTCCGCGGGCAGCAGGAAGAGGTTGTAGTGCGCGGCTTTGAGGAGTTGTTCGCGCTGCGGCGCGGGTGGTCCAGCGGATGGGTTCGACGCTCTTGATGCGGAAGGGTTCGATGATGGTCTTGATAGGCATGATGATTGCTCGGTTGAGGCCTGAATGATTGTAAGGACAGCCGTCAGCCTTCAGCCATCAGCCATCAGATTGAATTCGCGCAGAGTGGCTTAGCTCATCGCGAATAGAGGAAGGTGCCGCAGACGTCGGTGGAGTTGCGGATGGCGTCGAAGGTGAAGACGGGCGGCGTGGAACCGGAGAAGAAGGCGACGTGGAGGCTGCGGCCGTCGATCCAGGTGGCCATCCACTGGGTCTGCTCGGTGCCGCAGAGGGTGTTCTTGTGCAGCAGGCGCTGGCCGGAGGCGATGCTGACTTTGTAAAGGTTGCCGGCCTGGGCGACGTTGCCGTCGGCGTCGAAGACTGCGCTGATTTCAATGGGCTTGAGCGCGCGGACAGGAACCAGGGGCCAGGCAAGGAAGTTCATGGTGAGTTTGGCGTCGGTGATGACGATGTCGCCGGTGATGGAACTGGCGGTCTGGCTGGAGGCGCGCCAGTAGCCTTTGTCCTGGGCTGCGGCGCAGACGGAGAAGGCGAGAACGAGGACGGCAGAGAGAAATCTGGGAAACTTCATTCAATTAAGGATGGCATTTGGCGGAGCTTTGGAGCAAATCAGGGGTTAGGGGTTAGGACGGTTAGGCGATCACCTAGATCACCTAATCCCTAACCCCTAATGCCTGCTTTTACCAGTTGAGGGCGCGGCGGAGGCCGGGCTCGAAGTCGTCGGCCATGTGGCGCTGCTGGATGCCGGTGGGGTGGCCGTTGCATCCGTTGCCGGGATAGTGCTGCGAGGGCGTGTAGATGACGCGCGAGTCGAGGCTGGCGGCCGCGGCGCGCTGGATCATCTGCGCCAGCAAGGGATCCGTGGTGATGGCTCCGCCGGTGACGAAGATCAGCGAGCGCGGGTAGAGGCGGCGCACCTTGTGGAGGAAGGCGACGTACTCGGCGACCCAGGTGGGCTCGTCGAGGGGTTTGGTCTTCTGGAGATTGAAGTCGTTGGTGCCCACGGAGAGGAAGATGGCGTCGGGCTGGAAGCGGCTCGGCGTCCCAGTCGACGCGGCCTTCGGGCTTGTCTGAGGCGATGGTCAGCGTGAGGAACTGCGGGATGTTGACGACGTTGTCAGCGATGGTGAAGCCGCGATAGTCGCGCTCAAGGCCGCGGCCGCCATAGCAGACAAGTTGCGTTTCGGCGTCGAGACGGCGGCCCAGCAACATTCCGTATGACTCGTAGGCGTTGATGTCGGGCAGTTGGGGATCGTGCGTGCACTGCGCGTTGTTGTCGATGCCGACGCCGCAGGTGACGGAGTCGCCGACGAACATGAGCTTGCGCTGCGGGAGCGGCGGCAGGTCGAGCAGCGTTGCGCCGGGCGAGAGGGTGAGGCCGTCGAGCGTGAGGATGCCCTGCCAGGTTTCGGTGCGCTTGTAGATCTGAACGGTGTGCGGGAAGTCGTCGAGGTTGTCGGCGAGCGTGACGGTGTTGGCGCCGGGCTTGAGGATGGCGAGCGTGGGCGCTTTGTGGTCGATGACGATGGTGAGCGCGCTGTTGGGCGTGTCGGCGGTGAGTTGCAGCGTGGCGCCGGTGCCCTGGAAGCGGAACTCGAGGCCGGTGGCGGGATAGGCGAGGCGCGGGTGGGCGGGATCGCGGTCGTCGGCACGGCCGATGAGGCGAAGGTGGGGGTCGTTGATCCCGATTTGCGGCGCGGGCACCTGGGCGTGAACTGTGGAGCCAAGTACAAGGAGCAGAGCGAGAGGGAGGCCGAAGCGGCGAAGACGCATGGATGAGAGCTTTCTGTAGATCTGGTTTGGCAAACAGGAAAGGTTATCATGCGGACTGAGTTCAGACAGGCAGTGACTCCCGGAGGTTAGGCGTGCAGGATTTCCGCAGAGAGTTTTTGAAGATGGCGGGGCTGGGTGTGGCGGGCAGCGCAGCGGTGTTGCTGAAGAGCCCGGGGCAATGGCGCAGGCAGGCGCAGCGACAGGCGAGAGGCCGGTGTATTTCGATGTGCGGAGATTCGGCGCGAAGGGCGATGGGACCGCGGTGGATTCGCCGGCGATTAACGCGGCGATTGATGCGGCCGCGAACGTGGGCGGCGGGACGGTGGTGTTTCCCGCGGGCGTGTACGCGAGCTATTCGATTCACCTGAAGAGCAATGTGGCGTTGTTTCTGGAGCAGGGGGCGACGATCCTGGCGGCGGCGACTCCCTATGACGGGACAAACAGCGGATACGACAACGCGGAGGCGCACGGCGCGGGAGAACTGTTCCAGGACTACGGGCACAACCACTGGCACAACAGTTTGATCTGGGGCGAGGACATTCACGATTTCGGAATCTTTGGGCCGGGGCTGATCTACGGCAAGGGGCTGAGCCGCGGACAGGACGAAAAGGCGCTGCCGAACACGATCGCGAGGGGCGTGGGCAACAAGGCGATTGCGCTGAAGAACTGCAGGAACGTGATCCTGAGCGATTTTTCGATTCTGCAGGGCGGTTGGTTCGGGGTTCTGGCGACGGGCGTGGACAACATGACGATCGACAACCTGAAGATCGATACGAACCGTGACGGCATCGACATTGACTGCTGCCGCAACGTGAGGGTATCGAACTGCGCGGTGAATTCGCCGTGGGATGATGCGATCTGCCCGAAGAGCTCGTATGCGCTGGGATATGCGCGGGCGACTGAAAACGTGACGATTTCGAACTGCTACGTGACCGGCGCGTATGAACTGGGAACCATGCTGGACGGTACGTGGAAGTTGCGCGACGTGAAGAACGGCGAGTGGGGCACGGGGCGGATCAAGTGCGGTACCGAGTCGAATGGCGGTTTCAAGAATATTGCGATTTCGAATTGCGTGTTTGAGAAGTGCCATGGGTTTGCGATCGAGTCGGAAGATGGGGCGATTGTCGAAGACATTGCGATCACGGGCGTGACGATGCGCGACGTGGTGGCGCCCTTCTTTCTGCGGCTGGGCGCGCGGCTGCGAGGGCCGAAGGCGGAGACGCAAGTGGGCCGGATGAAACGCATTCTGATTTCGAATGTGACCAGCTCAAACGCCGCGCTGCTGCCGTCGATTATTGCCGGAGTTCCAGGGCATCCGGTGGAGGATGTGAAAGTGAGCAACGTGTACCTGGAACACGTGGGCGGCGGCGGTAAGGACCTCGCGGCGCTGGAGCCGCCGGAGAAGGCGGACGGGTATCCGGATCCGGGGATGTTCGGGCAACTGCCGGCGGCGGGATGGTTTGCGCGGCACGCGACGAACGTGGAGATGACAAACGTGGAGGTCGCGGTGAAGCAGACGGATGCGCGGCCCGCGTTTCATCTTGAGGACGTGCAGGGAGCAGATTTTTTCCGGATGAAACTGCCGGGGGCAAAGGAGCAGTTCCGGCTGAAAAGTGTGTCGGATTTCCGGGTGTTCGGGTGCCGGCACTATGGGGATTTGACGGTGGATGAGGCGCGTGAGATGCGGGTGTGAAGCCAGTTGTCAGTTTTCAGTTGTCAGTAAGCCGATAACCCGGTTCCTACAGTTTCATCGAGACTGCCGCACGTTCAGAGATCAGTGGTGGGAATGAAGTGCATTGGGGAAGTCGACGGCAAAGCCGAACTGGCCGCCGATATGCGGGCTGGCCTCGAATTTGCCGCCCAGTACGGCGAAGGTGACACTGAGGCCGTCGCGAAGTTGATAGGAGCCGCCGGTGAGGAACTGGAGTTGATCTTTGCCCAGGCCTTTGGTGTCGCCGAACCCGCCGTAGGCTTCGGCGCCGAGGGTGAGGTTGGTGGTGAAGTCGTGGAGCAGGGAGAGGCCGCCGGTGACGACGTGGCCGCGTGTGGTTTGCACTCCGATGACGCCGGTGCTGGTGTTTCCGGCGAACAGGTAGCCGAGGTTTGCCGTCATCCTGGTCTTGTCAGTGAAGGGCTCCTGTGCGATGAAGTTCAGCCAGTAGTCGTGAAGACCGGAGCCGAGCTCCTGGCGCACGTTGCCGGTGGGGAATTCAATGTAGAGGCTGGAGCCGAGGGTGGGGATATGCGAGCCCGCGGCGGTCTGGTGGAACCGCCACTTGATGCCCATGTCGACGTCGCCGAGGCCGGCTGAGTTCTGGTGGTCCTGGGAGCGGTAGATGGACAGATACGGCAGATCGACGTCGGCTTCGAGATTGTGCGGCAGGCCGTAGTTCAGCTTGAAATTGGCGGTGTTTTGGTTGAGGTTTGGATACTGCGAGGACTGCAGGCTGTCGTATTCGTTGAAGAACTCAAAGTGCAGGATGCGCGGGTCGGTGACGGCGGGGTCGTCGGTGTAGAAGGGCATCTGGGCGTGGAGGATCGCCGGGCCGCAGAGGGCGCTGGCCAGCAGAAAGATCAGGGGGCGGAGTGAGGACATGAGCACGCGGTTCCAACATACATGATGCGGTTGTTGTTGCTGTAAATCGGCGAGGGTTGATGAAGGCAACATGGGGGTTGGCGGCGATGTGTTGTGGCTCACATCTTCGGGCAAAAGAGGGGCGTAGCATGGTCAGCCGATCGGGAGGAAAAGGCCATGAGCGACCAGTGCTTGAAGTGCGGCGTGCGTCTCGAAGAGGAGTGGGTTTACTGCGCGGGGTGCGGGGCGAAGATCGAAGCGCCGACGGCGGAGATTGCCGTGGCGGGACACGAGCATGAGCCGGCGCCGGTGACGGGGGCATTCAGCGGGGCGCTGTTCGGGCTGATTGCGGTGCCGATCGGGCTGGTGGTCGGGATCATGCTGTGCCTGACGGGGTGGGGGATTTTTCTTGGGATTCCAGTGATTGTGCTGGCGGTGGTGGCGCCGCTGGCCGGGCCGTTGATGGGGCTGGGGGCGGCGAAGGATAAGGTGCTTTAGGGGCGAGTGGTTAGTGGGTAGTGATTAGTGGTTAGTGGCTAGTGGGCTCCGGGCCGGGGCGGCGGGGATAGAATCGGCGCATGGGAGATGCGGTGGAGGCTGCCGTTGAGGTGACGCGGCGGTTTGTGGCGGCGATCAATCGCCAGGATGTGAATGCGCTCGCGGAGCTGATGACTCCCGACCATCGGTTCACCGACTCGCTGGGGAACACGGTGCGGGGCCGCGAGAGCATGCGCGAGGGCTGGAAGCTCTATTTCCAAATGGTTCCCGATTATCAGCTCAAAATTGAAGAGACGTATGTGAACGAGTTGGCCGTGGTGATGCTGGGCATTGCCGGGGGCACGTACTCGCATGGATTTGAGAGCGTGCGTGCGACGGGCATGCCGATCGTGCTGCCGGATGGGACGTCGAAGGTGCTGAACAAGTGGCAGACGCCGGCGGCGGTGCGGGCGCGGATCGAGGACGGGCTGGTGGCGGAGTGGCGGGTGTACGCGGATAACGAGCCGATCAGGAAGTTGATGCGCGGGGAAGAAGGCGCGAATCCGGGATAGGCAGCGCTGCCCTGTTCAGAGTGGCAGTTGTGCCGGGCGTATGGTTGGGTATGCTGAGCGGGCACGCGGAACGATCCGCGCGGGGGTGAGTCTGTGTCCATTGGGAGTGGAAGGGTTCTGGTGTTGATGATGGCGGCGGCGCTCGGTGCGACGCCTGGGATTGCACAGAAGGTCAAAGTGGGGTTCGACAAGACGGCGGATTTCTCGAAATACAAGAGCTACAGCGTGCAAAAGCCGGCGCACGATCCGGCGATGCCGCTGCTGTATGCGCACGTGGTGGGGTCGATTGAGCAGGAGCTTTCAGCCAAGGGCCTGACGCAGGTGGAGAAGGATGGGGACCTGGTGCTGGTGATGATCGGCGGCACGGATTATGGGCTGGAATCGGTGGCAAGCTCCGATTGCGGCAACTGCAAGGCGCCGCTGCTCGATCCCGGGGACTGGCCGGGGAACACGGCTCCGCCGGGGGTGGGCGGGAAGCCGGTGCCGAACGGGATTGTGGAGCTGAACTTCGTGGATCGGGCGACGAATAAGGCCGTGTGGACGGGATGGGTGGAACAGAAGCTCGATGCGGAGAAGAAGTCGAAGTCGTTCGATAAGGCGGATAAGGCGATTCAGAAGTTGTTGAAGGATTTTCCGCCGAAGAAGTGAAGGACAGGAAAAGCAGCCGTCAATCTTCTTCCTCTTGACAATCTAGTGGAACCAGTGGTCTCCTCTTGATTATCGAGAGGAGAGAACCTGCTTGCCAGATTCCATCAAGTCGGGCGCTGACGACGGCCCTGCCAAGTTGAGCGAATCGAAGTCCGGAGGCCTGGTCCAGGGCACTCTGGAGATGCTCATTCTGAAAACCCTGGCGCTCGAGCCCATGCATGGCTATGGCGTTTCTGTGCGCATCGAGCAGGTCTCTTCGGGGATCTTCCGCATCAATCCCGGTTCCCTACTACCTGCGCTGAGCCGCATGGAACGGGCGGGGCGCATTCAATCGGAGTGGCGCGCCACGGAGAATAACCGGCGCGCGAAGTACTACATGCTCACGGCCAAAGGGCGCAAGGCGCTGGCCACTGAGACCGAACAATGGGACCGCCAATCGGCTGCGATCCGCCGCATTCTCGAAGCCTGAATAAGAGCGGTGCGGCGGCCTGCAACCTGCGGGCCGTGACTGCAAATCGCACGTGCGTTTCACCTTTCAGAAAGCTCAGTCATCTTCTGGAGAATGGGAATGAACCTGCTGATGAACCTTTTCCGCGGCCTTCAGGCGCTGTTTGGTAAGCGCCGCGTCGACCGGGAACTCGACGAAGAGCTGGCTGCTTTTGAAGAAGCCTCAGTGGCCGACAAGCAGCGGGCCGGGATGTCGCCGCAAGAGGCGCGACGCGCGGCGCGCGCGGAGATGGGCAGCGCCGGCGCCATCAAGCACAAGGTCTGGTCGTCGCGTTGGGAGTCGGTTCCCGACAACCTGGGGCAGGACATCCGATTCGCATGTCGGCAACTGCTCAAGAGCCCGGGCTTCACGGCCATTGCGATTCTTTCGCTGGCGCTGGGCATCGGGGCCAATACGGCGATCTTCACGCTGCTGAACGTGATCCTGCTACGCCCGCTGCCGGTGCAGAATCCCAAGGAACTGCTTCTGTTTGGAGACGGTAGAGCGGGGGGCAGCACGGGATCGATTCCCGACGGCAGCACAAGACTCTTTTCCTATTCGTTCTTCCGTGACTTCCGCCCAAGGACACATCGTTCTCAGGTGTCGCCGCGACCAGCAGCATGCAGTTCGAAACCAAGGCGTCGGTTGCGGGCAGCGGGTACCAGACCACGCATGTCGATCTGGTCTCGGGCAGCTTCTTTTCTGTGTTGGGCGTGCCGGCATTCCTGGGCCGGACGATTGCGGAATTGGACGACGCGGCAATCGGCGGAGGGCCCGTGGCGGTGGCGAGCTACGGATGGTTCCAGCGGCATTTCAATGGCGATGCATCGGCGCTGGGCAAGGTGATCCGCATTCAATCGCACGACTACACGCTGGTGGGCGTTGCGCGGCCGGGCTTCACGGGCTTTACGTTGGGGCAGCCGACTGACCTGTGGATTCCGCTGGCGATGGAGAAGGAGATTTCGCCGGGATGGAATGGGCTGGATAACAAGTTCTTCCAATCGCTTCATCTGATTGGAAGGCTCAAGCCCGGCGTGACGGTGGCGCAGGCGGGCGCAGAGACCAATCTGCTGTTCAAGCAGATTGTGGGCAGCTACCTGGGGCCGCAGCCTTCACAGAAGCAACTGAGCGACTTTGCGCATGCCAGTGTGGAGCTTACCTCAGCCGCACACGGAGTTTCGCGCCTGAGCAGGAGGTTCTCGCTTCCGCTCATGATCCTGATGACGATTGTGGCGCTGGTGCTTTTGATTGCCTGCGCCAATATCGCCAACATGCTGCTGGCGCGTGGAGTGAACCGCACGCGCGAAGTCGCGGTGCGCATGGCACTGGGCGCCACACGACGCCGCATCGCAACGCAAATGCTCACGGAGTCGTTGCTGCTTGCTTTTCTGGGAGCGGCGGCGGGCGTGGCATTGGCGTGGAGAGCGAGCGGATTGCTGTTGAACATGGCGACGCCCGGACCAGAGCCCGTGCCGCTGGATCTTCGCCCCGACCTGACCGTGCTTGCGTTCACGCTGGGCGTCACGGTGCTGACGGCACTGCTCTTCGGCACTCTGCCGGCGTTTCGCGCCACGGGGCTGGAGTTCACGCCGGCGCTCAAGGATGGCCGCGGCAGCTCGTCGGTCGCGACGCGCGGCGCACTGGCGCGCTCGCTCATCGTGGGGCAGGTGGCGCTGTCCGTATTGCTTCTGGTGGTTGCGGGGCTGTTTGTGCGCAGCCTGATTCGACTGGCGAGCATCGATACGGGATTCGACAAACACAATGCGCTGGTGTTCTTCCTCGACTCGAGCACAGCGAACCTGCCGCACGGAACCCCTGACGAGATCCGCTCAGTGCGGCTGCAGGAGCAGATTGAATCGCGGGTGCAGACAATTCCAGGCGTGCAGTCGGACAGCTTCGCGTTCTTCACGTTCAACGAAGGCGCGTGGAGCGACATGGTGCTGTTCCAGGGGATACCGCGCACGCCCCAGAACGGCGAGGACGTGTTCTTTAACATTGTCGGCAATGGGTATTTTTCGGGCATGGGCATCCGGCTGATTGCGGGACGCGGCTTCACTGCCAATGACACGCAGACGTCTCCGAAGGTTGCCGTGATCAACGAAAGCATGGCGCGACGGTTTTTCCCCGATGGTTCAGCGATAGGGAAGCGCTTCGCGATTGGCGAGACTCCTCAGCATCCCGGCGAGATTCAAGTGATCGGTGTGGTGAAGGACGCCAAATATACCGCGCTCAACGAAGGCACCTTGATGGGCGCGTATTTTCCGTGCACGCAGAACGTGGGCTTCTACGGCAACATGGTTGTGCGGTATGCACCGGGGGCGAACCGGCAGGAGATCGTTTCGCGGGCCCGGGCTGCGATCGCGGAGATCAACCCCAACATTCTGGTCAACAGCGTCAGCAGCCTGGAAGAGCAGGTGGATGGATCGATCGCGACCCAGTCACTGATAGCGCGGCTTTCGAGCTTCTTCGGGATCGTCGCGGTGTTCCTGGCGTGCATCGGAATCTACGGGCTGCTGTCGTATTCGGTGGCGCGGCGCACGAGCGAGCTGGGAATCCGCGTGGCGCTGGGCGCGCGCTCCGCAACCTTGCTGTGGATGATCCTGCGCGAGAGCTTGCTGCTGCTGGCCCTTGGGCTCACTGTGGGCGCGTCGGTGGCCGTGGGCTCGACGCGGGTTATCAAGAGCATGCTGTATGAGCTGAGCCCGTTGGACCCGATGGCGATTGTAAGCGCCATCGCTATTGTAGCGGTGATGACGATGCTGAGGCGTGGCTGATGGCGCATCGCGTTACGCGGATCGAGCCAATGCGGGCGCTGCGGATGGAGTAGGGGGAATACAGGGGTTAGGGGTTAGGGGTTAGGGGTTAGGGGTTAGGGGTTAGGGGTTAGGGGTTAGGGGTTAGGGGTTAGGGTAGCTTGTAGCCGGTAGCTACAAGCTACCGACTACAAGCTACCGACTGTTCTAGGCGAAGAAGATGTTCAGGGCGATGGCGCCGAGGAGAATCGCGACGGCCAGGGCTTCGGGGCGCTTCCACCAGACCAGATGCGAGGTTTCGGGCTTGGGCGTGAGGGAGTGGACCAGGCCGACGAGTTCGGCTTCGGGCTTGGGCGCGGAGAAGCGGCTCACAATCACCGTAATGATGAAGTTGACGCTGAAGGCCCAGATGGCGCCGTAGAAGTTCTGCGCCATGTCGCTGGGATAAGTGTGGATGACGTGGAGCCATCCGCCGTGGACGCCGGGGTGCGCCTCGATGGGGAGAGTCAGGCCGTGGTGGATCATGGCTGCGCCGGTGCCGCAGATGAGTCCGGTGAAGGCGCCGTGGCCGGTGGTGCGCTTGGAGAACATGCCCAGCAGGAACGTGGCAAAGAGCGGCGCGTTCACAAAGCTGAACACAAGCTGCAGAGTGTCCATGATGTTGTTGAAGCTGATGGCGGCGTAGGCGGTGCAGATCGATAACAGGATGCCGCCGACGGTGGCCCATCGGCCGACCTTGAGGTAGTGGCGATCGGACGCGCCTTTGTGGATGTAGGACTGGTAGAGGTCGTAGGTGAAGACGGTGTTGAAGGCCGTGACGTTGCCGGCCATTCCAGACATGAAGCTGGCGAGAAGCGCGGTGAGGCCGAGGCCGAGGATGCCCGTGGGGAAGTAGTGCAGCAGCATGTTGGGCGTGGCCATGTCGTAGTCGAGGAGCGGCTTTCCGCTGGCGTCAAGCATGGCCTGGCCGGTGACGGGGTTGATCTTGGCGGGGACGATTCCCTTCCCCTGTTCGACCTGCGGCGAGACGACTTCGATGTTGTGGGTGATGGAGCCGTCGGCGTTGTGAGTGATGGTCTCAGTGGAATGCGGGGTGGGGATGGCGATGGCGATGAGGCCGGGCAGGATCACCAGGAACGGGAAGAGCATTTTGGGGACCGCGGCGATGAGCGGGACGCGGCGCGCCGAATCCATATTCTTCGAGGCCATGGCGGTCTGGATGACGAGGAAGTCAGTACACCAGTAGCCGGCGCCGAGCACGAAGCCGAGGCCCATGCCGATGCCGATGATGTCGATGCCCATGGGATTGGTGGAGGGATGCAGCACGCCATGCCACTGATGCATGTAGGCCGTGGGCAGCGTGGCTTTGAGGCCGGACCATCCGCCCACGTTCTTGAGGCCGATGAGGACGAGCGGCAGGAAGCCCGCAATGATGAGGAAGAACTGGAGGACTTCGTTGTAGATGGCGCTGGTGAGTCCGCCGAGGAAGATGTAGGCGAGCACGATGATGGCCGAGAGAACGATGGCGAAGGTGAAGATGCCGCCCTGGGCCAGACCCAGGCGCTGGAAGAGCCCGTCGAAGACATGCAGCGTCTGGATGAGGCGGGCCATCGCGTACATCGAAATGCCGGAAGAGAACACGGTCATCACGGCGAAGGAGCAGGCATTGAGGGCGCGGGTCTTCTCGTCAAAGCGGAGACGGAGGAACTCGGGTACGCTGCGGGCTTTCGATCCGTAATAGAAGGGCATCATGAAGATGCCGACGAAGATCATGGCGGGGATGGCGCCGATGCCGTAGAAGTGGGCGGTCTCGAGGCCATACTTGGCGCCAGAGGCGCCCATGCCGATGACTTCCTGCGCGCCGAGGTTGGCGGAGATGAAGGCCAGGCCGCAGATCCACGCGGGGAGCGCGCGGCCGGCCTGAAAGAAGTCCTTGCTCGTCTTCATGTAGCGCTTGAGGGCAAAGCCGATGCCCAGCACGAAGACGAAGTAAAGGATCATGATGAGCCAATCGACGGAGGTAAGTGTGGCGTGATTCATAAGTGTGTTTGAACTGGCTCCTTTTGCCGGAGGGGGTGCGCATTTTGAGGCGCGAAAGTGGTGGAAGGTACCGGGTAACACTGTATTGAGTGGAGTGGTGTTGCGTCCAGTGGAAATTGCAAACGTTTACAGGAGGACGGGGACCGAGGGAACAAGGGAAAGAGATGGGGCGGGCGCTTGATGCGCCCGCCCCGGGTTTGTTGTGGGAATGTGCCCTTCCCGTGCTTTCTTGTTCCCTCGGTCCCTTGTTCCCCTGTCCCCTCAGTTAGCGAATGGGGTGAGTTGCGATTCCTACGGTCGGGGAATGTCCGATTGTGCAGGAGGTGCCGGAGGGCGCGATCATCACCGAGACCGGAGCGGAGGTTGCGGAGTCGTGCAGGCTGTCTCCGCTGTAGCTGGCGATGAAGGAGTGGCGGCCGGCCTGGAGCCCACTGGCCGAGAGCGTCGCGGCGCCGTTGCGGAGGGTTGCCGAGGCAAGCGCCGAGACGCCGCTCTTCAACTGGACCGTGCCGGTGGGACCGCCTCCTGATGCAGAGGCGACCTGGACCGAGAGGCTGACTCCACCGCAAGTCGATAACGGATTGACTACGGGCACCAGATTGACCTGAACCGGCACCTTGATCGCGTTGGTGACGATCAGACTTTCCGATACGGTAGTGGCGACATAAGCTGCATCGCCGTTGTAGGTGGCGGAGAGCGAGTAAGTGCTGGCCGAGGGCTCGCTGAAGGTGGTGGAGGCGACGCCGGAGGAGTTCAGCGTTACGGGGGCGCCGACAGCTGTGCCATTCACCTTGAAGGTTACGGTTCCTGTCGGTTTGGGCGCTGACGGAGTAGGTCACGCTTACGGTAAAGGTGACGTTGGTTCCCTTCACCACGGACGAGCCGGCGGTGGGCGCAGTGATCGCCATGGTGGGGGCGAGAAGGCCGTTTCCGTACACCTGAATGATGTTGGACCCTGTCACGGTGTTGTCCATCAACTGCAGGTTGGCGTTACGGAGAGAGCCACCAGCCGCAGGCTTGAAGATGATCCCGATGTTGCAACTGCGGCCGGCAGCCAGCACGGCGCCGGCGGTGAGAACGCAGCTGGTGGTTGCGGGATCGATGGAGAAGTCGGTGGGGTTGGGTCCTGTGAAGGAGGCGTTGCTCGCAAGCGTGAGCGCGCTGTTTCCGGTATTGGCGACGTTGAACACCTTGACGGCGCTGGGCGTTCCCTTGAGCTGGTTTCCAAAGTTCCAATGCCCTATCGTGCCCACTTTGCGAATGACCTGGGTGGGTCCGGCGGTCGGGGCATTGCTCAGGATGTAGACCTGGCCCTGCGAATCGACGGCTAGGCCGGTTGGATTGCTCAGGGTCGGGTGATCGTCGCCGCGGTGCCCTCGCCGGCGAAACCTGCAGTGCCGTTTCCGGCAATGGTGGTGATGATGCCGGTGGCGGACTCGATGCGGCGCACGCGCTGATTGCCTGCATCGGCAAAGTAGAGATTGCCGGCAACGTCGAAGGCGATCTGGCCGATGTTGGAGCTGATTTCGGCGCTGCGTGCCTGGCCGCCATCGCCGGAGAACCCGCACGTCATGCCGCCGGCTACGCGGCTGGCGCGTGGGTGAGTACTCCGCGTTGTAGAGCGACTCTTCAAGGATGAAGCAGGTGGTCGAACTGAAGCTGTACTTGGTGTAGAGGTTTCCGTTTGCGTCGAGGCAAAGGAGGCCGGCGAGCCGGGCGAGTAAGAAAACTGGTCGCTCAGGTGCCACAGGTTCAGGGTGCCGGAACCGCCTGAAATGCTGGTAACCGGCATCTCGGCCGCACCGATGGTGCCTTCTTCAAAGAAGAGGTTGTTGTAGTTGTCGATGCTCATATTGGCCGGATAGTTCATGCCGACCGCAGCGAAAGTGCAGGGCGAAGACGGTGTACAGGCGGCGGAAGTATACGCATATCCGTACGCGGTCTGCGTTCCCCACGGGTAGTAGATGCTGAAGTAATAGGTGCTGCCGTGGGTGTTGGCGGTGTACACGGTGCCAAAGCTATCGGCGGCGAGGGATGCCGGCGTGGAAATGGGCGAGGAGGGATTGTTGACGATCACGCCGGTGGAATCCATCTCCTTGAGCTTGCTATTGCCGGTGTCGGCGATGTAGAGGATATCGCCCCCATCGATGGCCAGATTGGTCGCGCTTTTGAGGGTTCCGATGCTATTGGCTACAGAGGTCGGAATCGTGTTGATCACGGAGGGCGTAAAGCTGACGACCGGAGAGTAGCCGTTGCCCGTCAGGCCAAAGCTCATGGGTTTGGGTTCAGCCGAGTGGGTGACGTTGATGAAGCCGAGGCGGTGGCCAGGGCCCTGCGGATTGAAGCGGACAAGCAGCGTGCAACTGTCGCCGCGAGAGTAGGCGTTGCCCTCATGGCAGGTGCCGCCGGACTCGATGACAAAGTCCTTGTTCTTCGACTCGATGCGGGTGAGCTTTGTCTCGGCAGCGAAGTTCAGCGTTGAGCACCTCGACGCCCGCGTCTTCTCCGACGTTTGCGGCGGCGAAGACGTGGTAGTTGGCGGGGGCGTGTTCAAAGGTGGCGTCGCCGGGATTGCGGGCGAGGATTTGCCCCTGCGGTTTTGGGGCGGGCGCGAGAGAGAGGATGGACTTCAGCGGTTCGGGGGAATGGTAGACCTGTTGCGCAAGATCGGTCTGTTGCGCGAAATCTGGCGTAGAGACGAGCAGGACCGAGCAGAGGAGCATGCCTGCGTACACAGAGGGGAGATTCTGGAACTTCAACATACGAAACAACCTCTTGTTGGGGAAATGGGGGCCCGGTCGAACGGTTGATGGGAATCTTAAGCGCGCGATGCCAAGAAGAGGTAGTAAAATTAAGGATTTTGTGACGGGGTGGTTCGGGCGCGACGCATCTCGAACGATCTGTCCGAAATCGGACAGCGGGGTACGCGCACGGACAGCCAGGGACGCGAGACCGCTGAAGATCGTGACACATATCTTATTGATAATATTGCGTGTTACGTCCATACGTGCTGTGGCGCACTGCGTGCAAACAATAAGGGCGATACTCTTATTCCCCGAGAGCAAAGGTTCAATAGGAGACGGTCATGACAGGCCTGCTTCAGGATGTTCGCTTTGCATTGCGGCAACTGCGCAAGAATCCGGGGTTCACGATTACGGCGACGGTGATGCTGGCGGTGGCGATCTGCGCCAACAGCACAGTATTGAGCTGGATTGACGGCACCATGCTGCATCCGATTCCGGGAGCGCGAGACACGGGCGAGCTGGTGAGCCTGATGCGCGGGGAGCCGAACGTCTCGCCGGTTCCGCCGCTGTCGTATCTCGATTACCGGGATATGCGCGAACAGAATCACAGCTTCACGGGAATACTGGCTTATCACCACGACTGGCTCAGCATCACGGGGGGCGCGCAGCCAGAGCGGATCTACGTCGCCAACGTAACGTCGAACTTCTTCGAGGTGCTGGGCGTGAAGCCGTGGCTGGGGCGGTTCTTCCGGCCGGAGGAAGAGACGCGGCCGGATGCTGTTCCCTACGTCATCGTTTCCTATTCGCTGTGGAAGAACCGCTATGCGGGAGATCCGTCGATTGTTGGCAAATCGATCGAGATTGCCAAGCACCCGGTGACCGTGGTCGGAGTGGCGCCGGAAGGGTTTATTGGATCCATGCCGGGGATTCGGCAGGATGCATGGCTGACGCTGAATCCGATCGGCACGAATGCGTACCGGATGACGCACCGCGGCGCGGACTTTCTGAACATACTTGGAAGGCTGCGGCCGGGAGTGAGCCGCGCGTCGGCCAATCTGGATCTTGAAACCATCATGCGGCGCATCGTGACGGCGTACCCCGACGACCATCTGGGATCGAACCTGATCACGCTTGATCCGCTGTGGCGCTCGCCGTTTGGAGCCAACGGCTACATGGCGGCGACGCTGCCTATCCTGCTGGCGATTGCCGGCGTGGTGCTGGTGCTGACCTGCGCCAACGTGGCCACGCTCACGCTGGTTCGTTTTGTGGCGCGGCGGCGCGAGATTGCGATCCGGCAGTCGCTGGGCGCGGGGCGGATGCAACTGGTGCGGCAGATGGTGATGGAAGGAGCGATTCTGTCGGGGTGCGCGGGGGTGGCGGCACTGCTGCTGACGACGTGGACGGCCAAGGCATTCGCGCTGTTCATTCCGCCGAATTCGAATCCGACGGTGTTGAACGGGATTCTGGATCAGAATGTGCTGATCGGGATTGTGGCTCTGGCGTTTGCGGCCAGCATGCTGTGCGGGGTGTTTCCGGCATGGCGGTCGTCGAAGGTGCCGGCCGCGGAGGTGCTGAAGGACGAGTCGGGGAGCATCGCAGGCGGTTCGCGCAATCGGCATCTGCTGAGCGGGCTGGTGGTGGCGCAGATCGGGCTCTCGCTGGCGCTGCTGGTGTGTTCCGGGCTGTTTCTGCAGACGCTGAGGAATCTGGCCAGCGCGGACCCGGGATTTGAGCAGGATCACGTGCTGACGGCGTCGGTGGGGTTGAACATCGCCGGCTACTCCAATGAAGACGCGAAGCTGATCAGGCGCAAGATGCTCGATCGCCTGTCCGCATTGCCGGGGGTAACGGTGGCATCGATGACGGACTGGATTCCGATGAGCTTCACGCGGAAGACAGTGGATGCGTATCCGGCAGGTTATGCGCCCAAGCCGCATGAATCGCTGGAAGTGCGCAGGGCAGATGTGAGCCCGCGGTACTTCGAGACGATGGGGATTCCGTTCGCGGAGGGACGGGATTTCACGCTGGCCGATGACGAAAAAGCGCCGAGTGCAGTGATCGTGGACGAGACGACGGCGAACCGCTACTGGCCGGGACAGGACCCGCTGGGAAAGAAGCTATCGCTGTGGAACCATCACCTGTTTACGGTGGTGGGCGTGGTGAAGAATTCGAAGCACCAGTTTCTGAGCGAGCGCCCCGAACCCATGGTCTATCTGAGCTATCTCCAGGGCGGGGATAACGAGACGATCTTCCAGGTGAAGACGAAGGGGAATCCGGCGGATAGGTCGCCGGCGGTCGAAGAGGCCATCCAGGGAATCGACCGGGGGATACCGGTGTTCGATGTGCGCACCATGCGGGAGACCACCCAGATGGCGCGGATATTCGCGGTCATGCAGAGCACGTTTGCAGGGATGTTCGCAGTGATCGCGCTAATTCTGGCGGCTACCGGAATTTACGGGGTGGTGGCCTACCGGACGCAGTTGCGCACGCACGAGATCGGGATCAGGGTGGCCCTGGGAGCCTCGCGCGCCGACGTGCTGAAGCTGGTGCTGCTGCAGGGGATTGTGGCTGACGGTCGATCGGGTTGACACTGGGGCTGGCATTGGCGTTCGGGCTCACGCGGCTGATTGCGGATCTGCTCTATGGAGTAAGCGCATACGACGCTGCGACGGTGATGGGCGTGGTGGTGGTGCTGGGAGGGATGTCGCTGGTGGCTTGTTACGTTCCGGCGCGACGGGCAATGCGCGCGGATCCGGTGGCGGCGATACGGGAGCAGTGAGAGGCTGATTAACAACGGGGCGGGGATCGGATGCTGACGTCAGCCCGGTCACCAGCCCTGATGGTGAAGATGCGTCAAGGAGGCGAGTAGCCGATAATGCGTCCACGGTCACCCGTGCGGTGGCCAAACGTATCCTTCCGCAAGGGAAATGGCATTGGATGACGTATGGATTTTCCTCGCCAACCCGGCAGAGGTCCCCGCCGGAGATGGGCGCGGGTCGTCCTGCGAGTAACTCTTGTCGGGTTTGCCCTCGTCGCCGGATTGATCGTCACTTTGATCGTCGCCGATCCGTCCGGTTCCGCAGCCAGATTTCAAGCGACCTTCGATCCCCAGTCTACGTGTGCACCGTGGGGCGTCATCTCCATCCATAATGGTGCGTATATCTACCAGCAGAACGAGTGGAACTCCTTCGCCTTGCAGTGCGCACGGGTCCGCGATGTAGGTTTTTCGCTGACACGGGCAAATTTCGATTTTCCCAATGGCTTTCCGGCAACCTACCCATCCATCTATGTGGGATGCCATTGGGGACGATGTTCCGATCCGGCGTCCAGCCATCTCCCCATTCAGGTGAGCCACTTGGCCACGGCAATCGCCAGCGTCGACACGGATGAAACTACGGAACAGATTAGCTTCGACGTTGCTTACGATATCTGGTTCAACCAAACGCCGGCGACTTTAGGGCAGCCCAACGGAACTGAAGTCATGATCTGGATCAACCGCAGCGGATTCCCAGAACCGGAGGGCTATGCCGGCACGGTACTGATCGATGGCGCCGTCTGGCGAGTGTATACAAGCACTCAAACGATCTGGACGATGGTTTCCTATATCCGCGACCCCGGCACATCGTCAGTGACCAACCTCGATTTGAAGCCCTTCTTCGCCGACTCCATTGCTCACGGCAGCCTCAAACCCTCCTGGTACCTCATCGATGTGGAAATGGGCTTCGAAGTCTGGACTGGCGGCCAGGGATTGGCTATCCGCAATTATTCCGTCACCACCACCGCGCAATAGCGGCGTATTGTCTGTCTCCATAAATGCAGTCTGCTTGACCAAATTGAGCAACATCAATCTACCCGTGACCGGACGGTAACGTCAGAGTCTAGATCACCTTAGACACCTTAGCCGCGACTGATCCCTGTATGTTATTGTTTTTCAATTCTTTACACCCACTTCGGAACTGACAGACAAGAAAAGCGAGACCGCAGCCGGTGAACGCCATGACCTGCCTTGTTTGGCGGAACAGTTACACTGGAAATGCATGATTCCTACGCTTACATGGACACCCGAGGGTGTCCGTTTTATTGATCAGACGCGGCTTCCTCTCGAGGAGAGCTATGTGGTTGCCACCACGTACCAACAGGTGGCGGACGTCATCGTGACCATGGTGGTGCGCGGGGCGCCGGCCATCGGGGTTTCGGCGGCCTATGGGGTGGCGCTGGGCGCGGAGTCGTCGACCGCGCAGACGGCGGAAGAGTTTGCGCCGGAGTTCGGGACGATCTGCGCGCGCCTGGCGGGAACGCGGCCTACGGCGGTGAATCTTTTCTGGGCCATCGACCGCATGAAGAAGCTGTTCGCCAAACTTCGCGCGAAGGGCACTTCCATGGTGGAGGTGAAGGAGCGCATTCTCGCCGAGGCGCATGCGATGTATGACGAAGATATCGCGGCCTGCAAGGCGATGGGCGCGTTCGGCGGCGAGTTGCTGCCGGACGAAGGCGGCGTGCTGACGCACTGCAATGCCGGTGCGCTGGCTACCTGCGGCTATGGCACGGCGCTGGGCGTGATCCGTTCAGCCGTGGAGCAGGGCAAGCAGATTCATGTCTACGCGGACGAGACGCGGCCGTTTTTGCAGGGCGCGCGGCTGACGGCGTGGGAGCTGATGGCGGATGGCATTCCGACCACGGTGATCTGCGACAACATGGCGGCGAGCCTGATGCGGGCGGGCAAGATCAAGGCGGTAGTCGTGGGCGCGGACCGCATCGCGGCCAATGGCGACTTTGCCAACAAGATTGGCACGTACAACGTGGCGATTCTGGCGAAGGAGCACGGGATTCCCTTCTATTGCGCGGCTCCGTGGTCAACCATCGACATGGAGACGGCGACGGGCGATGCGATTCCGATTGAGGAGCGCAACCAGATTGAAGTGACGCATCACGGCGGCAAGCAGTTGACGCCAAACGGGGTGGGCATCTGCAATCCAGCGTTCGACGTGACGCCTGCGAAGTACGTGACGGCGATCATCACCGAGCGTGGGGTGCTGAGGGCGCCGTATGCGGAGTCGTTGCGGGAGATGGTGGTTGTTAGTGGTTAGTGATGGGTAGTGATTAGTGATTAGTTGTTAGCGATTAGTTCATTAGCTGCCGCGAGGGCACGGGGCTCGGGCCACGAACCCTACCCACTAACCACTAACCACTCGTCACTTGCGCCCGAGCGTGCCGGCTTTTTCGAAGAGCATCGAAGCCATCTTGGGGTCGCGCTCTACGCCGTGGCCATCGCGGTAGGAACGGGCCAGGCCTTCGCAGCCGTCGGCGTTTCCGCCTTCGCAGGATTGCGCAAAGAGCGAGATGGCATGGGTGTAATCCTGGCTGACGCCGTTGCCCTGCTCGTACATGCGGCCAAGATTCGCGCAGCCTTCCGGATCGGACAGGGTGCAGGCGCGGGTGTAGAACTCGACCGCGCGCGGCTCATTTTGTTCGACGCCGCGGCCGAGTTCGAAGGCGCGTCCGGCTTCGACGCACCCGGTCAGATATCCATCGGCACAGGCATGCGAGAAGAACTGAGCGGCGCGCGTGGGGTCGGTGTGGCCGCCTGATCCGTTGTCATAATCAAGCCCCAGGGAGGCGCATGCTTCGCCGCTGCCACGTGAGCAGGCAACGTGGTAGAAGAGCATGGCGAGTCCCGGGTGCTGGGGGCTGTCGAATCGGCGCCCATAGCGGTAGATAGTCGGGGCGGGAGTCGCCATGGTAGTTGCGATCAGGGCGACCACCAGGGCCGCAGCGGCGACGAGACCGGCGATGAGCCAGCGCGAGGTGTGCTTGCGCGATTCCTCGCTGAGATCGTCTGTGGCTGCAGAGGCCGGCTTCCCCAGCAATCCTTCAAGCCGCGCCGGCAGTTCGGGATGCTTGAAGCGCATGCTGCGATGCATGAGGATGGTTTCTTCGGCTTCAGACTTGACGCATTTCAGGGCCTGCAGCGCGTCAAACGCAGCCACCGCGCCGGGCGTGCGGCGGTCGCGGTTTTTGGTCAGCAGATGGAGCACGGCCTCATCGAGCCCCGGCCATTGAGCCACTTCAGAGCGCACCATGCTGGGGCGCGGCGGCTCAAACTCGAGGTGCTGGTACATCCAACCCTCGGCATTTTCAGCCTGGAAGGGGTTGCGGCCGGTGAGCATTTCGTAAAGCACGCCGCCGAGCGCATAGAGGTCGGCGCGGCCGTCGAGCTGACGGACGGGCATGCCGCGCCACTGTTCGGGCGATGCGTATTCCGGCGTGAGCATTTGGCTGGTGCGGCTGATGGATGTGGCCACGTCGTTGATGGCGGCGATGCCGAAATCAGCCAGCTTGGGATGTGTTGCCCCGTTGCGGTGGCCGGCGAGCAGAATGTTTTCCGGTTTGAGATCGCGATGGACGATTCCCCGGGCATGGGCGGCGCCGAGGCCGAGCGCAACGCCGCGGGCGATGGCAATCGCACGCTCGATGGGCAGCGGACCGGAATGAAGGACGGTGCGCAGATCGGGGCCGTCGACGAACTCCATCTCGATATAAGGGGCGCCGTCCTCGGCCTGGTCCAGATCGACGACTTCGACGATGTTGGGGTGCCGGAGTTCGACGGAGGTCTGGGCCTCCTGGCGGAAGCGCTTGATGAAGCGGATGTCGTGAGCAAGATGGCCGGAGATGAACTTGAGCGCGCGCAGCCTGCCCAGCAGCATGTGCTCAGCCAGATAGACGGTGCCCATGCCGCCGTGGCCCAGGGTGCGCACGATGCGGTACTTGCCGCGAATGATGGAGCCGGGTTCGCGTTCGGCGGTGGGAACCAGAAGGGCTCCATCCTTGCTGCAGGTAGCAAGGTCGTTGGGATACGCCGTCTCGCAGATGGGGCAGCTTTTCATCGGAACCGGTTCTGGCCGCGCAACTTAGCAACGCTGCTACGAATTGCCTATTGTAAGTCAGCGCGTAAGCGGACGAAACCGGAAATTCCTGTCAGGCGCGGCCCGAGGAGACCGCTGCACCGACAGGCCCCACGCTCACAGCGTTCAATCCCAGCGCGTTTGATTCGGCTTCATCGGTGAGCACCGGCGCGGACTCCTGCACGAGCGCGTATTTGTTGCCGTAGAGATCGACAAACACGGCTTCGATGCCCCAGGGGCGCGGGGTGGGCGACTGCACGAATTCGATGCCCTTCGACTTCAGATCTTCATAGCCACCCTGGCAGTCGCGGGTGGAGAGGACCCAGGTGGGGTTCTTGCCGACGAGATCAGGAAACCACGAGGCGAGGAGAAATTCCACTTCGGCCTGCTGCGGCGGGGCGACGGTGAGCCAGCGGAATCCATTGCCAAGCTGGTCCATGCGTTTCTCGAATCCAAGGATCTGAGTGAACCAGGTGAGGGCTTCGTCCTGGTCGCGGACGGCAATGGTGATGGTGGAGACTTTGTCGAAGGGCTGCATGGGACTCCCTCTCGATTGGATTCAACTGGACGGCGAAAGAGTGGTTTGGCGGTTCGCGACTGTTTCCCTGCGCTGCGATAATAAAAAGGTCGTGCGACCCCGCACAAACTTCTTCAACCTGCGCCGCCGATCGTTAGTGCGCGGCGTTGTTCTCGGCGTGGCGGCGTTCCCGCTGAGCCTGCGGCTGAGCGGCTTTCCCGACGTGAATGCGCTGCACCTCTCGCACTGGCAGATTGTACCGGCGCTGATGAGCTGCTGGAGCATAGTTGAGACCATCCGCTGCGCCGACCGCACCTGGAGCCTTTATTATGCGGGCGTCCTGATCCTGTTGTATTCCGAAGTGATGATCCTGGGGATGGCGGTGTTTCTTTTCTTCTATCCGTAGAGGTTTGCCGGTGCCCGGAAGACGATGGTAGGCTGCATCCTAATCGGAGGAGGCAAAACGATGCTGAAGGGCTTTCGCGATTTCATTCTGCGCGGGAATGTGGTGGACCTGGCGGTGGCCGTGGTTGTTGGTGCGGCATTCACGGGCATCGTCACCTCATTTGTCACGAACCTTCTTAATCCCCTGATTGCCGCGGCAGGTGGCAAACCGAATTTCGGCTACATCATCCTCCACCTGGGTAAGGGCGAGATCAAGATCGGCGAGTTCCTCAACGCCGCTATCAGCTTCGTCATCATCGCCGCAGTGGTCTACTTCGGCGTGGTGATGCCGATGAGCTGGTTCCTGAAGCGCATGAAGAAAGCCGAGGCCGCCGCACCTGCGACGACGAAGAAGTGCCCGGAGTGCCTAAGCGATATTCCGCTGGAGGCGCGGCGGTGCGCGCACTGCACGCAGCCGGTGCCGGCGGCGTGATTTGCGGGGAAGTCCGCATGAGAGCCTGGATTCCCTTTCTGCTCGCAACACTGATTTGCGGCAGTGTGGCCGCCGAATCCGGCTCGGTATGCATCGCGCCAACTCCGGAAGGGCCGGAAACAACAGCGGGAACTCCGGAACTTCTGTGCCGGTCAGGCCACCGCTCGTTTCGCTTCGACTCCCGGCCTGTCGTCGCGTGGCCGCACGCGCCTGGCTTGCTCGTCGATGGACTCGATACGAGTGAGACGCACCGCATCGTTGTGCTGTGCTATGGGAAACCGCAACAATCCTTCCGATTCAGCTTCAAGCGATTTCGGTCGAACAGCCTTTGCCTGTCACTCAATGACCTTTATCAGACAGCTCAGCTTGCGGAGACAACGTCGGCTCCGTGGTGCAAGTGCAAATGAGGCAGGCCGGGAATCAGATGTCCTCGCCGGAAGGCACGAGGCGGTTCTCGTTGCGCCAAGCAGGAAGCCCGTGGCGATCAGGCCGAGGGCGACGGCTCCGTAAAGGTAGTGCGGCCACACGACCATGCGGATCATGATGCACTTGACGACCAGCCAGCCGAGGAGAACGCAACCCTGAAGGGCGGTCCACAGGCCGTAGCGGGGAATCTCGGCGGGGAAAACGGTTGAAGTGTAGTCCGGATGGGGGTGGGAGTAAAGCCGGTGAGAATGGCGGCGGGACGAGTCAATCCGGGCCGTTACACTGTTTTCGGATGAAAAATCCCCCGTATCACCTACGAAGGACCCGAATGAATCGTTTGCGGAACGCTGTTGCGGCCCTGTTGTGTCTCTCTCTTGTTCCCTTCCCTCTTCCAGCTCAGAGTGCCGCTGCCACGCAACCCGCTACCGCCAGCGTGTTTGGCTATGCGGACTTCAGCAAGCAGGCAAAGGTGGAATCGAAGTTCCTGGCTGTTCCGGACGCGAAGGCGGCGGGCGAGGATCTGAAGACGCTGACTGCCGAGCCGCACATGGCCGGTACTCCAGAGGACAAGAAGACGGCGGAGTTTGTGGCGCAAAAGTTTCGCGCTGCCGGCCTCGACACTGAGATCGTCCCCTACAAGGTGCTGATCAACCAGCCCAAGGTGGTGAAGGTTGAGGCGTTCACGGCGGATGGCAAGCCGTTGATGACGGGGCCGCAGAGAGAACAGGTGCCGGGCGATCCGTTCGACAAGGATCCGCGGGTGGTGATGCCGTTCAACGGGTCTTCGGGGTCGGGCGATGTGACCGGCGAGGTGGTCTATGCCAACTACGGCCGGCTCGAGGATTTCGATCATCTCGCGGAACAGCACGTGGACCTGCACGGCAAGATCGTGCTGGTGCGCTACGGGCAGAATTTTCGCGGGGTGAAGGTCTATATCGCCGAGCAGAGGGGCGCGGCGGGCGTGCTGATCTACAGCGATCCCCAGGACGACGGCTACTTCAAGGGCGATGCGTATCCCGAGGGGCCGTGGCGTCCGGACAGCGGCGTGCAGCGCGGATCGGTGCAGTATCTATTCAAGTATCCGGGCGATCCTGAAACGCCGGGAGTGGCGTCGACGCCGGATCTGCCCGATGCGCAGCGCGTGAATCCCGACGGCAATCAGCCGCACATCATCTCCATCCCCATCAGCTACCACGATGCCGAGCCAATTCTGAAGGCGCTGAAGGGGTCGAGCGTTCCGCAGAGCTGGCAGGGAGCGCTGCCGTTCCGCTATCACCTTGGGCCGGCCGGCGTGAAGGCGCATTTGGTGTCGCAGCAGGACTACCAGCGACGGACGATCTGGGACGTGATCGGCAAGGTCAAGGGCACGGATGCTCCCGATGAGTGGGTCGTGGTGGGCAATCATCGCGATGCATGGGTGTATGGGGCGGTGGATCCCAACAGCGGCACGGCGGCGATGCTCGAAAGCGTGCATGGCGTGGGCGCGCTGCTCAAAGACGGCTGGAAGCCGAAGCGGACCATTGTGTTTGCAAGCTGGGACGCGGAGGAAGAGGGGCTGATCGGCTCCACTGAATGGGTGGAGCAGCATGCGCAGCAGCTTGAACACGCGGTGGCCTATTTCAACGTGGACGTGGCGGTGAGCGGGCCGAACTTCTCGGCGGCGGCGGTGCCGAGCTTGAAGCAGTTTGTGCGGCAGGTGGCACAGGCCGTGCCCAGCCCCACCAGCGCCGAGACCGTCTACGACGCCTGGAAGAACCATCGCAACGACACCAGCGAACACCGGCCCTCAAATGCGCCGAGCGATGGCGATGTGCGGGTGGGCGACCTGGGCTCGGGGTCGGACTTCACGCCGTTCCTGCAGCATGTGGGCGTGCCTTCCACCGATATCGGCTCGGGCGGGCCGTATGGCGTGTACCACTCTGTGTTCGACAACTACGCGTGGTTCACGATGAACGCCGATCCGACGTTCGTCTATCTGCAGGAGATGGCGCGGGTGCTGGGTGTCGAGGCGATCCGGATGGCGGACACCGACGTGCTGCCGTATGACTACGCCAACTACGCGCGCGAGATCTCGTCGTATCTGGATGCGGCCAAAAAGACGGCGGCCGATGCGAAGGTGCAACTGGACTTTGCGCCGGCGCTGGCGGCCGGGGACCGGTTTGCGAAGGCGGCACAGAAGGCGCGAGAGTTGGAGGAGCATCCGGGCGGCCACATGACGAAGCTGAATGACGCACTGCGCCAGGCCGAGGCGGATCTGATCAGCCAGGCAGGGCTGCCTAACCGGCCCTGGTACAAGCACACTATCTACGCGCCGGGCGAGTATACCGGGTACGCGGCGGTGGTGATTCCAGGGGTCAATGAGGCCATTGAGGCCAAGGATGCGAACCGGGCGGCACAGCAGCTCAATGTGCTGGCGCAGTGCCTGGACCGGGCGGCGCAGACGCTGGAGGGCGTGCGCTAGGAGAGGTGATTTCGCCGGGGCGCTCACACCGCTCCGGCGTTGTCGATTATAGGAATACGATTCGCTAAAGCCTGAGACGATCTGACACTTTCGAGTGATTTGCTGATACCTGAATTTGCTACGAGCCTGAGCGATATGTGCATTGTTTGGCGCCATTTAGGACGGTAATCTTAGATCATTCAAGGCCTGACGGGGATCTTTCCAGAGAGCGCAACCTGCTCCCGGCCCGCCAGCTTGTTGGTTTGCCTTGATCGATAAGGAGCCGTTCTATGCATGATTTGCTTGTTGGTCTCGCCTTCATTGGTATGGTGATTTGCCCCGCAGTC
Source organism: uncultured Acidobacteriota bacterium (assembly GCA_963819365.1). Classification (GTDB taxonomy): domain Bacteria; phylum Acidobacteriota; class Terriglobia; order Terriglobales; family Acidobacteriaceae; genus Telmatobacter. The sequence continues at coordinate 77,614 of CAWFVY010000011.1, forward strand.
GTCGCGTCGTTTTCTCGCTCGACAGACAGCGAGGACGAAGCTTGATCCTGACGCTCGCTCGATGAAGAAAACTTTCATCGTTCTTAAGCTCCTCCCCCTCAAGAAAGCACACGGTACCAACGTGCCGGCCGTTACCACCAAAGGGCTATTCTCTTCCACAGGCTGGGGCGTATAAGTTCCGCAGAGTAGTTGGTCCGCGCAGTTTAGAAAGTGGTAGGCTGAGGCGGCAATTCAGTGGTTGTCCGCTCTCGGAGGTATAACGAAAATGCGTGATATTGTCATTGGGGTTGCATTTGTCGCCATGTTGCTGACACCCGCCCTGGTTGCATCGTTCCAGCGCCGCAGCCACGACGAGTAGGCCTGGCCTACCTGCCGTTTTCGCTGCTGACCGACCTGTCGCTATTCCGGGCGGCAAATCCCTTCTTCCACCGTCAAACTTGTGTTCGACCTGCATATCCAGCGGGCCGGGACGTGCGTGCGCTTTTGGTCCGGGTCTAAAGAGGTGTGATGTGCGTCACCTCCAGAGTGTTGACCCGGCCCTGAGGCACCCGTATCGTAAGAAGTAGAAGACAAAGCCTATGAAATCCTCGAAAAACAACGTGCGGATCGGAATTGCGGTAGCCATCATCCTGGGAACGATCGGGTGGCTGGCCTACTCGGGTTATGGGTCCAGCAAGAGCTATTACGTCACCATCGCCGAGTTGGGCAAGATGGGCGACAAGGCTTACAAGAGCAATCTCCGCCTTGAGGGTTTCGTCAAGCCGGGTTCGATTGAGCAGAACGGCACCAACGTGACGTTTGTGCTGGATGAGTTCGAGAGCCACTCGGCGAAGGCCGGGACGGGCCGGTTGATGACGGTGGTCTACAAGGGATCGGAGCCGCCGCCGGACACGTTCAAGGACGATTCGCAGGCGCTGGCGGTGGGCACTTTCGGGCGCGATGGAAGGTTCCACGCCAATGAGCTGCAGGCCAAGTGCGCCAGCAAGTATGCGCCGGGCCAGCCGGGCCAGCCCAATCAGCCGGCGGCCATGACGCCGAACAAGACGGCCTCGACGTCGAGCGCTCCGACCACGACGGCCGCCACGCCGACGGCCAACTAACCGCATGAGCGGCCCAGCAAGCACGGGCCAATCCGCCCGGGTCGACACCGTATCCAAATTGTTCGGCAGCTTTGCCGCACTACGCCAGGTGAGCGTGGAGCTCGAGCTGGGCAAGTGCTACGTGCTGGTTGGCGAGAACGGCGCGGGCAAGTCGACGCTGCTGCGGATTCTGGCCGGACTGCTACGGCCGAGCTTCGGCACCGTGACGCTGTTCGGCCAGGACGAGCCAACCAGAATGCGCGACCGTGTGGGCTACATGAGCCATGCGCCCATGCTCTACGACGAGCTGACTGGCAAAGAAAACCTGGAGTACTTTGCGAAGCTGTATCCGGGGCGCGAGTGTCTCGATCCCGGCGAAGCGCTGAAGCAGGTGGGCCTCGATCCGGATCTCGCGCGGCCGCTGGGAAATTATTCGCAGGGCATGCGGCAGCGGACTTCCCTTGCCCGCGTGCTGCTGTCGTTTCCTGAGCTGCTGCTGCTGGATGAGCCGTTTTCCAATATGGACGTGGAGTCTGCGCGGCAGATGGTGGAGTTGCTGGCGCAGTTCCGGCATGGCAGCCGGACGATTGTGATCACAACGCATCAACGCGAACTGGCAGCGCCGATTGCCGACTATGTGCTGGCGCTGAAGGCCGGACGCGTGGCGAGCTTTGAGCCGGGGAGCCCGACGCTATGAAGACCAACGGAGCGCGGTTTCTGGAGAGCCTGGGCATCGCATTCGAGATGCGCGAGTACGAAGTGGATCCCGAAGACCTGTCGGCGATCACAGTGGCGAAGAAGATCGGCATGCCGGCGGAGCAGGTGTTCAAGACGCTGCTGACGACCGATGGGAAGGGTGAGTATGTGTTCGCGGTGATTCCCGGGGATGCGGAGCTTGATTTCAAGAAGCTGGCGCGGGTGGCGGGGATGCGCAAGGCGGAGATGAGTCCTCTGAAGGACGTGCAGCCGTTGACCGGCTACATTCGCGGCGGGGTCACGGTGTTCGGCGCAAAGAAGGCGTACCCGGTGTTTGTGGATGAGACGGCGATTCTGTTCGACGCCATCAGCGTGTCGGCTGGGACGCGCGGCACGCAGTTGATTCTCGCGCCCGATGATTATTTGAAGGCCGCGGAAGCGATCGGCGAGCCGGTGACGACGGCGGATCTGACCAAGGCTCCGCATACGGAGGCGCACCCCTGATGCCGGCACTGTGGACACATCTGGTGAAAGACCTGCGCATCGAGTGGCGTTCGATGGATGCGCTGATCTCGATGCTGTTTTTCTCAGGGCTGGTGGTGGTGCTGTTCTCCATCGCGTTCGACCCGCGCGGCGAATTCTCGCAGCATATCGCCGGGGGCGTGCTCTGCGTGGCCACGATGTTTGCCAGCGTGAGCGCGCTAAACCAGGCGTGGGCGCGCGAGATCCGGCACAACGTGATGGACGCGCAGAGGATGGTGCCCTCTCCGGGGTCGGAGCTTTTTCTGGCCAAGGTGTTGGTGAACTTCCTGTTCGTCACCATTGTGCAGGCGATCCTGGCGCCGTTTTTCTTCATCTTCTATAACCTGCACGTGGCGGGACAGGGCTGGCTGCTGGCAGTGGTGATGCCGCTGGGCACATGGGCGCTGGTGAGCAACGGCATCTTCTTTGCCGCGCTGGCCATGACCAGCCGAAACCGCGAGCTGCTGCTGTCATTGATCCTGTTTCCGATCTTCATCCCCGCGCTGCTGGCGATGGTGATGGCGACCGAGGCGATCCTGACCGGCGAGAACGATCCAAGCCTGTGGATCAAGATGCTGGTGGGCTACGACGTGATCTTCACGACGACGAGCTGGCTGCTGTTCGATACGATCTTCCACGCGGAGTGAGAACAAACTGATCCGGAAAACAGGCACAGCGTTCAACGACGTTGTCAGTTGTTCGTTTGTGCTACCATTCTGCGCATCGTTTCCCGTCGCGTGGAGGTGAGCGTGGACTCCCAAAGCAAGCTCCTGGTGGCGCGCCTCAAAGAGCAGACCGGCCTGAGCGAGACTCAGATCTGGGCTGTCTTGAATGCGCTGGCCGCCGCTGTAAACGAAGGTTTCGAGCTTCCCGGGGTAGCAGGCTCGGTTGTTTCCAAGCCGAAGACGAACGCCGGGACGGATCCGGCTGGGGCCATTGTCATGACGGCCGGCCGGTCGAGCCGTACATGGCGGAAGCCGCCCGCAGCCATTGTGGGAAGCGCGTCCCAGTCTGAAGCGGAAGGCCTCACCATTCCCGACCTGTTGAGACCGCTAAAGAACCGCACAGGACGCGCTCCAGTCGTTGCAGGCATTTACGAACCAAAGGCGCGCGGTGCTGCGCGACGCCTGGGCATTTCCAAGCTACCTGGGCCAGAGAGGATCTGATCCGTGGCCCCGCGACGCCGCCGCTCGTTGGCGCCAATGACGCTGAGCAAGGAGCAGGCAGAAGCAGCCTTCGAGTCGGGGACAATAAGGACGACAGACAAGGTTCGCGCACTCGCTCTCGGCGTCGTTGCGTTCTCATGGGCGGTGCTGTCGGCCGACAAAGGACCGGTCTCAGCGATCAATCTCAACCACCATAGCTGGATTCTGATTACGGCCGGTATGGCCGTCGCATCCCTGCTGATCGACCTGCTTCATTCAATCGCAAATTATGTGCAGTATGACAGGCTGCTGGATGAGATTGAGGCAACCGGAGCGCAGAGCGGGGACTTCGAGCGGACCAGTTTCTTGTATCGATTCGCGGGATTTGCCTTTTGGGCGAAGGTGGTGGTCTGCGCGGGCTCTTGCCTTTCGTTGCTTACGCTTGTTGCTGTCAGCGTCTGACCATCCCAAGGTGCCGAAGTGATGCAAGTCACTCAATCCATCGCGCGATGGAGCCGCTTTCACCGTCCTCGACGTACACTAGAGACATTCCGGACGCAAATGACTTGCTGGTTCCACCACGCGCCGGGAATGGACCGAACCTGATGAAAAAAATCGGTATCAGCCTTTATGCGGTCGTGGTTGTGGCGCTCATGGTGTGGGGGTTCTACCAGGCCATCTACGTGGCGCCCCAGGATGCCATGCAGGGCGAGATCTTCCGCATCATCTTCTATCACGTGCCTTCCGCCTCGGTGGCGTTCGTGTTCTTCGCCATCAGTCTGCTGGGGTCGATCGGGTACCTGACGTGGCGGCGCAGCCGTCCTGACTGGGCGCAGAAGGCCGACGCGTGGGCGCTGGCCGGCGCCGAAGTGGGCGTGGTGTTCTGCACCGTGGTGCTGATCACCGGGCCCATCTGGGGACGCCGCGCCTGGGGCATCTGGTGGACATGGGATGCGCGGCTCACCACGACCCTGGTTCTGTGGCTGATTTATGTCAGCTACCTGCTGCTGCGGCGGTTCGCCGCCGGTCCGCAGGTGCAGACGCTGGCCGCGGTGCTGGGCATCTTCGGCGCGCTCGATGTGCCGATCGTCTACATGTCGAACCGCTGGTGGAGGACGCAGCATCCGGCGCCGGTGTTCGGGGGCGGCGAAGGCTCGGGAATGGACAAGTCGATGCTTGGCCCCTTCTTTTGGAACATGGGAGCCTGGTTTGCGTGGGGCGTGCTGATTCTGGCCCTGCGCTACAACACAGAGCGCCTGCATCAGGAAAACGCCAGCCGCGAACAGCAGGAAGCGCTGGAGAGCCACGTCTAAACCCCGAGGCATAGAAGAGGAATATCCATGGATCAGCGAGCCATTCTCAATCACGAATTCACGGTAGCGGCTTACACCGTCACCTGGGTTATCCAGTTGGTCTACCTGGCGTTTCTGGCGATCAAGTGGCGCGCGGAAAAGCGCAGCGCAGAGGCCAGGAACCGCAGCCGCCGGTAACACTCGCCGCAGCCTGCCTCGACTCTCAGTCGCGCTTCGCTGGCCGCGTCCCGTCCGGTGTCCCGCGCATCCGCTCGCCCAGCGCTTTCAGCAGCACAGAAGACGCTACCTGGTTCCGCCCCAGGCCCTTGGCTTTGTAGAGCGCCGCATCGGCTGCCTTGAGCAGTCCGTGAGGCATTCGGATGCGGCCGCCGGAGCTGACCACCGCGGTCGAAACTCCTCCACTCATGGTCACTATCCCGCGGCCGTCATTGCCGCTGTGCGGAATACCCAGGTCCATCACGCCCGCGCACAAACGCTGCGCGACCTCTTCGGCACCGTCGGCTGACGTGCCCGGCAACAGAACCGCCAGCTCCTCGCCACCATAGCGCGCGACTACGTCATCGGGACGCCGCAGACAGATTTGCGCCGCCCCTGCGATCGCTCTCAGGCAGTCATCCCCGGTCAGATGGCCGTAGGTGTCGTTGAATTTTTTGAAGTGGTCCACGTCCAGCAGGATGAGCGAGAGGGGCTGGCCGGAGCGCGCCGCGCGTCTCCATTCCTTCTCAAGAGCCAGGTCGAAGGACCGCCGGTTCTGGATTCCCGTCAGGCCATCCAGATACGCCATCCGTGCAAGCTGATCCTGCAGCAGCTTGCGGTCTGTAACGTCGCGCAGGTAGATGACCACGCGCATGGCGTGGTCGGGATCGCGTTCGAGAACCCTGATCTTGTTCTCAAGCCAGATGTGCTGGCCGTCTCTGCGCACCGCCTCGACAATCACCATGCTGGAGGGCTGGCCCGCCCTGATCATCTGCACATCCTCGGCAATCACCTGTTGCGACTCAGGAGTAAAAACTTCCTTCGGCGTCATGGCAATCAGTTGTTCCGGCGAATAGCCCAGAACCGCAACCGATGACGGAGAACAGTAGAGGAATCGATGCGAATGCTCGGACACGCAAGCCAGCCACACCATGTCGAGACAGCCTTCGAGCAGGGTGCGAAAGTCAACGGGAGACGGTTCGGCGGCGGCGGCGGTGCGCACAGGGATTCTCCACTGTTCCACCTCTCTCCATCGGCTGCCGGAGCCAGACCTTCAGTGGACACCCGTGACGCCGGGGCCAGCAATCCAGGAGCGTGCCCGGGATGAATCCGCAACCCGTAATGAGACCCGACCGATGACTTCAACCTAACAGGACGACAAGGCGAGAGCTTCGACGATTGCCGGCACGGGCGCACCGTCGAGAGCAGAAAGCTTCTGCGGGGCGCAGCAGGATTTGTTCAGCCGGCTGAGGTCGGCCTGCATCGCCTTGTCTTCCCTGAGAACAGCCAGCGTCTCGCGAAGAATTTTCGCGGCTCCCGTGTTGGCGGGCACCACGATCTTGTAGTGCACCCATTTGCCCTCGCGCCGCGCGGCCACAACGCCGGCACGCCTCAGGTACGCGAGGTGGCGCGAAATCTTGGGCTGGCTCTGCCCAAGGATCTCGACAAAATAGCAGACGCACACTTCCCTGCCATCCATCAGGTTGAGCAGGCGGAGCCGGGTACGGTCAGAGAGCGCCGCAAACAGCAGCGCCAGATCGTAGGCCTTGGGGGAACGATTCACATTCTCATAATATACGGCTTGACAGATATGTCCAGCGGAGAATACATTTGCTTTAGCGTATATGAGGAGACGCAATCATGAGCTCGATCAGCACCGTCCAGGAACAGGTTAAAGAAAAGTATGGAAGCGCGGCTCGCGCGGTTGCCGAGTCTGGGAGTCTGCAGGCATGTTGCGATCCGGGCCTGAGCTGCTGCGATCCAATCACGACCAACCTTTACAGCGCCGACGAAAAAGGAATTATCCCTGAGAAGGCGGTCCGCGCTTCACTGGGGTGCGGCAATCCAACGGCGCTGATTGATCTGCGGCCTGGGGAAGTTGTTCTTGACCTCGGCTCCGGAGGCGGCATCGACGTGTTGCTTTCAGCCAAGCGTGTTGGGTCAACGGGCAAGGCGTATGGCCTCGACATGACCGACGACATGCTGGCGCTGGCGCGCGAGAACCAGAAGCAGGCGGGCGTGACGAATGTCGAGTTCCTCAAGGGAGAGATCGAGAGCATTCCTCTGCCCGATGATTCGGTGGACGTGATCATTTCGAACTGCGTCATCAATCTCTCTGCCGATAAGGACCGCGTGCTTCGCGAGGCCTTCCGCGTGTTGAAGCCGGGCGGACGTTTCGCGGTGTCCGACGTGGTGGTGAAGGGCAGCGTTCCCGAAGAAGTTCGCAGGAGCATGATGCTGTGGGTCGGCTGCATTGCGGGAGCGCTCGAAGAGAACGAGTACCTGGCGAAGCTGGCGGCGGCGGGGTTCGAAGGGGTCACTGTCGAACCCACACGCGTGTACAACGTCGAGGATGCGCGCCACTTTCTCACCGAGGCAGGCGTCGATGTAGATGCCGTCGCCCCGCTGGTGCACGAGAGATTCTTCAGCGCCTTCATCCGCGCGAACAAGGCCAAGTCGGCCTGCTGCCAGCCAGGTTGCTGCACGCCTGCTGTGGCAGGAGCGTAGGAGAGCAATGGTGAAGAAGAGCCGATTGTCTTTTCTGGATCGCTACCTGACGGGATGGATCTTCGCCGCCATGGCTTTCGGCGTGACCCTGGGATGGCTTGCTCCCGGGGTCGTGCCCTTCCTGAATCGCTTCAGCATCGGCACAACCTCGGTGCCGATCGCGGCGGGGCTGATCCTGATGATGTACCCGCCATTCACGCGGGTTCGATACGAAGAACTCCACGAAGTTTTCCGCAACAAGAAGATTCTGGGCTTATCGCTCATTCAAAACTGGCTCATCGGTCCGGTTCTGATGTTCGTGCTCGCCATCGTGTTCCTGCGCGGGTATCCCGAATATATGGCCGGGCTGATCATGATCGGGCTGGCACGCTGCATCGCCATGGTGATTGTGTGGAACGAACTCGCCAAGGGCGACACGCAATATGCGGCGGGACTGGTGGCGTTCAACTCGCTGTTCCAGGTCTTCTTCTACTCGGTTTACTCCTGGGTGTTCATCACGGTGCTGCCGGGGTGGTTCGGCCTGCGCGGGGCCGTGGTCAAGGTCTCCATCGGGGAGATCGCGGAGAGCGTCTTCATTTATCTGGGCATCCCGTTTCTCGCCGGCTTTTTGACGCGCACGGTTCTGGTTCGGGCAAAGGGAGGCGAGTGGTACGACCAGAACTTTGTGCCCCGCGTCGCCCCCATCACGCTGGTGGCTCTGTTGTTCACGATTGTGGTGATGTTCTCGCTCAAGGGCAGTTACATCGTGCGTTTACCTCTCGACGTTCTGAGGATCGCGATTCCGCTGCTGATCTACTTCGTGATCATGTTCCTGGTGTCGTTTTACATGGGGAAGAAGCTCGGCGCAGATTACTCCAGGACAGCAACACTCTCGTTCACGGCCGCCTCAAACAACTTCGAACTGGCCATCGCCGTGGCGGTATCGGTGTTCGGCATCAACTCCGGCGCTGCGTTCGCGGCGGTGATCGGCCCGCTGGTCGAGGTGCCGGTGATGATCGCTCTGGTCAACCTGGCTCTATATTTCCAGCGCCGGTATTTCGGGGCGCGACCGGCGCTCCTGACGCCACTGAAAGGAAGGTAACGAATGGCCGAACCCTACAACGTTCTATTTCTCTGCACCGGCAACTCTGCGCGTTCGATCATGGCCGAGGCCATTCTCAATCACAAGGGCAAAGGCAGATTCACCGCCTATAGCGCGGGAAGCCATCCGACGGGAAAGCCGCGGCCGGAAGCGCTGCGGCAGATTGAGTCGTCAGGGATGCCGACGACAGGGCTGCGGAGCAAGTCATGGGATGAGTTCTCGGGTTCAGGCGCGCCGCAGCTCGATTTCGTTTTTACAGTCTGCGACAACGCCGCGAACGAGCAGTGTCCTTATTGGCCGGGCCAGCCGATGACAGCCCATTGGGGCATTCCCGATCCGGCAGCGGTAAAGGGCGCAGCGGAGGAGATCGCCCGAGCCTTTCACGATGCGTTTGTGGTGCTCGATCGAAGGATAGGACTGTTTCTCTCACTGCCGCTGGCGACGCTCGAAAACATCGCCATCAAACGCGAGATCGACCAGATCGGACGGTCATAAAGCGCTATCAAGGGTGGGGAGCGGGAGCCGGCGATGCTCCCGCCATCTCCGGTTCTTTCAGCAGCTTTTTGGCCTCTTTGGCGTGCTTTGAGTCAGGATCGTACTCGACGAGCTTCATGTAGTTGGATTTCGCATTGGCCAGGTCGCCGAGATGCCGCTGGGACTCGGCCAACCCCCAGTAGACGTCGGGGTTCTCAGGGTCGAGGACGAGCGCCGACTGGAAGCGCGAGAGCGCCGCCCGCCAGTTCTTCTGGTCGAGGTAAAACTGCCCCACATTCTCGTCATCCTTGGCAGTCTCCTTCTTGTCTGGAGGAGGCTCAACACCCTTTCCTTTTTTGGCCTTATGAGTCTCTTCATCAGGTGGCGGTTCAAGGATGCGGGCCAGGTCAGCCGAGCTGGAACTGGAGCTCGACCCGGAGCCAAAAGAAGACGAGGATGTGTCGGGAAGCGGCTCGTCGGGGCTGCGCACCGGGTCGTTGTCGGAGGATGGCAACGCCGGCACCGGTCCCTCTGGAGCCGGGGCCTCGCGCATGACGGGCTGGTTGGTGCCACTGGGCAGAACCGGCACAGTCCCCGTATCTTCCGGGAAAGGATTGGAGTTGGCGGGGGGCTTCTGCGGCGGCTGCTGTTTGTCAGTCGGGGGATTCTGCTGCGGTGAAGCGGGCGCCTGCGCATGGAGACGGATGCCCGGCCCGATGAGCACGGAAAGTGCCAGAACGGTACCCAATCCCGCTGTTTTCTTCGCTCTGCGCCCGTTTTTCATCTCGACTTTTGCCGTCTCTCCAATGGTACGATGCTCAACATAGGTGCGTCTGCGCGCCACACATCCACAAGGAAAGCATCGCATATTCCCATGGGACTGATCATTCGCTCGTCCGCTATTCACGCCGCCGGCTGTTACGCCACGACCCGCATTGCGAAGGGTCGCCACGTAGTGGAGTACACGGGTCCGCGGATCACCAAGGACGAGGCCGACGAGTTGTACGAGCACTCGCCGGTGACCTATCTGTTTGGACTCGGCGACGGCTCCAGGGTGATCGACGGGCACTGCATGGCCATGTTCATCAACCATAGCTGCGACCCGAATTGCGAGACGGACGAGGAGGATGGCCGGGTGTGGATCACGGCGATCCGGAATATCGGCCCCGGCGAAGAGATCACCTACGACTATTGCCTCTACGACGGCGGCGATGAAGAACAAAAGTGTAATTGCGGGGCGAAGAAATGCCGCGGCACAATGTACTCCCGCGAAGAGGTGAAGAAACGGAAGGCGTTAGCCGGAGGATCGCAACCCGCCCGGCGGAAACGGGTTCAAAAGGATGTGAAGAGACGACGAGCATGATCGACGAAACTCAACTCCCGTACCTGACCGCCCACCAGCAGGATGTTCTCCGGCGGTTTGCCATGATGGAAGCCAGCCTGGAAGATCTCCGCTCTGCGATGACGGGAGTCTTCGAGTTTGATTTGCAGCGGGGCCACCGCGCCGCCCGCACATGGTTCCGCATGCCCGAGCCGGGGATTGCGATTACGCGGCGGCACCTGGAGAATGCTCTGAACCGGAAGCGTGAAGGCAAGATCGAAGAGCGCGACCTGGTGGAGTGGGCGACGCTGCTATTGCTGAACGATGCCTATGTGCTCGACCCCGGCGATGAAGACCTGATCGCCGAGTGGCTGAACGATATCAGTTTGCATCTGGACAGTTGAAACGAGGCTCGCGTTGTTAGCTGAGCCGCAAACTGAGACAGGACCGTCGTCACAATCCTTGCCGGGAATGGCCACTCTTCCGCAGAGGAGATGTAAGACAATGGCTACTCCCGTTCTGAAGACATACTTTGAAAGCTACACCACTGATAACCTCGGCCAGATCTTTCTGACCGGAATCCTCAACGTCAAATCGCACGACACCGTGAACGTCGAAATCATTCAGTGGCCCGCTGCCGGGGTCAACATGACCGTGCAGTGCGACATGGGCAAAATCACGGGAACAACTCTCGCCCAGGCCGTCGGGCAGTTTCCACTCGGCACCAGCGCACAGATTCATACGTTCAATGTCGTCGGTCCTGAATTCAGCATGGTGCTGACCGGCGGACCTGCAAACACCGCCGTGCCGATCCAGGCATGGGTCTTCCTGAAATAGCCCCCGCATCTGATCGCACCCGAACGACTCTTTTCCTGAGTCACTGCCACTTGGCCGAGCTCGCGCAGGCTGACACGGCGGGCGCCCCGGAACGATACAATCCCTCTCAGGCACCGGCGCAATTTTTGAGCCGCCGCAGGGAGTGAGCAGGGATGGGTTATCAGGTTCTGGCCAGGAAGTATCGTCCGCAACGGTTCTCCGACGTGGCCGGCCAGGATCACGTCACCCGCACGCTGCTCAACGCGCTGGCGCAGAATCGCATTGCGCACGGGTACATTTTTTCCGGCCATCGCGGCATCGGGAAGACGACCATCGCGCGCATCCTGGCAATGGCCCTGAATTGCCGCACGGAAGTCGGCAGCCCCGAACGGCCCACACATGAGCCGTGTCTGCAGTGCATGTCGTGCCGCGAGATCGGCTCGGGCGGCAGTGCCGAGTCCGGCGAGTTGGCGACACATTCTTTTGACTTCATCGAGATCGATGCTGCATCGAACCGCGGCATCGACGATGTGCGATCGATCCGGCAGCAGGCCTCGGTGCAGCCGGCGCGCGAGAAGTACAAGATCTTCCTTCTCGACGAAGCTCACCAGATCACCGACGCGGCGTTCAACGCGATCCTGAAGACACTGGAAGAGCCGCCGGACTGGACCATCTTCATGATGGCCACCACCGAGCCCGAGAACATTCCGCAGACCATTCGCTCGCGCTGCCAGCACTTCAGCTTTCACGCGGTCAAGTTCGAGGACATTCTCGGCCAGCTTCGCATGATCGCCGGCAAGGAGCAGGTGGAGGCCGAAGAAGCCGCCCTGGCGCTGCTGGCTGAAGCGGGCGACGGCTCGATGCGCGATGCGCTTTCGATCATGGATCAGGCGATCGCGTCGGCTCCATGCAATGATGCGGGCAAGGCGGTGCTTGCGGCGGCGCAGATCCGCGACCTGATGGGCGCCGTGCCCAATGCCGTCTTCGAGCGGCTGCTCGATGCTGTGGCCGCGGGGCAGAGCGCGGAGCTGATGGAACAGCTCAATGTGCTGCTCAATGCGGGGCACAGCCCGTCGTCGCTGGCGCGGCAGATGGCGCGCTATCTGCGCAACGCGTTGATGGCCAAGCTGGGTGGCGAGCAGACAGAACTGCTGCAGATCTCGGCCGACGAACGCGCGCGCGCCAACCGCTCCGCGTTGCTGTTTACGGAAGAGGACCTGACGCGCAATCTGCAGATCGTGCTGCGCACGTTCGACGAGTTGAATTACCGCCAGGAGCAGCGCTTCCATCTCGAGCTCGGACTGCTGAAGCTGGTGCATGCGCAGAGGCTGCTGCCGCTCGAAGAATTGCTGAGCGGCGTGGCAAGCGGTGCGCCGGTTCGCAGTGCGGCCCCGACGCCTCGTGCTTCGGCTCCCAGCGCACCGCCCGCGCGACAGGCTGCACCGGCGGCTCCGGTAGTTTCGACGAGCAAGCCGGCATCCTCACTTTCGCCGTTCGGATCCGGATTTGGGTCAGGGCCGTTTGGATCATCGTCCTCATCGGACAGGGACAGGGGATCGACGCCAACCATCAAGCAGAGTTCTGTGCCTGAGCCGATCCTCGAGAAGACGGAACCGTCGACGATGCAAGCAGTGGCGCCGATCGCGACTGCTGCAACTCCGGCGGTCTCCACGGAGACGCCGTTCCCTGCTGCTTCTGCTGCGCCGCCGACGGGTTATGCGGAGACGTTGACCGAGGGAGCGCTGGCGAAGGCTCCGCAGATGGCGCCAGCGAATGCGGCAGATGTGAATACGCTGCGCCAGGCGGTGGTGCAGGCGCTGGCGAGCGGCGGCCATCAGAGCGCGTCGCAGTTGCTTGGCTCAGGCGTGTGGACCATCGACGGGGCGAACCTGCGCATCGAAGTGGGGGGCATCGGCAAGAAGATGCTCGCGCTCACTGTGAACGCGGCGGCGGAGAAGATCATCCGCCAGGAACTGCAGAGGCTGGGCGGCCCGGCGCGCTTGATGGTGGTGCCCGGCGAAGGAGCGGCGGCGGGAGGCGGCCCCGCAATGGCTGAGCCGCTGGCAGGCAGCGTGCAGGAAGAGGCGCTGAACAATCCGCTGGTGCAGCGCGCCAAAGAGATATTCAACGCCGAAGTACGCAGCGTGGTCGACCTGCGCGCAAAGTAGAGGCGCACACATCGGAATCAGATCAGGAGCAAGGTCATGTTCAATCCGCTGAAGATGCAGGAAATGCTGCAGCAGGCCAACCAGATGAAAGAGGACATGCAGCACAAGCTTGAGCAGACGGTGGTGGAGGGCTCAAGCGGCGGCGGCGCTGTGACAGCGACCATGAACGGCAAGAAGCAGCTGCTCAAGATTCGCATCGATCCCTCGGCGGTGGCAGCGCTCAGCGGCCCCAGCCCGGATGTGGAGATGCTGGAAGACCTGGTGGTTGCGGCTGTGAACGCGGCCGGGCAGAAGGCCGAAGACGCAATGCAGTCGAGCCTGAAAGGCATGTTGGGCGGACTCAACCTCCCGGGAATGGGATAGAAGTCCTGATCCCTGTTCCCTGTTCCCTGTTCTCTGCTTGAGGTCGCACGATGATCGCAAGTTTGAATCGCAGAAATTTTCTTGGCATGGGTTTTGCGGCGGGGGCGTCGATGCTCGCTCCACGGTGGGTGCGTGCACAGGCTCCGGCAACGGATCGCATCGCGCAGATGAGAGCGGGTGCGGCGAGTGCGCCGATTAAAACGACGAAGCTGTATGACAATCTCTACCTGCTGCAGGGCGCGGGCGGCAACATGGTCGTGCAGACCGGACCCGATGGAAAGCTGCTGATCGATTCAAGCTTTGCAACGGCGGTCCCGAAGATCCGCGAGGCCTTGAATGCGCTGAGCAACGATCCGGCGCACCTGCTGATCAATACACATTGGCATATCGATCACACCGACGGGAACGAAGGCATGCATGCGGCAGGTTTCTCGATCCTGGCGCACTCTGAAACGCGCATGCGGTTGTCGAGGCCGGCAGAGATGAAGCTCATGGGACTGTCGCTGCCTGCCGCGCCTGAGGGCGCGCTGCCCACCACGGTCTTCGACAACTGGATGCGGCTGTGGAGTAACGGGGATTCGCTGGAGCTGCAGCACTTCAGCGCCGCCCACACGGACACCGATATCTACATCCACTTCGACAAGGCCGACGTCCTGCACATGGGTGATATGCTGGTTCAACGGCTTCTACCCCTTCATCGATGAGAGCAGCCAGGGGAATATCAACGGCATGATCGACGCCGCGGAGCGCGGGCTGCATATCGCCGGACCGAATATGAAGATCATTCCGGGCCACGGTCCGCTGGGATCGCGAAAAGAGCTGCAGGCTTCGCGCGACATGCTGGCCACTGTGCGCGATCGCGTGGCCGCGCTGAAGAAAAGCGGCGCATCGGAGCAGGAAGTTCTGGCGAAGAAGCCCACCGCCGATCTGGATGCGACATGGGGCAAGGGCGGCTTCGCGCCCGATATGTTTGTGGGGATTGTGTACAGGACGGTGTGAGGAAGCAGGCATCAGGGAACATGCAACAGGGAACAGTAAACCCATCCCTGCTGCATGACGCCTGACTTGGAGGGCGCAGGGTGTCACGCTTTGCCGAGCCGATGGCGCGGCTCATCGAAGAATTGAAGAAGCTGCCCGGGGTGGGCACCAAAAGCGCGCAGCGGTTCGCGTTTCACATCCTGCGTGGCAGCGATGAGGATGCGCTGGCCCTTGCCGACGCGGTGCACGGGCTGAAGGCGAATCTTCGCCTCTGCTCCATCTGCAACAACGTCACCGATGTTGATCCATGCGTGTTCTGCGCGAGTCCGGTGCGCAACCAGCGCCAGGTCTGCGTAGTCGAAGAGCCAACCAGTATCGGTGCGATCGAGCGGACGCGCTACCAGGGCGTGTATCACGTGCTGCATGGAACGCTGTCGCCGCTGCACGGCGTGGGGCCGGAGCAGCTTCGCGCGTCAGGCCTGGTAGGGCGCGCGGAAAGCGGCGCGATTGACGAGGTGATTCTCGCGACCAGTCCTACGCTCGAAGGCGAGGCGACGGCGAGCTGGCTCGCCTCCGCGCTGCGAGCCAGCAAAGTGCGCGTGACGCGCATCGCCACCGGCGTACCCGCAGGCAGCGACATTGAATACGCCGATGAGGTCACGATGTCGCGGGCCATGGAAGGCCGGCGGGACCTCTGATCGGCTCGGCGCTGCGCCGGCTGCCGCAGGTTAGTGCTCGCGCTCGCTAAGTGGTAATCGTCAGGCTCAACGTCCTGGTCGCGGTTGATTGCGGATTCGCGCTGTCCTTCACGGTAAAGGTGTAATCGGTGGCCGCGTGCGCCGCACTGGGAGTGCCGATAAGTACGCCGGTCGCGGCGCCCAGACTCAGGCCTGGAGGCAAGGCGGGCGTTACCGACCATGTCTGCGTACCAACGCCATTGGCCGTCTTCAGCGTGACGGAGTAAGCTTGGCCGACCTTGCCGTCGGGCAACGGAGTTGGCGTGGAGATGGCGAAGGCGTCGATCTTGCCGCCGCGGTTGTCCTTGGGTTTGAAGAGGGTGTCGAACACCTCATTCAGTTTCATGAATGCGGTGTCAGAAAATGCCCCGCTAAGCCCGGCAATCGCGCAAATTCCGAAGGTATTGATCGAACCTGAGTCGGCGCTGGTGCCGCTCAGGAAACCTCCGCGCACAACCAGGTACATCAAGAGCGCGATGCCGCTCCCTTCAAAGGGCTGGATGAAGTAAAACATCCGCCATGAACTGCACAGCTTGTTGTCGCCGCGATAATCGCCCAACGACTTGAGGGCATAGACCGAAGAGCCAAACATTCCCATGAACAGCACCAGAAGAAGAAGCTGCGACTCGCGGGTGATTTCTCCTGCATGGATTCCGAGCCACGTCCAGGCGTAACTGGTGTCTGCCTTGGAAGGCGAATCCTGCGGCTGCGGGTTCGTCGTTTGAACCACCTGCTTGGGTGGAGGCTGACTAGCCGCAGGTTGAGTAGCCGCAGGCTGATTGGCCGCCGCAGGCTGATTGGCCGCCGCAGGCTGACTGGCCGCGGGTTGATTGGCCGCAGGCTGGGTGGCCGGGGGCGTCTGGGCGGCCGGGGGCGTCTGGGCGGCCGGCTGCACGGATCCTGGTTTGGTCGAAGGATTGCTCGCCGGCCACAGAGAGTAGACGGAGTAGCCCGACACAATCGTAAAAAGGACAAGGTAGAACGCGAGCCCGCGCGCTATTTTTGGGTCCATCGCGCTATTGTCGGAACCGTTCGACATGATTCCTCCTAATGGGGTGGTTTGGGCAGTCTGGGACCCAACACAAAGCCAAATACAACGACATCAAGAGCTACAAACGCACCGAAGACCCACCCTGAAGGCAACGAGCCGCGGAGCAAAAAGCTGATCGAGGTTGCAACCAAGATACGCGCATCGGCGGGAATGTCAATCGATCTTCTCTTGCGAAAGGCGGGAAGCCTGCCAACAACGTAGAGCGCACCCGCACCCACCGGACCGGCTAACCACCCGGCCGGCAGGCAGGCGCCGCACTGCGCGCTGGTGAAGGCGAACCAGATGTACCACCCGAGGCAGGCTCCCAGGGAGAGCCCGCTCCAGTCCTTTCGATAAATAGAAAGGGCGGATGCTCCGAGAATGGCTGAAAACAGTGCGCCAAGCACGCGCAAAGCGTAGCACAGTTTGCTTCGGACTTAGACGATCAGTTGGGGAGCGTGGCGTCGAAGCTGCGAGGGAGACCTACGCGACGTTGCGCACTTCAAGTGCCGCGACGTGCAGTTTGCGTATCAGATCCTGCGGATGCACGGGCTTGACCAGCACCTCGAAGCCAAGATCGCCGGCCTTCGATTTGGCGATCATTTCCCCGGTGGCTGTCTGCCCGGAGAGCAGGAAACACGCGCATATCGGGTAGCAGAGCCCGCATCTCAATGGCCGCGTCCACTCCGTTCAAATCGGCCATAAGCACATCGGAAATAAGCACATCCGGCTGAAGACGCGGCGCGACTTCGAGAGCATTCTGACAGGTGTAAACGGCGCGTGCCTCGAATCCGCCCTGATTGAGTATGAGTGCCAGCGTGTCGGCGATCAGCTTTTCATCGTCGGCGATGAGGACTTTAGGTTTATGAGTCATTTATGCGGGCTCAATTGACGATTAGATGCGGAAACATTCTGCCGGGTGGCCTGACACGATAAAGAGTTTGAAGACAAAGTGAGAGTAGGGCTGCCAAGGCAACTTGAAGCGATGGGTGGATAGGCGGCCGCGCCCCGCTGCTCGGCGCGGCCGGAGCGCGGCCTCCGAACAGAGTCGCCTAGTTCACGCTGCGCAGCTTGGTGAGTAGATCCTGCGGATGAACGGGTTTGGCCAGGATCTCAAAGTCGTAGCCCTTGGGCGTGAGCCTTCTCCAGCAGGTCGGCCGTAGCGGCCTGGCCTGAGAAGAGCAGAATCTTGATCGACGGGAAGCAAGGCGCGAATGCGAATGGCGGCGTCAATGCCGTTGAGATCGGCCATGATGACGTCGGAGATCAGCATGTCCGGCTTGAATTCGGGCGCCAGCTCCAGCGCTTTTTCGCCGGAGTAGACGGCGCGCGCCTGGAATCCGCTCTGGTTCAGGATCATGGCCAGGGTATCGGCAATCACTCTCTCGTCATCGGCAACAAGGACTTTGGGCTTCGTAGTGTCGGGCATAGGCTCCTGGACAGACATCTGATGCGGTGTGCGGACTGGAACTGCTTCAGGGGAAATGTAGCCTGGGCTAGTCTACGGCAGAACCGGCCACACTTGTGCAGCACTTCCTCAATGATACGCTCAACTTGGGGACACCTCGGATCCGTGCGGTCGACGGCCCCGGACGAACTGATTTTATCTGATTGCAACCCCGCAATCCTAGCATTGCAACAACTCTGCAGCAACTGGATACTTACCCGGAGAACGACGCATGCAGGAAGCCGCCCTTCAGAACGATGCCCGGACCGCGGCCGGCGAAGCGATCATTCGCGCGGAAAAGATAGAAAAGTACTATGCCCAGCCGAGCCAAAACCGGATCCAGGTGATCTCGGCGACGGATTTGAAGATTTTGCCAGGGGAGATTCTGGCGCTGCTGGGGCCGTCAGGGTCGGGCAAATCGACCATGCTGCGCATGCTGTCGGGGCTGTCGCGGCCCTCCGCTGGGCAGGTGTACTGGCACGACAAGCCGATCGCGCGAGACGGAGATCAACGTCTCGATCGTGTTCCAGAGCTTCGCGCTGTTCCCCTGGCTGACGGTTCTGGAAAACGTGGAAGCGCCGCTGCAAGCGCGCGGCGTTCCGCCCGAGGAGCGGCGCGAGCGCAGCCTGCGCATGCTGGACACGGTGGGTCTGGATGGATTTGAGGCTGCGTATCCCAAGGAGCTTTCGGGCGGCATGCGGCAGCGCGTCGGTTTTGCGCGCGCGCTGGTGGTGGAGCCGGAAGTGCTGTTCATGGACGAGCCGTTCTCCGCGCTCGACGTGCTGACCGCCGAGAACCTGCGCAGCGAACTGCTGGAGCTGTGGTCGAAGAAGACGATGCCGACCAAGGCGGTCTTCCTGGTGACGCACAACATTGAAGAAGCGGTGCTGCTGGCCGATCGCATCATCGTGCTGGGGCGCAACCCGGGGCACATCCGGACGGATTTCCGGGTACAGCTTCCGCATCCGCGCGACCGCAAGTCGGAGCCATTCACGCAACTGGTGGACTACATCTACAAGGTGCTTGACGCGGCCCGATGTTCCGCGCGGCCGAAGTGCCTGACCAGCAGGCCGGCAAGAAGGTGCGCGACCAGCGGCAGATGAAGTACCAGATGCTGCCGCATGCGCGTCCGGGCGGCATGGCAGGACTGCTGGAACTGCTGCTGGACAAGGGCGGACGCGACGACATCTATCGGCTTGCCGACGATCTGGCGTTCGAGATCGACGACCTGCTGCCGATTGTGGATGCGGCGCAGTTGCTGGGCTTCCTGAAGGTGGAAGAAGGCGACGTGCCGATCACGGAGAGCGGCGCGGAGTTCGCGAACTCCGAGATTCTGCGGCAGAAGGAACTGTTCCGCGATGCGGCGCTGGCGAATGTGCTGCTGCTGCGGCAGATTCGGCGCGCGCTTGAGGCCAAGAGCGATCACACCGTGCCGGAGGACTTCTTCCTCGACATGCTCGACGAACAGTTCAGCGAAGAAGAATGCGTGCGCCAATGGAGACCGCGGTTACGTGGGGCCGCTACGCAGAGCTGTTCGACTTCGACGCGGCGCGGCGGCGATTCGTGCTGCCGGATGCACAGGAAGAGGAGGCTGCCGCCGATGAGGAGAGGAGTGAGCACGCACCAGCATCCCCTGGCGCGCACACTGGTCACGGCGCGCACGTGGCCGTTCGTGCTCGACGTGGGCGTGGCGTTCTGCGGACTGGCTGCTCTTCTTCGCCATCCTTCATATGGCGCGCTACTGGATGGGCACGCCCGCGCCGGTGGTGCCCGATTTCGCACTCGGCGCGCGCACTGCCGCTGTACGCGTTCTACTCCATGGTGCGCATCGGCATCGCGTATCTGCTGAGCCTGATCTTCGCCATCGTTTACGGCTACACAGCGGCGCACAATCCGCGGCTTGAGCCGTGGATGATTGCGGTGCTCGACATTCTGCAGTCGATCCCGGTGCTGAGTTTTCTGCCGCCGGTGGTGCTGGCCATGGTGTCGCTGATTCCCGGCCACCAGCTCGGCATCGAGATGGGCGTGATTCTGCTGATCTTTACCGGGCAGGTGTGGAATCTGGCGTTCAGCTTCTACTCTTCGCTGAAGTCGATTCCGCGCGAGATGATGGAGGCCGCGCGGATCTACCGGCTATTCCGCGTGGCAGCGCTTCTGGCAGCTTGAGATGCCGTATTCGGCCATCGGCCTGGTGTGGAACTCGATTGTGTCCGTGGCTGGCGGATGGTTCGCGCTGATGCTGTGCGAGATGTTCACGATGGGCGACCGCAATTTTCAGTTGCCGGGATCTGGGAAGCTATATCCAGTCGGCGGCGAACTCCGGCGACGTGCCGGAGTTGTTGAGCGGCATTGCGGTGGTCATCCTGATCGTGGTGGCGACCGATCAGCTTGTCTGGCGTCCGCTGATTGCGTGGAGCGACAAATTCAAATTCGAACAGGTGGAGTCCGCGGATCGCGTTACTTCGCCGGTGCTGGAGCTGATGCGCCGGTCGACCCTGCTCAATTCCCTGCCCGGCCGCCTTTGGCAGCGCGTGCAACAGCCGATCTACGATCGCCTGGCGCGTTCGCGACGAGTGCAGAATTGTGCACCCTGTCGGATGAAGACGCCGAGCAGCGCAAGGGCTCCGTGGCGTTCTGGACAGTGGCCGCGGTCGTGGCCATTGCGGGCATATGGGCGATGATGCAGGCCATGGTGATGCTGCGGACGATTACGTGGCACGAGATGACGCACCTGCTGGCCGGCGCGGCGGCGACATTTCTGCGCGTGAATGCAGCGCTGCTGATTTCGGTGGTGTGGACGGTTCCGGTTGGCGTGGCGATCGGCTTCAATCCGCGGCTGGCGCGCGTGGTGCAGCCGCTGGCGCAGGTGCTGGCATCGGTGCCTGCATCGGCGTTCTACCCGGTGCTGCTGATCGGGCTGTTGCAGATCGGCGGCGGCCTGGGCATCGGATCCATTGCGCTGATGCTGCTGGGCACGCAGTGGTACATCCTGTTCAACGTGATTGCCGGAGCCATGTCGATTCCCTCGGATCTGCGCGAAGTATCGACGCTCTATCCGATTCACGCGGTGGCAGCGATGGACGCGGCTGATTCTGCCCGGAATCTTTCCGTATCTGATAACGGGAATGGTGACGGCATCAGGCGGCGCGTGGAACGCGTCGGTGATGGCCGAGTACGCCAAAATCAAGGACCAGACGCTGCAGACCATCGGCCTGGGCGCGGAGATCAGCTCGGCGACCGATCATGGGCGGTTCCCCATCATTCTGCTGGCGACGATCCTGATTTCGCTGATGGTGGTCACGATGAATCGCCTGGTCTGGCGGCGGTTGTATCGGCTGGCGGAGACGCGTTACAAGCTCGAATAAGAGTGGAGACAGCGACGGTGATCCGGGTTGGAGTGGTTGGGTTCGGCATGTCGGCGCGCGTGTTTCATGCGCCGCTCATCTCGTCGGTCGAAGGCTTGCGGCTGGCCGCGGTGGTCGAGCGGCATTCCGATCAGGCAGGCGCGCGGTATCCGGGAATTGTCACCTGTCGATCGCTGGATGAGTTGCTGGCCGATTCCTCGCTCGATCTGATCGTGGTGGCAACGCCGAGCGGAACGCACTTCGATGTCGCGCGGCAGGTCATCGCAGCCGGGAAGAATGTCGTGGTTGACAAGCCGATGGCGCCACGGTCCATCGAGATTGCCAAACTTATTGCGCTGGCCGCAGAACGCGGCGTAATGCTCATTCCATTTCACAATCGGCGATGGGACGGCGACTTTCTGACCGTGCAGAATCTGCTGCGTGAGAACGCAGTGGGAAGGCTCGTATCTGTCGAGTCGCGGATGGACCGGTGGAATCCGGGAGCGACGCGGCGGCCGTGGAAGAACGACCCGGCACAAGGCGGCGGGGTGCTGCTCGATCTTGGAACCCACCTTGTGGACCAGGCGCTGATGCTCTTCGGCAAGCCGCTCGGAGTAAGCGCCGACGTGGATCGCGAACGCGACGGCGAAGGCGCCAACGACTCATTCACGATCCGGCTGCGCTATGAGGGATTGCGCGTCACGCTGGGTGCGAACATGCTTTCGTCTCCGGCAGGGCCGCGGTTTGTGCTGCGCGGCACGCAAGGCAACTTCCGCAAGTTCGGCGTCGATCCGCAGGAGGCGGCGCTGAACAAGGTCACCCACATCGATTCGCCTAAATGGGGCAAGGAGCCTCTGGAACAGTGGGGCGTCTTGACTGTCCAGGCGGAGGAAGCGCTGGTCACGCGGCCCGTAGAGACTCTGGCAGGCGATTACCGGCGGTTCTACGAGGGGGTTCGGGATGCATTGGCAGCGCGCAGCTCACCGCCGGTGCGTGCGGTGGAGGCGTGGCGCGCGGCGCGCATCCTGGAATGGTCTGAAGAGAGTCAAGAGCAGCGGTGCGAGGTTGCATGCGACTGGAGCGACGAGCCTCAATAGGCCCTCCGATCCGGACCTGACGATCCTGGCACGACAATCCTGAAACGCAAAAGCAAGCGGCCCATTCCTGATGGAATGGGCCGCCTGCTGTTTTGGAGCGTATTGGCTAGTTGACCTTGAGAGTAACGGTTGCGGTTGGGGCCGGCGTGATTGCCGGAGTGCCGGTGCCGGTCACGGTGAAGGTGTAGGTGCCGGCCGTGGTGCCGGGGGTACCACCGCCACCGCCGCCACCGCTGCTGCCGCCGCCACCGCAGGCGGAGAGGCTGCCGAGCGCCGCAATCAGAACCAGCAGGCCGAGCATGCTGCGCCAACCACGGCGACGGGCTGGGATCCCGAAGAAGACCATCAGGGCCAGAACGGCGCCGCCGGCTCCGGTCCAACCAGGCAGTCCGCGGCGTTCGAGACTGGCCGAGGTTGCCGCGGTGGTGTTGATGGTGACGGTTGAGGTTTGCGAAGTATGCGTGACGTCAAACGTGAGCGACGAGCCGGCGGTGACCGAGCACGTGGGCACGTGCACCGCGCCGCTTGGTGAGGTGGCCAGGCTGCAGGACATCGCGACGGTGCCGGCGTAGACGCCATCCGACGTGACCGTGATGGTGGATGTGGCACTTCCGCCCGCGCTAACGGCGGCGGGTGCGGTTGCCTTGAGTGAGTACGGCGGATTGAGGGTGACACTCGCCGTGCCCGTTCCGGTGGCGTAGGTCGAATCCCCGGAGTAGGTGGCCGTCAGCGTCAAAGCGCCGGAAGCGCTGAATGTGTTTGCCGGGATGATGATGGTTGCGCTTCCAGCCGTGAGTGCCGTGGCGGACGAGGTGTAGCCGGTGGCCGACAAGGTTACGGTGCCGGTTGGAGGAGTTGGGCCGCTCCAGTCACCTTCACCTTGACATTGAGCGATTGGTCGGTACCGACGCTGCTGCTGGCCGGCGTGACTGTGACAGCGGGAGCCAGCTTGGCTGCTACGGTCACTGAAGCCGTTCCGGTGGCTGTCCCGTAGTTGGTATCGCCACCGTAAGTCGCGGTAAGGGTAGCGGTACCCACTGTCAGCTGTTGGCAGGAATCGTAATGGTCGCAATGCCGCTGGAAAGCGAAGTGGCCGCCGAGGTGTAGCTGCCACTCGAGAGAGTGACGCTGCCCGTCGGTGATCCGCCTGTGTCGGACACCTTCACGGTAACGCTGAGGGACTGATCCACGAAGATGCTGGTGCTGGCGGGCATGACCGTGACAGTGGGCTTCGGTTTAGCTGCGACCGTGACTGACCCCGTGCCCGTTGCGGTCGTGTAGGCTGAATCGCCGGTGTAAGAAGCGGAGAGGGTAGCGGTGCCCACCGCCAGGCTGTTGGCGGGAATCGTAATGGTGGCACTGCCGCTGAAAGCGACGTGGCCGCCGAGGTGTAGCTGCCACTCGAGAGCGTGACAGTGCCAGTGGGAGTTGCGCCTGATCCGGACACCTTCACGGTAACGCTGAGGGAATGATCCACAAAGATGCTGGAGCTGGCCGGCGTTACGGTGACCGTGGGCGTGAGCTTGGTCACGGTGACTGACGTCGTTCCGGTATGGCTGGCATAGGTTGCGTCACCGCCATATGTCACTGTCAGCGTGTCGTTGCCGACAGCCAGCGAGCCCGCAGGAATAGTAAAGCTGGCCTTGCCGGCCCCATCGAGGTTTACGGTGGACGAGGTGTATCCGCCGCCGCTGAGGCTGACCGTACCGGTGGGAGTGCCGCCGCTGCCGGAGATCGTAACGTTAACCGTGAGGCTCTGTGCGGTGGTGATGCTGGTGGCCGACGGCGTGAGTATAATCGTGGCGGCTGCCGCTGCCGGTCGCCCCCGACCAGTACTTCACGAGGTTGGTCGCATCCACGCTGCCCAATCCGGTGGCGAGATCATAGCCGGTGCCCGTGTCGTAACCGGTCAGGAAGGGGTACCCCGCCGTATTGGTCTTGCAATTGGGCGATCCGGAGTCGCAGTAAACGGAGATGTTTCCCTGTTTGACGTCATGGAAGACGGCCGAGGCATGGCTTCCGTTGTACAGGTCGTACAGGCTCTTTGCAGCGTCGGCTCCCAACCGATGTCCGCTGCCGCCAAGACTCTGCTGCACCAGCGCAAGCATGCCGGCGAACGCCGGAGCGGACGTGGAGGTGCCGCCGAATCCGGCGAAGTAGAACTGCCCATTTACTTGTTTAGAGCAGTCGTCGGGATAACCGGAGTTTTGGTCGATCTCGTCAATGCAAACCAGCCAGGCGGCGCGATCAAGCCCATTGCCGGCCATCAGCGAGATGTCAGGCAGGTCGCGTGCATGGTCGTTGGGCACGCCGGGGCCACGCTGCCAGCTTGGCTTGGGGTAGCCGTGCGTGCAGGTGCCGAGAATGAAGTTGTTGCCCACAACGCTGTCAGTATTGGTGGAGCAGGAACTCACTCCGCCGCTGCCGCCCACGATGTTGGTGTTGCCGCTGGTGAACCCCGTAGGGACATTGTTGGCCAGAAGCCCATTCGAAGTGGCGGAGTCGTTCCAGGTCGCCTCAGGTATATACGACAAAACTGACCGATAGGAGCCCGTGGATGTCGAATTGTTGTTGACGTAAGTGGAGAAGTTGGAAATCAGCCCGTAGGTGTCCGTGCCGCCTACTGCAACGTTGTAGGGCGTTGACGCCAGGCCATTCACCTGAAGACCGTAAGAGGCGCTGAATTGCGAGTTCTGATCGTCGCAGCCGGCAGCGCCATCGTCGCCCGTCGATACGGTGATCGCGATTCCAAGCGCGGACATCTGCTGCTCGATGTTATAGATCGCCGTGTTGTCAGAGTTGGTGAAGAAGTACTCACAGAGGCCAAAGCTCAGACTGAAGATGTCGACCGAGTTGTCCTTGATCACCTGGTCCATCACAGTGATAATTCCGCCATCGGTGTTTTGATCGGCGGTGTAAAAGTGGATGGTGGCGCCCGGCGCTATCCCGCCCGCGAGCTCGTTGTCGATGTAGGCCTCGTCAGTGCCATCGCCGATGGTTGCCGAGCCATCGATGTTCGTAATGGTGGGCGCCGTCAGGTCGCCATTCAGAAAGCGAGTGCGGTAATTGACCACGGTGCTGGCGTTGATGTCGGAAACACCGCCGATGCCGATGGTCACGCCGTGGCCGTTATAGCTCGCGCCGGACGAGAATGCCGCGTTGTAGCTGTTCGGCGTGTCATACATGGTGGCCGCATCGGCAGCAGTAATCCACAGAAAAGGGCCGCTGGTGGTGAGTTCGGGCCGCGCGATGCGGCTGTCGGATTCGGTGGGCGCAAATCCGCTGCCGGGCTCAAACATGCCCGTGCGAGCCTTCACCAGGTGCGGGGTCGGCGCAAAAGTGCTGAGTCGGGCCACGCCCGCAACCACAGACGCGAGAGCCGTGGGAATCTTCGGCTCGGTCACATTGGCGAGGTAGCTGGCGCCGTTGCGCTGGAAGGCATGAATCGATGTATGGAAGGCTTTCTCGATCTGGCTGACGGAACCGGAAAATGCGATGTTCGTACCACCGATTGCCCCTGCCCCAACATTCAGCCCATGCGACTGAAGCCAGGCGACAATCGCGGCGTTGTCGGAATCGGCAAGACCAAAGCGCCGGTTGAATTCCTCCGGAGTGAGCCAATGATGGTAGTCGGGCGAGTTCTTGTCGAGTTGCCCCGCCATCAGGCTGTCGAGTTCGGCCTGTTGTTCTTTCGAGCGCGACAAGACCAGGCGGACATTGCGCAACTGTGTGGACGGCGAAGCCTCACCCTTGTCGAATTCGGCTCGCGCCACCGCGGAGACATTGCCCCTGAGAGTGGTCAGCGACTGTTCATTGACGGGGGCGACGATGCGCGGCGCCACGGAGGAAACTTGCGCCTGCAGAGCGGTCGCAGAGAGAACCACACCTGCAGCGAAGTACGTAAGGAATCGTGAACGCATGGATGTAATCCAAGACCTTTCTTCATGGAACCCCTGAGGGAGGCTCGCCGCTGACGTTGAGAGAATGGGAACCAAATCTCAAATGGCCTGTGTAAGCAAGTTGTGAACTGAGCGCAACCGTGAACCCACAGCGGCGCAAGAAGGGGCCGAACGCAATGACACAGTCCGCAACGCGGATAAATATCTCTGCCACGGAAAAGGATGAATCCGAATAGAACGCAGGACTCCTACCTGTTTCCGTATCAAAGGAAAAACGACTTCTATGTGACCCTGTGTTGCGCCTGACAGTATCGCACTGGATGTGCAGCAAGTCCATCGCAAAGAATTGAGGGTGTGCCGGGGACCTGAATGCCCACTGATAAAACATTTCAAAAGAGAACTTCCGGAAAGCGGAGTTGTTTGCGACAATGGGTGGGAAGTCATGCGTGCATCTCTGTTTATCACGTGCTACAACGACACGCTGTTCCCGGAGACCGGGCGTGCCGTGGTAACGCTGCTGGAGCGGCTGGGCGTCGCGGTGGAGTTCCGCCCTGCGCAGACCTGCTGCGGCCAAATGCATGCAAATACAGGATTTCGCGGCGAGGCCTTCAGCCTGGCGAAGAAGTTGGTGCGGCTTTACTCCGACGCCGAAGCCGTCATAATTCCCTCCTCTTCCTGCGTGGCGATGATCCGCGATCAGTACCCCGCGCTCATGGATGAGCTGGGAAATGAGGAGCTGCGCCGGGAGTTCGACGCCCTGCTGCCGCGCGTGTTCGAGCTGAGCGAATTCGTGGTCGATGTGCTCGGAGTTGAGGACGTGGGGGCGTACTTTCCGCACCGGGTAACCTACCACGCAAGCTGTCACGGCCTGCGGGCGCTGGCGCTGGGCGACCGGCCGTTCCGGCTGCTGAAAAATGTCGAAGGCCTCGAACTGGCGCCCCTGGAAAACCTTGACCGCTGCTGTGGATTTGGGGGCACATTCAGCGTAAAGAACGCTGAAGTGTCGAGCGCGATGATGACGACCAAGCTGCAGGACGTTCTGGCGACGCGCGCGGAGTTCTGCACGGCACTCGATAATAGCTGCCTGATGCACCTGGGCGGTGCGATGCACCGTGAGTTTGCGGCCATGCGGACCGTCCACATGGCGCAGATCCTGGCGGCCACCAGAGAGCATCCGGCGGAGGTCATGTGATCCAGCCGGTGCTCGATCCCAAGCTTGCTCCGCCGTTCCCGAAAGCGGCGCTGCCTGTGTTGCGTAATGCGCAGTTGCGCAAAAACGTGGCGCACGCAACCGACGTGATCACAGCCAAGCGCGCGCGGCTCGTCGCAGAAAAGCACGACTGGCAGGCGCTGCGCGAAGCCGCCTCAGCCGTGCGAGGGCAAGTGCTCGAGAACCTCGGTGCCTATCTGGAGCAGTTCGAGGAGCGCTGCACGGCCGCCGGCGGCGTGGTTCACTGGGCCTCCGATGCGGCAGAGGCACGGCAGATCATCCTCGGCATTCTGCGCGAGGAGCAGGCCAGCGAAGTCATCAAGATCAAGACGATGACCTCGGCCGAGATTCAGCTCAATCCGTTTCTGGAGCAGCACGGCGTTGAGGCGCACGAAACGGACCTGGCGGAGATCATCCTGCAACTGGGGAATGACGAGCCTTCGCATATCGTGGTGCCGGCGTTGCATGTGAACCGCAGCCAGGTGCGCGAGATTTTTGCGCGGACGATGGGGCTAACGGATCTTTCGGATGATCCGCAGGCGCTGACCGCCGCCGCTCGCTCTTACCTGCGCAAGAAGTTCCTCACGGTACCCACGGCAATCAGCGGAGCGAACTTCCTGATTGCGGAGACGGGAGGCGTGGCGGTCGTCGAGAGTGAAGGCAACGGGCGCATGTGCCTGACTCTGCCGCGAACCATGATCACGCTGGCCGGCATCGAGAAGGTGATCCCGCGTTATCGCGATCTGGAAATCATGCTGCAGGTGCTGGCCCGCTCCGCCACCGGCGAACGCATGAATCCCTACACCAGCCTGTGGACCGGCGTTACCAGCGGAGATGGACCGCGGCGGTTCCACGTGGTGCTATTGGACAATGGGCGGTCCGACATCCTGCGCCATGAACGCGAGCGCCAGACGCTCAAGTGCATTCGCTGCGCGGCGTGCATGAATGCATGCCCGGTGTATCGGCAAACCGGCGGACACGCCTACGGAAGCGTGTATCCCGGGCCCATTGGCGCGATTCTGACGCCGCAACTGATGAAGATGGAGTACGCGCAGAGCCTGCCGTTCGCAAGCTCGTTGTGCGGCGCATGTTATGAAGTCTGCCCGGTCAAGATCAACATTCCCGAGGTACTGATCGACCTTCGCGCCAGGGTTACGGATCAGGAGCGCGAAGAGGAACGCCGCTTCTTCGATCCTCTCTACCTGGGCCTGCGCTTGGCGAGCACGGTCTTCACGAGCGCGGGACGTTTTCACGCGGCGCAGCGCATGATGCGGATTGGGTTAAAGCCGTTCACGGGCAAGGACGGATGGATTCGGAATCTGCCGGCCTATGGCGCGCGCTGGACGATGACACGCGATTTGCGCGGGATTCCGGAGCAGAGCTTTCGCGAGTGGTGGGCCGGCCGCGCGAACGGGAAGGGGAAGCCATGAGCATGACAGGTTCCCGTTCCGTTGTGCTGGACCGGATTCGCGCCGCGACGGCCAGCGGTGCGGCTGCGGGCTCTTACGACGCGCTCCCGCGGACGTATTGCAGGCAAGGCAAGTTGAGTTCCGCGCAGCGCGTCGCACTCCTGATTGAGCGGCTGCGCGAGTACGATGCCGAAGTGGCCGAGTGTCCGCCGGATGCTCTGGTGGCTACCATTGCCACACAGATCGCAAAGAGCGGACTCCGGGTTCTTGTTGCTCCTCAGGGGTTGCCCAGGGAATGGATGGTTGCCGGCTGCGACTGGAGAGTGGATCAAAACCTGTCGCACGATCAGATTGAGCAGGCGCAGGGAGTTGTCACCGCAGCCACGTGCGCCGTTGCGGAGTCCGGCACTATAGTGCTGCACCATACGCCGGCTGAAGGGCGTCGCGTTCTTTCGCTCTTGCCCGATTGGCACCTGTGTGTGCTGAGGACATCGCAAGTGGTGGAGACGTTGCCTGAGTACTTTGCTCATTGTGAGGCGCCGCCCGCGCTGGCTACGTTCATCTCAGGCCCCAGCGCCACTGCGGATATAGAGATGACGCGCATCAAGGGAGTGCATGGGCCAAGGTTTCTGAACGTAATTGTGGTTCGAGATTGAAAAGTTGAAACGGGCATTCGTGCAGCTTGATTGCCCGGCCCAAGGAGAAGGGGGCAGAATGAATTTGTCAGAGTCGGTTGCATTCGATCGCACTGTGAAAGCGCTCGACAGTTTTCGGGTCGAGATTCCCTCCTGGGGATTCGCGAACACCGGCACGCGCTTTGGAAAATTCGCGCAGGCAGCGGCGGCCTCGACAATTGAGGAGAAGTTTGCGGATGCGGGCGAAGTGAATCGGCTCACCGGCGTTACGCCAACCCTGGCGTTGCACGTGTTGTGGGATTTGCCGGGCGGCGGTCCGCATGACGTGGCCAACGTGCGCGCACTGGAGCGCCGTTATGGCGTGCGCGCCGGATCGATCAATCCAAATCTGTTTCAGGATCAGGAATACAAGTACGGCTCGCTGTGCAATCCTGTCCGCGGAGGTTCGCGCTCAGGCTCTGGCACATATGGTGAAGTCGATTGAACTGGGCCAGCAGCTTGGGTCGCGCGACGTGTCGCTGTGGCTGGCCGATGGATCAAACTATCCGGGCACGCAGAGCATCCGCAAGCGCATCGAGTGGCTTGAAGCTGCGCTCGGCACCGCGCATGCGCATCTGGCTCCTGAGCAGCGGCTACTGGTGGAGTACAAGCCATTCGAGCCCGCCTTCTATCACACCGACATTGCTGATTGGGGCATGGCCATGCACCTGGCGCGCGAAGCCGGCCCGCAGGCGCGCGTGCTAGTGGACACCGGTCATCACTATGCGTCGCAGAACATCGAGCAAGATTGTGGCGTGGCTGCTGCACACCGGCATGCTGGGCGGATTTCATTTCAACGATCGCCGCTATGCGGACGATGATTTGACGCTGGGCTCGATCGATCCCTACCAGGTGTTCCGCATTTTCCATGAGATTCACGCCGCGTCCGACCGACGGACTGGAACTCGACATCGCCTTCATGATCGACCAGAGCCACAATCTGAAAGGCAAGATGGAGGCGATGGTCCAGACCATCGTCACCGCGCAGGAGATATGGGTGAAGGCAGCGCTCGTCGATCGCGAAGAACTGTCGGCGCTGCAGACGTCCTGCGAACTGGTGAAGGCAGAGGAGACATTCCGCGGCGCGTTCTGGCAGGATGTGCGGCCCGATGGTCGCGGCATGGCGCGAGATGCGCGGCATACCTGCCGAACCGCTCGCGGCGCTGCGGGAGAGCGGATACGTGGAGCGCATCACGCGCGAACGCGGCAGCCGGCAAGTCGACGTCGCGAGTTACGCATAGACAAAGACATGAACAACATTGGCCAACGAGGAGAGTTATGAGTACCCCGACAATCGCTTCCCCTACCTTGAAGTTCCTGGAAGATCGCTGGGATGACCGTGTGGCAGCCGGTCTGGATGAGCCGGAGCTTCTGCGCTATCGCTCGAACCTGCTTGGGTCGGACTTGCGCATCACTAACTTTGCTGGCGGCAACACCAGTTCGAAGGTGACGGAGACCGATCCGCTGACCGGCGAGTCCGTCGACGTGCTGTGGGTGAAGGGCTCGGGCGGCGATCTGGGCAGCATCAAGCGCGCCGGATTCGCGACGCTCTATTTCGACAAGTTTCTCGCGCTGGAACGCAGCTACAAGGGCGTGGACGCGGAGGACGACATGGTGGCCATGTATCCGCTGTGCACGTTCCGCAACAATCCCACCGCGGCCTCGATCGATACGCCGCTGCACGGATTTCTTCCCTTCCCGCACGTTGATCATCTCCATCCGGACTGGGGCATTGCGCTGGCGGCCTCGGGCAACGGCAAGAAGAAGATGGACGAGTTCAATCGCGAGTTCGGACACAAACTGGTGTGGGTGCCGTGGCAGCGGCCGGGTTTCGAACTCGGCCTGATGATGCGCCGCGCCGTTGAGCAGAATCCCGATTGCGACGGCATCGTGCTGGGCGGGCACGGGTTGTTCACGTGGGGACAAACCCAGCGCGAGTGCTACCTGAACACGATTACGCTGATCGATCAGACTGGGCCAGTTCATTGCGCGGCACGGCGACCAGAAGGGACCGGAGCGATTTGGCGGAGAGCTTCGTAGCCGCGCGTTCGGAAAGAGCAGAAGCTGGCCGTCGCGATTGCGCCGTATCTGCGCGGACGCGTGAGCACTCAGAATCGATGGATTGCGAACTTCAGTGATGCTGCCGATGTGCTGCAGTTTGTGAATTCGCAATACGCGAAGGAACTTGGCGTTTCTGGGAACGAGCTGTCCAGATCACTTCATCCGCACCAAGATTCGCCCGCTGTTTGTGCCGTGGGGCGCGGGTGAGGATTTGAACGCGCTGAAGAAACACATCGAGGAAGGCCTGGCAGAGTATCGGCAACTCTATCGCGACTATTATCACCGGTTCGCCACAGCGGATTCGCCGGCGCTGCGCGATACGAGCCCAACCGTGGTGCTGATTCAGGGGCTGGGTATGTTCAGCTTCGGAAAGAACAAGACAGAGGCGCGCATCGTGGGCGAGTTCTATACCAACGCGATCCACGTGATGGAAGGCGCAAGCCTGCTGGCCGAAGGCGAAGTGAAGGGCGTGCTGCCGCAGTGCGGCGAGGGCATGGACCCGAAGAGCTTCAAGATGTTCGCGAACTATGTGGCCCTGCCGCCGCTCGAGGCATTCAAGATTGAGTACTGGGCGATGGAAGAAGCGAAGATTCGCCGCCAGCCGCCGGAGAAAGAACTGAGCCGGCGCATCGCGGTGGTTGTAGGCGGAGGCAGCGGCATCGGACGCGAGGTGGCAATCAAGATGGCGCAGCGCGGGCGCGCATGTCGTCGTCGCCGATCGCGATGAGGCCGGAGCGCAGCGCGTTGCCGACGAACTGGCAGGCATCACGTCAAAGGAGTTTGTGCGCGCGACGGGGGTGGACATTCGCAATCGCGAGACGATTGGCGCGGCGCTGGATGCGACGGTTGCCGCGTTCGGCGGAGTGGACATTCTCGTCAACACGGCTGCGCTGTTTCCTTCATCGCCGGATGGGGTCGTCAACCAGGCGATGTGGGGGACGACGCTCGAAATCAACGTGACGGCGAATTATCTTCTCGCGGAAGAGGCGGGAAAGGTATTCAACGAACAGGGGCTCGACGGCGCCATCGTGCTGACGAGTTCAGCGAATGCGGTGGTGCCGAAGCGCGGCAGCGAAGCGTACGACGTGAGCAAAGCCGCGGTGTCGCACCTGGTGCGTGAGCTGGCCATCAGCATGGCCCCGAAGGTGCGCGTGAACGGCGTGAGCCCGGCGACGGTGGTCAAGGGATCGACGATGTTTCCGCGGGATCGTGTGCGCGCGTCGCTGACGAAATACGGCATCGCGTTTGAGGAGTCGATGAGCGACGAGGAGTTGCGCAGGCTGCTGGCGAATTTCTATGCGCAGCGCACGCTGACGCATCAGCCCATCGAGCCGGGCGACTGCGCGGAGGCAATTGTGTTTCTCGCAAGCCCGAAGACCCGCTGCACGACCGGCCACTTGATTCCTGTAGATGGAGGATTGCCCGAAGCGTTTCTGCGCTAGATCGGAATGAAGCAGGACAGCAGGCCGGCGATTGCCGGCCTGTTTTGTCTATCCCACTGCCAGGACAGTGCCCCGGCCGACGAGCCCTTCTACGCGCTCGATCCATCCCTTATCCGCGGCAACGGCCATCTGATCCGGCTCGAGGATTACGGCGTACTCGCCTTTCTTCTCGAGTTGCAGCATCACCTTGCCGGGGCCGGGAGCGGCATCGGCAGCGGACTTCAGGGCGGCGAATAACTCCTCGCTGGCGCGCTCAAGGCTGACGCGAATGCGCACGCCGTCGGGCAGTTTCACCTTTACGCCGTCGAGTGGCTGCACGCCGCTGATCGAGATCTTCGGCGCGGAGTCTTCCTCGCCCATCAGCGTGCCGCGCACCAGAACCGGAGCCTCTGTCTTGAGTTGTTCGCCCAGCCGCTCGTAGTCGCGCGAGAAGCAGATGACATCGATCTTCCCGGTCGCATCTTCAAGCTGGCCCATGGCGTAGATCTTGCCGTCGCGCTTGCTCTTCCGCGGCGACATGCCCATCAGCGTGCCCGCAACCTGGAGCTCATCGGCCGGATCGTTCTGCTTGCCCCACACGCGCTCGGGCGGCTTGCGCTCAAGCGCTTCGGCAACCGAGATCACGCCCGGAAGGTTGCGCAGCTTCTCGGCATATTTGTCGAGCGGGTGGCCGGAGACGAAGAAGCCAAGCACTTCCTTTTCATTGGCAAGGCGCAGGCTCTCTTCCCAGTCGGGAACTTTCGGCAGGTCATCGCCATTCTGTTGTGAATGCGAAGGCGACTCGTTGAAGAGACCGAAAAGTCCATGCTGGCCCTGTTCGCGGTCACGCTGCGCCTTCTGCGCGCGTTCCATAGCTCTATCGACTGCGCCGAACAGCGCCGCTCGCGTGCCAAGCGAATCGAGTGCGCCGGCCTTGATCAAAGATTCGATGACGCGCTTGTTCATCACCCGCAGATCGACCTTCTCGCAGAACTGCCACAGACTGTCGAAATGGCCGCCCACTTCCTCGCGCGCCTTGATGATGGACTCGATGGCGTTGCCGCCGACGTTCTTGATTCCTGCAAGGCCGAAACGAATGGCGTCGACGTGGGGCGTGAACTGCGCGCCGGAGATCTGCACGTCAGGCGGCTCGACGGCAATGCCCATCTCCTTGCACTCGGCGATGTACTTGACGACGTTTTCGGGCTTTGAAACTTCCGAACTGAGCAGGCCGGCCATGAACTCTGTGGGGTAGTGCGTCTTGAGATAGCCGGTCTGATAGGAGACGAGGCCGTAGGCCGCGGAGTGCGACTTGTTGAAGCCGTAGCCCGCGAACTTCTCCATCTGATCGAAGAGCTCTGCAGATATATCTTTGGGATGCCCGTTGGCGACTGCGCCACTAACGAAGCGGTCGCGCTGCTTCGCCATCTCTTCCTGATTCTTCTTGCCCATCGCGCGGCGCAGCAGGTCGGCTTCACCGAGCGAGTAACTGGCCAGCACGTTGGCGATCTGCATCACCTGTTCCTGATAGACGATCACGCCAAGCGTTTCCCTGAGAATGACCTCAAGCTCGGGCAGCATGTATTCAACTTTGCGACGGCCCCACTTGCGTTCAATAAAATCGTCCGTCATGCCGCCTTGAATCGGTCCCGGCCGGAACAGCGCCGTGAGAGCGGTGAGCTCTTCAAGCTTCTCCGGCTTGTAGCGGCGAAGCATGTCGCGCATGCCGTTCGATTCAAACTGGAACACTCCCGAAGTGAGCGCCGCCTGGAAGACCTTCTTGAAGGTCTCTTCGTCGTCCAGCGGAATCTTCTCGATGTCGACCTCGACGCCGCGGTTCTGCTTGATGAGCCTGAGGCAGTCCTCGATCACCGTAAGCGTGGTGAGGCCGAGGAAGTCCATCTTGAGCAGGCCCATCTTTTCCACCGCTTTCATGTCGTAGGCGGTGACGATTTCGTCGTTCTTGGTTCTGGCGACCGGAACGAGTTCCGTGAGCGGCCGCGGCGCAATCACCACGGCGGAGGCATGCACGCCGGCGCCGCGAACCAGCCCTTCGAGCTTCTTGGCGGTGTCGATGAGCTCGCGAACGGCCGGCTCGCTCTCGTAGATCTTCCCCAGATCGGGGACTTCCTGGAGCGCCTTGTCGATCGTCATTCCGACCGTCGCGGGAATGAGCTTGGCGATGCGGTCGACGTCGCCATAGGGCATATCGAGCGCGCGGCCGCAGTCTTTGATGGCAGCCTTCGCAGCCATCGTATTGAACGTGATGATCTGCGCAACCTGCTCGCGGCCGTACTTGCGCGTCACGTAATCGATGACCTCGCCGCGACGATTCATGCAGAAGTCCACGTCGATATCAGGCATCGATACGCGCTCAGGATTGAGGAAGCGCTCGAAGAGCAGCACATTCTGCATGGGATCGATGTTGGTGATCTCCATGCAATAGGCGACCAGCGATCCGGCGCCCGAACCGCGCCCTGGCCCTACGGCGATGCCATTGTCACGCGCGTACTTGATGAAGTCCCACACGATGAGGAAGTAGCCCGAGTACTTCATCTGGTGGATGATGCCGATCTCGTAGTTGAGTCGCGCCTCGTACTCGGCAAGAGACTTCTTCAACTGGCCGGTCGCTTCCAGGTGGTGAATGGCCGTATCGCGGCGCTTCTTGAAGCCTTCGCGGCACACCTGCTCAAAGTAGCTGTCGATGGTGTGGCCTTCCGGCACGTCCATCTGCGGGAAAGGATTGTCAACCGGGTGCAGCTTGAAGTTGCAGCGCTCGGCGATCTCCATGGTGCGCGCGAGCAGGTTCGGATTATCCGGGAACAGCCGCGCCATCTCGTCGCCGCTCTTGACGAAGAACTGGTCGGAGTCGAACTTGAAGCGGTCTGTATCGTGGATCTTGGCGCCGGTCTGAACGCAGAGCATCACATCGTGCGCGTGCGAGTCCTCGCCACAGAGATAGTGCGAGTCGTTAGTGACCAGCATGGGGATGCCAAGCTCTTTTTCTAGACGGAAGAGATCGTTCTGAATCTTGCGCTCGGCCTCAAGCCCCTGGTCCTGAATCTCGAGATAGAAGTTGCCCTTGCCGAAGATGTCCTGGTACTGGAGGGCTGTCGCCTTCGCTTTGTCGTACGCGGTGTTCGCATCCCACTTGCCGTGCTCGTTGTGCAGGTATTCGCAGAGCTCTCCGCTGAGGCAACCGGAAGTGGCGATCAGGCCCTGGGCGTGCGTGGCCAGATACTGCTTGCTGATGCGCGGCTTGCGGTAGAAGCCGTGCAGCGACGCCTCTGATGTGATGCGGATCAGGTTGCGATAACCCTCTTCGTTTTCAGCCAGAACCAGCAGGTGGTTGTAGTCGTCGCCCTGTGCCGGGGCGCGATGGTCCTCGTTCTTGCACACGTAGAGCTCGCAGCCAAGGATGGGCTTGATCCCCTTCGCCTTGGCGGCATTGAAAAAGTGCACGGCGCCGTAGATGTTGCCGTGGTCGGTCATGGCGACGGACTTCTGGCCGAGCTTTGCGACGCGGTCGATCAGCTTGGTGACGTCGCAGGCGCCGTCGAGCAGCGAGTATTCGGTGTGCAGATGCAGGTGGGTGAATTCCGACATGGGTCTGGATCAATTCTAGTCCTCGAATGGATTCCCGGCCGTGCGGCAATTGCTGAGGAAAAGCAGGTACTGATTGTGCTTAAATCACTACTTTTCCTCTGACTTCGGGTCACTCCGTACAGGATCCGGCATGGGTTGAGGAGGAACGCGCCTTAAGAGTCTCTGATGACCATTTGCATTCGAGATTGCTCTAGGTCATTGCAGATTCGCCGATTTTCAGGCATGTTGATTGCTACGGGGCTTGTCTAAGCGGGGTTTCTGGGGAATGAATAGCTTTTTCACTGTTTCAGCACTCGTATTTCTGGCCTCACTGGCGGCTGCCGGTCAGACTATGCCGGCGTCCCCGGCACTGGCTGATCCGTCGAGCGCGCCTGCCGTTCCAGTCGCGTCCACGATTTCGGGATCCATCGTGCCGGCCGGCCAGGAGACTGCGGTGCTTCCTGACGCGGTAACGACCCTGATGGAATTCAAAGCCTCAGACGTCAAGTTCGACGTAGACGACCTGATGGACATCCTGCGCGACAAGCGCCACGAAGGCTGGGTGCTCGCGGCGTATCCTGACCCCAAAACCGGCCAGCCGCTGATCGGCGCCGGCTTCAGCCTCGATCTCCCCGAGCGCGTCCACATTCAGCACGACCCGCTCAACCCGCATCCGTTCCTCGAGCCATCATCGGCCGATCTATGGCAGGCCGCAGGACTGGAGCCCGCCCGGCTCGATGTGCTCCTCGCCCAGTTCCACGACCGCATGGACGCGTGGAGCAAGAAGGGGTTCCGCCGGCAGATCTGGTCGCTCGAACCGCAGATCACCGAGTCTGACGCGAACGCCCTGCTTCGGATCGGCATCGTCCAGGCTGCCTACAACGCCCGGGCGTACTGCCGGAACTTCGAGCAACTCGGCGCCAGCCAGCAGATGGCCATGACCCAACTGGTCTACCAGATGGGCGTGAACCTTGAGGAGTTCTCGACCTTCCTCACCCTGCTCAATCGCGAGAACGGGAATGGGCCGGCAGGCGATGGCTCAGGCCGACGCGCAGTACTGGCACGATGTGCAGCTCAGCCTGGTGCAGAGCCAGTGGGCGCGGCTCTATCGCGAGCGCGCCAAGGCCGTCATCGCAATGCTCGATCCAAGCTACGCGGCAAATCCATCCGGAGCCGAGCACTCAGTTAGTAGAGTGTTGCGGCCGGCACGTACCCGGCACACGCATGCGACCACGTTGCGCAAGGCTTCTTACACGACGAAGCATCACGGATCAGCGGCGCGAAAGCGGGCCGCGCGGACAAGAAAAGACTAGGCTGTATCGATATATATATATATATTTTGCAAACGATTGATAAATAGATGAGGTGTCATCCTGAGCGAAGCAGGTGCGGTTCTTGCACCTGCGGAGTCGAAGGATCTGCGGTTGCGTTTCGTCCGTGCGCCACTCACAGCTTCGCAATTCCGAACAAATTCACTGAACCTATATGTCGATACGCCCTGGGCATAACCGAGCGGCCACCAGCGTCCTCCGGCCGAATCCGGGTTGTATACTCGGGTCGCTATGTCGATCCGCAAACTCTGCCCTCTTCTCTTCTCCCTTTTGGTCCTTGCGCTTTGTCCCGGACTCTTCGCCCAACATGGGTTTGTCCATACCTCCGGCGCGAACGTCGTTGACGGCGACGGCAAGCCGCTCATGCTCCGCGGCACCAACATCGGAAACTGGCTGGAGCCGGAAGGCTACATGTTTCATTTCGACGGCGGGCCGCAGTCGCCGAGCGAGATTGAAGCCCTGACCGAAGAGCTGATCGGGCCGCAGAAGTCCGAGGCATTCTGGAAGCAGTGGCGCGAGACGTACATCACTGAAGCCGACATCGATCGCATCCGCGCCATGGGCTTCAACTCGGTGCGCTTGCCCTTCCACTGGAAATTCTTCGACGCCGACAATGCGGAAGGCTTTCGCATCGTCGACCGCCTGGTGCAGTGGGCCCGCAAAGACGGCGTCTACATCATCCTCGACCTGCACTGCGCGCCGGGCGGACAAACCGGCACCAACATCGACGACAGCGATGGATATCCCTGGCTCTACACGGACGCGGACGCGCAGGCCCGCACCATCGCTGTCTGGCGCCGAATCGCGAAGCACTACGCGCATGAGCCCATCATCCTCGGCTACGACCTGCTCAACGAGCCGATTCCGCACTTTCGCGCAACTCCAGCGCTACAACAAGGATCTTGAGCCGCTCTACAAACGCCTGGCTGCAGCCGTGCGCGAAGTCGATCCCAACCACATGCTGATCCTCGGCGGAGCCCAATGGGATTCGAACTTCAAGGTCTTCGGCCCTCCGTTCGACAAGAACGTCATGTACACCTTTCACAAGTACTGGACCGCGACCGACGTCAGCGTGATCCAGGAATACCTCGACTACCGCGACAAGTACCACGTGCCGATCTGGCTGGGCGAGTCGGGCGAGAACAAGGACGAGTGGATCGCCGCATTCACAAAGACTCTCGAGGAAAATCATGTGGGCTGGTGTTACTGGCCGTACAAGAAGATGGATGCCACTTCGAGCCCGGTGACCTTCGACCGTCCGGAACACTGGGATGCCGTTGTGAAACTAGCCGCCATGGCTCCGGGAACAGGCAATGCTGAGAAGCGCATCGCGGCACGTCCCTCGCCCCAGGAGGCGCAGGCCATCTTCGACGATCTGCTCAAGAAGGTGCAATCCTCAAGCGAACGCATGAATGACGGCTATCTGCGCGCGCTCGGGCTCACTCCGCCGGCGAAGTAGCCGCCCCGGCCTGCGACGCCGGAGGCGCGACGTCCCGCCTCCGGCTATACTGACGCCAAGCCTATGCGCAATCGGACCCTGATCGCCACGCTAGCCCTCTGCCTGCCCGCGTTGTTGAGCGGCCAAACCCCGGCAAATCAAACCCCCGCCAAGACTTCCCCGAAGATGACACACAAACTATCCCCTGAAGCCGTGCACCAGTCCGCGATTGTGATCGACACCCATGCCGACACAACCCAGCGCTTTGTCGACGAGAACTACGACATGGCCGATCCGCTCAAGGGTGGCAATCTCAATCTCGAATCGGCGAAGAAGGGTAACCTCGGCGCCGAGTTCTTCTCCATCTGGGTTGAGCCCGAGCTCTACAAGGGTCAATACGCCCGGCGCACGCTGGTGCTCATTGACGCGGTGAAACAGCAGGTCGCGAAGCATCCTGACAAGATGATGCTGGCCACCAGCCCTGAAGACATCGAGAAGGCGCACCGCGAACACAAGCTGGCTTCGCTGATGGGCATCGAAGGCGGCCACTCCATCGAGGGCTCGCTGGCTCTGCTGCGGCAGTACTACGATCTCGGCGTGCGCTACATGACGCTTACCTGGTCGAATTCGAACGGCTGGGCCGACAGTTCCGGCGACTCTGACAACCAGGCCGTACCGCACACAGCAGACGGGCTCAGCGAGTTCGGCAAAGATGTGGTGTACGAGATGAACCGCCTGGGAATGATGGTCGACATCTCGCACGTCTCCGACAAGACCTTCTTCTACACAACGCGCATCACGCGCGCGCCGTTGATCGCGTCCCACTCATCGGCGCGGGCTCTTGACGATGCTCCGCGCAACATGACGGACAACATGCTGCTGGCCGTGGCGCGTTCGGGCGGGCCTGAATCGAAGGGCGGCGTGGTCCAGGTGAACTACTATTCGGCGTTCCTTTCGCAGGCCTATCGCGATGCGCAGAAGGCGCAGAAGCCCGAAGTCGACAAGGCCGTCCAGGAGTTCAAAGACAAGGAAAAGGCTGCCGGCCGCGAACCCAATTACGAGCAGATCTCGAAGATCCAGCGCCAATTTGCCGACCGAATTCCTCGCCCGCCCTTGTCCATCCTGATCGACCACATCGATCACATCGCGAAGGTCGCCGGTGTCGATCACGTCGGCCTGGGCTCCGACTTTGATGGCGTCGATGGCCAGTTGCCCGAGGGAATGGACTCCGCAGCCGACCTGCCGAAAATCACCGCAGCCCTGATGGAACGCGGCTACTCGGCCGAAGATTGCCGCAAGATTCTCGGCGGCAACCTGCTGCGCGTGTTTCGTGAAGTGCAGCAGGTAAGCAAGCAGTTGCAGGCAGAACAGCGGCCGAAGATCACGGACAAGCAGCCCTTCGACAAGCCGCAGAAATAGCCGGCGCAATCGACTCTCAGAGCCTGCGGCGGCGCGATACAGTGGTACGCATGAAAATCGCGCCGCTCCTGGCTATCCTCTGTGCGCTGTCAGTGTCTGTTCACGGTCAGCAGAAGACCGCACCCATCCGTCTCGATCCTCGCAATCCGCACTACTTCGAATTCAAAGGCAAGACCATCGCACTCATCACCAGCGGCGAACACTACGGCTCGGTCATCAACACAGATTTCGATTCCCACACCTACCTCAAAACGATCCAGGCCGACGGCCTCAACTACACCCGCATCTTCGGCGGCAGCTATGTCGAGGTGCCAGCCACTTCCTTCGGCATCAAGCGAAATACCCTGGCGCCCGCGTCCGGAAAGCTGATCCTGCCATGGCCGCGAAGCAGCGAGCCGGGCTATGCCGGTGGCGGCAACAAGTTCGACCTCGACAAGTGGGACCCCGAATATTTTCGCCGCTTCCATGCATTCCTCACAGAAGCCGAGCAGCACGGGATCGTCGTCGAGATCTCGCTCTTCTCCTCTCAATACGGCGACGTGCAATGGAACTTCAGCCCGTTCAATTCCGCGAACAACGTGAACCAGACCGACCTGCGCGATCGCAAGAACGTCAACACGCTCAATAGCGGAAACGTGCTGGCGATCCAGGAGCGCTACGTTCGCAAACTGGTGCACGAAGCCAACGCGCATCCCAACGTCATCTTCGAGATTCAAAATGAGCCATGGTCCGACCGCCCTGTACTCACGGATGTCGTGAATCCCTATCTCTTCCCGCCATCGCGCGATCAGTATCCGAATTCGATCGAGGTTGCCGACGAGGCATCCGTCGCCTGGCAGGCCCGAGTTGCCGAGTGGATCACAAGCGAAGAGGCATCCCTGCCGAACAAGCACCTGATTGCGCAGTGTTACTCAAACTTCCGGCTGCCCGTGCGATCCGTCGTTCCCGGCGTGAGTGTCATCAATTTCCACTACGCGTATCCTGAAGCCGCCGAGCTGAATCACGGACTCGGCAAGGCCATCGCCTACGACGAAACCGGTTTCCTCGGCCGCAGCGACGATGCCTACAGGCGCCAGGCCTGGAACTTCATGCTGGCCGGTGGTTCCATCTTCGATGCCCTCGACTACTCCTTCACGCTCGAGCATCCTGACGGAACCGATATCGAGCCAAACGGCCCCGGCGGCGGCAGCCCTGCGTTTCGCAAACAGCTCGGAATCCTGCAGACCTTCATGGCGGCGCTCCCGCTGGCTGAGATGGCCAGCGATCACCAGATCGTCGTCCATGCGGAAGGCGTGACTGCCCACGCCCTGACGAGCAAGACCGGCAAATATGCCATCTACCTGGACGGCAACGGCCCGGCGAAGCTGTCTTTGCGCCTTCCTCCCGGCAGCTATCGCGGCGAATGGACCAACACTGTCACTGGCGAGCACGTCGCCGTACCGGCCTTCAAGAGCGGCGGCGCAGAATTGAATCTAACTTCTCCGCCATTCGCTAACGGCATCGCACTGCGCCTGACGCGCGACTTATACTGACCTTTCGCGGTCCATCACAAATCAAAACAGACTGGAGTTCACGAATGCGATTTTCTGGTCGCCTGGCGCTTTGCCTGCTTTCCGCTTCCCTGCTCATCCCGGCAT
Organism: uncultured Acidobacteriota bacterium; assembly: GCA_963819365.1. Taxonomy (GTDB): domain Bacteria; phylum Acidobacteriota; class Terriglobia; order Terriglobales; family Acidobacteriaceae; genus Telmatobacter. Next base: position 120,012 of record CAWFVY010000011.1, read on the forward strand.
CTTTCACGCGGGCGGACGATGACAAAAAGAAGGACGACAACAAGCCGGCTGAAAAGCCGGCAGCCACTGAGGTCACCACGCCAGGCTCAATCGATGTGGGCGGCCAGCACATCCTCTACAACGCCATTGCCGGCACCATCACGGTGGGCGCCACAGACGTGCAGGACGCGCAGCTTGGTCTTGACGGCAAGCCTGAGCCGGGCAGCCAGCTTGCGCTGAATGAACCCAAGGAGGCGAAAGACGCTCCGCCCACCGCGCGCATGTCCTACTTCGCCTATTTCAAGAAGGACGCGAAGGCGGAAGATCGCCCCATCACGTTCTTCTACAACGGCGGCCCGGGCAGTTCCACCGTGTGGCTGCACATGGGCTCGCTCGGACCCAAGCACGTGGTCACAGTCGGCGATCAGCACCTGCCGGCGGCCCCGTACCAGCATGGTCGATAACGCGAACTCGCTGCTGGACGTGAGCGACCTGGTTTTCATCGACATGCCTGGCACCGGCTTCGGCCGCCTGATGGGCAAAGATCCCGAGAAGGCCTTCTGGGGCGTGGACGAGGACGCCAACGCATTTGCGCGCTTCATCGCACGCTTCATCACGCAAGTACAGCCGCTGGAACTCGCCCAAGTACATCTTCGGTGAAAGCTACGGCACCACGCGCTCCGCAGTGCTCGCAGACGTTCTTGAGAATGAGAAGAGCATCGATCTGAACGGCGTGATCCTGCTCTCGCAGATCTTCAACTTCACCACCGACATCGATTTTCCGCAGGGCAATCCCGGCGTCGACCTTCCCTACGTGCTGGCGCTTCCCACCTATGCCGCGACCGCGTGGTATCACAAGAAGCTTCCTCAGCAGCCGCCTGCGCTCGAGCCATTCCTGAAGGAAGTCGAAGACTTCGCCATGGGCCCGTACAGCCACGCGCTGGCGCAGGGCACTGATATCACCGCGGACGAAAAGCAGGCCACGGCCGAGAAGCTGCACAACTACATCGGCCTGCCCACCGCTTACATTCTCAAAGCGAATCTTCGCGTAAGCGGCGGCGAGTTCGCAAAGAGTCTGCGAGACGATCAGGACCTGACCACGGGCCGCCTGGATACGCGTTTCTCCGGGCCCACCATCGATCCGCTCAGCCAGTCTGCCGACTACGATCCGCAGAGTTCCGCGATCTCTTCCGCTTACGTGTCAATCTTCAACGACTACGTGCGCAAGGACCTGAAGTATGGCGACGGCCAGACTTATCTGCCCGAGGCGCTCTTCGGCGGATCGCAGTGGAGCATGGTGCACCGCGGCAATCCCATCGCATCTGAATGTTGCGGTTGACCTCGCTGAAGCGATGAAGACCAATCCGCGCCTGAAGGTGATGGTGAATGGCGGCTACTACGATCTGGCAACACCGTTCTTCGCCGCCGTCTACGAAGAGAAGCACCTGCCGATTCCGCAGTCGCTTGCGAAGAACATCGAGTACTCGTGGTACGAGTCCGGCCACATGGTCTATGTGCGCGATGAGAGCCTGAAGCAATTGCACGACCGCGTTGCGGCCTTCATCACAAAGACACAAGCTGACAGCAAGTAAGTGTCGTGCGGGCATCCTCGCCGGCGAGGGTGCCCGCATCGCCTTCCTTTGTCTTTAGCGTCGGTGGAAACCAGTCTGTATTTACTCTATTTCTTGTTGCGACGAATATCTTGCCTGCTCAGGGCACGCCTCCTGGCGCGATCCAGCGCAGCCTGGACGTTGGGCATAATGTTCTCGCGGCCAACGTGATCAAGGAAGCGCGGCTGCTGCAGAAGCTTCGAGGGCTGCTGCATCGCGCCGCAGAGAATCAGCGTCCGTCCCGATGCGCGCAGGCGTTTTGCAAATGTCTCGATGGCGTGAATGCCGGTTCCGTCAATCGCCGTCATGTTGCGCAGCCGCAGAATGACCACCGGCGAAAACGCCTCAAGATTGGCAGTGGCATCCACCAGCTTCTCCGTCGTGCCGAACAGGAACGGCCCATGAATGCGCAGCAACGTCACATACGGCGGAATGATTCGTCCTTGCAGCGTATGCGGCAGACCATCGCGGATGTAGTCATCGGTGACGGGCGAGACGGTGGTCGTATCAGCCACGCGGTAGATGTAAAGCAATGCCGCGAGCGCCAACCCAACAGCCACCGCCACGGTGAGATCCGCAAAGACGGTCAGTCCAAACGTCACGAGCCACACGGATATCGCCGTCAGATCCAGTTGGAAGATGGCTCCGATTTCGTGCCACTCGCCCATGTTGTAAGCAACCACGAACAGCACAGCCCCGAGCGTCGCCAGCGGAATATAGCTCGCCAGCGGAGCGGCGACCAGCAGAATGGCCAGCAGGGTCAGCGCATGAATCATGCCGGAGACCGGCGTCCGTGCGCCGGCGCGGATGTTGGTCGCTGTTCGCGCAATAGCGCCCGTTGCCGGAATTCCGCCAAACACCGGCGATGCGATGTTGGCAATTCCCTGTGCCACCAGTTCCACATTCGAATTGTGGCGATCGCCAGTCATTCCATCGGCCACTACGGCTGACAGCAAGCTCTCAACCGCAGCCAGCATCGCCACCGTGAATGCCGATGGCAGCAGCGGCAGAATGTGCTCGGCGTGGAAGTTCGGGATCTCGAATGGCGGCAGCCCGCGCGGGATCCCGCCGAATTTTGAGCCGATCGTCTCCACCGGAAGATGAAAGACCACACAGCCGATGGTGCAGAAAAGCACCGCAACAATGGATGCCGGCACGCGCCGCGTAAATCGCGGCATGACGATGAGAATCGCCAGCGTGGCGGCGCCCACGCCGACCGCATACCAGTTGACTGAAGCCGCATGTCGCCGCCAGCAGCTTCATGCGCGGCAGAAACTCGCTGGGCACCGGGCCGGTGCGCAATCCGAAGAAATCCTTGATCTGCGTGGACGCGATGAGAATCGCAATGCCGTTCGTAAATCCGATCACGACCATGCGCGGGATAAACCGAACCGCGGAGCCCAGGCCCGTCAATCCCATCACAACCAGAATGAGTCCGGCCATCAATGTGACCAGGGCGAGCCCGCTCATGCCGAAGCGCGCGACGATTCCCGCAACAATGACGACAAATGCGCCGGTGGGTCCGCCGATCTGCGTTCGCGACCCGCCCAGCGCCGAAATCAGGAACCCGGCAACCACAGCCGTATAGAGACCGGCCTGTGGAGTCACTCCCGATGCGATGCCGAATGCCATGGCCAGCGGCAGAGCCACCAGTCCAACCGTGATGCCGGCTAGCAGATCGTGAACGAAGGAGCGCGCATCATAGGTCCGCAACGCCAGGATGGACTTCGGCAGACTGGGATTGCTTATGGACATGACAGATGGTTCTATTTTATCGCTCGTGCAAATGAATCCGGCGGTCAGGCGCGCCGCGCTGACGCACATGAGTGACGTAAGGCACTCGTGGCGCACTAATCTCCGAGACTCAGTCGCCCTGGTAAACGCAGCCGCTGGTGCACGTCTCGCGCACCACGATCCGGCTCAGCGCCGGCAGTTCGGTGCGCAGGCGATTCCAGATCCACCGAGCCAGATTCTCGCTGGTGGGATTCTCAAGACCTTTCACGTCATTCAGGCAACGATGATCGAGCTGGTCCTCGATCGTCTGAAAGGCCGCTTTGATCTCCGCAAAGTCCATCACCCAGCCCAGATGCTCATCCACCGGCCCCGCAACATGGACTTCAATGTGGAAGCTATGCCCGTGCAGACGCCTGCACTTATGCCCCTCGGGCACATGCGGCAGCCAGTGCGCCGCTTCGATTGAGAACTCCTTGAATAGCTCCATCACGGCAACCGCACAGCATCGGGATACTTCAGAGGATCGGCCATTCCATTTTCCGCAAAGCCCTTGCGCCGCAGGAAACACGAGTCGCATTGTCCGCACGGCGTGCCATCCGGCGCGGGATCATAGCAACTGCTCGTCAGGCTGTAATCCACGCCGAGTTTCAGGCCCTCGCGAATAATCTCCGCCTTGGTCATCTTCATCAGCGGCGCATGGACGGTCAGATTCTGGTGGCCTTCCGCACCCGCCCTGGTCGCCAGGTTCGCCATCTTTTCGTAGGCGCGAATAAAGTCGGGCCGGCAGTCCGGGTAGCCGCTGTAGTCGAGCGCATTGACGCCGATAAAAATGTCGCTCGATCCCAGCACCTCAGCCCACGCCAGCGCAAACGAAAAAAGATCGTGTTGCGCGCGGGCACGTACGTGATCGGAACGCCGTGGCTCATCTCCTCGGCGTCGCGCCCCTTCGGAACCTCGATGTCATCCGTCAGCGCCGATCCGCCAAACGCGCGCAGGTCGATGGTGGCCATGCGATGCTGCGCAGCGCCGCCTGCTTCTGCCACGCGCCGCGCCGCCTGCAGTTCCCAGCTATGCCGCTGGCCATAGGAAAACGACAACGCATAGGCCTCAAAACCATGGCTGCGCGCAATCGCCAGCACCGTCGCAGAATCGAGTCCTCCACTCAGCAGCACCACTGCTCGTTTTTTCGCGAGTGTATCCATCCTCTTCCATGGTAAAACAAATGCGAAAATCAGACGAAAGTGCCGGGCAGCGCAAGGTCTCAGAAGCGGTATCCCGGCTTGAGTTCGCAGCGGTAAACAGTCGAACTCGCCGCATCACGGCTGGACCGCGACGTTGCATGTCGCCCAACTCAGATAGAGATCCGGGCCCGAGAGGAAACACGATCGGCGTCCCATCAATATCCGCCTCGATGCTCACGCCCTCCTGCGGTGGCGGCAGGACGAAGTTGAGCGTTCGTCCAAAGGTCACGGGGTACGATTCGCGAACGCTCGAATTGATCGCTCTTCGAAATACTTCGGCTTCGAGCAGAAAAGTCGCGGTATCAGACCAGTCCAGCGCACTGGCCGTAATCGTCCGGCCGCCGCGCTCAAAGCCGCTCGAGTCGATTCTCGTAAACGGGCATGGTCCCGCGATGCAGGATGCGCGAGCATTGCGAAACTCGTTGCCGGTTCCCGCGTCCAGCGTGATGGAACCCAGCGACGCCTTCCATCGGCCGTCAGGCGAGCAGGGCGCCTGCCGATTGCATGGAACATTGCCCTGGTTTACTCGCCTGGAACGTCTTCACTGCGCTCGCGATGTTCTCGTCGCCTTCCGTATTCTCGGTGAACCGGATCCGGACATTGCTGACGACGGAGAGCTTCTTCTCCCGCACCAACTTCCTTCTCCGGAGCGATCGGCGCAAGCGTGGCCACGTAGAGCTTGTCCCCTGAGCCGCGATAGCTCATGCGGGATCTCAGGTCATAGTCCTTATAGTCCGCTTTGCGGAACATCAATTGCAGCGTGTGTCCCGGCCAGAGCTTCTCCCGAAACTTGAGCCTGAAGTATCCTGAAGCGTCGGATTCGCCCGCTGCTGCTCGTCATCCCGTCCGTCGCCGTGACGGTTACACCCGCCAATCGGAAGCTGGCGCCGTGGATCGGGATCCTCGCGAACCACCGAGCCCTGCAGCGTAATGGTCCTGCGGCCGCCAACGATGAATGCGCGCGATCACCACGCCGGCGATAGCCGCCGCGCAGGCGCCCGCCGCGATCCAGACTATGGGCTTTCTCAATTTCATTGATTCAATTCGCCTGACAGTATTGGACGCATTCCCGGCCGATTTCGCTGTCCGGCATTAGCCAATCATCCTGCCATTTTCTGCATCTAAATGGAGTTGGCAGCAGACAGCTTTCGAAAACCCCGGCATCCGGCACGGAGAAGGATGAATTGAAGCCATTCCCCGAGAAAGGCGATCCGCAGTTCCTGCGTTGCCCAGGACAATCCCACACCACTGGATCCGCGAGCGCTGCTCGCGGCGCGCGGTCCTGCGCCAGATCGCGTGTCTTTCTCTCGCCGGCGCTCTGCCATGCCGGTACCCTGGCCGCGCCTCGCCCGCGAACCGCAGCCCAGTCCGCCGCCCGCGTCCCGTTCCTGAGCCGCTCTCGCCCACAGGACGATCAGTTCCTCAATGATCTGGAACACGCCAACTTCCTCTTCTTCTGGGAGCAGGCAAATCCGCAGACGGGACTGATCAAGGACCGTTGCAACGTGCGCCAGAACGACACCAGCCTTGCCGCCAGCATCGCCTCAGTCGGATTCGGTCTGACTGCGATCTGCATCGGCCACAAGCGCGGTTTCATCGGCTATGACGATGCGCGCCGGCGCGTCCTGCAAACCCTCTCGTTCATCTGGCACAAGCTGCCCACGCATCGCGGATTCTTCTATCACTTTGCCAACATCAACACCGGCGAGCGCGTGTGGGACTCCGAGGTCTCCTCCGTCGACACCGCCATGCTGCTCTGCGGCGCGCTCATGTGCCGTCAGTACTTCGACGACAAGGACATTCGCGATCTCTCCCACGCCATCTTCGATCGCGTGGAGTGGGACTGGCTGGCCGAAGACACAGCCTTGCTCTCGCATGGCTGGACGCCGGAGATGGGCTTCATCCGCTCCCGCTGGGATTACTACAGCGAGCTGATGATGATGTATCTGCTGGGAATGGGCTCCGTCACCCACCCGCTGCCGAATCGAGGCATGGTTCGCATGGAAGCGCCGCGTCTTCGAGTACGATGGCCTCCGCTACATCGGTTCGTTCGCGCCTCTTTTTGTTCACCAGTATTCGCAGGCATGGTTCGATTTCCGCAACAAGCGCGACCGATACGCCGACTACTTCCAGAACTCGATCATCGCCACTGAAGTTCATCGCCGCTTCTGCATCGAACTGAATCCGCAGTTCTCTGACTACAGCAATGCCCTGTGGGGAATCACCGCGTCGGACTCTGCCCGCGGCTATGTCGCGTGGGGCGGCCCGCCCGCCATGGGCCCCATCGACGGAACCATCGTGCCTGCGGCCGCCGGCGGCTCAATGCCGTTTCTGCCCGCCGCCTGCATGCGCGTCCTGCGCACCATTCACGATCATTATCCCAATGCGTGGTGCCGCTATGGATTCGTTGATGCCTTCAATCCACTCACCAATTGGTACGACACCGACGTGGTGGCAATCGACACCGGGATCACCATGCTGATGGCTGAAAACGCCCGCAGCGGCTTCGTGTGGGACACATTCATGAAGAACACGGAGGCCACAAAAGGGCATGGATGCGGCAGGTTTCAAGCCCTATACGCCTCCTCCGTTACACCTCGAGTAAACCGCCCTTGCGTCTTCTCTCTTTGCCCCTCAAAACAACAAATCAACCACTTAACGCATCGTACTTACTTAGATACGGCTCCGGTTGCAGATGGCTCAACCCCAGGAACTCGACCGCCCTGCCGGCGCCTCCATACTTCGAATCGTAACCCTGGCAGGAATATCAGGAAGTCAATGTCTTCCAAGCTCGACGAACCAAAAAGGCTGGCACCAGTGTCGAACGGGCGAAGCCCCGCGAAGCGGCGCTTGGTGCTGAACGCGTTCGTGCGCTGAAAAATGTTCCTCCCGTCCTGCACTTCGTGTGGGAATCGGGCCCCTCCGTCGTCTTCTGGAACATCGCCATTCGCGTCGTCGTTGCATTTCTGCCCGTCGGCATCGGCATCATCGGCCGCTTCATCATCGACGGCGTAAACCGCCTGCGCATGCATCAGCCGCTGCCTCCGCACTTCTGGTGGCTGGTCGGCAGCGGAGATGGCGCTCGCCGTCATCACCGGCATCCTCGCCCGTTCCGTCGACTACTTCGACAACCTGCTCGCCGACCGCTACACGCATCACGTCAGCGTCGAGGTCATGCGCAAAGCTGCAGCACTCGACGTCACCGTCTACGAAGATCCCGTCTTCTACGATCGCCTCGAGCGCGCCCGCGTGCAGGCCACTGACCGCCTGGCGATGATCCAGCAGATGGGCCGCCTGATCCAGCAGTCGGTCACCGCTATCGCCTTCTCTGCCGTCCTCATCAAGTATTCGCCGTTCCTGCTGCTGCTTCTGATCGCCGGCATTCATTCCCGCATTCCTTGGCGAAAGCCACTTCGCCTTTCTCACCTACGCAAAGAACTTCCGCCAGACTCCGCTGCGCCGCCAGATGGACTACCTGCGCCAGGTCGGCGGCAGCAAGGAAGCCGCGAAGGAACTCAAGCTTTTCAATCTCAGCGAGTACCTCACCAACCGCTTCACCGCTCTCTCGCAGACCATCTACGAACAGAACGTCGCGCTCAATCGCCGCCGGCTCTTCTGGGGCGGAGTGCTCGCCATCATCGGCCAGCTCGGCTACTACGGCGCATACGCCTACAGCATCTGGCGCACCATCCAGGGCCAATACAGCATTGGCGATCTGACCCTCATCACCACCGCCATCATGCAGGCCATGAGCAATATCCAGCAGGCCTTCTCGACCGCGTCCGGCGTTGCGGACCAGGCCCTGTTCCTCACCGATCTGCTCGCCTTCTTCGAGATGAAGCCGCGCGTCGAGATCAAAGTCAACGGGCTGCGCGTCGCCTCAGCCCATTCGCCGCGGGTTCGAGTTCCGCAACGTTTCGTTCACCTATCCCGGCACCGACGCGGCGCGTTCTGAAGCAACTTCAACTTCACCCTCGAGCCCGGCGAGCGCGTCGCCCTCATCGGTGAGAACGGCCAGGGCAAAACCACCATCGTCAAGTTGATCACCCGTCTCTACGATCCGACCGAAGGCCAGATCCTGCTCGATGGCGTCGATCTGCGCGAGTACGACCTCGATGACCTGCACGCCGAGATCGGCGTCATCTTTCAGGACTTCATGCGCTACGAAATGACTGCGCGCGAAAACATCGCCGTCGGCCGCATCGAAGTTCCGCACACCGAAGACGAGATCGAGTACGCCGCGGAAAAGAGCCTTGCCGCCGGCGTCGTCGCAAAGCTGCAGCACGGCTACGATCAGATGCTGGGCCGCCGCTTCGAAGGCGGCGTGGACCTGTCCGGCGGCGAATGGCAGAAGCTCGCGCTCGCCCGCGCCTACCTTCGCGACGCGCAGTTGCTCATTCTCGACGAGCCCACCGCCGCGCTCGATGCCCGCAGTGAATTGGAAGTCTTCGAGCGCTTTGCCGAACTCACTGAAGGCAAGATGGCGCTGCTCATCTCGCACCGCTTCTCCACCGTCCGCATGGCCGACCGCATCGTCGTGCTCGAAGGCGGCCGCCTCGTGGAAGAAGGCAACCACTCACAACTGATGGCTCTCGGCGGCCGCTATGCCGCCATGTTTGAAATGCAGGCAGCCAGTTACCGTTGAGACACCATGACCGATACTGTGACCATTCTCGACCCGCAGTACTCACTGCCCGCCGAAGTGCGTGAGGCCATGATCAAAGCCGGTGACGCTGCGGCAGGCTGGCATGTTACGCTCCGCCCCAGCAAACCCGGCACTTTCCGCCGCCGCATCGCAGCCGCTCGCAGCGCCATTCAGCGTCTCGAACGGAATTTGACGGCGCTTCCTGAGTCCGCCGCCGACAGCGACCGCCGCATCATCGGTCTGCTCGATCTGCGCGGCAATCCCCGCGTGCTGCGTTCCGCCGTCACTGGTGTCGAGCCCCGGCCTAGCGAGCGCGATGCGCTGCCCCGCGTCAGCCTCACAGAACTTCAGGACGAGCCTCGTGTTGCCACTCTCTCCGCGACCTATCTGCGCGCCGCGCAGGGGACGGCCCGATGCCGTCAGCTTCACCGTTTATCTCCGCGCCCTTCAGACCCACGATGCCGCTCACGCTGAATGAGATCTGGAACATCCCCGCGTACCTGCGCTTCTGCATGCTCGAAGCAATTCTCACCGAGGCCGAAGAGACTGTGCGCGATCACAGCGACGAGGCCGATCTCCGCGTGCAGCATCTCTTCGCCGGCTTGCGCGAACTCGGTAACATCGACTGGTCCAGCGTGCTCGAGCCGCTGATTGCCTTTGACGAAACGCTGCGCAAGGATCCAACCGGCACCTACTCGAAGATGGACTTCGAAACGCGCGAGATGTATCGCAACCGCGTCGCGTTCATGGCGCGCAACTCCGACTGCACTGAGCTGCAGGTTGCCGAGCACGCGCTCGACCTTGCGCGTGGATGCATCGCACCAGCCCTACAAGGATCCGCGCATACAGCAGCGCTTCAGCCACATCGGCTACTACCTGGTGAGCCGCGGCGCGCCGCGCCTGGCAGAGCGCATCAACTTCCACGCCCCGCTCTCTTACCGCATTCGCTCCGCAATCCGCGCCAATGCAGACGACGTTTACATCACCGGCATCGAGCTCATCACCATCTTCTTCATCGCTGCTGATGCTCTTCCCCCTGCTGCCCGGCTACTCCCGTATTTCCCAGGCTGGCCATCACGTTCGTTCTGCTGATCATGCCGGTGATGCAGTGCGCCGTCGAGTTGATGAACAACTCCATCACGGCAATCTTCGACGCAGAGCCGCTGCCCAAAATGGACTTCGCGCCCGGCATCCCTCCTGAATGCGCCACGCTTGTCGCCGTACCAACCCTGCTGCTGAACGAAAAGCAGGTGCGCGAGCTTGTCGACGAGCTCGAAGTCCGCTATCTTGCCAATCGCGATCCCAACCTTCATTTCGCGCTTCTCACTGATCTCCCTGACTCCGTCAACAAGCCCAGCGAGAAGGACTCAAACCCGCTCGTCGATCTCGCGATGCAACTCATTGACAGGTTGAACGCGCGCTACGCCTCGTCGCGCAAGGGCGGCTTCCTCTTTCTCCATCGTCATCGCATCTTCAATATCCGCCAGGGCGTGTGGATGGGATGGGAGCGCAAGCGCGGCAAGCTGCTCGACCTCAACAAACTCCTCGTCGGCGAATACGACGCGTTTCCCATTAAGGCCGGCGGTCTCGACGCATTGCGAAACATCCGCTATATCCTCACGCTCGATTCCGATACGCAACTTCCCGCGTGGCACCGCCGCCGGCATGGTCGGCGCCATCGCGCATCCGCTCAACCAGGCCATCATCGATCCCAAGCTGCGCATCGTCGTTGAAGGCTATGGAATTCTTCAGCCGCGCGTCGGCGTCAGCGTCAGTTCCGCTTCACGCTCGCGTCTCGCCTCGCTCTACTCCGGTCAGGCTGGATTCGACATGTATGCCCGCGCCGTCTCCGACGCCTATCAGGATCTATATGGCGAGGGCATCTTCACCGGCAAAGGCATCTACGAAGTCGCGGCGCTGCACGCGGTGCTGAACAAGCCGTTTCCCGCGCAACTCCCTTCTCAGTCACGACCTCATCGAAGGCGCCTATGCACGCGCCGGCCTGGTCACCGACGTCGAAGTCATCGACGACTATCCCTCGCACTACAGCGCCTACACGCGCCGCAAGCATCGCTGGGTCCGCGGCGACTGGCAGATCGCGCAGTGGATGTTCTCCCGCGTCCCCGATGAGTCCGGCAAGCTTGTGCCCAGTCCCATCTCCACCGTGTCGCGCTGGAAGATCTTCGATAACCTGCGCCGCTCCCTCGTCGAGCCGTTCACCTTGATCCTCTTTGTAGCGGGCTGGCTCTGGCTGCCCGGAGGCCCGCTCTATTGGACCATCCTTCTATTCCTGCTCTTCATGTTTCCCACCGTCATGCAGTTCGCATTCGCAGTTGGACGCGCCATCGTAAGCCGGCGCGAAGGCGCGATATCGCAGGCGCTGGAAGGCTCAGGCCAGGCAACGCTGCTGGCTCTTCTTAACTTGTCCTTTCTGCCACACCAGGCCATGCTCGAACTCGACGCAGTCGTCCGCGCGTTAATCCGCCGCTTCATCACCGGCGAACGTCTTCTGGAATGGGAGACCGCTGCGGAAGCCGAATCGCAGACACAAAAGGTCACGCCAGTCGACCGCTATCTGGCGCTCATGCCCTTCGTCGCATGCACCCTGGCGGCCATCGTCTACATCTTCGCTCCTCATCGCTCCGCCTTTCTCGTCGCCGCGCCCATGCTCCTGCTCTGGTGCATGTCCGCCGTGCTTACCGCATGGTTGAACCGGCCGCCGCGCGAAGCCGTTAAGATCAACCCCGCGGACCGCAGCCTCCTGCTCTGCCACGCGCTCCGCATCTGGCGCTACTTCCACCAGTTCGGATCCGAACGCCACAATTACCTCATCCCCGACAACGTCGAAGAGAACGGATTGTTCGAGGCCGCGCGCGTATCGCCCACCAATGTGGGACTTCTGCTGAATGCCCGTCAGGCCGCTCTGGAATTCGGCTTCCTCAGCCTGCCTGAATTCACCCATCTTTCTGAAAAGAGCCTCGCCACAATCGGCCGCCTCGAAAAATTCCGCGGCCACCTCTACAACTGGTACGACACCCACACCTGCGCGCCTCTCGAAGCGAATCCCTTCATCTCTTCCGTCGATAGCGGGAACCTCGTCGCCTCGCTCTACACCCTGCACACCGGCACGCTTTCTCTCGCGCGCAAGCCGCTGCTGCAGCGCGCGCTCTTCACCGCGCTTGCGTCCTATTGGGAACTGGCACAGCATCAGGGCAAGCTTTCCGGCCCCGTCTCAAAGCTCGCGATGCCCCATCACAACGCGAGCATTTCAGAATGGATCACCTGGACCGTAAGCGCGCACGAAGCGTTTCGCGCCTCCTCGGTGCTGGGCCTCAAAGACCCCTGGTGGCAGCAGGAGATGCACAACAGAGTCAGCGCCATCCTGCATGTCGTTCGCAATTATCTTCCCTGGCTCGATCCCCGCTTCGCGAGTCTCCGCGACAATCCTGAATTCGGAATCGCCGCCGCATCTGAACACCTCAGCGTCGATGAAGCCGCCGCATTTTGCGTCAAGCTTCAGAGGACGCTCTATCAGGCCCCCGTCGCAACCAACGCGCGTCAGGTCCTCGCCGCGCAGCTCCGCGAACTTCTGCCCGCCGCAGCACAGAATCTCAAGGACCTGTCGTCACGGCTGCGCGCCATCGCACAACAAGCCGAACGTTTCGCTGAAGAAACAGACTTCAGCTTCCTCATCAATCCCGCCCGCCGCATCCTGTCCATCGGCTACGACGTGCGCAAACAGCGCATTCACGAAGCCTGCTACGACATGCTCGCGTCCGAGGCACGAACCGCTACGTTTCTGGCCATCGCGCGCGGCGACATAGGTCAACAAAGCTGGTTCCGCCTTGGCCGCGACTTCACCTATGCCTTCGGAACGCACGTGTTGATGTCCTGGACCGGAACCATGTTTGAGTACCTCATGCCCGCGCTCTGGATGCGAAAGCATCCAAACACCCTGCTCTCTGACACCCTCACCGGCGCCGTGCGCGTGCAGCAATCGTTTGCGCGCTCACTTGGTCTCCCGTGGGGCATCTCTGAATCCGGCTCTGCGCGCAAAGACGATGCAGGCCACTACGGCTATCATGCCTACGGAGTGCCGCACCTCGCGCTTTCGTTCGAAGCAACGGCCGGCCCAGTCGTGGCGCCCTACTCCACCTTCCTTGCTCTCAGTGTCGATGTCGACGAATCAATCCGCAACCTGCGCCGCATGGCTTCGTCAGGCTGGGTCGGCGCATTTGGATTCTACGAATCCGTCGACTACTCCACCGGCGTCCACAATGGAGAAATCGTTCGCGAGTGGATGGCGCATCACCAGGGCATGTCGCTTCTCGCGCTTCTCAATTGTCTCCACGATGACATCGTGCAGCAGTGGTTCCATGCCAATGCGCTGGTTCAATCCGCAGAACTCCTGTTGCACGAGGTTCCCCGCAGCAAAGCCGCGCTCAGAGCCATGATGAAGAACTTCGCCTTCGTTCCGCAGAAATACGCTGACGCAGCCTGAAGTGCCGCCTTCAGTTCAAGGCTGCACTTTGATCAGCACCAGCGCATTCGGTGTAAGCGTAAAGCTCAGCTTGCCGTCGCGCAGTGTCGTCTGCTGAGGCGCCGGCAGCGCCGATTCGCGGTTCAATTGCTCCACTTGCGCCGCCGTCGGATCCTCCGGGCTTCCCATCGCCGCGTAGTGTCTCAGTACATCTCCGTGTTCCTGGTCGATGCGCTGTATGCTCACGCGCGCGCTCGGCGTCACATGTGCGAATGTCAGGTCAACAGTGCGCGGCCCGCCATGCGCATCAGGGTCCACAAGGTTCCAGACTGCAACGGCAAGTCCCCCGCCGGCGGCCTTCGTCGCAATCACGTCTTTCGAGTCATTCGCGATCTGCCGATCGCCGAGCTCGTGCAGCAGGCCATACGCATAGTAGCTCGGCTTGTTGATGCCGCCCTTTGCGCGCAGTCCGAACATGCCGATAAACGGCCGGGAAATCGGTCCACCCTCTTCGAACACATCGGAAAACGTCCACCACGACATCATGTCTACCAAGCCGTCGCATTGGCGAATTGTGTTGGCAAGCCCCGCTCCCACAAAAATCGTGTCGCGCGACTCCTTCATACCCTGCACGTTCCATTCCGTCCAGAAAAGCGGAACATCCGGCGTGCTCGACTGCTTGATCTCCTTATGCACCTTCTCCACCGCGCGGCAAACGCGCTCGTCCATCGGAATATTCATGTCCTTCCCAAAAAGATCGAGCGTCGTGTCATCCGCATAACCATGCGTGGAAACAAAATCCACCGGAACGTGATTCTCCGATGTAAACTTCAGAAAGTCGCTCACCCATGCCGCCGCCGCCGTTGCCGGCCCGCCCACGCGCAACCTCGGGCTTACCGCCTTCAGGTCCCGCGCCGTGTGCGCGTACAGATCGAAGTACGACCGGTCTCTCGGAATTCCGTTCCAGAAATCAATGTTGGGCTCGTTCCACACTTCGAAGTACCACTGCGACACCTCGTCGATCCCATACCGATCCACCAGGTGCTGCGCGAAATGCTTCATCAAGTCGTCCCAGAGTTCCATGCTCTTTGGCGGCGACACATTCTGCTTGTACCAGAACGGATGCAGCGCATCTGGATTGAAGGCCAGTTTCTTCGGCATGAAACTGATCTCGACAAACGGCTTCACACCGTTCTTCAGCAGCCCGTCGTAGATCTGATCGACGTAGGAGAAGTTGTACACCGGATTGCCGTGATCGTCCTCGTTGTACACTCCCACCTCGTCGTGCAGAATCGCGTGGAACCGCACATACCTGAAATCGGCAACCTTCTTCACCGCGCGCAGGTCTTCGCGATAACTCTCGCGCAACGTGAGTATCGCGCGCCCCGAACCGAACATCTGCTCCCAGAAATGCGGAAACGGCGTGGTCGCTGCCTGCGCATCGATCGTGATGCTCTCCCCTGATTGCGCGCCCACCGCTTGCCCAGCCAGGCAAACCAACATCGTCACGACTGCAGCACCCCAGCGCATCATCGGAGCCTCCTGTCCAACACGAGTCTAACTCGCACTTTGCAGCCGGCCTGAATTCACCTCACACCCGGCGCACGCCATTCCCAACCCGCGCAGCGTTCTGCTAGCGTGAAAAGGTTGCGACCTGAGGGGATAACAGCATGTCCGCAAACGAAATCGAACCGATGCACCGCAGCCATCCGCCCGCCGTCGTCGCTGGTTTTTCCGCCTGGCTGCTTGACGCCTTCGATTTCTTCCTCGTCACCTTCTGCCTCACCGCCATGGCGCACGAGTTCCACAAGAGCGTCCCCCAGATGACGCTCCTCATCACCATGACCATGATCATGCGCCCGGTCGGCGGATTCTTGTTCGGCCTCCTCGCTGACAGATACGGCCGCCGCATCCCGCTCATGATCAACATGGGCTTCTTCGCCGTCTCCGGCGTACTCACCGGGCTGGTGCCCAACTACACCACGCTCCTCGTCGTTCGCGGACTCTTCGGAATCGTGATGGGAGGCACCTGGGGCGTCGGCGCTTCTCTCGCCATGGAAGCCGCACCCACCCATCGTCGCGGCCTGCTCTCGGGTCTTCTGCAGGAGGGCTATGCCGCCGGAAACGTGCTCGCCGCCGCGTTCTACTTCTTCTGCTTTCATAGCCTCGGCTGGCGCATGCTCTTCATTCTCTCCAGCCTGCCCGCCGTTCCGCTGGTTCTCTACGTCGCCTTTTTCGTCAAGGAATCCGCCGTTTGGCAGCAGTCCAAAGCCGCGCGCCTTTCATGGTCGGAGCAGCATCGCGAAATCCTCCGCCACTGGAAACTCTTCGTCTACCTGCTCATCTTCATGACCGCCATGCTCTTCGCCTCACACGGCACGCAGGACATGTACCCCACCTTCCTGCAAAGCCAGTGGCACTTCTCACCTGAGCGCACCGCCGTCATCACCGCAACTTCCGCCGTCGGCGCAATCCTGGGAGGCCTCGCCTTTGGCTGGTTCTCCGATAAGGCCGGTCGCCGCCGTGCCATCATCACGGCATTTGTCCTCGGCGCCCTCCTCATCCCCATCTGGGCCTACGCACCCAACCAGACGCTGCTTATCATCGGCGCGTTCCTCATGCAGTTCATGGTGCAGGGAGCCTGGGGCGTCATCCCCGCGCATCTCGCCGAACTGTCCCCCGACTCGGTGCGCGCGCTTCTTCCCGGATTCGCCTATCAGACCGCCGGCTTCATCGCCGGCTACTCGGGCCTAATTGAAGCCACGTACGCGCAGAAAACGAGCTACAGTACCGCCCTCGCCCTCACTGCCATCGTCGTCTTCGTCGTCGCATCGTTCATGGCCTGGATCGGCAAAGAACGCCACGGCCAGCGCTTTGGCGCCACGCGGGAACGCACCACCTGACATCCGCCAGCATCCACACCACAACCGCGCTGTCATCCTGAGCGGAGTGTGCCGCGCCTTTTGCGGCACACGAGTCGAAGGATCTGCGGTTGCTCTTCGTCCGCTCTCCTTAACTGTTCTTCCGCTTCTGCGCCGCGCTCTTCGCCTGCTTCGACAGCGACGCATGGCTAGCCGACGACTTCGGCTCCCTCTTCATCGCCTTCTCACGCGCCCGGCTCCGCGTACTACTCTTCTCAGCAGTCTGCGGATCCTTCCGCCCTTTCTCGAGATCTCGCGCGGCCTTCTGCCGTGTCTCATCGCTGGTCTTGCCCTTCGAAGGCGGCGCCAGCGGAATCCCCGCCCGCCGCGCCTTGCTCAATCCAATCGCAATCGCCTGCTTCGGAGACCGCGCGCCGTGCTTGCCTTCGCGCACGTGCCCAATCTCTTCGTGCACAAACTCGCCCGCCGCGGTCGTCGGAGACTTCCCTTCCCGCAGATCCTCCTTCGCCCGGTCAACCGTCTCTTTCTCCGGCATAAGCTCTCCTCCTCCATTAGCGATTCGAATCCTCGTCGCGCGCCTTCTTCACCTTCTCTGACAGCAGTTCTTTCGCCTTCTCCAGCTCTCGTTTGCGCGATGCGCTCAGATTCTTGCCGCCGCGATTGATGTAATAGGTCAGCATCCGCATCCCCGACCCCGGCCCCTTCGGAGAAACCTTCTTCGAAGCCAGTTCGCGCGCAATCGTCGGCGCATCCTTGTTGAACAGCCCTTCGCGAGGATGCGTCGAATCCGTCTTCACATCCTTCACCCATCGCCTGGATGAATGCGTCTTCTTCTCTGCCATGCGTGCCTCAATGCTTCTTGAAATACTGGACCTCGCGCTCGTGCTGGCGCGCCTTTTCGAGGCTTGTAAACGTGCCGAGGTTGCGGCGCTTGCCGGTCGACTCGTCCTTCTTCCGGCTGTAAAGGCGATACTCTCCCGATTTCAGCTTCCTGATCATGCGCAGAATAGATGCTTTGCCATCGCGACATGTCGCCTTGCCCGCTAATTCCACCAACAGACGAATCGACGCATTCACACCGCCGAATCGGACGCCCCCCAATTACACTGAGCACCATGGTCCGTGTCCTCCGCCCCATCTCCGCCGAACAGATCCGGCTCATCGTCTTCGACCTGGATGGAACCCTCATCGACTCCGCGCGCGACCTCTGCAACTCCGTCAACGCCGCCCTCGAGCATATGGGCCGCCCTCACCTCGACGATCACATCATCGCCAGCTTCGTCGGCAACGGAGCGCCCATGCTTGTTCGCCGCTCTCTGGCCGTCGAAAACGGCGTCGCGCCCGACGAGATCCACGACGAAGAACTCGCCACCGCCTACAACTTCTTCCTAACCCACTATCGCGAGCACAAGCTCGACTTCACCTACACCTATGACGGCGTCCTCGACTCCCTCGCCGCCCTGCGCACCGGACCCGGCGGCACGCCGCGCCATCTCGCCGTCCTCACCAATAAGCCCGTCCGCCCCGCGCACGCCATCTGCGAGGGGCTCGGCATGGACTGCTTCTTCCGCATCTACGGCGGCGACAGCTTCCCTCTCAAGAAGCCCGATCCCATGGGCCTGCGCACAATCATGCAGGAGGCCGGCGCTGCTCCCCACCAGACCCTCATGATCGGCGACAGCAAGGTCGACGTGCTCACCGCCCGCAACGCCGGCGCGTGGAGCCTGGGCTGTCAGTTCGGCTTCGGCCCGCAGAACCTCTTGGAAGTCCCACCCGATATCGTCGTAGACTCCGCCGCCGAGTGGCCAACAGCGCTCGCCGCTTCACCTGCAGCCGGCGCATAGAGACCTTATTCGGGCCGCAGGACTCGCCTCTCCTGGGGTATTGTAGCCAGAAAATGCAACGGACCAGGTTCATCCAACCCCTGGATCAGCCGCTCGGAGAAGATCTTGGCGAACGAATAGATGGCCTGCATGGGATTTGCTCCCACCGACGTTGGGAACATACTGCTGTCCATGACATACAGGTTGGGAATCTCCTGCTGGGTCAGCACATTCCACACCCGCTGCTTTGTCGAGACCACCGACGTAGCCGCCGAATCTCCGCTCTTGTTCGTCGCCTGTAAATGGGCCGACGTAAGAAGCGTGCGATTGGGCGTGAATTGCAGGTTCTTCTCCACCAGGTCCGCCTGCTCGATGCTGGTCAGGTAAACGCCATTCATCGGGTCGAACTGTTCCAGCCCAAGGAAGTTCTCATTCGACGGAATGATGACCTCATAGGCCCCGGCAAGAAACATCATCCGTATCGCCAGCGCGACACCGGTCCGGAACCGCTGCTTGTCTCCCTCGCTCAACGCGTAATCCAGCACCACGGAGCCGTCTGGACCGAGCCGCACGCGGTTATCGTCAGAGGGAGTATCCACGAGCATCACGCCAAAGCCCGCAGACTGGTTGAACCCGGTTATCCGATCGTAGACTTGTTCCCCACTCCCCGGAATCAACAGCGCGCCGTATGCGGGGAGCCCGGACATCGTCTCAAAGATGAAACCTGGAGCCACCCCGAAGGCATCCAGAAACGTTGCGCTGTCAAGGCCCTCCAGCAAGTTGATGGTTTCATTGAACCTGCCAATCATCGGGAACGACGGATGCATGATCAGCCCGCGTCCGGTCCGCGGGTTATTCACCGCAGGCGTGCTCTTAGCGCTGTTCAGCAGAATGCGCGACGATCCAATCGTGCCCGCCGAGAGAATGACGTTCTGGGCGCTGATCGAGACCGTGGTTTTCGGCGGAATGCCCAGTTGGCAGGGATCAACGACCGTGTTTCCATAAGTGGTCCACGGCGCGATAGCCAACAAGGAAACGCCGGTCGCGCGCACGCCGCCGTCAGGCCCATCTGGAGCGAATAGGACCTCCTGCACGCTCATGTCGGGAATGACCGCCAGCGGATTGTCCGCTGCGCCCATCGCCCCCACAATCAACTGGCGCGCCGCATCCCGTTTACAGGTCACAGGAGAGGGTGAGAGGTCTTGCTGAAAGCGGTTCAGGTGATAGAGCGACGGGTTCACGCCGAATGCAACTGCGCCATCCCACAGGACCTTGTTGTCTCGATTCAGTTCACACTGCGTCACTTCGCGCGTAACAATGGCGTTGCGGACCCACTGGTATGCCGCGGCCAGGCGCTCCTGCGTATAAAAACGGCCGTCGACCCATCCTTGTTCGATCCAGTTCGCAATGCGGGCCTGGATGGTTCCTTCGAGCGGAGAAAAAGCAAGGTCGATGTTGACGGTCGTTCCGCCGCCCATCGTCTGCCCACTCCGCACCAGGACGCCATTGTCGGATGTAGCGGCGATGTTGTTCTTGTACATCAACTCGGAATAACTCATGGTGTCCATCGAACCCCACACCACGAACGGCCCCTGCTCGATAAGGACTACCTTCTTCCCTGCCTTCTGTAACTCCGTCGCAACGGTCGCACCGCCCGGTCCGCTCCCAATCACGAGATAGTCAATGACTCCATCTTTGGCTGATATCGTCTTTGTCGCCGAGTCATACGACAGCCAACACGGACCGATAGCCGGATAGTTCAGCTTGGAGTAAATCGCAATATCGTCGACAAACGTCTTGGGATTGTCGATAGCCGTCAGCGGGACCGCCAGCGGCAGGTCCCAGATGCCCGATAGATAGGCCTCGCGAATCAGCATGGCGAACATCGCCGATACCGGTCCGCACTCGCCTCCAAACAGATACGACAACACCTGCGATGCTGCTTCCACCGGCAGACCGCCGATTCCTCCGGGCGCGTCCAGCCACTGGTGCACCCACGGGTTACTCGAGTCCTGCAGGCACTTATAGAACGGCAAGCTCTGCGGAACAGTCATTCCGTCGAGAATTCCGATAAAATCTGACTCACTGAAAGCAGCAAGCATGCCTGCGCTTACCTGGGCTGCAATGGCATCGATCTCCGGTAGTATCTGCGGTGGGATGGCCAGTTGTTGAACCGGAAACCAAAGCGTGAAGAACACGGCATGCGTCTGCGCCACGGGCGCAGGAACTGACGACGTACCCATAAACACCTCGTAGGGCTGATTTGCGGGTAACAACGTCCGGGGAAATACGAGGAAAGAACTTCAGGCGGGACTGCAACAGCGTAAAAAGTGCTGTAAGCATACCACCCGATGAAACGGACGGCAATCACTCGCCCCGCTACAACTGTGAACAGACCGTGAACAGGATCACCCAGACACGATCCATCGACGAGTTAGGCATGAGACTGCGACGAAAGGTGAAAGAGGCGTAAATTGATTGTCCTGAACCCGGCGCGATGATATGATTCCCTCCTTCCCGGATCTGCCAGTTCTTCACCCACAGACTGTTACTCACAAGTCACTTATGGAGCAACGCGATGGATAAGAAATGGCCGGACTCTGCCGTAATGATGACGCTCGCCGGAATTGCCTATTCCAGCGATGTCGCCAACCAGCTCAAAAACACCGATTACGCAACTCAGGGCGATTGGTCCGTCGTCTGGGGACCCAGCGATGACTCCTATGGAAATCTCGCATACGTCGCGAAAAGTGCCTCGACGGGAAAATATGCCCTCGTCATACGCGGCAGCGAAACCAGCTTCAGTTGGGACACGCTGTACAATTGGTTCTACAACCTCTACGTCACCTGGCAAAGCTCCTGGCCGATCATTCCTGGGGCGATGATCTCCTACGGCTCCCATGTGCAGGCGAGCCAGCTCACGGTTGCCTCCTGGAACGGGCAAACACTCGGCCAGTTTCTTACCAACATCCCCAAAGGCACAACCCTGGCGGTCACAGGCCATAGCCTCGGCGGAAATCTCGCAACCGTGCTGGCTTCCTGGATTTCCTCGATCCGTGGGCCGGCTGAAACGTTGCCGGACCCCAATACTGAGGTCTATACCTTTGCCGCGCCCAGCGCAGGAAACACAGAGTTTGCCAACGGCTTCACCGCCCGCTTCCCCAAAAGCTACCGCTATTGGAACAGCCTTGACGCTGTTCCTCGTGGCTGGGATAACCTGCTTGGCCTCCTCACCATCTACGACAGCATCGGAATTCCCACTCCTTCGTGGATATGGGACACGGTGGTGACCCTCGAAACAGCATTGATCGCCAGTGAGTGGGAGTACGGCTCCTACTATCTGCAGCCGAATGGCAACGGCAATCAACTGTCCGGAAGCGCGCTCCCACTTACCAACGACTATGTGTTGGAAGTCGCCTATCAACACGGAGTCAACGTCTACCTGGGGCTGCTGAATGCGCCTCTGCTGCAGCAAAGAACGATCCTGCTCGCTTCTGCGGCCTTTGAGCCCGGCGCTCATCTTCCTCGGCCGCAGCCGATCCAGCGGAAGGCTGTGCAGACGTCCGCAACCAAGCCCATTGCCGGACTGCCCAACCCCGCATTAGCCCGTTCAGCCCAAATAAGCGCGCTCGCAGG
Source organism: uncultured Acidobacteriota bacterium (assembly GCA_963819365.1). GTDB lineage: Bacteria > Acidobacteriota > Terriglobia > Terriglobales > Acidobacteriaceae > Telmatobacter. The sequence goes on from CAWFVY010000011.1 coordinate 142,042, forward strand.
ACTTCCGCGCGTTAGGTCAGGATTCTAGTAGTCCCTCCGGCCTTCACCGGATAGAGCGCTCCGCGTCCGCACAGCTCGTGGAGATGCGCCGGGGTGCGCTTTGCAAAACTTAACAGTCGGCCCCAAGACAGGATTGATAACCTTTACATAGTTGACCTGTTTCTCTGATCCAATCCCCTTTGGAGCCCGTATGCTTCGCTCTCTTGCCTTGGCCCTCGCGCTTTTCCCTGCCGCCGCCGCCCTGGCAGCCAGCCCCGCTTCGGCTCCCGCGGCCGCCTCGCCGGCGCCCATCACCGGCGTCGTCGCTGACCCCTCCGGCGCCATCGTCCCCAATGCCCAGATCGACCTAGTCGAGACTGACGGCAACATCGCCGCCAGCTTCCACTCCTCCGGAGACGGCAGCTTCCAGATCGTCGCGCCGCATCCCGGCAGTTTCACCCTCGTCGTCTCCGAGGCCGGCTTTGGCACCGTGACCACCCCGGTCGTCGTAGCCGCGCCGGCCGCCATCGCATCAGCCTCCGCGCCCGTCCGTCTCAACGCCGCGCCGCTCAAAATCGTCCTCCCCATCGCCGCTCTCGCCACCAACGTGCACGTCAACGCTGACAGCGATGAAGACCTGACCGCCGGCGATGAAAACCACGACGCTTCCGTAATGACCGCCGGCGACATCAAGCAGCTTCCCATCTTCGACAACGACCTGCAGGGCGCCATGAGCGCCTTCCTCGACGACTCCGCCACCGCCACCGGCGGCTCCGGCCTTATCGTCGACGGCGTCGAAGCCAACCGCGCCACCGTCTCGCCCTCCGCCGTGCAGGAAGTCCGCATCAACCAGGATCCCTACTCCGCGCAGTACTACAGGCCCGGCCGCGGGCAGATGGAGATCGTCACCAAGTCCGCCGCCGACGCCTATCACGGCCAGTTCAACTTCCTCTTCCGCGACGCCGCGCTCAACGCGCAGAACGCCCTCGCCCCCTCCAAGCCGCCTGAGCAGCGCCGCATCTACGAAGGCAGTGCCACCGGCCCCATCTTCTTCGCCCCGAAAAGCAGCTTCCTTGCCTCTTTCAACCGCGCGGAAGAAGACGTCTTCGCCGTCGTCAACGCCCTTGTCGTTCCCGCTCCCGGCAACCCCGATGGCGTGCTCGCCGCCAACGTCTCCGCGCCCACCCGCGACACCGAATTCAGCGCCCGCGCCGCCCACCAGTTCACTGACCACCACTCCGCCTACGCGCAGTACAGCTATGAGGATTGGAACGGCCAGAATCAGGGCGTCGGCGGCCAAACCCTCGCTGAAGCCGCGTACAACAATCGCTACCACGAAGACGACCTGATGTTTCACGTCGACTCCACGCTCTCGCCGGTGATGATCAACCAGGTCTCCGTCGTCGGCGAGCACGCCTTCAGCCACAATCAGAACGTCATCAACGCGCCCCGCATCTACGTGTCCGGCTACTTCACCGGCGGCTCCGCCCAGGCCAACGCCCTCTCCACCGAGTACAACTTCCGCCTCTTCGACGTTGTCCAGTGGAACCGCGGCCGCCACTTCATCAAATTCGGCGCAAGCGTTCCGCACTTCAGCCGCCGCGCCTATGACGACAACACCAACCAGCTCGGCTCCTACACGTTCTCGCCCATCCTCGCGCCCGACGGCGTCCACGTCCTCACCAGCGCGCTCGAGAACTACCAGGACAACCGTCCGTCCGCGTACTCGCTGAACTCCGGCCAGGTGCACTTCACCTATCACCAGCAGGAAATGGGCGCGTTCATCCAGGACCAGTTCAAGGTCTCGCCGCGCTTCTCCATCACTCCCGGCCTGCGCTACGACTGGCAAAACTTCCTCGCCGAAAAGCGCCTGGGCTTCTCGCCGCGCGTCTCGTTCGCCTACGTCCTCGATCCCCAGTCCAAAACGGTTCTGCGCGGCGGCGGCGGCATCTATTACGACCGCTTCGGCTCCGGCCCGCTGCTCGATCTCGTCCGCTATGAAGGCGTCGAACCCCGCCGCCGCGCCGTGGTCACTTCACTCGATCCCACCGCCGCGCCACCCACGGGCTGCGTGCCCATCGGCAACTGCGTCGATGTAGCCGCCCTGCCTGTCGCCCGCACCGAACTCCAACCCAACGCCCGCATTCCCTACCAGTACAACTACGGGCTCTCCATCGAGCGCCAGCTCGGTGAAAAGGCCACCGCCACCATCAGCACCTACTCCATGCGCGAGATCGGCATGTTCCGCTCCCTCGACATCAATGCCCCCACGCCCCAGTCCGGCTACACGGAGCGGCCCGACGCAAACTACGGCCGCATCCGCCAGATGCAGCCCGCTGGATTCATGACCGGCTCGGGCCTCGACGTCTCCTATCGCGGCCGCCTCGACAAGTGGTTCACCGGATGGGGCCGCTACACCTGGTCGCACTTTGCCTCGAACACCGACGGCATCGGCTGGTATCCGCAGAACCAGTACGCCCCCAACGACAACTGGTCTGACGCGAGCTTCGATCGCCGCCAGCGCATCGGCATGTACGCCATGTTCCACCCCGACAGCGTATTCAACCTCGCCGGCGGCATCTTCTCGAATTCAGGCCGGCCCTACACCGTCACCACCGGAACCGACCCCTACGGCGACTCCCTCTACAACGCTCGCCCCGACGGCATGGCCCGCAACAGCGAGCGCCTGCCCAGCTACGTCGACCTCGACCTCCGCTGGGGCCACGACTTCCCCATCACCGGCGACAAGAGCGACGACGCCCCGCGCCTCGGCCTCTCCGCCGGCGCCTTCAACGTGCTCAACCACCAGAATCCGTCCTGGGTCAATACGGTGGCCTCGTCCTCCGGCTTCGGTGAAGTCACCTCCGTCTCCCCGCCCCGCCGCATCCAGATCGGCATGCGCTTCCAGTTCTAGAAGGCTGCGGAAGAATTCCATGTGAGCGGGTTTCGCGGAGGGGCACGACTTGGAGTCGTGCCGTTAAAGGCCATAGAATGTGTGAGGCTTCAGCCCCTGCGGGTAAGTCTTGAGAGTTCGGGCTCGCCAGATTCGGCGTTTTTCCGCAGCCGGCTAGGACCCCTTCGATCCCCACGGTCCCTGGGTCCCTCGGTCCCTGCTTGTTAAACTATCTCCGCCGCTCCTGCCGCGGAATTTCCGGGAACGAACATCCTCCATACCGCGTATCAGGAGCATGGAGGCTTCATGCGTCTACGTTTGCTTATCCCCATCCTGATCGCCGTAGCACTCGGAGCATCCTCGCCCGCGGCCTTTGCCAATAACGACAATGTCCAGTTCGGCAGCAATATTCATGTCGCTCCCGGCGAAACCATCCATGACGCCGTCTGTTTCTTCTGCAGCGTCGATAACCGCGGCACCGTGGAGGGCGACATCGTCGTCTTCTTCGGCAGCGTCCGCATCGACGGCAAGGCCAATCACGACGTGGTCAACTTCTTCGGCAGCGTCACCGCCGCCGACGGCTCAAGCATCGGCCAGAACCTCGTCAAGTTCTTCGGCACCGTCCGTCTGGGCGACAACGTCAACGTCGGCAAGGACATCGTCTGCATGTTCTCCGACTTCCGCGCCGGCGAGAACGTCACCAACGGAGGCGATCGCTTCGTTCAGCCCCCCTGGCTCTTCTGGACCCCGCTATTCATTCTGACCCTGATCATCGTCGTCGTGGTCCGCGAGATCCGCCACTCCCGCCGCCGCCGCATGTTCATGGCCGGCTACCCCATGCAGCCACCAAGACCGTAACGCTTCTTCCCACCCCATCGAGTGCCGGCGCGCATCTCTCCCGCAGCGATCCTTCCCCCTGACTCGAACCTCAGTGCCCCATCCTGTCGCCTTTTTCCGGGCGACAGGGTGGGAAACCACGAACCCATCCCGTGCCCGATCAAAGACAGTTCTCCAGAGGAACACGCCAAAGTGCACATCGGTCCTCTCGCCCTTCTCCTAATTTGAACATGTTCAAAAGATTCCTTGACACTGGGCCCGCGTCCGGCGCATCCTATTTTTGAACGCGTTCAACTTCACACCGAAGGAGAACCCCATGTACGTCGTCGCTTGCTACCTCAGCTATCTGGCCCTCAGCATTTCGCTAACCATCTGGGTCGCGCGCACCCTCCACCGCAGCGGACGCATCTTCCTGCTCGACGCACTCCGCGGAAACGAACAGCTCGCCGACTCTGTGAACCAGCTGCTCGTCGTCGGCTTCTACCTCATCAACGTCGGTTACATCGCTCTCGCACTCAAGACACAAGATCCGCTCTCCAACATCCGGCAGGTAATCGAACTTGAGAGCACCAAGATCGGCGTGGTTCTGCTCATCCTCGGAGCCATGCACTTCTTCAACATGTACGTGCTCAGCACGATGCGCCGCCGAGCTCTGCTTCCCGAAATTGGTAACGCTCAGACCACCGCCTGAGGAGACTGCCATGCTGACATCCGGCCCTGCCTACATAGCCGCGTATTACGCGATCTATCCGTTCACCTGCATCTTTCTGATCGTCGCCCTGCAGATCGTTCTGCGTCGCGCAGGTTCGCTCGTCCTGCGCGACTCTTACAACTCCAATCCCGCCTTCGCGCGTGCGATCTGCCGTCTTCTCGATATCGGCTACTACCTCGTCTGTCTGGGCTATGTGACTATGACCGTTCACACCACGGACATTTTGGGAACAATCGGCCAGCTCATCGAAACCATCACTGTAAAGCTGGGATTCTTCCTGCTCCTGCTAGGACTTCTGCACGTCTTCAACCTGCTGCTTCTCGCGCTCTTCCGCCGCCCGAAGTCAGCGCAAATCGCCGCCTCATGACCGCCATGACCGCACAGCCCACCAAATCCGAACAGACCCGCACCCGCATCCTCGCCGCCGCGCTCACCGTCTTTCGCGAGCGCGGCTTCGAGGCCGCCACCATGCGCGACATCGCCGCCGAAGCCGGCATGGCCGTCGGCGCCGCCTACTACTACTTCGACTCGAAAGATGCGCTCGTCCTCGCCTTCTACGACCAGGCACAGCAGGAAATCGCACCGCAAGCCGAACTGATTCTCGCCTCCGCAAAATCCTTTGAAGAACGCCTGCGCGGCATCATCGGCCTGAAGTTCGGCACTTTTGCGCCCAACCGAGAACTCCTGCGCACTCTCTCCGCGCACGTCGATCCAACGCATCCCCTCTCACCCTTCAGCCCCCAGACCGCCGCCATCCGCGACGCCGACATCGGCTGGTTCGCGCGCGCCGTCGACGACTCCCGCGTTCGTCTGCCGCGCACGATCCTTCCCTATCTGTCGCGCCTGCTGTGGCTCTATCAAATGGGGCTGATCCTCTTCTGGGTCTACGACCGCTCACCAAAACAGTCGCGCACCGGATCACTCTTCGACCAGTCACTGAGCATGATTCTCATCCTCATCAAGCTCGGCGGCCTCCCCATCATGAAACCGCTCCATCGCCGCGCCGCAGAACTGCTTCGCGTCCTCTACGGAGAAGCCTGATGCTACCCGCTCGCCCCCTTCGCATCGTCATCCCCGGAGGCAGCGGCCAGATCGGCCGCATGCTCGCCGCGCATTTTCAAGAGCGCGGCCATTACGTCACCATCCTCACCCGCAGCCCCTTCGCCGCAACTTACAACACGGTTCATTGGGACGGCCTGCATGAAGGCCAGTGGATCGACCACCTCGAACACGCCGACGTCTGCATTAACCTCGCCGGCCGCAGCGTCAACTGCCGCTACACCGCGGAAAACCGCGACGCCATCTACCGCTCGCGCATCGACACCACCGAACTGCTCGGCCGCGTCATCTCCACGCTCGCCGACCCGCCCGCGCTCTGGCTCAACGCCTCCACCGCCACCATCTACCGCCACACATTCGATAAAGCGATGGACGAGTTCACCGGCGAGCTCGGCGGCCACAAAGCCATCACCACAACCCGCGACGACTCCGACCCGTGGAGCTTTTCCATCAAGGTTGCCATGGATTGGGAGAGCGCCTTTTTCTCGGCTTACACGCCTAAGACGCGCAAAGTGGCCATGCGCAGCGCGGTGGTTATGAGCCCATCCTCCGGCAGTCCGTTCCCGATCCTTCTCAATCTCGTCCGCCTCAGTCTAGGCGGAACCCAGGGCAACGGTCGCCAGTTCGTCTCATGGATCCACGAGCTCGACCTCGCCCGCGCGGTCGAATTCCTCATCGCGCGCGACGACATCGACGGCATCGTCAACATCGCCAGCCCCAACCCGCTTCCCAATCGTGAATTCATGGCAGCGCTGCGCGAAGCGTACGGCATGCCCAACGGACTGCCCGCCTTCGCGCCAGTCCTCGAAGTCGCCGCGTTCTTCCACCGCACCGAAACCGAACTTCTGCTGAAGAGCCGCCGCGTCATCCCCGCGCGCCTGCTTGCAGCCGGCTTCGACTTCGAATTTCCGTGGTGGACCGAAGCCGCGGAAGACCTGGTCAAGCGATGGCGCAACCGCCCGTGATTGCCTGCCTTTAGCCCGTAGCTTGTAGCCCACAGCTACCGGCTACCTGCTACAAGCTAAAGGCTGACCAGTAATCACTAATCACTGCCCCTTCGGCGTAATCTCCGTCACCGGCAGATCCCAGTGCGCCAGCAGAATCTCGAACCGCCTCTGCTCTTCGCGCTTGTACGCCTCCTGGTCCGGCCACAGTTCCTTCATGAACTGGGCTTCATCGGGATTCGCCGTCGTCGCCACGGTTGAATTCTTGAAGCGGATGGTGACGCGATAATCCCACCGGCCATCCTCGGTCGTGTGATACGCCGGCTGATCGATCTTCACAGACAGCATGCGCCCCGTCGAAACCATCTTCTTCAGCAGCGGATAGTGATTTTTCAGGAAGAGATCGAGGAATTCCTGCTGATGACCCCACTGCACCTTGTAGTAGTACTCCACGGTGTAGGGCTGGTCGGCTGCGCCTTGCGGCGGTGCACCCTGCGCGTACAGCGCAGCGCCGCCCATCAGCAGAAGAGAGAGGAGAACTGGAAGAGCAAAAAGAACTCTGCGCAATGGGGCCTCCTTGTTGCGGTGGCCCCATTGTAACGTCAGCAGATTGTCACAGAGGAAATGAAGCAGACAGAACCAGCGAAAGAACAACACGGAGGAGGCAGAAAGCAAAATACAGAATCAAAGCAAAACAAATCAGGAGATGAATCAGCAACCAAGGAGCAGAAAACAAACACAGCAGGCAAATCAGAACAAACGAATGAGAACCGATGCATGCCCGGGTGAATCATAGGAACCACTGCGCCGCCCGGGCTTCGGGTACAGTGCATGAACAGAGAACCAAAAATGTGGCAGGCTGGAGATCCCTTGATCCTGATTCTTCCCCTGCCACTGTACTTCAACTACGTTTGACCTGGAAGAGAAGTTGACTGCAATGACGACTGAACGCAACCACCTGGAACTTGACCCGCAAAATCTGGCCCAAAAACCTAGCCCGGATAACTCATACTGCAACGACGGTTGATAAGCGTTGTTACTCGGCCCGGAAGAGTGTGAATGACTGGTGCTGGTTAGCTACTCATACTCACTTCTCCGCACTCTTCCGGCTCATTTCCTGCCCGCGCGTACAACCTATGAAAGATGAAACTTGTTATGCGCCTGCGTAACTCGCCAGGGCCATGCGGTTCGGAATCTCCAGCATCGATCCGCGGAATGAAACCAGCCTGCGAGTCTTGAAGGTGCTCAGCGTGCGCGTAACCGTCTCACGCGAAGCGCCGATGAACTCGCCAATCTCTTCATGCGTCAACGAGAAGCGGACACGGCCGCAGCAACCCGTCGACAAATCATTCTCGCTCCACTCCAGCAGCAGGCGTGCAAGCTTCTCCGGCGCCGAGGCCGACAGACCCACCGTGCGTAGCTGATGGCAGGCCATCGACACATGCCGGCTCAACTCCTCGGTGACATTCATATAGATCTCGGGATGGCGCGACAGAAAACCAAGAAACTCGCGGCGGCCAATCAACGCAACCTTCGCCGGATACAGTGTCTCTGCCGTCATCTCATACGGAGTGCCGGACAGCGTCGAAGACAATCCCAGCACATCGCCCTTGCGTGCAATCCGCAGGCTAAGCCGCTTGCCTTCGCTTGAGTTGATGGAGAGCCGGATCTCGCCGTCGAGTACCACATACAGTCCGCGCACCTCTTCTTTCTCGGCGAACAGTGCGTGTTCGGCAGCATAGGAGTGTGCATGCTCCATCGATGCCCAGTCTTCCAGCGCCGAGTGCGACCAGTTCTTGAAGAAATCGCCCATGCGCTGCGCCTTGTTTCCGCTGTAGGTTGCTGTGGTGAGTGTGTGTTCCATGTCAGACCCTCCCGTTCGCGTATCCGCCGATGGTGTCTTTGATCTCTTGAGCTAGATGATGTGACCAGTCATTGCTTGTGACAAACTCGGCGCTGTTCTTTACAAACATGTCGCGCAGCACCCGCTTGCCCCCCGCATCTGAGTAAGTCAAGTCACGCACATCGAGCGACAATTTCTTCTCGTCGAGCCGTGGCGCAACATCGTTCCACGCTCGTTCAAGTTCCGCGACCCACGGGCCTGCAAGACGGCCCACCAGCGTGAACCCGATCGATTTGTCGTTTTCCTGAATCGAAATGCGTAACGTAAGCTGGCCCATCCTTCGCCATCGCCCTACCTATATGCAGATGGCATGCCAAACTTCCGCATCCGCCTCACGCCAGGTACGCACACTGATTTCAAATGGGTTATCGCAGAGTGACGAAGAAAACCGCCGGTTACGAAGATGAAGTGACGACGAGTGACGATGACGACATTTCGTCAGCAGACCGCATTTCGTCACTTGGAAGGCAGGAAAGAGGGAAAAAGGGAAAAAGGAAAATATCTAAGGAGACTAGATCGGCGAGCGTCAAAGGTTTCAGGCCTCTTTCGCTTTTTCGCTCTTTCTCTGTTCTCTACATATATTCTTTCCGCCCAATCCCCAGTTTCTTCATCTTTGAATTGAGCGTGGTCCTCTTCAGGCCCAGCCGCGCTGCCGCGCCATCGGGGCCGCCAATCAGGCCTTTGCACTCGCGCAGCACCTTTAATATATGGTCGCGTTCGGCCGCATGCAGCGTGGCGGGCTCGCCCGTCTCCTCCTCGGCCTCATCTTCATCCTCGTCTACGGGCGACTCCAGCTCCGCCAGCGGAACATACAGCACCGCGCCGCGCGTCAGAATCACCGCACGCTCCAGCAGGTTCTCCAGCTCGCGAATATTCCCCGGCCACTTCCAGTGCACCAGCGCATCCATCGTTGCATCGGGAATCGTCTCGATCACCTTGCCCATGCGCCGGCTGTGCGTCGCCACAAAATGCCGCACCAGCACTGGTATATCGCTTCGCCTCTCCCTGAGCGGCGGCGAGAAGATGGGAAACACCTTCAGCCTGTAATAAAGGTCCGCCCTGAACGTCTTCTCCTGGACCATCTTCGTCAGGTCGCGATTGGTCGCAGCAATCAGCCGCACATTCACCTGAATGGGCCTGGTCCCGCCGATGCGTTCGATCTCCCGCTCCTGCAGCGCGCGCAGCAGCTTCGGCTGCAGATCCAGCGGCATCTCGCCTACTTCGTCCAGAAACAGCGTGCCTTCGTGCGCCAGTTCCAGCCTTCCCATCTTCCGCGCAATCGCTCCGGTAAACGCGCCTTTCTCGTGCCCGAACAGCTCGCTCTCCAACAGGCCCGCGGGAATCGCCGCGCAGTTCAGCTTGATAAACGTCCTTTCGGCGCGACGGCTCAGCCTGTGGATCGAGCGCGCCAGCAGTTCCTTGCCCGTGCCCGTCTCGCCCTGGATCAGCACCGTCGCGTCCGTCGGCGCCACCGTCTCAATCTGCCGCAGCACCTGCTTCAGCCCGCTGCTGTCCCCCACAATGTCCTCGAAGCGGTTCTCGAGATTGATCTCCTCTTCGAGATACTGCTTCTCTTGGTTCAGGCGGTCGCGGACCTCGGCAACTTGCTTGAATGCGATAGCGTTGTTCACGGCCATCGCCACCTGGTTGGCGAACTCTCCCAGCATCTCCGCATCCTTGAGACTGAACGCGTTTTCGAGCTTGCTCGATACCGCCAGGGCCCCAATCGCCTCGCCGCGATGCACCAGCGGCACCCAGCAACCCGAATGCATCCCCAGGTTCGTCAGGTGACGCACGCCCTCCGTCGCGAAGTTCGAATCCTTGAATGACTCCACAATCAGCGGCTCGCGCGTTCTGAACGCCTCGCCCGACGGCGATCCGTCCACCGCAATGCGTATGTCGCCTCTGCGCCCTCCGGCTTCTCCGGCTCCCAGAAACTGCACGCTCATGGTCGCGCTCTCGGCGTCGTACATTCCCAAAGTCGCAGCATCGTGCGGAATCACTTCCTTGATGCTCGCTGAGAACGCCTCCAGCAGCTTGCGCATATCCATGTTCTCGAGCAGCGCCGCGCTCAACTGCAGCATCACGGCCTCTTCGGCGCGCTTGCGATCCGTGCGGTCGCCCGTCACCTTGGCAAACCCCGTCACCGCTCCGCCGGCATCGTGAATCGCCGTCAGCACGCTGTGCGCCCAGAAGCGAGACCCGTCCTTGCCGCACGCGCCAGCCCTCTTCTTCAAACCGCCCGCGTTCTGCCGCCTGCACCAGCATCATGTTCGGGTGCCCGCGTTCCATATCCGCCTGTGTAAAGAAACGGGAGAAATGCTTTCCAAGAATTTCGTCCGCCGTATATCCGTGGATGCGGTCGCCGCCCGTGTTCCACGTCGCGACGTACCCATCGCGGTCCAGCATGTAGATGGCGTAGTCGTGCACGCTCTCAATAATCGACCGCAGCTGCTGATCCTGCCGGCGCAGCTCCTCCAGCGCGGCGCGCTGCTCAGTCACATCGCGCAAAAAGCTCAGCACCACCGGCCCCGCCGCCGTCCCGATCGGCCGCAGCATGATGTCCACCGGGAATTCGCTCCCGTCCTTGCGCAGCGCAAACAAGTTCAACCCCGCGCCCATCTGGCGGGTCCGCGGATGTGCATTGAAATTGTCGCGATGGCTCGGATGCCGCCCCCGGAACCGTTCCGGCACCAGCTCTTCGATCGGCTTTCCGATCAGGTCCCCGCGTTCGTAGCCGAACATCTCCAGGGCACGCGGATTCGCCTCGCGGATCGTCCCCCGCGCGTCGGTCACAAAGATCGCGTCGGGACTGATGGCAAAATGATTCTCGATCAGAATCTGGGCGAACTCAGCACGATTCTGCCGCGCCTTCGCCGCCGCATCTTGCTCCGGGGAATTTGAGGGCCGCATCCTTGGGAAATCCTGGAGTGCATCATACGCTGTGCGTCGTGCCGTGACATCGTATAGAGGGTCGGCAACCTGCAGGCCCCGTGCGACCTCCCGCACGGTCCAACACTCGATTCTAACCGAGCCCCCGCTCCGCCATCCGCTGCGCCCGCCACACCGCCCCCTCGATCGCCACCACTTCGCGATCCAGCACCGGCATCTCCGGAGCCGCCGCCTTCAGCCCGGCAAAGAACCCCTCACGCACCCGCTGCGACTTCCCCAGCACGCTTCCAATCCACGCCACTGGAACCTCTGCCATCAGCCCGTGCTTCCGCCGCAGCTTGCTCCGCACCAGCAGCACAAACCCCGCCAGGTCCTTCGCCGCCTCCTCCAGCACCCCCAACGCCACCGCGTCGCCCTCTTCGGCCAGTTGAGAAATTGCCGGCGCCAGCTTCGAAAAGTCCGGTCCCGGCGTCGAGTCGCCGAGGTTCACCAGCTCATCAATCCCCTTCGTCCCCCAGATCTGGCCCACCACCTCCAGCACCCGGGTCGGCTCCTCGCGGTCGTACGCGTTCAGCGCCCGCCGCACCGCATGTAGTCCAATCCAGTACCCCGACCCCTCATCGCCCAGCCGCGAGCTCCATCCCCCCGCCGCCTCGCGGCCGCCGTCCGGCGCGCGCCCAATGCAGTTCGTCCCCGTCCCCGCAATCTGCAGAATCCCCGGGCCACCCTTGAACGCCGCATCCAGTGCGATCACCTCGTCGCCCACCACCTCCGAGCGCTCCACGCCGAAATCCGCAAACACCGTCTTGATCCACTCCGGAACCCCCGGCATAGTCGCGCTGGCCACGCCGGCCGACGCCGCCCGCACCCCGTCGACGCCCGCCTGCCCGAACACTTCCTTCAGCAGCGCCCGCAGATTCTCCTCGGCCGCCACCGCGCCCACTCTCAACCGCTTGATCGACCCATTCTCGGCAAAGGCCAGCACCCGCTCCCCGTCCACAATCGAAGCCCGCGTGCGCGTGCCCCCGCCATCAATTCCCAGAACTATACTCATTCGTTCCTTCACTCCATCTATTGCGATTTGCGGATTCGCCGGCTCCGGCGTCTCACCGCCGTTATCGCGCAGCGTCCCGGCGAGAATATTCAGGTTGCCGTCGGACTTCGGCGCCGTCAGCCCCAGCAGGTGCGCCATCCACGGATACAGATTCACGTTCTCGAACGGCTGCACCGTCTTGCCCGGCACAATGTCAGGCCCCGCCGCAAAGAAGCTCGCCTTCATCTCCGCCATCACCCGCGAATCGTAGCCATGCGCTCCCGCTTGCGGCGCCTGGTCGGGTTTGCCTTCCCCGGGCTTCTTCGCGCGAATCGCATACGGCCCCGTCGCCACAATAACCGGATCGCCCTCACGCGGATTCTCGTTGTAGTGCATCCCCGCCGGCACATCCTTTCGCCGATACACAAAGAACTGCGACGAAGCATGCTTCAGCGCGTTGTACACCTTGGCGCGATCCTCTTCCGTCTTGCCGTAAAGCAGCGGCCCCACCGTCTCAAAGTCGCTCAGATCGGCAAAGTCGTCGAGATTGATCCAGCCGCCATCCACCTTCGCCATGCCGTGATCGCTCACCACAACCAGGTCCACCGGCAGCTTCGTCTTGTCCAGAGCCGCCTTGAGCCTGCCCACAATCGCATCCATCTTCAGAACCGCGGCCTTGGTCTCCGGCGCATCCGGCCCGTACTCGTGCCCCTCGTGATCTGGTTCGGAAAAATACATCACAATCAGGTGCGGACGTGCGGCTTCCGGCAGCTTCAGCAACGCCACCGCGTCGTCAATCCGCGCCTGCTGCACCGGCTCGGTGCGCTCCGTCTTGCCGTCGAACTTCGCATACCACGTCGGCCTGTGCCCCGCGACGTCCGCCTCCGATCCCGGCCAGAACAGGCACGCAGTCCGCATCCCCTGGCGCTCCGCCAGGCTCCACAGCGGCGTCCCTGAGTACCACGACCCATCCCTAACCGCCGCCACATCGCTCAGGCCATAACGCGCGCCCTTCTTTTCGTCGTAGAAGTTGTTAGCGACAAGCCCGTGATGCTCGGGATAAAGCCCCGTAACGATCGTGAAGTGATTCGGAAAGGTCAGCGACGGATAGCTGGGCAGCATCCCCTCGGGCGCCCACGCACCCGCCTTGCCCAGGGCCAGCAGATGCCTTGCTCCGTCGTGCGCCGCGTAGTCCCACCTGAAGCCGTCCAGCGACACCAGCACCACATAATGCGCCTTCTCCGCCGCCGCCGAGTTCGTCCCGTTGTCGGTGTGCTCCAGGGGCAGCGCAGGATTGAGCCGGGGCTGCTGCGCAGCGATGGAGAATGCCAGGCTGCACGCCATCGACGCAGCGGCAAGGTAACGGTACATTCTCCTGAATCTGCTGGACATTGACCACCCCTGCATCAGCTTATCCCAGTCGCTCTCGCTGTAATTTGGACGCAGCAAACCCTGTTCGGAGGAGCGGATCGCATCTAAGCACGATGTGCCCAGATCGAACTCATCCCACAGGAGTGCAACGCGTGAACTGAAAGACTACTCCGATTCTCCGCGAACGGACCGGAGCCGCGCCAGTGGCCCCACCACAGGAGTCCGCCCATGAACGGCTCGGCAAGCGCGCGTAACCTCTCGCGGCTCTGGCTGCTGACGGCCGGCGTAGTGGCGATCTCGGTCCTGTACCTGGCCAAGATCCTCTTCCTGCCGCTGGCATTCGCCTTTCTTTTCGCATTTCTGCTGGCTCCGCTGGTGGCACGGCTCGAACGCCTGCATCTTACCCGCACGCCCGCGGCAGTTCTGGTCATCCTCGTCTTCGCGGCGCTGCTCACCTGTGTGGGCTGGGTCTTCTTCACACAGCTCGTGGCTATCGCCAACGATTTGCCGACGTACCGCGGCAACATCGCCCAGAAGATGGCCTCCATCCACAGCCCCAGCAATTCGGCGTTTAGCCGCGCGGAACAAGAGGTCGAGCGGTTGGGTGATGAACTGGGCCGGGGCAATTCCAGCCCTTCGAATCCCACCTCCGCTATCGACCCCGAGAAGAAGCCTCTGGGCACCAGTCCCGAGCACCCCGTCCAGGTGAGAGAAGTCTCGCGCGCACCCGCGAGGCTCGACCAACTCGGCGGCATCCTGGAGCCTGTCACGACCGCGCTGCTCAGCGTTGTTTTCACGTTCTTCGTTCTGCTGCAGCGTGAAGACCTGCGCAATCGCGTCATTCATCTCACCGGCGAGCGCAACGTAACCAGCATCACGCAGGCCATGCGCGATGCCAGCGCCCGTATCAGCCGCTACTTCTCACTGCAACTGCTGGTGAATGCGATCTACGGCGCGCTGATAGCTGTGGTGCTCTATGCCATCGGGATGCCGCATTCACTGCTCTTCGGCACCCTTGCCGCGATTCTGCGCTTCGTGCCTTATATCGGCTGGATGGGAGCGGCCGCACTGCCCACGGTGCTCTCGCTCGCCGTGTTTCACGGATGGCAGAAGTCGCTCATCATTCTGGGAACGTTTCTCGTTTTGGAGGTCGTGACCGGGAATTATGTTGAGCCGCATATCTATGGCAAGCACACAGGCTTGTCCGCGCTGGCGATTCTGATTGCCGCCGCGTTCTGGACGCTGCTGTGGGGCCCGGTTGGACTTGTCCTCTCAGTGCCGCTCACCGTCTGCCTTGTCGTCATCGGCCGGCACATGCCGAACTTGGAATTCCTGACCATCCTGCTGGGCGACCAGCCCACAATCCCCCAGTGGACGCGCTTCTATCAGCGACTGCTTGCGCACGATAGCCGCGAAGCCGGGGAGATCCTCGAGTCGGCGCTGCGCGACACACCGCTCGAGCAGGTCTATGACTGCGTGCTGATTCCCGCGCTGGTGAAATCGGAAGAGGAGCGGCAGAACAGCAACATCGACGAATCGTCCGCGCGCTTTATCCGCCAAGCGTCGCGCGAGTTCATCGACGAGTTGGGATTCCGTGAGAATTACGTCGCGGAGACACACGCACTCACCACCCCTGCAAATCGCGCAGATCAAGCCGCGATCAAGGTAGTGTGCGTGCCGGTGCGCGACGAAACCGACGAATTGGCCGCGCTCATGGCCTCGCAGGTCATCGAGGGCCAGAGCGTACATGCCATCGCACTGCCGGCCGGCCGAATCGATGAGGTCCTCAATACCGTCTCACAGGAAAAGCCGGACGTTGTGTTGCTCTCCGCGCTGCCGCCCTTCGGTCTGGCGCGCTCGCATCGCATCTACAGCAATTTGCGCGCACGCGATGCAAAGCTGCGGATCATGATCGGAATCTGGAATTATCCTGACGATCCGGCCGAGGCCGCAAAGAAGATCAGCGGAGCCGAAGAGGGCCGGGTATGGACACGGCTTAGCGATGCCGTGGCGGAAGTGCGGCTGATAGTCAGCCCCGACGGGAGCATCGCCCAGGGAGAATCCGCCGCGTAGAATCTGGCGCCTTCGGCCGTCAAAAAAACAGCAGTTGCGCTCACCTCATGTATATGTTACCGTCTGTAACATTATGGCGAGTAACACTCACCTCATCCATGATCCCGTCGAGCTCGGCGAACTCGAGCGCGACATCCTCACCACCGTCTGGCGCCTCGGCAGCGTCACCGCCGAGCAGGTTCGCGAGGAACTGGACCGTCCCCTCAAGGACTCCACCATTCGCACCGTCCTGCGCCGCCTCGAAGAAAAAGGCTATCTCGCCCACGAGACTGAAAATCGCACGTTCATCTACCGCCCCGCCGAGTCTCCCCAGCGCGTAGCCGGCCGCGCCGTCAAGCGCATCGTCGACTGGTTCTGCGACGGCTCCGTCGAAGCGCTCCTGGTCGGCATGGTCGACTCCAAGGTGCTCGACCGCGGTGAGCTTCAGCGCCTCGCTGAACGCATCGCCGTCGCACAGAAGGAAGTTGCAAAGAAGCCTGGAAACAAGGAGGCGAAGTGATCATGCCGTCTTCATTGTTATTGCTTGTTGATTCGGCCGCGCGCTCCCTTCTCGTCGCAGCGGTAGTAGGCGCGGGCCTGTTCGCGTTCCGCACCCGCAACGTCGTAGCGCAAAAAGCCGCATGGATGCTGGTGCTCGCCGCGGCCTTCCTCATGCCTTGGCTTGCGCCGTGGGCAACGCGCATCCCGGTATTGCCGAAGAGCGCAACCATTTTCCTGCCGCGGACTTCGTGGCTTGCGACTCCGCCCGTCAAGGCTTCCAAACCCGCAGCCTCCATCGCCGCTCCCACTCCGGCAGTCACGCCGCAAACCATCAGCACAACTCCCGACATCACTCCCACCGCACAGCCCGCGTCGATCGGCCGCTTCCCTGCCCCGTCCATCTCCTCGGGCAGCTTCACCTCCTCT
This sequence comes from uncultured Acidobacteriota bacterium, assembly GCA_963819365.1. Taxonomy (GTDB): domain Bacteria; phylum Acidobacteriota; class Terriglobia; order Terriglobales; family Acidobacteriaceae; genus Telmatobacter. Next base: position 158,644 of record CAWFVY010000011.1, read on the forward strand.
GAGCCGCCTGCGCGGCCGGCCCGGAAGCTGCAGCTCGCCGACGTCCTCTTGCTGCTGTATCTCTCCGGTTGCGCCGCGCTGCTCCTGCGCATCGCCTTCGGAGTCGCCTCCGCCCTCCGTCTCTGGTGCGAGGCCAAGCCGGTTTCATCCGACGCCATCCCCGCAACGCTGCGCGTTCGCGTGAGCGAATCCCTCGCGTCGCCCATCACCATCGGTTCCGGAATCGTGCTGCCCGAGGACTACACCGACTGGGACGCCGAAAAACTGCGCATCGTTCTCGCCCACGAGGCCTCCCACGTTCGCCAGCGCGACTTCTGGCTGCAGCTCTGCGCTTCTCTCTACACCGCCGCGTTCTGGTTCAGTCCGCTCGGGTGGTGGATCAAACGCAAACTCTCTGACCTGAGCGAAACCATCAGTGACCGCGCCGCCGTCGGCCACGCCGCCAGTCACGCGTCGTATGCCCAGGTTCTTCTCGAATTCGCGGCTCTGCCGCGCCCCATTTCAACAGGAGTTGCCATGGCAAATCATGGGCATGTGATCTCTCGTATCGAAAGGCTGCTGAATGAAAGCAGCTTCCGTCAGGCCTTCGCAGGCGGCCGCGCCCGCATCGTCGCCGCCGTTCTGCTGGTTCCCGCTGCCTTGTTCGCCGCCACCGCGCTGGTCCGCGTCGAGGCTGCGCAGCAGGCGGCGTCCCCCAACCCGGCTTCCGCTCAGGCGCCGGACGAACGCACCGGAATCGCCGCTCCTCCCGAGCACGATACGATCACCACCACCGCCCAGGCGCCCACTCCGTCCGCGGTTCCCCAGGCCGCTGGAACAGCCGCTGTAGCCCCCGCCGCTCCCGCAACACCCGGAACCCCCGCGGCCGCGCTTGCGCCGCCTGCCCCGGAAGAGGACGAAGTCCTCACGCTGGGCCCCACCCCGCGCGCTCCCCGGGTCTATTTAAGTCCGCGCGGAAACTACGCGCTGGTCGCCCCGAAAGCCATGGTCTTTGCGAAACAGGCCCAGGCTCTCGCTCTCCTTGACGGACAACACGGCCGTCTCATGGCCCTGCGTGCAGGCGCCTACGCCTATAGCTTCGGCGACGACAATCCCTACGCCTACGTCACCGGCAATGGCGAACACAGCGTCCACTTCTCGGGTAACTGGCATAGTGGTTCGAAGGAGAAGATCGAGAAAGCGCGCCAGGTCGCTCACGGAGACTTCCTATGGTTCGAGCGCGACGGCAAAGCGTATGTCATCGATGATCAGGCGGCTATCGCCTCGCTGAAGCCCATGCAGGACAAGATGGAAGACCTGGGCAAGCAGCAGGAAGAGCTCGGCAAACAGCAGGAGGAACTCGGCCGCCAGCAGGAAGAGCTTGGCCGTCAGCAGGAACAGGCCAGCGTGCCCACGCCTGACATGAGCAAGGAACTGAAACAGATCACTGACGCCATCGCCAAGCTCAACGCGCAAAAGGGCGGAAACGTAACCATCGATCAACTCGGAGACATCGAGTCCAAGCTGGGCGACCTGCAAGGCCGCATCGGCGAAATCCAGGGCAGGATCGGCGAGAAGCAAGGTGAATTCGGCGAGAAGCAGGGTCGCATCGGCGAGCAGCAAGGAAAACTCGGCGAACAGCAGGGCCGCCTCGGCTCAGAGCAGGGGCGCATCGCCCGCGAGATGGACGGCAAGATCCTCACCATCATCGACGAATACATGAAGAACGGCAAAGCCCGCCCAGTGCAGTAAAGCAGGCATTAGGTGCTAGGGATTAGGTCTTAGGGATTGGGCATTGGAATGAAGCATCAACTAATCCCTAAAACCTAATCCCTAATACCTGTCCTTTTACTTCCTCATCAGATTCTTCGCAATAAAGATCACGTTCGCCGGCCGCTCCGCCAGCCTCCGCATGAAGTACGGATACCACTCGCTGCCGAACGGCACGTACACGCGGACCCTGTAGCCGTCGCGCACCAGGTCGCGCTGCAAATCGCGGCGCACTCCATACAGCATCTGGAACTCGAAATGATCGCTGGCGATGCCGCGCTCGCGCACATACGCCTTCGCAGCGGCAATCATCTTTTCGTCGTGCGTCGCAAGCCCGTGATACACCGGGCTGTCCAGCAGCACCTTGCTCAGCTTCACATAATTGGCATCCACATCGGCCTTGTGCGGGAACGCCACTTCCGCCGGCTCCTTGTAGGCGCCCTTGCAGTAGCGGATCCGTATGCCGTCCGCGAGTAGCCGCTGAATATCGGCTTCCGAGCGATACAGGTACGACTGGATCACGATGCCGATCGCGCCCGCCAATCCAGGCATCGCGTGAATGCGCCTAACGATGTCGATTGTCACCTGCGTAAGCGACGAGTCCTCCATGTCGATGCGCACAAAATTCCCCAGCGCCGCGGCATGCTTCACCAGGTCGAGGGCGATCCCTTCCGCCAGCCCGCGATCCACTTCGAGCCCCATCTGCGTAAGCTTCACGCTGACATTGGCATTCAGCTTGCGCTCGGCAATCGCGTCCAGCAGCTTGTGATAGACATCGGCTGCCCGATGCGCGGCGGCCGAATCGCTCACGCTCTCGCCCAGCGCGTCGAGCGTCACAGCCATCCCCTGCGCGTTCACTGACGCGCACGCGCGCACAGCGTCCGCGATGGTCATGCCGGCAATAAACCGCGAGCTGAGCTTGACCCCCATGCGGGAGCGCTCCATGAAGCGGCGAAGGGTCCTGTTTTTGGAGAGGGCGATAAAACCGGAACGCAGAAGGGCCATGTTCAACTCACCCGCCGGGGCTCGCAGGGAGCGCTCTCAAGCGGAAAGATGATTGTCGCACATCGGAGCGGGCTGGCGGCGCCAGCAGGTTCGCAATTCACGCACCACGCTTATTCAACGCGAAAGAGCGCACACCCATGCGGCGGCAACGCAACGTGCAACGTCTTCGCCGCGGGAACCTGCTTTCCGTTCCAAACGTCAAACGCCGCATGCGGCTTGTCGGCAAGATGAAAACTCAACCACGCCACGTCCAGGTCCTTCGCCTCGTCGCCGAGATTGAACACCGCTGCGTACGTCTTTCCGCCCACTCGCGCATACCAGGCACGCCACGAGAGAGGTCCTCCATCGTTCATCGGCATCAGCGCCACTCCGCTGACCGTTGCGTGTTGATTGATGCCTGTCACTTCCTTATTCGTCATCAGCCCCCGCGTAAACTCATCCAGCTTCGTCAGATTCCCGCCAAAGATCAACGGGCTCCTGCTGATGGCCCACAGCGTGAACTCGGTCCTCTCCTCATCCTGCGTATAGTGCGACTGCCGCGGATCGCCCCATCCCGGATGCGGCGTCAGCGATCCCTCCGGCAGCATATCGGCATCCGGCCACGACCCAGGCTTCACATGCCGGTTCCACGAAGCGATGCGGTCGAACTCCTCCTTCAGCCCGAATGGAAACTCACTACCGCTGCCCTTGTTCTTCTCCATCCACACGTCCCAGTGGTCGTCGGTAATGCGCCACATCTGCGCGTACTTCGCCACATAGTCCGAATCTTCCAGCCTGGTCGGCCCCGGCGACAGGCTCAGCACCATCGGCCTTCCTGCCTTGCGGATCGCCTCCGCCACCTGCCGAATCTCCGTCGGCCGGTACGGATGGTCGCTGATGCAATCCACCTTGATGTAGTCCACGCCCCAATCGGCATAGCGCTTCAGCATCGAGTCGTAATACGCCTGCCCCGCCGCATTGTCCGCCACGCCAAAGTTGGCGTCGTTCCACGGACACGTCGCATCGCGATCCGCCGCATCGGCAGCGTGGAACGTCGATCCCGCAATCGGCAGGTTCTGCTCCACTACCTGCTTGGGAATCCCGCGCACAATATGAATGCCGAACTTCAGCCCCGCCGAATGCACCCAGTCGGCCAGACGCCTTGAACCCCGCATTATTTGCGCTTGACGGAAACCTCTCCACCACCGGCAGCAGCAGTCCATTCCCGTCGTAAAGATATTCCTGCTTGGCGGTCGAGCTGGCGAAGGGATCCTGCATGTACCAGCCTTCGTCAATCACGGCATACTGCCAGCCGTACTGCTTCATATCCGCCAGCACCTTCACGTTATCGCGGAACTGCGCTTCATCGATGGTGAGCCCATACGCATCCCACGAGTTCCATCCCATCGGCGGCGTAGAGGCGACAGCACTCTTTGCCGATTGCGCCTGAAGGGACAGGAGGCCAAAAAGCAAGGTCATGATGGCGAAGAAGTACAGGGCGCGAAGCAAGCTTATGCGGGACATGGGAAAACGTATACCACACCGAATCACAAACGCGCTCCTCTTGCGAGGAGCGCGTTCGTGACTGACTTGAATTTCCGGCGGCCATTTGCGGCTGTCCGCCAAAAGGCAGACCTGCCAGCTACTTCGCAGTGCCCAGTTCGTCTCGGTACACCTTGCCGCCCTTCATCACGAACGACACATGCTCCAGCACTTCCACCTTCTCCAGCGGATTCGCCGTCACGGCAATCAAATCGGCATATTTGCCCGCCTCCAGCGTGCCCACGTCCTTCGCGCGGTCGATCAAATCGGCTGCACTCTGCGTGGCTGCGCGGATCGCCCCCGCCGGCGTCATGCCGAACTTCACCATGTAGTGGAACTGCTTCGCATTGTCCCCATGCGGATACACACCCCCATCGGTGCCAAATGCGATCTTTACGCCGGCCTCCACAGCCTTCTGGAAGTTCTCGCGCTGCAGCCGCCCCACCATCTTTTCCTTGTCGACGTTCTCCTTGGGAAGGCCGAACTCAATCGCCTTCCCCAGAATGTAATCGTCGTTGTAGATATCAGCCACAAGATACGTGCCATGCTGCTTCATCAGCTCGATACCCTCAGCATCCACCAGGCTCCCGTGCTCGATTGAATCCACGCCCGCGCGCACCGCGTCCTTGATGCCCTGCGTCCCATGGGCATGCGCAGCCACCTTGCGCCCCGTGGCGTGCGCCGTCTCCACAGCCACCTTCATCTCTTCGTAAGTGAACTGCTCGGCGCCCGGCTTGTCACCCTGCGAGAGCACGCCGCCCGTGGCCAGAATTTTGATCACATCGACCCCGTACTTCACCTGCGCGCGGATCGCATGGCGAATCTCGTCCGGGCTGTCCACAATCGCAAAGTCCTTCTCCGCCGGATACATCATGTTCGACACCGCCGGCGCAAACCCGTTCATATCGCCGTGTCCGCCGGTGATCGAGAGCGCGGGTCCGCTTGCAACCACGCGCGGTCCGGGAATGAAGCCCTCATCGATGTAACGCCGCAGATCGACAGCGAAGAACGGGCTCGACCCCACATCGCGCACGCTGGTGAAGCCAGCCTGCAGCGTCTTCGCCGCATTCACCACGCCATTGAAACCGCCCATGAACGGTGTGTCCTTGACCTCGTTGATCGGGTCATACCGGTCCGCGCGCGCTTCCAGATGCGTGTGGCAGTCGATCAGCCCCGGCAGTACCCACGCGTTCGACAGATCCACTACTTTGGCATCCGCGGGAATCTTGATCTCGCCGGCCGCAGCCACCTTGCTGATGCGCTCGCCCTCAATCACCAGCACCACATTGTCGCGAAGCTTGTCGCTGGTGGCGTCAAAAAGGTGTCCGGCTTTTACATACACCACTTGCGCCTGCGGTGTGGCAGAGGAGGTTTGAGTTTGGGCGTATGTGAGCAGCGGAAGAACCGCCAACGCGCAGATCGCAGCGGCGGCACAGAAAGCAGGCTTGAACTGGTGCAAGAGGGGCTCCAGGAAAGAGGGATTCCCTCGCATTATAGAGAACGCGCCTGCCAGTCCATGCTATTCGGCTGACTTGCGGGAAGAGCGGCGGCGATGGCGCGCCCCGCGATTCTTCATCAGCTGCTCGGTTTTGCAGCCTGAGCATAGCCAGGGGTAGTAACCGAGACCCGCATAGATCACGCGCTGCATGAATCCCTTGCGCGCAATGCGGTGGAGTGTTGGTGTCCCGCAGGTTGGACACACAAGTGCACCCTTGCTGTGTCCGGAAGCACTCTCTTTTTCTTCTGTATCGCTCAAGGCAGTATCGGCAATCACCCGAACCTCAGTAACCAAGTCCCTCATTCACCTGAAAGAACAACAAGGAAAGTCTCTCGGGAACGCCAAATTGTAGCATGCAAAGCGGTTGGCTCGTCACACCTTCGCAGTAACCTCTGGAAAGCCGTTCAGTCCCCCGCGCGAAGCCGATCCAGTCCCCGCCGGGCAAGGTCCGCAACGGCCCCCGCCAGCGTAGCCGAGCCATTCAGCGACTCCGGCCGCTCCAGACGGATTCCCTTCCCGCGCGCATACGCCTTGAATGCGATATCCACGTCATACAAAATCTCTACGTGATCGCACAGAAACCCGATTGGCTGGAGCATCAGCGCTTTGTGGCCCGCTTCCGCCAGCTTGTCGATCGTCTCTTCAACCGTCGGCCCGATCCACGGCCCGCCGCTCGCTCCCTGGCTCTGGAAAGCGAAATGCCACTCCCCAATCCCGTCAACCGCCGCAGCCACCAGTTCCGCGGTGTGGCGGGCTTCCTCCGCATACGGATCGGCGCCCTCGCCTGGCCAGAACTTCGGTCCGCCCTCTCCTGATGCAGGAGCCTGCACCGTGCGCGTCGGAACGCTATGCGCCGTAAACAGCACCGGCACCGGACCAGCCTCCGCCGTCAGTTTTGCCAGCGCCGGCCGCAGCCGCTCGGCGAACGCCTCAATCAACAGCGGATGCCGCGGCCACGCGTCCGTGAAGTCGATCCGCAGCGAGCCCGCCTCGGCCTGTGCCGCCCGCCGATACAAGCCCACGCTGGTCCGCGAGTTCTGCGGAGCCAGGCAGATCACCGCCGCCTCCTCCACCCCATCCGCCCTCATCTGCTTCACCACATCCGGAATATACGGCTTCCAATTGCGCATCCCCACGTACACCGGAACCTCGTCGCCACTGCCGGCAAGCGATACCGCAGTCAGGCGCGCCTGCTCCATGGTGAGTTCCGTAAGCGGGCTGCGCCCGATCAGCCCATAGCGGTGCTGAATCTCATCGATCACATGCTGCGGCAGCGGACGCCCGCTCACCACATTGCGGAGATACTCGGGAATCTGCTCCACGGTTTCCGGCGTTCCGTGAGCCAGCAGCAGCACTGCCTGTTTCGCCATCGGGGATCCTCGTTGTGTTCGAGGCTGCCAACTTGCAGCCTGATTTTGGATGGTGCATTTGACGCTGTTTTGACAGGGCACGGCTTCACAGCTTGGTGAAAAACTCGCTCGGTGGGCTTTGTAACAAGGGCACGACTTCAGTCGGGCCGATTAGGGCTAAGAGACTCTGCGGGCTTTAGCCCCTGCTAACGCAGGTTAACCCCAAAGGATGCCCTTTTTCACCAAGCTGTTCAGCCGTGCCGCACAAACACCTTGAATAGCCAGTAAGAAGCTCCGAGCTACTAGCCGCCTTCCTGCAGCCGGAACTCGCGCACGATCTTCGCCACCGCCTGCACATTCTCCACCGGCGTGGCGGGAACGATGCCGTGGCCAAGGTTGAAAATATGCCCCGGCCGGCCGTTCGCAGCGCGCAGAACCTCCTTCACCCGCTGCTCCAGAATCTCCATCGGCGCAAACAGCGTAATCGGATCGAGATTCCCCTGCACTGCATGGTTGTAGCCCACCGACCGCCACGCCACATCGAGCGGCTGGTGCCAGTCGAGCCCTACTACGTCCGCGCCCGTTGCCGCCATATCCGTCAGCAGACCTGCGGTCTCCACGCCAAAGTAGATCACCGGCACGCCCATGTCCTGCACCGCGCGCACCAGCCGCTTTGAAGCCTCGAACGCATAGTCGCGATAGTCCGAGAGTCCCAGCGACCCCACCCAGCTATCGAAAATCTGAATGACGTCCGCCCCGGCCTGCACCTGCTGCCGGCAGTACTCCGTCAGCACCGTCACAATCTTGTCGAGAAGTCCGTTCCACGCCAGCGTGTTGCCGTACATCAGCTTCTTAGTCTCGATATAGTTCCGCGAGCCACCGCCCTCAATCATGTAGCTGGCCAGCGTATACGGCGCCCCGCAGAAGCCGATAATCCCCAGCCGATCCTTGAAGTGCGCCCCAACCTTGCTGATCGCCTTGGAGACATACTCCAGATCGCCGGTCCGGTCCGTGCGCAACGCCTTCACATCCTCCGCGGTCCTCACCGGATGATGCACCACCGGCCCCTCGCCCGCCTGGAATTCGAAGTCCAGACCCATCGGCTCGAGCGGCAGCAGCAGGTCGGCAAAGATGATCGCCGCATCCACGCCGAGCTTCTCCGCGGCCGTAATGGTCACTTCGGCCGCCAGATCCGGCTGCTTGCAGATCTCCACCAGCGTATGGTGCTTCCTCACGTCGCGGTACTCCTGCATATACCGCCCGGCCTGGCGCAGAAACCACACAGGCGTGCGATCGACCGGCTTGCGCAGGCACGCGCGCACAAACCTGCTCCCGTCCAGTATCGATTCTTCTTGAGCGCTGATCTCTGACTTCGTATCCATATACCCAGATTCTAGAAGGCCCAACGCCAAAATCGGCACTCCCCGCCAAACCCGAGTGCTTTGCGTCACTCTCTCCCGTAGCTTCAGCGATGCCAGGCCTCACAGGCTGCGTAAAAAACTCCATGCTGTAATTGAGCCGGCTTTGTAACAAGGGCACGGCTTCAGCCGGGCCAATTAAGCTCGATGAAAATGATCTGGGCTTTACCCCCTGAGGGATGTTCGCCCCGCACGCCGCCGTAAGACCCCCGTAAGACACCGTCTAACGCGCCGCCTGCCCCTCCACCAACCTGAGCACCAGGTTAGCCTCATCCTTCCGCCCCAGCCCAGTCAGAACCGCACCAAGCTCACGTCCGATCTCCGCAGACGAAGGATAGGTATTTATCCCGTCTTCGAGCGCTCCTGCCGCCTCCCCTGCCTTGCCGAGTTGAACCAGCGCCGTCGCCAGATTCAGAAACTGCGCAACGCTGCGGTAGGGACGCACCCGCGGCTGCTCCAGAAGATCGGCGGCATCCTGGTATCTTCCCGCAGCCACCAGGTCGCTTGAAAGCGAATCAAGCTCCGCCGTGATCAGGATCGTAGGCGAGCGCCAGCCTCCACTCATCAATTGCCTCTGCAGTTGCGTGCTGGGCATCGAGTACGCCCGCCAGCAGCCGGTGCAGATTCACATTGCGATAACCCAGGCTCTCCGCCTGTCGAAACGCCGTGATACTCTCCACCGCGTCTCCCGAAGAAAGCAGCGCCGCGCCAAATTCAAACACCACGTGGGGCAAATCGCGCTGCTGCCCATCCGTCTGCAGCGAGGTGGCAAACGCCTGCACGGCGCATTCAAATTGCTCGTGGTTCGCGAACCATACGCCCAGATCATTGATGGTCTCCACCGCAGGCGTACCCGCAAGCTTCGCCTTCATCTCATCGGGAGGAACACAGTTCTGCGCATGCGCAGCCATGCTCAGCGCGACAGAGATCGATCCCAGCCAGGCGACAACTCCGCGGCTCCTCACCTCAGTTCACCCCCGGCTTATCCGCGGTCCGCACCGTTACGCCTTTGTCTGCGGCATTCGCGCGGCGTGTCGCTTCATCCGCAACGTTGACTTTGATCTCCTCAATGCCCGCGGCATCCATGTTCACAAACTCGGGAATATTCACCGCGCGGTTGGCCGCCGTCGCCTTGTCAATCAGGATCGCCGGGCTGTCGTTGCCCTTCTCATCGATATGCGTCAGGTACATCTGCGTATACGGCGAGCGCGCCTTCGACGAGAACACCAGCCACCTGCCATTGGGGCTGAAACTGTGCCATGAGTTCATCAGCCGCGTGTTCGCTCGCATGCGCCGCGCCACCCCGCCAGTCGAACGGCACAATGTAAAGCTGGCTGTCAGGCCGCATCAGCTGCCCGTTCTTGCATTGCACGAACACAATCCATTTCCCGTCTGGCGAGATCTTGGGAAAGTTGTTGCTCATGCCGTTCTCGCTCGCGCCCGCGATGCGCTCCGCCACGCCGCCTTTGCCGCCATTGAACGGAACGCGATAAAGGCCGTACTGGATCGGCGTTTCGTTCTCGTCCAGCGCATGCAGAGCCACACGCTGCCCTCTGAAGTGCGGGTCGCGCGCCATGGCCTTCGCAAACACGATCCACTTGCCGTCGTGGCTCCATACGCCGTCCGTCTGCACATACTTCGGATCGTCCGCGCCCGCCAGCGAGTGCCGCATGCCGTCCTTGCGGTCGTAGTACTCAAGAATTCCCCGCGTGGGATAGAACACCTGCAGGAACCGATAATCCATGAAGTTCGAAACGTAGTAACTCTCCACCAGCGACTTCACCGCGGGTCCTGCAAAGGTGGTCAGCACATACCGCCCATCCGGCGAAACCTGCGACATGAAGCCAACGCGGCTCGCGCCTACCGTTCCATCCGTGTTCCAGCGCAGCAGGTCTTTTGCATCGATGGTCATGTGCTTCTGCACCGGGATAACCGCATAGAGTCCCTTGTCGTTCGACGGCCCGTCGATGTCCATGCCGAAAGTCTTGCCGTCCGCCGAGAACGAGTGGCAGTTGGCGCACGTCGGCATATCTTTGAGCAGCGTCCTGCTCTCTGCCCTGCGAATATCGCGCAGCCGCCACGCAATCAGGGGAACCGATGCGTTCGACAGCGGCGACACATGCCCGCTGGTATTGATGCTGGGCATCAGCGGCACATCGCGATAAAAAATCGGCGCGCCCACTTCATCCTTCGACGTACTGAATCGAACTCGCGACTGCGACCACGGCTTGCCGTCCCGAAACCCCGTAATCGTGAGCGTCGCCGCACCCGCAACGGAATGCGCCTGTACCGCCGCCCATGTCCCCGGATCGGGCGTCCACGTCCAGGTTGCCGCCTGCTGCGGCGTCAGTTGCGGAGGCTCGTTGGTCTCGCTCACCGTCTCCGGGTCGATCTCCCCAACGCGCATGCGCTCGCCCTTCGTCACCTCATGGATCGGGCTCCCGCCATCTTCAAAGCTGAAGTCGATCGCCCATGAAGTTCCCGCGGCATCTCGCCACAGCAACGTCGGCGGAGTGATCCCCGGCGGAAAGATCGATCCGTTCTCCGGGTAGTCAATCGAAACCGGCAGCAAGCCCGACGCCGTCTCCGCGCGCACAACCGAATCCCGATGCATCACCAGCAGCAGAACCGCCGCCGCGCCCAACAGTCCCAGGCAATTCACCACCGCCATCGTCGGAAAGCTACGCGATCGTAAGCAACTGAACACTCCATCTCCACAAACAGAAATTCTTTTTGATCGCGCCGACAGAAACCTGGAACTCGAATCGTCGATAAGAGACTTTGATTATCCGACGGAGATTCCCCTTGCACAGGTGACACAGATCACGCGAATTGACGCGCGCACCGCCGGTGCGGCTCCCCTGTCCAGAATCGCGACAGTCTCTTCCCGCCTTCAAATGACTCATTGCCGGACACGTTCCAGTCGGAAGTAATCCTGTTTCGATTACGTCTCGCCCCTCGAATCCCACGGCTTAACCAGACGTGATTTCCAACCTCTGGCTGAATCCAGAGCAAACGCCTCCGCTATCCCGCCGCTAAACCTTCTCTCCGCCTCCGCCTATTCATGGAATACCTTCGTTCCGCCGATGGAAGGAGCGAGGCAATCGGCTGATTCCACGCGATCTGCCAACTGTCCGCAGCCGGAGTCATCCCGGCAGGCAGGCGCCTCCGCCATGAAGGAGAAATGATGAAACGCTTAATGGCTGGCACAATCATGCTGGCATCTTTCTTTACCCTCCCCGGCGCTGCGCAAAGCCTTGACGATCTGAACCTTCAGATTCATGGCTATGCCACGCAAGGCTTCCTTTACACCAACCACAATGACGTGTTCTACGCCACTACCACCAATGGAAGCCCGGCGTGGACTGAAGCTGTGGTAAACATGACGGCCCAGCCGATGTCGTCGCTCTCCGTCGGAGTGCAGGCGCGTTACCAACTGCTCGGCTCTTCCGGCAACTCCATCACCCTCGACTGGGCGGCGGCCGACTTCAAAGCCAACGACAACTTCGGCGTCCGCGTGGGCAAGGTCAAAACCCCCTGGGGCCTCATGAATGAAACCCAGGACATCGATCCCTCCTATATGTGGACACTCCTGCCGCAGAGCATCTACGACATCACCACCCGCAATGCCGACCTCTCCCACTACGGCGGACTCGTCTACGGCAACTTTCAGCCGGGCGCAAAACTCGGCAAGTTTGACTACCGCATCTGGGGAGGCGAACAGGTAATCCCCAAGGACGATGGCCAGTTCGATGATGTGATCACTTCCGGTAACGCGCCCACGTCTGCGCTGAGTTTCGCCACGCTCGGCGGCGCGCTGCACTGGCGCACACCGTTGCGGGGCCTGATGCTGGGAGCTTCTGACGGCAAGGCGAACGGGGCCACCGTCGAACTCGAAGGCGGATCGCAATACTTCGCTCCGTGGAACAATCTCTCCTGGTTCGGCCGCTACGAACACAAAAAGTGGATGGCCGCCGGCGAGTGGAACCGCCAGGCCAGCGCCTCCACCCTCACGCTCACCGGCCAGCCCATTGACATCGATGACTCCGACGCCCGTGGCTGGTACGTAATGGCTTCTTACAAGTGGAACGACAAGCTCTCGCTCGGCGGCTATCGCTCCGACTTCTTCGACAAGCAGGTCGAGCTCGGCCCCGACCGCTATACCAAGGACTGGACCGGGGCGATGCGCTACGACTTCAACCAGTTCATCTATTTGAAGGCCGATGAGCACTACATCAAGGGCACCGCGCTCTCCGTCGATGTCCGCAACCAGAATCCACAGCCTGACTACTGGCTCACCGCCATGAAGATCGGTGTGAGCTTCTGATGCGAATGAAAGGAGAGATAAAAATGAAAAGACTTCTGTTTGCCTCAATGCTTCTTGTCCTGGCCATGGCGTTTGGCATACGCGCCCACGCCCAGATAATCGTCGTCGCCAATCCAAGCGTCAGCGCCGACTCCATCTCCAAAGCTGAATTGCGCGACGTGTTCCTCGGCGCATCCACCAGCGTGCACGGCTCGCACGTCAAGCCCGTGCTGCTGAAAGAAGGCCCCACGCACAACGACTTTGTCACCAACTACGTGGGCAGAGCGCCCGTCGCCTTCATCATGGTGTGGCGCGGCCTGGTCCTCTCCGGACAAGCCACCATGCCTAAAACCCTCGAGTCAGACGCAGCCGTCGTCGAATACGTCTCGCATACCCCCGGCGCAATTGGATACGTCAGCAAGTCGGCCGCGCGTGACTCCATCAAAATCCTCACCGTGAACTGACCGCCGCACCAACCGGCAATGCAAAAGGGGGACGGCTCATGCAGCCGTCCCCCTTTGCTGTCTCGTACACCCGCTCTTCCAACCCCGATCTAAATCGGCCGCGCAAGGGGGTGCTTGGCCGCCCCAATGGTCTCCGGGCCGCGTTGCGCCGCCGCGTCCAGCGGAAACCACATCGAGAACACCGTCCCGCTGTGTTGTCCCTGTCGCGATTTAACCTTCATCCGCGCATGATGCTTGGTGAGAATCTCGCGGCTCACCCACAGGCCAAGACCGGTTCCGTTGTCGCCCTTGGTCGTAAAGAACGGCTCGAACAGCCGCCGCCGAACCCGTTCCGGCATCCCATGTCCGCTGTCGGCAACGGTCACCCGCACACCCATCTGGCCTGTTCGCCGGTTGATCTCGTCGCGGGTCCTCAGAATCAGCCGCCCGCCGCTTTTGGTCGCGTCGAACGAATTGCCCACCAGGTTCGCGAACACCTGGCGTATCTCTGACGCCGAGCAGAACACGTGCGAAGTATCCCCATAATCGCGATCCAGCGAGACGCCAGAATTCTTGAGCCGCCCTTCATAGATCGCCACCGAAGACTCGAGCAGGCCCGACATCTTCTGCTCGCCCAAGGCCACCGTTTGCCGATTGAAGCGCAGCGTGTGCGTAACGATATGCGACACGCGGGCCAGCTCATCCTGCGCCATGCGGCTGAAGTTGCGCGCCAGACTATCCTTCGTGTTGTTCTCGATCAGGTACAGCAGGTTGGTCACCGCTTCCAGCGGATTGTTGATCTCGTGCGAGATCGACGCCGCCAGCCGCCCCACAAGCGCCAGCTTCTCACTGCGGATCAGTGCGGTCTCGGCCCGCTTGCGCACATCGATATCGGAAATCGCATCCACCGCGCCCACGATCTTGCCCTGCGCGTCCAGAATCGGCGCGCCGATCATCTCCACCCAGATAATCGAACCGTCGGGGCGCACGTATTGATATTCGCCGCGATTGCTGCCGCCTTCAGCCAGTGCGAATGTCAGCGGACGGTCGCCCACCTCCACGCGCGTGCCGTCGGCATGCAACACCTGCAGGTCGCGATACGTCTCGCTCTGCTCGGGTCCGAACGTACGGCCAAGAATGCGCTCGGCCTGGCGATTGCCGCTGACAATGCGGCCGTCCGCCAGCGTGAACAGCAGGCCCACGGGCACATTCTCGAACACCGCGCTCAACCTTGCGCGTTCGTCGTCGAGAGCCTCGCTGACCTTCTTCATTTCTGTAATGTCCTGGGTTACTCCGTCAAAGCGGATCGCCCGCCCCGATTCGTCATACGCCGTGCGCCCGATAGCTCGAATCCACTTCTGCCGTCCGTCCGACGAAGTCGTGCGGTAGTCCACGTCGTACGCGCCATGCGAACCGATCGACTCGTCAATGGCCAACCGCGTCCGCTCCCGGTCCTCGGGATGAATCCGCTCGAAGAAGAGTTTGATGTCGACCTCGGCATCCGCAGGCAGCCAGAAGTGTTCCTTCACGGTCGCGTCCCAGTCCAGCTTGTCGAACGGCAGATTGCAGAACCAGTAGCCGATCTGCGCTGCCCGCGTAGCGAATTCAAAACGTTCCCGCTGCTCGCGAAGTTGCTCTTCGGTCCGGCGGCGCTCCGTGATGTCCTGAAAAAGGCTCGCCACGCCGCCGTCAGGCGTGGGGTAATTGAGCACTGAGAACCAGCGGTTCCACGGCGCATAGTAGCCCTCGTTCGTCGTCGGCTGATGCGTATGCAGGCATTCCAGAAGCGCGCGCCCGATCTCCGTGCTCTCAATCCCCGGCAGGCTATCCACAATGCGCTTCCCCAGCAGCGTGTCGACGTCCACTCCCTGCATTCGGTAAATTGCGCGTCCGGCCGAGTTGAACCGCTGAAAGCGCCCTTCCTTGTCGATCAGATGGAAGCCGTCGCTGATCGCCTCAAGCACCGCAGCGGCACTCTCTTCGGTCTCCCGCAAAACCGCGTGCGTGCGTTTGCGTTCCGTAATGTCAACGCCCAGCACCACGATGCCGGAGACCGAGCCGTCCGCTTCCCTCAGCGGCTGATAAACAAAATCGACACTCCGGACTTCTTCCGGTCGGTCAACTGTCGCGGGCAGCGTGAATTGCAGATCGCTGCCGACAAATGGCTCCCCGGTGCGGTAGACCCGGTCCAGGATCTCCTGATAGCCCTGCTCAACCACCTCCGGCAGCGCCTCGCGGATGGGCTTGCCCACCACCGCGCGGTCCGCTATCAACCGCTGATACTGAGGATTGGTCAGCTCGAAAACATGCTCGGGACCGCGCAACACCGCCACGAAAGCCGGCGCCTGCTCGAACATCGCCATCAGCCGTTCCTGCGCCGCGCGGATGGAACGCTCGGCCAGCACCCGGCTCGTGGTTTCAACGCAGGTCACCAGAACTCCGGCGATCTGACCCTCGGCGTCCCGCACCGGACTGTAGCTGTAAGTGAACCAGGCGTCGGAGATGCGCCCATTGCGGTAGATGGGGGCCAACAGATCCTCGTTCCAGATGGGCTGTCCCTGGGCGGCATTCTCAATCTGTCGGCCCACCACGCTCCACACTTCCGCCCAGCATTCATCGCCGCGCTGGCCCAGAGCGTGAGGATGCTTGTCGGGACCAAGAATGGGAATAGCTGCGTCGTTGTAAAACTGCGTGAGGCTGTTTCCCCAGAAGAGGATCATGGGATGCTGGTTGGCCAGCATCATGTTGATCAAAACCACCAGCGCATCCGGCCATCCCGAGACGGGACCAAGCTCCGTTCGAGACCAGCCGCGTTCCCGTATCAGATCGGCCATTTCGCCGAGCCCGCACATTCGTTCCACTTCCGAAGAAATGCGTACAGCGCCGGCGATGCCGAGGTCATTTCGCATGCGTTGAAAATACAGCCTTTAGATTAGGTGGTTGCGGCCCGCATTTGGAAGGGACTCTGAACTGGTTTGATGCTCAGAATAGCCGAAGCGCCGTCTCGGGCCTTTAATGTATCGTCCAGACCTGAAAAATCGCCACTATCGAGGCGCAGTCGTCCGGCTTCCGGCGCAACTACTTTTGCACGAAGAATTCGGTCATCAGCGGGGCGCTGGCCGCGTCTCCGGGAGGATTCGCAAGGTCCAGTGCGGCCATCATCGTCGCCAGCATGCTCTGATGCTGGTAGAGAGTGGTCGAGCTCTGCCGGTAGCCAACCTTGACCAGGGGACCCCACAGAACCGGCGCCACGTGGCCGCCGCCGTTGGTTACGTCCGTGGGCAGGCTCTCATCGAAATCGACGATCAGAATGCCGTCACCGCCGGGCTTGAATGCGCTGGTCCCGGAGACAGGCCCCATCACCTTCGACTGCAGCCATGCGTCAGCCCGCAAAGGCGATCCGCTATGCGCGTCGTCCACGATGTTGGGAATGATGAAGGAAAACTGGGGAAGCGCATTGTTGGCGACATCGGAAGCGAATTGGGTGAAGGGCCAGATGTACTTCTTTGCCTCCGCCGGAGAGCCGGCAACATCTTTTAACATCGCGAATGGATTGTGGCGGAGCACGTACTGCCCGGTGTTTCCGCCGATATAGCCCTGAGTCGCGCCTTCCGCGTAGATCCTGAAGGATACTCCCGCGGAGATCATCCGGCGGGCGATGTTGTCCACGTCCCAGACCTTGGTGGAGTTGTCGTCTCGGGTCAGTATCTGTCCGGTGGTGAGCATGAAGTAGTTGCCGATGGAGAAATGCGTGTTGGCGTAATAGTGCGTCGGCAAAGCGCCTTGCGCGATGAGCTTGTTCAGATTCGGCCAGAGGGTCGTGTCTCCAGCGACCGTCTCATAGGCCTGGTTTTCTTCCATCACCACCACGACATGCCGGCTTGAGGGAACCGAGCCTCCGCCCGGACTCGGTGGAGTGAAGGGCGGATTCGAGCCTGGACCTCCGCCACAACCCGCAACGATCACGCACAATACGAGCATCGCCGAGACGAATCCAGCCCGAAGCCTCACCTGAACCTCCCGCAGGGGCGGAAGGCCCCAACGTTAATAAGTGGTTAAGATGTGAGCTGTCACGCGGCGGGTGTCTGGGATTATCGGTTGGAGCAGGTATTCAGCTGGGTGGGCAGGGCGCCCCCATAAAAAAATCGGCCCCCGTTTTGAGCGGGGGCCAAGTTGCCTTGGTTCTCTCTGTTACGAGAGCTTTATTGGCGGCCATCGGCGGGGGGGCCGAAGGCGCGGTCATAGCCTCGGGGGAGTGGCTGCGGTTTTAGGGCCGCTCCGCACCTGTCGAAGGCGCTGCACCCTGGGGTGATGCGGCGCCTTGGGCCGCCAAACTGTTTTCCATCAACCGCACGTGAACGCTCGAGGCGCGAACCGGCTTGGCCGTTTCGTCGGCGTTGCTGTCGTTGGTCGCGACCTGGGCATTGCCCATAGCCACGGCATGCAGGCGGTAGACGGGAATGTCGTGTTCAACCAGGTAGCGATTAACCACCTGGGCCAGACGCTGCGAGTTCTGGATTCCCACCGAGCCGTGGCTCGGCGAGTGCGCTTCAAGTTCAATGATGTAACCCTGCCGGCCGTTCACATTCTGAACCAGCTCATCGAGCTGATCCTTGGCCGATTTCGAAAGCACCGCGTTGCCGCCGCGGAACGCCACATCCATCTCACTCACCGGGCGGTACTGATCGAGCCCGCTCACCTTGGTGTTGATCTGGTCTACGTGGCCTGAAGCTCCCTGCGCGGCGGTGCTGGCGCTCTGCGCCTGCGCGCCGGCCTGGGTGGCTGTCTGGTTGGCCGAGTCGGCGGTCGACTGCGCCTGCTTGATTCCGGCCTGGGCGCGAGAATCCACGTCCTGGATGTCCTTGGCGTTCTTCGCATTCAGCTCATCCAGCTCCGTGAGCCGATCGTTGATTGGGTCAGTCTGCCGCTTCACCCACTTCTTGCGGGCGAAAGGCTGCATGTGTCCCCAGAACCCCTCCTTCGACTTGTTGCTCAGCCGCTGCTGGTTTACATCGGGGGAGGGCTGCTGTGATGCCGGAGCCGCTGCGCTATCCTGCGGCGCCGGCTGCGACCGGGCAGCCGAAGGAGGGTTGTCCTGAGGGCTCGCGGGCTGCGCTTGCTGCGCGCCGGCGGGAATCGCGATCGCAGATGCCAAAGCGAAAATGGCCAGTTGGCCGGGAATCAAAGTGCGGGCTTTCATCTATGCTCCTCTAATCTTCTTTTGAGGTTTTCCGCATGAAATCGCGGGAAGAGCGTTCTGCCTGCTCGCGCTTTATTAAGCAACCTCCGTGCCAAAGTCCCTCACGCGCTCCAATCCCGCTAAGCTATTTGGAATCAATACATCTCTGCCCGCTCGCTCCCCCGGGATTCGCAGCATGGAAAGAATTGCTCGGTAGAGAGGGGGTACTTTTTACCGGCAGAGGTAGTTTCTACCCGCTGTGCACCGGCAGACTCGTCGGAAATTACCGATCCCGAGCCCTTGTCTTACAGAGTCTTACGGCTGTCGCACAGCCGGCGAAGAAGTCGCCGCTTCCTCCGAGAGAATCGGGAAAAGCTCCGCCGCCAGACTGAACGCCGGGCCCGCTCTCCAGTCACCCGCGACAGCACCGCCTCCAGCATGGGTGTCATCCAGGCAAGCTGTTTGGCGCGGATCACGAGATCCCAGAGCGGCTCGAATTTCTTCCATCCCGTGGCATAGAAAAAGTGCTTGGCTTGGTGCTTCACCGTTCCGTGATGCAGCGATGCCCGGGCAATCGAAGACCAGCGGTAGAACTCGCGGTAAGCCCAGTCGTACCCGGCCTTGAGCTTCTCCGCAGTAAGCCGCGTCGGCTGGTAAACAACATGCCTGGTATCAAAGAGATCCCAGTTGCTTGAGAGCATCCGCTCGGCACGTATCATACGTTCGTATAGGCGGGTCCCCGGATAGGGCGTCTGGATGTGAAAAGTCGCGGTGGTAATTCCCTGCTCGACAGCCCAATCGACGGTACGCCGGAAGAGCAGGCAGGATGAACTTCACCTTGAGGGGCCGGTTGAAGCGCGCGACGGATCCAGGCGCCAAGGTCATCGGGAACCGCCGGCTGCGACCACCGTGGAAGGCACCGCGCCGAACCTGCGCTCGCGGTGACGAAACTCGCCGAGGGCCGCGTCCAGTTCAGCGGGACCGAAGTCTGGCCACATGCAGTCGGTGAAATAAAGCTCCGCATAGGCTGACTCCCACAGCAGAAAATCGGAGAGCCGCTTCTCGCCTCCCGTACGAATCAGGAGATCGACTTCGCCTGCCTCGCGCGTCAGCTCGTGATGCAGCGCGCCACGGGCAGCGGCGACAGATCGGTCTTCGGCATCCGCGAACGTGCTTGCCGCACGCGCCATCGCGTCGCGCGCGGAGTAGTCGATGGCAACGCGGAAAAGCAGGCGCCGGCCCGCCGCTGTCACAAACTCGCTGCGGTTGACTTCGCGCAGAACAGCTGCGGGAATGCGATCGCGGCGGCCAATGATTTGCAGCCGCACGCTCTTCTGTCGAAGGCGTTCGGTTTCAAGCCGCAGAAATGCGCGCATCAGCCAGAAGAGGCTCTGCACCTCAGTCGAGGGGCGCGACCAGTTGTCGGCGGAAAATGCGTACACGGTCAGAGCGCGGACGCCGGCATCGGGCGCGTGTTCCACCACGCCCTTCAGCGCGGCGACTCCAGCGCGGTGCCCCGCCACGCGCGGTAGACCCTGGTGAGTCGCCCATCGTCCGTTGCCGTCCATGATGATGGCGACGTGAAGGCCAGGGCCAGGAAGAGTGCTCATGGTGTGCTCCATGGATGATGTGGTTCTTGCCTTCATGCCGCTGACTTCGAATCGCCGGCAGCGCGGGGCCCGAGTCTCGCGTCGCCATACCAGTCGATGGAGCGCGTGAGATACATTGCCGCCGCAACAGCCGTGAAACTGGCCACGGCGCCAACCAGCAGGGCGTAGTCTTTGAGGCGCAGCAGAACGTAGATGAAAGAGTAGAGAGGTACGAACACAGCCAGGGCGCGCAGGCCGTGAGCCCGTTTGTCGAATACCCAGGCTGCGTTCGCCGCCAGTAGTCCGACAGTGGCGCCACCCGCGATGAGGAAAGCGAGGTCGAATCCGATCTTTTCAGTAAGGGAGAGGAGCAGAAGGTAAAAGATCACCTGGGCGATGCCCACGAGCACATACTGTGCCGGATGCATCGGCTTGCCGCCGCTCACCTCAAAGGTGAAGTAGGTAAGGAACACCAGCCCTTCAAAGAGCAGTATGTATTTGAGAGAGCGATCGACCGACCGGTACGGTTCGACGGTGGCCGAGTCAGGCGCCCTGCCCGCGTTCCACGACGGTGCCTGGACATTAGACATGCGATCGCTGACGAGGCCCTGGACGAAGAGGCCGGGAATGTTCATGAGCACCGCCAGAACGCAAATGATCAATAGCTTGACACCGGCCGAGCGCGACGCTGGGCCGAAGCGGCTGGGCGCATCGGTATTCGAGAGCAACGACTCTGTCATTTCTTTCTCCTGAGAATGGGAATCACTTTGTATCGCAAAGCATTAGCACAAAAAAAGATCAGGCCTGGGACGGCGCAAAGCCGCCCAGATCCGTCTGCTGGTCTTTGTTCGCGGCTGGGCTGGCGACCTGCGCGGCGTCACGCACCACCTGTTCGAGAGTCTCGAGATAGTGGAGATACCGTTTGCGGCCGGTGGATGTGATGCGGCATACGGTGAGCGAGCGGTTCTTGTCGATGCCTTTGACGATCTCGACAAGCTTGGCAGCCTCGAGCACGCGGAGATGGCGGCTCAGGTTGCCGTCCGTGAGCGCGCAGAGTTCCTTGAGGTCGTTGAACGTGAGGCCCTTCGGATTCGTAATCAGCGAAGTGAGCAGGCTCAGGCGCGCGCGCTCGTGGATGGTTCGATCGAGGCCCTCATAGGCGAAGCGACCTTCCCTGGTCTTACCTTTCATCGCGACTCTCCTTTGTGCTGAGGGCGAGGATGGCGGCGACGAGCAACTGACCCGCGCCGTACGCCAGGCCCATCGTCCACGGCGCCAGGGCGCGCGTATCGCCGAGGCCGAGAGTGACGAGACCCATGGCGAGGTACCAGACGCCGGCCAGCAGAATCAGTCGCGGCAGGAACCGGCAGGATGCGAAGACTCCCAGGCTGAAGGTAACCAGCCACAGGCCGGGAAGCATCCACGCCACGCCGGGAGCACGGTTCACGAGAACCAGCGTAACCAGCGCGCCGGCGCCCATCGAGGGAAGAAACTGCTCCACGGCCATGCGAATCATCTCGTCAGCCATGCCGGAATGAACCCGATGCGCACGCGTCACCATCTGCGTGCCGATGATGCCCGCGGAGAGCGCGGCGGTGGTGAACCAGATGCCGAGGTAAACAAGGATGTGTCCGGCGGGATCGGGAATCCAGACCTGCTGGGCGACGGCGGCAAGTATGGCAATGAGACCGGTGGAGGCCAGGGTAGCCGGGCCGTAGCCGCGGAACTCGGTGCTCCGCGCCATCTGGCGGCGAATGCTGCTGATGTCTCCCAGCGCCTTGTTGAGATCGTTCATTGGGCCCCTCGCGTCACTTTACATTGCAAAGTATCTCAGAGAGCGGAGCATGTCAACTGTGAAATTCAGGATGGTAGCGGCGGGCGCTACGAGTCCGGCATGCGCGTCCCACGGTTGCCAGACGCCGGCTTGGCGCCGTCTCACGCTGTCTTACGGCGTCCCGCGAAGGGGGGCGGAGTACCTTTCCAGGAACCGGTTCTGTCACATCTGCCAGTGGAACGCACCCCTTGAATCCCTGCACCATAATCGTGGCGCCGCACCACGGCAGACGCTACACCCGTGCAGCTCCAAGGTTAGCCAGGGGAGTGGCTGACTGGCTCTATTGAGCCTGGACGCGCAGAATGCGAATTTCGGGGTAGGCGCCATCCCAATTGGGTGTAACGCTATCGAAGCTTAGCCTAAAATCGCGTTCGTCGCCGGGTTTCAGGGGTGCGGCGGATACAGGTTGGGTATCGATATAAGGCTCGCGGGCGCGAATCAGCATCATGGGTTGCGACTCGTTCTGTGCGACTTCATGCGCAAAGTTTCTGAACAACACCTGCGCGGTAATGCCGCTGACGGTCTTGCTTCCCTTGTTAGCAATATGGCCGTCAAGGTAAGTAACTTTGCCGCCGGCAAGATTGGCAGACTCGCTCATAGCGATATTGGAGATGGCTAGATTCGCAGAGTAGGGGTCGGCCGCGGCGGTCACCGGGGCCACTGCGGATGGATTATGGTTGCGGTTCGTCACAAAAATGATGACCCCAACCACAAGAAGGACGAGACCCGCAGCAACCGCCATGGGCATCCAGTTACGGTCGCGGGTTTCAGCCGGGCGAATGAGTTCTGGACCAGTGTTCACGCCGGAATTTTACACCCGTTACCTTCGGAGTACGTTCACTTCACTTTTTTTGGAAATCGGGCGCAGAATGCAAGCCGGCCGGTCGATACAGAAGAGTGAAGCGCTGTTGAGGTGGGTTCCGATAATTTCTGGCATCCCGCGGAAATAGACCGCGTCTAAGCCAGTAAGAACGGAACTTGATTTTGTCCCACGCCGTATCGGGTTGAAGTGCTTTTGAGGCCGCAACTCACAAACTTTTCGTCCAGAGGACGAAGAAAGGCAGCGCAAGATGCAGTCCGTCCCCCACAACGCATCCACACTTCCCACCGAGATGAACCCGGACAGCTTGCGTAGCCGCCCGATAGCGATGGAAGAAGCGGTATATAAGATGGTGACTGTTGGCGCCATTCTGCTGGTGCTGGGCAGTCTTTGGGCCTTCTGACCGATTCCCTTCTCCAGAATCCAGGCATACCCGCGTTCAACCGCGCGCTAGCTGTGTGCGCTCGCGCGCGCCGCGCGAACCATCGCGATGATGTGCGCAACCACCGTCGCGAAGATAAGAGCAATTGCCGAAACCAACAGCACGGGCGACATGCTGTTCCGGCCAGTCCGCGCCGACCGGATGATCGCGCACTGAATCCAGAAAAACAGGCAGGCAAGCTCGGCCTGGAGCCAGGCGATCATGTTGAGGGTGATCGCTTCGAGCCGTGGGCGGTTCGCCGGCGTGACGCGCACCGGGTAGTTGAATAACTGCGGAAAAAAGCTGACCAGCGTCAGAGCCCCATCCAGGCAGATGGCGACGACGGGCAGCAGCCACAACATGCGCGGCTCACCCCATCCGTTGATGTTTCCGGCAGCGTCGAAGTGCGTGGGAATGCGAGCTGGCAGCGGCGGCGTTCCGTGGATGGCCATCGCAGTCAGGGCCCACGACGCAACCAGCGCGGCTACGGCGATGAATGCCAGTATCTTTCGCACCAATTCCCTTCCCTCATACGGTCGTCATTCCACACCATACACCGCCCCGCGTGCCGTCTGCGATAATGTGCTCTCTCCCCATGGGCCTGCACGATCCTGGCCTGAAATCTCAAATCAACGTCGTAATGACTCGCCAAGGAAGGTGCGCATTGAAACTCTCTCTTGCCTCAAAGGCGGCGATCGCCGCGCTGCCGCTTCTCGCTTCTCTGACTCTCGTATCGATGCCCGCCAGCGCGCAGGGGCCTTCGACCGAGCAGCCCGACAACTATACCTGGCTTGAAGACATTCACGGTGAGAAGCCGATGGCTTGGGTGAAGGCGGAGAACGCGCGGACCGCCGGTGTGCTCGAGAAAGATCCGCGTTTCGCGCAGCTCGAAGCGGATGCGCTGAAGGTGCTGGAGTCGCCGGAGCGGTTGCCGGGCCCGCAGTTTCGCAATGGCATGATCTACAACACCTGGCGCGATGCCCAGCATCTGCGCGGGATCGTGCGGCGCACTACGCTGGAGGATTACCTGAACCCCGAGCCGAAGTGGGAGACGGTGATCGACTACGACGCGCTCTCGAAAGCAGACAACCAGAGCTGGGTGGGGCACGGGCTGAACTGCCTTCAGCCTGACGACGCGCTTTGCCTGGTGGCGCTCTCAGCGGGCGGCGAGGATGCGGCGACGTTTCGCGAGTTCGATCTGAAGACCGGCAAATTCGTCGACGGCGGATTCAACCTTCCGCGCGGCAAGCAGGACGTGGCCTGGATGGACAAGGACACGCTGCTGGTGGGACGCGACTGGGGCGCAGGCACCATGAGCGAGGCGGGATATCCCATCACCGTGCGCCTGTGGAAGCGCGGCGAGCCGCTGGAAAAAGCGAAGGAGATCTTCCGCGGAGACGTGAAGGACAACGGCTACGGCGATCGCGCGGATTCGCTCGTGGATAGCCAGGGAAACCACGCGGTGCTTATCGAACGCAGCATGACCACATTCACCAGCGAGCACTACCTGATGGTGAACGGCACGCCGAAGAAGCTCAAACTGCCGCAGAAGGCGCAGATCGACAGCCTGCTCGATGGTCAGTTGATCATTTCGCTGGATGAGGACTGGACGCCCGCGGGCCAAACGCTGAAGCAGGGCTCGGTTGTGTCCGTTTCGCTCAGTGCCGCTGAGAAGGATCCGGAGCATCTCAAGCCGACCGTTGTCTTTGCGCCGACGGCAGATGAATTCGAGCAGCAACTGACGACAACAAAGAACCACCTGCTGATGACGACGCTGAAACACGTGCAGGGACGGGCGTACGTCTACACGCGCGGAAAGGACGGCCCGTGGACGCGGAAGCAGCTCGACCTGCCCGCCAACCAGACCGTTGCGATTGCGGCGGCGAGCAAGACCGACGACCACTTCTTCATCGGGCTGACGGGTTTCATCAATCCGCCGTCGCTCATGCTGGGCAACGGGGCCGATGGGGCGCTGAAGACGGCGAAGGCGCAGAAGCCGCTGTTCGACGCCAGCGATCTGGCCGTGGATCAACTGGAGGCGACGTCGAAGGATGGGACCAAGGTTCCGTACTTTGTCGTGCACCGTAAGACAATGCCTTACGACGGCAACAACCCCACGCTGCTCACGGCTTACGGAGGCTTCCAGGTTTCGGAGACGCCCAACTATTCGGCGCCCATCGGGAAGCTGTGGCTGGAGCGGGGCGGCGTCTTCGTGCTCGCGAACATTCGCGGCGGCGGGGAGTTCGGGCCGGCGTGGCACGAGGCGGGACTGAAGACCAACCGGCAGCGGATCTACGACGACTTCTATTCCGTGGCGCAGGATCTGGTCACGCGCAAGATCACATCATCGCGCCGACTGGGGATCATGGGCGGCTCGAATGGCGGACTGCTGATGGGCGTGCAGTTCACTGAGCATCCGGAGATGTGGCGGGCCGTGGTGATCCAGGTGCCGCTCCTCGACATGCTGGCGTTCGAGCATCTGTCGGCAGGCGCATCGTGGGTGGGCGAGTACGGGTCGGCGTCGGTGCCGGAGGAGCGGAAGTTTCTGGCGTCGATTTCGCCGTATAACCAGCTCAAGCCGGGAGTGCAGTACCCGGAGCCGCTGATTTTCACGACCACGAAGGACGACCGCGTGGGACCGGTGCATGCGCGGAAGTTTGCGGCGCGGATGGAGGAGTTCCACTATCCATTCTTCTATGACGAGATCACCGAAGGCGGCCACGGAGCGGGCGCGGACAACCGCCAGGAGGCGCGGACGCGGGCCGAGGTGTTCACGTACCTCACGTTGAAGCTGGTGGATTAGATCCCGGAGTCGACTTTGCCAATCAGAGGGTCAGGGCTGAAGTCCTGGCCCTCTTCTTTTGCCGGTTCCTCTTGCATGCGTTTGCTTAGTCGCCGGAAAGGCAGATAGAGAACATAGAACGGCACGAACGCGAGCACTTCGCAGACGATGATGTACCAGGGCCATGGGCGGCTCGTCATGCTGCGGCCCGGCCGCTTCGACATCTCCGCTGAACTCTGGCGAGCAGGAGCGCGACGATGGGAACCGCGCCAAGTGCGGCGAGATGGGCCGGGCCGAATGCGTGAAATGCGATGTTCATGGGCAAGCTGGGATCGCTCGCATTAGATCACGACGGAGGCCGAGGTGTTTACCCATGACGATCAGGTTGATGGACCGAAAGACGCGACGCTGGCGAAGGCTTAATTCATCGAACTGGCAAAAAGAGGCCCACGGCTAACCGTGGGCCTCTTGAGATGGAACCGGAAGTCTCACCCGGAGCGGCTTTACTACTGCGGCTTGGGCTCAGGCTTGGGCTCGGCTTGGGCTCGGCTTAGGTGCGGGCTTGGCCGCAGGCTTGGGTCGGCTTGGAGGCTCGGCCGCGGGTTTAGATGCGGGCGTGGCTGGATGCGGAGTTGCGGTGTTGGCCGAAGGCTTAGGGGCAGGCTTGGGTTCGGTCGCAGGAGCGGGCTTGGGCGCAGGCTAGATGTCGCCTTGGCGGGTGGAGTTCAGTCTTGCCTGCGGGCGGAGGTGCAGGCGTACCTGCAGTCTTAGCCGGAGGCGCAGATGCGGGCTTGCCTGCAGGCGGAGGCGCAGGCGTGACTGCAGTCTTGGCCGGAGGACGGAGGTGCAGGCTTGCCAGCAGGCGTGGGTGTGGCGTCGCGCAGTCTTGGCTGGAGCCGGCTGGAGGAGCAGCCTTGGCCACTGCCACGGTCTTGGTAGTCGCCGTATGGGCAGCCGCTACGGTTTCCGGCGGCGCCTGAACCTTGGCAAGTTCGGTCACCGGCTTGGGCGGCGGAGGTTTGAAGCCCGCCGGCGGAGCATGAACTTCCGCGGCCAGGGGCTTGGCGACGCGAGGTTGGTGGGATGCCCGCCGTTGTTCTTGGCCAGGTTGGAGGGTTCGGCCGCGGCCGCAGTCACGTGCTGGATCTGGAAGGTCGTGGGCGGCGTGTGCTGCTCGTGCGCGGCAATCTGCTCCTCGGGTGCGGCCTGGTGCTGCACGCCGTGGGGTCCGCCATTGTAGGAGACATTGGTGGTATTGATGATCGTGGTCTGTTCGACGATGGTCCTGTTGACGTAGACGTTGGTGACGACCGTGCGGTTCACGTTGACGACCGCGGTGTTATAGGCGAAGACGCCGCCATTCCACGATCCGCCCGCAAAACCAATACCCATATAGCCGCCGCCATAGTTCACGCCGCCGTAGTAGCCGATGTGCGGTCCCCAGTAGCCGTGATGGAAGCCATACCGGCCGTCTGGTATAGCCCCAGTAGCCGGGGGTCCAGAGGGCACCGGCGTACGGCGCAGGCACCCACGCGCCGGGAACCCAATAGAAGCCGGTGAGACCAAAGTGCCAGTAGCCGGGGGTCCAGATAAGGTTCGGTTGAGGGCAAGGCGGCTGCTCATAGACCGGGAGCGGGGGCGGCTCGGAATCGGCCATGACCTCCACTTCCGCGACGACAGGAGCGGCGGCTTCCTCAGCGGGTACCCATCTTTCGCCGTCCCAGATAAAGGTTCCAGTTCTGGTCGTGCCCACAGGTATTTGAGAACTTGCCTGTTGAGCGGCGATTCCGAAGACGAGGAGCGCCAGAGAAACCAGCGCGCAGAGCGAATTAACGTCATCAGTACCCTGACCTTTCAGGTCCACCGAATCGGCCTTGTCTTTCGCATCCTGGGAAGAAGTGGGAGCTGCCGAAAGCAGTGGAGGCCTGACTGGAATAGATGCCAGTTGACAAGGACTTGTCGAGGACACTTACAAAATCTTTATGGAAAATTGCCCAGAGGCCGCGGCAGCCGGAACCTCAGGGGCTGAACTGCTTGCGGAAACGATGAAGCTGATGGACTGAGCATCCAATCAGAGCAGAGAATGCGGGCCGCAGACTTTGGTTTGCGGCATGTCTGTTTGGTGGCTTGATGGTGGATACGCGATTCGTTTGGAAGAGGCGGTGGGCGGCGCTGCTGATTATGGGGTGCTGCGGAGTGTGGGCCGGCGCGCAGCAGGATTCGCAGGAGCAGAAGCCGACCGCGATTGAGATGGCGAATGTGCTGTTTCGCTACTCCCCTTCCCTGACGGTCTACGTAGTCCGGCTGAGGGGGACGCTGGTGAGGGCGAAGGGGCATGAGATCGCCAGCTTCAACGATCCGGCTTCGTTTCTGCTGGCGACCGATGCGGCGGAGATGCGCATGACCACCGCGCAGCTTGCTTCGTTGATGAACGACTGGCTGCTGCGGTCGCCGAAAGCGCAGTTGAAGAATGTGCGCATCGAGGCGGAAGGCGATCATCTGCTGATTCACGGGACGATGAAGAAGGGGCTGCATATTCCATTTCAAGCGGTGGCGGATCCGGGCGTGACCGGCGACAACCGGATTCGATTTTCAGTGAAGAAGGTGGAGACCGCGCACCTGCCGGTGAAGGGCCTGATGGACGCGCTGGGGCTAACCATGGATGACCTGATCAGCCAGAAGGGGCTGCAGGGAATGTCGGTGGATAAGGATTCGTTTTTGATCGATCCGCAGACCGCGTTTCCGCCGCCGCAGATTCGGGCGAAGGTGACGGCGGTGAAAGTGTCAGGGCAGAGCGTGGTGATCACGCTGGGCGCGGGCGCGCCGAAGCTCGAAGCGCGGCCGTGGAAGAACTACATGAGGATGCGCGGCGGGGTGCTGCAGTATGGACGCGACACTATGACCGACGCCGATCTGACGATGATCGATACCTCGCCGGGTGATCCGTTCGATTTCTACCTGGGGCAGTACTGGTGCCAGATCGTGGCGGGGACGGTGAAGGCGCAGCCGGATAAGGGGTGGCGAGTGTTTGTGCCGGATTTTGGGAAGTTGGCGAAGGGGAGTTGCAGGGAGTGATGCGGTGGCAAGTCAGATGCGGGGTGAACGCCGGGGATGTGCGGGTGTGGACACCCGCACGACAGCCGGTCTGGAGACCGGCGCTACACACTTAGCCGAAGCTGGCGCGCTTGACGGTCTGGCGGAAGTCTTTGCCCTTCATCTCGACCGGATGCACATTTCGGCGATGCGGGAGCGCATGCGCTCGCCGATGCGGTCGCCTAGGGTCTGCTCGCGGGCGGCGCGCTCGGCGTCGGTCTGCGCGCCGCCGCCGGGGGCAGGTCAGGGTAGTTCGTCGTGATGATGGTGGTCTGCTTGTTGTTGTAGCGCGTGTTGAGGATGAGGGAGACGGTGTCCCAGACCCACTCGTTGGGTTTCTGCGCGCCCAGGTCGTCGAGCACCAGCACTTCCGCGTTGAAGACGGGTTGCAGCAGTTCGAGCTCGGTGACGCTGACCTGCGGGTTGTAGCTGTTCTGGATGTTCTTGAGCAGCTCGCGGTAGTCGCAGAAGAGGCCTTTGACGCCGCGATCGCGGATGAGGCGACGGAGAACGCCGACGGCGAGGTGGGTCTTGCCCACGCCGATGGAGCCGGTGAAGAGCAGGCCTTTGCCGGCGGTGTCGACGGGGTAGGCATCGACGAAGTGGCGGGCGGTCTGGTGGGCGCGGCGCAGCGATGGGTCGATGCCGGGAAAGAAGTCGTAGCCGTCGAGGTCGTAGTCGCGGTAGCGCTCGGGAATGCGGGCGGCGGCGAGGCGGCGTTCTTCGCGTTGCAGTTCCTGGCACTCGCAGGCGCGGGAGACCCAGCGGCCGTCGTGCGACATGACGCGACCAGGCCGATGCCGCCGCAGATGGGACAGGTACTCATGATCTGTCTTCAAGGCGTAGCGCATGGACGGGGTGAGGCGCGGCGGTGCGATCGTGGTGCTGGTGTGTGGAAAAGGCTGCGGTTCAGGGCGTGGCGCAAGCTTGCGGGCGGAACTGCTATGCTTACAATCGGAGACGCCAGAAGTACGGGGGACAAATGTGAAACGAGTGATTGCTTCTGCATGACGTGCTTGCTATCGGCGCTGCATCTCTGGTGGCTATGAACGAATTCGCGCTGCTGCAGGACACCAGCCAGCAAACCCGCAAAGCAACGGCTCCGGCTCCGGCGCAAGTGTGCCGCAGACCACGGCGTCAGGACATCCGGCCGATGCCTACTGGACGGCGCACGACAAGCAGATGCTCAACGATTTCGGATGGCTGGAGCGATATCACGATGCCGATGTGCAGCTGGGGCCGCCGGCGGCGGGCGAGAACCGCGTGGTGTTCATGGGCGACTCCATCACCGAGGGCTGGCATTTCGACAAGCCGGGCGGCGATTTTGCGGAGCAAGCCTTACATCAATCGCGGCATCAGCGGGCAAACCTCGCCGCAGATGCTGGTGCGGTTCCGGCAGGACGTGATCGATCTGCAGCCGAAGGTGGTGGTGATTCTGGCGGGAACCAACGACATTGCCGGCAACACGGGCCCGATGACGATTGAGCAGACCGAGGACGAACATGCAGTCGATGGCCGATCTGGCCGACGGCGAACCATATAAAGGTGGTGCTGTGCTCGGTGCTGCCGGCGTATGACTTTCCCTGGAAGCCGGGCCTGGAGCCCGCGCCGAAGATCGACAGGATCAACGCCTGGATGAAGGATTATGCGGCGCAGAAGGGCTTTGTCTACGTGGACTACCACGCGGCCATGAAGGATCAGCGGGACGGGCTGCCGGCGAATCTGAGCAAGGATGGGGTGCATCCAACGCCGGCGGGGTACGCGATTATGGCGCCGCTGGTGGAGGCGGGGATCGCCAAGGCGCTGGGGCAGTAGCGGCGGGGCGCGGAAGGCTTCGTGGTTCCCCATCTTCGCGCAGGAGAAAGTCGCGAAGATGGGGCACGGAGCGTCTCGTCAGTTGCGAGGAGGGCGAGGTGGACGGCGCGGCTTGCCGGAGCGGGCTGTGACGGCCGGCTGGACGGGCGCGGGGGCCGTATGTCCTTCGAGAAGCCTGCGAATGTACTGCACCAGTCCGCGGATCTGATCATCGTTGGCGCGCGGAGCGTCCTCGGGCGGCATCTTGTCTTTGCCTTTGCGGATGGATTCGAAGACCTGCTGGTCGGACTTGCCGTCAAAGGTCTTGGGATCCATGAAATTGCTGGTGACGCCCAGGCTCTGGCCGAGATCTGTCTTTCCGTCGCCGGTATCGCCGTGGCACATGGCGCAGTCGAACTTTGTAGATTTCTTTGACGCGGGCGCTGATTGGCGGGACCCTTTTCGGTCTCCGCAGAGGCGGATTTGGCAGCTTTTTGTGGGACTGGCGAACCCACCGGCGCGGGAAAATACGCCATAACGAGAACAGCGGGCAGGAGGAGCAAGGGCTTCAACATGGTTTTCTCCTCAGTTGCCGGTGTCGGAGGAAACGGCATCGGTAGCTGGTTTTTCGATTGCGGTGCCATTATAGGCCAGAAATTGCACATTGATACGTGATGTAGAGAATTGCCAAGGAACGCCGTTCCATATACAATAAAAAGACTGCAGGAAAGGTGTTTTTCAGAGCGATGCCCAAGGAAAAGATTCATCCCAATTACGCCGCGGTGCGGGTGCTTTGCGCCTGTGGCAACAACTTCGACACGCGTTCGACCCACAAGGGCGACATTCACGTGGAAATCTGCTCGGCATGCCACCCGTTCTTCACCGGCAAACAGCGCCTGGTGGACACGGCCGGCCGCGTGGAGCGGTTCCGCCGCAAGTACGCCAAGGCCGACCCGAAGTAAGCCCGTCCGGATCAGCGATTTGGCTTGAGGGCCTCCGCCGCGGCGGAGGCCTCAGCGTGTTTGGGGGAAAACAGTTCACAGTTCTGAGTTCATAGTTCACAGTAGTCGTGCAGGGTGGGTGCGCCGCAGTCGACTGTGAACTACGAACTGATGAACTGAGAACTCAAGGCTATGGCTGGCAAAGGATTTACGGTGAAGAAGCACTGGGACAATCCGATGGAGCACGCCATGCCCGAGAGCGCGCGGGTGCCGGCGGAGATGCGCATCGGGAAGGTCCTGGTGGCTCCGGCTACCGTGCTGGCGCCCATGGCCGGCGTCACCGACACCGTTTTTCGCCGGTTCATTCGCCATGCGAGTTTGTTCTCGACGATCAGGATCGGGATCCGGGATCATCCAATCGAGCTGAGATTGAGGCCGACGTCACGAATACGCAGTCGGGGTGCGGGCTGCTGATGACCGAGTTCACTTCGGCGGATGGGCTGTCGCGGATGCGGGAGTCGAAGCGCAAGCGCTACCTGACTTTTTATGACGATGAGCACCCGATCGGGGCGCAGTTGTTCGGGTCGAATCCCGGAGACGCTGGCCGAAGCGGCGCGGATCGTGGAGGATACGGGCTTCGATACGGTGGACCTGAACCTGGGCTGCCCGGCCAAGCGCGTGGTGGGCTGCAATGGCGGGTCAGGGCTGCTGCGCGATCTGCCCAAGATCGGCGAGATCTTCAGGGACAGTGCGCAAGGCGGTGACGATTCCCTTCACCGTGAAGTTCCGGCTGGGCTGGAACGACGCCAACATCATTTGCGTGGAGCTGGCGCGGATGGCCGAGAGCGAAGGGCTGAACGCGGTGGCTCTGCATGCCCGCACGCGCGAGCAGGCTTACACGGGCCAGGCTCGCTGGGAGTGGATTGCGGCAATCAAGCAGGCGGTGGGGATTCCGGTGATTGGGAATGGCGATATTCGCACGCCCGAGGATGCGGCCGCGATGATCGCGAAGACCGGCTGCGATGCGGTGATGATCGGACGGGCGGCGCCGGCGAACCCTTGGATCTTCAGGCAGATTGCCCAGTACACCGCGACGGGCCGCTATGACCAGCCGACGGTGGAGGATCGTTACCGGATGATCCGCGCCTACTTCCAGATGCTGCTGGACG
The DNA here is from genome assembly GCA_963819365.1 of uncultured Acidobacteriota bacterium. Taxonomy (GTDB): domain Bacteria; phylum Acidobacteriota; class Terriglobia; order Terriglobales; family Acidobacteriaceae; genus Telmatobacter. The sequence goes on from CAWFVY010000011.1 coordinate 191,555, forward strand.
AGTCGGAGGCTTCGGCCGGCGACAAAAACGCCGCGGTGCGCGAGGTGGCGGGCAAGATGAAGCAGTTTGCCTCGTGGTTCACGCACGGTGTGCCGGGCGGGGCGAAACTGCGGGCGTCGATCTATCAGGCGAAGACGGGCGCGGCGGTGCTGGAGCAGGTGGACGCTTTCTTCACCGCGCAACCTGTGGGGAGCGAACTGGCCGGGCAGGAAGTGGAGACTGAGGCGGAATACCCCGAAGGCGTGGCACTGGTGTGCGACTAGAGCCGGTTTGAAGACCTGGGGGAATCGGAGTGGGTCCATCCGGTAAACATCGAAATGTGATGGGGCTCACTTCTTCGCAGTTTTGCGGCATGCAAGAATGGCTCTCGTGAACTTCGATGCTTCAGCTTTTGTCGGCGATGTGGAGTTGATCCGGGCACTGAAGGACGCTCCAGGCCTGTGGATTGCTCCGAGGATCGGGCGCTTTTCTACCAGGGCGACGACCCGGTGGGTGTGTATATCGTGCACAGCGGGGTGGTGGCGCTGCTTATGCGCTCGCTGGAAGGCGGCATTGCGCTGGATATGACGGCCGAGCCGAACTCGCTGCTGGGACTGCCGGGCGTGGTGAGCAACTCAAGCTATTCGCTGTCGGCGACGGCGAAGGCCGGCGCGGAGGTGAGTTTTGTGCCGCGCGAGCTGTTCTCGACAATGATGCTGACGGAGCCGGGATTGGCGGTGCTGATTCTGAGAGTGCTGGCGGCTGAGGTCAGAACGGCGCGGATCGCGGCTTGTAAGGGCTAGAACGGTGCCAGAGATCAGGTAGCGAATGGTCAGGTAGGCGAGCAGAGATCACTGTTTCGTTTTCGCGGCGAGTTCAGACGTCGTGGAGGCATTCGGCGGGAGGCGTTGCGTTAGAAGCAACCGCAGATCCCTCCGCTTCGCTGCGCTTCGGTCGGGATGACAATCCTCTGGTAGTGCGGTCGGGATGGCAGCGTGGGAATACGCGGTTGCGAACCCGATCACCTGATCGACGGATGCGGCTCGACCACTTGAGCAACAGGTCACTGATCTCTGATCTCTGTTCACTGATCTCTGATCAATTACCATCCAGAATGTGCCGGGCTTAGACGAGGAAGTGAAGTGGGTGCGCGGGGTGGGGCCGCGCGTGGCGGAGCTGTTGGCTCGAAGGGCATCCGGACCGCCGAGGACTTGCTGTATCACCTTCCCTTTCGTTACGAGGACAGGCAGAATCCGCGCTCGCTGGATGAGTTGAAGGTGGGCGAGATGGCTTCGGTGATTGCCGAGGTGCGGGGCTTCGCGCTGCTGCGGACGCGGAAGGCTCCCATCTTCGAGCTCACTCTGGGGCAGGGCCGGCTGGCGATGAAGTGCATGTGGTTCCACGGCGGCTATCTCGAAGACAAGTTTCATGCCGGGCAGACGGTGGCGGTGTTCGGGAAGGTGGAGCCGTCGCGGACCACGCGGAACTTCAAGATGATCAATCCGCAGTTCGAGATTTTGCCGGATGCGAGCGAGGACGCGGAGACGCGGATGCTCGAAGTGGGACGGATCACGCCGGTGTACGAGTCGCTGGGCGGGGCACGGCTGGCGTCGCGGTGGCAGCGCAAGGTGATCTTTCATCTGCTGGAGGGGTTGAGCGGGGCGGTGCCCGAGTGCCTGCCGGCAGCGATGCTGGAGCGCCTGGGATTGCCTGATCGCGAGACGGCGTTGTGCGAGGTGCATTTTCCGCCTGAAGGGACACGCGGATGGATGCGCTGCAGGCATGGGCGACGCCGGCGCATCGGAGGCTGATCTTCGAGGAGCTGTTTTTTCTCGAACTGGGCCTGGAGCTGAAGCGGCGGAGGATGCGCGAGCGCGCGGGCATCAGCTTTGCGACCACGGACAAGGTGCGGGAGGCGATCCGCGAGGTGCTGCCGTTTCATCCCACCAAGGCGCAGAAGCGGACGCTGGGAGAGATTGTGCGGCGACATGCGCGAGCCGAGCCCGATGCGGCGGCTGCTGCAGGGGGATGTGGGATCGGGAAAGACGATTGTGGCGCTGCAGGCCATGCTGGTCGCGATGGAGAACGGCTACCAGGCGGCGCTGATGGCGCCGACGGAGATTCTGGCGACGCAGCATTATCTGGCGGCGCGGAAGCTGCTGGAGAAGTCGTCGCGCAACTATCGGATTGTGCTGCTGACGGGTTCGCTGGATGAGGATCGCAAGCGGACCAACCGCGGGCTGATCAATCGCGGCGAGGCGCACCTGGTGATCGGAACGCATGCGCTGATCGAAGAGAAAGTCGAGTTCGACCGGCTGGGGCTGGTGGTCGTCGATGAGCAGCACCGGTTCGGCGTGCTGCAGCGGTTCCGGCTGATGAAGAAGCCCAATCAGGCTGAGCCCGATGTGCTGGTGATGACGGCGACGCCGATTCCGCGGACGCTGGCGCTGTCGCTTTATGGCGACCTGGATGTGAGCGTGCTGGATGAGCTGCCGCCGGGACGAACGCCGATTGTGACGCGGCGGGTTGCGGATGAGCGCGCGGACGATGTGTGGGACTTTGTGCGGAAGCAGGTGGCGAAGGGCCGGCAGGCGTACGTGGTGTATCCGGTGATTGAGGGAACGAAGGACGATCAGCCGGAGTTGGATTTCGCTCGGGACTCAGCGATGGATTCATCTCGAAATGGGGACCCCTCCCGGGTCCCCAAGAGCGAGGGACCAGGGGCACCCACATCCAAACCCACTGCTCGCAAGGGGAAGACGGCGGAGCTGTTTCCGAAGAGGGTGAAGGAGGCGAATCCGTCGGCGAAGCTGGGGCTGAAGTCGGCGATTGAGATGCACGAGAAGCTGCGCACGGGGCCGCTGGCGGGATTGAGGGTGGGGCTGCTGCATGGGCGGCTGGATGCGGATGAGAAGGAAGTGACGATGCGGCGGTTCCAGCGCGGCGAGATTGACGTGCTGGTGGCGACCACGGTGATTGAAGTGGGCGTGGATGTGCCGAATGCGACGGTGATGGTGGTCGAGCATGCGGAGCGGTTCGGGCTGGCGCAGTTGCACCAGTTGCGGGGGCGCGTGGGGCGCGGCGCGGCGAAGAGTTACTGCATTCTCATGACCGGTGAGCGGGTGAGCGAGCAGGCCGAGGAGCGGCTGAACGCGATGGTGCGCACGCAGGATGGCTTCGAGCTGGCGGAACTGGATTTGCAGATGAGGGGGCCGGGCGAGTTTTTCGGAACCAAGCAGGCGGGGCTACCGGATTTCCGGGTGGCGAATCTGATTCGCGACCGGCAGCTGCTGGAGCTGGCCAAGCAGGAAGCAGCGCGGTTTGTGGCGGATCCCGGGCCGGAGGTGACGGAGGCGGAGCGGACGCAGGTCAGGGAGAGGCTGAAGGTTGCGTGGCAGCGAAGGTATGGGTTGGTGGAGGCCGGGTGAAGAACGAGTGGTTGGTGATTAGTGATTAGTGGTTAGTGGTGCCGCCCGGCTATGGCGTGCCTGGCCTCGGATCAAAAATTGGCCTGGCTCTAGCTGCTCCCAGCAGGAAGAGAATGCCGAGAACGGTGACACCGGGAACGAGCGTCCAGCGGCTCTCGACGGCATCGATGCACGCGTCGAAGATCTGAATTGAGCCGACGAGAAGCAACATGGTCCCCAGTAGGGTTCGCAACCTGAACAGCACAGCGCCGACCAGCCCCAATGCGAGAGCCGCGTTGCGCGAGACCAGGTATCCGGCATAGATGCGCACGCCTTCGCTGACCGGAGCGTGGGGAGCGAGCAGCATTCCGGGGTTCGTGTAGGCAATGGCGGCTCCTGCGCCGAGCAGCAGCGCGCCAACGATGGCCAGGATTTTCACCCAGAGGGAGACGTCGGAAGCTGCGGACGCGGGCACGGCGGCGGCGGGCGGATCGTTGGTTTTGACGCTGGGGGACATGGGTGCTGACCTCCGGCCCGGAAAGCTCGGGGGCTGTCGGCGGGCTTGCTGCGGAGATACGCCGGAGATCGAGATGCGGTTCCATATGCCGACGGCGAAATGTAGTGTGGGCGCGCGAGTCTCTGGTGTACACTTCACCAAATCTCCAGGTTCAAAGACTTGTGCGGATTTCAATTCTCCGGAGGCCGGCGATGAAAGGTAGAAAAGATACCCTGGCCACAGGAGAGGCAGGCGCCAAAAGTGCTCCAGTTAGCAAGAAGCCGGGCACGTTCTTTTCTTCGTGGCAGGTCGTCATATTACTGATCGCGATGCCGTTTGTCGCCTTCGGCTCCTATTACGGAGCTGGGTTACACCTCAAGGCGGGATTCATCGACTTGAACATAGATCATTTCGTCAGCCAGGCTAACCAGACGAGCGGAGCTGGCGCTTCAGGCAAGGCGCTGGATGTAGGCGAGCTGAAGAGCAAATTGAAAACAGCCAGCCGCGATCTACCCGTCGCGCGTGTTCTCTGGCTTGATGATCGCCCCAATAACAATCTGCAGCTTCGACAAAATCTTGCGGTGATTGGGGTGTATTGCGATAGTTACTCCGACGCGGACGACGCTGTGCAAGCAGCAAACGAAGTTCACTATGACATGGTGATCTCAAATGGTTGGGATCATACTCAAAAGTCGACCGCTCCGAAGGTCAAGTTTCTGAATGATGTCAGGAAAGGTAACCTCTCGGTCCCTTTTCTGTTCTATAGCAACGCTCATTCGAATGACCCGGAGATTGTGGTTGCGGCCAATGCTGCGCATGCAGACCGAACCAGCTATTCGACCGATACATTGAACTGGGTCGTCAACCACATTCCGAATCAACGTTGACATTTGATTCTTCCGAGGACACGGAGCCCTTCACGCGGACTGGCTGGGAGGGCGTCGGGCGGTGAGTTCGGCGGGGAAGGTTTGGACTTCGAGGTCTACGCTGGCGATCTCGTCGCCGCAGGCGCGGCCCTGGCTGCGGGTGCACTGGCAAAGCTCGGTGAAGCGGAGATGGCCCGACTGACTGAGTTCGATGCCGGCGGCGATGAGCACGCTATAGATGTCGACGCAGGCCTGGCGCTCGAATTCAAAGAGCATGTTGACGGTGCCGGTGTCGCTGGCTCCGCGGCTGAGGACCCATCCGCCGCTGGCCAAAATGGCGCCGGTGAGGGTGCAGACCAGGCGAGAGGGCTCGACCTGCGAGACGGCCTTCATCTCGAGAGCCCAGGGAGTGGTCGAATTTGCCAGGTCTCGACGCTGCACATTGAACCTCACTCCGCCTATATCGGAACAGCGCGGTCGATCATGATGGCTGTTCAGGAGTCGAACGGTTGATGACCGGGTTTGGAACAGGATGGGCGCTGATTGCGATCAATGCCGCAATGCGTTCGAAATGCGTTGGTAATTTGAAGCGGCTTTGGAAGCGCGAATTGCTTCATGTACAGGGCAAACAACGTGGGGTGAGAGCATCAGGTGCAGGGATCGGGCATTCGCTGTTCGTCAGGGCTGCGGCGGGGATGATGTTAAGTTCGTAATCAGAATGATCGTCGGCTCGGGCATCGATCTGGTTGAGATTGGGCGCATCCAACAGTCAGTGGATCGCTATGGCGAGCGTTTTCTGGATCGCGTGTATACCGCGGCGGAGAAGGCGTACTGCCTGCGCAAGCGCAATGCGGCGGAGAGCCTTGCGGCGCGGTTCGCAGCGAAGGAAGCGGGGGCGAAGGCACTGGGGACGGGAATCAGCCAAGGGGTGAGCTGGCTGGAGATCGAGGTGGTCCGCGAGCCGGGCGGACGGCCGGCGCTCAGGTTCCATGGGCGGGCCGCGGAACGTGCCGGACAGATGGGGGTGGGCAATATCGCTCTCTCGCTTACGCACACCGAGGCGCTTGCCATGGCGAGCGTGGTGCTCGAAGATAGGCGGTAAGGGCCGGGCTTTCTGCTATCCTCTGTAGTCAAAGCGCTTCAAGTTTCAGAAGTTAGCCGCAGGGCGGCCCCAAGCAGTTAATGTCGATGAGCCTGCAAGAGGAGTGGAGTGCCAAGCCGCAAGGAAATTCAGTGGTCTCAACTGAAAGTCGGCGCCCTCGTGCTGGTTGGCGTGGGCGTGCTGATTGTGCTGATCTTCCTGATGTCGGGATCGTCGGGCGGACTGTTTGCAAAGAAGCTGACGCTGCGTTCGTACTATAGGAACGCCGCGGGGTTGAAGAAGGGCGCGCCGGTCGCGCTTGAGGGAGTGACGATCGGCAACGTGGCGCGGATTCGCGTGGTGCCGGAGCGGAGCCCGACGCCGGTGGAAGTGACGATGAAGATGAACGACTCGGCGCGGCAGTTCATCCACGCGGACTCGGAAACCTCGATCCAGTCAGCCGGCATGCTGGGCGACAGCTATGTCGATATCACCTCGGTGGGCAAAACCGGCCCGCAGCCCGAGGACAATGCCGAGCTCAGGGCGCGCGATGTGCCGAGCATCCAGCAGGTGGTGGATACCAGCCAGCAGGCCTTGCAGAAGCTCGGCGACGTGATGAACAAGGTCAATACGCTGCTGGACACATTGAACTCCAACCGCGGCAGCATGGGCCTTTTCCTGAACGATCCGGGGTTCTATAAGAAGGTGACCGCGGTAGCGGGCAACCTGCAGATTGTCACGCAGCAGATCAGCGAAGGCAAGGGCACGCTGGGCAAGCTGCTGACCGACGAGAGCCTTTACACCAAGTTGAACGCGACGGTGGACCGGCTGAATATGATCTCGGAGTCGCTGGCCGCGGGTCACGGGTCGGTGGGCAAGCTGCTGCATGACGAGACGCTCTATAACAACCTGAACGCCGCGGTGGCGAACACCAACCAACTGGTGGAAGGCATCAACAACGGCAAGGGCACGCTGGGCAAGCTGACGAAGGATCAGGCGTTTGCGCAGAAGCTGGACGATACGGTCGGGAATCTCGACAATATCCTCAAAGGGCTGAACGAGGGTAAGGGCACAATGGGGCAGTTGATGCAGAACCGTTCTGTGTATGACCATGCGGACGCGGCGATGGACCAGGCTTCGCTGCTGCTGAAGGGGATTCGCGAGAACCCGAAGAAGTATCTGTCGATTCAGTTGAAGATCTTTTAGAAGCAGTGGATAGTGGGTAGTGGGCAGTGGGTAGTAGTCGGGTAATCGGGTGACCACTAACCACTAATCACTAACCACTGTCTTCGCTCAGGGGAACCTGGATTTCGTTTGATCCGTACATGATTCTGACGGAGGTCCCCGTGCGCTTGAAACTGCTTGCCTGCGGCGTTTGCCTGCTGGCTGTCTCTGCTTCCCTGCTCCTGCTTCTGAAGCCCACGCGTGTGGCGCATGCCGCGCCTGCGGCCGCGCCCGCCTATGCCGCCAACGGCGATATGCTGCCGATTGCGCATTATCGCGAGTGGGTCTACCTGACGACCGGCATTGACATGAATTACAACCCCAAGGCGATGGCGGCCGATCACTCCATGTTCGACAACGTATTCGTGAATCCCGAAGCGTACCGGAGTTTTCTGGCGACGGGGACGTGGCCGGACAAGACGGTGATTGTTCTGGAAGTACGCGAGGCGCGGGACAAGGGATCGATCAATACGCGCGGGCACTTTCAGGGCGAGGGCGTGATGGGGTTCGAGGTGCACGTCAAGGATGAGGCGCGCTTCCCAGGCAAGTGGGCGTTCTTCGATTTCGATTCGCCAACGAAAAACGGCCAATTGATTCCGGAGAAGGCGCCGTGCTACTCGTGCCACCAGCAGCATGCGGCGGTGGATACGACGTTCGTGCAGTTCTATCCGACGCTGCTTCCGGTGGCGCGGGAGAAGCATACGCTGAGTGCGGAGTATGCCAAGGAAGACGCGGGCGGGAAGTAGGATCCGAGGAAAGACCGGACAGTCTGCGTTCGTGGTTTCCCACCCTGCGCGCGATGAGACTGCACGCAGGATGGGGCACGGGACATCGGGATGGAACGTTCGCGGGCTACCAGGCCTTCAGGTCGACGATCGACTGCAAAATCTTCTCCGGCTGCGGCAGGATCACATCCTCCAGCACCGGTTGATACGCCACGAAGGTATCCATGCCGGCGACACGCTTGACCGGCGCGTCGAGATCCTCAAACAGCTCGTCGGCGATGCGGGCGGCGAGTTCGGCGCCGTAGCCCCAACTGATCATGTCTTCATGCGCGATGAGGACGCGGTTGGTTTTGCGGACGGACTCGGCGATGGCTTCCCAGTCATAGGGATTGAGCGTGCGGAGGTCGATGATCTCGACCGAGATGTTGTGCTTGCGCTCGGCCATCTGCGCGGCCTGCAGCGCGCGCGGGACGACCGCGCCATAGGTGACCAGCGTGATGTCTGTGCCTTCGCGGACGGTGCGGGCCTTGCCGAAGGGGATGGCGAAGTCGGGGCCGGGATAGGGCGCGCGGCCGTAGGTTTCGCGGTAGAGCCGCTTGTGCTCGAGGAACATCACCGGGTCATCGCTGCGGATGGCGGTGCGCAGCAGGCCGTTGGCGTCGAGCGCGTTGGACGGCATGGCGATGCGCAGGCCGGGGATGTGGGTGAAGATGCTCTCGCCGCTCTGCGAGTGATAGATGGAACCGCCGGTGAGATAGCCGCCGATGGGAACGCGGATCACCATGGGCGACGCCCATGCGCCGTTGGAGCGCCACCGCATCAGCGCGAGTTCGTTGCGGATCTGGTGCATGGCGGGCCAGATGTAGTCGAAGAACTGAATCTCGACAATCGGTTTCATGCCGCGCACTGCGTACCCGATGGCCCGGCCCACGATATTGGCCTCGGCGAGCGGTGAGTTGAAGACGCGTTCCCCGCCGAATTCAGTCTGCAGGCCGGCGGTGAGCTTGAAGACTCCACCCTTGCCTTTGGCCTCGCTCAGCACCGATTCGCGGGAGGCGTCGGCCACGTCTTCACCGTAGAGGACGATGCGCTCATCGCGGCGCATCTCGTCGTGGAGGCAGGCGTTGATGAGGTCGGCCATGGTCTTGGGAGCGCTTCCCTGCGCGCTCTTCGAGTGGCCGGGGGCAGAGCCCGCTTCGGCCGCGTGCTCGTCAGCGAAGGGCGGGTTGGTGATGTCGAGCAGTTCCGAGTAGACATGGCGGGGGATGCTGTCGATCGTCGGTATGGGCGCGGCCAGCGCGACATCGGCGGCGTCCGAGATTTCCTGGTCCCACTTGTGCTCCAGCTCGGTGAGCTGCTCGGTCGTGACGATGTTCTCGCGGAGCAGACGCATTTGCATGCGGTGAATGGGGTCGCGCATGGCGTCGGCTTCGCGTTCGGCGGCGGAGCGGTAGAGCTTGTCGTCGTCAGAGAGCGAGTGCGAATAGGGCCGGATGCAGTGGCCGTGGACGAAGGCGGGGCCGTTACCGGCGCGGCACCAGCGGGCAGCATTCTGGAAGGCGCGCAGGCATGTTTCGGCGTCGGTGCCGTCGATTTCCTGGAAGTGGAAGTTGGGGAAGTTGGCCACCAGGCGCGAGATGTTGCCGCCGGGGGTGTTCACTTCGACGGGCACGCTGATGGCGTAGCCGTTGTCTTCAATGAGGAAGATGACGGGGAGCTTCTGGTTGGAAGCGGTGTTGAGGGCTTCCCAGAATTCGCCTTCGGAGGTGGAGCCTTCGCCGATGCAGGCGAGCACGACCTCGTCGCCGTGGAACTCGACATCCTCAAACTGGCGGTAGTCGCCCTGGGCCTTCTGGGCGGCCTCGGGGTGAGCGCTCAGGTAGCGGCCCGCCTCGGCGCAGCCGATGGCGTGGAGCATCTGGGTGGCGGTGGAAGAGGAGGTGCTGACGATGTGGAGCGGCTTGCTGCTCCAGTGGCAGGGCATCTGGCGGCCACCGCTCTGGGGGTCAGTGGCTGCGCCTACGGCCTGGAGGAACATGTCGGTGGGCGAGATGCCGAGGGCGAGGCAGAGGGCGCGGTCGCGATAGTAGGGGAGGAACCAGTCGTATCCGGGCCGAAGGGCCAGGGCCGCGCCTACCTGCAGAGCTTCATGGCCGGCGCCGGAGACCTGGAAGTAGATCTTGTTCTGCCGCTTTAAGAGAATTTCGCGATCGTCGATCCGGCGAGACATGTACATCAGCCGGTAGATATCGATCGTTGCCTGCGGGCTGAGTGCGCCGTTCAATGCTTCTTGTCCAAGCCCCCGCGGGCTGGAAACTGCCAGATCCATCGCCGTTTGCTCCCTCGTTCCGGCATATCAATTGCCTGCTGCGGAGAACCGCACTTCTCCAGCGCAACAGAGCCGAGGAAAACCCCGGTGGTGCTCTCGGCTCAACTTTTTCTGGCTTCGGGAAGCCGTGTTTCGGGCCGTGCGATGACCCGTAAGTCCACCCGTGATTGTACAACCCGGGAGGCGTTGAAGGGCAGGCGGGAAGGACCCGGCCGGCAGGAGCACCGCACCCGATCAGCGCGTGTCGAGGGAGAACGGACCCCTATCCTCAGCAGGAGCACCCACAGCATAGGTCATCTTCTCCTTGACCCCTTTGGCAAGGTGTTCAATTTCAGCGGCTTTGCGCAGGCGTTCGGCGGGCGTCAATGTCGAAGTGTCTGCATTGGCGTCGTTATTCAGCTCCTGGGCAAGACGGAGCAGTCTATCGGCATCGGAGACCATCGACTTTTGGCGGATCAGGTTGAGCGTCGCGATTCTCTTCGCCTCGATACGCACATCCAGGCCGGGGCTTGAGTCTGAGTCCTGTTGCTGACGCTGCCCGATATGGCCACTTTGCTGGCCTGGATAGCCTGGACCCATTCCGGGGCTCTGGGCCGCAACCGGAATCACCAGGAACATGGCGAGTGCCAGCGCGCGGCGAGAGCCAGGGGACCGAGCGGTCCCGTGACTTTCCGCAAGCGGAGATCCAAATCGACTGGGTGAGCCAGGGGAAGCTTGCTTGAACATTCCCATTCCTTTACTTCGAAGCCATCCGTCTCAGGATGGCGCGCTCATGGTGAGTTTCATCTTGACCTGCACGCTGTGCGCGAGCCGCTCAATCTCCTCGAGCTTGCGCTTCAGGTCCGGCGAGTTTTTGGGGCCGTTCTTTCCAAGGTTCTGGTTCAAGTCAGCGGCAAGGTTGAGGAGGGCCTGGCTGTCGTCGTCCAACTGGCGCTTGCGCTCGGCATTGGCCGCTTCAAACTTCAGCTTTGTGGACTTCTGCTCCCGCATCGTCATGATGTCGTTGGCATCGGGGAGGCGGTTGGCTTCAGGCCTGAGCAGGGTTGTAGGCTTGGGCTCGGCCTGGTTGGTGGGTTTCTGGGGCGGGTTCGTCGCCTGGCTGAAGGCGGGCGCGACAACCGCGGCGCAGACCAGAACCAGGCACAAGCAGCGGAGCGAGACGCCGGCACAGACCGCGAAGTGCGGGGTGATGCTGGCTCGAGGCTGGTTCAACCGGACTCGCATGAGGGCCTCCGCACGGATCCGACGGGACGGCTAGCTTGCACCGCCGGTGGTGAGCTTCATCTTCTCTCGAACACCTTTGGCGAGCTTTTCGATCATCTCGGCTTTGCGGATGACGTTGAGCGACAGGGTATCCTTGTCGGTTTTTTCTACCTCTTTCTTCAGCTCGGTGGCGAGCTCGAGGATCTTGGCCGAGTCGTCGGCGATCTGCCGCCTGCGCTCGACGTTTGCCGCCTCATAGCTGGCCTTTTTGACCTGCTGGGATTGCTGCATGACAATCTGGGCGTTCTTGTCGGGCGGCCGGCTCAGCACCGGATCGATGAGGGGCCGGTCGGGGCTGCCGGGAGGCGCCTCCTGGGCGATGGCGAGTAAGGCAACCGCAGCAAACAGGATCGTGACGCAGCGCAAGATGATCCCCCGGCGCGGGCGCCTGTCGACGTTAAGACGATTACCCTTGGGTGTGCCGCTTGGCATGGGAGTACTCCTTATGAAGCCGGAGAGTAAGCAAGTCACACAGGGGAACCGGGCGCGCCGATATGACATTTTCCCACGCCCCCGCGTGAAAATCGACTAAAGACTCGTCATTTTTTTGTCACCCGGCAGACGCGCCAGAAACGGAATCAGCAAGGACAAGGCGCATCTACAGTTAAATATAGGGAGCCTTCCGTGGATATGTCAGCCTCGAAAGAACGAAACCGCGGGGATGTTTGTTCCCGCTTGACCAATATAGATAGGGAAAAGGGGGAGCGGGGATGTACGGTCTCGTCCTGATTGCGATAAGAACGGGGATCTTTGCCGAGGGGCATTTCATGGGTAAGGTTCTGGATGAGTGGGCGAACGACATCCAGGACTTTGTGCGGACGAAGCTGCCGCACCTGCTGGTTCTGGCGCTGGTGGCGCTGGTGCTGGCGCGGGTCCTGCGCATCATCACCAACCGGATGATCCACCTGGCGGAGCGGCACTCCGGGGAACTGGTGCGAATTTCGCAGGTGCGGACGCTGGCCGGGGTGGTGCGCACCACCGGGTTGGCGATCATCTGCGCGATTGTTGGATTGCAGGCTCTGCAGGCTGTAGGGCGTGAACATCGGGCCGCTGCTGACGTCGGCCGGGGTGGCCGGAGTGGCGATCGGGCTGGCGGCGCAGAACCTGGTGAAGGACATGCTGAACGGCACCATGATCCTGCTGGAAGATCAGTTCAACGTGGGCGATGTGATTACGGTGGCCGGGCTAACCGGGACGGTGGAAACCATGACCCTGCGCAAGACGACGGTGCGCGGCGGCGACGGGACTCTATATGTGATTCCCAATTCGCAGATCACCACGGTGGCCAACCAGAGCGTGGACTTCACCAATGCTACGGTCAGCGTGAGCGTGGACTTTTCGGCCGATCCGAACAAGGTGGTGGAGATTCTCACGGCGATCGCCAACGACGTGCGCAACGAGCCGGAGTACAAGGATCTGTTCCTGGCCGATCCGCAGGTTCTGGGCGTGGATTCCGTGAAGGGCTCGCAGCTGATTTTTCCGGTGGTGTTCAAGACCAGGCCGACGAAGCAGTATGCGCCGGTGCGGGAGTTCCAGAGGCGGGTGAGGCTGGCGCTGGAAGAGAATCACATGCTGCCGGGCGACCCGATGCGGGTGTTCAATTCGTTCGATGGGCCCGTAGAGAGCGGACCGGCAGCGGTGGCAGCCGAGGAAGCTCATGGGGCGGCCGGTGAGAAGAAGGTGGATCCGACGACGATCAAGCCGCAGGAGACGAATCCTTTCAGCGGCGAAGGATGAGTGGGTGGGGAGGCGACGCGAGTGCCGGGTGGGGACAAAGCGCGCTTCAGCCTGTCCTCGTGAACACCTGTGACGGCGCGCACAGCAACGCCCCAACCTCTCGACTCATAGTAACCGTCCGGATTCGCTTCAAGGGCCTGTCTGTGTTCATCTGTCAGCCCCCCGCAATCCGCGAGTCTCCTCCGTGGATAAGGGGTCCAGGTGTTAACCAGAAAATTACTGGTTAGTGTTTTTCAAAGTTTTCCACAGGAAGTCTTGCAACCATCTTATTTTAAATATCTTATAAATGTACTTGCAATGCTTTCGCTTCACCGTATCTTCGCTTTTCGCTAATTATGGTTAAAATACTGCCCCTTCTGCGACCAAACCTTAAGCATGATGTTACTTTTCAGTAATACAGCTTTTCTCCAGGAATCCCGCCCGGATAGGGGCTAAGCCTGCTTTCGGAAAAAGTGGCATCTCCGCTACTGCTCTTCCAGGGCTTTGAGGAGTTCTTCGGCGTCGGTGATGGGGGGAAGGCAGGTGCGGCCGCGGCAGACGATGGCGAAGACATCCTTGCCCTGGGGAGCGCGGACGTTGAGGAGGGTTTCGGCGAGGGCTTCGGGGATGCCGCCGGGAGTGACGCGGAAGGGGCCGATGCGCATGACCGTCTTGTTGACGCCGTAACGCGCGACGGCCATGGCTTCAAGGCGCGCGGCGTGGGCGCCGGAACCGACGATCACGACCTGGATGGGGTCGAGCAGGAGACGCTCGAGGGCGAGGCCGTAGCTGCCGGCGTAGAGGCCGAGGTGCTCGACGATTCCGGCGAACGAGGCGAGCGTCTTTTCGGCGATGGAGCGATATTCGGCACGATTGGAGAGGGCTTCAAGGCGCAGCAATGCGGAGGCGGCGGTGGGATTTCCGGCGGGGGTGGGGGAATCCTGGAGAGGCTTGCGTTTGGCGGTCAGAGCGCCGAGAGCCGTCGACTCCGGCGAGGATGCGATGTCGAAGAACGCGCCCGTGGCGGAGTCGTAGAAGCGGGCGATCATGGCGTCGGCGAGGATGATGGCCGCGTGGTAGAACTCCATGCGGCCGCTGGCGAACCAACCATCGACGCAGGCGTGAATGGTGAACGCATAGTCGTCGAGTGTGCCGGGGACCTTCGGCGTGTCGGCGCCCGCAGGTTCGGAATAGGCGATGACGTGATTGAGAAGGTCGGCGCCGCTCCATGCCTCGGCCAGCAGGCGGCGCAGGGTGAGGAGCGCGAACGAGACCGCCGCGGGGTTGCGAAGCACGCGCCCAGCCTCGAGATAGGCGGTGATGGCCATCGCGTTCCAGCCGGTGTAGAGCGTGCGGTCAATAAATGGCGTGGGCCGCTGGGCACGGGCGGCGATCATTTTTCCACGCGCGATGGCCAGCAGTTGATTGAACTGATCGACCGTGATGCCGATCTGCGCGGCGGCCTGGTCACGCGGCAATTTGACATGCAGGACATTTTTCGCGGGATTGTGCTGCATATCGCCGAGTTCGCCGATGTCGTAGTAGACCGAGGCGGCCTTCAGCTCGTCGGGATCGAGCGCGGCGCGGGCTTCGTCGAGGGTCCAGGTGAAGTAGTCGCCATCGTCGTCGAGGCTGACGTCGGCATCCTGCGACGCGTAAAAGCCGCCGCGCAGCCGGTCCGTCATGTGGGAGTCAAGCCAGTACATGATGTGGTTGGCGACTGACTTGAAGTCCTCGCGGACGTAGCTCTGGAATCCGTGCACGTAGTTGCGCAGCAGTTCCGTGTTGTCGTAGAGCATCTTCTCGAAGTGCGGAACGACCCAGCGCTCATCCACGGAATAGCGATGGAATCCGCCGGCCAGGTGGTCGTATACGCCGCCGCAGCCCATTTTCTCGAGCGTGGTGAGGAAGGCGTCGCGGGCCTGCTCGTTGTCGCGGTTCATGGCCACTTCAAGCAGGAGATCGAGCGCCGCGGGCTGGGGAAACTTGGGTTGCGAGCCGAAGCCGCCGTGGCGCGCGTCGAACTGCGAGAGCATGGAGCCGGCGATCTTGTCGACGAGGCCGAGGGTCGTTTCGGCGGCGGGGCCGGAGAAGGTTTCGCTCTGCTCGATGGCGGCCATGACGCTGGAAGCCGACTCCAGCGCCTCCTGGCGGCGCTCCTTCCAGACCTGGGCCATGGTTTCGAGGACGCGCCCGAAGCCGGGGCGGCCGTAGCGTTCGTCGTTGGGGAAGTAGGTTCCGCCGAAGTAGGGGTGGCCGTCGGGGGTGAGGAATGCGGTGAGGGGCCATCCGCCCTGTCCGCTGATGGCCTGAACCGCGGCCTGATAGCGCGCGTCTACATCGGGCCGCTCATCGCGGTCGACCTTGACGGCGACAAAGTGCTCGTTGATGATGGCGGCGGTTTCGGCGTTTTCGTAGGACTCGCGGTCCATGACGTGACACCAGTGGCACCAGACCGCGCCGATATCGAGCAGGACGGGCTTGTCTTCGGCCTTGGCGCGCGCAAACGCATCGTCACCCCAGGGGTGCCATTGCACGGGTTGATGCCGGGCGGAACGCAGATAGGAGGATGCCGAATTATCCAGCCGGTTGGACCCGGAATCGCCAGGGGAAACTTGGGCTTGCATGGGGGCAGGATAAATGGCCGAAGGCCGATCGGGGCGAATGGAATCAAGCGCGTTAACGATGCCGGGAACCTGCGGCCACACGGCATGCGCGGCGAGGCGCCGGCGGGACCTGCGGGCAGTCTTTCCGTTGCCCCAGCGACGGAAGGCAGGCAACGGACCAGAGTATTCTATGCATCTGTCGATAGAGAAGATCCCCGTCTGTCGACGGTCCCATGCTGCAGCAAGATTCTCTCGGACATTGCGATCGCATTCCAGGAGATATGCTCCGCATGGAAGACCAGTTGGCGCCTCCGGAGGCCGGGATTGCCGTGGAATCCCAGGTCCAGCCTATGAACGACCTGGTGAGGGATTTCGACTGGTCTACGACTCCGCTGGGCGCGGCGGAGACCTGGCCGGAGAGCCTGAGGACCACGGTTCGCATCCTGCTGACCTCGCGGTTCCCGATGTGGATGGCGTGGGGGCCGGAACTCACTTTTCTCTACAACGACGCCTACGCGCGCGTGACGCTGGGCCGAAAGCACCCGTGGGCGCTGGGCAAGCCTGCCACCGAGGTCTGGTCGGAGATCTGGGATGATATTGGGCCGCGCGTCGCGCGCGTGATGGAGACGGGCGAAGCCTCGTGGGACGAGGCGCTGTTTCTCATTCTCGAGCGCAGCGGTTATCCGGAAGAGACCTACCACACGTTCTCCTACAGTCCGCTGGCCGGCGCGGACGGCCGCATTGAAGGCATGCTTTGCGTGGTGATGGAGGATACGGGGCGGCTGATCGGCGAGCGGCAGATGGCGTCGCTGGGGACGCTGGCCGCGGCCCTGGTGGATGCAAGCACGCGCGACGAGGTGTTTGCCGCCATCGAGCGCGGCCTGACCGATCAACGCGACATGCCCTTCGCTCTGACGTACTTGTTTGACGAGGAGGGAACCAAGCTGCGCCTGGTGGCGGAGAGTGGGATCCCGGAAGGACACAGGATCGCGCGCCGCGAGATATCGATTGGACGCGACGACTGCCCATGGCCGATCAACGATATGCTCGCAGTCAATCGGGCGGTAACCGTGGAGAAGCTCGACGAGTTGTTCCCCGACAGGCCGACGGGCGCGTGGGACCGGGCTTCGGTGCAGGCGCACATGGTTCCGATCATCCGCAAGGGACAGGACAGGCCGGCCGGCGTATTCATTACCGGACTCAATCCCTACCGGCAGCTCAACGCTTCTTATGCGGGATTCCTCGATCTGGTTGCGGGACAGATAGCGGCTGCCATCACGAACGCCGAAGCGTACGAAGAGGAGCGCACCCGGTCTGCGGCGCTGGCCGAGCTGGACCGGGCCAAGACGGCATTCTTTTCAAACGTGAGCCACGAGCTGCGCACGCCGCTCACGCTGATTCTGGGGCCAATTGAAGACGCTATCAACGACGGAACGGCCCCTTCAGCCACATCGCTGGAAATGCTGCACCGCAATGCGCTGCGGCTGTTGAAAATGGTGAACGGGCTGCTGGACTTTGTGCGCATCGAGGCGGGCCGGCTGCGGGCGTCGTATGAGCCGACCGATCTTTCGCTGCTGACCGCGCAACTGGCCAGTGCGTACCGCTCCGCGGTGGAACGCGCCGGGCTGGAACTGATTGTCGATTCTTCACCGTTGCCCGAACCGGTTTATGTTGACCGCGAGATGTGGGAAAAGATCGTTCTCAATCTTCTCTCCAATGCGTTGAAGTCCACGTTTGACGGCTCAATCAAGGTCACGATTTCTACCGACGGCGAGCACGCGCGGATGGCCATCACGGACACGGGGACCGGCATTCCGAAGAACGAGCTACCGCATTTGTTCGAGCGTTTCCGGCGGGTGGAGGGCGCGCATCGCCGCAGCCACGAGGGCACTGGAATCGGACTCGCATTGGTGAAGGAGCTCATTGAACTGCATGGCGGGCGCATTGAGGTTTCGAGCACGCTGGGAATGGGCACCACGTTTACGGCGATACTTCCCTTCGGCTCGAAACACCTGGCGCACGGTCATGTGGCGCCCGAGCCATCTTCTCCCGACGGCAGTCCCATGGCAGCGGCTGCCTATGTGCGGGAGGCGCTTGGATGGCTTCCGGGGAATGACAGGCTGGAGAACGCGATCACCCTGGGCGATACAGCCGACAACGACGTGCCGGCTGAGGGCGCGGATGCGGTGCGACGTTCCACCATCCTGCTGGTGGACGACAACGCCGATATGCGCGACTACGTACGGAGCCTGCTGGCGCAGCGGTTCCATGTTCTAACCGCGGAAAACGGCAGGGCGGCACTCGATGCGATGCAGCAGAAGAAGCCGGATCTGGTGGTGTCGGACATCATGATGCCGGAGTTGGACGGCATGGGGATGCTGGACGCCATGCGCAGGGACCTCTCCACGAGCGACATTCCGGTGATTCTGCTGTCGGCGCGGACAGGCGAGGAATCGCGGTATGAAGGAGTGAGCGCGGGCGCCGACGATTACCTCATCAAGCCTTTTACCGCACGCGAGCTGCTGGCGCGCGTGGATGCGCAATTGAAGATGGCGCTGCTGCGCAGGCGGGCACGCGAGCAGGAAGAAGAGCTGACACGCGAGATTCAGCGTGCGCGGCAGTTTGCATGGGAGACGCTGGAGCATCTTCCCGATGCATTCTGCACGTTCGATCGCGACTTCAGGATTTCGTATCTCAACCCGGCCGCGACGCAGATGGCGGCAAACTCATCGCCCGCGGTGGCGCTGGGCGCGGTGCTTTGGGATCTGTATCCGGGACTGCTGGGAACGGCGGTGGAGACTAACTTCAGGCGTGCCATGGAACAGCGCGAACTGGTGGAGTTCGAGCAGTACTTCCCATCGCCCCGAGGCGACTTCTGGTTTTCGTTCAAGCTGTATCCGCAGCCGAACGATGGGCTGGCGCTTTACGTGCGCAACATCACGCCTGGCCGACGCACCGAGCAGGCGCTGCGCCGCAGCGAGCAACTGGCCGCGGCCGGAAGGCTGGCCGCGAGCATTGCGCACGAAATCAACAATCCGCTGGAAGCCGTGACCAACCTGCTGTTCCTGGTCAACTCGGATGAGACGATCCATGGGCGGTCAAAGGATCTGCTGAAGGTTGCCGACCGCGAGTTGCAGCGCCTGTCGCACATCACGGCGCGCAGCCTGAAGTTCTATCGCCAGCGCACGGCGCCTTCGCTGAGCTCAATCGACGAGCTGCTCGATTCCGTGCTGTTCTTCCACGAGACGGAGATGAACATGCGCGGCATCCAACTGGTGCGACGCTATAACCCCGCGCCCCAGGTGTTGTGCCTGGCGGGAGAGATGCAGCAGGTGTTCACGAACCTGATCAGCAACGCGCTGGAGGCGCTCGACGACGGCGGACGGATGATTGTGTGCCTGCGCGCCGCACGGGACGGCAGGGAGCGCGAGGGAGTTGCGGTTACCGTGGCTGACTCCGGGGGCGGCATGAGCACAGCCACGCTCGACCAGCTCTTTCATCCGTTCATCACTACGAAGGGCGAAGACGGGACAGGGCTCGGGTTGTGGGTGTCAAAGGGGATTCTCGACAAGCACCACTCCACGATCAAGGTGCGCAGCAGGCAGGGGCTGGGCACGGTGTTCCGCATCTTTATCCCTGTGGATACGACGGTCGCGGGCTAGTTTTCAGTTGTCAGTTTTCAGTTGTCAGTCTCGGCGCCTGGTGGAGGCAGCGGGCAGATTGAAGACCTAACTGAGACCGCACTAAGGCTGGCCGGCCTGGGCCTGGGTGCGATAGCGTGCGAGGTTGGCGCGAAGCTGCTGCGCGAGATCGCGGTCGTTGCGCTGATCGGCGAGGTCGAGGGCGCGCTGCGCAGTGTCGACGGCCTTTGCATACTGGCCGGTGTCAGAGTAGATTCCGGCCAGCATCTGAAGGATTGCGGGCTCTTTGCCGCCGGTGAGCGAAGCGGCCGCTTCGAAGTGCGGAACCGCGTCCGCGAAGCGGTTGCTGGCGGCCAGTGCGCGGCCGAGGTTGAAGTGGCACTCGGCGGAGCGCGGCGCGAGATCGACTCCTGTCTGTAATTCCGAGATGGCTTCGTCGAGATGTCCTTCGCGCGCCAGGATCACGCCATAGACGTTGTGGCCGTCGGCGAGTTTCGGCGCGAGCTCGATTCCCTTCTGCAATTCCGTTTTGGCTTCCTCACGGGCGCCGCCGCGAACTTCGAGCAGATGGCCGAGGTTCACATGGGCCGCGCCGTTGTCGGGGTTGAGCTCGATGGCCTTGCGGATGTTGGCCATCGCGTCGTCGAGCCTGCCCGCCTCCGCCAGAGCGCTGCCGAAGTTGTTGTGCGTCTGCGAACTGTCGGGATTGATGGCCAGCGACTTTTTGTACGCATCGACGGCGTCGTCAAACTGGCCCATGGCGGCAAGGGCCACGCCAAGATTGTTGAACGGCCGGGCATCGGTGGGATCCTTGGCCGCGGCGACCTTCCATGCGGGAACGGCCTCGGAATATTTTGCTTCGTCCTGCAGTTGCTGCGCCGTGTCGAACTCGCGATAGAAGTCGATGGCCGGAGTCTCGACGTGGTCCATATCGTTCGCGCCGATGTTCACGAATTCAGGAATGTTCACGGCACGGTTCGAGGCCGTCGCATTCTCAATCTCGACGGGAGGGCTGGCGTGGCCCTGATCGTCAATATGCGTGAGATACATGCGCGTGTAGAGCGACGGGCTCTTCGAAGAGAAGACCAGCCACCTTCCGTTCGGCGACCACGAGTGCCAGGAATTCATCACCGGCAGGTTCGATTCGAGCGGACGGGCTTCGCCGCCTTCGAAGGGCACGATGTAGAGCTTGCTGTCAGGCCGCATGAGCAGACCGTTCTTGCACTGCACGAACACGATCCACTTGCCATCGGGCGAGACTTTGGGGAAGTTGTTGCTCATGCCGTTATCGCTGGCGCCGGCGATGGGTTGGGGTGTGCCGCCTTTGCCGTCGTTGAACGGGATGCGGTAGAGATCGTAGTGGACTTGAGTTTCATTTGGATCGTTGGCGTAGAGGGAGCGCTTGTAGCCACGCGGATAGGGGTCGCTCGCCGCCGCGCGCGAGTAGATGAGCCACTTGCCGTCGGGGCTCCAGAAGGCGGAGGTCTGCACGTAATTGGGATCGTCGGCACCGGGGAGCGTCTGCAACTTGCCGGTCTCTTTGCTGTACCAGGCGAGCACGCCGCGGGTGGGATAGAAGACCTGGCCGAATCCATAGTAGGGGTAGAAGCCGTTGTAGAGGCGGTCGACCACGCGCATGCCCTTGGCGCGCGGGACGTCGATGGAGTTGACGACGTATTTTCCGTCGGGCGAGACCTGGCTCATGAAGCCGAAACGCTTCTGGCCGCCTTCTTCGCTGAAGGAGCTCCAGCGAACGAGGTAGTCGGTGCCGATGGTGGTGACTTTGCGGATGGGGGTCAGGGCGTAGAGGCCCTTGTCGTTGGCGGGGCCGTCGACGTCGATGCCCATGGTTTTGCCGTCGCGCGAGAAGGAGTGGCAGTTGCCGCAGGTGGGCAGGTTGGTCATCATCAGGCGGCTGCGGAGCTCGTTGATATTGCGCAGTTCCCAGCGGATTTTGGGGAGCACGGAGTCGGGTAGAGGCTTGATGACGCCGCGTTGCGTGGTTCCCTCCTGTGGCGGGATGAGCGGAACGTTGCGATAGAAGATGGGAGCGGCGACGGGGTCTTTGGAGGTGGTGAATACGGCCTGGGCTTGCGAGACGGGCTGGGGAGATTTGTCGCTTGCAAAGCCGCGGATGGTGACAGTAGCTTTCGCGCCGGCGGAGCGCTTCTTGATCTCCTCCCAGAGCTTGGCGTCAGGGCGCCAGGCGTGCATCTGCTGCTCTTCAGGGCTGAGGGTGGGAGGGACGTAGCCGCTGAGGCCTGTGTCGAGTTCGCCGATCTGCAGTCTTTCGCCGTTGGACGAGACGCGGATGGGCTTGCCCTTTCTCGAAGGCGATCTCGATGCGCCAGACGGTGGCGGCGGCGTTGTTGTCGCGCCATTTGAATTGGGGAGGGATGAGGTCGGGCGGGTAGATGGTGTTGTTCGCCGGGGCATCGATGAGGATGTTGTTGGGGGCGTCGGAGGCGGGGCGGAACATGGAGGGGGATTTGGCGTATTCGGGGAGGAATTCGCTGCCGTCGGGCATTTTGATGAGGGGGGATTGCTGCTCCTGACCGGCGCTTGCAGCCGAGACTGTGGCGGGCCAGAATGTGGCAGTTAATGTTACTGCAGCCAACAAAGTGATTCCCGCAGCGGCCAAAACCCGTTTCATCCTTGCTCCCGGTGTCTGCCCGAAACGGCGGCCTCTGTAAAGTTTGGCACCCTAGGACAGAGCTAGCGCTGGGCAGACGGATATCTGCCTAAGCGTACTCATCCTGCTATGCATTTCAATGTGAGCCAGATCACAGGCGAGAGCTTACACGTAACGATCGAACAGTCAGTCTGAGCTCCGCGTACGGCCATCGAACGCGATCGTGAACAGACCGAAGAGACATCCCGACAACAAGCTTGTAAACACCACTTCCACGATCTGCGAAAGACCGGGGCGGTCCGAAGGATTGCCGTAGATCCACCAACGGCTGTAACGGAGCGTCAAATCGAACGATGCCATCGCTGTGGCGAAGCAGAAGCCGTAAAGAAACCCGCTATCACGGGGTCGGAGCTCTACGTTTTGGCGTTTGAAGGGGTTGAGCGGCACCTTGGGGCCCAACGCACAACGAAGAACCAGCCGCGGAACCATCAAAGCCCATACGCCCGCAAGGGTAATGGCAACTCCGTAGGGCAACACCTCATGGCTCATAGATGCCGCGATTCTACTCCCCACACCGCAGAACCGCGCATGCGCGGATGTGAGAAACTGGATTGAGCGGATTTTTTCCCTTTGGGCTGCATGATTTGCGCCCCACCTTTTGCTACGGCCGGCCGCGTTTTCATCTGCGGCGTGGCCTGCCAGGAATACAAACAGAATGATCAGTGTCAGCAATGTAACCATGCGCTACGGCGCAAAGGTGCTCTTCGAGGAAGTCTCGCGTCAGCTTTGTCTCGGGACGGCGCTACGGGCTTGACGGGGCCGAACGGCTCGGGCAAGTCCACTTTTATGAAGGTTTTGACCGGCGAGCTCGATGCCCAGAAGGGCACGGTGGTGCGTCCGCGGAAGATGGGCGTGCTGCGCCAGGACCAGTTTGCGTTCGACGCCTATCGCGTGATCGACACGGTGATCATGGGCAACAAGCCGCTGTGGGCCGCGCTCGAGGAGCGGGACCGCATCTACGAGAAGCCCGAAATGACCGACGCGGACGGCATGCGCCTCGGCGAGCTGGAAGGCGTGATCGGCGACGAGGACGGGTATACCGCCGAGGCCGATGCCGCGGTGCTGCTCGACGGGCCTGGATATCCACGAAGAGCTGCACAGCCGCAAGATGGGCGAGTTGCAGGGCGGGCAGAAGGTCCGCGTGCTGCTGGCGCAGGCGTTGTTTGGCAAGCCGGAAGCGCTGATGCTGGACGAGCCGACCAACTATCTCGATCTCGAGTCGATCCACTGGCTGCAGGATTTTCTGCAGAACTACGACGGAACGCTGATCACCATCTCGCACGACCGGCACTTCCTGAACTCGGTGACCACGCATACCGCCGATATCGACTACGAGACGATCATCACCTACACCGGCGGCTACGACGATATGGTGATGCAGAAGACGCAGATCCGGTCTACGCTGGAATCGCAGAACGCGCAGCGCGAAAAGAAGATTGCGCAGTTGAACGAATTCATTGCCCGGTTCGCGGCCGGCACGCGATCGAGCACAGGTGACAAGCCGCCGCAAGGAAGTGGAGCGGCTGCAGACCAACGAACTGGCGCGGTCGAACATTGCAGCGCCCGTTCATCAAGTTCGACCAGGTGCGGCCGAGCGGCAAGCACGTGCTGGAGTTCAAGGGAATCACGAAGTTCTACGACGATCACAAGGTCATCGACGGCTTCACCGCCAATCTGCTGCGCGGCGAGAAGATCTGCCTGATGGGCCGCAACGGCGCCGGCAAGACCACGATGCTGAAGAGCGTGCTGGCGAACTATCCGGGCCTCAGCGATCCCGAGTTCACGCTGGACAACGGCGCGGTGTTCTGGGGACACGAGGCGCAGGTCGGCTACTTCCCGCAGGACGTTGGCTCCATGATCGATTCAGGCAGCGAGCCCAACCTCACGGTGGCGGACTGGCTGCACCGCTGGAGATCCGCAGGCGCATGTCGAGGATATTCGCGGCATTCTCGGCCAGATGCTGTTCCGCGGCGAAGAAGGCGGCAAGCCGCTGAAGGCGCTCTCAGGCGGCGAGCAGGCGCGACTGCTGTTCTGCAAGCTGATGCTGACCAAGCCGAACATTCTGATCTTCGACGAGCCGACGAACCACCTCGATCTCGAAGTCGATCAACGCGCTGAACATTGCGCTGCAGCGTTACGAGGGCACGGTGCTGCTGGTTACGCACGATCACGATCTGATCGATGAAGTGGCCACGCGGCATGTGGATCTTTAAAGACGGCGGGATCAAGGACTTCCAGGGGCCGTATACGGAGTGGAAGGGCAAGCACAGCTAGGCAGAGTGAGCGGGGCCGGCGGGGTTAGCCTCCTGGGACGGAGACCTGGGATTCACTTACGCCTCAGGCTGCCGCGTCTGTCTTTGTCGTCAGCTGAACCCCAAGCGCCCTCATCACCGCCAAGGTCGTCTTCAGCGTTGGATTTCCCTTCTCGCTGAATGAGCGGTACAGTTGCTCTCGCGAGAGGCCGGTCCGGTTGGCAATCTGGGCCATACCCTTGGCCCGCGCCACCACACCCAGCGCATGAGAGATATAAGCCACATCGTTGGTCTGGAACGCCTCTGCCATAAACACGGCGATCGCCTCATCCGATCCCAGATCCTCGGCTGGGTCGTAGCGGGTCAACTTCGGACGCACGGTTTTCTTAGGCATACTCCTCCCTCCATTCCTTTGCCAGCCGTTTCGCTGTCTCAATATCCTTCGCCTGCGAGCTTTTATCTCCGCCACACAGCAGGATGATGATCTCTTTGCCGTGCCTCGTGAAGTACACGCGGAAGCCCGGCCCATAATCGATGCGCAGCTCACTTACGCCTTGGCCGACTGGCTTCACATCGCCGGCATTGCCAAACGCCAACCGGTCAAGCCGGGAGGCAATCATCGCCCGCGCGCGCTCGTCCTTGAGCCGCGCACGCCATCTGCGAAAAGTCTCAGTCTGCCTGAATTCGATCATGCTGAATTCTGTAGTCTATAAACTACCATATCGCTTAGCCACGGATGACGAGTGGGACT
Organism: uncultured Acidobacteriota bacterium; assembly: GCA_963819365.1. Lineage (GTDB taxonomy): Bacteria > Acidobacteriota > Terriglobia > Terriglobales > Acidobacteriaceae > Telmatobacter. The sequence goes on from CAWFVY010000011.1 coordinate 216,583, forward strand.
AGCTCCTAAAGGCGCAAAGCCCGCCCGAATTTTTTGGGCTCCGAGTGTCAGGGCTGAAGCCCTGACCTACCCTTCACTTGGTCGAGCTCTTGGCGTTGCGGGGATCGTCGGCGGGATTCACGTACTTGAACTCGACGGGACCCTGGCCGTAGAGGACGATGGTGGTCTCCTCCGTGGTGAATGCGTAATGGTTCATGCCCGCGGGCATCAGCGCGTATCCGCCCACGGAAAGGGTCTTGTTCCCGGCGGCGTCTTTCGCGAGCTTGTCTCCCATGCCAAAGGTTACCGAGCCGGAGACCACCACGACGTTTTCATCGGTCGGGTGCGAGTGCGCGGGAATGGCGTAGTTCGCGGGAAACTTCAGGCGTATCGAGTAGGAGCCGGACGCCATGGGATTGCCGGAGAGCACCGCGATCTGCGCGCCCGGGGGAATCAGAGGCGGAGCGGGGCTCCATTGGACCATGTCAGGGCTGTCCAGAACATGCTTCTGGGTTTGCGACTGAAGCACAAGTAGCGATCCAGCTAAGAGGACCGCGGATGACACAAGAACGCGCGTAATCCCTTTCATGGGACCTCCTGGGGAGAGGATTGACTGAGCGAGGAATATACTGCCCGCAAACGACGCAGGCAAGAGCATATGTTCCCATCCATCGTGCAGGAGCGCCACGTCCCGTGTGCCTTGCGTCACTTTACGGAGTGCCGCGGCGCCCCTATACTTCGGTGGTTTCGGTTGCACCTTTGGATTTCGCGAAGTGGAACGGCCTGTCTATGATTGTCACTGCCACAGTGTCGCGGTCTCGGCGCGTGAAGGGGAGCTCAGGAATGGCCAGATATACGCTGATTCACTTTGCGGTTGCATTTGTTTTGTCGTCGACGGCGGTTGCGGCATCCGCGCAGAAGGTGAACGTGTGGCTCACGACCGATACGCAGAAGAGCAAGCTGGCGCAACAGCCGGCGACCTCGTTCGCAGCCACCAGCACGGCGGCCCCGGTGATCTATGTCGATGAGGCGCAGACATATCAGACCGTCGAAGGATTCGGCGCGTCGTTTACTGATTCGGCGGCGTATCTCCTGAAGGAGAAGGTGCCGGCCGCGCAGCTCTCCACGGTGATGAACAACCTGTTCAGCCGCACGTCGGGAATCGGCCTGAGCTTTGTGCGGAACCCGATGGGCGCCTCCGACATCACGCGCTCTGTGTATTCCTATGACGACCTGCCGGCCGGCTCCACGGACGCGAGCCTGGCGAAGTTCTCCATCGCGCACGACATGACTGACATCGTTCCCCTGCTGAAGCAGGCGAAGCAGATCAATCCGAAGCTCAAGATCATGGCCAATCCGTGGAGCCCTCCGGGGTGGATGAAGACGACGCATTCCATGATCGGTGGATCGCTGCAGAGCCAATACCGCTCGGCATACGCCAACTATTTTGTGAAGTTCATCAAGGCCTACGCGGCGCAGGGGATCACGATCGATTACATCTCCATGCAGAACGAGCCGCTGTATGTGCCGGGCGACTATCCGGGCATGTGCATGCCGGCGTTGACGAGTGACATTTCGCATTGCGGCTTGGCGCAGACGGACGAGACTACGCAAATCAAGGCAACGCTGACGGCCCTGAAGACCGCGGGCTTGACCACAAAGGTCCTGATCTACGACCACAACTGGGACGGCTCCGATTACCCCAGGACGGCGCTCTCCGATGCGACGATCAAGGCGTCCCCCCAGGTGGCGGGCATTGCATGGCACGGCTACGGCGGCCCGGTGGGCGCGATGAGCCTTCTGCACAATCTGTATCCGGGCTTTGGTAATTACGAGACGGAGCACTCCGGCGGCACCTGGGTGAGCGACCAGGTGCGGCAGGATTTCGAAGAGATTACGCACGTGATGCGCAGCTGGGGCAAGTCGTATGTGAAGTGGAGCCTGGCGCTCAACCAGAGCCTTGGGCCCCACACTGGCGGGTGCGGCACGTGCACGCCGCTGGTAACTGTGAACTCCACCACCGGCGCCGTCAGTTACCCCATCGAGTACTACACGATGGGGCAGTTCAGCAAATTCGTGCAGCCGGGGGGCACGCGCGTGTACTCGAACAACGCCGCGGGATTCGTCAGCGTGGCTTTCAAGAATCCCGATGCGTCCAAGGTGCTGGTGGTGTTTAACGAGAACAATGTTCCGGCATCGTTTCAGGTGGTGTGGAACAAGCAGAAGTTCACATACGTGCTTCCCGGATTCTCAGGCGCGACGTTTGTGTGGAGCGGGAGTCAGGCTTCGAGTTATGCCATTCCGGCCACGCAGGCGATCCAGGTTTCGAGTTACAACGACGAATACGGGCTAGAGACCGAGACCTGCAATGACGTGAACGGCGGATATGACGCGGGATATATCGACGCGGGCGATTGGGCGCGGTTCCGCAGTGTGGACTTCGGCACGGGCGCTGTGTCCAAAGTGAGTGTTCGGACCGCCAGCGGCGGCAGCGGCGGGTCGGTTGAGTTCCGGCTCGACAGCCGCACGGGAACGCTGATCAGCACGGTGACTCTGCCGGTGACGGGTGGATGGCAGACGTGGAAGACCGTTACCGGAAACGTGTCGAAGGTAACTGGCCAGCACGATGTTTACATCGTCTTCAAGGGCGGCAGCGGCGGCATCGCGAATCTGAACTGGTTCCAGTTCAAGTAGGCGGCGAATCCCGGATCATCCGGGAACGTATACTGCTTGCATCTTCTGAGGCATGCATGTCTACGACTACTTCTTCCCCTGGAGACCAGGCGCTGGCTGAGATTGTGGGCCGGCCCGCCCCGACGACCATTGCCGATGTGATCGCGCAGATGCAGGACATTGACGCGATTCTTGCCGACAACGATGGCCTTAAATGGTTCAACAAGCTGTATCTCATGGTGACCGAGCAGGTGGACCTGAACCCGCCGAACGGAGGGTGGCAGGATCCGAACTGGTTGCTCTCCCTGGATGTGGTCTTCGCGCGCTACTACTTCGGCGCGATTCGCGGGTATCTGGCCGGGACCGGCATTCCGTCCTCGTGGGGCGCCTTGTTCGAGGTGCGGTTCAAGGCAGGCATCGACCGCATCCAGTTCGCCGTGGCTGGTATGAACGCGCACATCAACCACGATCTCGCGCAGGCTCTCACAGACACCGGAGCTGCACTCAGTGTGACGCCCGCGCCAAACGGTCCCGAACACGCTGACTACGAGTCGGTGAACGCACTGCTGAACAACCTGATACCGGCGACACTGACCATGCTGGCGTCGGACGCGCTCGGAGTGATCGCCCAGGACACGGGCATGGTGGGCCGCCTGCTGGCGTTCTGGAACATCTGCCGGGCGCGGGATCTGGCGTGGGATTTTGCGAATCATCTGAGGGGACTGCCGGAGTTCGCGCGGCCCTTTGCACTGGACGCGCAGGATGCGGTGACGGGCGCTCTGGGGCGGGCGATTCTGACGGTGGTGTAGAGAAGATAGCCCTGAAGTCATGGATCGCCGTGAGCTTTCCGGTTGACACCAGTCCAGCCGGAATTTGTAATGGAAGCGGTGGTGATGGAGTTCACCCTTAACCGCTGTCCTCTCTGAGTGGCTGGACAGATGATGACTCCTGACAGGGGATCCTGTTGCGGAGTCATGTCCCGGCTGCGATTCCCTGCAAAAGTTGATGCGCAATGCCGCGGCTCGAGGTGCGCCTGGGTGCGCCCGCGAGGCCGGTGGAAAGGAGACGGCTTTGCAGAAGTACCTGATGATTGCCCTGGGAGGAGCGCTGGGATCGGTGGCGCGCTACTGGGTTGGATCGACGGTGGGGAGCCGGATGGGGATTCGCTTTCCGTATGGGACGCTGGTCGTGAATATGTCGGCTTGCCTGGTGATTGGCTTCTCGCTGACATGGCTGGGCGAGCGCATGGAAGTGAGTTCGGCGTGGCGGTTCCTGGTGGCGGTGGGGTTCATCGGCGCTTACTCGACGTTTTCGACGTACGAGTGGGAGACGCTGGAGACGCTGCGGTCGGGGGCGTTCCTGCTGGCCGGGCTGTATGCGGTGGGCAGCCTGATTCTGGGGCTGGGCGCGACCTGGTGTGGCGCGTCGCTGGCGGAGTGGCTGTGACTTACGGATTGACGCGGCTCGCCCGCACGATGCCGGACGCGGCTCCATAGCCGAACACGATTCCCCTGCCGCTTTGACCGACGTAGACGAGGTCCTTGGTGCGCATGTCGCCTTCGAGCGAGTTGATCTCGCCGAATTGCATACGGTTCGGATCGCTGATGCGGGTCCAGGTAGCGCCGGAGTCCTCTGACTTGTAGACCGCATCCGCCGCATCGCCGGTCGCGCGGCCGTGAACGAAGATAAAGGGCGTGTTCGCGTCGTTCCCTTTTCCGAAGGCCACGAAGTTGGCATACTGCAGCGTGGTGACGGGCGCGAAGGTTTTGCCGCCGTCCGTGGAATGGATGAGCTGGTAGGCCGATGCCTGATTGGGGTTCGGCGCGAAGGCCATCCACAGGTCGCCGGCTTTGACGGGGTTGGGCACAATGCTGACGCCGATGACCCAATGCGGATCCTGCGGCCAGGCCACGGAGTTGTTCGTCCAGGTAGCGCCGCCGTCTTTGCTCAAATAGAAATCGCCGTTATTGAAGTAGTAGTAAGTGCCGGGAGCGATCTGGTCGGCAGCCAGCACATCGCCATTCCACCAGGGATTGGAAAGCTGCCAGGATGCGGGCAGAGGCGCGCCATTGGTCATCGCGGGGTTCCACGCGGCGCCGCCGTCGAGGGAGTAGACGGGCGTTGCGTTGTAGGGCGCCCAGACCATCTTCTTCGGGTCGTCCGAGGCCATGGCGATCTTGCCGCCGGTGCCGGGGCTGGTGTTGGGAATGTGCTTCCACGTCAGGCCGTTGTCTGCAGTTATGCCGGACATCGGCTTGGTGACGTCGGTTTCGTCCCATCCCACGAAGACGGCATTCTGCGGCTGCGATGCGCAGTAGGCAATGCCGGTTCCCTGCGCCACGTAGGCGAACGAGTCGATGGTCGCCATGGGAACCACGTCGCGGCTCGCATGGCGAAGCCCGACCATGTCAGCAACGACGCTGAGCAGGTCGGCGCCGGGAGCACTGGTTCCCGGAATGGTGACGACTGGCGGGACCTTCACCTTCTGCACGACTAGCTCTTCGAGGTTGTTCATCTGCCAGACCCATGCGTTGGAGGCGGCAGTGATGTCCTCGGTTTCGACTACGCCGTATCCGTTGGTCTGCCAGACGCGCTTGCTGTTCGCGGGATCGATGACCAGCGCGGCATTGCCCCACATGCCGGGATTGGGGGGATAGTACTGGGGCGTGTATGCGTCTGGAGCGGCAATGGCGACCGCCGTCCACGACTGGCCCTGATCGGCGGAGCGGTAGATTTTGCGGTTGCCGTTCTCGGCGGCGATCACGGCTTGCGGGTTCGCGGGATCGACCGAGATGCCGGCAAAGGCGACGTTCGACGACGGAGGTGTGATGTCCTGCCACTTCCCTGCCCGGTAGCGGCCCACACCGCCGCTGGTCGCGCCTTCATCGCCGCCGAACGCGACGAAGAGCGTTCCATCGGATGCGATGGCGGCGCGGACCGGGTTCGCGGTGGAGGCGATTTGCGCCCAGGTGGATCCGGCATCGGTGCTGGCATAGACTCCGCTGCCATAGACGCCGGCGTAGAGGTTCAGTGTCTCGCCAGAGGAGTTTGCTCCGCCGGACTTGTCGAAGAGAACGAAGGTCACGCCGGGGGCCGCTGACGGCGCGGGCAGAGTAGTGGGGACGGGTTGCCAGTCGAACTGATCGCCGGTGGTGCGAACGCCGCGCCAGAGGCCGTTTTGGCGGCTTGCAAAGTAGACGATGCCGGGATCGTTGGGATCGACAGCGAGCCGCTCTCCGGTGGTGCCGCGGTAACTATCGTTGGCGCCGATGTAGAGGTTCTTCGCAGCTAGGCCGGTGTTGGTCCAGGTGACGCCGCGATCGTGCGAGACGAGAACTTCGGCGGGCGACTGCACGGTCGATCCGCTGAGGATGCGACCGTGCGCGGCGGCAATATAGACGGTGTTCAAGTCGGCGGGATCGACGGCAATGCTCTCGACGCCGTAGATCTCAGATTCAAGGCGGCCATAGTGGTCAAGGAGGGGAATCCACTGTTGATGCGTCCGGTCGAAGCGGTAAGCGCCGCCCACGTCGGTGCGAATGTAGATGTCGTAGGGCGAGAGGGGATGGATCACCAGGCCGGTGACGTAGCCCATGCCCTGAATATTGACGCTGGCCCAGTTGAATCCGGCTTCGCCGGGCGTGGTCCGCGGAGTAGCGACGTGAAGGGCCTGCGTGGCTGAGAGCGATCCCAGGGTGCCCGTCACGATGAAGTCGCCTGCTCCCGTTGAGCTGAGCAGACCGGTGGATGAGATGGTGGCCGGAGCGCCGTTTGAGACGGTCCATGCTGCCGTCGAGGTGACGTCGTGCGTGGAGCCGTCAGTGTATTGGCTGGTGGCGGTGAGCTGGAGTTTGTCGCCGATGAGCAGCGAGGTTCCGGGCGCCGAGAGGGAGAGACTTTGGGCGGTGGCAGGCGGAGGCGGAGGAGGAGGCGGTTGAACGATGGGCGAGGACCCTTTGCCGCCGCACGAAGCCAGGCTCGCAACCAGGCTCGCAAACACAACCGCTGCCGTCAGCGTGGCCAGGGTCACGCTGAAAACAGGCCGTAATTCTGAATGGGAACGCAGATAAGGACGCAAGGAAGGCAACCGCACGAAGGCTCCAGAAACTGAATGGAAAGATCACGGAATTATAGCCCTGGCACGGAACAGTTGCCGGTGCGGGACAAGACTGTTTCGATCTCGGAAAATGGATGAGCCTGCGGGTGCATCCAATGACATTGGGGACACGCTTGCGCTGCGGTGCGAAACGGGTGTCTAATCCGTCGTTGCCCCTGTGAGCGTGCATGGCCGCCGACTGTTGCCGTGGACGCTCAAGCTCGCCGCCCTTTCTGTTGAGGTGTGGCTGAAGAAAGGAGCAGCCATGCTGACTAGCGGTAAAGCGGTCAAAGTGACCGTCTACCTGAGCGACGGGGCGAAACATAAAGGGGTGCCGGTTTACACGGGAGTTCTCGACTTCCTCTTCAGGCACGAGATTGCGGGTGCGACGGTGCTCAAGGGCGTGGCCGGTTTCGGCACCGGACACCGCATGCACGCCGCGCATATTCTCGAGCTTTCCGATCACCTGCCCATCCGGATCGAGTTCATCGACACCGCCGAGAAGGTGGAGAAGATCATGCCGGAGCTGCAGCAGAGGTGCGGCTGCGGGCTGATCGAGATGCAGGAGACGCATGTGATTGTGCCGGCGCAGCAGTGAGCCTGCCGGCGCCGGTCGTAGCTTTGCTCCCCTTCACTTCTCGGAGGTGAAAGGGGAGGCGGGCAGGCCGTCGCTGTTGAACAGGTTGCACGTGCGGGTTGCTGGCCCAGCCATAGCGAATGGCGACCGGGGTGGGTACGTCAGGGCTTGAGGCGACGATGGTCTCGCCGTCGACTGTCGCCTTTGCCGGAACGAACTTGCCATCGAGGCCGGCGATTTCGACGCTGGTCACTTCCCCTCCCTTTGCAGTCAGGCCTTTGGCGTGATCGAACCAGGCGCGGATCGACGCGCCTTCGGTGGTGGCCTGACGGAACATGGGACCCGAGTACTCGACGTCGCGCTCGCCGTAGTTGAGGGCGCGCGCGGCGAGGGCCAGGCGGTGGCCGACGCTGGCCTTGTCGGTGGGGTGGATGTCGTTGGGGTTGCCGATGTCGATGGTGACGGCCATGGCGGTGTTGCGCTCGCCCAGGGTGCGGCGCTGCTGGTCGCGCAGGTCGGCCCAGTTGGAGTCGGGGCCGGTGATCCAGTTGGCAATCTGCACGTAGTAGAACGGGAACGGGCCGATGCCCCACTGGTGACGCCAGTCCTCAATCATGTCGCGCATCACGCGGTCGTAGTAGGGGGCGCGCTCCTTGCCGGCGTTGCTCTCGCCCTGGTACCAGATGGCTCCGCGGATGGCGAAGGGAGTGAGGGGGGCGATCATACCGTTCCACAGGTTGCCGGGGCCGTAGCTATCCGGCGCGGCATGCCACGGAAACTGCGGGATGGGCTTGCCCTGGGCCTTGGCTTCGGCGATCTGGCGCTGCTCATCCTTGACCTGCAGTTCCATATCGGCGGCGCCTTCCATCATCTTGCCGCGAGCGGTGAAGAGCGGATTGATCTGCGCGTCCTCGCCGAGAGCGGTGAGGCTCGTCCAGGCTTCAGCCGGCGTGCCTCCCCAGGTGGAATCGATGACGCCGACGGGAACGTGCTCACGCTGCTCGATCTCGCGGGCGAAGTACCAGGCGACGGCGGAGAACGGCTTGGCTGTCTGCGGCGTGGATGCAGCCCAGCCGGTGGTGGGCAGGTCGTCCTGCGGGTAGTCGGCGGGTTTCTTGTCGACTATGAGGAGGCGGATCCTGGGGTTGTCGGTCTTGGGCAGGTCAGTGGCGGCGGTGCTGGCGCGCTCGAGGGGGAACTCCATGTTGGACTGGCCGGAGGCGAACCAGACATCGCCGACGAGGATGTCGTGGAGGGTGATGGTGGGCACCGGTATCGGCGGGATCGCACCGAGCGGATCATTCGTGCCCTTCACTGTCATCTCAAACGGGCCGCCGGCTGCGGAGGGCTTGAGGTAGACGCTCCAGCGGCCGAGGTTGGTGGCCGTGGTGGATTTCGTCTCGCCGCGGAAGGTGACGGTGACCTGTTCACCGGGCTGTGCCATGCCCCAGACGTGCACGGGCAGATCGCGCTGGACGACCATGTGATCGGAGAGGACCCTGGGCAGAGTGACCTGGGCAGTGACAGAGGCGACGGGAAGCAAAGCAAACAGGGCAAGCGAACGCAGGTTCAAGACGAGTCCTCGATACACAGGTTTCTCCGGATGCGCTGGAGTGATTTTTCCACGCAAAAGTGCCGGAAAGAAAACGGTAACAAACCATACTGCGATACGTCTCGTTTCCTTTCAGGCAACTTCAAGCGCTGTGATGTGTCTATTTTTTGGGGAGTGTTTACGCGGTATTCGCAACCAACTGTACGAATTGCCGATATGCGGATTAACTGGATTGATTTCAACTGCACCTAACTACCAGAATTTGGGGCATACTAGAGGGAGGAAACTCCACGTATATCCCGAGGAGAGACCTGATGCCATCTTCACGTGTCCGGACGTTTCTTTGTGTCCTGTCCGTATTGGTCATCCTGGCCTTCTCTTCGCGCAGCCAGGCGCAAGCAGCCATGCTGATGGAAGAGCCATACGGACTATTTGGAACTCTTAACCCTACGGGCCACGCTGCAATTTACTTTTCTCGACTCTGTGCCGAAACGCCGGTGAAGCTGCGTCGCTGCGAACCGGGCGAACCAGGGGCCGTGATTTCGCGCTACCAGGGTATTGCCGGCTATGACTGGGTGGCGATGCCGCTGCTGCCCTATTTGTATTCGGTGGAAGATGCGGCGGATGCCCCGGAGCGGGTGAACCACGAAACGGTGGCTCGTCTGCGAAAGCAGTATCACGACGAGCATCTGCTGAAACTGGGGCCAAAGGTGTTCGAAGGCAACTTCGTGCACGGTGGCTGGGGTCAGTTGATCGGCGTGTCTTATGAACGGAAGATTTACGCGTTTCGCTTTGCGACGACCGTGCAGCAGGACGAAGCGATCATGGACCGGTTGAACGACAGCAGGAATCACACCGAGTTCAATCTGCTCTACAACAACTGCGCGGATTTTGCGCGCGCGGTGATGAACGATTATTTTCCACACACGTTCACGCGGACGGTCTTCCCGGATGCGGGCATGACGACACCGCGCCAGATTACGTCGAAGCTGGTGCACTACGCGGAGACGCACCCCGAAACGAAGCTGGCAATTTTCGCGATCCCCCAGGTTCCCGGCTACCGCCACAAGAGTCATCCCAACATGAGCGTGGCCGGATCGCTGATGACCACGGGATATGCTATACCGATAGCGATTCTCAATCCCTACCTGGCTGGAGGTCTGTTCATCGACTACCTGGTGGGCGGGCGTTTTCCGCGGGCCTACCTGCATTGCCCGGTGCTGGCGCCGAGCCAGTTGGCGGAATTGAATGACGAGCCGCGGTTCCAGGCCCCTTCGGCCGGCGTCGGACTCCAATCGCGCGTAGCAACGGCGGCGATGCTGCCGGCCGGCAGTTCAGCAGATGCTCCCGTATTGAAAGAGGCCATCGGATCGCATGAGTAAACCCCAACCCGTACAGGACCTGAAACACCACGGCAGACTCCATCCACCCTTTTTGATCTGTTCCTTTGTATTGGTTGCGAATCTGGTATTCGCGATCGTGCACTTTGTGAAGCACCTGACGGTGTGGAATGGATGGATTGTTGTCGTGTCCATTGCGATCTTGGTGCCGTTCTTCCTGATCCGGATGTATCCGATGAAGGTGCAGGATCGATTGATCCGGCTGGAGGAGAGGCTGCGGTTGCAGGCGCTGGCGCCGCCGGAGTGGCATGCGCAGATCTGCCGGCTGACCGAAGACCAGTTGATCGGGCTGCGCTTTGCGGCGGATGACGAAGTAGTCGCGCTGGCCAAGCAGGCGCTGGAAGAGAATCTGAACCGCAAGCAGATCAAAGAGCGGATCCGGGTGTGGCGGCCAGACTATTTGCGGGTCTGATTTCGGGGCTGGTTTTGGGGCTGATTTCGAGTTTGAGCGGATGAAACCCGATGAGCCTCGCTTTTGTCCGCCCGGCTCATTGGAAGAGGCGTAGAATCTCTGCCATGAAGCGTCTTGCCACGATCGCGACGATCGTTGCTGCGCTGGCTCTGCCGGCATGGGCACAGCGTGCTGCGCCGCATGGCGGATTTTCGGGCCACAGCGGGCCGGCGCCGCGTTCGTTTGCACCGTCTGCACGAGGCTTTTCATCGCGCGCTCCGATGGGCGTGCGCCCCTCGCCGGTTCAGCGCGGTTTTACGACCTCGCACCCGATTGGGATACGGCCGGCTCCAGTTCCAAGGGGATTCAACTACGCTTCTCGTCCCATCCGGCCTGGATCGGTGAATCGGCCTGTCGGAAGAATGCCGTACACGCGCGGCCCCGATCATTCGCATGGTCCCGATCATTCGCATGGTCCCTGGGACGGCGATCACCACCATCATCGCGGGGTGTACTGGGGCGGGTATGTGTACCCGTACTACGGCTACAATCCGTGGCTTTATACGGGGCCGATCTTCACCGGGTATGTGGACCCGTGGCTGTTCTCGCCGGACAGTTACGGTGATTCAGGCGGGTACGATGATTCCGGCGGGAACGGGGGCTACGTTGGCGCGCCGTATCGCGACTACGGGACTCAGCCTTCGCAGCCGTATCCGCAGGAGTACTACGAGGGTGAACCGGCCGCGGTGGGGCAGGCTTTCGGCAGGGGCTCTTCCTCGATGACGCAGAGCGACGCAGGCGGCGGAGTGGCTGCGGCGACGCCAGGGAAGACGGTCACGGTGATCTTCAACGACGGCAGGCCGGCGGAGCAGATCCACAATTATCTGCTGACCTCGAACACGCTTACCGTGTTCGACCCTCAGTATCGCGAGATTCCGCTGGCGCAGGTCAACGTCGCGGCCACCGAGCAGGCGAACCGCGCGGCAGGCGTCGATTTCCGGGTGCCGGTGAAGCGCTAGACGCGGCTCCCTGTCAATCAGGAACACAAGTCAGTTCTGCTGCTCAGTCCTGCGCGGGATGCGTGGCAGGGGGTTTGTCGCCGTGCGGGGCGGAGTCGTGCGGTGCCTGCTCAGCGGCGTGGCTCAACGTTTCCGTATCGAGTTCATGCTCCTCGCGATAGTGATCCGCCGGCATCTTGCCGTCCCACCAGGCGCCGTTCATCGGGTAGACGTCAGGGTCGAAGAACACCTGGTAGAAGTGCCACACGAGGATGGCAAGCGTGGCGAGGATCGCCTCGTAGAAGTGGATTGAGGTGGCGATGTCGACCCACCAGCGCGCCAGCAGGTTCCCCACCCACACCTTGGCCCACATCATCACGCCGGTGACGCCCATGAGGGCGGTGCCCCAGACGAGCGCCCAGTACTCAGCCTTCTCGGCATAGTTAAAGCGGCCGAAAGAAGGTTTGCGGCTGCTGAGGCCTGTGTAATAGAGCATCGCGCTTATTGCGTCGCGGATATCGCGCGGGCGCGGCGCGATGTCGCGCAGCAGGCGACGGCCTTCCCGGATCGCGGCCACATAGAAGATGTGATAGATGCCGGCCGCGATGAGGACGATTCCGGCTATGCGGTGAATGACGCTGCGCAGCTGCTCGCTCATGCCGAGCAGATGGGCAAACCACGAGTCCGGGTACTGGAGCGCAAAACCGGTGATGACCAGCACGATGAAACTGGAGAGCAGCGCCAGGTGCTGCCAGCGCTGATTCGGAGTCATTCGCACGACGGTGGTGCTGTGCTCTTTGCGCCGATCGGCGAGCTTTCTGCGCCAGATGATCAGATTGTGCAGCGCCATAGCGCCAATGACGAGAATGATTAACGGGATATAGATGAACCGGACCCAGCGCACGGCCATGCCGCCCATATCGCGGGGCTGGCCGGCTGCGCTCGTGCCGTCGTGATCGAGATGCACGCGCGTGAGGGTGAACTTCTGTGTCACGCCCTGATGACATTTGCCACAGGTCGCGTCAAGATTCGCATGATTGACGCTTGAGTGCGGATCGCTGGAAGGCAGGATGTCGTGCACGCCGTGGCAACTGGAACAATTCGCCGCGACCACCGACCCGCCCTGGGCGGCGAGGCCGTGATAGCTGTCGAAATAGCTGGAGACACGCTGGCCGGGCAGGCCAAACTCCTGGCTCAGCCGGACGCCCTCGTGGCAGTGCGCACAACTGTCGCGCGAGACATTGGCGGCGGCGACCGGCGAATTGGGATCCTGATGCTTTTTGATGGAGTGGATGCCGTGGCAGTCGGTGCAGTCGGGGGCAAGCCTGTTGCCGCGCGCGATTCCCTGCCCGTGAATGCTGGCCGAAAACGTGGTCTGTATTGCCGCGTGGCACTTGCCGCAGGTAGCCGGAACGTTGAACTTTGAGATGGGCGAGGCCTGCTGATTGGCGGGCAGGATCTGGTGCGTGCCGTGGCAGTCGGTGCAGACCGCGGCTTTCTGCGATCCGTTCTCAACGGCACGTCCGTGCACGCTGTCCTGATAAGAGAGGAAGGGCTGAGCGCTCTGCCCGTTGGATTCCATCAGGAATTTCTGACCGTGGCAGCGGCCGCAGGTGACGGGGATATTGCCGTGACTTATGGGCGCCTTGGGGTCGCCGGCGCCGGTAACGTAATGCGCGTTGCCATGACAGTCCGCACAGGTGGCCGCGGGAGCATCCGCTGTCTTGCCGGCATTGGTCTTGCCGGCATTGGCATGGGTCGACTGATCGTAGGCCGCCTGCGCCTTGGCGTGGCACTGGCCGCAGGTGACCTGCTCAGGCGTCTTGTCGTGGGCCAGGCTGGTGACGTCTTTGTGGCAGTCCACGCACGAGAACAAGGAGCCGTGAATGGAGTGTTTGATCTGTTTCTGGTCTACGTAGAGGGCAATGGTCTTGCCATTGTGCTCTGAGGTCAGCGTGGAATCGCCGTGGCAGACGAGACAGTCCTGGTCTTTGAGCTTGTGTTGAGCAGGAAGGATGGATGCACAAAGGAGCAGGCTGACGACAATAGAGCGCAACAGAAACCGGGCCGTGTTCACGGCCAAAACCATGCGCTTTGTGGATTCCCGGTTGCCGTGACCCGGGTCACACATCCGCAAGTGCTGTTAACAGGGGAGTTCGTGGTTGGCTGGGAAAGATTCGGAATACGGATGCCGGGGCAACTCCTCACAGCGGGCAGTATCCAGTGTGGTCGGGGATTGGCCGGCAGCAGACACGTTCGGCGACTCATTCGATTGGTTCGGCGCCACTTGAATCCAATCGCGGAAGGGCGCGACTGAAGTCGCGCCCCTCCGCGTTACGTGCGTCTCACTTCCGCTTAGCCGAAGTAAGCGGTCAGGGTGAGGATCAGGAGCACTACGCCGATGGTGATGGCGGTGAAGCCTACGATCTTTGAGAAGTTGACGAACCAGGTCTGTGGCTTCTCGCCCAACTTTGCATCCAGCTTGCCTTGCGCCTTGAGACGCTGGTACTCGAGCGGCCGTTTGTGCGCAAACTCTTCCTCGCTCTCGACGCCGGTGAAGATGACCATGTCCATCGGGAACGAGTCGGGACGCAGGTGGGTGTTCACGAAGTGGATGGAGAAGATGAACAGGATCGCCAGCAGACCCTCTTCGCTGTGAATCACCAGCGCGGCATTGAGGGCCCATCCGGGCAGGAAATGCGCGAAGAAGGGCGCGAACCACATGGCGTAGCCGCTGAATCCGATCACCAGCATGCCCCAGAACACCGCCCAGTAGTCGAACTTCTCCCAGTAAGCGTAGCGTTCGAAGGTCGGTCTCGGGCCGAGTCCCACCATCCAGCGCATGTGCGCCACCAGATCTTTCGCGTCCTTCCAGTTTCCGACCATCGACGTGGCGCCCCAGAAGATACCCTTCTCGCGGTGCCAGGCGCGCGTGAAGATGTCTTTGACGTGGATGAGAAAAGCGGCGGTCAAGGCCAGCGCGCAGAACTTGTGGACGAAGAGAATGGCGCCGAAGCCGCCGACAAACCGCGCCGCGCCGCGCGCCCACAGGCTCTCACTGAAGCGCAGGGGGAGACCCGTGGCGGCGAGGCCGAGAAAGGTGCTGAACAACACGGCATGCAGCCTGCGCTGGGCGCGCGTAAAGCGCCGGAAGTAGCGGCCTGTCGCGGCCGTCTTCTGGATCGATTCTTCAGTTGTTTCCAGCAATTCAGGCATGGTTCCCTCCATTGGAGCCGTTGTGCTTGACCTGGTCATAGCGCGAGCGGACCAGCCATAGAATCGTGTGAATCAGAAAGAACGTAAGGACGCTGGCCAGCAGCAGATTCATGAACAGCCGCACGAAATAGAGCGCCGGGTTCAGCTTGCGGTCGTGCGCGTTGGCGTGCGGCTGGTACTGAACGAACTTGACGTTCGCTCCCGCATGGCAGCGTCCGCAGGTGGTGACCAGGTTGGCCTGATGAATGGGCGATGCCGGATCGCTTTTGCCGCGGACATCGTGCGAGCCGTGGCAGTCCCAGCAGCGCGCCGTCTCCACGTAGCCGCCCAGAGAGCCTAGCTGCGAATGGAACGTGTCGCGGTAAGTGGAGAGCTTGTCCTTGTGGCATGAGCCGCAGATCGGCGTGGACTGCATGCGGAACTCGGATTCGGTGGGCTGCAGGATCTGGTGCGCCGTGTGGCAGTCGCTGCAGACCGGCGCCTTCATCTTGCCGGCGGCGATCGCCTTGCCATGCGCGCCGTCCTTGTACTCCATGTTGATCTTGGCGTGGCAGGTGCCGCAGGTGTTGGGAATGTTCGCCTTGAAGGTGGGGCTCTTCGCATCGTTGTGGCTGAGGATGCCGTGCGATCCGTGGCAGCTCTGGCAGTTGGCCGCGACCAGCAGGCCTTCCTTGTTCAAAGCGGATCCATGGATGGAATCGACATACTTGGGATACACGCTGGCCAGGCCGTGCTTCTGCCCCATGCCGTCATTGCCGTGGCATTTGCCGCAGGCGGCGGGCACATTGAGCGGATAGACGGCGGAGCGCGGGTCTGACTTCGGAAAGATGCTGTGCGAGTCGCCATGACAACTGGTGCAGGGATGCTCCTTGGTGTCACGGTGCACGCTGGTTTTTAGCTGCGCTTCCTGATCGCTGTGGCAGGTGCCGCACTGGACCTTCGCGGGCTTGTCGGGATGCGGATAGTCCTTGATGTCGGCGTGGCAGTCGTTGCACTTCAGTGTGCCGTGCACGCTCTTGCCGAACTTGTCGCCATCGACGCCGATCTTGTGGCCGTTGCCGTCGGTCATGCTCTGGTCGGCGTGGCAGGCGAGGCAGTCGGTTTGCGCGTGGAGCCGCGTTATGGCGCCGCCGAACAGCGCGATCGCAGCGCAGATGAGAGTGACACGGAAGGCCCGGAAGGCGTGCTTATCCCTCAGCGGAACTCTACCGGTTACTTGTCTGTCGTCTGATGGAATTCTGAGAGATCTGAAAAGCTTCGCCCATCCGGGTACTTCCAAGGAACAGCATCTATCTTCTGCGGCTTCAGCCATTCTGCCGTCTTCTTTCTCCGGAGCGGACGATCATCGCTGCCGTCTCGGTCTGGCTCGTGCATACGTAGCTACCAGTACGAGAAGACTCCCTTTCGCCCTTTCACATCAGTGACTCTCATCACAAGCGCACGGCTAACTGTCGCGTCGTTTTCATTGCCTTCGAGAGATGAACGTCACAACGATGTGCAGAATGGAGACAACTTCCGGACCCTTACGCGATGCGCATCACGTCCGATGAAATTGAGGAGTCGATATGTCCGGATTCGAACACGACGCTGCGTTTTCGAACGTTCCCGCGTCACTGATGCTCTGCGGAAGTCGTCTTCAACCCGCTGGACACGATGAACTTGAGTTGTTTCCTTCAATGGCAGTTGGATTGCTCATCAAGGCAGGTGGCCCTCCCTCTCCCCCTTGAGGAACAACCATGAGCGACGTCACTTCTCCGCGGAACAGACTACTCAGTGCAACACCGGCGGCACCGCGCCGCTCAACTACGCTCCTTCTGCTCGCCGCCACTCTGACGCCCTGCCTGGCTCAGGGCAATGCCGCGACAACCGCCGCGCCACAGAGCTTTGCCCTGGCTGATACGTCTTCGCTTTCAGTCACTGGCGGAAAGGCTGAACCCGTCGAGTACCTGGGACGCAAAGCCGTGCGGCTGACCACGACTGCCGAAAGCGACATATTCGCCTTCGTGAATGGCAGCGCCATCCAGGACGGCTCCATTGAGGCGGATATCGCGGTGCGCATCACAACGCCGCCCGGCGTGCGCATGCCGGGCTTCACGGGGATTGCGTTCCGCGCGCGGCCTGACGGTTCGCACTACGATATGTTCTACCTGCGCCCGCGCAACTCCGCGGCCGAGGATCAGTCGATGCGCAATCACTCCGTGCAATATGTCGCGAAGCCAGGCTTCGACTGGTATCCGCTCCGCCGCCAGTGGCCGTGGGTTTACGAGGCATGGGCAGACCTGAAGCCGGAGACATGGACGCATGTCCGGATCGAAGTGCACGGCCGCTCGGCGCGCCTGTTCCTCAACGGATCTGAGAATCCCTCCCTCATCGTCAACGGGATGAAGGGCGAAGACCTCAAGGCCGGCGTTGCGCTCTGGGGATATCCCGGCGAAGAGTCGTACTTCTCCAATCTGCGCATCACTCCCGCGCCTGCCGCGCCACTGTGCAACTGCGGCGAAGCTGCAGGAAGCTGGCACGTGGCCTTCGCCACTGATTACGGCCGGTTTGAGGGAAGCATGGATCTCCATCGCGACGGCTCTGCTGTGTCGGGTACATGGTCGGGCGCCTTCGGAGATAACCATCCTGTCACCGGCCGCTGGCGCGATGGCTACGTGGAACTGACCTTCTCCGGCGAGTGGAAAGACGAGAACCCCGGCCCCGTCATCGTGAGAATAGCTGGATGGATCGACGGGGATGGTGGCTCCGGGCGCGTGGCCATGGACGGCCGCGCCGACGGCCAATGGACCGCCGAGCGAAAGAAGTAGCCGGCGCGCAATCCAAGGCACCGCGGCGATGCTGGCGCACCGCCGCGAACTCTGCCTGCTACTCCGACACCGACATCGAGACGTCCATCTGAACCACATTCGCCGCCGTTGATTGCAGGGTAGTCTGGCCGGAGAACAGGTTCGCCGTGACGGAAACAACCCAGAAAGCGCCCTCGCCCGGCTGGAAGGTCTCGGAGAACGAGGCGTTGGAACAGGCGCTGGAGAAGCCCTGATAGGAGTACAGGTAATTAGGTCCTCCGCCGCTGGTGGGGCTGAACTGGCATACCGCTCCCGAGACCGGCGCGAAGGTCGCACCGCCGCCCGCGATCCGGTAGTGGTAAAGCTGCGCCTGGAAGCTCGCGGTGAAGTTGAGGAAGAAGTTCATGCTATCGAACGACATTGCCCCATACGCCTTGGTCAGAGTGACCTGCGTGGGGAAGATCTGGACGATACCCGAATAGTAGTACGAGGTCGCCTGGGAACTCGAGCCCAGGAGAAACTGATTTCCGGTCGTGCCGTCGACGGTTGCGACAAATGGTGCCGTGGAATTGCCGGAGAGCGGCATGGCAACCACCTGGTAAGGGATCAGGTTCGGTGCGTTCAGCGTGATTGAGGCGGCATGAGCAGGGGTCCCGTCGCCGATGCTCGAGACGAAAACGCGATTACCGGGACCGGCCGGCCCCTGCGGGCCGGTGGGGCCAGTCGGGCCTTGCGATCCAGCCGGGCCTTGCGATCCAGTCGGCCCCGCGGGTCCTCGCGATCCGGCCGGCCCCGCCGGGCCTTGCGCACCTGTTGATCCGGTCGCACCCTTCGGTCCTGGCGGTCCCGCGGGTCCGATTATGTTCCAGCCCAGCTTGACTTGCTTCGCCGGACATTTCGCCCCTACGGTTGACAGACACATGGCGCCTGTCGCCGGATTGGCGCAGACATAGATGGTGGTCTGCGCGCCCGCGAATACGGCGGCAGACGCAAACAATACTGCGAACACAAAGGGGGCGCGGAAGCGAATCACGTGCATTTCGGTCTCCGGTCGAGTTGAAAGAGGCTTTGTCTGGATTGGGGAACAGTGCCTTATTAAATCCTGTCCTTCGTCCAACTTGCAAGACAATTGCGGCACGGGCCATCCCCTGATCAAGTTCGCTCTCCTCGGGCTGCAAGCTCTATGCCCACCATCCCGCGCACGTGATGTGAGTCACATTCCGGCGTGCTCTTGCTCAAGCACAATTACGGACGCTGATGGAGGAACCCTCGATGAGCACGTCTGCGCTGTTTGAAGCCGTCTCAATGCACACCCTGCCAACCGACCAGGTGAGGGCGATCCAGTGGCGATTCGCCGACCGTTTCGACCTGCAGATGCTGGTGCAGTCGGCGCGCGGGGTGGCGCGCGGCACGGTTGCGCGGCTGGTGGCCGCCGGCGAGCGCAACACGCACGAATGGACTCCGCTGAAGGACGAGATGATGGACGCCTTCGACCGAGCGGGGCTCACCGCGGTGTTCATGGAGCCGGAAGAGGGTGGGTTCATCGCCGGGCCGAAGAACCTGGCGCTGGCGCTGTCGGCTTTCGAGCTGGCCTGGGTAGACGGCGGAGCCGCGACGGCAAGCCTGGCGGGATTTCTGGCACTGTCGCCGATCCACGAGCGCGGCACCGCGGAGCAGGCGCAGCACTACATGAGCCTGGCCGCGCCAGCGCAGCCGGGTGAGGATCGCAAGGCGTGGCGCGGCGCATTTGCACTGACGGAACCGATTCCCTACGTCGGCGTTGACACCGGCATGCTGGGCGGGAAGGTGCGCATCGCCGCTTGGAAGGACGGCGAAGAGCCGATGCTGCACGTAGACAAGCGTGGCCGGTTCATCACCAACATTGCCACTGCGAATTTTGTGACGGCGGCGGTGAACTCCGATGACGAGCGCATCAAGGGAAGCTGCGTAATCATTCTGGAAGAGACGGACGAAGGCATCTTCGACCCGGGAACGCCGACGAAGAAGCTGGTGCATCAGCTTTCGTCGACAGGCGACCCGATCTTCAACCTCAAGGTTCCGGCCAGCCGCATCGTGGGTGGATACACGGTGAAAGACGGCGTGATTGTGCCGAACTTCTCGCACGGCGAGATCATTGAAGCGGTCTTTCGCCGCACGCGTGTGACGGTGGGCCTGATGACGGCGGCAAAGCTGTTGTCGGCGATCGAGCCGGTAATCCGCTATCAGCGCTCGCGTTTCCGCGGAGCCGAGGGCGCGCGGCCGGGCACAGTGCGCTATCAGCAGGGCATTCAGCAGCGCGAGGATGCGCTGCATCGGCTGGTGGATGTGTGGGCAAGCGGAGAGGCGGCGGCATCGCTGGGGTTCGCGGCGGCGCGGCTGTTCGACGAGCTCGACCCGCTGGAGAAGCAGAAGACGGCGATTTTGAACGAGCGCGGCATTACCGGCGGACGGGCGGAGATGAAGGCGTTGCGCAAGACAGAGGAGAGCGCCATTCAGTTTCTGACTATGCGCGCACATGATCCGCGGCGACCGGAATATGCTGCCGATCCGCTGGTGCAATATGTGCTGAAAGATGCGGAAGCCAACGTGCTGTGTCCTGCGACCAAACTGTGGAACACGGGCCACGGCGCGAACATGATGCGCGAGGCCGTGAGCTTGATGGGCGGATACGGCATCACCGAAGATTGCCCGGGGTTCCTCGCGTCGAAGTGGATGGACGCGCAGCTTGAGGCCACCTATGAAGGCCCCGAGGCGGTACAGCGGCGGCAGCTCACAGTGACGATGATCAGCGATGTGTTTCTTGCCCAGTTCCGCGCGTGGATCGCCGAGATGCGCCACATTGCGTCGCTGCGGCCGGGAACGGGCGCATGCACGCTGGCCTCGGCCATGCAGATGTGGCTGTGGACGCTGAATCATCTGCACAAGGCTACCGACGCCGAAGGCAACAAGCTCTACCACGGGCAGCGCCAGGGAGTGACCTTCGCCATGGCGGACGCGCTGTGCTGGCTGCTCGCTTCGCGCTGCCAGATTCTCGACGCGCTCGCACTCGAAGCTCGTGGCGCGACGGACCCGTCGTTGGCTGATAGCCTGCCTGGAACCGTGCAGTTCCTCAGTGACCTGTGCCACGTGCAGAGCGCCAAGGCGGCCGGCGAGGTGAACCGCATCTGCGCCGAGCTGGTCTTCGGGTATAAGAAACATCCGTCATGGAACGATGCCGGGTGCAACCAGTGCTTCACCATGGATGAACTCGAAGAGTTCGAGCAGACCATGCCCGGCATTACTTCAATTGTGATGGATGTGCTGAAGGCCGATGGCACGCATCCTGAGAAGGCCGGGCCGTGCGCAAGCTGCATCGGTGAGAACGACTTTCTGCAGATGCAGAGCAAGTTGTCACGGTGCCTGAGCGGCTCGCGGCTGGCGAAGGATCGCGCCGCCGAGACGGTAAGCACGGTGATGATTCCTGAAGCGCTCGATTACCCGCAATAAGCGATGAGTGGAGAGAGTGAGGTCGCGATGAACACGTTGAGCCAGGCCGATGGAGTGGGAGAGGACGTCCGGCAGACGCTGGACGTGGACATTGCCTGCGCGGGCTTTGGCCCGGCGATGGGCGGATTTCTGACCACTCTGGTGCGCGCATGGAACGAGAATCCGGGCGATCCTGCGTTTGAGAGCGCTGTGATGCCGGGGATGCCGCTGCAGGTGATGTGCTACGAGCGGGCCGACGATCTGGCTGCCGCAGTGAGCGGCGTGGTGACGAAGGCGCGCGGCATTCGCGTCGAGCTTCCCTGATTTCAGGCCGGAAGAAGTTCCGATGTCGGCGGAGGTGCGCGAGGAGCGGGTGCTTTATCTGCTCGATCCGAATGGGCGCGAGCCGGCGATCGTTGGCCTGCGCATGGCGGATTCGATTTTGCGCGGGCTGGGCCGCGCGGCTGGCGTGAAGGACTACGCATTCGAACTGCCGTGGACGCCGGGCTTTCTGCATAAGCACGGCGGGCTGCTGCTGTCGCTGGGGCAGTTCAATCAGTGGGTGGCGTCGCAGTTGATGGAGACCGGGCTGGTGCAGATCTGGCCGGGAACTCCCGTGGCTGGATGCGCTGATTGAGGATCGCGGTGTGACCGGCCTGCGGCTTGCCGACCAGGGAGTGGACAAGCACGGCACTCCCGAAGAGAGCTATCTGCCCGGCATGGATGTGCAGGCGCGGCTCACGGTGGTGGGTGATGGACCCGTCGGCGCTGTGGGCCAGGCGATCGACGATGGGCTCGGCATGCCCAAGGGCCACGCGCGCCGCGAATGGGCGCTCGGCATGAAGTTCGTGATCGAACTGCCGGAGACCGCCGAGCATTCACTTGAACCCGGAACCATCTGGCACACGATCGGCTATCCCGAGCCGGAGATCTTCGGATTCCTCTACGCGCATCCTGACCGGCTGATCTCGGTGGGCATCTTTGTGCCGTCGTGGATGCACGATCCGGCGCGGACTGCGTATCGATATTTGCAGCACTTCATCCAGCACCCGGCGTTGTGGCCGCATTTGAAGGACGGCTTGCTGCGTTCGTGGGGCGCGAAGTCACTGGAAGAATCGGGGCGACAGGGCGAGCCGTTTCTCTGCGGCGACGGGTTCGCGCGCATCGGCGAAGGCTCGGGCTCGACCAACGTGCTGACCAACTCGGGCGTAGACGAGGCGTGGACGACAGGGGTGCAGCTCGGTGAGGCAGTGATCCAGTTGCTGCGCGCGGGCAAGCCGTTTACGCAGGAGAATCTGACTGCGACCTATGGCGCGCGACGCCGCGCAAGCTGGGTTGAGCATGGTGCGCGCGAGGCCGAGCACGCACGCGGCGGGTTCCAGAAGGGCGTGATCCGGGGAATGGTCGGCATGGCGCTGGCGGGCCTGACGCATGGGCGCCTGTCGATGCATGGCGAGATTCCTGCTCCGTGGCTGCAGATGCGGCGCACGGAGAAGAAGAAAGAGAAGCTGACGCGCGAAGCTGCGGTGCGTTTGGCGATGGAAGACGGACGCCCGCTGCACGATGCACTGCTGACCGCGCGTGGCTGGCCGGAGATCGAGTTCGACGGCAAGCTGCTGGTGACGCACCAGGATGCGCTGTTGATGGGAGGAAAGGTGCAGGCGTCGCCGGGCTTCGCGGACCACGTGCTGTTTCGCGACCTGCGTGTGTGCGCGGTATGTGACGAGAAGACGTGCGTGGCCATGTGCTCCGGGCAGGCGATCACGCTCGGCGCCGACGGCCTGCCCACGTTCGAGCGCGAGAAGTGCGTGCACTGCGGCGCATGCCTGTGGAACTGCAGCCAATCGATGGATGGGGAGCACGGGAATATTGCGTTCCGGGCGGGGTCGGGGGGATTGCACTCTGTCGAGAACTAATAAGCGCTGTCATCCTCAGCGAACCCCGAGCGGAGCGAAGGGGGAGTCGAAGGATCTGCGGTAGTCCTTGCCGTTGTTCTTGCTTCTGTAAATGAGTATCGAATTAAGGAAAGTTTCAATGTCAAACACACTCCACATCATCGTCTGCGCCGGAATCGTGCCCGATCCGCTGCAGACACTCGAGCCAACCGCCACGCCCACCGGCCCGGGCCTAAAGAACGAAATGGTTCTTCCGTCAGTCCTCGACCCGTGGGCGGCGAGTGCTCTTTACGAGGCGGCGAATCTCGTTGCGAAGAATCCCGGCAGCAGGCTCTGGCTGGTTTCGCTTGGGCCGAAGGCTAAGCTGCAGCAGGTCATGATGACCATCGCGCAGAAGGTCAGCTTTGAGCTGGTGCCGATCGACTGGCCCCATCGGCGGCTTTACCGACGCGCAGGTCGACTGCAGCGGCGCTGGCCGAGGCCATCGCGGCGATTCCCGGAACTCGATCGCGGCAAGCTGTTGCTTTTTGGCGGATGGGAGTCGGCGACGCGCGGAGCGGGCGTGACGCTGCAGCTTATCGGCGAGCGGCTCGGCATCACGGATCAGTTCCAAGGCGTGGATCAAATCGATGTGCGCGACGATGGAAGCTTTGAAGTACTGGAGCGCGTGGAAGGCGGCCGGCACCAGGCAAGCGTGTGCGCGGGCGCGCCGGCGGTGCTGGGGTGGGCGACCGGCAATCTGCCGGAGCCGCGCAACAATCCGCAGATCGGCATGGCCAACATGCGTACCGTGATGCCCGCGCTGCAGAAGGCGAAGCCTGCAACGCTGCGGCGAACAGCTTGAAGTATGTGTCCGTCAGTTTGCCGAAGCAGCAGCGCGACACCCGCGTGGTAAAAGACATGAGCCCCGAAGAGATTGCGCGAGAAGTCATTACCTGGATTGGAGCGGAATGATGGAATCGATTCTCGTACTCACACATACCGATGAAGGCTCCGCTCTCACCAAGGCATCGCTTGAAGCTGTGAGCGCGGGCCGCGAACTCGCCGCCCGGCTGGGAGCATCGCTCGCTATCGGCATCGTCGCCGCCGGCCCAGAACCAGCGGCATCCGCACTTGCGGCTTTCGGCGAACGCATACTTGCTGTCTCCGGCGAAGCCTTCGCGCAGGCTCGCTATGCGACAGACGCCACCGCATGTGAAGCGCTCTGCCGCGCTGCGGGAGCGACCATCGTGCTGGCCCC
Organism: uncultured Acidobacteriota bacterium; assembly: GCA_963819365.1. Lineage (GTDB taxonomy): Bacteria > Acidobacteriota > Terriglobia > Terriglobales > Acidobacteriaceae > Telmatobacter. Next base: position 240,851 of record CAWFVY010000011.1, read on the forward strand.
CTCGTCGTCGCGGTTTGCGCGGGTTGCGGCGGGCGTGGCACATCGGCTCGGAGGAGTGATCGATACGCACATCACCACGCTGGGCGGGTCGGATGCGCTCGAAGGGACGCGCTGGTTCTATCGCCAGCGCATTGAAGGCGCCTTCACGCGTGATGCGCGGCCGTGGTTTCTGCTGCTGGAAGGCAGCACGCGTACTCCGTATGCCAGCGAGGCAGGCGCGGCGACTGTTGAACATGTCAATGTGGCGCTGGCTCCGATCCGCACCACGGTTACTGGATTCCGCACGCCGCCGAGCGATGCGCAGACCATTCGCCCCGACGCGCAGTTGCTCTTTGTCGCCGGAGCAGGATGGACCAAGAAGCAGCCCGACGGACAGACGCATGCGGGCGAGGCCGGCGAGATCATTCTGAATTTCATTCATCGCGCCGGCGCGTCGCTGGGCAGCTCAAAGTCACTGGTGGATCAGGGGACCGATGGCGCGCCGGTGCTTCCCTTCCTCACGCACATGAACCAGATCGGGCAGACGGGCGCGACGCCGCGACATTCCAAGGGACTTTCAACATGCTGTCATGGCGAGGAGCCTCACGTTGTGGGGTGGAGATTTATCGGCGAGCGCCGCGCCATCTCGCTCGACCCCAACTGCGGCTGGACGCGCGGCAAAGCCGACGTCGTCTACATTGCCGATGCATTCAAGGTGATGGAGAAAGTGAACGAGTTGCTAAAAACTACCGGCTAGAGCCAAGCTTGGCCAAACCAGGATCACCGATGACATCTCACTGCGCGGCTGTGACTTAATTCTGTTCCTCCCCAGCCGCCATCTGCGTCGCAAACACATCCACATCGAGATCGGCTGAGCCGGGGGACTGGCCGACATCCTTAACAAAGGTCAATTCCAGGGGCGTCTTCGATCTCCACACCCCTTTGCCAGCAATTAGCAGGCCTTCAAGGAGCTTGCGAATGTCCTTCTTGGTCGCCGCGACTGAAGCCGGCATCTTCGTTGACTTCGGGAATCGAACTCCGACGTACGGCACCCATCCTGGCGCCAGCCTGATATCAACGCTCACTTTTCCAGTTGTGATATCGACGGTGGCCGAGAGCTTACCCATGGTGCCTTTTATGCCCATTCCCGCGGAATTGGCCGGACTGCCGCCACGCCCGTGATTCGTGACGGAACCGCCAAGGGATGTCTGAATGATCAGCAAATTGTGGATCTTTGGATTCCCCGTGTGGGGATACTCCACATGCCAGGGATCGTTCACCGTGGAATCGGATGAAGCCTTTCCACTTGCGCCGATCTTCGTGTCGGCTAACGCGGTCATATAGACCTTATAGCGGCTCCAATGGGAAGTCGCGTCTCTCACCGAGTAGCCGCTTCCGTCTGCCCAGGCCGTCGAACCCACGGCGCCCGGGCCGCATTTCTTCTTTGAGGATGGCCAGGTGTAGCCGGTCGTGGGTTTCGTTTTGAATTTTGGCCCGCTTTGTGCGCCGGCTGCCGGTACGGGAGAGTTACAGGCGGTTGCGTCGGCCGACATCTTCCACGAATAATTGAAGGTTGCTGCCAACGCAGCGGCCTTGCTCTTCTTCAGAACACTCCAGCTATCGTCGTCTGTATTCCACTGGATCGAACCACCACTGGCGCTTGCGCTCGCAGATGCTGCCATTCCCTGCTCCTCCTATCCGGTCCGTTTTGGCCCAAACTTCACCTACTGATCTTCCGGTACGGCGCAGTATATATCCGTTCGCCATCCCCTTATTACCCCGACTTTAGCTTTTTCCGCTGTAACTCGCTTTCGCGGTGACCGCTCGCACCTTGCAGTTCTCCGTGCGACAGGGTTGAAGATACGAAGATGCCCAGTCCACCTTCAACTGCGGGACGGCATTCATCATTTCGGTCAATCGACTGTGGTAGCTTATTTAACTGAGCAGTTCCGACCGGTGTGCCATCAAGAGCGCGCCCGCTGCCTCTCGCGTGAGGAAGGAAAATCCGCGGGAGACCATCCGTGACCAATCCACCGGAAATCAACGCTCCAACAGAGTGAGGAACGCACCATGTCTGAAATCACCAAATTCATCAAGCACCACTATCGCCATTTCAACGCCGCAGCGATGGTCGACGCAGCCCAGGGCTATGTCGATCACCTCAACAACGGCGGCAAGATGTTTGTCACCATCGCCGGCGCGATGAGCACGGCCGAGCTCGGCCTCTCGCTGGCCGAGATGATCCGCCAGGACAAGATTCACGGCATCTGCTGCACCGGCGCCAACCTCGAAGAGGATGTCTTCAACCTCGTGGCGCACGACTTTTACGAGCGCGTGCCGCACTACCGCGACCTGACGCCCGCCGACGAAGCCGCGCTGCTCTCGCGGCACATGAACCGCGTCACCGATACGTGCATTCCCGAGATGGAAGCCATGCGGCGCATCGAGAATGAAGTGCTGCAGGAATGGGTGAAGGCCGACCAGGCCGGCGAGCGCTACTTCCCGCACGAGTTCATGTACAAGATTCTGCTTTCGGGCGTGCTCGAAAAGAGCTACCAGATCGACCCCAAGGACAGCTGGCTGCTGGCGGCCGCCAAGAAGAATCTGCCCATGTTCGTGCCGGGCTGGGAAGACGCGACGCTGGGCAATATGTACGCCGGGCACTGCATCTCGGGCGACGTGAAGAAGGTCCACACCGTCCGCACCGGCATTGAGTACATGATGGAGCTGGCCGAGTGGTACACCAACCTGACGGCGACAGTCGTCGCTCGGGTTCTTCCAGATTGGCGGCGGCATCGCCGGCGACTTCCCCATCTGCGTGGTGCCGATGCTGCACCAGGACCTGCAGCGCGAGAACGTGCCGCTGTGGGGCTACTTCTGCCAGATCTCCGACTCGACCACCAGCTACGGGTCGTACTCCGGCGCAGTGCCCAACGAGAAGATCACCTGGGGCAAGCTGGGCGAGAAGACGCCGAAGTTCATCGTAGAGTCGGACGCGTCCATCGTGGCGCCGCTGATCTTCGCTTACGTGCTGGGCTGGTAGCCAGCTGCTCCACCTGCAGCCACCTGCGGTGGGGCCAACTGCGCTTGCGCGCGGAAGCTTCACGGCCTTCGAGCCGTCAGCCTTCAGCTTGCTTCTTGGCTGACGGCTGACGGCTGGCGCCTCTTCACAACTTCCCTAGCCATTCGCCGAACAATCCCCCCACCTTCTCCGGCTGCTCATAAGCTGCCAGGTGTCCGGCATCCGCGATCACATGCGACGTGCAACCGCCGGGAGCCAGCTGGAACGCCTCCATATCGGAGGCACTCACGGCGATGTCCTCCCCGCCAGCTATCGACAGCACCGGCACGCTGATTGTCTTCACCGTCGGAATCGAGTCGCGCCGCGTAGCGAGACCGGCCTGGACCGCAACCACGGCCTCAGGTGAGAGAGTCATTCGCGCTCGGACTTCTGCGACGAGCTCCGGTCTGCGAGCCCTGGCGGACGGACCCAACAGCGTATTCGCCATGGTGTCGAAGAATCCTGATACGCCCTCAGCCCGGACCCTGGCGATGTTTTCCACGCGTTTCACCAGTGCTGGTTCTGTATCCGGCTGCGGCTTAGAGCAGACAAATGCCAGACCGCTCACCCGCTGGGGCGCCTGCCGCCACAACTCCAGCAGAACGTATCCGCCAATGGAGCAGCCCGGCGAAGATCGCGTACTCAATCCACAGGTGATCGAGGAGCGCAAGCACGTCCCGGGCGAGCTGATGCATCGTCAGAGCCTCGGCATCCGGCACGCGCGCGAATTCCCCCACCGGCAGGCCGCTGCCCAGCTCGGACAAGCCATGCCCGCGGAAGTCCGGCACGATAGCTCGGATGCCCGCCCCAGCCGCACTCAGTCCAGCCAACATCGGGCGCCAGTAGTCGTGATCGAGCGGCGTGGGATGCAGGAAGACCACGGGCATGCCGTGGCCTTCGTCGAGGTAGCTCAGTTGCGCTCCATCGGAGCGGTAAGTCGGGCTCATAGGTTGGCGGGCGGGTTGGAACCGGGCATCGGCATGGGCTCCTCGGGAATCCCGATCCAGCCGGCAAGGTAGGCGACTCCTACGAATCCGCCGGAGAAGATGAACCCGATGACGGCGAGAATGCGGATCAGCCCCACATCCCAGCCATTGGAACGCGCCAGCGCGAGGCAGACGCCAGCGACCTGGCGACCCATAATCGGGCGCATCAGCGGCCGTCCGGGTATGGGCGGCGATACCAGCACGGTCGCGCCGCAGTTGGAGCAGAACCTGGCGGTCGCCGGCAACCCCGTTCCACATCGATGACAAAAGACAGCCATTTGATCGGACCTCCCTCGAATCCTCAGCCTTTCATACGGAATGGGGAACACTTACGGTTCCATTGTGGGGCGGGATGGCGGGCGGCGTCTAGCCTGAGCTTTGGCATTTGACTTCTAGCTGAGGGCTAACGGCTGACGGCTGTTCTTCACGCCCCCGAGTACGGAGCTTTCAGGTACTTCCTGGCCTGGTCGGCACGGGAGGTCGACGGGCCGGCGTCGATGGCCATCTGGTAGTCGCGCCTGGCAAGGTCGCGCTCGCCGTTCAGGTCGTGGCACTGGCCGGCCGCCAGCAGCGACCGCACCTTCAGCTCGGGCCCCACGTTGGGGGTATAGCCGGCCTGCTCGTAGGACTGGGCCGCCTCGCTGAGGTGCCGCTGGCCGCGAAGGGCATCGCCCAATCCGAAGTACAGCAGTTCCAGCCGGGCGGAAGCATAGTACCCGGGCTTCTCGGCGTTGGCGATGATCTTCCGGTAGGCATCCACGGCGGCCATGCCCTCGCCGGCATCCTTGCGCAGGTTGGCTTCTTCGAGAGCGAAGAGATAGTTCCGGGGATACTGCGCCTCAAGCGAGCGGACAACCTCGATCGCTTCCTTGTACTTCGCCTCGCGGCGGAGAAAGAGGGCGATGACCGTGCGGGCCTCAACAGAGGTTGTGGTGCCCCGCTCTCCGGCGTCATGCAGCATGGCCATTCCTGTTTTCTTTGAACCACTTATGCCTGCAAACCCGATGAAGAACTTGAAAGGAAGCGGCAGAGCGCCGACGACATATTCGTAGACTCCCACGACGAGCTTGGCATCGACGTATTCGGGGTCAAGCTGGAGTACCTTCTGCTGATCGTCCTTGGCCTTGGTCGCGAACCGGAAGCCGGCGGCAAAGGCGCGCTCGGCCATGGCGACATAGGCACAGCGCAGGCTGCGCACCCAGCCTCGCGCATAGAGAGCGTCTACATCATTTGGATTGTGCGATATACGCTCATCAGCTTCATGTACTGCTTCATCGGCCAGCGCGAAGATCCGGTCGCGGGTCGCGGGGTCTTCCTGGGTAGCGTGACGGCCGGTGAGGAATCCGTCGTTGGCGTAGAAGGTGGTGTCGAGCAGGTCCTGGCGGTAGAGCTCCTGGAAGATTTCAGCATTGAGCAGCAGGGCCGCGGCCTGTGGGTCGCCCGGGTGCGCCTGGTGAACGCGCTCAAAGCGCTCGATGGCGCCGGGGAAATCCATGTCGTAGAAATGCTGGAAAGCTTCCCGAACCAGTGGATCGCGGTTCAGCGGCATTGGTGTGAGCCTCGGCGCGGCTGCTGCAAGCGGCTGCAAGCAGAAGAACGATCAGCCAGGCACTGCGGAATGTCTTCAAAGGCAGGCTCCCTGGGTGATTTCCTCCGTATTCGGGTAGCGAATCGGGGAGGCTCTGCCATGATTCTAGGCCATTCCAGGATTCGGCACGCCTGACGGGTGAGATGCGCATCGCGTCTGGTCAAGGCCGAGCGCGTCTTTTTTGCATTCGGTGCGATTCAATCTCAACTACGATGGAAGTATGCCTGTCGACCTGCACAATGCCGCGCACCTCGCCGCCCGCCGCCAGAGCTCCGACCCTCGCGATTCGGCCCGCCAGCGACTGATTGTCGCGCTGGACGTGCCGGATGCGCGCGCCGCTTCCCTGCTGGTGGATCGGCTGGACGACACGTGCACGTGGTTCAAGGTGGGGCTGGAGTTGTTCGTGGCCGCGGGCCCGGCGGTGCTTGAGCCGATTCTGCGCCGGGGCTACTCGGTGTTTCTGGATCTCAAGCTGCACGACATTCCCAACACGGTGGCGGGCGCGGTGCGCTCGGCTGCCGGCCTGGGCGCGCGGATGCTGACGGTTCACGCGGGCGGCGGCCCGGCGATGCTGGCGGCGGCGCAGGAGGCCGTGTCAGCCTTCGCCAACGGACCGCAACTGCTGGCCGTAACCGTGCTTACCAGCATGGATGAGATGCAGCTCAAGGCTGTGGGCGTCCCCCGGTCGCCGGCCGCCCAGGTGGAGTTTCTCGCCCGGATGGGAATGGACTGCGGAATCCGCGGCTTTGTCTGCTCGCCGCAGGAGGTGGGCACGCTGCGGTCGATGACCGGACCCGAGGGCACGCTGGTGATTCCGGGGATCCGCCCGGCAGGCGGCGCGGTGGGCGACCAGAAGCGGATTGCCACGCCCGCGGATGCGCTGCGCAGCGGCGCCAGCTACCTGGTGGTGGGCCGGCCCATCACCCATGCGCCTGATCCGGCCGAGGCAGCCGAGGCGATCCTCGCCGAGATGGCAGCGGTTCTCTAGGCCGAGCCCGGCGGCAGTTCTCCAATAGCAACCTAATCGTATTTTCAGTGTCTATATCGGGGTGATGTGGATCACTTCGATGGGGCCGGGTTCGTCCTAGACTCGCTTCATCTTTGATTCTCCAAGGGCCGACCCATGACCACTGACACCCCGATCGCTTCTCTCTCTTTCATGCAGAAGTTCCAGGCGTTCTACGAGCAGTTCACCGAGTTCAGCCATGATGCCGCGGAGCTTCACGAGAACCTGGCGGTGCACGATGCGACTTCGCGCGCTGCGTTCAGTTCCCTTGCGCGGATTATGGCGTTTAACGACCAGATGAACATCCTGGTGGCCCTGATGCGCGAGGACGTCCGCGTACTCGACGAGCTGACGTCGGACCCGGTGACCGCGTCGTGGAGCGAGCAGATCGACCGCTATCTCTACGACTGGATTCGCGCCTCGAAGACCTCGGCGCCGACCATGAACTAAGCGCCTCCCTGGCAGCATCGCGGCCCGGTTTACACTGGGTCCCGCTGGTCAACTCCAGGGGGACACGCATGCTCAGCCGCCGCAATTTTCTGAAGTCAGGTCTGATTACCGGAGCCGCAGGGCTGCCCCTCAGCTCACAACTGAACGCACTCGACGCGCCGCCGGTTGTCGCCGCGCGGAACGAGGGCGATGCCGTACGGCTGGTCGAGCTGCCGTCGCGGATGGCTCCGCGCGACCCGTCTGCGGAACCGTGGCAGAAGCGCGTGCGCCGCGTGGGCCAGACGAACATGACGGAGCACGATCCCGCAGTGATGAACGTGGAGGCGTGGGCCGATTACTGGCATGCAGCCAAGGCCGACATCGTCTTCGTAAGCGTGACCGGCATCCTGGCCTACTATCCGTCGAAGGTGCCGTTTCATCGTCACGGAAAGTATCTGAATGGACGCGATTTCTTCGGCGAGTGCGCAGCCGCGGCGAAGAAGCGCGGCATGCGCGTGGTGGCGCGCATGAGTCCCGACCTGAACTGGCGGGAGGCGCTGGAGGCGCATCCCGAATGGGCGATGCGGAACAAGGACGGCTCCGCGCAGTTCAACGAGCAGGAGCCGCGGCTGTTCAAGACCTGCATGTTCTCGTCGTACATGGACGACTACATTCCGGCGATCATCCGCGAGGTCAACTCACTCTACGACGTGGATTGTTTTTACGCGAACGGGTGGCCTCCGCTGGGGAGCCTGCCGGAATGCCATTGCGCAATCTGCGGCAAGCTGCCGGCATCGAATACTCCGGCATACTGGCGGGCGTTTACAGATCGCGTGCTCGACCTGTGGCAGCGGTACGACGCGCTGGCCAAGGAGAAGAAGAAGGACAGCTTCTTCTTTGCGAACTCGGGCGGCAATGTTCGCGGCGGGCCGAATCTGGACCGGCTGGGTAAGACGCTGGCATGGTTCCAGGCCGATAACCAGGGGAGAACACAGCACGAGCCGGCCATCTGGGGATGCAGTTTGCAGGGGCGTGTTTGCAACGCTGTGCTGGATGGAAAGTTCGCCGCGAATGTGACGGCGGCTTACTCAAGCAGCACGCCGGGGTGGCGGAACGCGTCGAAGAATCCCGCCGAGGCGCGCATGTGGCTGAGCCAGACGCTGGCCAGCGGCATGGCGCCGTACTTCCACTTTGTGGGCGCGGAGAATGAGGATCGGCGATGGCAGCCCGTGGGGCGCGAGTACTTTGAGTGGACGGCGAAGCACGATGCGCATCTGACCACGCGGCGGTCGATTGCGAATACCGGCGTGGTCATCGGACAGGGGACGCAACTGCTGTATCCGGGGCCGGCGACAGCGCGCTCGCGGAGCTATATGCGCGAGACCACCAATGGGATATACGACGCGCTGCTGCGGGGGCGGTTCGCGTGGGACTACGTGCATGAGGATCGCCTTGAGCCGGAGCGGCTGAAGAAATATCGCGCGCTGCTGCTGCCCAATGTGGCGATGCTGAGCGACCGGCAATGCGATCAGTTGCGGGCATATGTGCAGGCGGGCGGATCGCTGATGGGGAGCTTCGAGACGAGTCTGTACGACGAGAACCTGAAGCCGCGCGCGGAGTTCGGGCTGGCGGATGTGTTCGGCGTCAGCCGGGCCGGCGACGCGATCGGAACGAATGGGAATCCGTATTATGCGCGGATCGAAAGCCCGGAGTCGGCCCATCGGCATGCGATCCTGGAGGGCTTTGGCGATACGAACTGGCTGCCGGGCGCGGAGAATCGCGTGCCGCTGAAACCGGTGGACGGCGCGGTGATGACGGTCGTGCCGGGATTCGTGCGCTATCCGCCGGAACTGGCGTATCCGCCGCAGCCGCATACGAACGAACCCGCGGTGGTGCTGCGCGAGTCGGGCGCAAACCGCACGGCGTGGTTTGCAGGCGACATCGAGCGCTCGTACTGGGTCACCGGACACGGCGACATGCTGCGGCTGATGCACAACACGATCCGGTGGCTGACGCGCGACGAACGCGTCGTGCAAGTGGATGGGCCGGGTTTCGTGGAGGTGTTTGCGTGGGAGACCGCGCCGGGTTACGCCGTGCACCTGCTGAACTACAACACGCCCGACGCGCAACATGGATGGGTGCAGTCGATTGAGCCGCTGGGGCCGCAACAGGTGAGGATGAAGCTGCCGGGCGGAGTGAGGGTGAACGCCGTTGAGCTACTGAGGGGCGGCGGCACGGTTCCCCACCGCATCGAAGACGGGGTTCTGCAATTCACGGTGCCGGCCGTCGGAGAATACGAGGTGGCGGCGATCACGGTAGTTTGAGTACGCCCAGCTTACTTTCTGCGGAAGATCAGCTTCTTTACATCCGGCCAGAACTCGGCGAATGCATCGCTTGCCATCTCTCCCGTAATGCCCCACACGCACCGCAACGCGGCGTTCCCTGGTCCGTTCTCGCTGGGCGCGCGCCACGTGTTTGAGAGGAAATTGTTGCCGACGTTTCCGGCCAAGCGTGCATAGGCGGGCCGCATTCGCCCATCGCGATCCGGGGCGACGAACGTCGCTTTGACCACATACTCCACACGCTTTCCAAACGCTCGGTTCGGCGAGCGAAAGTAGCGCGGGTCTTCTCCCCAGATCGCGCCCAGGCCTGCTTCCATCGCATTTCCGGTTGAAACGCCGGTCAGCCGCATTCCGTACCGTTTGCCGAATCCTTCCCAGTGGGGGCCATATTCCTTGGGTCTGTTGAAGGCTGTGCCAAGACCTGCGCTGAACGGCCCGGCAAGCAGCAGGCTCGTTGGTCCTCCCGTCGCGTCCATAAACCAGGTGAACCGCTGTTGTGGCGAGATCGGCTGGTAATCGGGAACGCGGTTGGCTTCATGTTGAGCGCAGGCGGAAGAAGTAATCAGGAAGACAAGAACAAGAATCCGAAGTGACATACCGCTCCCAGAGGAAGATTCGACTCCCCTGGAGCTACGATGCCGGCTGGCGCGGCAAGGGCCATACCGTGCGGACCTTTTCGCGCGGGTGTCTTCGACGACACACGCATATCGAAACAGGCATGTCGCGCCGTCAGCTGAGCGGCCGAATCCGCGCGACGGCGTACGACCGCCGGACTCGACTACTTTCTGTGCTCGGGATGACTACAAGTTCGGTGATGGGCCGAGTTTGACCTCTGGAAAATCAGACCGGTCAAAGAGTTTCCAATCGTTCTGACAGCGCCTGTCGCTGTCCAGCCAATAAAAATCGGGGCGATGAGTGTAAACCTGCTCATCGGCGCTCATCATCAGCAATGTATTGATCTGAGCGACCAGCTTTATCGTGACGGTGATCGCTGGTACATCTTCATGAGTTCCATACAGCAACAGAAACCGATTCACCGGAAACATGACCAGAGGCGCGTTTGAGAATCCGAACCGCTGATTCTCCTCACCATCTAGCACTACTGGATTGTCAGAACCGATGAACAGCCCTTTCTCGCTGAATAGCTGATGCCATCTCCTGCGTTTTAGACCGTCGTCTATCGCTTGCAACTGGTTCGCTCCCTGCTTGAGATGGAACGCCGGGTCGTCAACCATATAGATGTGACCGCCATCCACGGCTTGAACCATTCTCGAATAATCCGCACCGGGTCTGTCCAAGGGCATGGATGCCGCCTTTAGTGCGTCCTCCCATGTTTGCGGGTCTTTCAGAAGCGTCTCCCGCAAATGTTTCATCGTCGTTCGCTTTACGAATGCGCGAAACGTTGGGACTCGAATCACCTGAATCGACATGAACTCGACCAGTGTTCCCAATTCAATGTCGTTCTGTACGCCTCTCCTCTCATTCGCAAGCACTCTCAAGAGCGGCGCGACTTCGCTCTCTATTCTTGCGAAGGCCTTCTCCATGGCGAGCGGGTCTTCAACACCTGACTGCTCCATCCGGTTGTAATCTCTTCGATGACCCACTCCAGACGGTTTACAGCGAAATTGGTTCTTTCGCTTGAGGTCTGTGGCATACAAAAAGCCTTCGTCAGCGCCCGTTCCGGTGAACCCGGAAAGCCAGCACCGAGGAACGAAATGATGTGCTCTCGCGTCTGGCATGCGATCCCAATTCTCCTCTTGCGGATCCGTCGGCTGCCTCCGACTTAGGATGCCTCAACGCACTCTGGGTCCTTGTTCCTTGCGCTTTGTCGTGCAACATGCAGCAGAATGCGCCAAATTCGCGGGAATCGTTAGACCTATTGAAGAAAGCCGAAATACGCTATGTCTATGACATAGTTCGATTTACTAATTGAATCAATGAGATGGGAAATGCTATGGCGGAGGGGGTTATACAAACTCTCTGAAAATACAAGGCTTAACAGATTTCCACAGAAAAGTACCCCTAAAAATACCCCGACCCGTTCTTGCTTCCTTCCTAACCCCCCTGCGAAGCCAACAAAAATTAGCATTGGCCCAATAGTGTCTGCCTTAGCTAGTCGCGCTGGATGGGACCCATTTTCGCCATGCTTTCTTAGCTCCAGCATTGATGCTGTGGGGGCCCCGAAGCATTTTGAATGTAGCGGGATGAGGCTTTAATTCGCTCTTGTTGAGTCTGCTTGAGTAGCGTCTTAAACTCTTCATCACGCATCCATAAACGCAAAGTCTCGGAGCTAATGCCACAAGCAGCAGCAGCCTCTTTAAATGTTGGATAAGCTAATACGGCTTCGACTCCCGCCAATTTATGATGCTCTCGACCAGTCCGATTGCGAGTTCGCTTAATCCCCTCTACACTAACGCGACTACGTTTGTTCCCCGACTCCAACTTTAAGGTAACGTAAGAAGGGTTAGTAGTGGCGTTAGCCTCTATCGTTATGCCGTTTGTCCACCCCACTGTTGTACCCTCTTAATACTTTAATGAATCTGATAATCGTCGATAACCGTTTTAGGATTCCGTTTAACCCATTCCGATAACGTTTGTTCGTTCTTTAGTTCCTGCCCTGTGTACCGAACTCCATCTGACCTGACAGGCACAGCCTGAACGTCACCAAGCGTGATTGAGTTCACAGGCTCACTTCTATTTTCATTCGCCATTTTCCACTCCTTTTATTGACCTATTGATATTCCGAACAGTCGAATCAGCAAACTGCTCAATGCGCTCACGCACTCTATCAGGCAGCCCTTCCACTCTCACATTTTCAGTTGGTGCTTGCGTGTGAGTCGGATTCTTAGCTCCACGCTGCTGCTGTAATCGCGATATTTCGATAAACTCGGTTCCCATAATCTACCTCTCCTAGCGTTTGTACCGATACACCTGACCCCTAGAGGCCGCGTACTCTCGATTCAAATCATCATATTGGACCTTCTCCGAGTCCACAGCCACACTTCCACCCTTTGAGTCATCACTATCGCTAACCCCTAAGCGAACCAGCGCGAACAATGCCTCCATATCAGCGTTTTCCTGAACACTGCGTTCCTTACCTAATTTAGCTGCCCCAGACTTTAACGCCATCTTTCACACTCCTCTCGAACTCGGCTCTAATCTCACGCTCAAGCAAAGTCGCGTAGGTTTCGGCCCACAATAAGTAACGCACAGGCTCAGGTATTGGTTCGCCCACTTTCAGCGTTTCTCTGTGCCAGTTGGTTCTAGCAATAACCTCTTCACCGAAAGCATTACCACACACTCTAACTATGCTGCCATTACGCTGAACGCTAACCGCATTCGCGCTTATCACACATGCTCCAGCGATCTCAGCCCAAGGAGTCGCGCCGGGGGGAATCTCTTTCAATTCCAGAACCGCGACTAGCGAGGGGTCTACGGCCAAGCATTCCAGCCAGAAACGATCTGCGAGTGCCTTATAGACCGAAGTAGGCCAAGAGTCGGGGTTGCCCCACTCAGCGAATCTCTAAGCCTTGTATTGCTCGAATTTCTCGCGGTCTAAAAGTGACATTGCCAGTCCCCTTCCTCGCTAACTGTAACATGAGTTTCTTCCAGATTTACTCGGTCCAGAACATATTTTATCGGTGACTCCTGAGGAGGGTCCAGGCTGAACTACCTTACAGTCGCCACCTGTTTCACACACTAACCTTGCAAAGCCCACTCCTTCGACTAAAACATAGACGCTCGTTAGTTGGTCACTGATGGCCGCAAGCATTTTAGCCAAACGCGCATAGTGCTTGAGTAGAGGCTTTTTACCTTTGCCGGTAAAGTACGCTCCGGCAGTCCCGTTTATGCAATTTAAGTCGATCCCTAACACTTCGTCCGTTAGTTCATCGCTTACCCATTTCGCCATCTCTAGTTCTCCATTTAGTTTGTTTAGTCGCCACAGTGAGTTCTGGTGTACACCCTTTTTCGCTCTTTCGTATGTTCGTACCACGCGCACAGAAATGCAGGGGGATGCCCGTCGGCTGTTACGACCTACGAAAGATACGAAGTAAACGACAAAAGAATCAATAAATGAACATGAATATGATTCATATAATCTCGAAGACTTCTTTGCTTCTACCACCTGTCGAAACTGTGCCAGCGGTTATGCGCTTTTGGCGCACTAATTCTTTGAGTACAGCATTGATATGGGAATTGCTCTTGTTGTTCTTGAACTCACGGATGATTTCTGTTTTACTCGTGGGCTTGTTGTTGTCCATGTTGAATGCAATCAGGTTATAGATACGCTCTGCATCGCCGTTAGTCTTATGGCCGCTGAATATGAACTTTGCCGACTCTGCGCTATACCGGATGATTTCGTGCGCTGCATTTAGGTGACTAACAGTGATCAACCGCTGGAACGTGCTGCCTACTTGGCTTTCATCCAGCAGCGAATAGATCATTGCGAGTCGTCTCATATTCCCTGTGGCACGACGCTCAAGAGGGTCCGCAGAATTAGCCTGTGCGGTGTAGATGCGCCCATACAGGTCTTTAGCCTCCGGCGTGAAGACAATATCCTGCACAGTCCTGGCCGCGCTAATCACCTTGGACAGTCTCTCCTGAAACGCCCCTTTGGTATCCCTGTCCCATTGCCTAGTTTCCGGCAACACCTTGTAACGCTTCGAGCACAGCCAGATAAAGCGATTAGCAAAGCCGTTAGCCAAGATTGTTTCAATCTCTGGCTGCTTCAGAAGCTCATCAATGGTGATGTGGCCTTGTACAGCGATATGCGGCCTAGTGGCACGTTGTGGGTTAGTTTTGGAGCTATTTGTTAGGTTCTTACCGTCATACGCTTGCCGCAATACTTCGCTGATATTGTTTCCGGCGCGGCGCATCTGCGCGAACACCGCCGCAAATTCACCTAGCTCAATAAACAGCCTCTTATCAGGTTCGCCGGGGTCTGACTTCTTGGGGTCCGTTGGATGTTGCTTAGGGTCGCGCACCTTATCCACAATGCCGTCACCTGTGGACACATCGCTCCTGATGCGCCACTGAAATTCAGGGTCAACATCTGCGTAGAGGTCCGCAATGTTTGCTTGGCTAGTCCCTTTGCGCCCTGTGCTTGTGTCACCGACATTCACTGTAAACAGATTCGCTCTGTCATGTAGTCCCGCTGTGACATACAGACTAGGGCTATTCCCGATGATTACCCCGGCCATCTGCAAGAAGTTCACTAGCAGAATGTTGGGGTCTGCTTCCGTAATATCGTTGTCCATCATGTGGCGCACGAAGTCGCCCGGAAAACCAATGTATGCGCTAGCCCCAATCGGCTTGGGGTACATGGCGATTAATGGAGCATCTTCATTGCTCATTGGCTCTAGCGGCACGCGGTTAATTTGCACTTGTGGTTGCTTGCCCATAACGCGGCCTCTGGCCTCTCTGATAGTCCGGTCCCTATAGTCATGCCGCTTTGCCTTATTACGCTTGCCAAGTCCAGAACTCAAGAATAGGGTCCATGCCTGTTCGTTAGTTGCTCCCTGTTCCATAAACAAGCACACAAGCTCCATATCGGCCTCTGACTGGGAAGGATGCCCTAGCTGTTCCCAGCAACCAGACCACAGATGACCAAAGCGTTTGTTGTTCCATAGCGCATTCATAATCGCGTTATCGTCACGGGTCTGCTGTACGTCTGTGGCCTCTACGCGCTCGCCAGTGTTCGGCTTTAACCATCCCATTAGCGCGTCTAATTTCCCTTGTAGAGGCTGCAATGGTTCATTGACCACAGGGCTTAGTGTCACCGTCATATAGCGCGCATGGCTGTACACTTCAAGGCCCAGGTCTGAGCGTTTAGCCGCTTCAGCATTTCCCCTGAGCCAAATGTGGTAGCCACGCCCAGATGGTGACCTTTCGATGTAGGTATTCTGGAACGTTTGCAGAACGCCCTTTTGGGACTCGTTTAGCTCTGTGCCATCTTTTACGTCAACGTCGATGCACACAAGGCCAAGGTCTGCGGTCAGAACAAAGCCAAGCCCTGCCTTACAGCCCTTCGCCCTCTCCGCATCCACTGCCCCCTGTGCGGCCTCCAGCGTGTTCCACTCCTCAGGATTGACCGGAGAGGCAAGCTCGCCATCCGAAGCCCTGCGCGGGGCTTTATTGCCGTTTTGCCAAACCCAATTAGGAATGCTTGTTAGTTCTTCACGTAGATAGTTAGTTTCTAATGTATTTATATTCACCGTGCTCACCTCCCAACGCTGGATTGATAGTTCACATTAGTTTTAGTGCTTGGTTCTAGCGTGGGGGGTATAGTGCGAGCACGAATGCGTCTTTTAATCCACTCCTTGACTTCGCTTTCAAGCCAGTGGCCTGTACGCTTGCGTAAAGTAACTGGTCTAGGAAAGTCTTCCTCTTTCATCAGCCGATAGATTTCTGTGCGGCCAATGCACGTTAACTCTGTAACCTTCCTTGAAGTAAGTAAACGGTAATTGTCTATCGGGTCGGCTTGTTCCTTTATTAGTCCGCTGGTCCACATAATCTATAGTTCCTCTTTCGTATTCGGGAAAACTTGCGAACGCAAGAAAAGAATCTCCGGGATTCTAAGTTAGGTCAAGAGGAAATCTAAGTTTCACGAACAATACTAACTTTTACTCAAGATGATGGTGAATAGCGCGACTAAACGCCGCCACTCACCGGAGACTAAGCAAAGAGAGAAAGGCCAGCCGCCCAAGATTGGAACTAGCTGGCCTGCGTTACAATGCAACCACTGGTTCTGGAGCTACCCGGCTAGCAACTTCCAAAGCGCCTTCCAAAACCTATATTCGAAAGCCCCGAGGAATTGGGCAAAAAGGCCAACTGCCATACAGATAATGCTGGCTTTTGGTGCGCTGTGCAGGAAATAGCTACACGCAACGGCTGTAAGGAATGCGATCGCCAGCCCATGAATGAGTGCAATTCGCTGCGGAATGCCGTGTACAAGCGTCCTTCGGAATTGTGGGACTAATCGCGCGCCCTTGAGTCGTGTGCTTAGGAATATGTCTGGCGTTACATCATCGTTAGGGCGAGTGCACAAATACTTGAAATGCAGCAGTTGCCCCCGATTTAGCACGGGGACTATGTATTCTCTACGATGAAGATATGTATTCATCTGGGCTTGTGAGGCCGCGCCTCCCGGAGGTACTGCTAGAGTAGCTTGAAATGATGGTGACCAACTAATGCTGTAAGGCTCACCGGGTACCACTGTACTCTCGGTTAATAAATCGGTATTGAAGTCACAGTAAACCGTAAACTCAACGGCTTCAAAATCCCGGCTGCTTGCATTCTCAACTTCCATTGTTGCTAAGTACAGATTCCGTCTAGGAAGGCCGTTATTCCACGTAATTTGAACAGAGCCGAAGATAGGGTCATCTGCTGCGAGAGCAATCCGCTCGACCACCGTGGAATACCTCAGTCGCGCTGTTTTGTTTGCAAGTGTGGACACTATGAACGTGACAAACGCGCCGAACAAAGTGCCAAATACGGCGGGGGTCAAGTTGTTGCGAAGTTCGTCAGAGATAGTCATTTGAAAGAGAACAACCTTCCTCCGTAGGGAGTATAACCCACAACCAAAACAATCATGGCCCACACAGCCCACAGTTTGAGTCTCATTGAAGCCCCCTTAAAGGCAGTTTGTCCCGATTGCCCACACACTCAGGGAACGGGTTAGCTGAACTGGTTATAAGACTTGATTGAGTCGTCATTGCCGTCGATGTGTTTTGGAGCGCGTTGCCACTGCGCGGTAGAACATGCCCAAATAAGAGCAATGAACCATCCTATTACAGACCAACCAAAGAAGACATCAATGAGAAAAATTGGTCCAAAGTACTTATGCTTGCCATATGCGGCAATAATGAATGGCAGAAAATACAGGAGGATTGCTATTAGGCCAAATGCTATAGATACCAACAGCCCGACAAGATCAGTTGGTTTGAACTCTTTAAGATTGGCGAAGACTGCGCTGCCAGTGCCGCGAGTGGTCGCAGGAGAATTGCTGGCACGTGACGTGATGGGTGAAGTAACGTATGCGGTGCCTATTCGCTCATTACCTATGGGCGCGTTAGCCTCTCTGATAGCTCTAGCTACATTGGGCGTGGCAACCGATGTGCTTAATCGGCCATCGATGTAGATCATGGTGAAAATGCCGTACTCGTTGGTATCCGTGAAATACGTGTTATAGCTAGTCAAGCGTTTATGCTCGTCTGCTGCATCGGCCCCATCGGGGACGCCACACTGTGATTCCACAGTTGCTTCCGGTGTTCCCTTATCCTGAGATACAAGGCAATCAAGCCTTTCAGGAGTGAGTGTACTCGTTTGTGCGCTGACACAAATCACACCGAACAGTAGCCATATGGCTGCAACAGTACGCTTTGTCATTCTCGTATCACTCGCCAGATGAATTGCCCACAATGCTAACGCGCCTTGCGTAGTTCAGGCCAGCGGAATTGTGCGGCAGTCGTCCGGTTTCACAAAAAATTAGCCGGAAAAATTTAGCAGGGGCATTGAAGAAACGGTCTTATAAATCGTGTGTGGGTCTGCTGGAGGCTAAATATGGGACCCTTTTTTCTCTCTATTTCGGGCCATACAAAGAGACCGGGGTTTAATCGCCCCGGCCTCGTGTGTGAATGTTAGATTCTTAGTTTTCGATTAGTCTCCGATTAGTTTCCGGTCAAGCAGTCTTAAATTCCAGAACCTTGCCGCGTTGCGTTGCCTCTAGGTAGTCGGCGTACCACTGAACCATCTTCCGGCGCGGTTCGATGTAAGCGGCCTTGTTGTATGCGGCCTCTGTATCGTTCTCAACAACGTGGGCAAGCTGCGCCTCCACATGGTCACGCGGAAAACCGTTCTCCCGCAGCACTGTAGAGGCGATAGAGCGGAATCCATGCCCTGTTTGCCGCTTGTGGTAGCCCATACGCTTCAGGCCAAACAGAATCGTGTTGTTGCTCATGGGCTGTTCGTTGGAGTCTCTGCCGGGGAAGACAAACTTGCTCTCGTTTCCCATCTGCTTAATTAGCTCCAGCAGTTCCACAGCCTGTTTGCTCAGTGGAACAATATGCGGCCTCCTGGCCTTCATCCGTGACGCTGGAATCGTCCACAGTGCGTTGTCCAAATCAAACTCTGTCCACTCGGCTTCAATCAGTTCGCTGGTGCGCGTCATGGTCAACATAAGCAGTTTGGTTGCCAGTCGCGTTAGGGGTTCGCCCTTGTAAAGTTCGATATCGCGCAACAGCCTGGGAAGCGCGTTCGCGTCTTTCAGATCAATGTGGGCAAAGTTGCGCGTAACGGATGCGCCGATAACGTCACCAGTCTTAAAATCACTAGCCGCGTTGCGCTTGCATAAGCCGTGGGCAATGGCAAAGCGAAAAACTAAACTGATATTTCCGTGGATGCCACTAGCCAAAACAAACTTGCCGTCTAGCCCTTTGAGTACGCGCACCACATCGGGCGGTTCGATCTCACTAACGGGCTTGGCTCCGATCACAGGGAAGACGTGGCGTTCTAGACGGTCCAGAACAGTATCAATGTGACGCTGCGATTTTTTGCGGCCTTTGACAAGCTGCTCTTTCCACACTCTATGCCATTGCCGCGCCACATTCTCAAAGGCTAGTTCTGCCTTGCGCTGCTCTGCTTCTTGCTCGGCTTCCACAGCCTGTTTATCGGCCTTGCGCTCGGCCATTGGATCAACGTCAGAGGCCAACAGTTTGCGAGCCTCGTGCGCTTTTTCACGAGCCTCTGCTAAGCCAACAATAACCGCGCCCGGTTTGCCGTATTCGCCAAGGCTCATTAGCTTCTCTTTGCCGTCAAAGCGATACTTGAGCCGCCACAATTTGCTGCCAGTTGGATTGACCAGCAGGAACAAACCACCCTCATCAAACAGCTTGTAGGGCTTCCCCTTTGGCTTCGCTTGCCTGATTGCCGTATCCGTTAGAGCCATGCTAAAACCCCCAAAATTAGCGATACCCCCAAACCCAGAGGGGCGATACCCCCAACTGTACCCCAAAAAATTGCAGATGATTGCGAACAGGTCCGAACGCTTCCGAACGGTTAGTTTTCAATATTTAGTCGGCAAATTACCTGTTTTAAGCTATTTGCGAGTGTTCTGTAGTGTTCTGGATTGTACGGGATATTAGAGGCTTGGCGGAGAGGGGGAGATTCGAACTCCCGGTAGCCTTTCAGCTACGTCCGCTTTCGAGGCGGGTGCATTCAACCACTCTGCCACCTCTCCGCATGGGGACCTTTTCAGTCTAACGGCAACACTATCAACGTGGCAATTCCGGCGCGGGTGCGCGGGCTGCGCGGTTTTCGGTGCGCGGTGGAAAGCGACCCCACTGCGGCGATTGCGCATCCATACGGATTCGGTCAGTTCGGGATCAGGCGATTGGCCGGAGGAGTCGGCAGATGCGAGGCCGGCCGAAGATGGCAACGAATCGGGACGAATCGGACCTTGGCGGGTCGATCGCAGCGCGCCAGGGCGGCGAACAGGATCGGCTTGTCAACCCTTAACCTCGCAGGACTACGATGGTTAGGCGGATGTATAAGCGGATGGTGAGACGGATGGCCGGGGGGAAATGAACGGGGCGCCCGCGGCAGGCACAAACAGCCTCGTTCCAGAACCGGCAACGCGAGTTCGGGAGCACGAAACCCTCTATGCTGGAATTCCACATTTCGCGCAGCGCGCGTGACCGTTATCAGTTCCCCGACACGCTCTTCTCCTTCAACGGGAACGTGGTGTTTGCCAATATGGGCGCCTGCCGCGCGTTTGCGTACCGCATGAACCAGGTGCGCGAGGCAGACAAGTATCCCGACCGGGCGGTGCATGCGGGCGCGCTGTTTGCCATGGGTCTGATCGACGAGGCCGGCCATGTGCTGCTCGAGCGCTATCGCGAGCAGTACGACGGCAAGGTGATGACGGACGCGCTGGCGTATTTCGGCGGCCAGGTGGGGCCGGAGGAGCTGGATAAGCTGCTGCTGACTTTTGTGGAGCACTTTCCGGGATCGACGGTGATGCGTGGCGAGGAGACTCCGCAGAAGTGGCTGGCGGGGACGACCAACGGTCGTGCGCATCGCGAGGCGGCCCTCGAAGAGCTGCTGATGCTTTGGACGGCGAACCGCAACGAGGCGTTCCAGCCGTTTGCGGAGCTGTTTGAGGACAAGCCGCTGGCGGAGCGCACGGTCTATAAACAGGTAACGCAGCAGTTGCCTGAGTACTTTGCGAAGCGGCCGCTGGTGCCGATCCCGGGTGCGACCGCAGTGAGCCTTCTGGAGCTGTTGAGCGCACCGGCGAAGGGCGCGCCGAAGTCGCTGAAGGATCAGCTCGAACTGTTGCGCACGCTGTGGAAGCCGCTGCTGGGCGACACGATGGAGCGGTTTCTGATGGTTGCCGGGGAGATTCTGCGCGAGGAAGAGCTGGCGATCTGGATGCAGTTCAATCCGGATGCGGCGCGCACGCGAGCTGAAGCCGAAGAGGCTGCGCGGCAGCGGCGCGAGCGCGGCGAGCAGCAGTGGCCCACGGTGGCGTCGACGGCCGAGGTGATCACGTTCGGCGATCCGGCGCATGAGTATGAGAAGTTTTCGCCGGACACGGCGTGGATGCCGACCACGGTGATGATGGCGAAGAGCACGTGGGTGTGGCTGGCGCAACTGAGCAAGAAGTACGGCCGGCACATCAAGCACGTCAGCGAGATTCCGGACGAAGAACTGGCAACGCTGGCGCATCGCGGAATCAATACGCTGTGGCTGATCGGGATATGGGAGCGCAGCAGGGCGTCAAAGACCATTAAGCTGCTGTGCGGGAATAAGGATGCGGTGGCGTCCGCGTATTCGCTGTTCGACTATCGCATTGCCGACGATCTGGGCGGCGAACACGCTTACATGAATCTGCGCGACCGCGCATACCGCCATGGCATCCGGCTGGCCAGCGACATGGTGCCGAATCACATGGGCATCGATTCGCCGTGGGTGGTGGAGCATCCGGAGTGGTTCATCTCGCGGTGGGAGTCGCCGTATCCCGCGTACAGCTTCAACGGGCCGGACCTGTCTGGGGACGGGCGCGTGGAGATCAAGATCGACGATCACTATTACACGCAGACGGATGCGGCTGTGGTCTTCCGGCGCGTGGACAAGCACTCGGGCGAGACGCGCTACATCTATCACGGCAACGATGGCACGAGTTTTCCGTGGAACGACACGGCGCAGCTCGACTATCTGAATCCCGCAGTGCGCGAGCAGGTGATCCAGACGATTCTGCATGTGGCGCGGCTGTTTCCGGTGATCCGGTTTGATGCTGCGATGACGCTGGCAAAACGGCATTTTCACCGGCTGTGGTTTCCGGGGCCAGGAGCGAGCGGGGCGATTCCCTCGCGCGCCGAATACGGCATGAGCGACGAGGAGTTCAACCGCATCATGCCGCAGGAATTCTGGCGCGAGGTTGTGGATCGCGTGGCGCAGGAAGTGCCTGGCACGCTGCTGCTGGCCGAGGCCTTCTGGCTCATGGAGGGGTATTTCGTCCGCACGCTGGGCATGCATCGCGTGTATAACTCGGCGTTCATGGTGATGACGCGCGACGAGGACAATGCGAAGTATCGCTCGGTGCTCAAGAATACGCTGGAGTTCGATCCCGACATCATGAAGCGGTATGTCAACTTCATGTCGAATCCCGACGAGCGCACCGCGATCGATCAGTACGGCAAGGGCGACAAGGCGTTCGGAGTGACGGTGATGATGGCGACGCTGCCGGGGCTGCCGATGTTCGGGCATGGGCAGATCGAGGGCTTCACCGAGAAGTACGGCATGGAGTATCAGCGCCCGCGCTACGACGAAACGCCCGACCAGTGGATGGCGGAGCGGCACGAGGTCCAGATTGCTCCGCTGCTCAAGCGGCGCTGGCTGTTTGCGGAGAGCTACAATTTTCTGCTTTACGACTTCTTCCACGATTCCGGCGCGGTGGATGAGAACGTCTTCGCGTATTCGAACCGCGTGAACGATCAGCGCGCGCTGGTTGTGTACAACAACGTGTATGGTTCGACGAGCGGCACGGTTCGGATGTCGGCGGCGTACGCCGATAAAGGAGCAGGCGGGTTGCGGCAGCGCTCGCTGTGGGAAGGGCTCGGCCTGCAGGATGGAAATGCGATTCTGGCATTCCGCGATTCGCTGACCGGGCTGGAGTATCTGCGGCGCGGCAGCGAGATAAGCCAGCGCGGACTGCGGCTTAGTCTGCACGCTTACCAGAGTTATGTGTTCCTGGACTGGCGCGAATTGTATTCGACCATCGAGAAGCCGTGGGCGCGCCTCTGCGATTCGCTCGGCGGACGCGGTGTCCCATCGCTCGACGACGCGCTGATCAACCTGGAGTTGCGGCCGGTGCACGAAGCGCTGCGGAGGGCGCTGGATCCGGCAATTGTGCACATGCTGGTGGAGGCCGCGGAGGTTCCACAGACCCCCGGCGCAAACGTGCAGAAGAAGCCGGCGACCAAGGCACAGAATGCGTTCCAGGAACGCGCGTGGTATGCGTTTGCCGAGTTGCTTACGACAGCGCTGCCTGGGTATGCGAAGTTTTCAGGAACGCGGGCGGGGGTCTACGCGACCGAGCCGACCGAAATGGCTCCGGTGCTGCGCAAGCTGTTGCGCGCGGCCACACGGTTGCCGGCGCTGGAAGGACTGTTTCCGGAGAAGTGGAACGCGCCGGCGCGGCGAGTCATCCCGAATGATCACCCGGAGGTTCCGTCCACCGCACTGTGGGGTCCGGTGCTGGCGTGGTGCCTGCTCGAGGTGTTGGCCGAGTCCATCGATCCGGAGAACTGGTACCAGATTGCGCTGGAACTCTTCGATCGGCTTCGCTTGCGCGAGCCGCTGGCGCAGGCGTTCCATGCGCTTGGGCTCGAAGAGGAAGACGGGTGGATGGGCGCGGCGCGGGTCAAAGTGCTGCTGCTGATCGAGAGCGGCGTTGGAGCGAAAACGCCGCCGAAGCCGGAGACGGCGGAAACCGCAGAGGCAACGGAGACGGTTGAAGCTTTGGCTGCCGCGGAGGGCGAGAACGCGAAGGGACAGGCCGCGGCGGAAGATCTGATTGTGCCGCCGGGGCTGTGGAGCGATCCTGACGTGTGCTGGCTGACGGGAGCACATATTGCAGGCGATCACACCTACCTGGTCCGCGAGCAATATGAGGGGCTGCTGTGGTGGCTGGCGCTGCCGCGGCTGTTGGTACTTGCCGAGTCGGCTGCGCCACATCGCGCGGATGCGGCGATTATTCTCGATGACATCAGCAAGGCGCTGGTGACGTTGGAAGGCGCGGGCTATCGCCTTGATGAGGTGCTGGATCCGAAGCCGGCTGAAGCGGCGGAACCCGCGGACACGGAGCCTTCCCGAGCAAGAAGCGCTTGAACCGCAGGAACCCGTCGCGGCGAAGCCCGTGGGTCCGAAGGAACCTGAGGGCCCGCCGGAAGAGAGCTGATCTCATTTGCGCCGTGCGTGATCGCAGTGATCGCGCGCGGCGTTTGATCTTCGCTTCGATTCGTCAGAACCAGAAGCAGCCTCTTCCCAATAACTGTACCGCGTAGTATAGTTATTCCCTGACACAATAATTGTGGCTTTCGCACGTCTCCATAAACCAGAATCCCCAAAACCTCTGCACAGGAGGGCGGCCCTTGATTCGCGTCCAGAACCTGAAGAAAACCTTTGGCTCTTTCACCGCGGTGGATGATGTTTCGTTCGACGTGGCGGCGGGAGAGATCTTCGCCTTTCTCGGCCCCAACGGCGCGGGAAAGACGACCACCATCAAAATGCTCACCACTCTGCTGAAGCCGACGAGCGGATCCATTGAACTGGATGGGCTCGATCCGCAGGCGCATCAGAACGCGGCGCGGCAACGCTTCGGCATCGTGTTTCAGGATCCCAGCCTCGACGGCGATCTGACGGCGTGGGAAAACATGCAGATTCACGGCGTGCTGTATCACGTGCCCAGCAAGATCGCGAAACAGCGCACCGAGGACCTGCTGAAGCTGTTCGAGCTGTGGGATCGGCGCAACGACCAGGTGAAGAAGTTCTCGGGCGGCATGAAGCGGCGCCTGGAGATCGCGCGCGGATTCCTGCACACGCCGCGCATTCTGTTTCTCGACGAGCCGACGCTGGGCCTCGATCCGCAGAGCCGCAACCAGCTCTGGAGCATCGTGAAGAAGGTGAACGAGGCTGAGAACGTGACGGTGTTTCTCACCACGCACTACATGGATGAGGCGGACCGCGTGGCGCATCGCATCGGGATCATCGATCACGGCAAGCTCGTTACACAGGGCACGCCGGCCGAGATCAAGGAGCAGACCGGCACGCAGACGCTGGAGGACGCGTTCCTCAAGCTGACCGGCTCGACGATCCGCGACGAAGGCGCCAATTCCGCCGACGCCATGCGCCAGTTCGCCAAAATGTGGCAGCAGAACAGGAGATAACGATGAACGCCATCTACATTTTGTGGTTGCGCGAATTGAAGCGCTACACGCGCTCGCGTTCGCAGATCATCGCGTCGCTGGGGCAGCCCATGCTGTATCTGCTGGTGCTGGGCTTCGGGCTTGGGCCGATCTTCAAGCGCGCGGGCGCGGGCAATTATCTGCAGTTTGTCGCGCCGGGCGTGATTGGGATGTCGGTGCTGTTTTCGTCGATCTTCTCGGGACTGGGGCTGTTGTGGGATCGCCAGTTCGGGTTCCTGAAGGAGACGCTGGTGGCGCCGGTGCCGCGGCTGCAGATCATGATCGGCCGCACGCTGGGCGGCGCGACGGTGGCGTGCATTCAGGGCGTGCTGGTCCTGGTGCTGTGCCTCGTCTTCGGATTCCGGCCGACAAGCTTTGCCGCCATTCCGATCGCCCTGGGCTTCATGGTGCTGATCGCTCTGCTGTTTGCCGCGCTGGGCATGGCAATTGGCTCGGGGCTGCAGGACATGCAGGGATTTCAGCTCATCATGAACTTCCTGGTGATGCCCATCTACTTCCTCTCGGGCGCGATGTTTCCTCTGAACACCGACATCGCGCTGCCGCTGAAATACGCGACGCGAATCGATCCTCTGTCGTATGGCATTGACGGGATGCGGCACGCGTTCGGCTCGCCAAATGTCGCCTTCCCTCCAGCCCTGAACGCGACGGTTCTGGTGGTCGTCGGCATCATCCTGCTCATCTTCGGAGCATGGCGCTTTACGAAGATCGAGATCTAGCCGGATGGCTCGCACGCGCAGCACAGAGGTGCATCAACGCATGGTTCAGGCCGCGCTCCGGCTGTTTGCGGAGCGCGGCTTTGAATCGACGAGCATGGATGCGATCGCGCGCGAAGCCGGTGTGGCCAAGCCCACGCTCTATAACCACTGGGCCGACAAAGAGGCGTTGATGATGGAGGTCATGCTCTTTGTGAATGGCCTGCATCGCAAACGCGACGATGTGGATACGGGCGATGTGACCGACGATATCGCGACGATCCTTCTGCGCCGCCCTCCCGATGAGTTTGCCGAAGCGCGCGATCGCATGATGCCCGGCCTGATCGCGTACTCGGCTACGCATCCCGAGTTCGGCGCCACATGGCGCAACAGTGTGATGGAACCGCCGCGCCACGAGCTGCGGACGATTCTGCGGCGCGCCATCAAGCGCGGCAAGCTGCAGCCGGACATCGATCTCAATCTTGCGATCAGCCTGCTGCTGGGGCCTATGCTCTACAACCACATCTTCGGCAGTCCGCCACGCACGCCGAATGACAAGCTCGGCAGGCTCACGGCTGAAGCGTTCGTTCGCGCCTTCGCGAAGAACTGAATCAAAGGCCCTTGCGTTGCCGGAACTCGCGGACCACGTCGGCGGGATCGCGGTGCTGGCCGTCGACGGCTTCATTCATCGCGCGCATATCTTCCGCGCTGATTCTTCCAGCGAGCGCATCGAGCGCGGCGCGCATCTGCGGCCAGCGGCGCAGCGCCTCGTCGCGCACTAGCGGCACGGCTTGATAGGGCGGAAAGTAGTGCCGATCGTCCGCAAGCGCCGTGAGCCCGAGCGCCTGGATGGGACCGTCGGTCGAGTTGGCAGCGATGATATCGACCTGATGCGCACTCAGCGCGCGATAGAGCAGGCCGAGATCCATGGTGCGCGGCGAGCCGTTGAACTTGAGCCCGTAGGCAGCACTGAGGCCGGCAAGGCCGTCGGGGCGCTGCTCGAATTCGTATCCCACGCCAAGCTTCCATTGCGGCGTGTATTGCGCGGCCTGACTGAGCGTGGTGAGATGCAGACGCTGCGCATCGTCGCCGCGTATGACCATGGCAAACGTGTTCTCGAAGCCCAGCGGCGGACCAACGGTGACATGCGCTTTCGATTCGTAGAGGCGCGTCACGGTGGCGAGAACGCGATCGGGATCGCGGTCCAGCGGCTGCTTCAGGATCGCGGTGAGAGCGGTGCCGGTGTATTCGACGTAGGCATCGATGCGGCCGGAGACGAGCGCCTGGTTCAGATGTAGCTGCCGGCGAGATAGAAGCGGCGTTCGACTTTCAGGTTTGATTTGGCTTCGATCTCCTGCGCGAGGAGTTCGCCCAGAATCACCTGCTCCGTGAAATTCTTCGCGCCGATGACGGGATGATCGGGGTGCGGCGGAGCGCAGCCGGTCAAGCAGCTTAGTACGCCTAAGACAGCAGCGGCAAAACAGGAAATCGCGAAAGGGCACGACTTCAGTCGTGCTGTACCTCGGTCCCGGAAACTGCGGGCTTCAGCCCCTGAGGTACTCATGCAGCTACCTTGAACCATCGCTCGAGCAGGCCCAGCGCGCCATCGGCGGCGAGTGCAAGCAGCGCGGCCGGCACAGCTCCGGCGAGAACGAGGCGGTTATCGACCGACGCCACGCCGCGGAAGATGAGTTCGCCCAGGCCGCCTGCTCCGACAGCAGCGGCGATGGTGGCAATGCCCACGCAGGTGACGGTGGCGGTGCGCAGGCCGGCGAGGATAAACGATGCGGCCAGCGGCAATTCAACTTTGAACAGCCGCTGCGTTCCGGTGAGGCCGAGCGCGCGCGCCACTTCAAGCACGGCGGGATCGATGCCTCTGATCCCCGCGTAGGTGTTACGCAGAATCGGCAGCAGCGCGTAAGCGGTGAGGGCGACGATGGCGATGCGCGCCGCGCGGTCGCCGAGCCAGGGCAGCGGCAGGAGAAATCCGAACATTGCGAGCGACGGAATGGTCTGCAACACGTTGGCAAGGCCGATGACGGGCCGCGCCCATCGCGGCGCGCGCGTCAGCCAGATTCCCGCGGGGACGGCGATGGCTGTCGCGAACAGCATGGCCGCAACGGTGAGCCACAGATGCTCGATGGTCAGCGTGCCGATCTGCGAGCCGTACTGCGACAGGAAGCGGATCATGAACGCGCCTCCGAACTGGACTCGCCGTTGATCTGGCCTCGACTGCGCTCGCCGCGATGGAACGCGCGGATGTAGGCCAGCACTTCCGGCTGCGTGGAACGCATGAATTCGTCCGGCGCGAGGTGTGCGATCAAGCGGCCTTCGTGCAGCAGCGCGATGCGATCGGCGAGATAGAGCGCTTCGTCGAGATCGTGCGTGACCAGCAGAACAGTTTTGCGCAGTCGAGCCAGCAGATCGCGCAGCATGTCCTGCATCTCGGCGCGGGTGAGCGGATCGAGCGCGCCGAAGGGCTCGTCCATCAGGAGGATGGGCGGATCGGCGGCGAGGGCGCGCGCCAGGCCGACGCGCTGGCGCTGGCCTCCAGAGAGCTGGTGCGGATAGCGGCTGCTGTAGACACCGGGCTCGAGGCCGACCGCGGAGAGCAACTCGAGGCTGCGGGCATTGCGTTCTGCGCGCGGACGGCCCTCAGCTTCAAGCACAAGGCCAGCGTTGCGTTCGACCGTGAAATGCGGGAAGAGGCCGGTCTCCTGAATCACATAACCGATGCCGCGGCGCAGTGCAATGAGGTCTGCGTTCGCGGTGGAGTTTCCCTGCACCAGCACGTCTCCGCCGGTGGGTGCGATGATGCGGTTCACGGTGCGCAGGAGCGTGGTCTTGCCGGAGCCGCTGCGGCCTAGAATGGCCGTGACGGTTCCCTCTTCGACGGCGAAGGAGACGCCGTTGAGAATGCGCCGGCCTTCGCGCGTGGCGAGCGATACGTCGCGGAATTCAATGGAGGCGCTCATGCGGGCGAAAATCTCATACAACGGCGACGACGCGGGCCGGCATTCGTCGCGCGTGTCAGAACAGTGTACGAGATGGCCTGCGCTTACCGATTGAACGGATAATCCTGCACCCAGTGGAAGCCGCGGCTCTCGATCAGGAACTTCTTCTCGTCCTGGCGCTCGAGTTTGATTGTGACTTTGCGGCCGCGCAGTGTGCCATCGAGCAGAAGGCTGCCGGGAGCGCCGCGGCTATAGCTGAACTTTCCCGTGACGCTCTTGTCGGTCCTGCTGTTCAGCGATGACGGTGCCAGCGTGTTCATCGACTGCGACGGGGAATCCAGTCAGCGAATCGTCCATCTGCTGGACCTGCAGGTAGCTCGGATAGTCGAAGATCAAGCGCCTCCAGCCTTGCGCGTCCGTGGCCAGAAGCGGCTTGTCTTTGCCGTCTTCGGTAAAGCTCTGCACGTTCCAGATGCCGAACAGCGGGGACTTTGGCGCGCCCGGCCCATACTGATGCCAGCTATCCCAGGTGCCGTAGACGCCGCAGCCCAGCATCCAGAGCCACACAAACGCGAGCACGCCGGTCGCAGATGCGTTGCGCGCGGCGGCCGGTGAACAGGGTCGGCTGCTCATACGGTTCGGTGGCGCGGTTCAACAGGAAGAAATTCAGCAGGCGCTTGCCGCTCGGGCAACAGCAGCAGCAGCGCAATGAGAATCAGGTGGAAGGAGAACAGCTTGACGGGCACGTCGTACGTCATGTTCAGCACGAAGACCTGCGTCATGTCGGCCAGGCAGATCAGCAGTCCCAGGGTCCGCGTGCGCCGGAAGATGAGCAACAGCCCCGCCAGCAGTTCCGCGCATCCTGCGAATGTCTCATACGCCGGCGCAGCGCCGACGGAGAACCACAGCACGCCCATGGGCGACATGTTGCCGAAGGGCTCCACCAGCCGCGACAGAAACGGATAGGGCATCTGCAGGGGAATCGCCTTCACCATTCCGTACCCGAACATCTGGCTGGCCAGGCAAAGCACCAGGAACAGCCAGAACCATTTCCGCAGCGTCGGATAGCTTTGACGGCGGCGGTCGAGAATGGACCAGATCGCCGTCGCGATCAGCGCGGTGACGAAGATCGAGAACACCAGCACCCAGTCGAACTGCTTGTCGCCGCTGCCGCTGCCGGAGTAGACGAGCGGCGTCTTGAGGCGAAACACGTGCTCCGCCACCCAGAACACCAGCGGACGCACCGGCCACAGCGTGGTCCAGTCGGGCGTTTCCACCTTGGGAATGGGAAACACCGAGTTGATGATCTGCGTTCCGATGCAGTAGAGGCCGAAGTACACCACGGAGAAGCGGAATGCGATGCGCGCCGCAAGGCTCCAGCGCTCTTCAGCGGCCGCCTGTGCCGGAGCGGATTCAACCATCGTCATCACTTCCAATGGCGACCTCCAGAGAAAGAACGATATTTATCGATCAGGATTGGTAACGGGGGTTTGGCGAACTTTGCCGAATTCTAGCATCGCGCGGCATCCCGCCGTGCCGCGAGTTTGGCGCAGTCATTCCAACCACTTATATTTGTCCGAAGTAGCCTCGCCCCGTAGAATCTTGTGAGGGACGGGCGGCCTTGGCGGCGCCCGCATCATTTAAGGTGTCGATGAGCGAACAGCATACTGGCAGTGGAACGCCGGCTCCGGGAGTATCTCCGGCGTGGGCGAGAATCGAGCGGGCGCGGCATCCCGAGCGGCCTTATCCGATGGAGTTCATCGAGCGGATCTGCACTGATTTCAGCGAGATTCACGGGGATCGCGCCTTTGGCGACGATGAGGCGGTGGCCTGCGGCATGGCCCGGCTCAATGGCGAAGAGGTTCTGGTCATCGGCAACCGCAAGGGCGGAACGACCAAGGAGAAGGTGCGCCGCAACTTCGGCATGCCGCACCCTGAGGGATATCGCAAGGCATTACGCTGCATGCGGATAGCCGAAAAGTTCAACCGGCCCGTCATCAGCTTCATTGACCTCCCGGGCGCATTTCCGGGTCTGGGCGCCGAAGAGCGCGGCCAGGCGGAGGCAATTGCCCGCAACGTTCTGGAGATGAGCCGGTTGCGCGTCCCGACAATTTCGGTGATCACCGGCGAAGGCGGATCGGGCGGAGCGCTGGCGCTGGCCGTGAGCGACCGCGTGCTGATTCTCGAAAATGCGCTCTACTTCGTGATTACGCCGGAGTCGTGCGCGGCCATCATGTGGCGCGATGCCAACCAGAAGCAGCTTGCCGCGGAAGCCATGCGCATCGCCGCTCCTGAAGTTGCCAAGCTCGGCTGCGTCGACGAGATTCTCCGCGAACCGGCCGGTGGCGCGCATGCGGATCATGCCGAGGCTGCCGGGCTTCTGTCCGACGCGCTGAGCAGGCATCTGGCTGAGATCAAGGCCGTGCCCATCAATGAGCTCATCGCAATGCGCCAGGCGAAGTTCCGCAAGATGGCCCAGTTTTATACGGAAGGTTACGGCCTGATGACCACAACCACGGTTCAGGCACAGGACAGCCGCCTGCGCGCATACGGACAGTTCCTGCTTCGCGCTTTTCTACTACTTTCTGGCGCGGGCGCTGGCGCATCACGGAGCGCTGGGACTGGTGAGCGAGGCGTGGCAGCCACTGGCCGACCAGGCAATGCTGGTCTTCCTGCTACTGCTGGGATTCGCGGGCCTGGGGTTCTCGCTCAATCGGCAGATTCATCCCATCAGCGCGCAGGGTCTGCCGCGCCGGCCGGGGTTCCCGCAGGAGTTTGGCCTGGGCCTTGCAGCCGGCTGGGCAGCGGCAGCCGTGTGCGTGCTGGCGATGGTCGCGTTCGGCGGTATCGCGGTGTCGGTTTCCCTGTCGCTTTCCTCATGGGGCTGGCTGCTGGTCAACTTCGCCTATTTCGCGCTGCTCTGCCTGGGCGAGGAGCTGGCTTTCAGGGGATACGCATTTCAGCGGTTTGCTCGCGCGACTGGATCAACCGGAGCGGTCTTCGCCTTTTCCCTGCTCTACGCATTTCTTGAGAGCATGACACCGGGGGCGACGCGGACCACCTCGGTGGTGTCGTTCGCCTTTGCCGTGGGACTGTCGCTTGCCTATCTGCGCACCCGCGCGCTCTGGGTCAGTTGGGGACTCAACTTCGGCTGGAAGGCCAGCCGGGCGCTGCTGTTCGGGCTTGCCGTAAGCGGCGACAACACGCACTCCACAGTCATTCAGGGCGACCCAACCGGTTCGTTCTGGCTCACGGGAGGCGGGTTCGGGCTGGAGTCGAGCTGGTTTGCCTTCTTCGTGATGCTGGCGCTGGTCCCGGTCATTTACCGCATGACCCGCGAACTGGACTTCCGCTACAACGCGCCGGAGCTCATCCCCGGGGGAATCCCCGTAGATATCGACGCCGCGGCCCGCCGGCAGCATGAAGCCGCCATGGGCCCGGCTGAACCCGCTCCGCCATCGCTGGTGCAGATCATTCCGCTGAGCGCGCCCGCCGCGCCAATCGTTCCGCAGGCGCCGGAGCCGGTGCATCCCGAGCCGGGCGAACCGAATACAGGCAACGAATCCCCCCAATAGACCCTCACACAACTATGTACCGCAAGGCCATGCGCGTACCTTTCGCAATAACCGCTGCCGATTCTGGGGAGTCGAAGAGAGTAGTGTCCGTCTGGGCCGGTTAGCGGA
This sequence comes from uncultured Acidobacteriota bacterium, assembly GCA_963819365.1. Taxonomy (GTDB): domain Bacteria; phylum Acidobacteriota; class Terriglobia; order Terriglobales; family Acidobacteriaceae; genus Telmatobacter. Next base: position 273,059 of record CAWFVY010000011.1, read on the forward strand.
CCGGATGAAAGCGAATTTGGCCTTTGCACTTGATTCGCCCGCTGCCTGCGGCGCATGCTGGATGCAACATGGGAGGAACCCCATGAAGGGCGTTTATCGTATTTCAGGCCAACTATGTCTAAAGCTCACCGGGTCTGGACCGGGGCGGTGGTGCTGGCCCCTATGCTGGCCGCTGACGCCGACGGCGTTCGCCCAGGCGATCACGATCGATACGCATGGCAACGCGACTCAGACCGGCGCCGCGGTCGACCGGCGCTATGCGCAGATTGTGCCCACCCATGTGCCGTTGCCGCCCGGGCTGCTCGATACGAGGACCCGGCTGGAGCTGATTCGTCTGCTGCAGTCCGAGCAGGGGTTTGCGATGCGGCCGTTCCCCAAGGGCCACAAGGGCCTCACGCTTGAGGCAAATGGCAAGCTGAATCCCGCCGGCGAGCCTTATCTCAACATGGTTACGGAGCAGGGCCTGAGCGCGAAGCCGGGCGACCGGCTGGTGATTACCGATCTCAAGTTCGAGAAAGACAAGATCATCTTCATGCTCAACGGCGGTCCTGACGCCAAGCACCGCTTCCTCACGCCACATCCAGATCGGTGCCGGCCAGGCGACCAACCCGGTGGTGCAGGACGACGGACAGGACCCGATGGGCGCTCGCCTGACCCTGACCTTCAAGGGTCAGGTCCCGCCCATGACCGGCAAGGAAGTGAAGGCGCTGCTGACGCCGCTTATCTCGTTCGACGTCAAGACGCCCATCCAGGCATACACTGATACGCTGCCGCCCAAGCTGAAAGAGGCAATCCTCAACCATCACGTGATGGTGGGCATGACCACGGATATGGTGATGTATCGCGCTGGGGCAGCCCGATCGGAAGATCCGCGAGACCGAAGGCCAGATGCCCTTTGAGGAGTGGGTCTACGGCAATCCGCCGCGATCCGGTGCAGTTCGTGCGCATCAACGGCAACCGGGTGATCCGCGTGGAGCTGGCGGCGGTGGGCAAGCCTCCGCAGATCTTCGACAAGGATGAAGTCGAGGGGATGATGCGTACCGACGGCTCGCCGCTTTCGCCGGACCAGCGCACGCGGACGGTGGCCATGGGCGACGTGGTCCGCGACCCGGACACCCAGGCAGCGGCGCCTCCGCCGAGTCTGCGCAAGGACGGCGAGACTCTGCCCCAGGACGATCCGGCACAGACCAGCGGAGAGCATGAAGCCGGTGCAGTTCCCGCAGCAGAAGCCGGATGACTACCCCGATGCGTCGAGACTGCCGACGGACGCCGGCTCCCGCGGACGACGATACAGCCAAGCCCGCGGATTCGCAGCAGCCGCCCGCGAACCCGCCCGCCCCGCAAGCCCCGCCGAACCGCTAGCGGGATCAGCCAGCTGAATCGACTAGCAGCATCAGCGCCGATCCGGGCCTGAAAACGTGGCCGTTACGAAACTGCCCGTCGAGCCTGAGTATGCAGGGTATTGAATCGTCTTCAGCCCGCATGAGCGGGCGGCACCCGCATGAGCGGGCGGCATAGGATAGCCCCAGTCGTAAGACTGGGGTCCACGGAATCTCAAAACATCTCCAGCCCGCCCCAGCGGGCGAAAGAGGTTGGATTCCAGCCGTAAGCGGCAGTTTCGTAACAGCCTGAAAACGCGCCTTGATGTAGACTGAAGGGAGCGAGTCCGCTCCCTCCCGCATTTCCGGCGACAAGAGAAGAGCATCCAGACCGCGCCGTTGAAGCCGGGCCCCTTGCCGTGTATGCCGAAGAGTTGGCCACACCGCAGGTGTCTGTGAGCAGAGACAATTCCGAGAAGGAGATTCACCCAAGCATGGCAAAGATTGCAAAAACTGGTGACCGTAAGAAGGTCATGGATACGACGAAGTCGACTGACTGCCCGAAGTGCAGCAAGCCCACGCGCATCGTGAAGCGCGTGAAAGACCGCGAGCGCGGCATTCCTGGCGGCGTCTACATTTCGTGCTCCGCATGCGATTTCTACGAGAAGCTGTAAGCTTCGTTCTCTTCGGCGAAGCGAATTTAAGGGCCGCTCCTGCAAGGGAGCGGCCCTTGGCTTTTTGACGTCGCCGTGCGCGCTTCACGCGCGCGCAAACCGGTGGATGCCGGTGGGATCGCCGGGCGGGAAAGGCGGCGGAGCAGACTGCGGCCTTTCTCCGAAGACGCGGCGCACGCGGTCCTGGGTAAAGGCGGCGTCTCGGATGTAGCTGCGCATTGCCTCTGTCGTCCAGCCGTGAGTGCTCAGGACGTCGAGAATCTGCTCGCCTTCCAGAGCGTCCGGGGCGCGAACATGCTCAAAGCCGCTTTCCGATGTCGCGCCGCCGCGCAATGCCTTGCTGAAATCGCTGGTGGTGATGTCGCTGATCCAGTGGGATACGCCGGATGCGCTGGGAATCTCGGCGGCCAGAGCATCCACGGTGGCCGCCGGGAGATACATGAGCACCCCTTCGGTAATCACCAGGGACCGCTTGGTCCCGGCAGCTTCGTAGATCGTGCGGCGCTGGGTGGCGTCGTTCAGGTCCGCGCTGAGGCGCTCCACGCGGCAACGTGGCTGCTCGGCGGCCAGCAAGCCGTGCTTGTAGTCCAGCACGTCGGGAAAATCGACTTCGATCCAGCGCAGCTCTGGCGGCAGATCGAGGCGCCAGGGCCGGGTATCCAGCCCGCATCCAACGCTCACAACGGTACTGATCGGGTGAATTGCCAGGGCCTCGGCAAACAGTTCATCCAGGAAGCGCGTGCGCACGGCCATGCCGAACCGCAGGATCATCGACCAGGACATTCCATTCAGGATGGCGAAGCCGCGCTCACCGGCCAGGCGTGCGGCAAAAGGATCGCGCGCGAAAGCGTCGGGCTCTTCAGTTTCGAGCGCGCGGCAAGCCGCAACCATGAGGGCCGTGTCACTGACGTGCGTGATCGCATGATTTTCGGGGGATAGCTGTGTCACCTGACCTCCTGCGGGGATAATGAGACGATTCAGAATAGCCGAAGTCCGCTGAAATGCCGCGCAAAATTTGCTGTGCCGCCGCGCCAGGCAGCATTCACGCCGCTCGGCTGAACAAACTGTAACTCTACACAGTACGATCCGCCCCGAGAGACTGCGACGATTCTTTTGAGGTCCAGTGCGTCCGTGGAGACTGGCTCTACAGCTGCTGCTCTGCTGTGCTCACCAACACACTTTTTGCTTGTCAGCCTCTGTTACCATAAAGACGATTGCAGTTCCCGCCGCCGGAGTGCGCTTTCTGCAAGAATCGTGCGGTTGGAGCAGAGAAAAGGAGATTTTCAATGCCTCTCGTTTCAATGCGGCAACTCCTCGACGAAGCCGCCAAGGGCGGCTACGGCGTCGGTGCTTTCAATGTCAACGACATGGAACAGATCCAGGCCATCATGATGGCGGCCAAAGAGACCAACTCACCCGTAATCGTCCAGGCCAGCCGCGGCGCGCGCAAGTTCGCCGAGGACAAGTACCTGTTCCACCTGATACTGGCGGCTGCCGAACTGAATCCCGAGATTCCGATCGCCATGCACCAGGATCACGGCAACAGCTTTGAGACCTGCAAGTCGGCTATTGCGCTCGGTTTTACATCGGTGATGATGGACGGTTCGCTCAAGGACGACGGCAAGACGCCCACCAGCTTTGAAGAGAACGTTGACGTTACCCGCAGCGTGGTTGACTACGCGCACGAGCGCGGCGTCACGGTCGAAGGCGAAATCGGCGTGCTGGGCGGCGTGGAAGACGGTCACGGCGCGGGCGGCACCGGCCTCGAGCACATCACTGACCCCGATCAGGCTGTCGAGTTTGCCGAGCGCACCGGCGTGGACGCGCTGGCCATCGCCATCGGCACCAGCCACGGCGCCTACAAGTTCACCAAGAAGCCCGATGGCTCCGTGCTCAAGATGGATGTGCTCATCGCGATCCACAAGCGCCTGCCGCACACGCACCTGGTGATGCACGGCTCATCTTCGGTTCCCAAGGAACTGCAGGACATCGTGAACCAGTACGGCGGCCACCTGAAGCAGACGTGGGGCGTTCCGGTCGAAGAGATTCAGCTGGGCATCAAGAACGGCGTGCGCAAGGTCAACGTGGACACGGACAATCGCCTCGCCATCACGGGCGCCATCCGCAAGGTGTTCGCCGAGTCGCCGGAGAAATTCGATCCGCGCGACTATCTCACTCCCGCGCGCGCAGCCATGGCCAAGGTCGTCGCCGAGCGCATGACCCAGTTCGGCCAGGCGGGACATGCCAAAGACTACACCCCAATCTCGATTGAAGAGATGGCCAAGGGCTATGCCAGCGGCAAGCTGGACACGCGTCCTTCGGTCGCGGCTCGCTAGTCGCCATAACCAATTGCAACAGAAAAGGCCGCTTCGCACACGCGAAGCGGCCTTTTCATTTGCGTCGAAGATCCTCAGCCTCTAATTCGGTGATAATGGAATCGCGATTGGAGTACCTCGCCCCCTGGAGGAACCATGCCCCTGTTCGCTACCTTCCTGCTGGGCATCGCGGCGGGCCTTCGCTCGATGTCCGCTCCCGCCGCCGCCGTGCGCGCCGCCAAAAGCCGCAATGCCGGAACCGATTCGACCAAGTCATCCAGCAAACTCGACGCCTCTACGGTCTTCGCGCTCCTCGCTCTTGCCGAGATGGTTGCCGACAAGCTGCCCTTCATGCCTGACCGCAAATCGCCTGCGGCATTCGCCTGGCGCGTCATCATCGGCGGACTCAGTGCAGCCGCAGCCACCGCCTTGGAGGGATGGCTTCCCATTGCGATCATCGTGGGCGGCGCCGGCGCGGTAGCGGGAACTCTGGGTGGCTCGGCTCTTCGCTCCAGGCTTGCCAGATTGTTCGACCGCGACTTCCCTGCTGCACTCATCGAGGACGGACTCGTGCTTGTGCTCGCCGTGCTGGCGGCCAGAGGCCTGGAATCCGGCAGATCCAGGGCGCCAGCCCTTGCCTTACCGCCACCCAGCCAACTGGATTCCTAGCGAATGCGCTTCCAACCCGGTTGATGATTGACGCATTCCAGAAACGCAAAAGGGCCGCCTCGCGCTCGCTCGCGAAGCGGCCCATATTCTTGCGGTCTGTCAGCGCGGACGGCCTCCACCCGCGCCCGTTGGTCCACCGGGAGACGCACCCACAGAGGGCGAGGACCCCGACGAATGCGATGGCGCCGATCCCGATCCAGCCGAGATCGATCCGGAAGATAGCTCGGTATCACCCGCACGCGACGGCGCAGCGCCGCGATGAATCGTCGCACCGAGCATCGCCGAATTTGAAACGCCGAAGCCTGCTCTTTCGTTCATGCCGCGGTTCATCGTTGGAGCGGTCACAAACACCGGCGTCGTTACCGAGCCATGCGTCACCGCGTGTTCTGAGAATTTGTCGAGCCGGCCAAGAGTGTCGCGCGGAATTCCCATCCCCGCTGAATCCCTGCGAAACTCGAATGAGTCAGCCGACTTCAGCTCAGACCGCACCAGCGGTTTCATGCTCACCGGCACCACCGTCGGACCACCGCTGACAGGCGGGCGAGCCGGCAGAATAGGACGCCCTCCGCCGCCTCCAGGCCCGCCACCGGGACCGCTCTGCGGCCCCAGCATGGCGACGTTGTTCAGGCCCGTCCAATTGCCACCCGGCGCCCAGCCCCAGCCCGTGCCCGGGCAGAAGGACCAGCTTCCAGAGTGGTAAGGCGTCCAGCCCCACGGATACGGCGAGACCCATGAGTAGCCGCTGTTTCCATACCATGCCCACGAGCCGTTGGAGTACGGATCCCAGGCAGCGCTCGCAAAGTACGGCCGCCACATCATGCCGCCACCGCAGGAGCTGGCATCCGTGAAGTTGCCGTAGTACATCAGGTCGTTCATCCCATAGGCATACGGCGAGCTGTTCAGCGAACTCACCATCGCGAGCCGCTGATGATATCCAACTGAGTTCTTGTCCCATGTGTCCAGAGGCTCAGAGGCGAGGTGATTGTCGACCGTCAATTCGCCGGCTGTGGCCAGGTTGAACGTAACGGTCTTCTTCTTGGCGACCTCCACCTCTCCCGCCGGACCCTGCACCTTCAACGATCCATCCAGCACCGCGAGCCTCGCGTCGGCCGTTGCCATCTCCAGACGGACGTGGCTCGAAGGCGGCAGCTGCACGCTCTGCGCGCCGAACATCAGCGTGAACTGATTCACGAGTGAGGGCTTCATCAGGCTCACATACGCTGTGCCCTTCACCACGCGCGCCCATGAGACGGTGGTTCCGTTGGGCATGCGCTCCAGCTTGGGAAACTCCACCAGCGAGTTAGGTCCAATGCGCAGCGAGCTGTTGTCTTCGAACTCCACCTCGGCCGCGCCCATGGCGGTCTGCAGCCGGGTCTGTTCCACAATCGGCAGGTTGGTCATCGCGGGTTCGAAGCCGCGGCCGATCCCTCTATCCATCAGCACGTCGCCCTTGACCTCACTGAGGCGCACGATGCGAACCTTGGATGCGTTGTCACTGGTTTTATGCGTTTCAGCTGTCTGCGCCGGTAGCGCGGCCGCAAACCACAATGTCGACAGGAAGACTGTCACAGTCGTTCTAGGCAGGCTCATGTCCGCCTCCTTTGAATTGGCGAACTGTAGGAATGCGCGCCGACGGTGCGAAAGACGGGGGAGCGCACAAGTTGGCGTGATCCTAGCACGAACATTGAACGATTGACGACAGCAGCCGGAGCCGAAAAGGTAAGTCTTACAAAAGAATGACACCTGTCTCGGAGGCGCTCTCCTCCTTCCGGTTGATGCCCTCATCCATCGACAAGTGGATGCCGAGGTCGATCCAGTTCAGTAATGTCCGCTAAGGACCCCACCGCGCTTCAGAAGTATCCAGAACCAGACGAGAACCATTCACTCTTTTTGAGGTCATTTGACGGAGGCACTCTTGCGCCAGTTCAGATTCCCCCGAGCTCTCTGCGGGCTCGTTCTTGTTGTTGCTGCGTTCCCCTTCGCCGGCCGAGCCCAGCTTGCCACTGCCACCATCAGCGGAACCGTGACGGATTCATCCGGCCACTCCGTGACGAACGTTTTGGTAACGCTGTCGAATACACGTCAGGGCACTGAGCGCACCTTTACCACGCAGGCCGATGGAGCGTTTTCATTCGCGACATTGGAAGCAGCGCCCTACTCGCTCTCCGTCGCGTCGCCCGCGGGATTTGCGCCATGGCGGGCAGCCGTCACGCTGCAGGTAGGAGACACGCGCGAGATCCCGATACGCCTTGAAGTCGCCGGCGCGCATGCCACGGTTGAAGTGGCGGCCGACGCACAGCAGACCATCGATACGAACAGCTCGGTTGTCGGCGGCGTCATCAGCGCGCGGCAGATCGAGACGCTTCCGCTTGAACGGCCGCAACTACCTGGAGCTGTCGTATCTCGTTCCCGGAAACGCGCCCGCGCCAAACTTCGATCCAACCAAGATCAACACGGTTGTGGTTTCATCCGCCGGGCAGGTGGGCCGCGGAGGCAACGTCACCATTGACGGCGCCGACAACAACGACGACTCCGTGGGCGGTTCGCTGGTCAACATTCCTGAAGACGCGGTACAGGAGTTTCAGATTGCGACCAACCGCTTCTCCGCCGGAGTCGGCCGCAGCGGGTCCACTGTCGTCAACGTCGTGACCAAGCAGGGTTCGAATTCGCTGCACGGCGGCGTGGCCTTCTACGAGCGCGACAAAGTGCTGCAGGGACTGCCCGCCACCTACGATCCTTCGGTCGGCACCACGCCGCCGTTTCACCGGCAGCAGTATGCGGGCGACATCGGCGGACCCATCCGCAAAGACAAGGCATGGTGGTTCGTCGCCATGGAAGACCGCCAGCAACTCGGTGCGGATCTTGTAGGCGTGCGCGATACGGAGCACCAGAAGATCACGCGCGACTTCGCCACCGCGCCGCTGCATGATTTCCTCACCACGGAGCGGCTCGACTGGCAGCTCAACGACCACAATCGCTTCGGCTTCCGCCACTCGCTTGAGCTCGAAGACGACCTGAGCCAGAGCTCGCTCGATCGTTCGCTCGGCACCGCCGCCTATCGGCAGACCGGGACCAACCATCTGCAGGGCCTCATCGCTGACTGGGTGCACATTTTCACGCCCGCGGTGATCAACAAGGCCAGCTTCGCCGACAACAACTTCGTCAACATCACCGATCCGCTGTCGACCGCGCCGCAGATTACCTATCCGGATCTCGACGACGGCGCCACCTTCCGCGTGCCGCAGCAGACGCGCCAATTTCGTCTGCAGGGCAACGACACCGTCACCTGGTCGCTGCACAAACACACGCTCAATTTCGGCGGAGAATTTCAATCCGTTGACGCCGATTTCTACCTTGGCGTCTTCCAGCAGGGCAATATTCAAACCGTTGAGGACTTCCCTGACTTCGATCGCAACAAGGACGGCAAGGTCAACGACGACGATCTTCTCTTCGCCGTGGGGCTGCGCAGCGCTACGCCGCAGCGCGCGCTCACCCTGCCTGATTGCGACAACTACTTCATCGCCTGGTTCCTGCAGGATGACTGGAAGGTCCTGCGCAACCTCGCCATCAACGCCGGCCTGCGCTGGGAGATGGACACCAACGCCAACAACTTCAGTTGGTACGACCAGCGCAATCCCATCGTCCAACCGTTCTACCAGGGCTCGCGCCAGCGCAACTTCAACAACTGGGCGCCGCGCCTGGGCTTCAACTACGCGTTCACTCCCAACCTGAGCATGCACGGCGGATACGGAATCTACTATGACCGCATCACGCTTGAAGTGATGTCGCTCGAACGCGGTCTCGATGGCCGCGCGCTGGCTCTGAACGTCACCGCAGGCAACGTCATCACCGACCACAATGGCGTTCCCGTCTACCTGAATCAGGATGGCACCTTCAAGCCCTACGCGCCGCTGGTGCTCTCCAGCCCGTTCAGTGGATTCCCCTTCACGGGCGCGGGTGGCACCGGCATCGACATCATCAACAACCGCCTGCGCAGCCCCATGGTGCAGCAGTTCAACCTCGGCTTCGAGAAGCAAACCTCGCACGGCCTGCTGGTCAAGGTGGACGGCATCCACAACTTCGGCACTCGCTTCATCATCGGCAGGCCGGTCGGCTCAGTATTCAACCCCGACACGCAGGGCCCCGATGAAGTCATCGATCTCGAATCGGCCGTCGGCACCAAGTACGACGCGCTCTGGCTCAGCGTGCAGCAGCGCTTCACCCGCTGGGGCGAATTCGACGCGGCCTACACTCTGGCGAAAACCTACAACTACGCCAACGATGACCAGATCCCGTTCGAGTATTCGCCCATCGATCCCAACGATCTGCATCGCGAGTATGGCCCTCCCCCGAACGATCAGCGCAATCGCCTGGTATTGTCGGGCATGGCGAACCTGCCGTGGAAGCTCCACTTCGCGCCCATCTGGACCATCGCGTCGGGCGTGCCCATGGACATCCTTCTCCCCGACGGCAGCGAGCGCGTTCCCACCATGCAGCGCAATGCCGGCGGACGCCAGTTCCACAGCGCAGCCGATCTGAACGCCTTCATCGCGACAACCAACGCGAGCGGCGGCGTGTATGAGGCCAGCGCCAACGCGAAGGTGATGTTGCCGCAGGTGAGCGATGGTGCGAAGTTCAGCGACAGCTTCAACGCGCTCGACTTCCGCCTCGACCGCACCTTCGTTTTCGGCGACCGCTACAGCCTCACCCTCATCGGGGAAGCATTCAACATCTTCAACGTGACCAACTTCCTCGGCGTCAGCAATCTCAACTATTCGGGCTACTACAACACGCTCACGCCCGACCGCGACAATCCGAACCTCTCATCGAGCTTCGGCACGCCCGTGTCGACAGCAGGCGGAGTGTTTGGTTCCGGCGGGCCGCGCGCCTTCCAGTTCGCCGCGCGATTCAACTTCTAATCTTTAGCTGAGTCAGAATCAAAGCGGCGAGCCACACGGCTCGCCGCTCTTGTTTTCCAGCGTGCTGACAAACTCTATGGGAGGCTCTGTAACAGGGCACGACTTCATATGTGAGCGGGCCTTGTAACAGGGCATGACTTCAGTCGTGCCGATAGAGTCCATAAATATTGTTGCGCTTTAGCCCCTGCAAAGGCCGACTTACCGACCACGGGGGCTTTGTCATCACTCCGAACAAGAACGGCTCGCCGCTTCACACTGGAGATCACGCCGCTCGTGGCGCCTCTGTGACGACTTCCGAGACACCTTCGTCGCCAGCCTTCGGCGCCAACAGCGGCCATCCCTTGCGCAGCACAAAGTCCAGCCACGCGCCGGCAAATTGCGATGTGAGCACAGCGGCGAGCACCAGCGTTGTATAAAACTGCGAGCTGATGATACCCGCGTCGAAGGCCACGCTGGCCAGCACGATGCCCGGTCCGCCACGCGCATTCGTCGTCATCGCCAGGTTAAACAGGTCGAGCCCGCGGAATCCCGCCAGCCGTCCGGCCAGCCCCACTGACAACATCTTCACCGCGCAACTGCCCAACAGAAACGCCACCAGCATCCACAACCCGAATCCGCGAATGAGATCGAGCTTGAGTCCGACGATCGCGAAGTACACAGGGATGAAGAACGCGAACGCCACCTTGCCGATCGCATCGAGCGCCTCAGCGAAGATCCGCCGCTTCTTGTGCACCACGGCGAATCCCGCCAGGAACGCGGCAAACACCAGGCTCACATCCAGAGTGCCCGCTACGGCGCAGTAGGCCAACAGCACGGCCAGCGCGTAGGCAGTGGGCGACTGCTTCACCAGCACGTTGTGCTCTGCCTTGTTGATCCGCTTGATGACCCGCGGCACAATCGTCAGCCCGGCAAGGAAGAACACGATGGTCGCCAGCAGGTGAATCGCCATCTTCTTCGCATCGAGCGCCGCCTTGCCGGCCATCGCCGTCGCAATCGCCAGCGCCAGCCACAGCACGATGTCTTCGCAGACGGCGACACCCAGCACCAGCCGTGCAAAGCGCGTATGCAGAATCTTCAGGTCGGCAAAGATCTTCGACACCACCGGAACCGAGGTCACCGCCACGCCAACCGCGAGGATGATCATGAGCGAAATGCGACTGCTGTTCGGGCCTGCCAGCGACGGCCGGATCAACCACGGCCCCAACGCAAGCGCGAGCACAAACGGAATCCCCGAGCCGACGATAGCCAGCCAGCTCACTTCGCGCCGCTCCTCGCGCGAGAATAGCTGCTGCGTCTCCGCTCCCGACAGGAACATCAGCAGCAGAAGCCCAAGCCAGTAGACGAAGTCCAGCACGTTGCCCTGGTGCTTCGCCTGCGCCATCAGGCCAGACACGGCCGGGATCCTGCCCAGCACCGCCGGGCCCAGCACAATCCCCGCCAGAATCTCGCCGATCACCTTGGGCTGCCGCAGCCGCACGAACACGTACCCCAGCAGTTGCGCAAAGCCGACAAGCAACAGCAGGACCAGGATGAGCGAGGTTAGATCTGAATTGGACATGGAAACGGCGATACCCTCGGAGTAGACCCTTCCTGTTCTGATGCCCAACGCGCTCAGTCGTTTGCTCCGGACGGAATCCGTGCACCTGCGACCCTGTTTTCGCCGCACAAAAGAAAGCGGGGTTCCGGCCGCCGCAGCCGGAACCCCGCTTTTCTCCTATCCGTTATTTATGGGAACCGCTGGAAGACGCGGCCGTGCTGGTTGCAGTAGATGAGGAACTGGTCGTGGAGACGGAGCCTCCTCCGTGTACTGCTCCCCCACCGCCACCACCCCCGCCTCCGACGCTGCCGCTGACGTGGCTGCCTCCGCCACCGCTGAAGCCGCCGCCACTGAAGCCGCCACCGCGCGACACTGCGCCGAACCCCGCGCCCCCGCTATGCCCCGCAAAGCCCGTTCCCGGTGTGCCGCCGGAGAATCCGCTACCCCCGCCGATGCGGCCGACCGGAATGCTCACCGCCACCGGCCGTCCGCCCTGCATCACCTGGTGCGACGTCACAAATCCCTGCTGATGATTGAACGTCATCGGAATCGCAGTGTGGGCAACGACTCCCGCCTTCACGTTGTCATGCATGGCAAGCGCCTGCATCCGTGGAGCATCCACACGCGCCAGCACCGGCTGCGGCGCATTGCGGAACTCCTTGGGAGGAGATTTCAGCACCTCGATCGGCTTCCCTGGCTCAACCTTGATGGGGTTCACGTGCAGCCCGTCCTTCGTCTTCACCGGCTGAAGGCCTACCCGATTGATAGGAGGCTTGCCCTTCACGTCCCTGGGATGAATCGGAATTGGTACTGGCCCGTGACCGACCTTGATCCAGCGCACCGGGCAGTGATGATGCCTGCGAGAGCCCGCCACCCACGCATATCTGTTGTTGTAGGGAATCCACTCGCCCGAGTGGCAGACCGCCCACGCGTATGGATCGACGCCGGAATAGAAAGCGCCCGGGTTGCCTGCGTAGCCCGCCGGATAAAGTCCGCGATACGCCATGCCCGGATACCAGCTGCTGAAGCACGGGAACCAATCGGCATTGGAATACGCGCCATTCGTCGTCCCGCCCGCCGAGGGCGAAGCCGACTTCGGGGTCGGGGGAGGAGTTGGCCCGGCCGCCAGCATCGGCCTCGCCTGCGGTGCGTCCGGCTCCCAGCACGTGCCGTAGGGCGGGCAGTCGAAGAAGTGCCCCTTGCCTTTCATATCCGCCATGCCGGGGATCGGCTTCTGCATGCCGGCTTCCTGCATCACCTCGGCGGACGCACTGGTCCGGCCCGCATGGCGGTCGGCAACCCATGCATCGAACGCGGTGAAGTCCATTGCCTTGCCAGCCTCCTCGGCCGTGGTCACGTGGTGGCCTTCGCCGATAAACACCGTCTTGCCCGGCGTCAGGTCGAGCTTGTTCGCGCCCGTCACGTTCAGCGCTCCGCCACTGAGCGAGGCCACGCCGACGCCGTCCAGGTAGCTGGTGATCCTGAGATCCGATTTCTCCGGATAGCGGGCCAGCACGTTCTCCGTGGGCGTGCGGATCAGGAACGTCTCGCCTCCCATCAGCGAGTCCAGATGCGTCGTCATCGTCCCCGTTACCAGCGCCAGTTCGGTGTGCGGAACTCCGCCGGTGGTATGCATGTCGATGCAATTGAGCACCGAATTCTCGCCGAGATATACGGCCGAGGCATCCTCGAACTCGATCTCCGCGCGGCCGTCCTTGCCTGTCACAATGCTGTCGCCCTCATTGAGCGGCAGGTTCATCACGGCAGTCTCCCATGCCGGGTTCTTCGACTTCTCGTTTTCGCTGGCGCGCGCAATCCGGACATCGCCTTCCAGATAGCTGATCCGCACAATCTGCGGATAGGTCGAATCCGGCACCTGCTGGCCCAGAATGAAGACCGCGCCTTCCTTCAGCTTCTCTGAGGCGTCGCTGTTCACAATGTCCTTGATCTGCTCGGTCGCCTTCTGCGGGTCTGACTGCAACAGGCTCGCCAGCGAGAGCAGCTTCAGCTCATCGCTTTGCTCGGCCTTGGGCGGAACCGGCTTGCCGCGGCTGGAGTCGATTTCGATCTGCAGCGCGTCGCAGTCTTCAATCCAGCTGCTCTTCCTGAAGTCATTGCGAAGCTGGCCGCAAGTATGGATTGCCTCATCGGCCTTCCCGCTCTTGTTCAGCGCGTAAGCCTTCCAGTAATAAGCGCTGTCGGCGTGGATTCCTCCAACATCGACGAGTTTCCCGAAGATGGTCGCGGCCTCGGCCCAGCGCCCGTCGTGGATAGCCTGCTTGCCCGCAGCGTAATCCCTGTCATCTGGGAAAGACACGGCGTTGGCTTCATCGAACATGCCGGAAGCCGACCCCGCGGCCAGCAGCGCCTCGCCTGGAACGGGCTGACTCCACCCCTGGATCGGCACCGAGCCAACCAGGGCAACCGCGCCAACCACACAGGCCAGCAACACCCCATTCGTTCTCATGCCGCACCTCCCTTGGCAACCACCCGCACAGATTTCATGCGATGCGGGTTCTTCGATCGCAGCACCCGGACCTCGAACAGAAGTCCCTCTGCATTCATCTCATCGCGGATACGCGCCGCCTCCGCCGCATCAAGCCCGCCCGGCCGGTCGGCAATTTCAGTCAGAAGACGGTCCAGATGATCGAGAGCCTTGCTTAGCCCCGGATCCCCCTCGTCCTCCGCTTCGTCGCGGAATACCCGATTGGCGGCCAGCAGGCTGCGAGCCTCGGCGGGCAGCGGAGCCAGGTCCACATTATCGCTATCGGCGTTGGCGTGCTTCAGCTCCACCAGCAGACGCTCGGAGCGGTCGAGGTGGTCTCCCAGCACCACCACCACTACTTTTGGTTGCGGTGCTATCACCGGAGCCTGAGTCCCATGAGCCGTAGCCTGCGCCGGGTGGCGATGCTCCCATACCCGTCCGACAAAGAACCCTCCAGCCGCCAGCACGGTGCATCCCGCGGCATAGGCCAGTCCTCGCCCCAGTCCGAGCCAGATGCTGAATCGCCCCAACCGCGCCTCTCTCAGCGCACGCGATGGGGGTGCCCCAGGTCTCGCTTCTGAGACCTGGGAAAGCACGAACCCTGACCCGTGCCGAGGCAGAGCCGCTTCCACGCGCGCCCACATCTGCTCGCCGTAGTGGGCATCGCGCTCCGGCGCCTGCACGGGACACAACACCGACAAATCGCCCTCCAGCGCCGCCAGCGCGGCGGAGCACTGCGCACATTCCTTCAGGTGGTCGCCGGCCGCCTCGCCGGTCACACCGTAATACCGCTCCACGAGCTCCTCGTCCGTCAGATGATTCATGCCATTACCTTCAATTGGGTCAGCCGGTGCCGCACCTTCTGCACGGCTCGATAGACACTCTGTTTTGCCGTATTCGGCGTTACGTTCAGCGCTGCCGCAATCTCCTCCGTACTGCGATCCTCTATGTGGCGGAGAACGAAGGCGGTGCGCTCCATCGGCGAAAGCCCGCGCATGGCAATCTCGTGCAAGGCTGCGATCTCGGCGCTCATGGCCAGCCTCTCCGGGCTGGGACTCAAATCGGGAACCTGGATGGCATCCTGTTCCGGATCGTTCTGCTCGCTCACCCGCCGCGCCTCTTCTGCCCGCCGCTTCGCCAGCCTGTCCAGAGCACAGTGGACAGCGATCCGATAAATCCACGTCCCGAAATCCGCCCGCGACTCGAAAGTCGCCAGCTTCTGATAGGCACGCAGGAACGCGTCCTGCACCACGTCGTCCGCATCCGCCTGGTTGCCGGTCATGCGGTAGGCCAACCGGAAGAGCATCCGGCTATGGCGCTTCACCAACTCGCCATAGGCATCGCGATCGCCGGCCAGCACTGCCCCAATCGCCGCCCCGTCCGCTACTCCGCCGTTCTGGCCCATCTTGAACATAAGACTACCCAGTCTACGCCGCGGTTAGGAAAACATCGCCGGATCCATCTATCCCCACCTCAGGCCGCCCGCCAGCCCCCGAAAAGTAACCAAAAGTAACCTCGAAAACGTGACTTAACGAAGATGAATCCTTATCCCGGCGACCAGATTTCTGTTGACTCACCCGGTTCAGCCTATTACCTTCGTTATCGGTTGTGGCCTACAACTTTTGTGCTAGGCCAGACCTCCCCCTCCCTGTTTCACCTGAAGTCTGATTGCGTTTTTCCCAAAACACGAATCCACAGACTGGACGAGAACCTGGCTGTACCGCGCCATGCTGCGCGGTCGCCTGCCCGGCTCGTATCTCGTCGTCTGCGGCAAAAATCAAAGAGAAATTTCAGCGGGGGTCACATATGCATACCGAGATTTCACTCAGCCGGGCGCGGCTACACGCTTCCCATGCCATTTCGCCTTCAAAGTTCACGCCTTTTCTCTGTGCCGGACTGATCGTCGCGCTCCTGTGCCTGCTGGCGCCTGTCAGGGCCGGCGCCCAGCTGCCGCCCGTGACCGCCACCACGCTGAATATCACGCAGATCCAGAACAATCTGCCCGTTAAGGTGCTTCAGGCCCCCCTGGGCGTTCCGGTGACCCTCAACGCGACCGTCAAGACGTTCTCCGGCAACCCGGTATTCACTGGAACCGTGGTGTTCTGCGACGGATCGGTAACAACCTGCCTTAGCGGACACGCGCTCGGCTCGCAATCGCTGGTGATCCCGACGGGCCCGCAGAATGCGGGAACCACCCATCTCGTCATCACGCCCACGCCCGGCACGCACAAATATGAAGCAGTTTTCATTGGGACAGGCCTCGCGCCCAGCGTCACTGAGCTACCCAGTACATCTGCGCCCTATAACTTCAAGGTCATCGGCCCGTACGGCCCCACCACCACCGCGCTCACCAGCAGTGGATCGCCGGGCAATTACACCCTCAACGCCAAGGTGACTGCCACCGGCAGCAGCACGGTCAAACCCACCGGCAGCGTCGGCTTCTATGACACGTCAAACGCGAACTTCAATCTGGGATCAGCCCCGCTTGGACCGACCGCGTTTTCGTTCGGGTTTAACGGGCCGGTCATGCCTCCGCAACCTCAGAACTTTCCGCCGTTTTTCAACATGCTGAGCACGATGGCTGACGTCAACAACGATGGACTGCCCGATCTGATCATCGTCGGTCCTGACCTCACCATTCCCAATCAATATGACGTCTGGGTGCTGCTGAATTCACTCACCGGATTCACCCTTCCGACCCAGTTCACCCCCATCACCACCGCCGGGAACTTCTCAGTGCCCACGGCCATTGCCGCCGCCGACCTGAATAATGACGGGAATCCCGATCTCCTCGTCGCCTTCGACAATGAGAGCCTGATGTACTTCCCCGGAACCGGAATCCCCTTTGCCAACGTCCCCGCCTTCGGCTCCTTCGGCAACCCTCTTATTACCCCGAATGGCGGTTTCCCCTACATCACCTCCCTTGTAGTGGCTGATCTCTCCAATACCGGGTACAAGAGCATCTTTGGCACGACCACCCTCGGATCGTTCGTCCTGCCCAACACGACGACCCCGGGCCCCGGCGTCACCTGGGGTTTCCCTCAGTACCAGTTTTCCAACCCGGTCAACCCGCCCTCGGCCATCGCGGTGGGTGACATCAACGGCGACGGTCTTACCGATTACGTCCTGGCCAACCCCAACACCAACGACCTGACCCTCTTTGTGCAAAACAGCCCGGGCCAATTCTTCCTGATCCCACAAAGCATTCCGGCGGGCACAGCCCCCTCCGCCCTCATCCTGGCGGACTTTAACGGCGACGGCATTCTCGATATCGCAGTGACCAATTCCGGCGATGACAACGTCAACATCCTCCTCGGCAACAACGTCAACAACACCGGCAAGAACACCAGCTTCACCTTCACAAGCAAGTCAATGCCCGCCACCGTTCCCGGACCCATGTACATCACCAAGGGCGACTTCGACGGCGATGGCAAAATCGATCTGGCAGTCGGCAACTGGGACGGCCTCCAAATCACCGCGCTGCTCGGAAAGGGCGATGGCACCTTCAAAAAGAGCACGCTCAATGGCGATTCTTCATTTGGCCTGCTCTCCGCCGACACCAACTTCGACGGCTACACCGATATCATCGGCATCGGCCCCATGCTGCTTGATGTCGATGTGTTCCAGTCGACGTGGATGGCCACCACAAGTGCCTCGCTCACCGGCGTTGCCGTCGCGGGCACCGGCACCCATCTGGCGGATGCCGTCTACCCCGGCGACACCAACTACACCGGCAGCACATCGAACACTGTGCCGCTGACCGCCAAGCCGATCGCAACCACCCTTTCGCTCGCTGGGTTACCCTCCCCCAGCAAGTGGGGCGGCCAGGTCACTTTCACGGCGACACTGAGTCCCTACTCTGCACAGAACCACACAACAGACGGAGAGGTGATCAAGTTCTACGACGGCACTACCTTCGTTAACTCGACCAATCTCTCCCTCGGCCAGGCCACGCTGAACATCAGCACGCTTTCCGTGGGGACTCACAAACTGAAAGCCGTCTACCCCGGTGATACGAACTTCGCCACAAGCACTTCCGCGGTTCTTTCGTTCACGGTCAAGAGGGCGGACAGCACAACGGTTCTCACCGCCGCGTCGAACTTCCCCAAGGTCGGCGTCGCTGACCTGCTGACGGCCACCGTTACCGGCTTCAGTGCGCCGCGCGGCGATGTCACCTTTACCGATGGCGTCAACACCCTGTGCACCGCGACCTTAGGGGCGAACGGCAAGGCCACCTGCTCCTACATCCCGTGGACAACCTCCGCCGTTACCCTCACAGCCACTTACAGCGGGGATAACAACTACGGCCCCAGCACAGGTAAGCTGAAGCTCACCGCGACCTACACCTTCAGCTCGAAGATCGTGCTCCACCTTGACTCCACCCAGCTCACCTTCCCGGGTGCAACCAACACCAAGACCTGCATCACGAAGACGGGCAGCGCCACCCCCACCGGAACCGTGCAGATTCTGGACGGCAACACGGTCCTGCAAACCCTCACGGTTGGCGGCGACGGTTGTGCCTACTGGTACATCAACCCCGCGCTCAACGCGGGCACCCACCACCTGCGCGCCTTGTATTCCGGAGATTCGCAGAATCCCGGCGGCTACTCGGCGCTCACCGATGTGACCGTCGCCAAGGTCACTTCGCAGTGGGGCATCGCCTGCTGGAACTCAAACTTCTCCTACGCCACCAACCAGGACTTCCACTGCAATGTGAGCGTCTGGTCGAACGCGGGATCGCCCCCGGGCAGCATCAACTATGTCTATGACAACGGAGCGACCAAGTCCACAACGCTGTCGAACGGCGGCACCTCGTTCATCATTCCCCACCCCGCAGTCGGAAGCCACTCCGTGGTGATCACCTATCCCGGCGCCGCGAACTACACCTCGCTTGGACCGTCCACGCAAAACTTTACCGTAACTCCGTAACGGCTCTACCCTCTCGCATTCATGCCCCGCGAACCTTCCGGTTCGCGGGGCATTTTTCGTCCGGACATTCGTCGGTGTCTCACAAAGAGGCGTGGCTATCTGACTCACCCCAGCCTTCATTGGAGGGGCCTTGGCTACTCAAGCTGCCTGGCCGTTTAGTCGAAATTCAATACGTGTGTTGCGTTCAATGCCAGACTGCGTGAGAAGCCAATGCGCTCATAAAGCCGAGCCGCCGTGGGGTTATCGGTGCGAAGGCGAAGGGCGGTGAAGCTTGTTCGTGCATTCTCGATGAGAGTATGAACAAGGGCTTGTCCGATGCCTTTGTTTCGCCAGGCTGATCTGACATAAACTCGCCGGATGCGACCAATGCCCTTTCGGCCGTCAAATGGATCTTGGTTCAGGCCGCCGATTGCGACTAATACCCCTTGGTCCATACTGCCGAACAGCCCTTCTCCTGGCGCGCTGAAACGATTGGTGCCGTTCTCCCATTCCTCCCACAACCTCTCGATGAAGAAAAACCCTTCCTGGAGCGCCTCTGCTAGCAGTTGTTCCATGCCAGGCACGGGCAGCTGAATCGAATGAATGGTGATCATAGCTGAGTACCAAATCTCGGCAGAGCCGAGTTCTGTCCGGCGACATCCCGAGCTACCGCGTTGATGGTCGAATGCTTTGATGAGCTGTCTCGGCAGAGCGCCAGACCTGCTACCTGCTGCCGACCCCAAGCTCCTGGTCCTTGTACTGCAACTGGTACAGCTTCCAGTAAAGCCCGCGCTGCGCCAGCAGTTCCTGGTGCGAACCCATCTCGCGCAACTGTCCCTTGTGCATCACCAGGATCGTGTCTGCCCGCTGCACCGTCGAAAGCCGGTGCGCGATCAGCACGCTCGTCCGGCCTTCCACCATCCGCTCCAGCGCTCCGCGAATGCGCAGTTCCGTATCGGTATCGACGCTCGAAGTCGCTTCATCCAGAATCAGAATGCGCGGATTGAACGCCAGCGCGCGCGCAAAATTGACAAGCTGCTTCTGCCCCGTCGAAAGCGAATTGCCGCGCTCCTCACCGGCTCGATCGAATCCACTCGGCAGGCTCTCGACGAAGTCCAGCACGTTCACATCACGCGCAGCCTGCGGCATGTGCTCATCGGTGATCGCGTCATTGCCCAACCGGATGTTCTCCGCAATCGTCCCGGTAAACAGAAACGGATCCTGCAGCACCACCGCGAAATGCTGCCGCAGTTCCAGTCAGATCGTGCTCCCGCAGATCCACGCCATCCAGCAGAATCTGCCCCGCAGTCACATCGTAAAAACGCATCATCAGGCTGGTAAGCGTCGTCTTGCCCGCGCCCGTATGCCCCACAATCGCCACCGTCTGCCCCGGCTCGACGTGAACGAAACATCCTTCAGAATCCACTCAATATCCTTGAGCGCTGCCAGCTCGCGTCATCGTGCGAGCCCGCACGCACCACCTGCGCGCGCTGAACCGCCGCCTTCTGCTCGTCTGTCAGTTTCTGATACGTGAACCACACGTGCCGAAACTCAATGCGATTGCTCCCATCGCCCGTCTTCGGCTATGCGCGGAGAGACAATCTCCGGCTTCGTATCCATCAGCTTGAAGATGCGCTCGCACGCCGCCATCGCCGCCTGCAGGATGTTGTACTTGTCGCTCAAATCCTGAATCGGCCGCCAGAACCGCTGCGAGTACATGAATGAACATGGCCAGCATGCCCATCGTCACGGAGCCGTGGCCAGCACGCTCCAACCGCCGCGCCACACCACCAGCGCCATCGACACAGTGCTGAGAAGCATCCACCGCCGGATAGTAAAGCGCGTAGGCAAAGATCGTGTCTTTGAACGCGATCATGTGCTGCTTGTTCACGACTTCGAAGTCCTGGTACGCGCGCTCTTCGCGGTTGAAGAGCTGCACCACGCTCATGCCGCTGATATGTTCCTGCGTAAAGCTGTTGATGCGCGCAATCGCCGCCCGCACCCGCCGGTAGCTCTCGCGCACTGAGTTGCGGAACAGCCGCGTCACAATCAGAATCAGCGGCAGCACGCGAACGCCAGCAGCGCCAGCCACCAGTTCATCCACAGCATGATGCCGGCCATGATGGTCAGCGTGACAAAGTCATCCACAATGGCCAGAATGCCGCCCGTGAACATTTCGTTGATGGCGTCCACATCGGACGTCAGCCGCGTCACCAGCCGTCCCACCGCATGCGTATCAAAGAAGCCCACGTGCATCCGCTGCATGTGGCGGAAAATATCGCGGCGAAGATCGAACATCATCTTCTGCCCCAGCCACTGCATCAGGTACGTCTGGATGAACTCGAACAGATACGCCAGCAGCAGCGTCGCCGTGTAAAGCTCCGCCAGCCGCGTGATGCCCAGCCACGGATCATTGGGCAGTCGCAGCCCCAGCCATGAAAGCCCTGCGCCCGGCTCCTTCACCAGGTAGCGGTCAATCGCCACCTTCAGCAGATACGGCCCCGCCACGTCGCTCAGCGACTTCAGCATCACTGAAATCGACGAGATCACCGCCTGCACCCAGTAAGGCTTTACATAGTGGCCGAGCCGCCTGATGAGAACCGAGTCATACACCTTGCCGACCGGGTCTTCATCTACCTTCTTCGCCAGCGTCTTGGCCAGAGTCTTCGTCTCGACTTCAATTTTTGGAGAGGGTTTCGAGCCATTCCCGCTGATGGCCGCATCGACCGTGGGCGTCAGCCCATCCGCCAACGTTCCGCCGTTCCCGTTCATGGGAATCGGTTCGGCTTCAGTCTTCCGGGATTGATTCTGCGAGTCGTCCGTCATAGCGCTAGGCGTACCTCTCCATTGTACGAGGCACCCCAGTGACACCCGGTCCGCCCTGCAACACCGCGCCGCCGACTCGCAATCGGCCGAATCATAGACGTCGGTCATTCTGCGTGTTATCCTTCGCGCGTCTCTCAAAAATACACAAGTTCAACGAGATCGAGCACACCGTCTCGGTAAGGCTCGGCGGGCCATGTTCGCTCTTCCCAACATCTGCGTTGTGTCAGATTGCTTCTGCTGGAGTTCACTATGCGCCTTTCATCTGCCGTATCACGCGGTTCTCAATGGTCCACCCGGACCTGCCTCTTCCTCCTGCCTTGCGTCGCCTTCATCTTCCAGTTCCAGGCATGGGCGCAATCCGGCCCCGTTCGGCAAGCCCCGTCGCATAGTCCACTTGTCACGCCTTCGGCCCGGCAGGCTGCCATGACTGCCGCCCTTTCGCGCGTGCACGCCTCCCCGGCAGATACCTCGCTCCCGCAGGCCGCCAAGCCGCAGTTCTCCGTGGCTCCCGGCAGTTATTCCGGCACGCAAACCGTCACAATCACGGACAGCACTCCCAACGCCACTATTTACTTCACGACCAACGGCGCCTTCCCAGCCACGACGAACGCTTTCAAGTACAACGGCAGTCCCATTACCGTCTCTTCGTCCGAGATCGTAACCGCCTTCGCCACGGCCAGCGGATACTCGACCAGCGACTGGGTCTGGGCAGAGTACTACATCACCTCCGTTCCCAGCCGCTTTGTTTACACCATCGCCGGCAACGACACATGGGGATACAGCGGTGACGGTGGCCCCGCGCCCGCCGCCCAACTGTACGGCGGCAAAAACGCCATCTCCGACAGCGCCGGGAATATCTACATCTCCGACACGGATAACAACGTCGTGCGTAAGGTCGATGCGAAAACCCACATCATCACCACCATCGCCGGAACCGGCAACCATAGCGATTCCGGCGACGGAGGTCCCGCCACCAGCGCAACTCTCTCGTGGCCCTCTTACCTCGCCCTCGACCGAAACGGAAACCTCTACATCGCCGAAGACGGCGATTACGTGGTCCGCAAGCTGAACCTCGAAACCGGCATCATCACCCGCTTTGCCGGCGATCCCACCGGTACTGGCTCCAAAGGCACAGCGTTGGGCACCACCTTCGTGAACTTCATCGGCCTCGCAACCGACTCGAACAGCAACCTCTACATAGGAACGGAGGTCGGCATCTACCGCGTCGACTCCAACGGAAACATCTCCGAGTACGCGGGTTACAACACCGTTATCAATTTCGACGCCCTGCGGGCGTTTGCCATGGACTCAAAGGGGAATGTCTACGGCTGGCCGTACAGCTATTCGATCGTCGAAAAGATCGGCACCGACCACCAGGTTAGCGTCTATGTGGGATCGAAGAACGGCGGATTTGTCCCGGGCGGTGGCGATGGCGGGCCCGCAACAAAGGCCTCCCTCGGGTACTTCGGATTTCTCGCGACCGACAGCGACGGAAATCTCTATATCTCCGACTCCACGAACGGCGCCATCCGCAAAGTCGATGCCCAGACCGGCATCATCAACACCATCGCCGGCGTGTTCGGCATCGCGTTCGCCATCGGCGCGGATGGCGATCCTGCCACCAGTTCCGGCCTGGTTCAGCCGGAGGACATCTTCGTCGATTCCTTCGGAAATATCTATCTCAATGACGCTCCGGAGGCGCGGGTTGCCGTCATCACCGCACCCGCCCTTCCTCCCAGTACCGCTACCGCTGCGCCGGTGTTCAGCGTCGCCTCGGGAACCTACCCTGACGCCAAATCCCTCAGTATCTCGAGCAGTACTCCGGGAGCAGCTATCTTTTTGACATTCAATGGTGTCGATCCCATAACTTTTGCTCAGGGCTACCATGGCCCCATCGACGTTACAGGCTCGGCAAACATCAAGGCCCTCGCCGTTGCCCCCGGCTTCCTCAAGAGCTCCATTACCTCCGGTTCCTACACCATCACGGCTCCGCCCACCCACATCATCTCCACCTTTGCCGGTTCGGGCCAATTGGGCTTCTCGGGCTCCGGAGGTCCTGCCACCAGTGCCGACCTTCAATATCCCTGGGCAGTTGCCTTCGACTCCGCCGGGAACACCTATATCGATGATCAGTACGCACTGGTTGTCTGGAAGGTGGACCCCTCGGGAATCATCACGGTGGCTGCAGGAAATGGAACGCTCACCGGCGCCGGCAACGGATCTCCGGCAACCAGCGTCCCTCTCAATTATCCAAGGGGCGTCGCGGTCGATAAGGCAGGCAATCTCTACATCGCGGAAAACCTCGCCGTCCGCGTTGTTTCGGCGTCCACCGGGATCATCAATAACTACGCTGGCGGCACATTCCGGCAGGATCCCGGGCTCGGTGACGGTGGACCCGCTACATCGGCTTTCGTCGAACCTTCCGCGATCGCATTCGACACCTCCGGCAACTTGATCATTGCGGATATCGGCGATGACCGCATTCGCCGGGTAGACGCAAAGACCGGGATAATCTCCACAATTGCCGGCACGGGAATGGTCGGATCTGATCCCGGTGACGGCGGTCCGGCAATGTCTGCAGAGATCGAGCCGGTTGCCATCACGGTGGACAGCAAGGACAATATCTTCTTCGCTGACGAATGGTACGCGAGCTTGCGCAAAATCGACGCGGCAACAGGCATGATCACCAGGATCGCGGGAGGGGGTGATCCCGGTCCCGACGACGACGGGCTGGCTGCCACGGATATGCGTATCTGGCCCTACGGCATCGCGGTCGATACTGCAGGCAACGTCCTCTGGGGCGATTCCTCCGCCCGCGTCCGCGAAGTGGACGCGCAGACCGGAAAGGTCAAGACGGTCGCCGGCAACACATATGACGGAAATTCCGGCGACGGCGGGGAAGCCACGATCGCAACCATAGAGGCTGCGGAGCAGATCGCCTTCGACAGCAAGGGAGACCTCTACATTCCCACCGGCGCAGGGATAGTCCGCAAAGTCACATTCCCTGCCCCTGCGGCTGCACCCGCGATCAGCGTAGCCGGGGGCGCTTACACCAGCGCACAGCACGTCACCCTCACTGACTCCACTGCAGGCGCCGCCATCTACTACACCCTCGACGGCACAACGCCGGACACAGGTTCGACCACCTACTCCGGCCCGATCGCCATCCGCGAATCCGCAACCCTCCAGGCCGTTGCCGCCGCGAAGGGATCAGCCCTCAGCGCGGTCGCCAAGGCAACCTACACCATCACCCTGCAAACGCCTGCCATCGCCCTGAGTTCTTCGGCGGCGACAGCGTATGCCGCAAACCCCGTCACTTTCACAGCAACTCTGACCGCTGCCGCGGGATCCCCCACCGGCACCGTCACGTTCATGGATGGAACAACCGAGCTCGGTACCGGAACCGTGAGCGGGGGCACCGCCACCTGCAGCACGTCCTCTCTGGCCGTCGGCACCCATACCATCACCGCTGTCTACTCCGGCGATGACGGCTTCCTTCCGGCGACCAGCGCGGACGCCACGGTAACCATCAGCGACTTCAACTTCGCCCCGCCCAGCGGCGGCACAACCTCCGCCACGGTGCAGCCCGGCGGCACCGCCACGTATCAGTTGACGGTCACGCCTCCCAGCGGAACCACCACTCTCTCAGCAGTCACATTTACAGTCGCGGGCCTGCCTGCGGGTGCGACGGTGACCTTCAATCCGTCCAGCGTTCCCGCCAACTCCGGTACCACCAATGTCACGCTGTCGGTCAAGGTACCCGCGCAGTCAGCGGCCGTGCCCGCCGCCACACCACGATTCCCTCTGGTGCTGGGGCTGGCATTGCTGCCTCTGCTGGGGCTCGGCAAAGCGCGCCGCGCGAGCAAGACGCTTCTCATCGTCCTGGCAATTGGAAGCGCGGCTGCGCTCGCCGTCTTCACCGGCTGCGGCGGCGGAGGCGGCTCCAGCGGCTCCAACCCGCCTCCTCAAGCGCAAACCTATAACCTCACCGTCACCGCCACCGCCGGCTCCGACAGCCACACCACCAAGCTGACTCTCACGGTCCAATAATCCGGTCCAATTCGCACCAACAGAAACGGCTCCCGTCCCAGCGCGATCCAATCGTCCTGGACGGGAGCCGTCTACTGTTCCACCCCACCTTGGGACCGGCTTCCAGTCTCCCCAGTCGTTGTTTTCTACTTCCCTTCGCTATCCCCCGGCCGCATACCTAGACAGCTTGGGGTAAAAATCGAGGCCAAAACGCAAAATTTTGTTATCCCTGTCGTAGACGTTTCGCGAATTTTGTATCCTCTGTCGTAGACAAATCGCTGGATTTGACCCCGTTTTGGGTGAGATAGATCACGCTCCAGTAGCCAATTCGTCCGCGATCCCAAGGTGCCGGTCCAGGCAATCGATGCCGAAATCGAGCTCCTCTTTGGTGACGATCAGCGGCGGCGCAATCACAAAATGGCTCACCCAGGACTGCTGCGCGACGCCGTCCGCCATCATCTTCGCGGCAATCTGATCCACGATAAGTCCTTTACCTTCAACCTTATCGCGCATCGTATTGAACGGCTCCTTCGTCTCGCGGTTCTTCACCAGGTCCACCGCAAAGAAGAGCCCCAATCCCCTCACATCGCCGATCGACACATGCTTCTCCTTGAGCGCTTCGAGCTTCTCCCGCACATAAGGCTCCAGCTCTGCTGCCCGCTCCACCAACCCCAGCCTCTCGGTCTCCTCAATGGCCGCCACCGCCGGCCCAAGTGTAATGGGATGAGCCTCATACGTGTGCCCGTGCGAAAAATAACGATCCTCAAAATAGTCGGCAATCTTCTTCGTAGTCGCGCACAAACCCAGCGGCACATAGGCCGAAGTGATGCCCTTCGCGGTCGTCAAAATGTCCGGCTTCACACCCCAATGATCCACGCCGAACCACTTCCCCGTCCGTCCCCATCCCGTCATGACCTCGTCAGCAATCAGCAGCACGCCATGGAAGTCACAGATTTCACGCAACTTAGGCAGATACTCCGGCGGCGGAACAAGAACGCCATTCGTGCCCACAACCGGCTCGACAATCACCGCAGCCACATCTCCCTCATTGCGAATCATGTGGTCGATGTAGTCCGCGCAAGCGATTCCGCACCCCGGATACGTGTGCCCGATCGGGCATTTGTAGCAATTCGTCTCCGGCGCAAACACAAACCCCATCCCCTTCCCCGCCGGCTCCATCGCCCAGCGCCGCAGATCGCCCGTCGCCGCAATCGAGGCCGCAGTCGAACCGTGATAAGAGCGATAACGCGAGATGATTTTGTTGCGGCCCGTCACCATGCGCGCAATCTTGAACGCCGCCTCGTTGGCCTCCGTGCCGCTGGTGGCGAAGAAGAACTTCTCAAGTCCCTGCGGCAGAACCTCAAGCAGCTTCGCACTCAGGCGAGCGCGTGCGTTGGTGGCATAGGCCGGCCCCATGAACGGCAGTTCCCGCGCCTGCTCTGCGATGGCCTCGATGACGCGCGGATTCTTGTGGCCGAGGTTGACGCACATGAGCTGCGACGACATGTCGAGGTAGCGCTTGCCCGTGTCGTCAATGAACCAGCAGCCCTCCGCATCGACGATGGGCAATGGCTTCCAGCCCTTCTGAAAACGCCACGTGCCGTAGTTGGTTTCGCGCGTGAAGCTGGAGATGTCCTGGAATCCTGGAGTGGTCACGGCGTCGCTCATGGCAATCCTCTCGTGCTGTCCCACCATGCTAAGGCATGCGAGAGCATCGAACGGACCGGCACAGCGCGCTATTTCAACGACCCGAATTCAGCGACTCCGGAAGGCGTGCCTACAAATACCTTTCCGTCCGCGATGGCCGGCGCGATGAACTTGTTCCCGTCTCCGAAGTTGTCGCGGCCATTGGGAGCCTGGTTGCTGTTGTAGAGCTCCTGCAGCGTTTTGGCATCGTAGGCGTGCAGCACCGCAGGCGAGGAGTTTTCGACAGCCCACACGATTCCATTGATCGCGTTGAGCGCGCTCACCGACGGGGTGGTTCCAGGATAGGGAAAGGAATTTGCGCTCTGCGCGGTGGGCGAGGCCGGCAGCATAGCCTTCGTAAAGGGAAATGCCTTGAGGGTGTCATCCACGGCGCCATAGTAGACGGTGCCGTTAAAGTACGCGGGCTTTGACCACACACCGCCGATGGCTCCGTCTACCTCCTGATAAATCGCGCTGTTACCGTTCGGATTGAACTTGCCCATGTTGTCTCGGTCTATCAGGTAGATGGTCTGGTTCTTGCCGGCGCCCACGGCGAGATGCCGCGCCTTCCCGGCAGCGTCGACCTGGTCCGGAAGCACGATCACGCCGCCGGAGCCAAGGTCAACGTCGCTGTTGGAAAGATCCACCGTATCGAATGGCTCAAAGTAGTCAGCCACACTCAGTGCGCCGTGGGCGGTTGACACCTTCAGAAATCCATTGCCAAAATCTCCCTGGGTTGGAAATCCCTTCGAGTTGAGCGTGGTATCGAAGCTTCCGTTCGCGTCGAGAAAGTAAATGTTGCCGCTGGAATCCGCGGCAAGGCCACCCCCAGCCATCCAGATTGAGCCTTCTGATCCGTTGGGAGTCAGGTTCAGCACGCTGGTTTGTTTCAGGCTCGATTCACTGTAGGCCATCAGCCAGCCAGTGTAGGGGTTCTCGTCGCAATGGGATGTGAAGCCGAGATAGAGAGTGCCGTTCATCAGCAGCAGCCCCGCGCGCTCGGCATACTGGCCGGGGTCGAAGATCACCTGTCCATTCGAGCTGCCCGCGCCGCTGCCCGGGTATGTCGCATGAATCTCGACGGGGCTTCCGGCGACCTCTCTTCCCGTGATGACATCGAGCGCATGAAGCCGCTGGTGGTAGCCGCCGCTGGAATCCTCCGACATTCCCACCACGAAGATGGTTCCTTTCGGACCCGCCTTGCGATCGATCACGGGCGTAGACGTGATGCCGATCTCGGGACTGATCTGGCCGCAGCCATGGTCGTCGCTGGGGGTTTCACCGTGCCCCAGGATCGATGTGTGCCAAAGTTGGTAGCCAGTGTCAGCCTCGAATGCGTACACGGTGCCGTGCTCGGAGACAGCGAAGACCACGTTGTGCGGCTGCTGGCCAACCATGAGCTGCGAGAGATAGAGCGGCTGGGCGTCCACCTTGCCATCGACAGGCAGGATGCGCAAGAGGCCGAATTTTGAACTCGTGACCAATGAGGGCGCAAGCTGAAGTTCATTCGGATTGAGCCCCGTGCGCGCATTGTCAAAGTGATACGTGACCCAGTCTGTGTGGTTCAGCACGACCACCGGCGAGACAACGATGGGCGACGAGACGTTGTGGCTGGATCCGCCAGCCACGCCCTGGAACTGAACGGTGGCGCCGGCAACCGCAGCCGATGGCGCCGCGGAAAAGCTCACCACCTGCGACGATCCGGCATTGAGTGTGAATGCGGAGGGAGTTGCGGTTACTTCCGCGGGAACGCCGGTTACAGTCACGCTGATGGGACCGGAGAACCCGTTCACGCCGGCCGCGGTGACGGTGACCGATTCAGCCGGACCGCCGGCCGACAAGCTGATGGATGTTGTGCTGGTGCTGAGCGAAAAGTCAGGCTGTGGCCTCATTCCCGAAGTGCTGCCGCATCCGGAGCAGCAGAGGACAGCGGTGAGAAAGGCAAGCCAGAGCCAGGGGAGTGCACGGTTTGCTTTCATGCCGACCGTTGTACACCCGGAGTTAGGGAAGGCACAACGGGCAAAAAACGAGGCTCGTGGCCAGGCGTGCCTGATACGCGTCGGATATTCCGTTCTTCAGCAAAAAGCCCCGGCGGTGAGGCCGGGGCTTCTGCTGTGGTGAACCGGCTTACGCTGAGTAGAGCAGGATGCCTGCCGCCTTCTCTTCGCTGCCGCGTCTTCCGGACGAACCGGACGATAGAAGAGCTGGTTGTTCTCGAGATAGACCTCGAGGAACGCCGGCCGATCGGCGATGTGCCCTGCGATCAGCGCCTCCGAGAGCGGGTCTTCGACATAGCGCTGCAGAGCGCGGCGCAGCGGACGAGCCCCATAACTGCGGTCCACCAGCGTCTTGTCGAGGATCCACTTCTTGGCATCTTCGGTCACCGAGATCGTGATGGCCTTCTGCGCCAGGTTGGCGTTGAGCTGCTGCACCAGCAGCTCCACGATCTGGATCAGGTCGGCGTCATTCAGCGACTGGAACAGGATCACTTCGTCGAGACGGTTGAGGAACTCGGGGTTGAAGGTCTTCTTGACCTCCTGCTTCACGAGTCTCTTCCACCTTCTCGCTGACCAGGTCTTCACGATCGCTGTGGAAGCCCGAGTCCCTGCTTCTTCAGCAGGTGCCGCGCGCCAATGTTCGACGTCATGATCAGGATGGTGTTCTTGAAGTCGACCGTATTGCCCAGACCATCGGTCAACTGGCCATCTTCAAATACCTGCAACAGGATGTTGAACACATCCGGGTGCGCCTTTTCGATTTCGTCGAGCAGAACCACCGAGTAGGGCGAGCGCTTGACGCGTTCCGTCAGCTGGCCGCCTTCCTCGTAGCCCACATATCCCGGAGGCGAACCAATCAGCTTCGACACCGAGTGCTTCTCCATGAACTCCGACATATCGAAGCGGATCAGCGCCTTGTCCGATCCGAACAGGAATTGCGCCAGCGTGCGCGCCATCTCCGTCTTGCCCACGCCCGTGGGCCCAAGGAACAGGAAGCTGCCGATCGGCCGGTGCGGCGACTTCAATCCCGCACGCGAACGGCGAATGGCCCGCGCCAGCGCCGAGATCGCCTTCTCCTGCGAGATCACGCGCTTGTGCAGTTCTTCTTCCACGCGCAGCAGCTTCTGCGTCTCTTCTTCCTTGATGCTGGTCACCGGAACGCCGGTCCAGCGGCTGACCACGTCTTCGATGTCCTCGCGGCCCACAATGCCGGCAGCGGAGTCGTCGAGGTGGTACTTGTCGCGCAGCGCGCGCAGGTTTTCGCGCTCTTTCCGCTCCTCGTCCGAGTAGAACCGCGCCTTCTCGAATTCGTGGTTCGCGATGGCCGAGTCCATGCGGTGCACAATGAACTTGATCCGCTTCTGGACCTCGGTGATCTCCTCGGGCAGCGAAGTCTGGCGCAGCTTGACGCGCGCGCCGGCCTCGTCGATCAGGTCGATGGCCTTGTCCGGCAGGAAGCGGTCAGGAATGTAGCGGTTCGAATGCGACACTGCGAACTCAATCGCCGCATCGGTGTAGCTCACCGCGTGGAACTTCTCGTAGCGATCCTTGATGCCCATGATGATCTTGATGGCATCGGCCTCGTTGGGAGGCGGAACCTTCACGGCCTGGAAGCGACGCTCCAGCGAGCGGTCCTTCTCGATCGACTTGCGATACTCAGCCGGCGTGGTGGCGCCGATGCACTGAATTTCGCCACGCGACAGAGCCGGCTTCAGAATGTTGGCCGCATCGAGCGAACCCTCCGCCGAACCCGCGCCCACCAGCGTATGCAGTTCGTCGATGAAGATGATGGAGTTCTGATTCTCCATCAGCTCCTTCATGATGGTCTTGAGCCGCTCTTCAAACTGGCCGCGATACTTGGTGCCGGCCACAATGAGCGAAAGATCCAGTCCCAGCACGCGCTTGTCGGCCAGGAACGTCGGCACTTCGCCGTCGGCGATGCGCTGGGCAAGCCCTTCGACGATGGCTGTTTTGCCAACGCCGGGTTCGCCGATCAGCACCGGATTGTTCTTGGTGCGGCGGCACAGGATCTGAATCACGCGCTCCAGTTCGCCGTCGCGGCCGACCAGCGGATCAAGCTGCCCATCCATCGCGGCCTGGGTCAGGTCGCGGCTGAACTCCGCCAGCAGGCTCGACTCGCGCTGCCGCTGCTGTTGCGGCGCCTTCTCCTGCGTCACGCGCGCCAGCTCGTCGCGAATCTGCGCCAGCTTCAGGCCGCGCTCCTGCAGAATCTCGGATGCAAAGCACTTCTCTTCACGCAGCAGACCAAGCAGAAGATGTTCAGTCCCAATATGCTTGTGGCCGAGCCGTTCCGCTTCTTCCGCGGCATAGGCCAGCACCCGCTTGCATTCGTTGGAGAGCGGCAAATCGACCGAGGTCGAAACCTTCT
The DNA here is from genome assembly GCA_963819365.1 of uncultured Acidobacteriota bacterium. Classification (GTDB taxonomy): domain Bacteria; phylum Acidobacteriota; class Terriglobia; order Terriglobales; family Acidobacteriaceae; genus Telmatobacter. Next base: position 304,812 of record CAWFVY010000011.1, read on the forward strand.
CGCGAATCGTCGTATGCGCCTCGATCTGTTTGCGGATCGACTCCACTGACGCATGCGAGCGCAGGAAACGGTTGGTCAGCGCCTTGTCCTCGCGCAGCAGGCCGAGCAGCAAGTGCTCGGTTTCGATATAAGGCGAACCGAACTGGCTGGCCTCATACCGCGCGAAGAAGATCACGCGCCGTGCCTTCTCCGTATAGCGTTCGAACATGGTGTTCTCCCTTAATCAGGCTATCGGCTGGAGTGGCTGTCCGGTTCACTCGAAACTCACGGCGCTTCCGGCTTCAACCCGCCCGTCGCGCCTGCCGTCAAACAATGCCGCCCGAGGCCTCGAGCAAATCCTAGCCTGCCGCGGAACAGCTCTTTGGGATGGTTTCGGAAGGTTCTCCGAGCGCCCTGGGACCGATTGCTGTTCCTGAGCTCCCATCCGACCTTAATCAGCCTGGTGCGAGATTCCAGTTGCCAGGCCGCATTACCCCATACACTATGAGACTCATTTCGAGCTCATAACGCTGCTTTTTCAGGACCCGATTTCCGAGCCAGGGTTGCTTTGCGGCGTTCGAAGAAGGTGAATTGATGCCAGCCGGCCGTGTTCCAGGCGCAAAACCCGCGAACATCGTCGCCGCCAGCTCCATGTTGTGCGTTACCAGAATGGAAGTGAGTCCGTGACTGGTGTGAATACGTTGAATCAGATCAAACACCTGCCGGGCAGTCGATTCGTCCAGGTCGCCCGTGGGTTCGTCGGCCAGCAGCAGCCGAGGATGGTTGACAAGTGCGCGAGCCAGCGCAACGCGCTGCTGCTCGCCGCCTGAAAGCTCGCCCGGCCGGTGGTCGCGGCGATCGTCAAGGCCAACTTCGCGCAGCCAGCCGGCCGCCGATATCCATCGCTTCTCGCTTCCCTGGCCGCGGGCCAGCAATGGCATCGCCACGTTCTCCTGCGCCGTAAACTCCGGCAGAAGGTAGTGGGACTGCCATACGTAGCCGATTTCGCGATTGCGGAAGGCCGCGGCCTGCCGGGGAGTGAGCTTTGCCACGTTGGTTGAGGCGCAGTATACCGTTCCCGCGGAGGGTGCATCAAGCGCCCCAAGAATGTGCAAAAGTGTGCTTTTTCCTGCGCCCGACTGGCCGACGATCGCAACCAGCTCTCCTGTCTCCACTTGGAAGCTCAGGTCGCGGAAGAGCGTGAGCTGCTCCGCGCGCGGTCTTATAGGTCTTCTCGAGATTCTCGACCTGCACGATCGGCCCTGCGGCCCGCGCGTCGGTATCCCGCTGAAAGCGGGAGTCCGCTGCGGCAGCCGCTGAGGAAGGTCTTGTCATCCCTTGCATTTATTTTAATCGTGCCGTTCGCCTTGTCGTCGCCGCAACGACCGGGGCGCACTGCAAAGAAAGTCCCTCGTCGCAGGCCACAACTGGCTAATCTGCACACAGGACTGGCATTAATGCCAGTCCGGGAGCATCCGCGCCCGCTGTAGGTTGGGAACCGAGGAGCCCTCCGTGCATGCTGACCACGACATCAACGCTGCGCAGCCTCAGCAGGTTCCCAGCACGCCCATCCAGGCCATCGCGAGTCCCTTCGTCCGGTTCGCGAAGATGGAGGCCGCCGGAGGCATCGTCCTGCTGGCCAGCACCATTGCGGCGCTGATCTGGTCCAATTCGCCTTGGGAACACAGCTACCACAGCCTGCTTGAAACGCCGCTCACCGTCGGATTCGGCCCATTCGTAGTGACCGAGAACCGCCATCACTGGATCAACGACGGCCTCATGTCGCTCTTCTTCTTCCTGGTGGGCCTGGAGATCAAGCGCGAATTCCTCGTGGGCGAGCTGTCCTCGTTGCGGCGAGCGGCATTTCCCTTCCTCGCGGCCCTGGGCGGATTGATCGTTCCCGCACTCCTCTTCCTCTCCATCGCGCGCGATGCCCAGTTCCAACGCGGCTGGGCGATCCCCATCTCGACCGACATCGCATTCACCCTCGGGCTGCTGGCGATTCTCGGCCCCGCATTCCAATCGCATTGCGCGTATTCGTGACGGCTCTCGCCATCGTCGACGACATCTTCGCCGTCGCGATCATCGCCATCTTCTACACCAGCCGGATCGACTACTGGAGCCTGGCGATGGCGATCGGCGGCGTCGCTGCTGTCGCTCTCGCGAACCTACTGGGAGTCCGCAAGCCCACGGTCTATGCGATCATCGGCATCGCCGTCTGGTGGGCGGTTCTCAACTCCGGCGTGCACGCCACCGTCGCGGGAATTCTGCTGGCTTTCACGATTCCGGCGCGAAACTTCCTCGACAAATCGCAGTTCCTGGAGCAGAGCGAATGGCTGCTGGCCAGGCTTAGGAACGCGCGTCCGGGCTCATTCGAAGAGCACTCCATCATTCACACCCTCGAGCAGAAAGCCGAGATGGCCGATTCGCCGCTGCACCGCATCGAGCACGGACTCCAGCCCTGGATCGCCTTCCTGGTGATGCCCTTGTTCGCCCTGGCCAATGCGGGAGTGGATGTAACGCATAATCTGGCCGCCGGGTTCACACACTCCATCGGAATCGGCATCCTCATTGGACTCTTTATCGGCAAGCCCGCGGGCATCTGGTTATTCTCGTTTCTCGCGGCGCGAAGCGGCCTGGCCACGCCCCCGGGAAACGTCTCCTGGCGGCAGGTCTTCGGCGCAGCATGGCTCTGCGGGATCGGATTCACCATGTCGCTCTTCGTGGCCGGACTGGCGTTCGAAGACGAATCACTGCTCAGCATTTCAAAGATCGCAATCCTCGGCGCGTCGGTGCTATCCGGAGCAGCCGGCGCCATCGTTCTGGCAACAGGGAAAAACACCGCCGCCGAGCCCGCACCCGATGACCTTCATGACAGCAACGAGGCAGTCAGCGAAGTCGGCTAAGGCAATTCCTGAGTCTCTGCGTCCGCGTCAGCGTGCTTCCGCTGCAAGCCTGCTCCCCGCCTCCGACATCCGCATCAGCCCCCAATACACCACGCCCGCCATGAAGAACCCCACGAACCACGCGTAGTCATACAGGAACCGCAGCGGGCTCACAAACTTCCCTACCAGCGCGATCACCACTCCCAGAACCAGCGCCGCAATCGCATGCGGGTTAAAACCGTTGCGATAGAAATACACGCCGTCCCGGTGATACAGCGATTGCATGTCGAGCTCCGTCTTGCGGATCAGGAAGTAGTCCGTCACCATGATGCCCGCCACCGGCCCCAGCAGCCCCGAATACCCCACCAGCCAGCCAAAGATGTAAGCATCCGGCGTCGCCAGAAAATGCCACGGGCACATGGCCAGCCCCAGCAGCCCCGTAATCATGCCCCCCGTGCGAAAGCTGATCAGCCGCGGATAGAGGTTCGAAAAATCGTTCGACGGAGACACCACGTTGGCACCAATGTTGATGTTCATCGTCGCAATCAGAATCGCGATCATCGCCACAAACGCAACCACCGGCTGATGAAACATTCCGATCAGCTCAATCGGATTCCACACCGCGTGCCCAAACAGAACCGAGGAAGCCGACGTCACCGCGATCCCCACAAACGAGTACAGCGCCATCGCCACCGGAAGCCCGAACGCCTGCCCCCACGACTGCGCACTTTGCGATTTCGAGTAGCGCGTGAAATCCGGAATGTTGAGCGCGAGCGTCGCCCAGTAACCCACCATCCCCGTGAGCGAAGGAACGAACACCGCCATGAACTCACGCGTGGAGTGGAACTGGCTCGGCGTCGACAGCATCTCGCCGAAGCTGCCCGCCTTCATCCTCACCCAGATCAGCATCACCGCCGCAATCACGAACATGAACGGCGCGCCAAACGCCTGCAGACGCCGGATCGAATCCACGCCGCGCCACACCACCGCCATGTTCAGCAGCCAGAATCCGATGAAGCACAGCCACAACGTCACCGGCGCCGCCGCAACCGATGGCGCGATAATCGCCAGCATCGCGTGAATCGCCGTGCCTCCGATCCACGACTGAATCCCGAACCACCCGCACGCCACCACCGCGCGCAGAAGCGCCGGAATGTTCGCGCCGCGCACCCCAAACGGCGCGCGGATGAACACCGGAAACGGAATGCCATACTTAGCGCCCGCATGCGCATTCAGCAGCATCGGAACCAGCACAATCAGGTTCCCTAGCAGCACCGTGCCCACGGCCTGCTTCCAGTCCATGCCCTTGGCAATCAGCGACGACGCAAGCTGATAAGTCGTAATCTCCATCGACATGGAGAACCACAACGCGATGTAGTTGTACATGGTCCAGGTGCGCTGCGAGGCCGGCACCGGCGCCAGATCGCTATTCGAAAGAGACGGGTCCACAACGCTCAACATCTACCTCCGGGGAAAGTTCAGCTGGTTCTTCTTGAAATGGAGAGAGTCCGCGTCCTCAGAGCGTTCCACCACGAATCCCGGGTGCCCCACCCTCGCCGCGTCTTTGTTCTTGCGGCTAGGGTGGGAGACCACGAACCCTCACCCGTCTTTGTCCCTCGTTCCCTCTTTCCCTATCTCCCTGGTTCCCTGTCTCTCAACTCCGCCAAATCCTCCGGCGCATCAATATCAACCTCCCCGCCCGCAAACGCAACCTCCACAACCTCACAAGGCGGACCAACCAGCAACCTCCGCGCCCCCACATCGCCCGCAACCTCATCAACTCATCCCACGCATTCCGCGGAAACACCGCCGGCACCCCGCGCACCCCCGCATACGTCGACGCAACAATGCACCCGTCAACAAACGAACCCGCCAGTCGTGAAAGATGCTCAGCCGTGAGCCTTGGCTGATCGCACGGCATCATCAACACGCCCGCCGCATCCGGCGCAATCTCCTCCAGTGCCTTCAATCCCGCATGCATCGAACTGGCAATCCCCTCCTGCCACGCCTCGTTCAGCACAAACACCACATCTGAGTGGACCGCCGCCCGCACCGCCTCGCCCTCCGCGCCCAGCACCACAACCACCGGCGCCAACCCCGCCTCACACGCAATCCGCGCCGCGCGCGCAATCAGCGTCTCGCCCTCATACTCAACCAGTTGCTTCGGCCTCCCCAGCCGCCGGCTGGCTCCCGCGGCCAGAATGATCGCCGCGACGCTCATACCTGCTCATCCGTATCGCCGTGCATAAGGATCAGCAGCACCAGCCCCACAACCACAAACATCCGGAACGCTTCCTGCTGCCCATTCCACGTCTGCGACTGCCACATCAGAAACCACTCGCCGCCGATGCAAAGAAACGCCACCAGCCACATCAGCAGCGACAGCGCGAGCCCCATCACCGCAGCACGCTTGGCCGCGTTGAACAACTTCGCCGGCGCGCGCAACCCGCGCAGCATCCGAACCGACCCCCACCACAGCAGCACCGCAATCAGCGCCTCCCACGCAATAATTCCCGCGTAGAACGCGATGTGAAGCGCCGGTGCGCCAATCGCGCGCCAGTGCGTATGACTCGATGGAAAAGTCGAATCCATCATCAGCACGTGCCGCACAAACTGGTAGTTCGAATCGAAATCGGTAATGTTGTTGAATGCCACCAGCGTATGAAACAGCGCCAGCGCGCAGAGCAGCAGAAGCTTCGCCGTCCGTGTGATCATGTTTGCTGCTCTCCTGAAGGGGTGCGGTAGAGAGTGAGGGGTTCGCATCGAGAGTACAACATTCCATCCGGCTCGATCCGCAGAAACCCGCACATGCGGCCAACCACAGGCCGATGCCGCGTTTCATAGAATGCATCTATGAACGCTTCCCCAGGGACCGCTCCGCCAGCCTCGATCCGCAAACTCCGCAGCGCACTGGCAAACGGTGTTACCACGCCCACGCGGCTGGCTGAGACCGCCCTCGCAAACGCCAACCGCAATCCGGGCCGCAACACCTACTTGTGGCAGGATCCCGCTTGGACCATGCGCGAAGCTGAACGCGCCGAACAGATGCCCCGCGGCGAAGGCGGCCCCTTCGGCGACGGCCGCGACATCCTGTGGGGACTGCCCATCTCGGTAAAGGACTGCTTCGACCTTGCCGGCGCACCCACCACCTGCGGCACAAAGTTCTATCGCGACAGAAACGGCATCGCCCAACGAGATTCCTGGATCGTCGAACGCCTCCGTGCGCGCGGCGCCGTCATCACCGGCAAAACCCATCTGCATCCGCTCGCCTTTGGAATCACCGGCGAGAATCCCGAATTCGGCGACTGCCTGCAGCCCGGCAAAGACGGCGCACTCACCGGCGGCTCATCCTCCGGCGCGTGCGCCAGCGTCATGGAAGGCTCCGCTGTCGCCGCCATCGGCACCGACACAGGCGGTTCCGTGCGCGCTCCCGCAGCCCTCTGCGGCCTCGCCGGCTATCGGGCATCGCTGGGCCGCGGCAACTGGCGCGGCGGCGCGCATCTCTCGCAATCGTTCGACACTCTCGGCTGGCTCTTTGCCGACGTCGAAGAAGCCCCGCTGCTCGCCGCCTTTTACACAGACCACGAGCCCGCGCACATGCATGCGTATGGCCGCTTCGCCATCGTTGGCGAGGCCTTCCTGCACGACTGCGAGCCGGAGATCATCGATCAATACCGCGCGACCATCCGCGATCTTGAAGGCCTCGGCCTCCGCGCCACGCCGATCGACGTCGACTGGTGGAGCAGCGCGCCAGGAGATCTTCGCGCCCATCCAGGCATGGGAAGCCGCCGGCCTGCATCGCGGCAACTTCGAGCATTTCGAAGCCGTGATCCGCGATCGCCTGGAGTGGGGCGCGCGCATCACGCCCAATGAAATCGCAGTTCTCCGCCAACGCCACGAAGAATTCAAATCCCGCATGGACGAGCTCTTCGCTCAGCACGAAGTCCTCATGCTGCCCGCCGCGCCCGTCGCCAAACTCGCCGCCGGAGCAGATCACAGCAACACGCGCGCCCGCCTGCTGCGTTACACCGTTCCCATCAGCCTTGCCGGCGCGCCCGCTATCACCCTTCCCTGCACCACCGGCGGTGTGCAACTCGCCGCCGCACGCAACCAGGACGAATCCCTCCTGCAGCTCGTGGCCCTGCTCGGAGCGCAAAAGAGAGCGTCCGCGCTCAACGCATGACTGGAACTCTCCGTGCCCCATCCTTCGCGCAGTCTCATCGCGCGAAGGGTGGGAGACCACAAATCCCCGCCCTCAGATCTGCGACGACGACAACGGACTCAGAATCAGGTTCGTGATATTGCTGACAATCTGCTCGAACGCATACTTCGGATCGGCCGACAGCTTCTTCCAATCGGGATTGCCCGCGAACGCCGCCCAGTGCGCATTCAGTTGCGCAAGGTCCTCAAAGCTCAGCATGTAAGTCAAACTCGGCATGCGCGCGCCCACCAGCGTGTCGCCGAAGAACACGTTGTTGAACCCCGCCGCCTTGAACAAATCGAACTCGCCCGCGTGGAACATCTCCACCTTGCGCACGTGATCGCGAAAGCTGGGGCTCTCATACGTGCGCAGTTGATACACGCGCTTGGCGCCCGGCGTCTGCGGCGGCGGAGTAACGCGCGGCCATCCTTCAAACGCGGCCAGCAGCGTCGAATCCGCACGCACAAATGCCGGCTCCTTCGCCGGCGCGCTCCAGAACGGCTCCGCGGCCTTCATGAAAACATCGTCCTTCGCCAGTGCGAAGTCCAGCGTCGCCAGGTCGTCGACCGAGCGCGACGGAATCAGCACGTAGTACGTCGGCGTCTCCGGCCCAATGTCGAGCTTGAAAGCGCCCACCGGACCCATCTTCATGCGCGCCAGCGCCGGAATCAGCGCGTCGCCAATGTAGTGCTCGGTGAGCCCGCCCTGCGGCCCGTTCTCAAGAAAGTAGCGCCGCAGCAGATAGTACTCACGCCCCTGCGCCGCGGCAGCCTGCGCGCTCGCATCACGCCCCAGCGCAACAGCGGACGACGCAGCCAATGATGCGGATAAAAATTTTCGACGATCCAATGTGACCTCCCGGTATCCAGGCCGAACTGCGACCAAGCATATCGCAGCGCCCGCTTACTCCTCTCCGATGTCCTCGTTCCACACCTCCGGATGCTCCGCAATATAGCGCTCCAGCAGTTCGCGGCATTCGGCGTTATCCAGATCAATCACCTTCACGCCGTTCTCGCGCAGCCAGTCCGCGCCTCCCTGAAACGTGCGGCTCTCGCCCACCACCACCGTGCCAATGCGGAACTGCCGCACCAGCCCGCTGCAATACCAGCACGGCGCCAGCGTCGTCACCATCGTCAGCTTGCGATAGCTGCGCTGCCGCCCCGCCTTGCGAAACGCATCGGTCTCGCCGTGGATGCTGGGATCGTCTTCCTGCACGCGCCGGTTGTGCCCGCGGCTTACCAGTTCGCCTTCCTCGGTAAACAGCGCCGCGCCAATCGGAATGCCGCCTTCCGCAAACCCCTGCCGCGCCTCTTCAAGCGCCACCTCGAGCATCGCCTCGTACTTCGCCTGATCCATTTCGCCGTCCTGCTAAGTGGGATTGCCTTCCATCATCACATGCCCGCTGAACATGCGTGCTAACCGCCTGCGCCGCGCGCCCATCAAATCTTAAGAAATGTAAACGCCGCTCTAAGTATTCCCCTGGCGACAGACCGTAAGCCAAACTTCTCCAAATAGTTTAGGCTCCGTTTTCACGGTCCTTTGACCATCCCTGTTGTGTATTGACTTTGAGCGCGCTGCAAGGAGTACGTTGGATTTATGCGGGACGCTGGATACACGATTCGAACCATGGCGCAACGTTGCGGGATGACCGCGCACACGCTGCGCTATTACGAGCGCGTCGGCCTGATTCAACCGGTCGGACGCGCGAACAACGGCCATCGCCGCTATTCCGATGAGGATGAGGCATGGCTCAACTTCCTGCACTGTATGCGGGCCACCAACATGCCCATTCGCGAGATGCAGCGTTACGCCGCGTTGCGCGAAAGCGGCGAAGCCAGCTCTCTCGAGCGGCGCAGGATACTCGAAGAGCATCGTAACGTGATCTCCGAACAGATTGGCGCACTTGAAAAAGCGCACCATCTGCTCACCCACAAGATCGAAAACTACCGCGCGGTCGAGGAACGTATCGGCGTGCGCAAACCCGCGGAGTACTCTGCAAATCGGGTCGCCGACCTGGTTACGGCAATGTAGGCATTGGCTTCTCTGGCCGCTGAAAGCAAGCTACGTTTGACCACATCGAAAAGGGCCCACACACCTCCTCAGGTCGAACACAGTTCTCGGCGCGAATCTGCCGGCGCACGGTTGCCGCGCAGATTCGCCCAAGGCCGCGGACTCGCCGCGATCATAGGCGCGGTCCCCCTGATATTGCCCTCCCCCTGATTTTTTTGACGACATAAGATGCCGTTTCAAACCGCTATTGAAAAGCGTTACCATAAGGCACGGCGTTTCATGGCGAACTGAAACGACGCAATTTGCGCTCCGATTCTCTTCCCTCGTTCCTCGCCGATTGCATGGCGCGGAACGAATGAATCGGCCCCGTACAAGGAAGCACTCGGCTGTCCCGAGGAGGTCGCTGTGGCAGACTCACCCAATTTGCGCTTCAAGCATTTGCGCGCCCGCTTTGCATCCGAGTCACAGGAAGCCGTGCCGGACGCGGACGAACGCCAGTCCATCGATCTCGAACCGCTCGCGCCGGAAGACAGCAAGGGCCGCTTCAGCCGCCGGTCGTTCCTCTCCGGACTCAGCGCAACCGGCATCCTCGCCGGCGCCGCGCCGCTGGTGCAGGCCGCGCCCACCGTCGAGCCCGCCGCGCAGGAAGAAGCTCCGCCCGCCGGAATCACCACCGCCAACATCACCCTGCGCATCAACGGCAAGGATTATCCGCTGCGCAATCTCGACACCCGCGCCACGCTGCTCGACACGCTCCGCGAGCGCATCCACCTCACCGGCACCAAGAAGGGCTGCGATCACGGCCAGTGCGGCGCATGCACCGTGCATGTGAACGGCCGGCGCGTGAATAGCTGCCTCTCGTTCTCCGTCATGCACGAGGGCGACGAGATCACCACCATCGAAGGCATCGGCCAGCCCGCCAATCTGCACCCCATGCAGGCCGCCTTCGTCGAGCACGACGGCTATCAGTGCGGCTACTGCACCAGCGGGCAGATCATGAGCGCCGTCGCCTTGCTCAAAGAGCCCATCGGCCCCACCGACGAAGACATCAAGCACGCCATGGCCGGCAACATCTGCCGCTGCGGCGCTTACTCCAACATCGTTGCGGCCGTGCGCCAGGTGCGCCAGGCCTGAACGTCAGGCCTAATAAGGAGCAACTCATGCAGACCTTTCAGTACACCAAGGCCCCAGCATCGACAAAGCTCTGGCCGCGGCCGGCGGAGCCAAATTCATCGCCGGCGGAACCACGCTCGTCGACCTCATGAAGCTGCACGTCGAGCAGCCCTCCGGCCTGGTCGACATCAACCTCCTTCCGCTCGACAAGATCGAGAAGCTGCCCGACGGCTGCCTCCGCATCGGCGCCATGGTGCGCAACTCCGATCTCGCCTGGAACGACGAAGTGAAGCAGAACTACGCGGTTCTCTCGCAGGCCCTTCTCTCCGGCGCGTCACCGCAGTTGCGCAACATGGCCACCACCGGCGGCAACCTGCTGCAGCGCGTGCGCTGTGCGTATTTCCGCGAGCCCAGCGCAGGCACGCCCGGCGGCTACGGATGCAACAAGCGCACCCCCGGCACCGGCTGCGCCGCGATGGACGGCTTCAACCGCACCCACGCCGTGCTCGGCACCAGCGACGCCTGCATCGCCACGCATCCCTCTGACATGTGCGTGGCCATGGCCGCGCTTGAGGCCGTCATTCACGTCGAAGGCCCCAAGGGCAAGCGCACCATTCCCTTCGCCGACTTCCACAAACTCCCCGGCAACACGCCGCACATTGAGAACGCCCTCGAGCCCGGCGAACTCATCACCTACGTCGATCTGCCCAAACCCGTCCCCGGCGCGAAGTCCGTCTACCTGAAACTGCGCGACCGCGCCAGCTACGAGTTCGCTCTCGCCTCATGCGCTGTCGTCGCGAAAGTCGAAGCCGGCCACATCCGTTACGCGCGCGTGGCCATGGGCGGAGTCGGCACCAAGCCCTGGCGCTCGCATGAAGCCGAAGCCGCATTGACCGGCAAAGCCGCCAATGCCGAAACATTCCGCCACGCCGCCGAAGCCGCGCTCGCCGGCGCCAAGCCGCACAAAGACAACGCCTTCAAAGTCGAACTGGCAAAACGCTGCGTGGTCCGCACGCTCAAGATGGCCACCGCCTGATCAACGAACGTGGGTGCCCCAGGTCTCGATTTTGAGACCTGGGAGACGTGGATCTCAACGGGAGGAAAAGCATCATGGCAACGGCACACATCCCCCAGGGCGCAGGCATCATCGGCGCCGCTGTGCCGCGCATTGACGGGCCGCTCAAGACCACCGGCGTTGCGCGCTACTCGCTCGATCACCAGTTTCCGAATCTCGTCCACGGCGTTCCCGTGCAGGCCACCATCGCCCGCGGCCGCATCCGCACCCTCGACACCTCCGCCGCCGAAAAAATGCCCGGCGTGCTTCTGGTCCTGCATCACGGCAAAATCGAGAACGTCTACCGCACCTTCCCGCGCCAGCAGGACGGCAGCATGGCCGAAGCGCGGCCTCCGTTTGAAGACGAGAAGATCTACTACTGGGGCCAGTACGTCGCCGCCGTCATCGCCGAAACCCTCGAGCAAGCCAAAGCCGCAGCCGCAGCCATAAAGGTCGAATACGAAGCCGAATCTCCCAACGTCAACAAAGACCTCAGCGCCGGCTACACAGGCTCCCACGACAGCAGTTGGAAACGCGGCGATCCCGACAAAGCCCTCGCCGACGCGCCCGTCACCATCGACCAGACCTACGTCACGCCCGTCGAGACCCACAATCCGATGGAGATGCACGGCACGGTTGCGGTCTGGGACGGCGAGAACCTCACCCTCTACGATTCCTCGCAGGGCGTGGTCAGCCATCGCACCGTCATGTCTGAAGTCCTCGGCATCCCGCGCGAAAACGTCCGCACCATCTCGCGCTTCATCGGCTCGGGATTCGGCGGCAAGCTCTCGCCCTGGCCGCAGTGCACGCTGGCAGCGGCAGCCGCCCGGCAGCTCAATCGCCCCGTCAAAATCAGCGTCGACCGCCGCATGATGTTCTCCAACGTCGGCCATCGCCCGCGCACCCAGCAGCGCATCCGCCTCGGCGCCACCAAAGACGGCAAGCTCACCGCCATCCGCCACGACTTCTACACCCAGACCTCGCAGCTCGACGACTTTGTCGAGCACTGCGGCGAGCAAACCCCCTTCCTCTATAGCTGCCCCAACCTCGAAGTCACCACCGCCATGGCCCGCCGCAACGTCGGCACGCCCGCTCCCATGCGCGGCCCCGGCGCCGTCCCCGGCCTCTTCGCACTTGAGTCGGCCATCAACGAACTCGCCGACAAGCTCAACATCGATCCCGTCGAGCTCCGCCTCAAGAACGACGCCGATCACGACGAAGGCACCAACAAGCCCTTCTCCTCGCGTCACTGGAAGGAATGCCTCACCACCGGCGCTGAAAAAATCGCGCTGGAGCAAGCGCACTCCCGCCATCGGCTCCATGCGCCGCGACGGCAAAATCATCGGCCTCGGCGTAGGCACCGCATCGTGGGGCGCCGCCCGCATCCCCGCCACCGCCTCGGTCGAGCTCTGCCCCAACGGCCGCGTCTGCGTCCGCAGCGCCACCCAGGACATCGGCACCGGCACCTACACGCTCTTCGCGCAAGTGGCCCACGCCAAAACCGGCGTTCCCCTCGACCGCATCGACGTCTTCCTCGGCGACACCAACCTTCCCGACGGCCCCACCTCCGGCGGCTCCATGGTCACCAGCGCCATCCTCCCCGCCGCCACCACAGCCGTGAATCAGGCAGTCGATCGCCTGCTCCACGTCGCCGCGCTCACCCCCGGCTCGCCCTTCCACGGCACAAAGCCCGACCACCTCACCATCGCGCAGGGCCGCGTCATTCCCAAACCCGGCCAGCCGCAGGTCGTGGGAGCCGCATACCACGCCAGCCCCGACCTCACCACCAACGGCATCCCCTTCGAAGAAGTTCTCCGCATCGCGAACCTCAGCAGTATCTCCGCCACCGGCCGCACCTTCCCGTCATTCGAAGACCCCAAAGCGCAGAAGTATTCAATGCACTCCTTCGGCGCGCACTTCGCTGAAGTCGAGTGGGAGCCCGAGATCGCCCGCCTCCGCGTCAGCCGCATCGTCTCCGTATTCGATTGCGGCAAAATCATCAACATGGGCCCCGCCAAAAATCAGATCCTCGGCGCCGCCATCATGGGCGTCGGCATGGCCCTGCTTGAAGAAACCGTCTACGATCCGCGCACCGGACAGCCCATCAACGGCAGCTTCGCCGACTACCTCGTTCCCACCTGCGCCGATCTCCCCGATCTCGACGTCACCTATCTCGACTACCCCGACCTCATCGTCAACGAATACGGCGCGCGCGGCGTCGGCGAAATCGGCATGGCCGGCGTCGCCCCCGCCATCACCGCGGCCGTCTATCACGCCACCGGAGTGCGCGTGCGCGAACTCCCCATCCGCATTGAAGATCTTCTCCAATCGAAGGTCCTCGCAACCTGGTAGCTTGCTTTAAATACCCCCTCCGGGCGCGCTTTGCATGCGACACGACTTCACGACTTGCTGGAAAACCCCATTGCCGCGGGCTTTGTAACAGGGCACGACTTCAGCTTCAGTCGTGCCGATAAGGCCAACTGAAACGACCTGGGCTTTAGCCCCTGCTCCATTCACAGGAATACAATCGGACTTCTCCGGCATATCGCATTCAAGGAAACAGACATGAGCACGACACCCGCAGCCATCACAGCATCGATCATCGGCAAAGCCACTCCCCGCATCGACGGTCCCCTCAAGACCACCGGTGCCGCCGAGTACTCCGCCGACTTCCACTTCGATCGCATGGTGCACGCCGTGCCCGTCACCTCCGCCATCGCCAACGGCCGCATCACCAAACTCGACGCCTCGGCCGCCGAATCCATGCCCGGCGTCCTCCTCGTCCTCCATCACGCCAACATCGGCCCGCTCTACCGCACCGTTCCCGGCGACGGCGACGCCACCAACAGCGAAGTCCGCTCCGCCTTTGAAGATGAAGTCATTCGCCACTGGGGCCAGTACGTTGCCGTCGTCGTAGCGGACACACTCGAGCAGGCCACCGCCGCCGCATCCGCCGTCAAAGTCGAATACGCATCGGAAACACCCAACGTCAGCTCCAAACTCGGCGACGACTACACCGGCAAACCCAAATCCGTTTCCAAACGCGGCGATCCCGACTCCGCCTTCGCCTCCGCGCCCGTCAAAGTCGATGCCGTCTACACCACGCCCGTCGAAACCCACAATCCCATCGAACTCCACGCCTCCGTCGCCGTCTGGGATGGCGACAGCGTCACCATGTACGAGACCTCGCAGGGCGTCGTCAACCACCGCGTCGTCATGGCGCAAACCCTCGGCCTTCCTGTCGAAAACGTTCGCGTCATCACGCGCTATCTCGGCTCGGGCTTCGGCGGAAAGCTCTTCCCCTGGCCGCACGCCGCCATGGCAGCCGTCGCCGCGCGCAAGCTCGGCCGCCCCGTCAAGCTCAGTGTCACGCGCCGCATGATGTTCTCCAACGTTGGCTACCGCCCGCACACCGAGCAGCACATCAAAATCGGCGCCGGCAAAGACGGCAAACTCCTCGCCCTGCGCCACGACTACTTCAACAACACCTCCATGCTCGACGACTTCGACGAAGGCTGCGGCGAAGCCACTCCGCACCTCTACAGCGTCGCCAACCTCGAAGTCACCTCTGCGCAGCCGCGCCGCAATATGGGCGCGCCCATGTGGATGCGCGGCCCCGGCGCAGTCCCCGGCCTCTATGCGCTTGAGGCCGCCATGAACGAGCTCGCCGACCAGCTCAACATCGATCCCCTGCAACTCCGCCTGCTCAACGAGCCCGAGAACGACGAGAGCAACAAGAACATCCCGTTCTCTTCGCGCCATCTGCGCGAGTGCTACGAAACCGGCGCGAAAAAATTTGGCTGGGATCGCCGCACCGCCGCCGTCGGCTCCATGCGCCGCGACGGCAAAATCCTCGGCTGGGGAATGGGCGGCGCAAGCTGGGTAGCCATCCGCCTTCCCTGCACCGCCGTCGTCGAATTCTGCGCCGACGGCCGCCTCTGCGTCCGCTGCGGAACCCAGGACATCGGCACCGGCACCTACACCGTCTTCGCGCAGGTGCTCCACGAAAAAACCGGCGTGCCCCTCGACCGCATCGACGTCATACTCGGCGACAGCGGCCTCCCCTCCGGCCCCATGTCCGGCGGTTCGATGGTCACCGGCTCCGTGCTCAACGCCATCGCCGCCGGCGCTGACAACGCCATCAAGCGCCTGCAGCAGATCGCCGCATCCACTGAGGGCTCGCCCTACAACGGCGCGTCGATAGAAACCATCGCCTTCACCGGCGGACGCCTCCACAAGAAGGATCAGTCCTACACCGACGGCGCGCACTTCGCTGACATCCTCAGCGCCGCCAAGCTCGCCCGCGTCAGCGCCGAAGGCAAGACCGTCCCCACATGGGAAGACCCGAAATCGAAGGGCTACTCGCTGCACTCCTTCGGCGCGCAGTTTGTTGAAGTCGAGTGGGATCCCGAGATCGCCCGCCTGCGCGTCAGCCGCGTAGTCTCCGTCATCGACGGCGGCCGCATCATCAATCCCAAAGCCGCCGCCAATCAGATCGCCGGCGCAGTCGTCATGGGCGTGGGCATGGGCCTGCTTGAAGAAACCGTCTACGATCACCGCACCGGCCAGCCCATCAACGGAAGCATGGCCGACTACCTCGTCGCCACCTGCGCCGACTCCCCCGACATCGACGTCACCTTCCTCGATCACCCCGACCCCATCATGGGCGAGTACGGCGCGCGCGGCATCGCCGAAATCGGCCTAGCCGGCGTCGCCCCCGCCATCACCGCCGCTGTCTATCACGCCACCGGCGTCCGCGTCCGCGACCTCCCCGTCCGTATCGAAGACCTCCTCCAATCAAAGGTCGTCTGATGGAGGGAACGCGGTTCCTCAGGCTAAAGGTGGGTCGGATTAAGAAAGGCCGGATTAAGGTAGGTCGGGGCTTTAGCCCCGACATCTCCGCCAGCCCAAATTACGGGGCTTCAGCCCCTGAGGTATGCTTTTCATCGAATGCAACCATTTGAGCCAACCGGGCCACTTTGGCCGCGCGCACGTTCTCATGATCGAGAACCCGGACTGTTTGCATGACCGACCTTGAACACATCCTGCCCCTGTGGCGCGAACTCGAAACCGCCGGGTCGGACTACGTCCTCGCCACCATCGTCGAAGTCCAGGGCTCCAGCTATCGCCGCCCCGGCGCGCGCATGCTCCTCGCCCAGGACGGCCGCCGCGCCGGCACCGTCAGCGGCGGATGCCTCGAAGCTGAAGTCGCAAAGAAAGCCTGGTGGCTCACCGAGCGCGGCCCCGCAGTCGAGCGCTACTCCACCCTCGAAGACGACGGCGACCTGCCCTACGGCTCCGGCTGCGGCGGCGTCATTTTCATCCTGCTCGAGCGCCGCGTCACCGCACGCCCTCTGCTCGAAGCCCTGCATGCCGCCTGGTCCGCGCGCGATCCGCTCGCCATCGCAACAGTCCTCGAAGGCCCGCACATCGGCCAGCGCATGTTCGCAGCCGCAGGCGCGCCCGCCGACTTCGCCGCGCCGCAACTCGCATCCTGGCAGGTCGATCTCCAGCAACTAGCCTGCTCCGCGTTCGACGAGCGCAAGCCGCGCGACGAGCGCATCCCCATCGACGGCACAGAAACCCGCGTCTGGATCGACTACCGCGCCGCCCGTCCCGGCCTCTGGATCTTCGGCGCCGGCGACGACACAAAGCCCCTGCACAAGCTCGCCCGCGAACTCGGTTGGTTCGTAGCCATCGCCGACGGCCGCGCCCATCTCGCCACCCCGCAGCGCTTCCCCGCCGCCGACGCAGTCATCCCGCTTGAAATTTCCGAGTTACCCCAATCGGCGTCCGATGCATTGGATCTGCACCCCGGCGACGCCGCCGTCCTCGCCACCCACAGCTATGAGCAGGACACCCACATCCTCGCCTGGTTGCTGTCGCGACCGCAGCGCCCCGCCTACATCGGCATCCTCGGCCCCCAGCGCCGCACCCGCGAAGCCCTCGCTGAGGCCGCGCGTCTCCTCCACATCGCGCCCAACCCCCACCTCGTCGATCAGTGGCTCACCGAAATCAATGGCCCCACCGGCCTCGACCTCGGCGCCGACACACCCGCCACCATCGCCCTCTCCATCCTCGCCGAGATCCAGAAATCGCTAGCTTCTGCCTCCGCTCTGCCCCTCAAGCAGATCCGAGCCATCCGGCCCGTCCCCGCCGCCTGATTCCCCTTCCCGGGGTCGTTCAGCCACAAACCTCCCGTGCCCCATCCTGTCGCCTTTTTTCTGGCGACAGGGTGGGAAACCACGAACGCCGCCCAGTTTTTTACGCCACCGGCGCGCCCAAATGCGCCTCCACCACCTCGAGAAACTTCGCCAGCCATGCCGGATGCGCCGTCCACGCGGACCCCGTCACCAAGTTCCCATCGACGTAAGCCTCGCTGAAGTCCAGCTTCACAAACGTTCCTCCCGCCAGCGTCACCTCCGGCGCGCATGCCGGATAGGCATTCAACTTCCGCCCCTGAAGCACGCCCGCCGCAGCCAGCAACTGCGGCCCATGGCACAGCGCCGCAATCGGCTTGCCTTCATGCGCAAAGTGCCGCACAATCTCCAGCACCTTCTCATTCAGCCGCAGATACTCCGGCGCGCGCCCGCCCGGGACCACCAGCCCGTCATAGTCATTCACATCGATCTCGTCGAACGTCGCATTCAGCGTGAAATTGTGCCCGCGCTTCTCTGAGTACGTCTGATCGCCCTCAAAATCGTGAATCGCCGTCCGCACCTGCTCGCCCTTCTTCTTGCCCGGACAAACCGCATCCACGGTGTGACCCACCATCTGCAGCGCCTGGAAAGGCACCATAATCTCGTAATCCTCAACAAAATCTCCGGCCAGCAACAGCAGCTTCGCAGCCTTCATACTTACCTCCATCGGATGAATTCGAATGCATGGACCGCGCTCCAACAAAAGTACAAAGCGCGACAACTACGGGATGCCATTGTCGCCCCACGGATTCAGCGATGCAAGCGCCTCTGCCGCGGTCCCCTCGAACTAGAATCGAAGCATGCCGTCCGCCGTCACCGCGCTCGACGACTTCAACGCCCGCATGAGCGCCTGCGAGCGCTGCAGCCGCCTGCGGGAGCACTGCGCCAACGTCGCCCAGGTGCGCCGCCGCGCCTACGCCACGTGGGAGTACTGGGGCCGTCCCGTACCATCCTTCGGCGATCCAAACGCCCGCGTCCTGGTCCTCGGACTCGCCCCCGGCGCGCACGGCTCCAATCGCACCGGCCGCCCTTTCACCGGCGATGGCTCCGGCGATTTCCTTTACCCAACCCTGCACCAAGCCGGATTCGCCTCTCAACCCAAAGCCACCTCGCGCGACGATGGCATGCGCCTCAACGACCTCTGGATTTGTTCAGTCGTCCGCTGCGCCCCGCCCGGCAACAAGCCCACGCCTGAAGAACTGCGTAACTGCGCTCCCTGGCTTGACGAGGAGATGACCCTGCTGAAGAATCTGCGCGTGGTCGTCTGCCTGGGCCGCATCGCCTTTGATGGCCTTCTCGCATGGGCCAAACGCACCGGCATCATCGGCTCGCGCAACGGCTACGACTTCGCCCACGGTGCCGAGTTCACACTGCCCAACGGCCTAAAAATCATCACCAGCTATCACCCGTCGCTGCAGAACACCAACACCGGCAAGCTGACCAGGCCGATGTTCCTGTCCATCTTTCAGCGCGCGAAAGTTCTCGCGCAGAACGAGCCCATAAACACCGCAGCGTTAAACTCATCTGCAAAGAAAGCCAAAGCGAAATGAGACTCATCCAGGTTGCCGACGCCGTCCGTTACCCCCGCATGACCACCGAAGAGCTGCGCGCCGCGTTCCTCGTCGACGGTCTCTTCAACCCCGGCCAAATCGATCTCGCCTACATCGACCTCGACCGCACCATCGTCGGCTCCGCGGTGCCTCTTGCCACTCCGCTCACCCTCGAAACCGATCCCGACCTGCGCGCCGCCTACTTCACCGAACGCCGCGAGATCGGCGTGCTCAACATCGGCGGCCCCGGCGCCGTCCACATCAACGGCCAGGCCCATCCGCTCGCCGCGCGCGAAGCCCTCTACATCGGCCGCGGGAATGAGCACATCAGCTTCTCCAGCGACGACGCCGCGCTGCCCGCCGAGTTCTACCTCCTCAGCTATCCCGCGCATGCTGTCTATCCGATCGCCAAGATCGATGCCCCTTCCGCCGGCTCGACAGTGCTCGGCTCGCCTGAAACCGCGAATCACCGCACCATCCGCCGTCTCATTCATCTGGAAGGCGCAAGGAGCTGCCAGCTCGTAATGGGCTTTACAGATCTGAGCCCCGGCAGCGTCTGGAACACCATGCCGCCCCATACCCACATGCGCCGCTCCGAGGTCTATCTCTACTTCAACCTGCCCGCAAACGAGCGCGTTGTACACTTGATGGGCCCCGCGCACGAAACGCGTCATCTCGTCGTAGCCAACAAGCAGTTAGTGA
Organism: uncultured Acidobacteriota bacterium; assembly: GCA_963819365.1. GTDB lineage: Bacteria > Acidobacteriota > Terriglobia > Terriglobales > Acidobacteriaceae > Telmatobacter. The sequence goes on from CAWFVY010000011.1 coordinate 324,506, forward strand.
TATCACCCGGCTGGTCCATTCACGCCGGAGTTGGCACGGCGAGCTACACGTTCTGCTGGGGCATGGGCGGCGAGAACCAGGTTTACAGCGACATGGATCCGCTTGCCATCGCAGACTTGCTCTGACTTCCCACCGAGGCCAACATGCAACTCAGAAAGCTCATCCCCGCAGTCGTAATCTCGCTCACCTTAGGAGTCTCCGCGCAAACCATGAAGCTCGATCATTGGACCCCGGCCCAGCTCCTCGAGCGGGCGCAGCATCTTCGCCAGCAGGCCGCGCAAGGCGACGGCTCCGCCAGCGAAACCCTCGACAAGTATCCGCACCACTACACCATGCTCGCCTTCCGCAGCCACAACGGCGGCGGCGAGCTGCATGAGAACTACGCCGACCTCTTCTACATCCTCGACGGCCACGCCACCGTCGTCACCGGAGGCGCGCTGGTTGACCGCCACACCTCCGCTCCGGGCGAAGTGCGCGGCTCCTCCGTTGACGGCGGCTCGCGCCAGGACGTCACCGCCGGAGACGTCGTGCACATCCCCGCCGGCATGACGCACCAGATGCTCGTGCCCGAGGGCAGCACCATCACGTACTTCGTGGTCAAGGTTCAGGAAAAGGAATAACCGCAGGGCCCGCGGCAAACCTCATCACTCAAGCCTATTCATACCTCAAAGCCGTGGTTGGCTGAACGCGCGCCGCGCGAAACGCCGGCACCAGGATCGCGATGGCTGCCGTCACCAGCAGAACCACTGAAACCACCGCAAACGTGATCAGATCGCTTCCGCTGATGCCATACAGAATGCTCGCCGCGAATCGCCCCACGACTAATGCGATCGCGAGTCCGACGGTAAGGCCAATGGCGGTGAGGAGCATCCCCTGGCGAAGAACCATCCTTAGAACCGCGCCAGGCTTTGCACCAAGCGCCATGCGGATACCGATCTCGTGGGTCCGGCGGCGCACTGAATAGCTCATGACGCCGAAGAGTCCCACAGCCGCCAAGGTGAGGCCCACCGCGCCAAAGAGGCCAAGCAGAAGCGCCGCGATGCGTGGCAGAAGCAGCGACTTATCCACGTGTTCCTGCATAGTTTCGATATTGAACACTGCCATGTTCGGATCAAGCGCGGCAATTTGATCGCGAACCGACTTCGCGAGTTTGCGCGGATCAACTGAAGTCTTCACCAGGATCGTGGTCCCGAAAAAGCTCTGTGCCTTCTCCGGCGCGGCGTTCAGGAAGAGATAAACCGCGTTGGAAGGCGCTTCGCCAATGGTGCGCAGCTTGGAGTTGCGGCTTACGCCAATCACCGTATAGGTGTCCTTATCCTGACGCAGCACGCGGCCGATTGGATCCGCGCCGGGGAACAACCTCGTGGCCATCGTTTCATTCAGGATGGCGGCGTGCTCCTCGCCAGCCTGGAGCCTGAAGTCGCGCCCGCGTACCAGTGGAGTCTCAAGAGTCTGGAAGTATTCGCGGCCTACAGTGTTCACGTCCGCATTCACAGTCTGTTTAGGTTGCTTCCCGGTGGCATCGACTACGAAATCATTGCTGGTCGATCCCAGGCTCAGAGGCACAGTCCCCACAAAGCTCATGGAGCGAACTCCGGGCAAAGCCGTGACGCGTTCGCGAATTTCCGAAAGAAACTGCACGGTTTGATCATGCGAATACTTGTGAAGCTTTGGATCCACTGACAGCATGAGGATATTGCCGGGATTGAAACCGATGTCGATGGAAGAGGCATTGCCCAGACTGCGCAGGAACAATCCCGCGGTGGCCAGAAGCACCAGGGACAGCGCCACCTGCACCACGACGAGAGTATTGCGGAGGCCCGAACGGCCTGCTCGGCGCAGCAGCACGGGACCGTCCTTCAACGCCGCAACCAGATCGGTCCGCGAGGCGCGCAGAGCCGGAGCCAGGCCGAACAGCACGGCCGTCAATACGGATAGGCCCAGCGTAAAGGCGGCCACGCGCATATCAACGTTGAAATCAAACTTCACCGGGATCGGCAAGGGAAGCTGAAAACTTGAGATGGCGCGAGCTGCTCCCGCTGCCAGCAGAAAACCCACCGCCGCTCCGCACAGCGACAGAAGCAGGCTCTCGATCAATAGTTGCCGAATGAGCTTTCTGCGAACCGCTCCCATTGCGAGTCGGATCGCGATCTCCTTTTGCCGCCCAGTGGCCCGGGCCAGAAGAAGGTTGGCGACATTTGCGCAGGCCACCAGCAGCACCAGCCCCACAACCACCATGAGAACAGCCATCAGCGTATAGGCGGGCGTAGCTGATCCGGCGATCAGCCCACCTGCCGTTTGCAGTGTGATGCGCTCGTGGCGCTTCTCGTCCTTGCGATACGCATCGTCGATTCGCTTCTTGATGACATTGAGCGCGAGCGCGGCTCTTTCGCGGCTCACTCCCGGCTTGAGCCTCGCGCTCAGCATGAGCCACGAATAGTCCCGCTTGGTTCTGATTCCTCCGCCTGTGTCCACGTCGGGCATCATCTCTTCTGCTAATGCAAGCGGCATCCAGAATTCAGCTACGATGCCGCGATCCAACCCGTAAAAACTCGCCGGCGCAATTCCCACCACCGTGTAGCGCTTTCCATTCAGCGCCACTTCACGATTGAGAATGCTCGGGTCGGCGCCGAATCGCCGCCGCCACAGTTTGTCACTGAGCACAACCACGTGGTTCCCGGCCGCAATCCGATCGTCGTCCGGGAGAATGGCGCGGCCCAGCGCGATCGGGTTTCCAAGCGTGCTGAAAAGATTCCCGCTCACCGCCTGGCCCCACACCCGCTCGGGCTCCCCTCGTCCGCCAATGCTGGCGGGAATCAGAGGAAAGTGTGCCGCCACGCCACCCTCAAACACATCGCGGGTTTGCTCACCGTAGTCCAGGTAGTCGAGATAGGAGAACGATTGTCCCTCCGAGAACATCACCACCCGTCCGGGGTCTTTGATGGGGAGCACGCCCCACAGCAGCCCATTGGCCACGCTGAACACCGTGGCATTGGCGGCGACTCCCAATGCAATGGAGATGACGATGACAATGGATAATCCGGGAGTTCTGACCAGAGCACGTCCCGCGTAGCGAAGATCCTGCAGCAGCATCTCCATGGAGGGGCCTCCATTTTGAAACAAGATTGTTTGCAGAAAGATACGCAGGCGGGAACTGAGGAGTTCCCTCGAAGGATCACGCCCTCACGATCCGCTCTATCGATCTTGCGTCCCGTGGCATTTCTGGCAGGACCGTTATTTTGACGCGAACATCTAGGTCGAAGCAGCCCAGTCCAAAGTGATCCGCTACATCCACCGGAACCCCCCGGGGTCCCCGGGCAGGTGGCCCGCCCATCCCGGTATCAGGAGCTGTGCCCCGTTCATCGCGGTCTCATCGCGATGAGCGGGTCTTCGGACGAGGTCGCAGTGGGGTTACGATAGCACCACCCCATAAAAAGGGGACTGGTCGCATCGCCCGAGTAGTACCGATGGAGCAGCTTCAACCACTACGCTACCGGGATCCGGGGAGTCGTTGAAATCGAGTCGGAGGGTACGGCGAGGACGCGCGGCCCACTCATCGCGATAAATCTGCGATGAATGGGGCACAGACTTACCTATTTGCGAAGCTCAACCAGGTGGCTGGATCGGTGAGTGGGCCACCTGCCACCGGCATCCCGGTGTGTTGCCACTGGCCAAGAATTTGCTCGCTGCTCCAGCTGAAAACCGTCGACGAGTACATTGGGCTGTTGTCACCAATTGGAATCTGCCGTGCGAGCATTTCGCCTAGCTGTTCTAGATGGCCATCGTCTGCCCACTAGCCACGCAACCCTCGGGGGCGAAGAAAGTCTCAGCCAACTGATAAACTTCTGGCCGTGGCTTTCGCGAACGACGTTCCCGAGCAACTTGCAGCAATACTTAGCCGAATCCGGGCGAGCATAGACAGCCGCGCTTTGTCCGCAGACGAAATTGCTTCTTCCGTCGGGGTTTCTCCGTCCTATCTTCAGTCGCGCCTCGCAGGGAAGCGGCGTCTTGCGGCATCGAGGTTGGTCGTTGCATGTCGCGAGGCCGGGATCGAATTCAGCGCAATTGCGGCAACACTGGATATTACCGTGGGTCGAACGACATATCTGCGGCAAACTCGAGCTGCGCGGCCCTACCAGTGCTCATATTGCCGATCGACGATTCGTCAAAGTGAGGTATATGTCCGCCTTCAGCCATTTCCAGCACGCGAGACGGGGGCGGAGGTTCTCTATTTCTGCCGCTCTTGTTGCGTCTTGGGGAATTGGCTCCAAGAGTCTGGCCGCGAAGCGAAGAGTGATGATCAGCAACTCATCTTGCGCTTCGCCCAGCACATTAAGCCGACTCGCGTTCAACTTGTGGATATCAGCGATGCCACCTGGACAAAGATATTGGCTAATCCGGATGAGCTCTACCATTTGAATCCACCACAATTCGAAGAGTTTGTGCTTGAACGGCTTCGGGCAATGGGCCTTGACGCCCAACCAGTCGGAAAGACATTCCGCAAGGATGGCGGAATAGATATCATCTTCACTCCGCCAAGAACATTCCCGTTCCCTTTCCTCGGCGCGGTGCAAGCGAAGCACCATCGAGACCCGCGCTACAAAGTTGGTCCTAGGCCTGTACGCGAGTTCGAGGGCGTCTTGGCATCAAATCGGCTCTTTGCTGCAGGGATGATTGTCACCAATACATCGTTCACGCCGGATGCAAAAGATTTCGCGATGCGCAGCCAGTCGAATCTCCGCCTGCGTGATTTCCAGGACCTGCGGCGATGGATATGTGACAACTTTACCGACGATGCCGAATGGAGGGAAATACCGAGTCGGATTCAACTGTGCGACGGCATTCTAATTGACCTAAACTAGGCAGGTGGCCCACTCATCCTGGTATCGGGAGCTGTGCCCCCTTCATCGCGGCCTTATCGCGATGAGCGGGTCCTTGGGTGGAATGTGGGGACAGACGGGACGGGCTCCGCTTTTCCATAGCGATGTCAAACCACGCAGAGAGGGTGGGTGCACAGGGTCCCTCGCCTTTGGGGACCTGAGCCCTTCCACCATCGCCATGAACATCCACCTGTGATCGCCGGCACAGAAACCCGGCCCCGATCGCGTCATACTCCATTCCCTGCCTCTGTTGAGCGCGAGAAGGGAAGCCTCTCTGCGCCGCAACCAGAGATCACGGATCGGTGATGGAAATGCAATCGGTTAACTCGAACAACCAGCCCCTGATCCCCACCCGAACCTGCAACAGGCCAAAGAGAAAAGAAGCCCTCACCTGTTAACCAGAAAACTAACGGTTTTCATTTTCGGAGTTTTCCACAGGGCGTTTTGTATCACCTTATATAACAATAAGTTACAAAAATACTTCGCCTTTCTATCCCTTCACCGTATCTTCGCTTTTCCGCTAATTCCGCCTCACTTTGGAAGCCCCCGTCCGGCTCATTTTCAAGCGAATGTTACTCAGGAGTAACCCACGGCGGCAGCCTCACCGACAGCAGGCATTCGTGAGAATATCGAGAGTTTTTCAGGTGAGGAATGTCGCGGAGCGCGAACCAAATCTGGAGCGGGAGACCGGGATCGAACCGGCGACATTCAGCTTGGGAAGGTGACGTTCCCTTAAGCTGATTTTTGCAAAATTATCAAAATCTTACGATTGCACGTAACTCTCTCATTTCAATTTAGATGCGGCAAATGCACAAAACGCATATTTTGCCTGTATTGCACGTACTGTCCCCCATTTCCACAAATTATGGACAGTATGGACAGTAAGGCAAGTCCCAGAATTTCGAGTGTTTTTCAGTGGGGGAAAATTCGAAATCCGGACCAGATTTGGAGCGGGAGACGGGGATCGAACCCGCAACCAACGGCTTGGGAAGCCGCTACTCTACCATTGAGCTACTCCCGCTTCGACTCCAATTATATTGCGGGCCAGCGCGTTCCGACCAGCAGAGCTACGGGAGCGGTGCAATTTGGCTTCTTGATTTACCATCATGGGCCGACGCCCGATCTCATGGAATCCTCGACTATATATCCAGAGATGAGGTGGACAAGTGAAATAAATCGCTTTGCTTCTCCTTTCTTGTGAATTACGATGCCGCTCGGACAGGCAGGCGTGGTTTGGGGAGGAATGCATGGTAAACCGAATCGCCACACTCGCAGCAATCGGAGTCGTGCTGGCAGGCGCAACTCGAAGCGGAACAGCCCAGCAAAACGTGACAAACGCGCCACAGGAACTGAAAGTCAACATCGATACCCAGCAAACCACGCAGTCTGTATCGCCATACGAATATGGCATGTTCATCGAGCACATCGGCTCGCTCATCTATCGGAGCCTCTGGTCCGAGATGCTCGATGATCGCAAGTTCTACTTTCCGATCAAGTCCGAAGAGCCCCAGCCCGCGACGCCGGCCCAGGGCGGCCCCTTCCGCAACATGCAACTGCGAAAATGGCACCCCATCGGTCCTGACGACGCCGTAGCGATGGACAATGATGAGCCTTTCGTTGGCGAACAGAGCCCCCGCATTGAGCTCAACGCCTCCACGCCGCACGGCATCCGCCAGTCGGGATTCGCCCTGGTGAAGGGGAAGAAGTACGCGGGCCGCATCTGCCTCCGCGCCACACCCGGCGCGACGATGAAAATCGCGCTTATCTGGGGTGAAGGAGCGAACGATCGCCAGACCGAAGTCCTTCCCGCGCCCGCCAGTACATTCAAGGAATATCCCTTCACCTTTACCGCGGGCGCTGACACCGACGCCGGATCGCTGGAGATTGCCGGTACGGGCCCGGGCATTTCCACATCGGCGCAGTGTCACTCATGCCCACAGACAATCTCGACGGTTTCCGGCCCGAAGTCATCGCCCAGTTGAAGCAATTGCACTCCGGCTTCTGGCGCCTTCCGGGCGGCAATTTCATCTCTGACTTCAACTGGTATGACTCCGATCGGCCCGCGCGACAAGCGGCCTCCAGACTTTGACTACGCATGGAACGCCATGCAGACGAACGACGTCGGGATGGATGAGTTGATGACGTTCTGCAAGCTCATCGACGTCGAACCCTACATCACCGTCAACGCGGGCTTCGGGGATGCGCATTCGGCCGCCGAAGAAGTCGAATACATGAACGGAGCAGTCAGCTCGCCGATGGGTGCGATACGCGCGCAAAACGGCCACCCGGAGCCGTATCACGTCAAGTTCTGGAACATCGGCAACGAGCCCTACGGCCAATGGCAACTCGGGCGAACCGACCTCAAGTATTACCTGCTCAAGCATAATGAGTTCGCGAAAGCCATGCGCACGGCCGATCCGTCGATCACGCTCCTGGCTTCCGGCTCGATGCCGGAAGAGGCGATTCTCGAGGGCGTCGCCGCCGACTGGCACATTCCTCTCGATCAAGCCGGCATCTGCTCTGATGCGGACTGGACCTGCGGCTTTCTCAAACATGACTGGGGCAATTTCGATGGCGTCACCGAGCACTGGTACACGCGGGCCGGCGTGCGCTGGGACCGCGATCGTGCTGAGAAAGGTATTAAGATCGGCCGTCTCGAAGCCGGCTACGTACCGGACGAGGAAACCGTTCTCGAATGGGTGCGCCGTCCCTCAGATCGTGTACGCCTCAAAGGTGAAGAATGGCAGGAGTATGAGCGGCGTTTTCCCGAGATGAAGACCAAGGGAATATTCATGTCGAATGATGAATACGCCTACACCGGCGGTCAGACGAACCTCAAACTTGCCCTCGCTTACGCAATGGTCTTCAACGAAATGCTCCGCGAAACCGACTTTCTCCGCGTGACAGCATTCACAATGGGCGTCTCCACGCTGGACTACAACCAGACCGAAGCGACGCTCAATACGAATGGCCTGCTCTTCAAGCTATACAGTGACCAACTCGGTGCGGGCTCCATCCCGGTCGCGCTCACGGGCAATTCTCCGCAACCCGCTCCGGTGCAACATATCGTCGGTGACCTCCCACGAACCAGCGCGGGAAGTCCCACATATCCGCTGGACATGGTGGCGGCGCTCAGCGCGGACGGCAAATGCCTCACGCTAGCCGTCGTGAACCCGACCGACTCCGAGCAGAAGTTCAGCCTGAATGTTAGCGGCGGGCGCCTCGCGGGCAACGCAACATTGTGGCAGATGACAGGAAAGGACCTTGAGGCTGCCAACCACGTGGGGCAGACACCGCAAGTCGAAGTGAAGGAAACAGTGATCGGCCAAGCGTCCGCGACTCTGTCCGTTGCACCGATCAGCGTCGATATTTATCGCTTCCCGGTCATGCGGTAGCAGTCGCTACCATCGCGGCGCGTTGAGATGCGACGGTGAGTTACCAGTGTCGATGAGAGAAGGACGAACACCATCGGACCAGTAAAGGCTGCAAATTGAGAATGGGGGCAACGATGAAAAGGGAAGCGACGCGAGAGTCCAGATCAAACTACGGCTGGTGCTTGTTTACTGTGTCGTTGCTCCTTAGCTCCAGTTGGCTGCCGCTGCGTGCAATGTTTCCTCTGTCCATCGTGGCGTTCTCAATGATGGCAGCAGTGAGACTTCGAGAGAGTTACATCTGGTGCAGCCTCTCATAACAACTTGGTGCGCGATTAACGTGTACAACCGTCTTCTTGTCACCTTAGAGTCTCGTCGAGTTTTCAAAGCCACGATGTGCATACCGATCTTTCCCACTGGCCGGTTCTAAGTGGCTACACCGGCCCGAGACTCGCATCTCGGTGCGTCGCTGCAAACCCGAATCCGATTGCAGGGCTGATCAAGTCAAAATGATGTTGCGTGCTTCAGCGTCCGGGTCATCGACCATGCGGCACTCGTTGTCCCAGATCATTGTGCTGTTGGTTGCAGGATCGGTGGGTGCCCAGCTTAATCCCGGGATGCTCGGGTTCCCGATTCTCGCAAAGGCCGCCCACGATGACGCCATCTTATTGGCGAGTTGCTGCGCCTCTGGCGTGTTGCCGGTTCCTTGTTCGCATCGCTTGGTGTTGTCGAAGCAGAATTGGAGATCCGCTGTATGCCACGCACCGGGCAGGCCATCGAGGATCGGAGTCTGCCAGGTGAAGTAGTAAGCGTAAGCCGGTGCGGCTTTGAGTTCGTACTTCAGTCTGGCCATCTTTACCACGTTATTACGCATGTTCAAACCATTCAATCCGGGACTGCCGCTGCACATGTAGGACAACGTCTGGATCTTCTTTTGCGGATAGGCTCTCTTCAATGCCGCACTGATCGCATTCGCCTTCTCAGCGCCATAGGTCTTGGCCAGGTTCGCGCGCCACTCCTCTTCGGTCGGTTGCTGTGACATGCGATTGCCTTCCTCGGTAACTGAGCCAACCAGCATTGGCACATCCTTGGATATTTCCGGAGCGGCGTCGAAAAACGACCGCATGTTGATCAGCTTCCCGTCGACGCACGGCGACCAACCCACGCGAGCCTTCCCGGGAGCTCCCGGCCCCATCATTGGCGGTCCGGGCGGATTGATCTTGGCTGCCGCGGCGTTTCCAGCAGCAACGAGCTTGCTCCACTCCATCTTCTGGAGCGATGTGATGTCGTTCGGAGCAAGTCCGAGATCTTTCATCACCAGCTGCGCGAGTTCCTTTTGCTGCTCTCTCGTCGGAATGTCGCCGCCACCACCCGATTGTGCCGCAGCGCGATGGAAAAGACCCACCGCAGACGGCATACCCATCAACGTCGTCACCTTCGATCCGCCGCCGGATTGGCCGTAGATCATCACGCGATCGGGATCGCCGCCGAAATTGGAGATGTTCTCATGCACCCATTTGAGGGCCGCCGCGAGATCGGTCATGCCAACGTTGACAGAGTCTTCATAGGCAGAACCACCGATGTCCGAGACATCGAAGGATCCAAGAATATTGAGACGGTGATTGACGGAGACCTGTACGACATCGTGATGACGCGCAATCTGCGCGCCTTCGTGCGATGGCAATTCATAGGATGACCCGAAGCTGAATCCTCCGCCGTGCATGTAGAACATCACCGGGCGTTTGCCGGCGAGGCTCGGTGTCCAGATGTTCAACTTGAGCATGTCTTCGCTCTGCCATCCATCATCCCAGTCCTGAATAAAAGTCTGTTCGGGGCTGGTCCAGGTGTGCAGGTTTTGAGGGCAGTTTGCTCCGTAGACCAGCGCAGGGAGTTCATCTTTCCACGGCGTGGGGGGCTTGGCGGGGAGCCAGCGATTCTCTCCGGCTGTGGTCTGGCCGTACGGAACACCTTTAAACGTAAGAACGCCACCGTCCAGGAATCCGCGCACCTTTCCGTATTGGGTGTTGGCAATCGCAGATCGCGGAGTGGAGCAGTTGCCTGGTTCCTGGTGAGCCCCGGTCTTGATGCTGTCTGAAGGGAGCGCGGATCTACCGGTGGCGAGGCTCAATCCTGCTGTAGCTGAAAGCAGAAGTGCCTCCCGGCGACTCACAACGATGGATTTGGCCATTACGATAACCCTCTTTCGGAGATTTGAAAAAACTTGTTGCGGCCAGCCCTGCTACTTATGCTCAACTCCTGAGCGGAAAAAGCGGGCGATGCGTGACTCCGTTACATGGCAAGTGACAAGACCGAATACGACCGCGCTGGCAACTGGAATGTCATGCGCGACCCGACCTTCGGGTTTTCGATCGTCTGCGGCATCACCCGCTTGGGATCGGCAAACGTGTTGCCCGCCTTCAGGTCTGGCCCCGTCATCGTTAGAAAGGCTCTCACTGAGCTTGGCGTCACATCGCGCCACACCACTTCCACATCCTGAGGCTTATCCAGATTCCGATTGAACAGGAACAGCGCGGCTGTCTTATTCTTCGCATCCATGGTCGCCGCGATGTCGACCCAAGGCACTGCGCCAAATCCCGGAAGCGGCAACCCGGCGCTCTCAATTGGCCGGCCCAGGGTGGGCACTTCGTAGCCGGGACCCTCAACCTGAAGGCTCAAGGCGCGCCCGTGTGCATATTTCAGAGCCCAGGCGTATGGATAGTAGATCGTGTGCCGCAATATCCCGTTTTCATTCGTCGCGATCGGCGCGATCACATTTACAAGCTGTGCCAGGCACGCGACCTTCACGCGATCGGAGTTGCGAATCAGCGAATTCGCCAGTCCCCCCACTAGCAGCGCGTCTTCCAGGTTGTACGGTTCTTCCAATAGATGAGGATGGGGCTTGCGATGCCCATCCGCAAAATTTCCACCCCGCGCTCGATACCACACGTTCCATTCGTCGAAGGACAACCATAGCTGTTTGCCCGAACGCTTCTGGGCGCGAACCGTATCGCACACTGCGGCGATCTCGCGGATCTGCCGATCCATCGCCAGATTCATCGCCATATAAGTCTGGCTGTCGCGATTTGTCTCCTCTGTATTCCCCCAGTAATGGTGGAGCGAAATTCCATCCACCAGGTCATAGCACTCTTCCAGCACAGAGCGGTCCCAGTCAATGTAAGTGGGCATGAACGGCCCGCTCGAACCGCAGGCAATCAGCTTGATCGTTGGATCGACTGCGCGCATTTGCCGTGCAGCGTCGGTCGCCTTTAGCCCATAGTCGCGCGCGGCCATGTGTCCGATCTGCCATGGACCGTCCATCTCGTTGCCCACGCACCAGAACTTCACGCCGTGCGGTTCCGTGTACCCGTGGGCCCGCCGCAGATCGCTCCACCTCGTTCCTCCGGATACGTTGCAATATTCCACCAACGCGGCCGCATCCTCCGCGGATCCCGTACCGAAGTTCAGCCCCAGCAGTGGCTCTGTCCCGACAAGTCGCGCCCACGTGATGAACTCATTCGTCCCAAACTGATTTGTCTCCAGCGTGTCCCACGCGCGATCGAGCACAGCCGGACGCTTGTCCTTCGGGCCCACGCCATCGAGCCAGTGATACCCCGACACAAAATTTCCACCCGGCCACCGCACAATCGGCACGCCCAACTCGCGAACTTCCTTCGCAATGTCGGTCCTGAATCCGTGCTCGTCCGCAAGGTTCGAGCCCGGATCATAGACGCCCTCATAGATCGCGCGCCCCAGTTGCTCCAGAAATGACCCGAACAGTTCATGGCTGACCGGCGCAATCTGGCGGTCAGTATCGATCACCACTCGCGAAGTCGCACTTTGCGCCATGCCGGAACGCCCCGCCGCAGCACCCGCCGCGACCGCCAGTCCCGTCCGTGAAGCTGTCTTCAAAAACTCCCTGCGCGAAACGTTCATCATCGCCAAGATCCTTTCGCAGATAACCGGTGGATTCCACTGCACCTCTTGACTGAAACGATTTCTCGCTGGCTTCCCGACACGTCCAGCGATTACCCGTTCGTTGCACAGGCAACGTTCACGTAGTCTCCACCTCAAACTCATACAGACTAATGCTGACTGGTGGAACCCGTATTGTCTCCGGCATTCCTGCTTGTTCCGTCTCGTCAATTTTGACCACGGCCTCCTTGCCAACCTCATTGGCGGAGTTCACCCGGGCGGCGCGATTTGGTACACCTGGCCCCTTGCGCGCAGTCTCAGTGTCCTTATCCTGGGAGTGCCGGCCAGAACTATATGGAACCGGCAACGACCCAAGTGCGGGCCGAGTTCCTGACCGATAGAAAGCCGCCGAAGACCTTTGGATTGATCGGCGCGCCACTCACGGAGGCATCGATCCTGACCTGGATGGTTCCCTTTGCAACGGCGAGCCCTTTCATCTCTGCCTGCAACACCGCGGCTCCGGCTACGGCGACCGCAACAAACTCGCGTCGATTCATTGGCATCGTTCTTTCCTCCTGCTGTCCGTCTTGAGTTCAAAGTGTTTCCGGTCACGATGATACTTGGATTTGCCTTGCTCGAACTTCCTCGGAACATGTGGCGAACCTTGGACGGGAGGCGACTCCAGCTGTACGGATGAGCGGGGATTGTGATCGGCAGGCAGTTCCAGAGCCGTTATCCTTCAAGATTTCGCGTTGTTGCTTCGCAGGTACGTCATTCGGTTTTTCGATCTCCAGAAGAAAAGCGTTTTACTATTGACGCGGCTCAACGAGGTCGCTCAACCACCTCTTTGAGCGAGAAGGTTCCTTAGAATGCCTTCAGGCAGTTTCTTTCGTTTATCGCGCTACTGTGTGCATTCGGCTTTGCCGGGGCTCACGGTTGGAGTACACGTGACCACGCTGTACAAACCCCGCACACTAGCTCTCGGCCTTGTCGTGGCCCTTTCCTTGACGGATCGCTGCAACGCAGAAAATCCGATCATACAGACCAACTTCACCGCCGACCCGGCCCCGCTGGTATACAACGGGACGGTCTATCTCTACACCAGACACGATGAGGACGACGCGACCGGATTCCACATGCTCAACTGGAAGCTCTACACTTCCACGGACATGGTGAACTGGACGGATCATGGAACCGTCGCGTCACTGGCGACTTTCCCGTGGGCAGTGCAGAGCAACGACGCATGGGCGCCCCAAGCGATCGAGCGGAATGGCAAGTTCTACCTCTATGTTCCGATTAGTGTTCCGGGTTCGCCGAAGAACGTGATCGCCGTCGCGGTGGCCGACAGTCCTTTTTGGCCCGTTCAAGGATATGCTCGGGCATCCGCTGATCGACAAAGGCGTTGGGGAACATCGATCCGACTGTTTTCATCGACGACGACGGACAGGCATACCTTTACTGGGGCAACCCGAATTTGTGGTACGTGAAACTGAACCCCGACATGATTTCGTATTCCGGCGACATCGTAAAAGTAGACTCGAAGGCCGAGAACTACCAGGAAGGTCCGTGGTTCTACAAACGCAATGGCAAGTATTACGTGGCTTATGCATCTCACTGCTGCCCTGAGGGCATTGGATATGCCATGAGCAACAGCCCTACCGGCCCCTGGCAATACAAGGGCATGATTATGGAGCCCGACGGCAGATCCTCGGGAAACCACCCGGGAATTATCGACTACAAAGGAAGTTCCTACGTCTTCGGCTTCAATTACACTCTGAACTTTGCGCTGACGAACGTTCATCGCGAACGGCGTTCTGTCACACGGGCAAAGCCTTCCTACAATCCCGACGGAACAATCTCAACGCTTCCGTGGTGGAGCGAAGAAGGTGTTCCACAAGTCGGCACTCTGAATCGGTTTGTTCGAGTCGAGGCGGAAACAATGGCGTGGGAATCCGGACCAACCACGGGCGGCTGGACCACCGGTGTGAGAACAGCACAGGATGACAAGATTGGCATGTACGTCACAAGCATCACCAGCGGGATTTCATCAAGGTACGCGGCGTCGATTTCGGTGACAATCAGGCCTCGAGCTTCACTGCAAGCGTTGCAAGCAGATCCCATGGAGGGTCGATCGAAATGCACCTGGACAACGTCGACGGGCCGGAGATTGGCTCATTGCCGGTTTCATCCACGGGAGGATGGCACAAATGGCAGGCGAAGACCACGACCGTCTCCGGTGTCAACGGAAAACATGATCTCTATTTCCTGTTCAGAGGCGAGGCGAGGGGCCAGCTGTTCAACTTCGATTACTGGAAATTCAACAAGAACGGTGCCACGAAGCCGAAATCCTGAATCAACAGGCGAGAAGAACAGAAGCGGAGTATCTCGCAGTCGGCTCGTCGGCCGCTGGCCACAAAGAGAGCGTTTGATTCCGCGAATCAGCGATTGAACACAGTGCCAATGAAGTCCGCCTAAGGCCAGATGCGACAATCCCTGCGCGCGCATCTCGGCTCTAGTTTGCATCGCGGGTGGTTTCATCGCAGCTTGGAACGAAGAGAAAGGCCAGAGATGGGATCGCAGATCTGTCGCCGTTTCGAAAGTAAATTGCCTGTCTTAAGGTTGGGTCAGATGCTCTTAGGGGCGCTGTCACTGGCAGCAGTGGCGATGGCCCAGCGTGGTCCGCTGGTTTTGGTGCGCGAAGGCCGGGTGATCTCTTTGGAGCCCTATGCCCCAAACATACTGCGGGTGACGATGAGCACCGATAAGGCTGCAGCCACAGGCGCTCCCGGGTACGGTTTTGTGGCCACGCCTTCGGCCGAGGGATGGACGCACGAACGGGACGCAGAAGGCGACGACGTATTCCGATCGGATCGCCTGGTGGTGCGCGTGGCGCCTGGGAACCTTCCGAAGGAGAAACCTGCGCAGCCGATGCCGCTCGATCCGTTGAATCTTCAACTGCGCGATCCTTACTTTGGGGGCGGGGGCGGGCATGGTCCGCACAGCGATGGTCTGCTGGTGACAACGCCCGACGGCAAGACCCTACTGCGCATGCGCTCCTGGGCGATGATGCCGGAGAGCCCCGAGGTGTCGGCGGCTGATGCGGGAGCGAAGGGCTACCGGGTTTTGGCCGCCTTCGATTCGCCGGCGGACGAACACTACTACGGACTGGGGCAGCAACGGAAAGGCTGGATGGACCTGCGGGATCATCAGATTCCCTGCTGGCATGACTATGGCGCACTTTGGGGCGAGGACGTGTGTGTGCCGTTTATGGTGTCGAGCCGTGGCTATGGACTGGTCTGGGATAACCCCTCCAAGACAACAATCGACCTGGGATTCAATGGGCGCAATCTTTGGTCGTCCGAGATAGGAAACCGGGTTTCGTATTTCGTAATCGCCGGAGCGACCAGCGACCAAGTTTACGAGGGCTACCGCTTGCTCACCGGCGTGACGCACATGCTGCCGAAGGCAGTTTATGGATATATCCAGAGCAAGGCTATCTATCCGACCCAGGATCAGATTCTCGATGTGGCCAGGGAATATCGAAAAAGGAAACTGCCGCTCGACGCGATCGTGGTCGACTTCCTCAATATGACCAGGCAAGGCGAACTGGACCTGGACCCAAATCGGTGGCCTGATCCGGCAGCGATGAATCGGGACTTGCATGCGATGGGCGTATCCACGCTCCTGAGTGTCTGGCCGCACTTTGCGGCCGGGACGCAGTTCTACGACATGCTGCTCGGCAAAGGCTGGTTGATCCTCGACCACAGCGGCACTCCGGATTCGGGCGGCTACAAAAAGAACATCGGACCGAACATCGACACCACCAACCCGGAGGCGGCGAGATGGTTCTGGGAGAAGATTCGCGAACGCTACGTGAAGCCCTATGATTTCGATTACATCTGGCTGGACGAAACCGAACCGGACGTTGACCCCGCGAACGATGTGTTCTCGATCGGTTCCGGCGCGCGCTTCTACAATGTGTATCCACTTCTTCACACCGCCGCGGTGTATGAGGGCTTTCGGCGCGACTTTGGAGACAGCCGGCGGGTAATGATCCTGGCCCCGGCCGCGTATCTGGGGGCGCAGCGCAACGGGACAGTCTTCTGGTCGAGCGATATTGTTTCGACCTGGGACATGCTCAAGCGCTCGATCCCGGCCGGGCTGAACTTTACGGCTACCGGGCTGCCCTATTGGGACACAGACATCGCAGGGTTCTTCTCGCCAGCGGTTCCGGCGGACTACCACGCCGAACACAAGCCCCTCATAGACGGCATCAGATGTGCGGGGCACGATTGGGAACTATGAGGATTATCCCGAGTTGTTTGTCCGGTGGTTCGAATGGGGCGCCTTTCAACCGGTGATGCGCGCGCACGGCGAGAGAAATCACAACGAAGTCTGGTCCTATGGCAAGCAGGCTGAACCGATCCTCGCGAAGTATCTGAGGCTGCGCTACCAACTCCTGCCGTACACGTACTCGGTTGCGTATCGCAGCTACCAGACAGGTGCGCCATATATGCGCGCGTTGTTCATGGATTTCCCTGCGGATCCGAAGGCTGCCGATATCCCCGATGAGTATATGTACGGTCCGGCGTTCCTGGTGGCTCCGGTAAGCGAGCAGGGCGCGACATCGCGAACGGTGTATTTGCCCGCGGGCTGTGACTGGTACAACTACTGGACCAACCAGCGCCTGCACGGCGGACAGACCATTGACGCGGATGCGCCCATCGACACGCTGCCGCTGTTTGTAAGAGCGGGAAGTATCGTGCCGCTTGGATCCGAGATCGAGAGCACAAAACAGTCGCAGACCATTGCAGCCGTGCGTGTGTATCCGGGAGCGGACGGCAGCTTTGTCCTGTTTCAAGATGACGGGACAGCCTACGGATATGAGAAGGGCGGCGGCTATGGTCACGAAGCTGACATGGGATGATAAAGCCCAACGGCTGAATCAAGAGGGAGCGCCGGCGTGGCGTGGGCAGGGCGCGTCAGTGGTGACGGTGATCAGCAAATAGGTGACAGCAGCGCTGAAATACGTCGTTCTCCGTCGCTCCGGTGCTGGTATTTCGCATCCGTTTAACGGAGCAAATCTCGAAGAGTTGCAACGACCCAAAGACGAGTAGCACCCGAGGTCGTCAGACAAGGTGCCAGTGAATGGCGCCCATCGGAGGGAGCAAGAATCATGAACCGTAGATCATTCCTGTCAGCTGGCGCATCAGCCTTCACATGGATTGCAGTTGCCAGGCTCGGATACTCGCAGATCTTTCGCGGGCCCGTCTCCGAGGGGCCGTTTCAGCCAGACTGGGAATCGCTCAAGTCCTACCAGTGTCCAGATTGGTATCGCGACGCAAAACTCGGAATATGGGCGCACTGGAGTCCGCAATGCGTGCCGGAGCAGGGCGATTGGTATGCAAGGAATATGTACATTCAGGGAACAGGCCAGTATGAGTCCATGTCAAGACCTATGGACATCCATCGCAGTTCGGATACAAGGATATCTGCCGCTTATGGAAGGCCGAAAAATGGGATCCCGAGGCTCTGATCAAGCTCTATAAGAGTGCGGGCGCTCAGTACTTTGTCGCCCTCGCCACCCATCGCGTTGCCGTGCATCGGCGGCTGCCGGCCGCCGGTCGGCAGGTTGCGAATGGATGCACTGCGCGAACCAGAACAACGCAAGCATGGTGGACAAGGTACGGGAGATCCGGGGCGTGATCCTGCGCAAGTGGCGAAACCGAAGAGTCGGCATAAAGTTCGTCTCGAAGAAGGATCGAATGCTAGATTTGCTGTATCCGTGCCGCACGGAACCGTTCTCCCAAGCCATTCGCATTTTCAGAGAACAACTCTTTGAATCTGAAATCGCCGCTGTGCTCATTGAAGACAGATAGATTGTCCCAATTCCGTTTCCCCGTACCTAGCACGTGGATGCGCAAATCGAGCTGAATGACAGGGTTCATTCTTCAGATTGAGATGTCGCACGAGAGGTGACTCAGCCGGACTGCGGCATCAACAGCCTATTCGTTCATTTCTTTGAGACGAGCTTCGCCCGCTCGACGAACCACTTCTACAACGGCTGACATGTCTTTCTCTCCGAGTCCCTGTTCTTCGGCCTGGTTGAAGAGATCCAGTGCGGGGGAGGACGTGGAGACATCGACGCCCAGTTGGGCGGCGGCGGCACGGGCGTAGCGGAGATCCTTGGCCATGAGGCGAAGGAGAAAATTGACATCGTAAGTGCGGTGAGTCATCCGTTCCGACATGGCTGACAGTATGCCGCTGCCGGGTGCACCTCGCTTGAGGAAGTCGAGGGCCGAGTCGAGCCGAAGCCCTGTTCGCTCCATCCAGACGAGCGCCTCCGCGAAGGATGTGACCTGCACCGCGCATAGAAAATTGTTGATGAGTTTCAACTGCGCTCCGCTCCCGACTGGGCCCAGATGCAGAATCTCTTTGCTCATGCACTGCAGCACTGGTGTCACTGCGGCCAGTGTTTCCTGGTCGGCGCCGACGAGGAAATTCAGCTGGCCCGCCTCAGCCTGCGTGCGGCTGCCGGTTACGGGGGCTTCTGCCATGCGCAAGCCGCGATGGGTGACTGCCTCCTGCAACTCGCGGATCCAATCCGGGCTGAGTGTGCTGCACTCAATGGCGATGCTTCCCGACGGCATGGCCGCCAGAGCGCCATCCTGCCCCAGCCAGGCAGCACGCGAAACCGCATCATCGGCCAGCATCGCGAGAATGAATACCGCGCGATTTGCGGCATGTGCAGGGCTATCAGCCACTGTCGCTCCCGCACGAACCAAGGGCTCCGCTTTGGCCTTTGTCCGATTCCAGACGGTCAGTGGGAAGCCGGACTTCAGCAGGTTCGCCGCCATGCCATGGCCCATCGTGCCCAAGCCCAATAATGCGATGGATGGCTTCATGTTCGATGTTCTCCGTTTATTGCATCACTTGCACACGATGTGGCGTTGTCAGCGGCTCCTCGGCGATCACGGTGTTTCGCAGAGGACGACCAAATCCCGCAAACTTGATCTCGGTGACATCCCCGGACTGAAGGCGGATGCCTTCGCCGAAGGACAAACAGTCGGCACCTATAAAGTGGATGTGCACCATGCCGGGCTGGCGATGAGCAGCGAATTTGAAATGATGGTGCTCGAGATTGGCGAGGCTGTGGCACATGCTCAATTCGCCCGTTCGAATCTGCTTCTCCCAGATGGATTCGTCGTTGCGCAAGATTCGCACAGTTCCAAGTATGTCGTCGAATTTTGCATCGACAACCAATTCGGGACCGACGCTGCACGTCCGGAGCTTCGAGCCCGCCAGGTTGAGATAATTGCGGCGTTCGAAGACGTGATCGGAAAACTCGTTTCCCGCAGCCATGCCGATTCGCCAGGGAATTCCGTCGTCCGCGACCATGTAGATGGCCGCGATTTCGGCTTCTTCTCCTCCGTCTTCAGCGAAGCCTGGGATAGTCAGAGGTCCGAAGGGGGGCTGGAGAATCGAACCGTCGCCTTTATAAAACCACTCCGGGGCGATTCCGATCTCGCCGCCGGAGGGCCGCCCTTGTTGACGGCCCCATTCGAACATGCGCATGCTGTCCGTCATCTGGGCCTGCTCTTGCGCGTTTGCTGCAACGTGCATCGCCTGGCGGTCGCGTGCGCTGCCCAGATGTGTGAGGCCAGTGCCCGAGATGTGGACGCGATTCGTGTTGCGAGGGCAGTCGATTGGAGGCAGCAGTCTCCAATCCGACTTGCCGCCATAGATTGCGTCGTAGCTCAGGGCTTCGTCAGTCGTGAGACAGGTGGCGAGTTCGGAAAGCCGGCGCTTCTCAGAGAGCGCTCTCTCTGCCAGTGCAAACGTAGAGTCTACTTCGCGCAACAGAACAAGATCCGGCTCACGAACAACCGCTACGCGCCGCCGCCTTGCATTCTGAATTTGGACCAGGCGCAAGGACATTCCCTCTCTACTCGATGATCTTGAAGCGTTTCAGAGATTCCTCATTGACGGTGAGGCCAAGTCCTGGCGTATTTTCGTCGAGATCGATGTAGCCGCGTTTGGGGACAGGCTCGCCGTCGAAGATATACCAAAAGAGTTCGTTGCCTACTTCAACGTCCACCTTGGGAAAGAACTCGGCAATGGGTGAATTCAGACTGGCCATTACGACGTGATAGTTGTGCATCTGACCCGCGTGCGGTACGACGGGCACCTGGAACGACTCGGCGAGTGCAGAGATTTTTCGCGCCTGGCTGATTCCTCCGACCCTGTTGGTGTCGAACTGGATGGTGTCGAGCGCATCCTCTTCGAGCAGGGAGCGAAATCCGAAGATCGTGTGTTCGTGCTCGCCGCCCGCGATGGGGACACGGCCATATCTTTTCAACTCGCGATATCCGCGCACGTCATCCGGGATGACTGGCTCCTCAAGCCAACGGATGCCGAACGGCTCAAGCAGCGGCAGCATGCGCTTCGCATAATCGAGGGTCCATCCCATGTAGGCATCGGTCATCAGGTCGATGCCGTCACCGATCACCTCGCGCACATTGCGGACGAGTTCTACGTTTTTCATCATGCCTTCGCGGCCATCCATCGGACCCCAGCCGAAACGCAACTTCATCGCGGTGTAGCCTTCGTCTCTGTAGCGCTCTGCTTCGGCGCGGAGCTCATCGATCGGCATTGCGTAGAGCCGGCTCGCATAGACGGGAATGCGTTCCTTTGTGCGCCCACCGAGCAGGCGATACACGGGCTGCCTGGTGTCTTTGCCGAGAAGGTCCCAGAGGGCGATGTCTACCGCAGAGATGGCTGTCATCGCGACACCCTTTCGTCCGAATGCCATTGTGCGGCGATACATCTGCTGCCACAGGAATTCTGTATCCCAGGGATCGGCGCCCAGCAGGATCGGCTTGAGATAAGTATCAATCAGCGTCTTCGTGACGAGGGGGGAAAGCGCGGCATTGCCCAATCCGATAAGACCGTTATCGGTGAAGATCTCAACCAGCAACCATCCATGGAAGGAGAAATTGATCATGGAGGCCTGGCGATAGCTCACCAGGTCCATCGGGTTTGTACAGAAATGCGGCGGGAGCGGTACTGTCTTGCCCTCCCACTGAACGCCGCGCGTGCGAACTTCAGTGATCTTCATATTCAGGCCTCTATTTCCTCGAGGTCGCTGCCGCTTAGTGGTTGAATTCTACCGCCGGCAATAACGATTGCAAGAAATCCGACGACATGGAAACTGCCGACCAGTATAAAAAGGGGTTGATAACCGAAACCATGCTGGAGCAGGTAACCGGCCACGACTCCGAAGATCGCTCCCCCGATCGCTCCGCCAAAACCGACAAAGCCCGAGACCGTTCCTACCGCGGCAAGCGGCAAGATGTCTGCGGGCAGGGTCATTACCAACCCAGACCACGATTGCTGGCAGAAGAATGCGACGCTGAACAGTGCAAGGGCAAAGTGAACGGGAACGAGAGGCACGAACATCACTGCGGGCATGAATGCCGCGCTCAATCCGAGGGCCGTTTTGCGCGCTTGATCGATGTTGAGGCCACGGCGCAGGAGAATGCTGGAGAGATAGCCGCCAAGAAAGCTTCCGATGCCCGAGGCAGCGTACGGGATCCACGCATAGGAGCCGACCTGTTTGATATCGAAGTGACGCATATTATACAGGTATTTGGGAAGCCAGAAAAGCAGAAAGTACCATGCTGAATCGCTCATGAACTTGGCGAAGACCAGCACTGGGATGATGCGGATGGAGAGCAGTTTGCCAATGGGAATAGGGCGAAACGACTTGCGTGCGTCATTGGAACTGGCGCGGTAGGCTAGAACCCACCACATAACCCAGGCCATGCCTATTGCGCCGGCGATGTAGAAAACCGTCCTCCATCCGCTGTGCAGCAGTACGAGGCCGATCAGCGGCGGGGCCAATACGGACCCGAATGCCGTTCCGGCATTGATGATGCCCACGGCGGTCGAGCGATGTTCGGGAGGAATCCACTCGGCCACGACGCGGATGGCGGCTGGAAATCCTCCTCCCTCACCCATGCCCAGCAAAAAACGCGCACACAGCAGCAGACCGAATCCCGATGCAAATCCATGCAGGACGCAGGCAATCGACCACCACAGCATGATTAGCATGAAGCCGCGCCGCGTGCCGAGCGCATCGAGCAGGCGCCCGCCCCCGATGTACAACGCCGCATAGGAAAGCAGAAACGCAGTCTGGAGATACGAAAACTGCTGATCCGAGATGGGAATATTCCGTTGGATTGCGGTGATGGCAACGGGAAGCGTTTGATGATCGAAATAGTTATCGCAATCGCGAGGTGTGACAAGGACGACAGGATACCAGCGATTCTCACGGCTCGAACTGATTGCCAAGCGCATCATCTTTCATCCGTCGAAAATTCCGAAGTCTATTTGCACGCGGAACGAATCAGAGCTGATGCTGCAGCGCTCTCGTTTCCGCGGCTCATTCGTATCGGGGGCTAAATAACAGCCGACATCGAAGCGATGTCAAAGCCCACACCCTCAATCTGAGCGCAGCGAGTACGCCGATCTGTTCCGAAAGATCTTGCTCATGGATAGACGACACTTCCTCAAAGAATCAATGGTGGCGAGCGCTGCCCTTCATCTATACGGTGTATCGGGTGCGTTTGCTTCCAACGCTATTGAGCCCGCAGGCGAGCCGGGAGTGATGGCTCTGCTTGTGGCACCGACCGAGTCACGACTTCGATCGATCAGCGAACCGACGGACAGTTTCTAGAGC
The DNA here is from genome assembly GCA_963819365.1 of uncultured Acidobacteriota bacterium. Taxonomy (GTDB): domain Bacteria; phylum Acidobacteriota; class Terriglobia; order Terriglobales; family Acidobacteriaceae; genus Telmatobacter. The sequence continues at coordinate 347,410 of CAWFVY010000011.1, forward strand.
AGATTAACCATTCAGCGGAGGATGGCCTCTTTGCCGAACAGATTCGCGGCGCTGGTTTTGAGGGCGATGACTTCAGAACATTTCGGCAATCTTTCGCGAAAGCGGCGAGGTTGGCATCGCGAATGTTGACTTCCAGCGCGGCACGAAAAGCGTGCGCCTGCGGTCGAAAGTGGTCATGCGGCGATCCGGCAAGGGCGTCTCTTCCTCGACGCGGGCGTGAAATACGATGGGTCGCTTTGGCTGAAACGCGAGATCGGATCACCGAAGTTGACCGTTCTGTTCAAGAGTTCCAAAGGCGAATCGATCGCATCGCTATCACTCGCGGTGACCGGCTCGGAGTGGCAGGGAGGTTCCATTCGCATTCACCAGCCCGGTGGGGACAGGCAAGCATCCCTCGAGATTGCGGCGACTGGCAAGGGCTCGATCCTTCTAGACTTCGTTTCGATGATGCGCTCGAATGCTCGCCGTGACGGCATGCTCCGCCCCGACCTGTTGCAAACTCTAAAATATCGTCCGTCGTTTATCCGGTGGCCTGGTGGATCATTTGTTCACATACAAGTGGGGAGGAAGATGCATCGGCCCGTATGTGGCGTGCGGTTATCACCCTAACCTTATTTGGGG
>CAWFVY010000012.1:0-120621 GCA_963819365.1 uncultured Acidobacteriota bacterium
CGCCGATTCCGCAGGGGATCAAGGAGGACATCGAGGCGTATTACGCGGACATGGATGCGCCGATTACGACGAAGCAGCACCCGGACCAGTGGAAGCAGGTGCTGGCCGATTTGCAGACGCTGAAGGATATGCCGACGAGTCCCTTCCCAGAGCCGTATCCGACGTATGACGAGACGGTGGGCCAGGAGTAATGCAGGCTGCGATTAGTAACTAAGCGCGAAGAGGCAGGCGGCCGCGCTGGTGATCGATGGGGACCGGTTCTAACCAATGTGAATGGTGCGCAATGCGTGGAAGAGTCCGAAGATATTGAGCAGCCACAGAACTACTCCAATCACGACGACGGCGTTGAGGATCGATTTGATGCTGCTCTGCATGGGGATGAAGCGATTCACAAGCCAGAGCAATAGGCCCACGATGATGAGCGTGACCACGAGATGGAGGAGCGACATAAGTCCTGATTTCCTGAAGCCTTCCCGGCGACCGTCCAGCAAGTACTCGATGGGCGGCGCCGGATGTTTTATCGATGAGCAGATAACTACTTTGCTTCGGCCACAGCGCTGGTGTGAGCGGTCTGCGCCACCATACGGAGAAACGCGCGAGTGGAGTGCGGAGCATCGATCTGGCCATTGAGGGTAGCGCGCAGCGAGGTGTTGTGTCCGTAGATAGCGCGCGTGGAGTCTACGTCCTGTTGAACAACGGCGCCATCGAGCGAGATGCCGGCGAATACGCCTTTTGAGCGCGAGTAGGTGAGAATCTCCGCGTCCATCTTCCAGTCAGTGCCGGCAGATGCATGGCGGCCGACGGGGCCGGCAGAGGCGGATGCATCGGCGCCTATCTCGAATTTGCTCGAAAGCATGTGGCGCAGGCCGTTGTCATTCATCACCAGCATGACCAGATCAACGCCCTCTACACCGATCTGCAATCCCCAGCTTCCGCCGCCCAGGGAGACGAATGCCGGCGCGCTCCAGCCCTCCGCCGTGCGACATGTGGCAACGCCGCGGCCATGCTCCGCGCCGAAGACGAATCCGCCCTTAACCAGGTGGGGGATCACGACGATGCACTTCGCGTTGCTTAGAACCTCTTCGGGAATGCCCTTGTCAGGCGTATTGATCATCGCAGTGAGAGTGTCAGACGCCATACTCAGACGCTCTATCGAATCCTCACGACCAGAGGCGGCAGACAGGTTTGCTGCTGTCAGCGCAAGGGCGCCGACGATAAACAGAGAAGTGACCTTCATGAGTTTTCCTTTTGGGGTGCAAGGCTAAGGAGGGACAGATGTCAGGTGGGCTGACTTAGCGCAGAAACCAAGAGGGAGAGGACAACCTTACTCTTCTCCAAGCTCAGAATAGCATGGTTGTGATGCTGACACTAACTTATATTAGTATATTGCGATGTTATCTAAATAGCTCATTCTACGGGTGTTGTGTATTAGATGCAAGTTAGCCATTGATAGTTATCCAATAAGTGTGATAGGTACTTGCGAATCGCGGTAATAGCATAAGTAGCTGCAGCTAGGGATGGCCAATCTCGGGTAAGCCAAGGATATGAAATTGCGGGTTCGGCAAGCGAGCCAAAACAACTGCGGATCTCTTAGTCCGCCTACCCCACTTTGGGGGGCCCCAAGCACGCGGACTTTCGGGATGACACTTCAAGGGATGAGGGACGGGTTCGCCGCGGCCCTCCGGGGCGCGGGCCGAGTAAGGCCGCGGCCCCAGGGTTCCGTCCGCTGCGGCGGACTCCACCCTGGGCTAATTTCGATTTGTCCCTCCGGGACAAGGGACTCGCGTGGCTTGGAGCAATATGCAGAGGGGAACCGGTAGGAGCGCGGAGGTCCCTCCCACCCGAGCGGAGCCTGGATGGGGCACCCGGTACCCGGTACCGAAGCTCGCGCTGGCCACACGGAGGGCTGAGGCCGCTCCCACCCAAGCAAAGCTCGGATGGGGCACCCGGCTTGGACGGGGTACCCGGCGGGCCGGCTGGTTAGAGGGCGATGCCGGCGTGGTGGTTGGTGGGGAGCTCGACTTCGGAGCGGACGGGTTCGCCTCCGGCCAGGGGCTGAGTGGGAACATTGAATCCGCCGCTAACCGGCAGAAAGACGCGGAAGCAGGTGACGTTGCCCTGGTTGCCGCGGAAGGTGCGGCAGGTGAGCGTGCCATCGTACTTCTGGATGATGCCTTTGCTGATCCAGAGGCCGAGGCCGGTGCCCTTGGTGGATTTGGTGGAGAAGAAGGGCTGGAAGAGGCGCTTGAGGTCGTCGGGCTGAATGCCAATGCCGGTATCGAGGATGGAGATGGCGGTGCCTCTGCGGTTGCGCGGACCAGTCGGTGACTTCGCGGAGGTGGACGCCGAGCGTGCCGCCGGTAGGCATGGCCTGAACCGCATTGCCGACGAGGTTCAGGAAGACCTGGCGCAGCTCGACGGGGAAGCCGTGGACGACGGGCGTGGCGAGATAGCGCTTGCTGAGGCGGATGCGACTGGAAGTGAGCGCGCGCTCCTGCAGATCGAGCACGTCATCGAGGAGTTCGGGCAGATTGACGGCGATGGGCTGCTTGGATTCGCGGTAGAAGCTGAGGGTCTGGCGAGTGATGTGCGAGACGCGCTGCAGTTCCTGTTCGGCCACGTCGGCGAAGTGGCGCGCCGTGTCGTCGAGCGATGGATGGTTGCGGACGAGGTAGAGGGTGTTAGTGATGGCGGCCAGCGGATTGTTGATCTCGTGGGCGATGATGCCGGCGACGCGGCCCATGGCGGCGAGCTTTTCGGCTTCGCGCAGGGCTTCCTGGGCCTGGAGCTGCTCGGTGATGTCGCGGCTGACTTCGAGGACGGATTTGCCCTCGTGATTTGTGACTCTTGCGGCAGGCGACGACAACTTCATTGCCAGTGCGGGTTTTCTGGACCAGATTGCCCTGCCAGCTCTTCTGATCCTGCAGGATTGCCTCGATCTCTTCGCGCGGGATGGGGAAGACGGTATTGAGCAGGGCGTGCATGTCCTGCCCCATGGCCTCGTCGCGTTTCCAGCCGTAGAGGGCTTCGGCGCCGGAGTTCCAGAACTGGATCTTGCCATCGAGGTCGCGGACCATGATGGCTTCAGTGGCGAGGTCAAGCAGCTCGGCGCGGGTGCGGTACTGCTCTTCGCGGCGGCGGAGCTCTTCGGTGCGTTCGGCGACGCGCCCTTCAAGGTCGGCATTCAGCGCTTCAAGCTGGCGGGTCTTGCGGTGCAGGTCGACGAAGACGCTGATTTTGGCGCGCAGGACTTCAGGCACGACGGGAACGGAGATGTAGTCGACGGCGCCGGAGCGATAACCCTGGATCTTGTCGGAGTCAGTGAGGTGTACGCCGGAGATGAAGATGATGGCGGTTTTCTGGAAGCGCGGATGCTGGCGGATGACGTCGGCGAGCTCGAAGCCGTCGAGGTCGGGCATGCTCACATCCATGAGCACAACGGCGATGTCGGTCTTGAGCAGCACATTGAGAGCTTCACTGGCGGTGGTCGCCTTGATGAGATTTTCGCCGAGTTCGGCGAGGATGACCTCATAGCTCAGCAGTTTTGCGGGCTGATCGTCCACCATGAGGATGTTGACTTTATCGTCCGCTCTCATTCGTGTTCCTCAATGCTCCCTCGAGTACCTTGTTCTATATGCCGCCAAGCGCCCGGCTGCGGTCAATTGCGATGGGGCAAGCGCCTTTTTTGGTTCTGCGGGCCCGCGGACGCAGAACCGCGGGCTCAACAGCCTGAGTTATCGGTGCAGCCACATCCGCAGGGCGGAGAGAAGCTGTTCGGTGTTGACGGGCTTGGCGAGGTATTCGCTTGCGCCTGCTTCGAGGCACTTCTCGCGGTCACCCTTCATGGCCTTGGCGGTGAGTGCGATGATGGGCAGGCGCCGCAGGGCCGGGTTCTGGCGAATGATCTGCATGGTTTCGTAGCCATCCATCTCCGGCATCATGATATCCATCAGCACGATGGCTAGGTCGGGAGTGGACTCGATGATCTGAATCGCCTCGCGGCCGTTTCCGGCGGAGACGACGTGCATGCCGCGGCGTTCGAGCACGCTGGAGAGGGCGAAGATGTTGCGGACGTCGTCGTCGACCACCAGCACCTTGCGTTCGGCGAGCGCGTCGTCGGACTGGTGCAGGCGGTCGAGCATGTCCTGCTTGGCCTTGGGCAGGTCAGCGACGACACGGTGGAGGAAGAGCGCGGTTTCATCGAGCAGTCGCTCCGGCGATTCCACGTCCTTGACCACAACGCTGCGCGCCAGGGTGTGAAGCTGCGAATCTTCTTCGGCGGTCAGGTCGCGGCCGGTGAAGACGACCACCGGCAGATCCTGAAGGCCGGGCGTGTCGCGCATCTTCTCGAGCACTTCGAAGCCGGTCATGTCGGGCAGGCGAAGGTCGAGCACGGCGCAGTCGTATTGGCCGGATGAGAGGGATTCGAGCGCGCTCTCGCCGGTGTCGACGGTTTCGATGTCGATGTCCTTGTGTCCGAGGAGTTCCTGGATGCTGAGCTGCTCGGCGGGATTGTCTTCGACGACGAGCAGGCGCTTGCGGCGGGGCTGCGAGTAGTCCCAAATGCGGGTAAGGGCAGCGTCGAGCCCCTCAGTGCTGGTGGGCTTGGTGACGAAGGAGAATGCGCCGCGGGACAGGCCGTGGTGACGATCCTCGTCGAGCGTGAGCATCTGCACGGGGATGTGGCGGGTGCGAGCATCCTGCTTGAGGTGGTTGAGGATGGTCCAGCCGAGCATGTCGGGCAGGAAGACATCGAGCGAGATGGCGGTGGGGTTGTACTCGCGGGCCAGTGCCAGGGCTTCAGCGCCGGTCATGGCGCAGAGGACCTTGAATCCCTTGTCGCGCGAGAGATCGCAGAGGACGCGCGCGTAGTGCGGATCGTCTTCGACGATGAGCAGCACGGCGTCGCCTTCCTGGATGCTGCGGCGATCGTCTTCGATGCGCGCCTCGGTTTCGGTCGCGGCAACGTTGGTGAGGAAGACCGGCACCTGCGCTGCTGTGCGGGCTGACCGGGCCGTTCCTGCGCCTTGACGATGGCCGGAGCGGCCGGGCCGACGTAGGTCTGCGGCAGGTAGAGGGTGAAGGTGCTGCCCACGCCGGGAATGGACTTGAGCTGGATTTCGCCGCCGAGGAGGCTGGCGAGCTCGCGGCTGATGGCCAGGCCCAGGCCGGTTCCGCCGTACTTGCGCGACGTGCCGGCATCGGCCTGCTGGAAGGCCTCGAAGATGATGCGCTGTTTCTCGGGCGGGATACCGATGCCGGTATCGGAGACCTCGAAGGCGATGACCGAGCCGGCGCCGGAGAGGAGCGGGTGATCCGGGCTCCAGCCGCCGGTGACGGGCGATGATCTTCAGCTTCACGCTGCCTTGCTCAGTGAACTTGAAGGCGTTGGAGAGCAGGTTCTTGAGGACCTGCTGCAGACGCTTGGAGTCAGTAACGAGGCTGCGGCCAAGGCCGGCGTCGGCCGAGACTTCGAAGGTGAGCTTGCGGTTTTCCGCCTCGTGACGGAACGGCCGCGCCACGGTTTCGAGCAGGGCGCCGAAGAAGATCTCTTCGGCTTCGACCGATACCGTGCCGGACTCGATCTTCGACAGATCGAGGATGTCGGAGATGAGGTTGAGAAGGTCGGTTCCGGCGGCATGGATGGTGCGGGCGAATTCGACCTGCTTGGGCGAGAGCGAGCCATCGGGGTTCTCGGCGAGTTGCTGGCCGAGCACGAGGATGGAGTTGAGCGGCGTGCGCAACTCGTGCGACATGTTGGCAAGGAACTCGGACTTGTATTTCGAGGTGAGAGCGAGTTCGCGGGCCTTCTCTTCCAGAGCGCGGCGGGCCTGCTCGATTTCCTGGTTCTTGCGTTCCACTTCGTAGTTCTGTTCGGCGAGCTGCTGGGCTTTCTGCGCGAGCTGCTCGTTGGTCTGCTGGAGTTCCTTCTGCTGCGTCTGCAGTTCGGTGGCGAGCTGCTGCGACTGCTTCAGCAGGCCTTCCGTCTGCATGGTGGCTTCAATGGAATTGAGCACGATGCCGATGGAGGAGGTGAGCTGTTCAAGGAAGGCCAGGTGCGAGGGCGTGAACGCGCTCAGACGTGGCGAGCTCGATGACGGCCTTGACGCGGTCTTCGAACAGAACCGGCAGCACGATGACGTTCTTGGGCGGCGCCTTGAAGAGGCCGCTGCGGATGGGAGCGGTCTTCTTGGGCAGCTCGGTGATGAGCATGCGGCGGCGTTCCGCGGCGCACTGGCCGACGAGGCCTTCGCCGATGCGAATCTCCTGCAGGTGGCCTTCCGGCGTATCTGCGAAGGTGGAGAGCAGCACCAGGCGGCCTTCGGGCGCGATGGAGTCGGATTCCATCTGATAGATGACGCCCTGCTGCGCGTTGACGAGCGGAGCGAGTTCGGAGAGCAGCATGCGGCCGACAACGCCGAGTTCGCGCTGGCCCTGAAGCATGTTGGTGAAGCGGGCCAGGTTGGTCTTGAGCCAGTCCTGCTCGGTGTTGCGGTCCGTGGTGAGTCGAAGGTTGTCAATCATCGTGTTGATGTTGTCCTTCAGCTCGGCCACTTCGCCGCGGGCTTCCACCTGGATGGAACGGGTCAAGTCGCCCTTGGTCACGGCGGTCGCCACTTCCGCGATGGCGCGGACCTGGTTGGTGAGGTTGTCAGCCAGCAGGTTCACGTTGCCGACAAGATCCTTCCAGGTACCGGCGGCGCCGGGCACGTTGGCCTGGCCGCCAAGACGGCCTTCGACGCCGACTTCGCGGGCCACGGTGGTTACCTGGTCGGCGAACGTTGCGAGCGTGTCGGTCATGCCGTTGATGGTTTCAGCGAGCGCGGCGACTTCGCCCTTGGCGTTCACGGTGAGCTTCTGGGTGAGCACGCCGTTGGCCACGGCGGTGACGACCTTCACAATGCCGCGAACCTGTTCGGTGAGGTTGGCGGCCATGACGTTGACGTTGTCGGTCAAGTCCTTCCACGTACCGGCGACGCCGGGCACGTTGGCCTGGCCGCCGAGCTTGCCGTCGGTACCGACTTCGCGGGCCACGCGGGTGACTTCGGCGGCGAAAGCGTTGAGCTGGTCGACCATGGTGTTGATGGTGTCTTTCAGCTCGAGGATTTCGCCCTTCACGTCGACGGTGATTTTGCGGGACAAGTCGCCGCGGGCCACGGCGGTGGTGACTTCGGCGATGTTTCGAACCTGCGCGGTGAGGTTGCCGGCCATGGCGTTGACCGAGTCGGTAAGATCCTTCCACGTTCCGGCGACGCCGGGCACGTTGGCCTGACCGCCGAGACGTCCTTCGGAACCGACTTCGCGGGCCACGCGCGTTACTTCAGCAGCGAACGAGCGGAGCTGCTCGACCATGGTGTTCAGGGTTTCTTTGAGCTGCAGGATTTCGCCGCGGACGTCCACGGTGATTTTGCGGCTCAAGTCGCCGTTGGCGATAGCGGTTGCCACTTCGGCGATGTTTCGAACCTGCGCGGTGAGGTTGCCGGCCATGAAGTTGACCGAGTCGGTCAAGATCCTTCCACGTACCGGCGACTCCGGGCACCACGGCCTGACCGCCGAGCTTGCCGTCGGTGCCGACTTCGCGGGCCACGCGGGTCACTTCGCCGGCGAAGGCGTTGAGCTGGTCGACCATGGTGTTGATGGTGTTCTTGAGCTCGAGGATTTCGCCCTTCACATCGACGGTGATCTTGCGGGACAGGTCGCCGCGGGCCACGGCGGTGGTGACTTCGGCGATGTTTCGAACCTGGCCGGTGAGGTTGCCGGCCATGAAGTTGACGTTGTCGGTCAGATCCTTCCACGTGCCGGCGACGCCGGGCACGTTGGCCTGACCGCCGAGTTTGCCTTCGGTGCCGACTTCGCGGGCCACGCGGGTGACTTCGCCGGCGAACCTGTTGAGCTGGTCCACCATCGTGTTGATGGTTTCTTTCAGCAGCAGGATTTCGCCTGACACGTTCACGGTGATCTTCTTGGACAAGTCGCCGCTGGCGATGGCCGTCGAGACTTCGGCGATGTTTCTCACCTGTCCCGTAAGGTTCGAGGCCATGGAGTTGACCGAGTCGGTAAGGTCCTTCCATGTTCCGCCGACGCCGGGCACGTTGGCCTGGCCGCCGAGCTTGCCGTCGGTGCCGACTTCGCGGGCCACGCGGGTCACTTCGCCGGCGAAGGCGTTGAGCTGGTCGACCATGGTGTTGAGGGTGTCTTTGAGCTCGAGGATTTCGCCCTTCACGTCCACGGTGATCTTGCGGGAGAGATCGCCGCGGGCCACGGCGGTTGCCACTTCAGCGATGTTTCGAACCTGGCCGGTGAGGTTCGACGCCATGAAGTTGACGTTGTCGGTGAGATCCTTCCACGTGCCGGCTACGCCGGGCACCTGCGCCTGACCGCCGAGCTTGCCTTCGGTGCCGACTTCGCGGGCGACGCGGGTGACTTCGCCGGCGAAGGCGTTGAGCTGGTCGACCATCGTATTGATGGTGTTCTTGAGCTCGAGAATTTCGCCCTTCACGTCCACCGTGATTTTGCGGGAGAGATCGCCGCGGGCCACGGCGGTGGTGACTTCGGCGATGTTTCGAACCTGGGCCGTGAGGTTGCCGGCCATGGAGTTCACTGAGTCGGTAAGATCCTTCCACGTTCCGGCGACGCCGGGCACGTTGGCCTGACCGCCGAGACGGCCTTCCGTACCGACTTCGCGAGCCACGCGGGTGACTTCGCCGGCGAACCTGTTGAGCTGGTCCACCATGGTGTTCAGGGTTTCTTTGAGCTGCAGGATTTCGCCGCGGACGTCGACCGTGATCTTGCGGGACAAGTCGCCGTTGGCGATGGCGGTTGCGACTTCGGCGATGTTACGAACCTGGCCGGTGAGGTTGCCGGCCATGAAGTTCACGTTGTCGGTGAGATCCTTCCAGGTTCCGGCGACGCCGGGCACGTTGGCCTGGCCGCCGAGCTTGCCTTCGGTACCGACTTCGCGGGCCACGCGGGTGACTTCCGATGCGAAGGCGTTGAGCTGGTCGACCATCGTATTGATGGTGTCTTTGAGCTCGAGAATTTCGCCCTTCACGTCGACGGTGATCTTGCGGGAGAGGTCGCCGCGGGCCACGGCGGTGGTGACTTCCGCGATGTTTCGAACCTGCGCGGTGAGGTTGCCGGCCATGGCGTTGACGGAGTCGGTGAGATCCTTCCAGGTTCCGGCGACGCCGGGGACGACGGCCTGGCCGCCGAGCTTGCCGTCGGTGCCGACTTCGCGGGCCACGCGCGTCACTTCCGAGGCGAAGGAGCGGAGCTGATCGACCATCGTGTTGATGGCTTCTTTGAGCTGCAGGATTTCGCCGCGGACGTCGACGGTGATCTTGCGGGAGAGGTCGCCGCTGGCGACGGCCGTCGCGACTTCAGCGATGTTGCGGACCTGGCCGGTGAGGTTCGAGGCCATGGAGTTGACGGAGTCGGTGAGATCCTTCCAGGTTCCGGCGACGCCGGGGACGACGGCCTGGCCGCCGAGCTTGCCGTCGGTGCCGACTTCGCGGGCCACGCGGGTCACTTCCGAGGTAAAGATGGAGAGCTGCTGGATCATCGTGTTGACGATGTTGGCGGAGCGGAGGAACTCGCCTTCCAGCGGGCGGCCGTCCACGTCAAGGCGGACGGTCTGGGTGAGATTGCCCTGGGCGACGGCGGCGATGGCGCGGGTCACTTCCGTGGTGGGGCGGAGCAGGTCTTCCACCAGGGTGTTGACCGAGACTTCCATCTCGTCCCAGGCGCCGCGCCGGTGCTCGACACGGATGCCGCTCGCGCGTCTTGCCTTCTTTGCCGACCGCCTGGCCGACGCGCTTCAACTCGAGCGCCATCTGCTGGTTGGCGGTGACGATCTCATTGAAGCTGTCGGCGATTTTGCCGGCGAGGCCGGTCCAGGTTACCGGAAGGCGGACGCTGAAATCGCCGTCGCGCATGGTTTGCAGGCTCTCGAGGATGGCGCCCATGTAGGCTGTCTCGGCGTAGCTGCCGCTGCCATTCTGGAGCCCGGCGGCCGTCTCGTCCGATGGAAGACGATTGGGGCCATCTTGGCCGAGGCCAGGCTGTTCAACCGAGGTTGCCATGTTGTTACGTGCTCCTGCGCAGGGAGATCGAAGAGACGGCATTCCCGAAACGTGAAAAGCCCCAAAAGCCCCCGAAAATCCGATATCTATGGAGGCAATTTACGCGTTGGGGGGAATGCTCTGAATCGGATTGGATGCATAGAGATGCCAGCCGGTTGTTCTTCCGAGGGTGAATCGCAGTAAATATTTGCACGGGTCTCATTGCGCGGCTGGAAGAGGACTAATAGATATAAGAATGAGCGGCTTGGGATGAATTGACGCCTGGATTCGGGGAGTCAGGCGGCAAGCCACTCCCTTCAGGCTCGCACAAATCGGATTCTGGTTCAAAGGACGTGGGAATCCGAATGGGAATTGAAGGGTGGTTCCTCCGGCGGCTATGGTTGGTGGTGTGAGTCTGCTTTGTGCCGTTGGCGGCGTTGATGAAGATCTGACCGAGCGGAAGCTGCGGGAGCTGCTGACTGCGGCTCTGGAGAAGCTGGGACCGCGGTCGCGCGTGCTGGCGGTGCCGCCGGATCTGACGCGAATCCACTCGCAGGCCGGAGTGCTGACGCGGATTGCGTATCAATATTACGGAGACAGGCTGGCCGCGGTGCTGCCGGCGCTGGGGACGCACGCTCCGCTGCGGCCGGAGCAGATCAGGCATATGTTCGGGGATGTGCCGCAGGAGCGGTTCCTGGTGCACAACTGGCGGACGGATATTGAGACGCTGGGCGAGGTGCCGGCGGAGTATATCCGCGAGCAGAGCGAAGGGAAGCTCGACTACGCGTGGCCGGCGCAGGTGAACAAGCACATTGCGCAGGACGGGTTCGACCTGATTCTGTCGATTGGGCAGGTGGTGCCGCACGAAGTGATCGGGATGGCGAATTACAACAAGAACATCCTGGTGGGCACGGGCGGGCGCGAGGGGATCAATCGTAGCCATTATCTGGGCGCGGTGTATGGGATGGAGCGCATCATGGGCAGGGCGGAGAACCCGGTGCGCAATGTGCTGAACTATGCCGCCGACCGGTTCCTGAAGCATCTGCCGATTGTGTATGTGCACACGGTGGTGGGGCGGAAGCACGATGGCGAGCTGGCGGTGCGAGGGCTCTATATCGGCGATGATCAGGAGTGCTTTTTGCGCGCCGCCGAGCTGAGCGTCGAGGTGAACTTCGAGCATCTGGATGAGCCGATCAGGAAGGCCGTGGTGTATCTCGATCCGCACGAGTTTCATTCGACGTGGCTGGGGAACAAGGCGGTGTATCGCACGCGGATGGCGCTGGCGGACGGCGGGGAACTGATCATCCTGGCGCCGGGCGTGCGGGAGTTTGGCGAGGATAAGCGGATCGATGAGCTGATTCGCGAAGTATGGTTATCGCGGAACGCCGGTGACGCTGGCGGCGGTGCGGGACAACGCCGATCTTGCGGATGACTTGAGCGCGGCGGCGCACTTGATTCATGGGTCGTCGGAAGGCAGATTCAAGATCACTTATTGTCCGGGCGGACTGAGCAGGGAAGAGATCGAGGGCGTGGGCTTTGCGTATGGCGATCTGGCGGAGATGATGCGTAAGTACGATCCGGCGAAGTTACAGCATGGGTATAACTCGGTGGATGGGGAAGAGATTTTCTTCATTGCGCATCCGGGGCTGGGGTTATGGGCGCATAAGTCGCGGACCCGATAGATTGCACTCCCAGCTTTTGACCTTGCTCTGTTGGTGGCGCAGGTGTCCACGGATTAATTACTCCAAAGCATGGAAACAAATCGAGTCATCAGGCAAGTCTTCGTGAACATATAAGCGTGACCACCATCACAACACGACGCATGAAGTGTTGGGTAGGATGTTCTCGTTTCAGGAAACACTCTGGCGGGATGTTTAACGGGCCGAGCCATGGGAACTCGCCGGATTTTCTGTGGGACTATGCGTGAAAGCGCATCTCGGCGGCTGAATACGAGCGTGAGTCCGGATTAGACCCCTGGGTAGATGGACCGGCAAAACAGCACGCCAGAGACTCCGCCGCGACGGGCCCTTTGTAAGTGCAGAAAGGCTGTTACATTCGCAGTATTCCGGCTCACTTCAGCTCAATCTGCCTGTCGCCGCCTGGTTCCTGGGCGGCGATGTTTTTGAGCGGGATCAGCATGACCCGCCTCTGCAGCTTCTCGCCCATCGGATGAGTTACAGGTCTTCCACCTTGAGCTGCATGTCGGCGCCCTGCCATGCGGTCTCAAACTGCTGCTTCACCCATTCGGCGTCGTAACTCCGGTTCTGGCGGGTCAGTGACTCGTGCAGTCCGAACAGGCTACGCGGATTGCGGGGATTCTGCTCCAGATCCTTGCGGAAGACTTCTTCGGCGGCTTTGGCATCGCCGGCCTGCAGCAGCATTCCGCCCAGCGACTCGCGAACCGGGTAGTACCAGTCGGTGGGCTCATCGTAGAGAAGCTTGTCCTGCGCAGCAACCGCATCGTTCAGCCACCGGATCGCGCCTTGCTTGTCGCCTTTCGCAGCGGCAATACGTGCCGAAAGCACGGCATTGGCGATGTGGAAGATTGCCCGCGAATGGTTCTCCACCGGCGGCATGAAGATATCCTCCGCGGGCGTGGCACTCTCGATCGCGGCGAGTTGTTTCTGCAGCGCCTCGGCTTCGGCGATCTTGCCGCGCGCGGCCAGCGCACTGCCCCGGCTGTAGAGCCAGAGGGCCTTCAGCGACGGCGTCTGCGCGGTGGGCTCGCTCATCGCAAGCAGGCTGTCCCAGCGCTGGCACCGCACCGACACCACCAGCGGTATGGTCAGGAACGCCTCCAGCATGGGCATCTCCTTCACTCCCGGCCGCACATTTTCGGCCAGACGATCGGCCTGGCTCTGCGCTTCGGCACAGCGGCCCTGCATGCTCGCGGCGATCGCGCCAAAGTGCAGGTTGTGCGAGTAGTACATCATCGTATAAATGCCCATCATGCCCGTGGCTGCGGCGTAATTCTCGTCCGCCTTCGCAGCCGAGACGTTCTGCGCGCGCGCCCCATCGTAGTTGCCGGTGCGCTCGTAGATGTGCGCCGGCATGTGGACCAGGTGTCCCGCGGCGGGGGCGAGTTGCGGAATCCGGTCCGCATAGGGCAGCGCCCGCTCCGGGTGCGGCGACGCTTCGACGGCATGGATGTAGAGGTGCATCGCGCCGATATGGTTGGGATCGCGGCGCAGCACGGACTCCAGGGTGGACACAATCTCTTCCGTGCCGGGCGCCGGCGTGCCATCCGCATTCCACAGTTTCCACGGGCGCAGGTTCATCATGCTGTCGGCGTAGAGCGTGGCGGCGTCGAGATCGTCGGGATACTTCGCCGACAAGTCATGCATGGCTGCTGCATAGTCGCGATTGAGTTGCTGATAGTCGGGATTCGCGGCATGCCGTAAAATCGTGCGGCCAGCGCGGTCGATGTAATCCTTCTCGATCTGCGGAGCGTGCCGCGCCGAGCGTTTTCGCTTTGTCGATAGCATCAACGGCAAACTTCTCGTGCTCGGGATCGACAGGAAGGTTGTAGTTCGGCCCGGCGGCCAGCGCCACACCCCACCACGCCATCGCCATCTTGGGATCGAGTTCGGCGGCCTGCTCGAAGGCACGCGCAGCCTCTTCATGATTGAACGCATAGACCAGCCGAAGCCCCTGGTCGAAGAACTGCTGCGCCTCAGCGTTGCTGGTCGACACCGGGTGATGCAGATTGCTCAGCCCGGTCATGAGGACCGGCGGTTTGGGCGAGCTCATCTGTGCGGACGCGCCGCACGCCGCCAGGCCCAACGCGAGAACGAAGGGCGCCCTTCATGCGAACCTCCGGGAACTGGGGATGGGGGGACGGCGGACAGAATACTATGCGCAATCCCCGTAAAGGAACGGGGAGCTGTTCCGCCTGGATTCCCCTCGGTGATGGCGTCGGCAATTCTTGCCCCGGAGCGCCGAGCCGGGACTCAGAGCCGTTCGCGGAGATAGCCGATGACATGGTCGGCCTGCACCACGCCGACCATGCGTCCCTGCGAGTTCACCACGGGCAAGGCGTGCAGGTTGTACTTGTCGAACATTTCCGCCAGCGCGTTCTGGTTGAGATCGGCCGGGCAGGAGAGCACCCGCGCGTCGGAAAGCACCGCCAGGCGCGTCTCCGGCTGGGCCATGATCAGCCGTGCCAGCGGTACCGAGCCCTTCAGAAGCCGCCTCTCGCCAAGCAGATAGATCTCGGTGATGGATTCCGGATCGCCATCGTAGCTGCGCAGCGCCTGCACTGCGTCGAGCCACCGTGGCGTTCTCGCCAACAGAGACGAACTCCGTGGTCATGCTGCCGGCGGCGGATCGCTCGTCGAACTCGAGAAGCTCTTCCACCTCCTGCCGCTCCTCCGGCTCCATCTCTTCGAGAATCGCGTCCGACTGCTCTTCCGACAGCTCGGCCAGCAGGTCGGCCGCCGCGCCCGGGTCCATCTCCTCCACAATGTCGGCGATCTTCTCTTCGTCCAGCTTTTCCAGCAGCGAAAACTGCAGCCTGGGATCGACCTCTTCCAGCGTCTCGGCGGCCACTTCCTCATCCAGCGACTGGAAGACGGCCTCGCGCTCGGCCGGCGACAGGTCTTCGAGAATATCGGCCAGGTCCGACGGATGCATGTCGGCCAGGCGCTCGTACTCGATGCGCAGCTTCACCCGCCTGGCCGGATCGACTTCGATCACGTCCACGAACTGCCAGGGGATGACCTTCGGCGTGAAACGGCCGGCAATCTTCTCGATCTGGGTGCGGGGCAGCACGCCCTTGAAGATCCGCCGCAAGCGCGCCGCGCACGCCCACTTCCACTTCGGCAACGCGCAGCAGGTGCACCGAGCCGTGCCCCATCCACTCCAGCTCGACATCGTTCACGCGGACCACTTTCCGCCCGTGAACGTCGATGATCTGGCGGTCGACCAGGTCCTGCTGCAGGTAGATGTAGCTGCCGTCCTCCTTCACCGGAACCAGCGCGCTGGGATTGCGCAGCTCCAGCGTTCCGGCAGGCGTCTCCATCACCTCGTGCGACGGGACAATGCACAGTCCGGAGCGCGTTTTGAGCACCAGGCCGGCGACTTTGCCCGCGTCAGGCCCGGTGGCGACCGCGATGTCCTTCAGCTTGCCGCGCAGATGCCCCTGGGAGTCGGTCACAGGCGTGCCGAGCAGAGCCGTAAGACTGACGCGGGAGGTGACGCGAGGCGGCATGGGATGAGTTTAGACGCTTTGAGCCGGTTCGCGGACGATGCCGAATCCGTTTCGGCAACCCGGATCTTCAATGAATGTGGAACGAGGTGTGCGGCGTCTCCAGCTTCTCCGTGGGGATGATGTAGCCGGCCTGCTGGAGAGCGGCAATTTCCTGATCTGTTGCGGCGGGTGGCGTGTAGTCAACCCAGTAATCGACTGTTCCGGGACCATCCCCTCTGTACGCGGTCCATTGGACAGGTTCCGTCTGGGTCATAGACTCGCCGGGACGCAGCCGTATCCAATCATGCAGGATGCGATACATCAAACTCTGCAAGCCACTGCTTCCGCATCCGTATCCGCTGCCGATTCCCGGACCTGGATTGTCCGGCGACCAGCTCGACTGGATATGAAAGCCGCCGTTATCCGGGAACATCTCTCGTGCAGCACCGGCATATCCACCGGCACGCCACCCACATTCCGGATCGTGATCCGCAGGGCCGACGGATAGCCGTCATCGTCCGTCGTGGCAATCTCCACGCTCAGCTCCAGTTTCGCCAGGCTCTCCGGCTTCGTCTTCTTCCCCTCCGCACCCGCCGAACCGGACACCATCAGGCCGGCCAATGCCAGCACCAGGAACCGTCCCATCGCTTCGTTCCCCCCTATCCACTTAGACACCACACGTCGCAATTTGGGATTTCACGGTCTGCTTCTTGACACAATCTGTTCCAGCTAAGAAACTTCGGTCAGGATTCCTGTAGCGAGCAACGCCGGCCGGAAACCCGGTTCGCGGCAAGATTGCGGGGTTGGAAACTGTTGAGTGAGCCGATTGAAGCACGGCGGACCATCCGCCTGAGCTCCACGATGGAGAGCGTCAGCGAGATCGAGGCACTGGCGGAGAAGGTCGCCACCGAAGCCGGTCTGGGTGAAGACGCGATCTTCCACGTGACCATGGCGGTCCGCGAGGCGGCCGTCAATGCCGTGCTGCACGGCAACGAGTACGACCCCGCCAAGGAAGTTACCTTCACCTGGGAGAACAACGGCAAGGACCTGGTGTTCACTCTCTCCGACGAGGGCATCGGCGTGGATCCGGCAACGCTCCCCGATCCTCGCGACCCCGAAAACCTTATGCGCGGCACCGGGCGCGGCATCTTTCTCATCCGCTCCATGATGGATGAGGTAAACTTTCGTCAACTGCATCCTGGAACCGAGCTGACGCTGGTAAAGCACCTGGCGGCACCGGGCGAGACGAGCTAGAGCACACCCGCGCGGCTGACTGAACACGTTGCGCACACCAGGCGGTAACGGCCGATTTGCACAAGCGTTTTCCGCGGCCCAACGAGCGGGTGCTATAACCGTAGTACCTGAACAAGGAGGAATTTCCGTGGCACTTACTATTGCATCCCGTGAAGTGGACGGCGTCACCGTCCTGGACCTCAGCGGGCGGATTACCCTGGGCGAGGGCAGTGTGCAGTTGCGCGAGGCCGTTCGCGATCTCATCAGCAAGGGTTCCAGAAGCATCCTGCTGAATATGGGTGACGTCAACTACATCGATAGCTCGGGATTGGGCGAATTGGTGAGCGCTTTCACCACGGCCAAGAATCAGGGCGCCAGCGTCAAGCTGCTCGGACTGAACAAGAAGGTCAAGGACGTTCTGCAGCTGACCAAGCTGTATACCGTATTCGATATCTACGAGGACGAAGCCAGCGGCATTGCCTCGTTCAAGTAATCGCACCGCCACACGCGGAAAAAGGCCATCCCTCGGGGGATGGCCTTTTTGTCAGGGCTGAAGGCTGTCTTCTCAGAACTTCACGTTCGGAACCGTCCGCGAAGCCTCGCTTGCCTGGAAATACGCACTGTTCTGGTGGAAGCCCAGGATGTTCGCCCAGATGCTCTGCGGAAACTGCCGGATGAAAGTGTTGTAGTCCTGGACCGCCTGGTTGTAATACCGCCTCGACACGCCAATCCG
The DNA here is from genome assembly GCA_963819365.1 of uncultured Acidobacteriota bacterium. Lineage (GTDB taxonomy): Bacteria > Acidobacteriota > Terriglobia > Terriglobales > Acidobacteriaceae > Telmatobacter. The sequence continues at coordinate 17,216 of CAWFVY010000012.1, forward strand.
GTTCTCGGTGCCCGCCAACTCGTCCTGCAGCCGAATGAACTGGTCGCTCGACCGCAACTGCGGGTAGTTCTCGGTCAGCGCCAGCAGCCGCCCAAACGCCGAATCGAGCGTTCCGTTGGCACGGATCTTGTCTTGCGGTGTGCTGGAGCTCAGCAGGCCGGCGCGCGCGTTGGCGATATCGGCATACACGCTGTTCTCTTCCTTGGTGAATCCCTTCACCGTCTCCACCAGGTTGGGGATGAGATCCGCGCGGCGCTGCAGGTTCACGTCAACATCTGACCACTTCGAGCTGACGTTCTCCTGCTTCTGCACCATCTGGTTCTGCGCGCTCTTGAAGCTGCCAAACACAAACATCCCGGCAACCAGGATGACGCCGATCACGACCAAAAGGACTATGGATCCACGACGCATAAAGTACGTTCTCCTCCGGCTCGATTGAGCCACCTGCACTGTGCTGCTTTCTGTTCCCTGATGCCTGTCGTTCTACCAGTCTCCACCAGCTCCGCCGCCGCCGAAATCTCCGCCGCCGAAGCCGCCAAAACCACCACCACCACCGCCGCCGCTGTCGCCTCCGCCCCCTCCGCCGAAGCCGCCGCCACCCCAGCCGCCTCCGCCTCCGCCGCCCCAGCCGCCGCCGCTGCCCCGGCCGCCGCCAAAGATCGCCGAGAGCAGGCCCCAGCCAAACAGCATCCGGAAGACCCACGATCCGCCAAAGACGACCAGCAGAATGACTAACAGAATCAGGCCGCCGAATGGGTTCCCGTGATGTGCGCGGCGCGGCTGCCCGTGCTGCGGCATTTGCGGCAGCTCGTCGTCCGAGCCCTGCAGCGTCACCTTGGCATCGTCGGCGATCACCTGCCCGACCTGCTTCACCGCGGTCAGTACGGCCGCGTCGAAGTTGTTCTGCCGCAGATAAGGCACCATCTCGCGCCCGATGTCGCCCAGCTTTCCGTCGGGCAGAATGCCTTCCAGACCGTAGCCCACATCGATGCGCCGCTTGCGGTCCCCCACCGCCAGCAGGATCAGGACGCCGCGATCGGTTCCTTTCTTGCCCATGTGCCACTTGTTTTCGAGTTCATTGGCCCAATCGGCTGCATCCTCGCCGTCCAGCGTCTTCACCGTCACCACGGCAACCTGCGCGTTCGTCTGCGAGTGGTCGAGCTGGGTGCACAGGGCATTGATGCGCGCAACCGCCTCAGGCGAAAGAACGCGCGCAAAGTCGCTGACGTAGCCGGTAGCCTTCGCAGGCAGGTCTGCCACCCGCTCGGCGCGAAGCACCGCGGTGGCAAAAAGCAGGGTCGCGACGATGACCAGTCGCAACCCTTTCGCAATATCGCGATAAGAGGAGTTCATCGCTACCAATTGTACGTGCGGCAGGCTGTGCAAGTTCCCGGCACCCGGCGGGCCGGACAGACCGAATAAACTTGTAAACGATGAACGAGAATCGATCCGCCGCTCTTCCCGTCGCACGCAAGGAACCCAAAGAAACCCCGCTGCACGGCGTCGTGCTCACCGACGATTACGCCTGGCTGCGCGACAAGGAGAACCCAGAGGTCGCCGCGTATCTCGACGCCGAGAACGACTACGCGGAGGCCTACATGGCGCCGCAGTCAGGCCTCCGCGGTGAGCTCTACAACGAGATGCTCAGCCACATTAAGCAGACTGACATCTCCGTGCCCTACCGCGACGGTCAGTACTGGTATTACTCGCGCACCGAGGAAGGGAAGCAGTACAGCATCAGTTGCCGCAAGATCGGCCTGGGGTCAGGCCCACTCGCAGACGCGCCGGAGGAGGTGCTTCTCGACGGCAACGCCATGGCCGAGGGGCACACATTCTTTGCCATCGGCGCCGTGGATGTGAGCGAAGACGGGCGCTGGCTGGCCTACACCGTGGACTACACCGGCTTCCGCCAATACACGCTCTTCATCAAGGACCTTGAAACAGACAAAGTCCTCCCCGGCTCCGTTGAGCGCGTGGGCTCCGTCGTCTGGGCCGCTGACAATTTCAACCTCTTCTATACCGTTGAGGACGAGGAGCAGAAGCGCCAGTACCAACTCTGGCGGCACCTGCGCGGCACGCCTTACTTCGGCGACTATCTCATTTACCAGGACGATGACGAGCGCTTCAATCTTGCTGCGGGCCGCACGCGCGATGGCGAGTACATCGTCATGGAGTCGGCCAGCCACACCGCCAGCGAGTGCTGGGTGCTCAAGTCCGGCGATCCCGAAGGCAAGTTCCGACTCATCTGCGAACGCGAAGACGAGCACGAATACTACATCGATCATCGCTACGGGCTCTGGTACATCCGCACTAACGACAAAGGCCGCAACTTCCGCCTCGTCGTCTGCCCCGTAGGCCAGGAGCAGCGCGAGCACTGGATGGAGTGCATCCCACACCGCGACGACGTGATGCTCGAAGACTTCGACCTCTTCGACCGCTTCTACATCGCCTGCGAGCGCGAAGACGGCCTGCCGCGCCTGCGCATGTGGAGATTCATGCGCAACACCTCCATAGCCGAATCGATCGGAGAGATTGCCTTCCCCGAGCCGGCTTACAGCGCCCACCCGCACATCAATCGCATCTTCGACACCAGGACTTTTCGTTACGCATACCAGTCGCTGGTCACGCCTAGTTCTGTATTCGAGTACGACTTCGGCACCGGCGAGTCCACGCTGCTCAAGCAGGTCGAAGTTCCAGGCGGCTTCGACCGCAAGCTCTACGCCAGCGAGCGCATCCACGCCACCGCATCTGACGGCACGCAGATCCCCATCTCCATCGTCTATCGCAAAGACAAGCGCGAAGACGGGAAGAATCCCCTCTACGTCTACGGCTACGGATCGTATGGATACGCGCTCCCGCTCGGCTTCGGCGCCAATCGCCTCAGCATGCTCGATCGCGGCATCGTGATGGCCTACTCCCACATTCGCGGCGGCGGCGATCTGGGCAAAACCTGGCATGACGCCGGCAAGATGCTGGTAAAGCGCAACACCTTTACCGACTTCATCGCCTCAGTCGAGCACCTCACCGCCAGCGGCTACGGCGACCCCACGCGCGTGGCCATTGAAGGCGGCTCCGCAGGCGGCCTGCTGATGGGCGCGGTCGTCAACATGCGGCCTGACCTGTTCCGCTGCGTCCTCTCGCATGTGCCCTTCGTCGACGTGATGAATACCATGCTTGACGCCTCGCTGCCTCTCACCGTGCCCGAGTACGAAGAGTGGGGCAATCCGAATGAGGAGCAGTACTTCAAATACATGCTGAGTTACTCGCCCTACGATAACTTGAAGCCGGGCAGTTATCCGTCCATGCTGATCAAGACCAGCCTGCATGACAGCCAGGTCATGTACTGGGAGCCGGCCAAGTACGTCGCGAAACTGCGCACGCTCAAGACCGACAACAACCCGCTGCTGCTGGTGACCAACATGAAAGCCGGCCACGGCGGCGCGAGCGGCCGATACGACTATCTCAAGGAGATCGCGTTTGATTACGCGTTCCTGATGAAGGAACTTGGAATGCTGTGATAGAATCACGCTGTTTGCCGCGATATATCCTGCACGCCAACCATTTTTGTTCAGCGCTGCTGCTCTCGAGCCTCTCGCTTGCGGCGGCGCAGAATCCTTCCGAAAGACCGCCGGCGCAATCAGGCTTGATCACGGTCTACAGGGTCGGCGACCGCGTCACCGCGCCGGAAGTGGTTCCGACGAGGTTCACTACTGCGGACTGCGATGCGCCGCTCTCTGGCGAAATCGACATCGCAACCATCGTGGACATCTCCGGCGTACCTCGAAACATGGTGTTCGTTCACCCGCTCGGCAGCCATCTCGACAGACTCGCGTTGGCGACACTCGCCGCGGAACGGTTCAAGCCGGGTGAGTTGAACGGGGTTCCCGTACCAGTGACGGAGTCCGTCTCCGTGAAGCTGGAAGCTTGTCCTGTGCATGCGCAATCAGGCTCGGGGGCGGACGCCACGTACCTCCGGGTTCATTCGCAGCCAGAACTACGTTTCGCCGCCACCGACATCTACCCTGCCGAGGTAGAGTACGGGAGCGATCTCTCCAACAATGGTGGCCTCTTTCACGTCGGACCCGACGTAACCGCACCTGTGAGGCTGCTTGGCTCCAACACAATTGAGGTTGGTTCAGGCAAGAAGGCGAAATATCAGGGCGATGTCATCTTGACTCTTATCGTCGATGCCAATGGCATGCCGCTGAATGTACGCGTCGCCCGTCCGCTCGGAATGGGCCTGGACCAGAAAGCGATTGATGAAATGCGACAGGCTCGATTCAGGCCGGCTATGTTCAAGAGAAAACGACCAGTTCCCGTGGACATCACAGTTTTGGTGAATTTCAGGCTCTATTAGTCCAACCGCGACTTATGCGCCAACAACCCCAGCCATGGATGCGCAATGAAGAGGGTTTCTTCCTATCCACCGAGTTATACGCATGCTATAACTTTGCGGGATTGCTCCTACGCATTATCTCGTCTAACTCCCCATACGCAAAGCCCACGCCCTAACTCAGGTCGCTATTTGCGGCGGCGAGCAGAAATACAAGAGGAGCGTTCCAGTTGATGGCAATCTCATTCATCGAGTAGGCGCGCTGATCGTCGAGCCACATCTTCATGGGGGGCTGCTTCGGCATCTTGTTGGCCACCGCGTCGCCACCGCCGGCATTGGGTCCGCCGGAGAGCAGGCCCGGCCACGGCGCCTCAATCTTGTCCGCGCCGCTGGGACGATGATGCGGGTGCTGAAACGGCCGGTGTCCCAGTTGCGTGACCCATGACACGCCATGACAGTTGCAGCCGATGAGGTAGTGCAGGTTCGCCAGAGCCGCATCCACCGCTGCGCGATTTGGCTTGAGGCGATGCGCCATGAGCAACAGCAGCCCATCGTTTGCGGCGGCGCTGTTCGAGCCCCACACGTAATCGGACATGCGCAGGGTGTTGCCGTAGCCGTTGCGGCTCGAACGCAGAATGCGCAGCGTCGCGGCTTCCTCCGTGGCTCCGGCGATGTGCGCGCGCAGGAAGCGATTGCTTTTTTCGGCCATGGCATACGACCAGAAGGCCATGGGCGCCACGCTGCCCCACGTCGCGGTGTCGAGCGCCATCATGTCGGGTAGATCGGCAAAGAAGGCGCGCGCGTACTGATCCTCGCCAGTGGTGCGGAACAGCTCAGCGGTTGCCCAGAGGGTCTCGTCCTCGCAGTTGCGGTCGCCATATTCGCCGGTGGAGACGCCCTTGGGGTTGCGGAACAGGACCTTGGGGTTCGCGATCGTCCACGACCATGCCTTGCGCGCCGCGGCCAGGCAGCGGTCCGCATAGGCGGCGTCGTATGGCTTGAAGCAGCGCGCGGCGATGGCGGCCACTGCAGCCAGGTTCGCGGTCGCGCCGGTGCTTTTGTACGGCTCTGTGCCGGTGCCGACAACATAGCTGGTCAGCTTGTCCTGCTCGGGCATGATGAATTCGCAGAAGGCTTCGCTGGTCTGCTTGTGCCACACGCCGCCGTCGGCTTCGTCCTGCAACGAGAGCATCCAGTTGAGGTTCCAGCGGATCTCGGCGAGGAAGTCGGGCACCGGGCCGCCCGACTCGGGAATGTCGAGCTTGAGATTGCGAAGGGGCTCGGGGTAGAGCTCCCAGGCCCACAGCAGCGTTCCCGTCGAGATGCCGGAGTTCACAACGTAGCGCCCGTAGTCGCCGGCATCGTGCCAGCCGCCGCTATTGGCGAGGGTGCCCGACTTGCCTGACGACTTGTGAAACGCGCCGTCGATGTGGCAGGCCTCGTGATGATAACCGCCGCCGAGGTCAACCTTGCATCCACAGCGCTGGCCGTAGAACGAGCGCATGGTGAGGCGCAGGGCCGCGGCGTAAGCGTCTTCCGCGATGGCGAACGTGTCACTCTGCTTTCCGCAGACTTCGAGGCGATAGACGCCGGGATCCGAGAGGGAAGAGAAATCGGCCCACGCAACCAGATCGCCTGAAGCTTCATCCTGTGCGGGTTCGGCCAGCTTGCCTTCGCTGCGCAGGGCTCCGCTGGCTGCATCCACCACGCGAAAGGTTGTGTTGGCCGGACCCTTCGACGGATCCAGTACGACGGCGGCTTTCTTCGCATGCTTCGGGCGGAATCCGACCTGGTTCAGCGCGATCATGTGCACGTTGCACGAAGCGCCAGGGGCATCATTCAGGGCGAGCCCATCGGGCTCCAGCAGGGCGCTTCCGGAAAAAGAAAAGGCTCGGGCGCGTTCGACAAGAGGCGCAGCGAGCACACCGGCAGCAAGAGAGCGCAGAAGATGACGTCGATTCATGCCACTAGAATAAAAGCCCGGGGTGTGAATTGAACCGCTGCAAGGAAACAATCTGCGTGTTGACAGTGGCCTTGCGCGGTCGGGAGGTATGCACGAGCGAAAAAATCACGATATCCTGAAATGTTTTGCGGCCTTCGTGACTCTAATCCATAGGGGTCGGAAAAAGGCCGCCCAAATGCTCCTGCGATGCAGTGATTGAATCTCGAAGGGCCACAGGTGTGGCAGTTGGTGAAGGAATTCTTATGGAAATCAAAGTAAGGCAAGTGAAGGGCGTGCAATTCGCCGTAGAGGCGCGCAATCATACGGTTATCTGTGATCAGCCTGAGTCCAACGGAGGCACCGACGAGGGCATGACTCCTCCGGAGTTCATGCTGGCGTCTCTGGGTTCGTGCGCCGCGTTTTATGCTGCGCAGTATCTGCGCACCCGCGAGCTCGCCGAAGACGGCGTGGAAGTGACGGTAAGCGCGGAGAAGCTGAAGGGTCCCGCACGGCTGGGCAATTTTCAGATAAACGTGGTTTCGCCTGTGCCGCTCACGCCGGAACAGGAAGAAGCGATGATGCGGTCAGTGCATGCGTGCCTGATCCACAACACGCTGATGACTCCGCCGCGGATTGAGATTAAATTGCAGGTTCCGGCGGGCGCGGAACGCTAAGCAGCTAAGCAGTCGTGCCTTAGTGCTCGTGCTTGCCGGGACGCATCATCAGGTCGCGCAGAGCTTCGCGGGGATCCTTGCCTTGTTCGAGGATGAGCTCCATCTGCTCGGCAATAGGCATCTCCACGCGATGCTGACGGGCCAGGCCCAGCGCTGCGCGTGTGGTCAGCACGCCCTCTGCGACTTTGCCGCCCAGGGACGCGAGCACGTCAGGAAGCTTGTGGCCTTTGCCGAGTTCCACGCCCACGGTGCGATTGCGGCTCAGCGAGCCGGTGCAGGTGAGCACCAGGTCGCCGATGCCGGAGAGACCGGCCAGCGTCTCGCGGCGTCCGCCGCAGGCCACGGCCAGGCGCGTGATCTCCGCAATGCCGCGCGTGATCAGTCCGGCAGTGGAGTTGTAGCCGAGGCCGATGCCCGCGGCCACGCCGGCGGCGATCGCGATGACGTTCTTCAATGCGCCGCCGAGTTCCACGCCGATCACATCGGACGACGTGTAGAGGCGCATCGCCTCAGACGAGGCTTCGCGCTGCACGAGCGCAGCGACGGAACGATCATCGAACGCAACGGTGATTGCGGTGGGCTGTCCTTCGGCAACTTCTTTGGCGAAGCTTGGACCGCTGAATGCGCCGATGGGCAGAGTCAGTCCGACTTCAGCCACCGACGAAGCGATCACCTGCGTCATGCGCAGGAACGTGTTGTTCTCGACGCCCTTGGTGGCGCTCACCATGATTTGGCCGGAGTGCATCTGCGTCCGCAGCCGTGCCATGGTGGGCCGCAGGAACTCCGAGGGTATGACGGAGAAGATCAGGTCGCCGTGCGCGATCGCGGTGTCATCGCCGGTGACGAGAACGTTCTCAGGCAGCGGAAAATCAGGCAGGAACTGCAGTGTTCTGATGCGCGTCGTTGATCTCGCGCGCTAGTTCCGGCGTGTGCGCCCACAGGGTGACGGTGCGGCCGCTGCGTGCCAGCGAAAGGGCAATCGCCGTACCCCACGCTCCTGCGCCGAGTACTACGATTCTGGGGGCGATGGGCAGAACAGTCATGCGGTTTTGGGTGCTCCAAAGCGATGTTCAGTGCCGGACAGCAGCCGGCGAATATTCGGATGATGCTTCACGATGATCAGCAGCGCAACGGCGCTCTGCACGGCGATGAAGAATGCGGTCGCGGTTCCTGACACCGTGAACCAAGCGAACACCGGGAAAGCTGGCCGCGCCGAGGATAGAAGACAAGGAAACATACCGGCTCAGCGCCAGCACAATCGCGAACAAGGTGATGGCAGGCGAGCGCCGCCAGGGGAGCCGCGAAAAGAAACACGCCGAACCCGGTAGCCACGCCTTTGCCGCCGCGAAAACGCAGCCAGATGGGGAACATGTGTCCAAGCACGGCGAACAGAGCAGCCAGCGCTTCGACGTTGCGCTGCGGACCAGGATGGAAGCATGGGTGCGGCGAGCCACGCGCCTAGCATCACGGCGGAATAGCCTTTCAGCACGTCGAGAATGAATGTGGCAGCGCCCAGTCCCTTGCCGCCCGAGCGCAACACGTTGGTGGCGCCAATGTTGCCGCTGCCCACCGTGCGGATGTCCTGTTTGCGGAAGATGCGCACGAGCAGATAGCCCACCGGAATGGAGCCGAAAAGGTAGGCGAGAGCCGCGATCCATACGCTTGCAAGGGGCATCACTCAACCGAGTTTAGCAGGTGAAGGGTGAGCCCGGCTGAGGTGCGAGGTGCGCTGGAACCGGTCTTCCGCCGAGCCCGCTTCGCAAGCGGCCATCAGCTCCCGCGACTAGTCAACCATCAACTCGCCGGGCAGGATAGGCCGCGTGCGCGGAAGCTTTCCACCCCACGCAGCCAGGCCCATCGTGGCGAGTGCGCCGGCATACACCACCAGCTTGATCGCGCTTCCGGTGCGGGTGTGCGCGAGTGCGTCAGGCATCGTCTTCCACAGCACCAGCAGCAGCGTCTGCCCTGTGACCACGGCCCACACTGAGCCGTAGAAGTAGCGCCGTTCCGTGCCTTCGCCCTTTGTGGAGCGGCCCACGCGCGGCAGAAGGCCGAGCGCGCCGAGCAACAGAATCAGAATGCAGAGCGGCAGATAGACGTATTGATACAACTGCTTCATGACCCACGTGCCGGTGACGGTTGCGATGACCAGGCCGGCCAGGTTGAGGAGAGCGAAGTTCAGGACGGCATTCCACGCGAAGGTGTAGCAGACCTTGCGATACAGCGGATTCGGCTTGTCTTCGTCGAAGCGCAGGATGTACGGAGCGGGCTCGACTCCCGGCATCTGCCCGTAGAGGCCCGCGATTCCGGTTCCCAGCAGCACCAGCCCCAGCCAGATGGAGTTGGCGACGCTGAACCCTGTCGCGAAGAGGCTGAAGGTCAGCGGACCAGGCGCGAGAAAGAACACCCAGATCCAGATGGGCCAGTGAAGAAAGCGGTAATAGACCTTGTTGCGGGTGCGCATTTTTCGGGCGTCCGCAAATTCAACTCTGCCGCTGTATCGCATGGCCAGAGTTTTGCAGAGGCCTGCGGCGCGCGTCAATGCCGCCGATAGGAGAGAATGGGAAGGAATCGAAAGCCGTACGCTCGCGATTGCCGACTTCATGTTCTCACCCCTCGCCGCGCACATCCTGCTTATTGCGATCGTGGTGCTCAGCATCGTGCTGATGCTGATCCGCCCGCGCCGCATTGCCGAGGTCTATTGGATCGCCGGCGGCGCTGCGCTGCTGCATGTCCTGCGATTGATTCCGCTCGAGCTTGCCGGCCGCGCCATTGCGGAAGGCGCCGATGTCTACCTGTTCCTCACCGGCATGATGCTGCTGTCAGAGCTGGCGCGCATCTTCGGCGTGTTCGATTGGGTTGCTTCGGTTGCGGTGGAGCATGCGCGAGGCTCCTGCGTGCGGCTCTTCACACTGATCTATTTGGCGGGAACCGTTGTGACCATCCTCATGTCAAATGACGCCACCGCCGTGGTGCTTACGCCCGCGGTATTCAGCGCTGTGCGCCGCTCGAAGGCTGAGCCGCTGCCCAATCTGTTTGCCTGCGCGTTTATCGCCAATGCGGCATCGTTCGTGCTGCCGATTTCGAACCCTGCGAATCTGGTGGTGTTTCGCACGCAGATGCCGCCGCTGATGCAGTGGATCGCGGCGTTTGGCCTGCCCTCAATCCTGTCGATTGCGTCGACCTACCTGATTCTCCGCTGGTATTTCCGCCGCGATCTGCGCGGCGCAATTCCGACCGATCAGCAACCCACGCGTCTCACCGGCAACGGACGGCTGGTGCTCGTCGGCATTGTTCTCACGGCCACTGTTCTGCTGGCCGCATCGGCGATGAAGAGTGACCTGGGACTGCCAACCTGCGCGTGCGCTGTGATTGTGTCGTGCATTGTTCTCGCGAGGTCACGCACGAACCCGGTGCGCGTTGTGCGCGATATCAGTTGGGGAGTGCTGCCTCTGGTGGCCGGCCTGTTCATCCTCGTTGAGGCGATCGATTCCATCGGCGCTATGCGGCTGAGCGCCGCGGCCTTCGAATGGGCGGAGAAGCTGCCGGCCATCTCCGGCGCGCTCGTCACGGCGAGCGTCGTGGGCATCGGCAACAACCTCGTCAACAATCTGCCGCTCGGTCTGATTGCCGGCAGCACGCTCAAGCAGACCAACGCACACGGACTGATTGCCAACGCGGTTCTGATCGCGATCGATCTCGGGCCGAATCTCTCGGTAACCGGCTCGCTGGCGACGATTCTCTGGCTGGTTGCGCTGCGCCGCGAAGGCGTGCACGTGGATTTCCGGGATTTCCTGAAAGTCGGCGCGATCGCGATGCCGATTGCGCTGGCTCTTGCTGTCGCCGGCGCTGTGGCGGTCAACGCGCTCTGAGGGAGCAGGCTACATCAGCTTGCGGCGAACCAGATCGAGCGCTTGCTGCGCCGTCCACTCGCGCACGCGCTGCCGCGGACCACGGAAGTTGCGCTCGAGAACATCGGTGCGGTGCGCGTCGCTCACGGCGATGTAGACCAGGCCCACCGGCTTGGTATCGGTGCCGCCTGTCGGTCCCGCAATGCCCGTGATGCCCAGTCCGATGGTTGCTCCGGTGCGCTGGCGGATGCCTGAAGCCAGGGCGCTCGCGACTTCTTCGCTTACGGCCCCGTACTGTTCGATCAACTCCGCAGGCACGCCTGCGAACGTCGTTTTTAACTCGTCCGCATAAACAACCGCGCCGCCGAGGAACGACCGCGAACTGCCCGGTATCGATGTAATGCGCTGCGCAACAAGGCCACCCGTGCAGCTCTCCGCTGTCGCCAGCGTGGCCTGGCGCAGGCCGAGATAGTAGAGCACGATCTGCTCCAGCGTTTCGCCTTCCGTGGAGTAGAGCCAGTCGTCGAGCGCCTCCTCCATTTTGGTGGCGAGTTCCTCCACGCGCTGCTCGGCGGTCTCGATGTCTTTCTTCGCGCACAGCAGGGAAAGCTGAATGTCGCCGGCGTGCGCCAGGATGGTGGTCTCCACGTCGGTGTAGCGCGTGTAGATGGGCGCCAGCAGCTTGTCGCATTGCGACTCGGGAATCATCGCTGCCTTGAGCGTGCGCTTGGCGATCGACCGCGGCGGAACCACCTCGCGCAGCCGCGGCAGGCATTCCGCTTCGAACAGATCGGCTTGCACTCGCTCGGCGGACCCGGAATGAGCATCATCAGCTTGCGAAATCCCTCGAAGGCCACATCGAGCCACTGGCCCGGTGCGCTGCCGTTTGCGTTGGGCAGAACCGTTGCGCCCTCGATGACATCCGCCTGCTTGAGATTGTTCTCCGGCATCGCAATGCGCCAGGCTGGCCGCGCGCGCGTGCAGAGCAGCCACCAGCGGCGCCTCGCGTCGGATGGTCAGGCTGAGCGCTTCGGCGGTTGCTTCGCGCGTGAGGTCGTCTTCGGTCGGCCCGAGGCCGCCCATCAGGATCACGATGTCGGTGCGGCCGAGCGCGCAGCGGATCACATTCACCAGATCCTTGTGGCGATCGCCCACGATGGTCTTGAAGGCGACGGTTACACCGATCTCGTTCAGCTTCTCTGTCAGGAAAAGGGAATTGGTGTCCTGCCGGAACGGGGTGAGCATTTCAGAGCCGATGGCGACGATCTCGCATTTCATAAGACAGCTTTCAGCCCTCAGCTCTCAGCCTTCAGTTTCTTTTGCAGCCACGTGCATATGAGGCCTGAATCGGCAGCCAACAGCTTCGCAAACCGCCCGCATCCGCACGCCAAAACCGACGGCTGATAGCTGACGGCTGACAGCTGTTTCAAAACAGATTCAGCCCTTCGACTCCCAAGTCCACATCATAAACGGCCTGATTGGTGGCGAGAACCGCGGTGCCGAGCGGGCTGAAAGCGATGCCCACCAGGTTGCTTCCGGCCAGCACCAGCGAAGCCGACTCATCGCCGCCCACGCGTACGATGCCGCGCCGGCCATGCAGGCAGGCCGCTACGTAGATGCTGTCGTCGATGGCGATGGCCATGCCCTGCGGCCGGCCCAGTCCGTGATACCACATGCGCTTGTCGCCGTTTGGCTCGATGGCCCAGATGCCCTCATTCGACGACAGCGTGGGGGCGGTCACGAACAGCGTGCCCTCAGAATTCACCGCCAGGTGGTAGGCGGAGACACTCGGCTCCAGCGTCGCATGCACGAAGATCTTGCGGTCTGCGTCGATCTTGAAGATGGTTCCGCTGCGGTCGCCGACATACAGATTGCCTTCGCGGTCGAACGCCGCACCCGTGGCGACTCCCATGCCTTCCGCGTAGACGGTGGATTCGCCGGCGGCATCAACGCGGTACACCGTGCCCTCAGCGCGCGAGGTCACGAACAGATCGCCGTCGGGATTGAAGGCCAGGCCGGTTGCGTTCAGAATGCCTTCGACAAAAGGCGTGCCGCGGCCGTCAGGGCTGATGCGCACGATGGAAACGGGTGTGGCTTTTCCGCGCGGGCCGGAGATGGTGGCATAGATCATCCCGGAGCGGCTCACCGCCGGGCTCGTCACAGGATGCAGCCCGGAGTTCAACTCGCGCGCAATGCGCAGCGGAACGGAATTGCTGGTCGCGGCAGGTGTGCGGACTTCAACCTGGCCCGTGGATGCGAGCGCCGGCACCTGGAACATCAGGCGCGAAGGCCTGCTCATGGAGATGTGCGCCGCAGTTCCGTCGACAAGCACGGCGGGAGGAATTGAGCCGCTCGGTCCAAGGCCCGATCCGATGAGCTCCACTTCACCGCCGGGCAGCGCCGCCGCTGGAGAGACATCGTCAATACGCGGCTCTGAGCTGCCGTCAGCGGCTTGGGGGCGGAAACGCGGCATGTGAAAAGGAGACATTTGCCTTAAATCATTTGCCTTAAAACCAAAGGCGTAAGATCGCGGCTACTCCCCAAGCATACAACCCCGCGGCAACGTCGTCGAAGACGATGCCCCAGCCCTCAGGCAGCGCTTCGAGCTGCCGTGCCGGTGGCGGCTTGGTGATATCGAACAGCCGGAACAGCACCAGCGCAATCAGTCCGTGCTTCCAGTCCGCCGGACTGCCCAGCAGCGCAATCCACTGGCCCGTCACCTCGTCGATCACGACGAATCCCGGATCCTTCCGCCCGCTCTCCCGCGCCGCAATGGTCGCAGCCGGAACGCCCACCGCAATGGTCAGCACAATTCCCGCAATCAGCGCCCACATCACCGTCGACGCCGGCGCATGCGCGCCCATGGCCAGCGCGGCCCACAGCAGCAGCGCGCGCCACGGAGCCCCACGTTCCCGGCGCGGGCTTCAGCAGCCCCGATCCGAAGAACGTGGCAATCGTCCACGCCCAGAGCGTCTTGCGCGTGGCTGCAGGTGCCGTCTTCGGTGTCGGACTCGTGCTATTCACGTTCTGAGTCCTCGGAGTTGCCAGTCAGTCCGCCCAGGTCTTCCAGCACCTCGGGATCGAGCACCGGCGAGCTGATCTTGTACACGCCCATGGCCCACTTGCCCAAGTCGATCTTGCGGCAGCGGTCGCTGCAGAAAGGGAAGTCCTCGTCCTTGGGCCGCACCAGCATGCCGCACGTAGGGCAGCGCAGAACCTTTGCAGATTTTTTCTTTTCAGCCATGGCCTGTATCCGATCTAGTCTATAGCGGCCCGGCTGTCACCCGCGCCACCAGGTCGTACTCATGCGCCTCGGTGATCTCCGCGCGATAGAACCGCCCGCCTCCAACGCTTCCAGATCGCCGAAGTCATTGATGTACACCTTCCCATCAATCTCCGGCGCGTGGAACTCCGTGCGGCCTTCCCACAGCAGCGGCGTCTCTTCGCTCTCGCCCTCCGCCAGGATGACCAGCTCGCGGCCCACCCACTGCTGCTTGGCGTCCTTTGAGATGCCCTGCTGCAGCTTCATCAGCTTGCGCTTGCGCGCTTCAATGGAGCGCTTGGCCACCTTGCCGTCGTACGCAAACGCGCCTGAGCCCTCTTCGTCCGAGTAGGTGAACACGCCCAGCCAGTCGAACTTCGCCGCCTTCACAAAGTCCTCCAGCACCTTCACGTCCTCGGCCGTCTCGCCCGGGAAACCCACGATGAACGACGTCCGCAGAGCGATGCCTGGAACCGCCGCGCGCACCTTGTCCAGCGTCTTCAAAAAGATGTCCGCACCGGCGCCGCGCTTCATCGACTTCAAAACGGACGAAGACGCATGCTGCAGCGGAACATCCAGGTACTTGCAGATGTTGTCGTGCTTGGCGATCGTCTCCAGCAGTTTGCCCGTGATGCGGTTGGGATACGCATAGAGGAACCGCAGCCACCGCAGCCCCGGAATCCCCGCCAGCTCATCCAGCAGCATTGCCAGACCGTCTTTCAGGCCCAGGTCTTCGCCGTAGCAGGTCGTGTCCTGCCCAATCAGCGTAATCTCCTGCACCCCGCGAGCCACCAGGCTGCGCGCCTCCGCGACCACAGACTCAAACCGCCGCGAGCGGAACTTGCCTCGGAGGTTCGGAATCACGCAGAACGTGCACGGATGATCGCAGCCCTCGGCAATCTTGATGTAGGCCGACGTCTTACCGGTCGCCAGCAGCCGCGGCGTCGTTTCGTCGTAGAGATAGGTCGGTAGCATGTGCGCCGCGCCGTCCCAGCTATCGCGCTTGAACCGCCCCTGCTGCTCGCGGTGGTCGCCCTCGGGCCGGAAAACCGGCTCGTGTTTATGCGTTCCCGCTTGGGATTCTTTGCCCGCGTGAACTTCCGCCGCGCCAAAAGTCGTCAGAATATTGAATGGCGAAGCCGTCTTCGGCGCCGCTGTCACGCCCGCAGCCTCCAGAATCGACTCGAGTTCGCCCGTCCCGACAACCGCGTCCACTTCAGGAATGTTCTTGCGGATCTCGTCGCGATAGCGCTCCACCAGGCATCCGGCAACGATCAGCTTCGTGGCCCGGCCCTCGGTCTTGAGGCGCGCCATCTCCAGAATCGTGTCTACCGACTCCTGCTTGGCCGAATCGATAAAGCTGCAGGTATTCACGACCAGGATCTCGGCGTCTTCCGGCCGAGCGGTCAGCCGCGCACCGGCGCGGTCCAGCAGCCCCATCATCACCTCGGAATCCACAAGGTTTTTAGGGCAGCCTAACGAAATAAAGCCCACGGTAGGGGCCGTGGGTGGGGAAACTTTGCTCACCACTCTATTGTACCGGGAAATGAGATTTTGTCCCATTCGTGGCCTGCGCCAACTCTCACCTCGCTTGTTCCCCGGTCGTCAGATTAGCTGCAATCGCTGTGTACCATAATTGCACCTGCAGTCGAGCTTCCTACGCCGCAGCGACAGAGGATTCCCATGCGCCGTTTTGCTCTTGTCGTGATCCTTTTCTGCGCAGTCTCCCTGGAGGCTCAAGGCCCTGCTACTGCTTCGACGCAGTCCCCGCCAGCCTCCGGCGGGCCTCCTGCCGGCGCCGTTTACGTCGGTTCGGCCGCCTGCCGCTCCTGCCATCAGAAGGAATACGACGGCTGGAAGCAGACGCGAATGGCTAACGTCGTCCGTGATCCGCGTGAACACCCTGAAGCCGTCCTGGGCGACTTCACCAGCCCCGAGGCGCTCCGCACCTTCACCCTGGATGACGTTGCGTTCGTTTACGGCAGCCGCTACAAGCAGCGCTACTTCACCAAACGCGGCGACGATTACTTTCCGCTGCCCGCCCAATGGGATGTCGCGAAAAAGAAGTGGCTGCCCTATCACGTTGAGGCCGGAACCGACTGGTGGGTCCCCTACTACGGCCCCACCAACTTCGACCGCCCCACCGGACCAACCTGCGACGGCTGCCACTCCGTCAACTACAACATCCAGACCAGGCAGGTCACCGAGTGGAACGTCGGCTGCGAAAAATGCCATGGTCCCGGCTCAGTGCATGTAGCCCACGCCACGCGCAAAAACATCGTCAACCCTGAAACGCTCGACTTTGTCCGCGCCAACGACGTCTGCATGCAGTGCCACAGCCAGGGGCGCCCCTCGTGAACCCCGTCGGCGGAAAATACTACGACTGGCCGGTCGGCTTTACCGCCGGAATGAGGCTCGCCGATTTCTGGCAACTCGAGAGCCTCAAGCCCGGCACGACCGACTTCTACCAGTACGCTGACCTCACCGCGCACAAAAATCGCATGCAGGGCAACGACTTCCTGCAGAGCACGATGTACCACCGCCAGATGCGTTGCTTCGACTGCCACCAGGTTCACAGCAATCAGAACGAATCGAATCTCGGCCAGCCCGGCAATGCCCTTTGCCTTGAATGTCACAACAAGAACAATCCCGCCGGGCTGCGCGGAACCGTGAGCGAACACACGCACCATGCCGGAAACAGCGCGGGCAGCCAGTGTGTCGCGTGCCATATGCCCCAGATCGAGCAGACCATCAAGGGCAATTACGTGGCGGCCCACACCTTCCGGTTCATTACGCCTGTGGAGACCGAACAATCCGGCATCCCCAATCCCTGCACCTCGTGCCACACAGGAAAGTCTCTCGACTGGGCCAAAAGCACCCTGCGCACATGGAACTCAACATCGCCCTGGCGTGTTGCCAATTAGCGGTAAGCTAGACGCATGATCGCTCGACACTGGCGTGGATGGACGACACCGGAAAACGCAGACGCGTACGAAAAACTTCTGCGCGAGACCTTTCTGCCTCAGATCCAGCAGATTGAGGGGCATCGAGGCGTGTTTCTACTTCGCAACGACTCGCCCCAGGAATCTCAGTTCATTGTGATCAACTTCTTCGAGTCGCTCGAGGCCGTGAAGCGCTTCGCCGGGCAGGACTACCGGGTTCCGGTCTTCGAGCCGGAAGCAAGGCAACTGCTTTCGCGCGTAGATCCGTTCGCGAACCATTTCGACGTGCGCGTATCCAACTCGCCGGAATAGCCTCCTGATCCAGGCCTAAGTCCGATCCAGGTTCCGGTACACATCCCGGACACATCCGCTCACATCGTTCTGAAGCGGAGGCGGGGTTGATCCGAAATGCGTCGTTCTCCGCCCACTGCGTCTTCTGCAGGAAAGTCCCCATATCCATTTGACTGCAGCGACTTGAGCGAGGCGACGGTCATCCGCTTCTGCATCTCTTCCAGAGACTGCCCAGCCGTCTTGGCTTCCGCAACCTTCTGCGTCAGTTCCTCGATGTAGTTGCGCTGGTTCATCATCACGCTGCGGCTGTGCTGCATGGGCCCGTGCCCGCCCAGCACATGCTCAAAGTCGGCCTTCGCCACCTCGTCAATGGTTCCCGGCCACTGCCGCGGATACCCATCCCCGATATTCGGCACCCACCCATGGCTCGCATCCCCCGTCGCAATCGCTTTCCGCTGCGGGCAGAACACAAACACATCGCCCGAGGTGTGCGAGCGCCCATGCCACTCCAGGTGCAGGTCGAACGCCGAATCCGCCAGCACATGCGTCTTGTCGAACGTGATGGTCGGCAGCTCCAGCGTGAAATCCTTCATCTCCGCCTGGTAGGCCTGGATATGACTGATCTCACCCTCACAGAATGCCTTTTCCGCGGCCGAAGACGCCTTGGCCGAGCGCTCGCGCAAAGTCTCGATCTGCTTCGACATCTCGTCGAGCGATTGCTTCAATCGATCCATCGAATATTGCGACATCAACCGCTTTGTCTCGCCGCTCGCGATAATGTCCACCGGTCCGCCGGTCTGCTTATAGGCGGGATCTCCCTGCATGTGATCCCAGTGAAAATGCGTGTTGACCACGTAGCGCACGGGCTTGTCGGTAATCTCGCTGCGGATCTGCCGGATCAACGACGCCGCGGCCGAGGGCTTCGAGTGCGCATCGACGACAACCACATCCTTCGACCGGACAAACACCGCCGCGTTGCAGTTGATCACTGTCTGCGGCTTCGCAAGCGCGAAGAACACGCCATCCGCGGCTTTCTGCAAGTCGAAAAGCTTCGGTTCGCCGCCCGGCGCGGTAGTCCGCGCCCACGCAGCGCGATGCCAGGCCAGTTCCATCATCGAGGCGCCGGTCAGAGTGGTGCCCACCAGGGTGCGCAGAAAATCCCGGCGCGTTCTCAGCCGCTCCGGGACAACGTGGTGATGCGAGTGCGCATGGGACTGAACCTGTTGCAGGGAATTGGCATTCTGCTCGTGAGACTGGCACATCGTTGCTACCCCCGATTCGAGGCTCCCCGGTGTCCGGAGTCTCAGACTGCGACAGCTTATTTCGCACTGCCCGCTGCGGCAAGAATCGCCTTTGCGTCCGAGGAATAGGGACCCTTTGGATCGAGCTGCAGATACTTCTGGTAAGCATCGGCGCAACCCGGCGGCAAAATCATCTTGCCCGACGGGTCCATTGTTGCCTTGCTCACCAGAGCCTGGCCCTTGAAGTAGTAATTGGCGGGGCGGGCAGGATCGAGCGCTATGGCCTGGTCGGCGGCGGCAAGCTGCGCTTCAGGGTTGCCGGCCAGGAAGAATACGACAGCCTCGTTGTGTCGAAACTGCGCGGCGCGAGCCGGCAGGGTTTTCGCCGCCTTGTTGAACGCGGCCTGTGCTTCGGCGGTTTTACTCTGATGCGCGTAGACTTCGCCCAGCCCGGCCCACGAGACGCCCACCACTTCCGGCGTCCGCGAATCAGTGGTGACGACAACGTCATCTCCCACCGTATTGCGCGAAGCGCGCGTTGCCGACGCAGCGACAACGCCCTGGGTGTCAGCCTGAAGGTAGAAGTTGTCCGACCGTGCGTTCTTGACGGTTCCGGGGTCCACACCGAGCGCCGTCATGAAACTGGTTTCGGCTTCCGGATACTTTTTCAGCCCAAGCTGGGCCGCACCAAGCTCGACCCAAGGCAGAATCAGGCTCGGATTATCATGCGTAACCTTCAGCATCAGGGCTTCGGATTCTGCATAGCGGCCGTCCGACGTGGCCAGGCGGGCCTGGACGATGGTCGCGTTGAGGTCATGGGAGGCCTTCTTGCTCACAACGGCATCGTCGGGCCGCGGAATCGGCGCAAGGGGCGGTGCGGGTTTGGGCAGAGGAGCGCCGTTATCCTGAGCAAATGCGCCGGTCAGCAGTGAGCCGATAAACACAAGGAACATAAACGAGCGCATCAATACGTCACCTCGAAAAGGGAGTTTCGATCGGTGGCGGAAGTATACCCCCGCCACAACGTGGGACAAGGATCGCGCGAGGAAGTTAGGCCCAAATTCGCCCCCGTCCGGGATGTTAAAATCCATTAGTGCCGGGTCCTACGCGACGTAATCCCGCCAATCCCGCCAGGTCCGGAAGGAAGCAACGGTAACGGGCTAGTACGGGCGCAGTAGGTCACCCGGTACTTTTTTGGGCGCGGCGGGCATTTTCGTTGCCAAGGTCGTGGCCCAGGCCGGTTTTACTCAAGGCGCGCCAGCGCCTTTTATCATTGCCTGTGCGGCCTTCAGTCCGGCCGTAGTGCAGTGAAGCTGTAAGGAGAATTGCTTTGAGCCTTTCTGTGCGTCCCGTGGTGGGCCGCCGCGCAAAGATCACCGCGCTCGGCACCTACGTCCCTCCCCAGGTTCTTACCAATAAAGACTTTGAAAAGATGGTGGAGACCACCGACCAGTGGATCATGGAGCGGACCGGCATCCGCGAGCGCCACATTCTTGAAAAAGGCAAAGGCGTGAGCGATATCTGCGTCGAAGCCGCAAAGAAGGCTCTGGCGGCGCGCGGCGTGGGGCCCGAGGCAATCGAAGCCATCATCGTCGGCACGGTTACGCCGGACATGATGTTTCCTTCGACGGCTTGCCTGGTCCAGACCAAGCTTGGCGCGCCCCATGCGTGGGGATTCGATGTCTCCGCCGGATGCTCGGGCTTTGTCTTCGCGCTGCAGGCCGGCGTGAAGCTCGTCGAGAGCGGAGCGCACAAGATGGTTCTGGTCTGCGGCGCCGACGCCAACACGCGCATGACCGACTACACCGATCGCTCGACTTGCGTTCTCTTCGGGGACGGCGGCGGCGCGGTGCTGATCGAACCCTGCGAAGAGGGCGAGATCGGCATGATCGACTTTGTGCATGAGATTGACGGCTCCGGCGGCGTGGCGTTGAACCTGCCCGCGGGCGGCAGCCTCAACCCGCCCTCGCACGAGACCATCGACAAGAAGATGCACTACATCCATCAGGACGGCCAGGCGGTCTACAAGTTCGCCGTCCGCAAGATGGCCGAAGCCACGTCTACGCTCCTGACCCGCAACGGCATTGAGGGCAAAGATCTCGGCTGCTTCATCCCCCACCAGGCCAACAAGCGCATCATCACCTCCACGTCTGACCGCCTCGGCATGGACCCCGAACGCGTCATCATCAACATCGAGAAGTACGGCAACACCTCGGCCGGGACCATTCCGCTGGCGATGGAAACCGCCATCGAACAGGGCAAGCTCAAGAAGGGCGACCTGGTGCTGCTGGCGGCCGTGGGCGCCGGATTCACCGTGGGCACAGCCTTGCTGCGCTGGGAGATTTAAGAGCCTCTGAACCGGCACGACGCCCGTCGTGCCGCGTCTCCGCATTATCCTGAACTGTGACTGCAAACCCGTCGCCAATCAAGACACAGCAGCGGAAACGTTTGTTCCTGGCCATCCTCAAATGGTCAGGAATCGGTGTGGCCTCTCTGTGGTTGTTCGCCGTGTTGCTGCTTGTGCTGGCCCGCTGGGTTGACCCGCCGACGACCGCCGTTCACATCGAGCGCCGCGTGCAGTCCTGGTTCAGCGGCAAGCCTTATCACGAGCGCTACGACTTCGTGCCGCTCAGCCAGATTTCGCCCCATCTGCAGCACGCCGTGATCGCCGCGGAAGACGCGCGCTTCTATCAGCACCATGGGTTCGACTGGCAGCAGATTGAGATCGCCGCCGACGAAGCGATGGATGGCGGCCGTAAGCGCGGAGCCTCCACTCTCACGCAGCAGCTCGTCAAGAACCTGTTCTTCGGCACGGGCCGCTCCGTCCTGCGCAAGGGCGTGGAGTTCACGCTGGTGCCGATTGCCGAACTGGTGCTCGGCAAGCAGCGCATTCTGGAGCTCTATCTCAACGTGGTGGAGTGGGGACCCGGCGTCTACGGCGCGGATGCTGCCTGCCGCTCATGGTACGGAACCTCGGCTCGGAACATTGACCCGCAACGCGCGGCTCGGCTCGCCGCCATTCTGCCCGCTCCGCTCAAGCGCCATCCCGATCGCATGAACAGCTACAGCGCCATCATCCAGGAACGCGAGCGCCAGATGGGCTGGTGATTGAGGCGACAGAACAGTTTCGACTTTATTCGCGCGCCCCTTTGCTTACCAGCAGGCTCTCGAGTTTCCGGTTGTCGTGCCGCTTGGCAGCCATCAGAGGGCTCACCCCCATAGCATCACGCGCGTTCACGTCTGCTCCGCCGTCAATCAGCGCCATGGCTGCGTCACTACGTCCCATCATCAGCGCCCACAGAAGGGCCGTGTTGCCCTTTTCGTCGCGCGCGTTGACGTCAGCTCCCCTGGCAACCAGCAGATCAATCGCGTCCTTCTGCCCGCGCATGGCGGCTTCGTGTAGTGGAGTGATGCCTTGTGAACTTGCCGTGTTCACGTTAGCTCCTCGGTCGATGAGCAAGCGCATCATGTCAATGTAGTGATAGGACGACAGGGCCAGGTCAAGTGCCGTGAATCCGCCGTTCTTGTCCTTGGCGTTCACGTCAGTCCCATGCTCGATGAGGAATACCGCGGCATCCAGTTGGTTGTTGACCGCGGCAATGTGGAGCGGCGTTTTGCCCATTTTGTCGACGGCGGAAACGACCGAAGGGTTTGCAGCAACCAGTTCCTTCAGCTTGGCTAGATCGCCCTTGCGAGCCGCGTCATGAATAGGATCAGCAATTGCCAAACGGCCTGTAAGGCAGAGCAGGAAGAGGGCAGGCAACAAGCACAGCAGAATCGAAGTGCGTCTGGGTGCTTCCATTTGATGGCTCCGGAAATCAGCCGAAGTATAGCAGGCGGCTGCGATGGGCCGACGATGGGTCGAAGGGGCAGTCCCAGTGCTCTAAACTTAACCTGTGGCTTCTCTCGCTCAGCGCCGCCTTCGCATCGCAGCCATTCGCTTTCTCAATCCCGCCCCGCTGATGTGGGACTTCGATCACCCGCCCCTCGCCGAAGAGCTGGCCGGGCGCTATCAGATCGACTGGATGCTTCCCTCGGAGTGTGCGGACCGCCTCGCCACCGGCGCCGCCGATATCGGCCTTGTGCCCATCGCAGCGCTTGCAATCACTCCCGGCCTGCGCATTCTGCCCGGCTGCACCATCGCGTCGAAAGACTACGTCCGCTCCCTGATTCTTGTTCGCCGCGCCCGCCAGCCGCTCGCGCAGATCCGCACCGTGGCCGCCGACACCGCCAGCCGCACCACCATTGCCTACTCGCGCATTCTGTTTCAGAAGTGGGGCAATCCCGGCGCCGAGTTCATTCCCATGGCCGCGGATCTCGATGCCATGCTCGGCAAGGCTGACGCCGCCATCGTGATCGGCGACCCCGCTCTGCTCGCGCTCGAAGAAGAGGCCAACCAACTTGAGCGCACCGGCGAGGAACTTGTCTATCACGACCTCGCCCACGAGTGGCGTTCGCTCACCGGCCTGCCGTTTGTCTCCGCCGTGTGGTGCGCGGCGCCGGGCGTCGCTTTGGATGAGCGCATCGCGGTCGACTTCATCCGCTCCCGCGATCACGGCCTCGTCCATATCGAGGATTTAGCAGCGGAGTGGTCCGCGAAACTTCCCCTTGCGGAGAGCACCATCCGCCACTACCTCCGCGCGAACATTCACTACATCCTCGACGAGGAGTGCCTTGCCGGCATGGATGGCTTCTTCCGCGCGGCCGCCGAAACCGGCGTTCTGCCGCGTTACCATCTCGCCGTGCCGTACTCAGCGATGGTGTCCTGACCTAGATCCAGACCTTCGAATCGACCTTGGCGCTTTCCTTGTCAGACGGATACTCATGCGGCGGCCCCACGCGATTCACACGCGCGTAGTTCGGAATCGCCACCAACTCGGAGCCATCGGCCCACTTGCCTGTGATGACCATGACCCCGCCCAGCAGATCCGGCCGCCACTCGGTCTTTAACGGAGCGTCGCCGATCTTGCGCTCGATGTTCTGGTTGTCTGCCGTCTCCACGTTGTAGACCATCGGCCCGTACTTCAGCGCTGACCAGGCTCGCATCCGCCTTGATCCGCGGATCGGCTGTCACCCGCTGCGGCTCCATGCGGCAGCTCCAGCTCGATGCGGTCGCCCGCCTTCCACTCGCGCGTGACCACGGCGTAGCCCTTGCGGATCTCCGGCTTCATTTCCTTGCCGTTCACCGCAAAGCGCTTCACGCCGCTGATCGCCGGCGAATCCTTGTAGAGCTTGCTGGTCGTCCGATTGGGAATCCGCACATACACGCTGAAGGTCTTCGCCTGCTCCGGGATTCACCGTGATCGCAACCGATCCCTTCCACGGATAATCGGTCTTCTGGATCACCTCGACACCGGTGCCCGCAACCTCGCCCACATGGATGCGGCTGCCGACGAACATGTTCACGTAGAGCCCGCTCGCGTCCTTCACGTACGTCCACGTGGGGATCATCAGCAGCGTGCGCGACAGGTTCCCCACGCAGCATGGGCAGGTATGCCACTCCGCGCGCTCCGTGTTCACCAGCGGATTGGTATAGCAGTAGCTCTTGCCATCCAGCGCCACCCCGCCCAGCAGCGCGTTGTACATCGTCTGCTCGTACAGATCGGCGTACTTCGCGTCGTGATACGCCAGGTTCAGCTTGTACTGGAAGAACACCAGCCCGCAGCTTGAGCAAGTCTCGCAATACGCCTCGTTGCGCAGCGAGTAGTTCGGCCCGAAGCCCTCTGACGTCTCGCCGCTGCCGATGCCGCCGGTCAGGTAGTACTTCTTGTTGACCATGTTGTCCCACAGCGAGATCACCGCGCTCTGGTAGTCGGGATCGTGCGTCTCCGCGGCGATATCCGCCATGCCCGAGTAGAAGTACGTCGCGCGCACCGCGTGGCCCACGGCCTCATACTGCTGGCCCGGCGGAAGGTGGCTCTGGTCATACTCCGACCCGCCGCGCCGCGAATCGAGCAGGAACTTGGCCAGCGCGATGTAGGCGTCGCCGCGATGATTGCCTTCCTGATCGTTGACGAACCGGCCAAACCGCACCAGCGCCTGTTCCATCTCCTGGTGGCCGTCGAACCACGCCTTCTTGCCCGGCCCGATGTTCGCCACCCAGCAGTCAGCCAGCTTCTTGGCGGCGTTGTAGAGCCGCAGATCTTTGCCGTCAGTCAGCGTGTAATGATTGATCGCCGACTCGATGAAGTACCCCGACACATATCCTTCATGATTGCCGCGATGATCCGGCGACCAGCGCTCCGGCCATGCCTTGCGATCAGCCAGAATGTATGCGGTCTGCAGATATCCGTCCGGCATCTGCGCCGCCAGGATGATCGGAATCCACCGCTCCAGCGTGCTCCTGCATCTTTTGCTGTGCCTGCAGAATCTCGTTGTCGCCCTGCGCATCCACCATCAGCGCAATGCACATCGACTCCACGGTCTGATGCACCCAGGCATTCGAGAAGACATAGCCCTTGTGCTTGCCGTGCGGCTCGCCGCGGTTGGCCTTGGCCGCTTCAATGAAGTTATCGATGCCGCCATCGCCGCGCATGGGCGCGATGTCGGTGCGCTCGCACATGCGGACGCAATGACGGAATCCAGTTCACGATCAGCGTCTTGGCGCGCTCATTCCAGAATGGGCTGTCGATCGAATACTTCCGCGTGTAGACCACGTCGAGCCGGTCCTTGGGAGGCTCCTGCTCCACGTGCACCGCGATGCGAGTGCGACCGGTCCTCGGTTCCCTGACGCCGCCAGCGTCAGAACATAATCTCCCGGCGCGGCGAACTTCGCCTTCGTCACCGGCGCGGCCGCATCTCAAAGCTCACGCTTCCCGGACCCGACGCCTTCATCCACCGCGACGAGTTCTTCGCCGAGTCCTGAAGCCACGTCACTTTGCCTGTCAGATAGGTCTTCGCGCCCAGCATCACCGAGCGATCCACGCCTGCCTCGATCACCGGCGGCAGAACCGGTACCGGTCCCGCGTTGTAGACGCGCCACTCCAGCACTCCGGAGGGCTGCCCCTTCTGCGGCGTTACTTCGAGACGAATCCTGGTCGTCTTCACCGTCTCGAAGGTCGTCGCATTGAACGTATCCGCCGCCACGCCGAAGCCTTCTGGCTGGTTTACCGCCACAAAGTCGCTGCCGTTCCAGTAGAGGATCCGGTAGCTGGCGGGGACAGGCCAGCCCGCGGCCACTCGGAACCCGGAGCGCCGGCTGGCCGCGGACGGTCAACCGCCCAGTAGATTTCGACTTTGTTGATGCTGACCGGCACGCTCCACTCGTACTCCGCCCACGGAATCTTCCCCTCGTTGTCCCACAGATTGTGGAGGGCGTAGAGGCCATGGGACCGGTCGAACGAATTCTCCGGCACAAACCCGTCGTTCAGCGCCGAAATCTTGTTTTCGCTCGCCATCGCAAAACTGGTTGGAACCGCCACCCGGGCGAGTTGACCGGATTCTCCGCGGCCTGCGCGGCCAGGCCCGTGGGCTGAGGCCGGCAACAACGGCGGCTCCCGCCAGGCCCGCCAGAAACTCCCGGCGAGTCGATCCCAGATCGTTCCCGGTTTCCTCAATGGCATGCGGCGCCGCTGCTGTCGAAATGTTCGTTTTTCATAAAGCTGCCCCCGTTTGCGGTCGATTCTTCAAGGTCGGTCCGGTCCAGTCTAGACCTTCCGGTAAACGTTTGCTCAAGTATCTCTCCAGTCCCCATTGCTTGCACGCGCTCCCCCGATAACGGTCGGAAGCCCTTAGCCCTGTGATTGCAATGATGTGAGCGGCATCACGTCCCGCGGCCACTCCGTCCGGTATCTGTGAGGGCCTACAGGTACATGACGACAGCGATGACAGATATTGCGGGTGCCGCAGTGCAGCCGCTCGATGAGAACCGGCTCGCGTGGCTGGCAATGGCTCTGACCCCGGGGCTGGGACCCCGCCGCATCGTCGAGGCCATGCGCAAGCTCGAGTATGCCGGCCTGCCTCTTCGAACTGCCGCTCACCGGACTCGAGGCCCTGCAGCTTCCTGCGCCCGCGGCCCAGTTCATCTTCGAAGGAAAGGCCCGCAGAATCGCCGAGGCCGAATGGGAAGCCGCCGCCCGGCAAGGCGCCCTGATCTGACGAGGGACTGCCAGGCGTATCCCGAGCGGCTTCGCGAAATTTACGATCCGCCGCCGGTGCTCTGGGTGAGGGGAGATGCTTCCCTCCTGGCCCGGCCGTCGCTCGCCATCGTCGGAACGCGGCATCCTTCCCCCTACGGGTCGGGCGTGGCCGAGATGATTGCCCGCGACCTGAGCGCACGCCGGCTGCTGATCGTCAGCGGAATGGCGCGCGGCATCGACACCTGCGCGCACAAGGGCGCGCTCGCCGCGCGCATGCCCACCGTCGCCGTGTGGGGCACCGGCATCGACGTCATCTATCCCAAGGAGAACAAGAAGCTGGCCGAGGAGATACTCGACATCGGCGGCGCCATCGTCAGCGAGGTGCCGCTGGGAACTTTTCCGGCTCCGCAGAACTTTCCGCGCCGCAACCGCATCATCAGCGGAATCAGCGTCGCCGTGCTGGTGGTTGAGGCCAGCGAGAACTCCGGCACCCGCGTGACCGCCCGCTGCGCGGCCGAACAGAATCGCGATCTCTTCGCCGTGCCCGGCAACGTGACCAGCAAGAACTCCTGGACGCCTAACACGCTGATAAAACAGGGTGCAAAGCTCGTCGGCGACCTGGGAGGACGTCTGGGAGGAACTTCCCTCGCAAGTCGCATCGAGCTGGAATCCGAAGGGGCTTGCATCCAAACGCCGATGCTCGCCGCATCCTTGTTGCCGGACCCGGTGCTGCGGCCCGAAGAGGCCATGGTGCTTGAGATCCTGCGCGCCGACGAGTCGCTGCAAATCGACGAAATCCTCGACTCGCTCGAGACGCAACTGACGTCCAGGAGGTATTTACGGCTCTTTTTGAGCTGGAAATGGCGGGCCGCGTGCGGCAGTTGCCGGGCAAGAATTATGTCCGCTCATGCGACTGTGACCTGCTTTTCCATTCATCAAGGATCTCTGCCAGAACATTGGCGGCGCGACCGCGTTCGCAACATTCGGATGCAGAATTTTTTGAGCGAACCGCGAAGTGATCAGTTTACACACTGGGTGAATTACGCGTACTCTCGCGCAAGGCGAAACGGCAAAATACGGCGCTCGAGACTGGAAACGAGGCCGGCTTCCGTGATAGCTTCCAAATTTCACGGCCAATTCAGAAAAGCTGTGAACGGCCAGAGGCCTTATTGCGCGCGGCCTTGAAACCTTCGGGAGCTCGGCGTAATCACAAGACAGACGAAATCCCCACAAACGAGTCCAAAGGCCCGGTGGGGTAGTTGTAGTAATAAGGATGGCAATGAGCAAATCACTGGTGATCGTCGAGTCGCCGGCCAAGGCGAAGACGATCGGAAAATATCTCGGCAAGGGCTTCGAAGTGCTCGCTTCCGTCGGGCACATCATGGACCTGCCCAAAAACGAAATCGGCGTGGAACTGGAAGAAGCGCACGTTCGAGCCGACGCTGATCGTGTCTCCGGGCAAGGAGAAAGTTGTCGGGCAGCTGAAGAAGGCTGCCGCCAAGGCCGACGAGATCTTCCTGGCGCCTGACCCTGACCGCGAAGGCGAGGCAATTGCCTATCACCTGGCGCTGCAGCTCGGCACCTCGGCCAAAGAGAAGCAAGAAGATTCGCCGCGTCACCTTCAACGAGATCACGAAGAAGGCCGTGCAGGATGCCTTCCAGCATGCCCGCGAAGTCGACCAGAATCTCGTCGACGCGCAGCAGACGCGCCGTGTGCTCGACCGGCTGGTGGGCTATCAGATTTCGCCGCTGTTGTGGGACAAGGTGCGCCGCGGGCTCTCCGCCGGCCGCGTGCAGACCGTCGCCGTTCGCCTGATCGTCGAACGCGAGCGCGAGATCGGCGCATTCAAGCCGGTTGAGTACTGGACGCTCGACGCCGATTCTTCATCCTGAGAAGCAGCGCCGACGGCAGCTTCAAGGCGCGCTTCGTCGGCATCGATGGCGAGCCCGCGCGCGTTGCCAACGGCACAGGACAAGGACGGCAAGGATCAGTTCATCTCCAACGCGCTGCCCGACAAGAAATCGATGGACGAAGTCGTCGCGGCGCTCGAGGATGCCGAAGTGGTCGGTCGTGTCTCGGTGCAGGCGCGCCAGCAGCAGCGCCGCCCCTTGGCGCCGTTCATCACCAGCCAGTTGCAGCGCGATGCCGCCGGCAAGCTCGGCTTCAATGTGCGCCGCACCATGGGCGTGGCGCAGCGCTGTACGAAGGCGTGGAGATCGGCGCCGAAGGCCCAGTCGGCCTCATCACCTACATGCGTACCGATTCGCCGCGCGTGGCGCCCGAAGCCATCGCCGGCAGCGCGCGAGTGGATTGGCAAGAACGCTCGGCACGAAGTATCTGCCCGACGACTCCCAAGATGTATCAGCGGCAAGAAGGACGCGCAGGACGCGCACGAAGCCATTCGTCCCACCGATGCTTCGCGCACGCCCGAGTCGATCGCCCGAGTATCTGACCGACGAGCAGCTCAAGCTCTATCGCCTCATCTGGCAGCGTTTTGTCGCATCGCAGATGACGCCGGCGCATGTTCGACGTGACCACCGCAAAGATCGCGGCCGTCTCATCGAAGACACGGCAAGACCTACGACTTCCGCGTCAGCGGCTCGGTGCTGCGCTTCGACGGCTTCCTCAAGGTCTACGAGGTGGCCGAAGACAAGAGCGCCGATGACGAAGACGAGTCGAAGGCCAAGCTGCCCAATCCTCGACGGCGTGAGCACGCTGGAGCTGGAAAAGCTCGACGCGGAGCAGCACTTCACCTCGCCGCCGCCGCGCTACAACGAAGCGTCGCTGGTGAAGGTGCTTGAAGAGCGCGGCATCGGCCGCCCGTCGACCTATGCCTCGATCATCAACACCATCCAGGATCGCGAGTACGTCACCAAGATCACCGGCCGCTTCTATCCCACCGAAATCGGCATGGTGGTCTGCGACCTGCTGGTCAAGAATTTCCCCTACATCTTCGACACGCAAGTACAC
Source organism: uncultured Acidobacteriota bacterium (assembly GCA_963819365.1). Taxonomy (GTDB): domain Bacteria; phylum Acidobacteriota; class Terriglobia; order Terriglobales; family Acidobacteriaceae; genus Telmatobacter. The sequence continues at coordinate 46,801 of CAWFVY010000012.1, forward strand.
CGCGCGCCTCGAAGAAGAGCTCGACGACATCGAAGAGGGCAAGGAGAAGTGGACCGATCTTCTCAACGGCTTCTACAGCTACTTTGAAGAAGAGCTCAAGGTCGCTGAGAAGAACATGGAAAACATCAAGCGCATGGAGCAGAAGACCGACGAAAAGTGCGATCTCTGCGGATCGCCGCTGCTCCTCAAGTGGGGCAAGTTCGGCAGCTTCTTTGCGTGCTCGGCCTACAACAAGAAGGATCCGAACAGCTGCACGTTCACCAAGGAAAACACCGCCAACAAGCCCGACCTCAACACGCCCGAGGCGCAGGAGCGCGGCCGAGCAGGAAGAGTACTGCGAGAACTGCGGCAAGGTGATGGTGCTGCGGCGCGGGCCGTTCGGCATGTTCATGGCGTGCCCCGACTACAACGCCGACCCGCCTTGCAGGACGTTCCGCAAGCTGAGCTCGAAGCAGCAGCAGAAGCAGAGCGCTCCGCAGCCCACCGGCGAAGATTGCCCGCAGTGCGGCAAGCCGCTGGTGTCTGCGCCAGGGCGCCTACGGCGAGTTCGTCTCGTGCTCCGGCTATCCCAAGTGCAAGTACGTGAAGCAGAACATCATCGAAGGCATGAAGTGCCCCAAGTGCGGCACCGGCGACATGGCCGAGCGCAAGGCGCAAGCGCGGCAATCATCTTCTGGGGATGCACGAACTAGTCAAGCGCCAAGTGCGACTTCACCTCGAACTACAAGCCCGTCGCCGAGAAGTGCCCGGAATGCGGCAGCCCATACCTGCTCGAAAAGACTCTGAAGAGCGGCATCTATCTCGAGTGCCCCAACAAGAAGAAGGGCGCTCGAGAGAAGAGACCGCCGCGCCCAAGAAGCGCGCAAAGAAGGGTGCAGCCCCGGAGCCCGAGAGCACGGTCGTCTGTACTTACTCGAAGCGAATCGGCGACGCCCCGCCTCCCCCCACGGCCCGAGACACACGGCCCGGTGGTAGAGAAGTCCGAGAAGAAGCCTGAGCTGCAGCCGGCGTAATCGCGCACTCAAAAACACTTGATCCAACGAGGTCCGTCACGCTTAAAGCGGCGGACCTCGGAGCTGCTCTTGGCGGCTTCCAGACGCCACCGCCTCATCCGTTACCCATCGGAACAGCGGAGAGCCAACAATGGAACGAATGCAGATGGAAAGTTCGCTGGCCACACCTGCTGATGCTGAAATCATCCTCAAACTCTACGATCTGCGCCGCGAAGAGTTGATGCGCAAGGCCCGCGCCTGGGTCATCGGCAATTCTGGCCGGCCACCGCGGACGAATACTTCGCACGTGGCCATGAACCCCGCCGACCCCCACAACGCCTATATGCGCCAGGTCATTCGGCTACTGGGAGATGGCCGCGGCCTGGTCCTGCACGGACCGTCTCCGCTGAGCTGTTTGTCGACTGCAACACCGAAGGCTTCTTCCTCCTCGCCAAGTTCGAGCCGATCCTCGACGGCATACGCGAGCGGAATCCCATGTTCCTCACCCGCACCTCCGAAATGGTCAAGCGCTTCCCCGCCGCCGCCGCCCGTTACGAGATCGTCAAGAAGAACGTCGAAAGCATGCGAGACAGGCTGCAAAAGGCGGCGTCTCAAAACGCATCTTCGCCAAGGCCGTAACTGCCGCGCGCTGATTCCGCCGGGTCAACATATCGGCAATCCGGTTTACCTTCCGTCAAGGCCGTCTGTGTAGATCGGCTTGCCTAAACGCCCGTCGTGGTGGATGATGTAGGCGGTTCAGAACTCCCCAACTCCCCGGAGGTCCAAATGAAGCGCCTTTTAGCTCTGCTGGTGGTAGCAGCCTCGTTTTCTGCCGTTGCGGCCAGTGCGGCCGACTCAAGCTCCATGAACGGCTGGATTTCCGACTCGATGTGCGGCGCCAAGCATGCCGGAAGCGGCATGGCTTGCGTCAAGAAGTGCATCGACGGCGGCATGCAGCCCGTCTTTGTCTCTGAGAAGGACAAGGCCGTGCTGAAGATCGACAATCCCGATGCGGTCAAGGATTTCTACGGCAACCACGTCAAGGTCACTGGCACCGTGGACGAGAGCGCCAAGAGCGTCCACATTGATACGGTCGCCGAGGCAAAGTAGGTACTCTCCGGATTCGGGTCCTGACCTGCGATTTCGCACACCGAGCCGGATTTCTGCTACTGTCGTATGGATGCAGGGCGTCCCCGGGCTTAAACCCTGGGAACCCTGCAACCGGAGCCGTCGGATGGCTAATGCCGTTGGCGGCCCGAAACTGTGTCTTGAAGTGGAAACCTCATGGCTCGAGCAACTTGGAACGGCAAAGTGATTGCCGAAAGCGAACAAAACGAGGAAGTGGAAGGAAACGTCTACTTCCCTGAATCGAGTCTCAAGCGGGAATACTTCCGCCCCAGCTCTACAACCTCAACCTGCCCCTGGAAGGGCCAGGCGCGCTACATGAGCCTGCTGATCGATGGCCAGGACAATCCTGATGCCGCCTGGTACTATCCCGATCCCAAGCCCGCCGCCCGCAAAATCAGAGGCCACGTCGCCTTCTGGCGCGGCGTAGAAGTCGAGAAGTAGACGCTGCGCTCGCTGGTGCGCGTTTACGCTCGAGCATCGTTCACGGCGGTCCTTGCAATCGCGCTGTCCGGATGTGTTCACCCCGGCTCATCCCGCTGGCGGAGCCGGTTCAGCGGCTCACCGCGCCCACGCTTCAAGGCGACGCCGCCCATCCCGCCCGGACAGCGGGCTGGCTCGATACCAGGCTCTACTTCGGTCTGGGTCCGGCCGACCATCCGGAGCAGGGAATCAGCGAAATCAAATGGCGTGACTTCCTCGACCGCGAGGTCACGCCGCGCTTTCCTGACGGCCTCAGCGTGCTCGACGTCTACGGCCAGTGGCTCAGCAAGGGCCAGACCGTCCCCGAGCGCCTGCACACCAAGATGCTGATCATCGACTACCCCGACTCGGCGGAAAACCGCGACAAGATCGACTGCCATCCGCGCCGCCTGGAAGAAGATGACCGGCGACCAGTCCGTCTTGCGCGTCACCGAGCCGGCCGACGTCTCGTTCTGAAGGCAGCCGTCAGCCTAGTGACGAATGCATCTTTCAGCCCTCAGCCTTGGGGAAGTGCGGACGCATCGAGGCCCACGGATGACAGCATATGCGGATGCTCGGCCTGAGGCGATTGGCTGGCTCGGACTACTGCCCTGGGCCTCACGACAGCATTTCGGTATGACTGATCGGTCTTGTCAAAGAGGCTTTAACCTGCTGAGGGGTTGAAACCACTGCGCGGCGCAATCACGCGAATCAACGAACTCAGATCAGGTCTGATTCATGGTCACTATGCGATCTGACTGAAGACCCAGGGAAGAAAGGCAACGCGCACTTTGACTAGTCAGGAGGGCGGTGCAGTCATCAGCATGAACTTGAGCTGCGTCGGCAACAAGTGGTTGTAGATCACCTGCTGCTGCCCGCCTATTTCACGTTGCGCAGTTCGTGCCACACCATCGAATCTGGATCGGGCGTTGCCTGTAGCGTGTCGGCCAGTAGCTGATAGTCGCGACCGCACTTCAACAGTCTTGCGGCTGAGCAGACGACAAGGCCGTATCAAGCCATCTCAGCCCGCGATAGCGCCGTTTCCGATCGGGCAGCTTTCAGGAAAGCGCTCAGAAGACCCGACATCGACTTGCATGGCTTCATCGGCCAAGAAGCACACCAGAATATCCACTTTTGAATCTGACCGAGCTCTCGCAGTTGCCTTCAGCGTGAATTCGATCTGCGTGGCCGAGACACTGTGGATCCAACAGAGACGCGCGCGAAGCGATAGTGGATGCGGCCAAGCAGTACGTGACAGCGAAAAAGGCCGCCGCCGAGCAGCAGTCGGACCCGAGTGGAGCTGGAAAGCCGACTGCAGATCAGACTAGGAGCGCAGATGCCGTGTGGTCCGGCCTCGAGAGTGATATTGGGCAATTCCAGACGATCGAGAACAAGAAGTTGATGCCTCTGGGATGGAATGGCAGGCCTGTATGAGCCTGAAGACGGCACACGGGAGCATTGCCAGGAAGAGCTTGCTAGCGCTGATCGGCTGGTTGATCACAGCGCTGGCGATGTCACAGGCACGTCGTTCTAGTTCACACGCTGAACAAGTTCATGGTCATCGTGGCACAGTTAAGCCCGATGAGTAGAGCACGCCGAGTATTCAATAGATTAGCTAGTGGCGCAGTCTCAGGCCTCATCCCCATCGGTAGCACGCCGCGCATGTAAGCGATGCTCTCGATAACGCCCGGCATCGGGTCATCGGCCTTGATCTCGTATTCGAGATCGACGAAGCCACCGTAGCCAATCGCCATCAGCGCCTCAAAGATCGCCCGCACCGGCATCTTGCCCGCACCCACGGCCACCTGGCTCTCCTTGTCCGTGAAGCTGGCCAGATCCTTCATGTGCATGTTGAAGAGCCGCGGCCCAACCGCGCGGATCGCCTCGACAACATCGGTGCCCGCGCGCACCGTGTGCCCCACATCGATGCAGCAGCCGATACGCGAATCCAGCCCCTTGATGTCCTTGAGAATATCCAGCGGGCCCGGCCACAGCTTGTCCTCCGGCCCGTGATTGTGGATCGCGATGCGGATGTCGTACTCCTTCGCGAACCTCTCGATCCTCGGCAGCGTCTCCGGCGTGGGATCGCCCGCCACAATCACCGGAATCCCCGCCCGCTTCACATACTCGAACTGCGCGCGCACATCGGCCTCTTCGTTCTTGCGAAAATAGATCGCCCCCGCTGCGTGCAGATGGATCCCGTTGGCCTTGTAATCGTCAACCGCCGCCTGCTCCTGCTGCGGATCGGTGGGCAGATGATCCTTCGTGTCCTTCGCGTTCAGCTCCGCAATGTGGAGCTGCTTGAGGAACGGAATCATCTGCGCGCGCGTGAAGTTGCGAAAGGTGTAGCTGCACATGCCCAGGCGAACGGGCGAAGGCTTGCCGGTCGCGGGTTTGGGCTGTGCAAACGAAGGCATTGCGCTGGCTGCGACGGCCAGCGCGCTCGACTGAAGAAGCTTGCGGCGAGAGAAGGTCGATTTCATCGGATGTCCCTGGGTCGTTACTCTTATGGTTCGCGATTTCTTCGGTTTTGGCCGAAATCTTCGGGTGCTCTGGATTCTCGGGATGCTAAACCGTCGGCTCCCACCCCTTCTCGTAGCTGCGTCCCCAGTGCTTCATCGCCTCCGCGTCCTTCTGGATCTTCCCGTCTTTCCCATCGAGCGTGAGCACGCGGTTCGTCTCCCACGCAACGTTCGAAAGCTGCAGCATGGTCACGGCCACGTTCCCAACTTCAATCGGCGCATTCAGCTTCTCGCCTGATTTGATCGCAGCGATGAAGTTGGTGAAGTGGCGGTCGGTCATCGAGTCTCTTCCCGTCAAATCAGTTGAAGACGTCTGCTCCTTCTGCGCCCTCACCTCGCCCGTCTTCTTGCCCTTCCAGTCGTAGGTCTCGTAGCCGTCGCGATCCACAATCACCGAGCCCTCCGTCCCCAGAATCACCGATCCGCGGTCGCGCCCAAACGTTCGCATCCCCTGGCAGCTATTGCCTTCCCACGTAATCATCTTGCCTGGGTAGTTGAAGTTCGTGATCAGCGTGTCGTAGAACTGCCAGTCGTCCTTGTACTGATAGCGGCCGCCCTGCGCGCTCACCGTCTCGGGATAATCGACGCCCAGCGCCCAGCGGCACACGTCCACTTCATGCGTGCCGTTGTTGAGCGTCTCGCCCGTTCCCCACACCCTGAACCAATGCCAGTTGTACGGCTGGTAATTGTCTTTGTAGGCCTGACGCGGCGCCGGCCCCTGCCAAAGGTCCCAATCGAGTTGCGGCGGCACCGGCGCAGCCTTGCCCTCGCCGATGGACTTGCGCATATTCGCGTACCAGGCCTTCGCCAGATATGGCGTGCCGATCGCGCCCGAGCGAATCTTATCGATGATCTCGATGGTGTGCGGCGACGAGCGCTGCTGCGTGCCCATCTGCACCTTCTTGCCATACTTCCGCACCGCCTCCAGCAGCAGCGCGCCTTCCGCGGGATTGTGGCTGCACGGCTTCTCGACATACACGTGCTTGCCCGCCTTCAATCCGAGAATCGCCATCGGCGTATGCCAGTGGTCAGGCGTGGCGATGGTGATGGCGTCCACTTCCTTCTTCGCAAGGATGTTGCGGAAATCGCGCTCTGTCGCCGGCGTCTCGCCCATCTCCTGTTGCGTATCGGCGGCGAACTTCTTCAGCGTCTCCGAGTCCACATCGCACACGTGCGTAATGCGCGCTGCGCTCTTGTTGGCCTTGAGCGAAGAGAGATGCGCCCCGGCGCGGCCGTGCAATCCGATCACGGCGAAGTTCAGCCGATCGTTCGCGCCCATGATCTGCGCATAGCTTTTCGCCGTGCTGCTGATGGCAAGTCCCGCTGTACCCAAAGCAAGCGTGTCAAGGAATTCACGCCGAGTGACCAATGCAGTGCCTCCGTGGATTTCAATTCGAGTTCGGTCGAAGCCGAGCTTCACAGCGGCGTGCGCGGTGTGTTCTTCGACGCAAGAATATTACGCTGTCAATCTGCCGAGCTCACATGTGCCGCGCTCCGGCCCGAAACAGAAAGAGCATCCGGATGGCGCATCCGGATGCTCCTTACTATTGCGCACTGTGCTTACTACGCTTCCGTCCCGTGACACTTCTTGTATTTCTTGCCCGACCCGCAGGGGCAGGGATCGTTGCGCCCCACCTTCTCGCCGGTCCTTCTTTGGCTCGGCTGGCTCGCCGCCGACCCCCCCGCCATGCTGGCGTGCGCAAGCTCGCGCTGCTTCTTCCGCGCGAACTCCTTCTCCAGCTGGTCGATCGTCGTCTGCGGCGTGCGCGTCGACACCGGAATCTCGCGCGGAGCGTCCAGTACCGGCGCCCGATGTCCATCACCCATCGGCTGACGAGCGGCGCTCGCCACCGGCGGCGCGGACGGAACCTCGCGGCGCAACTGCGGAGCCGCATTCACCGGCTCGCCGTCCGGCCCGATGATCTGCATCCGGAACAGGAACCGCACCGTGTCTTCCTGGAACTTCAGCATCATCGCTTCGAACATGTCGAACGATTCGCGCTTGTAGGCCACCAGCGGATCCTGCTGCGCATAGCCGCGCAGCCCGATCCCTTCCTTCAGGTGGTCCATCGAGAGCAGATGCTCCTTCCACAGCCCGTCGATCACGCTCAGCATCACCATGCGTTCGTGATACCGCATCGTCGACGCGCCCAGGATGTTCTCCTTCGCCTCGTACTCCTGCTTCAGCCGCTCGAAGATTTCGTCGCCCAGCTCGTGCCGCGGCAGTTCGAGCGGCTTGATGCCTACCGCTTCAAGGTTCACCCCGAACTGCCCCATCAGACGTTCCTGCAGACCCTTGATGTTCCACTGATCCGCATGCTTGTCTTCGGCGCAATATTCGTCCAGCGCGCTCGACAGAATGCCGCCGACGTAATCATCGAGAATCAGCTCGCGCTGCTCCACGCCTTCCAGCAGTTGGCGCCGCAGCCCGTAGACGGCCTCGCGCTGCTTGTTCATTACGTCGTCGTACTCGAGCAGGTGTTTGCGCGATTCGAAGTTCTGCGCTTCCACCGCCTTCTGCGCGGCCTCAATGCGGTTCGAGATCATGCGCGATTCAATCGGCACGCCCTCTTCCATGCCCAGCCGCTCCAGCAGCGTCGAAACCCACTGCTTGGCGAAGATGCGCATCAGGTCGTCTTCAAGCGACAGATAGAACCGCGACGCACCGGGATCGCCCTGGCGGCCTGCGCGCCCGCGCAACTGGTTATCGATGCGGCGTGATTCGTGCCGCTCCGTGGCCAGGATGAACAGGCCGCCCGCCTCGATCACCTCCGCATGCTCCTTGGCCGCGGCTTCAGCGTGGATCACGTTCACAGCCGCCCATTCCGGCTCAGAGACCTCGAACTCCTGGCCCTGGTAGTAGAACCGCAAAAAGCCCGCCGGAGCCATGGGGTTGATCTTGCCTTCGGCCACGCTGACCGCACGTGCCTGGCCCTGCTTCACAAGCTGCTGGCGCGTCATGAAATCCGCGTTGCCGCCCAGCAGGATGTCGGTGCCGCGGCCGGCCATGTTAGTCGCGATGGTGACCATGCCCAGCCGCCCCGCCTGCGCCACAATCTCCGCTTCGCGCTCATGGAACTTCGCGTTCAGCACCACGTGCCGCACGCCCTTGCGCTGCAAGATCGCCGAGAGCCGCTCCGATTTTTCAATCGACGTAGTGCCCACCAGCACCGGCTGACCGGTCTCATGCAACTCGGAGATGTTGTCCGCGACGGCCTTGTACTTCTCCTTCTCCGTGCGGTAAACAACGTCGGAGTTCTCCACGCGCAGCATCGGCTTGTTGGTCGGAATCACGACGATCTCGAGCTTGTAAATCTTCTCGAATTCGGCGGCTTCCGTTTCGGCCGTGCCCGTCATGCCGCTCAGCTTCTGATACAGGCGGAAGTAGTTCTGGAACGTGATCGTCGCCAGCGTCTGATCTTCCTTGCGAACCTGTACGCCTTCCTTGGCTTCAATCGACTGGTGCAGTCCATCGCTCCAGCGGCGGCCCGGCATCAGGCGCCCCGTGAACGTGTCGACGATGATGACCTCGCCGTCTTTCACCACATAGTCCACGTCGCGCTTGTAGAGTGCGATGCGCCTTGATGGCGGTTTCGACAAAGTGCTTGAGATCCCAGTTCTCGGCGTCGGCAATATTGTCGATGCCGAGCTCCTTCTCGATGCTCACCCAGCCTTCGTCCGTTACGCCGATCGTCCGGTGCTTCTCGTCCACCACGTAATCGCCGGTGAACGTCTTGCCTTCGAGCGACTTCGGTCTCCTCGCCCTTCACCAGCCTGGGAATGATGTCCTTCACGCGCTGGTACTTGTCGGTGGTCTGGTCGGTGGGGCCGGAGATGATCAGCGGCGTACGCGCTTCGTCAATGAGGATCGAGTCCACTTCGTCGACGATGCCGTAGTAGTGCCCGCGCTGCACGCAGTCCTTGATATCGAACTTCATGTTGTCGCGCAGGTAGTCGAACCCGAACTCGTTGTTGGTGCCGTACGTGATGTCGGCGCCATAAGCCGCGCGGCGCTCGTCGTCGCTCAGGTCGTGCACAATCACGCCGACGCGTCAGCCCCAGGAACTCGTAGATCTTGCCCATCCACTCGGCGTCGCGCTTGGCCAGGTAGTCGTTCACCGTAACCACGTGCACGCCGCGGCCGGCCAGCGCATTCAGATAGCACGAGAGCGTGGCGACCAGCGTCTTGCCTTCGCCGGTCTTCATCTCGGAAATCTTGCCGTGGTGCAGCACCATGCCGCCAATCAACTGCACGTCGAAGTGCCGCATCTTCACCGAGCGCCAGCCCGCCTCGCGCACCACCGCGAATGCTTCCGGCAGAATCTCGTCCAGCGCCTCGCGCTCGGCCTGCTTGATCGCATCGGGCTCGGTGAGTCCTTCCAAGTGCTGCGCGATGCGCGCTTTGAACTCGGCTGTCTTGGCCTTCAACTGCTCGTCTGACAGCTCTTTCGTGGCCGGCTCAAGCGCGTTGATGCTGCCCACAATCGGGATCAGCTTCTTGATCACGCGCTCGTTCGCCGTGCCGAATACTTTGGTTAATGCCTTATCAAAAAACACAGAAGTCTCCATCTACCAGTGTAAATGCCGTGTGTTGCAGCGGGTTATCCGCGCCCGCTCGATTTGAGGCCTGGCACCTCGGCTCATTCCAGTCTCCAGACAAGCCGATCCACGCGCTCGCCTTTGCGAATCAGTCGAAGCTGGCGCAGAAGGTGCTGGAGGGGGGATTCGCGATCGCCGTTGTCGTCCTCATCCTTCTGTTCCTGCCGTTGAATCTGTGCCGTCACCGCCAATTCAAGCTGGGGGCGGTAGAAGACTGAAAAACAAAAAAATGCCGCGCCCAGCGCATAAACGGCGCCCGTGCGGCGCATAGTTCGCGGTGCATCGGTTCTTCGGCCTGGCCTCCAGCGGATGCCCTGCACAAATGCCACCATCACCAGCGCGATCATGCACACCAGTGGAGCGGAAAGGAACAACGTCTCAATCCATTGCATGAGAGATAACTCCTCAAAGCGGAGAACGTTCGCGAAAGAGCTGAACAGCCGCAGGCGAGATGAGCCGTTGCACTGATCAGAAAGCGAGACGAATCAGAGGAGTTGTGCTGGAGGAGGCCGCTGGAACAGCGCATTCAGCGCTGGCGCCGGGAAGGCTTGACCCAACGAATGGAACGACTGCGCCGACAGAAGGCTGAGCGGCGAAACCAGGCCGACAAACAGCACCGGCAGCAATTCGAGCCAGAAACTGGCGCCGCAGTTCGCTCTGCGAGGTCGCTTGATCGCCGTGAGGTGTTCCGCTTCTGCGCGAAGTGCTGTGCCGAGAAGGGCTGAGAGTCCTGTGCGGACGCAGAGAAGCGCAATGACCGGGTTGGCGCACGCGCGGGCAAGTTCCATATCCCGATTGCGCGCGCGCCACAGTCGCAAGCGCGATAGCGGTGATCGCTACCCATATCCATGCGTTTCTGTGGCGGTTCGATCTCATTCAGGCTTCCGTCTCATATTGTGCCATAAATGGCGGTCTGTTCGCTCGGCATCAACGGGCGCAAGCCGATTCCCGCGCCCTCTCTATTAGACTCAGAAACACTCCGCTTCGTTCCGTTTTCAGCTTCCTTGACCCGGTTCCTTCCTACGGAGAACCACATGAGATTCAGATTTACGATTGCGGCCTGCCTGCTCCAATCCGCCGCCCTGGTCGCGCAATCTCCCCGCATCCACCCTCCTCGCCTCCCCCTCCACCGTCGTCTGGGGCTACTACTCCGCGAAGGCGAAACCGGTGCTGACCGTCCACTCCGGCGACACCGTCCGCATGCAGACCCTCTCCACCTGCGGCCCCAACGAGCGCATGATCGCAGAAGGCGTCGCGCCCGCCGACATCCCCGCCTACAACGCCGACATCTACGCGCAAGTCAAAGACCGCGGTCCCGGCGGCCACATCCTCACCGGCCCGCTTGAAATTGCCGAAGCCGAGCCTGGCGACGTGCTCGAAGTCCAGATCCTCAAGATCGACATCGATGTGCCATTCGCCTGTAACGGATTCGGCGTGGGCCGCGGCTTCCTGCCCAACGACTTCCCCTACAGCAAGCGCAAAATCATCCCGCTCGATCGCGACAGGATGATTGCTAAGTTTGCACCCGGCATCGAAATCCCGCTGCATCCGTTCTTCGGCAGCATGGGCGTCGCTCCGCCTGAGTCAGCCGGCCGTTACGACAGCGCTCCGCCATGGATGCACGGCGGCAACATGGACAACAAGGAGCTCGTCGGCGGAACCACGCTCTATCTTCCTGTCCACGCGAAAGGCGCGCTCTTCGAGGCAGGCGACGGCCATGCGGGGCAGGGAAATGGCGAAGTCGACATCACCGCCCTCGAAACGTTCCTCACCGGCACGTTCCGCTTCGTCGTGCACAAGGATCGCCACCTGCTGTGGCCCCGCGCCGAAACGCCGACCAGCTACATCAGCATGGGCTTCAGTCCCGATCTGAAAGAAGCAACCACGCTGGCCGTCCGCGACATGATCAACTTCCTGGTCGACGAGAAACACCTCACCCGCGATGAAGCCTACATGCTGACCAGCGTCGCGGTCGACGTCGATATCACGCAGCTCGTCGATGGCAATGTAGGCGTTCACGCCATGTGCCCGAAGTCGCTGTTCAAGCCCTGATGTTTCCCCGCGGCGTCCCCCAATGCGCCGTAGTATCCTTCAAAACAATCACCGGAATCCGGTTCTTAGCGTGTTCCCCCAGGGCCTCCTCCGCGCTGTCTCTGCGCCCCTGGGAACCGCGCGCCAAAGGGAGCTCTCATGCTGATCCGCCCTGTCCTGCGCCATGCCGCTGTTTTCGTCTCGCTTTCATTCGCAGCCATCCCGCTCTTCGCCGCCGCGCCCTCCACCAGCGGTGCTGAGACCACGCACCGCGGCTACTATCGCAACCCCGCCGTGCACGGCGGCGTCATCGTCTTCACCTCCGAAGGCGATCTGTGGACCGTGGGCCTGAATGGTGGAACCGCCGAGCGTCTCACCACCGCGCCGGGCACTGAGACCATGCCGTCCATCTCGCCCGACGGCAAGACCATCGCCTTCCTCGCCGACTACGAAGGCCCTAGCGAGGTCTACACCATGCCCATCTTGGGCGGCCTGCCCGAGCGCCGCACCTGGGAAGGCGATGCTGCGCCCGCCGGCTGGGCTCCCGATGGCCGCCTCATGATTGCCACCTCGCGCTACTCCACCCTGCCCGGCGACAAGCTCGTTCTCGTCGATGCGCAGGGCAAGCGCGAAATCGTTCCCCTCGCCGAAGCCGCGGAAGGCACCTGGTCCCCCGATGGCCACACGCTCTTCTTCACGCGCTGGACCCGGCAGTGGAGCGAGACCAAGCGCTACAAGGGCGGCTGGGCTGAGAATCTCTGGCGCTTCGACGGCGCCGGCGAAGCCGTGCCCCTCACCGCCGACTACGACGGCGCCTCCGCCCATCCCATGCTCGCCAACGGGCGCGTCTACTTCCTCTCTGACCGCGATGGCGTGATGAACGTCTGGTCCATCAACACAGACGGCAAAGACCTCAAGCAGGAAAGCCACCAGCAACTCTTCGACGTCGAATCGGCCTCGCTCTCTGATGGCCACATCGTTTACGCCTCCGGCGCCGATCTCTGGAACCTCGACCTCGCCGGCGGCCATGAAGAAGTCATCCCCGTCACGCTCCAGTCCGACTTCGACCAGTTGCGTGACCACTGGGTAAAGAAGCCCGTCGACTACCTCACCGCCGTGCACATCGCGCCCGACGGCTCCAAGGCCGTATTCACCGCGCGCGGCGAAGTCTTCACCATGCCCGTGCAGAACGGCCGCACCGTGCGCGTCGCCGCCGACTCCGGCGTGCGCTTCCGCGAAGCCATGTTCGCCCCCGACGGCAAATCCATCATCGCGCTCTCCACGCAAACCGGCGAAGCCGAGTTCTGGAGCTTCCCCGCCAACGGCGTCGGCAAGCCCGAGCAGTTGACCAAAGACGCCAAGGTCCTGCGCACCGGCGGCGTCATCTCGCCTGACGGCAAGTGGCTCGCCCACACCAACAGGGATCAGGAACTCTGGCTCTTCGACATCAAGGCCAAGACCGACAAGCGCATCGCACAATCCATGAACGGCGATTTCAGCGACCTCACCTGGTCGCCCGACTCCAGTGGCTCGCGTATTCGGAAAATGCCGACAACCAGTTCCAGCAAGTCAAAATCCTTAACGCTGACTCCGCCAAAATCGAGACCGTCACCTCCAACCGCTTCAACTCCGGCAGCCCCGCGTGGTCAAGCGACGGCAAGTGGCTCTACTTCCTCTCGGACCGCGAACTGAAGACGACTGTGCCTTCGCCGTGGGGTCCGCGCGAGCCCGAGCCGCACTACGACCGCCCCGTGAAGATCTATCAACTCGCGCTCACCGCCGGCCTGCGTTCGCCCTTCCTCACTGCAGACGAACTCCATCCCGACAAGAAGGATGAAGAGAAAAAGGAAGAGAAGAAAGAAGAAAAGAAGGACGACAAGAAGTCCGCTGACAAGGCCGCAGCCGACAAGAAGGACGAAAAGAAGCCCGAAGAAAAGAAAGACGAGAAGAAGGACGAGAAGAAAGTCGAGGTCAAAATCGACTTCGACGATCTCGCCGCGCGCCTCACTGAAGTCCCCGCGCCGTCCGGCAACTACTTCGGCCTCGAGGCTGCCGACAAGCGCCTCTGCTGGGGCAGCGCCGCCGACGAACGCGGCGAGCACATCGCCCTCCAGTGCCTCGACGTCGCCAACAAGGGCGACGAAGCCGACACCGTCATGAGCGACGTGAAGGGCTTCGAAATATCCGCCGACCGCAAGAAGATTCTCATCGCCAAGGGCGACGACTTCTACATCTTCGACTCCGACGCAAAAGGCTCCGGCACAGGTGATCCCAAGGCGCAGGCCAAGGCCGCCGTCAACCTCTCGCGCTGGCAAATTGACGTCAACCCCCGCGAAGAATTCCGCGGCATCTTCCTCGACGCCTGGCGTCTCGAGCGCGACTACTTCTACGACAAGAACATGCACGGCGTTGACTGGCCGGCCATGCGCGACCGTTATCTGCCGCTCGTCGATCGCGTTGCCGATCGCGACGAACTCAACGACGTCATCGCGCAGATGGTCAGCGAGCTCTCCGCGTTGCACACCTTCGTGCAGGGCGGCGACTCCCGCAAGACCGCCGATCACGTCGACGTCGCCACCCTCGGTGCGCAGCTTCGCCGCGACGAGAAGGCCGGCGGCTACGTGGTCGAGCACATCTACGCGCACGACCCCGATCTGCCCAACCTCGCGCCTCCCCTGGCCAAGCCTGACTCGCTCGTCAAAGAAGGCGAAGTCATCACCTCCATCGACGGCGCCGATGCGCTCAGCGTTCCCGACGAAGGCGCTCTGCTGCGCAACAAGGCCGGCGCCCAGGTTCTTCTGCACGTGAAGAACGCCAAGGGCGACGCACGCGATGTCCTCGTCACGCCCATCTCCGCGCGCGATGACTCGCAGCTCCGCTACAACGAGTGGGAATACACGCGCCGTCTCGCCGTCGATAAGGAATCGAGCGACACCATCGGCTACGTGCACCTGCGCGCCATGGGCTCCGGCGACATGGACCAGTGGACACGCGACTTCTACCCCGTCTTCGATCGCCAGGGCCTCATCATCGACGTGCGCCACAACCACGGCGGCAACATCGACTCATGGCTCCTGGGCAAGCTGCTCCGCCAGGCCTGGATGTACTTCGCGCCGCGCATCGGCAACCCAGCGTGGAACATGCAGTACGCATTCCGCGGCCACATCGTCGTCCTCTGCGATCACGAAACCGCGTCGGACGGCGAAGCCTTCACCGAAGGCTTCCGGCGGCTCAAGCTTGGCAAGGTCATCGGCATGCGCACCTGGGGCGGAGAAATCTGGCTCAGCTTCGACAACCAGCAGGCCGACAACGGCATCGCCACCGCCGCCGAGACCGGCGTCTACGCCGACGGCAAGTGGCTCATCGAAGGCCACGGCGTCGATCCCGACATGGTCGTCGACAACCTGCCGCACGCCAGCTTCAGCGGCAACGACGCGCAACTCGAAGCCGCGATCAAAGAACTGCAGGCCGAGATCAAAGCCGACCCGCGCCCCGTTCCTCCCACGCCACAGCACCCTGACAAATCCTTCAAGCACCAGCAGTAGGGTCAGGTAGGTCCGGGCTTCAGTGTGTGCGTGAGAACAACCCTCATCTATTCACGCGAGCGGGTTTGGAATTGAGTTCTGTTGTTGAAGGGCGGGTTCGTCGCAGTTCGCGGCCGGACCGCCTTTCGGTTTGTGGTTATGCTGCACCGAGGGCGTGCAGGCGGGTGATGTTGTAGGCCAATGTGGCCAGGGTCAACTCATTTTGGACGTTGCTTAACCCACGGGTGCGAAACTGCCGCATGCCGCGTTGTTGTTTGAGAACTCCGAACACCGGTTCGACCACCGCCTTGCGCCGCGCATAGGCGGCCTTGCCGCCCGGACTTCGCAGCTTGGCCCGCATGCGTCGATGTGCCGGCGCCTTGGCCCGAGTGCGGCAGCGCGTGCCCAGGTTCAAGGCCCGCGCCATATTCGAATCCGGTACATAAGCATCGATGTTGCGTTCTTCCAACTGGTTGAGGTTGTCGATGGAGAAGAAGCCGCTATCGGCCAGAACCTGCTCCGGCACATCGCCGCAGTTCTGCTCTACTTCGTCGATCATGGGCGTTAGCGAAGCGTTATCGGCCGCGTTCTGGGTCACTCTCTGCGCCAGGATCAGATGATCGTCCGACACCGCGATCTCGGCCGAGTAGCCAAGCGCGAACTTGTCTCCGCGCTGGCGAAGAAAACGGGCATCCTGGTCGGTGCGCGACAGCTTCTTCAACCCGCTCTTCTTCAGCCGTTCCATGCGCCGCGGCATCTCTGCAAGTGCCTTGTCCAGTTCGGCGATGGCCACTTGCAGGCCGCCCGGCTCCTGATCGTCGCGATCGGCCGCCTTCTGCCACGTGCGCACCTGCCGGCGCAGCCGAGCTCTGGTGTCCCGCAGCGCCTGCTCGGTATCGATCTTGTCCCGGCTGGCGTTGGCCTGAATGCGCGTCGAGTCAATCGCCACCCGGCCCAGCTTCCCCATGCCCCGCGACTGCGCCCACTCCAACACTTGCGTAAAGGCGTCGTTCAAAGCCATCCGGTGCCGCCGGCGAAACGCGCTCAGCGACCAGTTGTCCACCCGCTCCCCGCCTGCCAGGTAGCGGAACGCAAGATCCTCCACCAGGCGTCGCTCCAACTGGCGGGCGCTGGTGATGCCAAGCGCATACCCATAGAGCCACACCGACAGCATCAGTTCGGGGGCATAGAGTTCCCCGCCTTCGGCGCTGTAGCTCTGAACAAACACGCTCATATCCAATCGCTCCACCACGCTGCGAAGAAAAAAACACAGGTGATCGGAACCCAACTCATCCCGCACGCTCGGCGGAAGCAAATACGCCTGATCCGGGGTGTACTGCTTGAATCGCGACATACTTCCTTGTCGCTCAACTCTGCGGTGGATTACAAGTACCTGATTCAGTTCTCACGCAGACACTTCAGCCCGGACAGCTTGTAGCGCAAATACACCTGGCGTTCAGGCCCTGCGGTCTAGTTGAGCAAACGAATTTGCAGAAAGGGGACCGTCACCGGTCCCCTTCGCGTGCCCAGCGCCGTAGGCGCGTAGGTTGTTAGCCCCGCGTTTCAACGTGGGGTATCAGAGACGCCCATACCGCAAGTCCCGTAGGGACGATGCGCCGTGAGGGACGCTTACATTTCAAGCATCTTTTCCCCGCGCCCGCGAATCTCCTCAACCGAATCGCTTGAGGAGATCCATGTCCGACAATGCCGCCCTGCGCAAGCAACTCGCCGAAAACCTTCGCAGCAGCAACGCCCACGCCAACTTCGCTCAATCCATAAAAGACTTTCCCGTCGAGCTTCGCGGCAGGCGGCCCAAAGGCGCGCCTCACAGCCCCTGGGAAGTCCTCGAGCACCTGCGCATCGCGCAATGGGACATCCTCGAGTTCTCCCGCGACGCCGGTCACGCGTCGCCCGTCTGGCCCGAAGGCTACTGGCCGCCCAAGCCCGAACCGCCCGACGAGAAAGCCTGGGACCGCAGCGTCAACCGGTTCAACCAGGACAACGACGCGTTCTGCCAGCTCATTGAAGACGAGTCCAGCGATCTCTTCGCGAAGCTTCCTCATGGCGACGGCCAGACGCTCCTGCGCGAGGCGCTCCTCGCCGCCGACCACAACGCCTACCACCTCGGTCAGCTTGTGCTCCTGCGTCGCATGCTCGGCTCTTGGAAGGGATAGCTCGTACGAAAACTCCGTCCCCATCCTTGCGGCTTTTTTCCGCCGCAAGGGTGGGAGACCACGATGCTGGTTACGCCACTTTGGGAATAGCCTCTACCGGCTATGCGCGATTACCTGCCGCTCCGATACCGCCTCGACGATCTGCTCATGCACGTCGTCGATGCTGAGATCGCCCTCGATCGCCACCACGCGCTCCGCGTCCCGCCGCGCAATCTCGCGATACTTCTCCCACACGCGGCGGAAGAAGGCGTCCTGCTCGCGTCTCGAACCGGCTCTCGTCGGGCCCGTTCTTTTCCGCCACCCGGTCATTGCGCCGCCGCGCCCGTTCCAGGCTCTTGTCCAGCGGAGGAAGCAGCAGCAGTGTCAGGTCCGGTTGCAGGCCGCCGCAGATCAGCCGATGCATCTCCAGCACCAGCTCTGACCCCAGCTCGCGCCCCCCGCCCTGGTAGGCCTCCGTCGAATCCGTGAACCGGTCGCACAGCACCGTCTTTCCCGCCGCCAACGCCGGCTCAATCACCTCGGCAATGGCCTGCGCCCGGTCCGCGAACATCAGCGCCATCTCCGTCATCGGAGCCAGTCCCGCCAACCGCGAGTCCAGCAGCAACTCGCGTATGCGGTCCCCCGTCGCCGTTCCACCCGGCTGCCGAGTAATCACCGGCACCACCCCGCGTTTCTGCATCCAACTGGATAGGCGCTTGACTTGCGTGGTTTTGCCGGAACCGTCGAGACCCTCGAGGGTGATGAACAGGCCGCGTGACATGGCGTGAGTCTACCATTCAGGGCGGTGCGTCGGTCGTGATGCTGCCGAACTCAACTCTCAGCAGATTTTGTTATGAATTCCTCGCCTTGAGGTGGACTCTATTGAATTGAAAGTGAATGGTTTCCTCGCACGATCACAACTTCTCCAGGCGAACCGGTTTCACTCCTATAACTCGCCGAGAGGATGTCCTCGCGGACGAGGTGCTTTGAGCGGCAATGGCGCGCCGGCTGAGTGCGCCAGCTTTGGTTGAACTCCCGGACGGCCGCTCCGCTGTGAATTTCGACGGGACCTTATCAGCGTGCCCAGCCGTTCAGAGACGGCACAAAAGGGCACCAACAGACTCAGGAGGGTTATATGCGTTTGTTTCGATCCGTACGCTGGCTGATGCTGGCGCTGCTCCTTCCAATCCTTTCCGTCTCGCAGGCACGCGCTGGCGTCTTCATCAGCGTGGGTATTGCGCCGCCGGTTCTGCCTGTCTATGAGCAGCCCCCGTGCCCGCAGCCCGGCCTCATGTGGTCCCCCGGCTACTGGGCTTACGACCAGGACAACGGCGGCTATTACTGGGTGCCCGGTGCCTGGGTGCCGGCTCCCTATGAAGGCGCTTACTGGACTCCGCCCTACTGGGGCTTTGAGAGCGGTGCCTACATCTTCCACACCGGATACTGGGGCCCGCACGTCGGCTACTACGGCGGCGTCAACTATGGCTTCGGCTACATGGGAATTGGCTTTGCCGGCGGCGAGTGGCGCGGCCACGACTTCGCTTATAACACCGCCGTGGTGCGCGTGAATGAAACCGTCATTCGCAACACCTACATCAACAAGACCGTCGTCGTGCAGAACACCGTCATCAACAACAACCGCGTTGCCTACTCCGGCGGTCCCAATGGCGTTCGCCACGACCCCACGCCGCAGGAGCGGGAGGCGATGCACGAACAGCACCAGCAGCCCACGCAGTACCAGCAGCAGCACATCCAGGCTGCGCGTACTGACAAGACCAACTTCTACAACAACAATCACGGGCGTCCGCAGCAGCTTGCCGTAGCCAAGCCGCTTCCGGCTGCGCACTACAACCCGCCGCCGTCCGTCGCCAATGCCAACGCTCACGGCAACGTGAACACCCGCCCCGGCGAAGTCAACGGCAAAGCCAACGGCAACGTGAACGCGCGTCCCGGCACCGTAACCAGCCCGAACCCGCGTCCGGCTCCGCAGCCGCAGCCGGCTCGGCCTGAACAGCAGCAGAAGCCTGAGTCTCGCCCTGCTCCGCAGTCGCAGCCGCAGGCACACCCTGCGCCTCGCCAGGAGCCCCGCCCTGAAACGCGTCCGGCCCCCCAGACGCAGCCGCGTCCCGAGTCGCGCCCGGCTCCTGAACCGCAGCCGCGTCCCCAGTCTCACCCGGCGCCTCAACCGCAGCCGCGCCCTGAAGCGCGTCCGCAATCCCATCCGGCTCCGCAGCCTCAGCCGCATCCTGAAGCGCGGCCCCAGCCTCGACCGGAATCGCATCCGGCACCCCAGGCGCAACCCCATCGGAGTCGCATTCGCAGCCGAAACCCAACTCCCATCCCAAGGAGCCGCAGCGCTAACGCGGAACCCCCTATCAACAACGAGGCTCACGGTTCGCCGTGGGCCTCGTCTTTTCTATGCGCTTGTTTGTTCGATTGCTCGATCAGGCTTCCGCCGGCCGAATCCCCACAGCCTCGATCTCCACCCCGCCATACTGCGGATGATCGTTCTCCCTGATCCGATACGCCACATCCACCAGGCTCCCCGCCGCCAGTTGCATCTGCAGGCAGCGCTCCGCCCAGTCCCATCCCACGCAGCGCATCACGCGCCCGCCCGCGCCCCGCACGTCCGTGCTTGAACTGTCCTGTTGCAGATCCAACCGGATATGCCGCTCCTTCATGATCCGCGGCGCCGACGCGATCCGCGCTCCCCGCGCGACAAAAATCGGCTCGGGATTCCCATGCCCCAGCGGTTCCAGCTTCTTCAACCAACCAGCCAGCACCGATGTAATGCGATCCAGCGGCAATTCCGCATGAATCTTCAGCAGATGCTCAGGATCCTTCGCGCCCAGTTTCTCCTCCGCGTGGAGATTCAACCGCCGCCGCAACTCCGGCAGCGCCTCCGCCGGCATCGCGAACCCTACCGCAAACGCGTGTCCGCCAAACCGCGTAAACAAATCGCCGCAGGTCTCAATCGCCTCCAGCAGCGGGAACCCATCCACGGACCGCCCCGACCCATGCGCGACATTGTCTTCAACGCTCACCACAATCGCCGGCTTGGCCGTGCGCTCCACCACGCGCGACGCCAGAATCCCGATCACCCCGCGATGCCATCCCTCGCCATCCACCACCAGCAGCCGGTTCGCGGCAAACTCCGCATCCTCTGCCAGCCGCGTCTCGATCTTGCTCAACGCCGCCGCTTCAGCTTCGCGCCGCTGCCGGTTCAGCAGTTCCAGATTCGCCGCCAGTTCCCGCGCCCTCACGCCATCGCGCGTGCAGAACAGCTCGATCACCTGCGACGCTACATCCATCCGCCCCGCCGCATTGATCCGCGGAGCCAGCCGGAACGCCACGTCGAACCCCGTCAGTGCCTTCGCCGCCGGATCGAGCTGCGCCGACGCAAACAACGCCCGCAATCCCGCGCCCACCGGCCTCCGCAATTCGCGCAACCCCAGCGCTGCAATCGTCCGGTTCTCCCCATGCAGCGGAACCGCATCGGCAATCGTCGCAATCGCCGCCATCTTCAAGAAACTCGGCAGCGTCTTCTCCCGCGTACGCGCCGGATCGCGCCGCTCCAGCAGCGCCTGCGCCAGCTTCAGCGCAATAGCAGCGCCGCACAGCCCCTTCTCCGGATAGCCGCACCCCGCCTGATTCGGATTCAGAATCGCCAGCGCATCCGGCGGAGCTTCGCTCGCACTCGGCAAATGATGATCCGTGACAATCAGGTCCAGTCCCAGCCTTCGCGCCGTATCCGCTTCCGCAAACGCGCGCATGCCCGTGTCTACAGTGATCACCAGCCGTACGCCCTCTGCATAAGCCGTCTCCAGCACGCTCGACTGCAGCCCGTACCCTTCGCGGATCCGGTGCGGCACATGAAACCGCACGCTTCCACCCAGCATCTCGATCGCGGTTTTCAGTAAGACGACAGCGGTCGTCCCGTCCACGTCGTAGTCGCCATAGAGCAGAATCGTCTCGCCACCGGCGATCGCCCGCTCCACGCGCGCCACCGCTTCCGCCATGCCCAGCATTAGCAGCGGATCGTGCAAATGCGAAATGTCAGGATTGAGGAATGTATGCGCCTGCTGCGCGTCCGCGATGCCCCGCGCCACCAGCAGTTCGGCCAGCACCAGCGGCAGATGCGCCGCCTTCGCCAGTGACTCCGCCTCTTCACCATGCGCGGGTGCAACCACCCATCGCTGTCGAGGAAACGTCCGGGCTGCGCTTGCCGTTGTGCCCACCGGAATTACACGTCCTCTTCGTCGCCTTCAACTGCGTCGTCGATCACGATATCGTGGAAGCTCTCCACGTCTTCCAGCAGAGACTGGTACCGCTCGTACCACTCCGTCGTCGTCTCATGCAGAAACACAATGCCCTGGTACACAAAGCCAAGCTGCACGTATCCCAGCATGCCCACATACTTGCGCAGCCACTGCGCCTCGACCAGTTCCGTCGCTTCCTCGTCGGGGAAGTTCATCTCCCCCGCCTCTTCAATCAGCGCGTCCAGCTCATCCCGTTCCAGCGTCACTTCGCTGAACGTGACGAACGGCGATCCAACATGTTTTGCCATCTCCACGAAGTCTTTCCATGCTTCGGGATTGCCCTTGCCGTCCCACAGCACAGAAGAGATGTCTTCGGTTACAAATCCAGGCAGGCGGCGCATGCCATGGCCCTCAATGAAGGCCACCATGTCATCTTTCAGCGCGAGAAGGTTGTCTTTACTCATGGTCAACGCCCTATTCTCGCAGATACCCCCTGCCCCCCGCCCCAGCCTGTGGAAACTCGGTACTTTGTCCGCAGCTCGTCTTCTGACCCCTGACCCCTGAACCCTGCAACCTGTACCCTGTACCCTGTATTTGGAGGATCACCGATTGCCGCTTTTCGAGCATCACGTCTTTGTCTGTCATAACGTCCGTCCCGAGGGAGCACCCCGCCCCTCCTGCACCGCCGATGGAAAGAGCGAAGTCTTCAACCAGCTTCAGCAGCTCACCAAGGCCGCCGGCCTCACCAGCGTGCGCATCAACAAGTCCCTCTGCCTCGATCAGTGCGAGCACGGCCCCACCATCGTCGTCTACCCTGAAGCCATCTGGTACGGCGGAGTAAAGCCCGAAGACGCAGCCGAGATCGTCGAGGAGCACCTGGTCAACGGCCGTCCCGTCGAGCGCCTCCGCATCGCCGACTCCTGCATCAACACCAAAGCCTGCCCCCATCGCGGTTGAATCCCGACCCGCCTCCTGAGCGTTCCACCACAAACCCGGGTGCCCCATCCTCGCCGCGCCTTTGTTTTTGCGGCTAGGGTGGGAGCCCAAGAACCCCGACCAGCCTCTTGCCCGTTCCACCACCCAACTCCCGTGCCCCATCCTTGCAACTTTTTTCTGTTGCAAGGGTGGGAGACCGAGATGCCCATCCCGCCTCTTGCCCGTTCCACCACGAACCCGGGTGCCCCATCCTCGCCGCGCCTTTGTTTTTGCGGCTAGGGTGGGAGCCCACGACCCCGCCCAGCCCTCGCCCGCACCACCACCCGCCCCCCACCAAACTGCATAGTCTTGCAGGTGTTTGTTCCGTCGCAACCTGATACAAGTAGACCGTGAACTGCAACTGCAAGCTGTCGCATGGGCGATTTGAGGGGCTTCCCAACGGCCTCAGGCCCCGCATCTTCGCCGGATTAGCCGATCACGAACTCGCCGCCATCCTGGCGCGCGCCAGGCATCAGCGATTCGCCGCTCCCTCCGTTGTCCTCCGCCAGGGGGATGACGCGGAGCGCATCTTTCTCCTCACCAGCGGGCAAGGCGCGCACTTCGTCGAAACCAGCGAAGGCCGCAAGATCCTCGTCTATTGGCTCACGGCCGGACAGGTATTCGGAGGCGCGGCTCTGCTCTCCACGCCCTGTCCTTACCTCGCCAGTGCCGAAGTGCATTCCGGCAGTTGCGCTCTGGTCTGGAGCCGGCGAGCCATCCGCGAAGTCGTCGCACAACATCCCATCCTTCTCGACAACGCCCTCTCCATCGCCGTCACTGAGCACTTCGCCTGGCAATTGTCCACCCGCATCTCCATCGGAACCGAAGACGCCCCGGTTCGTGTCGCCCGCCTTCTCGTGTCCCTCGCCTGCGGAATCGGAAGGAGCGTGCCTGGCGGCGTTGAAATCCTCGTTGCCAATGAGGAACTCGCCTCAGCCTCAGCCGTCACTCCCTACACCGTCAGCCGTCTCATTGCCGAATGGCAGCGCGCCGGCGTCCTGACCAAAGGAAGAAGGCGAATCATCCTGCGCCGGCCGGAGCTTCTCTCCGTCCAGACCCAGACGCCAACCATGCAAACCCGCCGTTCTGTGGCCTGATTGCGCCAGCGCAACGACATCCCGCCCGCCCGATGAAAAACTCGTAATCAGAAGTTAAAAAACATCGGGCCCAGTTGAAGGCAGTCTTCTGTTGTTTTCCTCGCGCGATTCTCGAGGGCCGAGTCCGGGATAACGAGAATCGCGCCGGGTATTCACTTGCTCTAGCGCAGGCTGGACCTGATCCTCTATAGGGAAATCGGTTGCTCCAGGCAAAGTGCCCGCCATGGGTTTGCCTCGGTGCGGCTGTGGTCCTTCCGCTCATGGGGTCTCTCAGCAGTATCAAGAGGGCCCCATTATTTTTTCTCCCATCCTCATCAACGCGCTACCCCCGAGATCAGCATGTGTGACGGCCGACACAGGAATCAAAAGCCAAAGCGGCGATAATCCAGTTCCGTCTCCGCACTGGTAGAAGGAAAACTCTGGCGTGGCGAGGCGATCATCAAGTGGGTCGATGATTAACTAAACAGTAATCATTGAATCGATGATAGGTAACCAGAAAACTAATAGTTATCGTTTTTGGCCGATTTCATTCTCTATTTATTCGCCTAGATTTTTATAAATATCTGATTTTACAACACTAATAACGAAATCCACCTCAAAAAAGTGCACCAATTCTGGTATTTGGACCTCGAGGGATTTCCACAGACCCCGCTAGATTTCCACAGAACCACGCTGGATTTCCACAGCCAGAGTTCCCATCCAATCGGTCTATAAACACAACAATCCCTTCGACTTAAACGCAAAAATCCGCGTCCAAGCCGAAGGGACTCTGATCTTTTCTGTATCTCTGACCCCTGATCTCTGCGCTTACGCCGTCGCCTTCGTGCACAATTCATCGAAGGCCCGAACCAGCTCGCCCGCAATCTGCTGCGCCGTCGCCTGCTCGATGATGAACCGCTGCATCAGGTACACCAGCTTCCCATCGCGCATGATCGCGATGGCCGGCGACGTCGGCGGCTGCCCTTCAAAATAGCTCCGCGCCCGCTCCGTGGCCTCGCGGTCCTGGCCGGCGAACACCGTGATCTTGTGGTCCGGCTGGCTGGCCGCATTGGTCAACGCCATGCGCACGCCCGGCCGCATCTTGCCCGCCGCGCAGCCGCAGATCGAGTTCACCACCACCAGCGTTGTGCCGGGCTGGTTAACCGCCGCGTCCACCTCGTCCGCGGTCTTCGTTTCCTGGATTCCGGCGCGGGTCAACTCCTCGCGCATCGGGATCACCATGATCTCTGGATACATTCAATAACCTCCGGCAGGGATTGCCTGTCCTTATTCTACGGGAAACCCTGTGATCATAGCTTTGTCGCAGAGATGTACATAGAAGAGAACAGGATGCTGGGCCCGTTCACGACCTTCGGGATCGGCGGCCGTGCGCGCTGGTTTGTCGAAGCGCAATCCGAAGCCGACATCCTCGAAGCGACCGCCTGGGCGCACCAGCGCAGCGTGCCTCTCTTCGTCCTCGGCGGCGGCAGCAACGTCCTCATCGCCGACGCCGGCTTCCCCGGCCTCGTTCTCCACATCGCCCTCAAGGGAATCGAAGAGCAGGACGTCGGCCCCCAGGGTTCCAACTCGGCCCGTGTCCTCCTCCGCGTCGCCGCCGGCGAAGACTGGGACCAGCTCGTCCGGCGGGCCACGGACGAGAATTGCGCCGGAATCGAATGCCTCGCCGGAATCCCCGGCACCGTCGGCGGCACCCCCGTGCAGAACGTCGGCGCCTACGGCCAGGAAGTCTCCTCCGTCATCACTAAGGTTCGCGCCTTCGACCTCCACGATCGCTGCATGCTCGAGCTCGGTGCAGAGGAGTGCGGCTTCTCCTACCGCCGCAGCCGCTTCAACACCGCCGACGCCGGCCGCTTCGTCGTCACCCGTGTCGACTATCAACTCACCCGCGGCGGCGCGCCCACCCTCAAGTATCCCGATCTGCAGCGAGCCTTCCCGCCCGGCTCCAACCCGACCCTCTCTGAAGTCGCCGCACGCCGTCCGCGGCATCCGCCAGACCAAGGGCATGGTGCTGGTCGATTGCGAACCCGACTGCCGCAGCGCCGGCAGCTTCTTCAAGAACCCCATCATGCCTGAAGACCTCGCCAACCGCATCGAGTTCGTGACCCGCAACGCGCCGCCGCGCTTCCCGGCCGGCGAAGGCAAGGTCAAGATCCCCGCCGCGTGGCTCATTGAGCAGGCCGGATTCCTCCGCGGCTTTGCCATGGGTAATGCCGGCATCTCCACAAAGCACACCCTGGCACTGGTCAACCGCGGCGGCGCCACCGCCAGCGAGATCCTCGCCCTCGCCGCCGAAATCCGCTCCACCGTCGAAAAGAAATTCGGCGTCGTCCTGCAGCCGGAGCCGGTGTTTGTGGGCTTCTAACGGCGAGTTTACTCAGGATGGCCTGTGGACGAGATCAACTTTGCCCTGTGGTGAGAAATCCACCACGTAGATATTCGGGCAGCCAATGGTGCGAGCGGATCTGAATAGACCAACTCGCTCGAACAATCCTTCGCGATATGAAGATCATCGAGGCAGGTCTCCGGAGTGAGTCGTTCGGATTTCCAAGCCTCGCGATCACAGATCCTCGCGAGTCGCCATCGCGAATAGAGTCGAAGGTCCGCGCAACGGCGTGGAAACGCGATAGACGCGTAAGCCGATGCCTCGCGATAAGACAGGGTCAGGACACTCGAGAAGCAAGCCGATGCCAATGATGTCGGCGGAACTTCATGTCAATCACTCCACTCTCCGCGCGCGCCGTTCGACAGCCGTGCCGTAATCCGCTCCCGCTCCCGCGCCAGCACCTGTTCCGCCGGACCCAGCGCCGCCAGCCGCCCTTCCTCCAGCAGAGCAACCTCGGCTCCCAGCGCGAACGCATCCGCCGCCTCATGCGTCGCCATCACCGTCTGGATCCCGTGCTGCCGCACCCACGCCTGCAGCCGGTCGATCAGCGCATCCGCTGCCGGTCCGTCCAGCGCTGAAAACGGCTCGTCCAGCAGCAGCAGTTTCGGCTGCGGAGCCAGCACTCGCGCCAGCGCCACACGCTGTGCCTCGCCGCCGGAAAGGCTCCTTGGATGCCGCGACACAAGCTCTGTCCCGTCAACCAGTTCCAGCATCTCCTTCACCCGCTGCTTGCACTCCTGCCGATCGAGCCCCGTCAGCCCATAGGCGATATTCGCCTCCACACTCAGGTGAGGAAACAGCGCCGGCTGCTGCGCCACCAGCGCGGTCCGGCGCCGTCCCGGAGCGAGCCAAACGCCTGCCGCCGAATCCGCCAGCACACTCCCTTCGAAGGCCACCCGCGCCGACCTCGCCGAGCCGCGATCCAGCCCCGCCAGCAGCCGCAGCAGCGTGCTCTTCCCGGCGCCCGAGTGCCCGAAGACCACGGTCCACTCAGCCGTCAGCCGGCACGCAATCTCCAAGCGAAACCCGCCCCGCCGGGCGTCGAAGGCGAACTCAAGCACGGCGCGAACGCTCCGCGGGTTCGCCATCGAGTAAATCCCAATCAGTGCCAGCACGCTGAGCCCCAGCAGCAACCCAGCCGTGCGATTGGCCGCTCCATAATCGAAGTTCTCCACCTGGTTGTAGAGCACAATCGACAGCGTCCGTGTCGCCCCCGGAATATCCCCGCCCAGCATCAGCACCACGCCAAACTCGCCCACCGTATGCAGAAAGCTCAGCACCGCCGCTGCCATGATCGAACGCCGCGCCAGAGGGACGAGCAGCGTCCTCACCAGCCGCGCGCGCCCCGCACCCAGCAGCCGCGCCGCATCCACCAGGCTTGGTTCGACGGCCGCGAAACCCGCCACAATCGGCTGCACCGCAAACGGCAGGCTGTAGATCACCGATCCCACCACCAGCCCGGAAAACGAAAACGCCAGCGGATGCCCCAGCACCGCAATGATCCCGCGTCCCAACGCCGTTCGCGGCCCCAGCATCACCAGCAGAAAGAATCCCAGCACGGTCGGCGGCAGCACCAGCGGCAGAGCCGCCAATGCCTCCAGCGCGGCCAGCCAGCGCGAGCGCCCCAGCACCAGCAGCGCCGCCAGCGGAATCGCGATCACCAGCAGAATCGCCGTGGTGAGTCCCGCCAGCCGCAGCGTCAGGAAGAAGGCTTGCCAATCCATAGGTTCCTGAACAGGATAATGCTCCCGCTCCGCTCGTTCTTCGCGCCGTCTATCTGACCAGCCGGCACAGGACGCCCCGGCGTCAGCCCGTACTTCCGCAGTTGTTCCTGCACCGGCGCCGACATCAGGAACACCAGAAACCTCTTCGCCGCAACCCGCTCGCCCGTCTTCGACACCAGCACTGCGCCCTGCTCGATCGCGGGATACAAATCCGGCGGGAATCTCGAAATACTGTCCATCCGCCGTCAGCCGCGCGGTCTTTGCTGAAGTCAGCGAGATGAGCCCGGCGTCGGCATTTCCGGTATCGACAAACTGCGCCGCCTGCGAAATGTTCTCCGCAATCGCCAAGCGCGGCTGCAGGCTCTCATACAAACCAAGCTTCTGGAGCGCCGCCACCGCCGCTTTGCCGTAAGGCGCGCGATCGGGATTGGCAATCGCCAGCCGCTTCAGTGCCGGGCTGCGCAGCAGATCCAGCGACGGCGGAGGCAAGTGCGCATCTTTGCGCGTCCACAGCACCAGCGTGCCTTTCGCATAAACAATCGGCGCGCCGGCAGTCCCTTCACCCAGGCCCTCCGCCAGTCCCGCGGCGATCAGCTTCTGCGGATAGTCCACATTCGCCGAAAGAAACACGTCGAACGGCGCCCCATTCTGGATCTGTGTAGTCAGCGCGGCGGACGCCTGGTACGTAACCTGCGCATTGATCCCCGTCGCCTGCCGAAACTGCTCCAGGATCGGCGGCAGCACCGGCTCCAGATCCGCAGCCGCGGCGACACGTACAGAGGTTTGCGCGAAGACCGCGGCCCCTGTCGCGACGATGAGCGCAAATACGACGGCACGACGCTTCATGATCAGTGACTGCTCCCAGCTACAGGCTACAAGCTACCGGCTGACGGCTGAGGGCTAATAGCTGATAGCTGTCCTTCGCTGCTAGGCTATCAGCAGGCATGAACGACAATCTGCACACGTTACGTTGTTTCGGCTGCGGTGCGCGCATCTCCGGCCCGCAGGCCCGGCCGGACTTCCGTTGCGCCGACTGCGGCGACCTCTTTGAAGTGGACTATCCCGGCTGGGCGCAGCGGCAGGCCCAGACGCGTCCCAACCCCGGCGCTCTCAAGTGGCTGTGGCGTGAGCGGCGCTGCTCCGGCGAGTCACTCGACCGCTCCGGAGTCTGGCGGTTCCGCGAACTGCTGCCCATTCTCGACAGCTTCGGCAACGCGGTCACCCTGCGGGAAGGCAACACGCCGCTCTACTCCCTGCCGCGCGCCGGCAAGGCGCTGGGCATCGATCAGCTTTATGCCAAGCATCAGGGCATGAACCCCACCGGCTCCTTCAAAGACACCGGCATGACCGCCGCCCTGAGCGTGGCGCGCGAACGCGGCTTCGAGTGGGTGGCCTGCGCGTCCACTGGAAACACTTCCGCCGCGATGGCGGCCTACGCGGCGCGCGCCGGAATGCGCAGCCTCGTCCTCATTCCCGAAGGCAAGATCGCCTGGGGCAAGCTGTCGCAGGCCATGGACTACGGCGCGGTGACATGCCAGCTCAAGACCGACTTCGACGGCTGCCTGCGCGTGCTGCTGGAGATCGTGCGCGAGGCGCCCATCTATCTGCTCAACTCGATGAACCCCTATCGACTCGAAGGCCAGAAGACTCCCGCGCTCGAAATCGCCGAAGCCTTCGACTGGAACGTCCCCGACCACCTCATCGTCCCCGGCGGCAACCTCGCCAACTCGTCCGCCCTCGGCAAGGGCTTCAAGGAGATGAAGGAACTCGGCCTCGTCGCCCGCGTGCCAAAAATCTCCGTGATCCAGGCCGAAGGCGCGAATCCTCTGGTGCAGTATCTTGACGCGGGCGGAACGGAATTCAAGCCTGTCGAAGCCCACACCCGCGCGACTGCCATTCGCATCGGCAATCCCGCCTCGTGGAAGAAGGCAGCCCGCGTGGTGCAGGAGACTGGCGGCTGGTGTCTCGATGTCATCGGAAGCCGAGATCGCTATCGCCAAGGCCGAGATCGGCCTCGAAGGCATCGGTTGCGAACCCGCATCGGCCGTCACCCTGGCCGGCCTCAAAAAACTGCGCGCGCAGGGATCCGTGGCCGAGGGCGACTCCGTCGTGCTTTTGCTCACGGGTCACACGCTGAAAGATGCCGACTACACCATCGACTTCCATCGCGGCACGCTGTTGCGGCCGGAAGAGGCCGCTGGACGCGAGCCGGTGATCGAAGGTCTACAGCGCAACGCGCGCGTGGTCGACGCCACGCCGGCGGCGGTGCTTGCGGCCATGAAGGACGTGCCGGCATGAGCCAGATCGGCGACAGGGTCCGGGTTCGGCTGCCGGCGACCTCGGCCAACCTGGGGCCCGGATTCGACACGGCCGCCGTTGCGCTGGATTTCCACCTCACCCTGGAGGCCGAGCCCGCAGCGGAGTTTTCGATCGCCGCCACCGGGCGCGATGCTCAACGCTGTGGAGCCCTCGAAGACAACCTGGTCATCGAGCTCTATCGCACGCTGCTTGAGCGCGAAGCCAGGCCTGTCACGCCGCTGGCCATTCGAATGGAGAACGAGATCCCGCTCGGTATGGGCTGCGGCTCGTCCGCCGCCGGCCGCCTGGCTGCCATCGTGCTCGCCAATCACTTCGGGAACCTCGGATGGTCAAGCGACCGCGTGCTGGCCGAGGCGTCGGAGCTTGAGGGACACCCCGACAATGCCGCCGCATGCTGGCTGGGAGGATTCGTCGCCTCCGGAACCCAGGGCGGCGAGGTGCACGTCGCGCGCGTCACGCCGCCGGACGAATGGCGCGCCATCGTGGTGCTTCCCACCGAGCCGCTTGCCACCAGCAAGGCGCGCGCCGTGCTTCCTGCCATCTACGCGCGCACTGACGTCGTCATCAATCTGCAGGGTGTAGCCATGCTCGGGCTGGCATTTGCGCAGGGCAGGGGAGAACTGCTGAAGGCAGCGATGACCGATCGCGTGCATCAGCCTTACCGCGCGGCAATCTGTCCGCAGCTCCCAGAACTGCTGCCGCTGGCCGGACGGGCCGGCATTCTCGGCGTCGCCCTCAGCGGCGCAGGACCGGCCGTCCTGGCGATCGTCGACTCCGAACGCAGCGTCGAAAACGCGTCGCAGGCCATTTACGAGGCCATGCAGCAAATGCAGCGGCCGGAACTGCTTCTATGCCGATTTGAAGCGCAGGGAACGGTAATCGAGTCCAGCGTGCGCGCTTGAAATCTGGCGCCACCTGAGTTACCGATGCCGAGTTATGCGATTCGTCGATCCCACTTTGTGACTACGGTAAATGACGCCAATTCAGTAGTATCCAAAATGCAAATAACCCGTCGGTGATTACTAAATCGATTACCTAAGATTGCTTGATCTTCGAGCGGAGAACCCATACAGTCACGTCGTGGGCAGTTCTGGGGGAGGGCTGCTCTAGCGCCCGTGATTCCTTAATGGAGTCCGGGCGCTTTTACTTTTTTGCTGATAACTTCTCCGTCCGGGTTCCACCAATCCGGCGCGGTGCGACTTTCCCAGAGGCTCAGGCATCTCATGAGGGAAGGCTGCAGGGTAAACTGAACCGGTGCAGTAAAAGCAAGGAGGAGCATGGCTGGAGTAGGTGTTTTGGAAGTGACGGATGCGAACTTTGATCAGGAAGTCCTGAAGAGCGAGCAGCCGGTTCTGGTGGATTTCTGGGCTGGGTGGTGCGGGCCTTGCAAGATGATTGCCCCTCAGTCGACAAGATGGCGGAGACGTACGCCGGCAAGCTGAAGGTGGTCGAAGGTCAACGTGGACCAGAACGGCGCCACGCCTTCGCGCTACGGAATCCGTGGCATTCCCGCGTTGTTGTTCTTCAAGGGCGGCAAGGTCGCGGATCAGATTGTCGGATACGTGCCGCAGGAAGTGATCGAAGAGAAGGTTCAGAAGCTCATCGCTGAGAGTGTTCAGAAGGTCGTCGGATAAGCCCTGAGATTCACGCGAAACGCGAAAGCCCGGCCAGGCGCCGGGCTTTCTTGCGTCTGCGCATCAGGACGCCTGGTATTCCTCGTCGGTCACATGTTCCAGCCAGTCCACCGTCTTGCCGTCGAGCTTTTCCTGGATGGCAATATGCGTTACCGCAGTGGTCAGGCCCGCCCCGTGCCAGTGCTTCTCTCCCGGCGCAAACCAGATCACATCGCCTGGCCGGATCTCCTCAATGGGGCCGCCCCACTTCTGCGCACGGCCGCAGCCCGCGGTCACAATCAGCGTCTGACCCAGCGGATGGGTATGCCATGCGGTGCGGGCACCGGGCTCGAACGTGACGCTCGCTCCGACCACACGAGCCGGTTCCGGCGCCGCAAACAGTGGATCGATCCGAACGCTGCCCGTAAACCAGTCGGCCGGCCCTTTGCCTGACGATTGCGATCCTGCCCTCTTGATATCCATGCGGCGACTTCTCCTCTGTTGCAGTGCGTTGACGCGCGGCGCCCGTCGCCAACTCGTAAAAAAGCCTTCAGCCCTCAGCTTCATCGCGGAAGTGCTGACGGCTGAGGGCTGACGGCTGAAGCTTGCCTTTACAGATTCGTCATAAAGAGAGCTCCCTGCGGGCTCAGTAGTGTTCCCAGGTCACAGACCAGTGTTCCTCGGGATGGGCCGATCGAATTATCAGATGCCCGTCCGCAGTGAGTTGATAAACCCGCGGAAGGTCCTTGCCGACCAGCAGATCGCGCGTATTCGATCCCTGTACGTGATGGGTCAATGTGTGCGTGGCTTCATCCACGTCGTAGCTCCCGAAGGAAGCCTCGTACCCATCCTGTACGTACTCATCGGATTGAGCATTGGCAGATTTGGGGTACATGAGCTGCACGGACACGTGTCCATCGCGCGTGTAGATCAGCATGCCCAGCGGCTGATGAGCCGGCTTGCCGTCCGGCCCGGGGCTGTCGATGTGCGCCAGGTGCCACGCTCCAATGAGCCTCTCGCGGTCTCCCGCTGGCTGCTTTGCAGATTGCGCCTGCGTGAAACCGGTAATTGCCAAGACAACGGCCAGCGCGCTGCAATACAGGGCTTTCATCTTCGGTTTCTCCTGCCGAATTCCTGTTACCGTCCCACCAGTTGTTCGTGGAACTTGGGATAACGGGCGCCTTCAAGCTTGATCTTTGAGGAGGCGTCTTCGAGGGCGCGCACATCGTCCGCAGTCAGTTCAACGTTGGCCGCTCCAAGATTTTCTTCAAACCGCGCGAGCTTCGTTGTGCCCGGGATGGGAACAATCCACGGCTTCTTGGCAAGCAGCCAGGCGAGCGCAATCTGCGCGGGGGTCGCCTTCTTCTGCTCTGCGAAGGAGCTGATCACATCAACCAAGGCCTGATTCGCTTTGCGATTCTCCGGGCTGAAGCGGGGAACGCTGCTGCGGAAATCCGTGCTGTCGAACTTTGTCTCCGCGTCAATCTTGCCCGTCAAAAAGCCTTTGCCAAGCGGGCTGAACGGAACGAAGCCAATGCCAAGTTCTTCCAGCGTGGGCATCACCGTCTCTTCCGGCTCTCGCCAGAACAGAGAGTACTCGCTTTGGAGCGCAGCCACGGGCTGCACTGCATGGGCGCGCCGGATCGTCTTCGCACTCGCTTCTGAAAGACCGAAGTGCTTTACCTTGCCTTCCTGAATCAGGTCCTTGACCGCGCCGGCTACATCTTCGATGGGAACCTTCAGATCGACACGATGCTGATAGAACAGATCGATGGCATCGACTTTCAACCTTTTGAGCGAACCCTCCGCAACCTGTTTGATGTGCTCCGGCCGGCTATTGAGGGCGTTCCACTTGCCTCCGTCCTCGGGATTGGCTTGCCATCCGAATTTGGTTGCGATGACGATGCTGCCGCGAAACGGAGCCAAGGCCTCACCGACAAGTTCTTCGTTCACGAGCGGACCGTACACCTCGGCGGTGTCGAAGAATGTGACATCAAGCTCCACGGCGGCGTGAAGCAGAGCGATCATCTCCTGCTTGTCCTTGGGCGGCCCATAGGACCAACTCATCCCCATGCATCCGAGCCCGATGGACGAGACTTCGAGATTGCTTGATCCCAATTTGCGTTTCTGCATCAAGTGCTCCCTGCTTCATTTCAGTTTTGAACCGAAGCGCACCGCGTGCGACCCAGGGCGCTTCGGCTCGTAGCGATGGTCCGTTACTCGGACTTGAGCGAAGCCATGTCGATCGAGAAGCGGTACTTCACGTCCGACTTGACTACGCGATCGAAGGCTTCATTCAATTTCTGGATCGGAATCACTTCCACGTCGGAGGTGATGTTGCGCTCACCGCAGAAATCGAGCATCTCCTGCGTCTCGGCGATGCCGCCGATGCACGAGCCCGAAAAGCTGCGGCGTCGGAAGATCAGGCCGAAGACGCCGACCGGCAGCGGCTTGTTGGGCGCGCCCACCATGGTGATATTGCCATCGCGCTTGAGCATGTTGATGTAGGCGTTGATGTCGTGCTCGGCGGCCACCGCGTCGAGAATAAAGTCGAAGCTGCCCGCATGTTTCGCCATTTCGTTGGCATCGCGCGAAATGACAACTTCATCGGCGCCCAGGCGCTTGGCGTCATCCACCTTGCCCGGCGAAGTAGTGAAGACCACGGTATGCGCGCCCAGCGCATGAGAGAACTTCACCGCCATGTGGCCGAGTCCGCCCAGACCCACGACGCCCACCTTCTTGCCCTTGGTCACGCCCCAATGCTTCATCGGGGAGTACGTCGTTATACCGGCGCAAAGCAGCGGAGCGACTCCGGCCAGGTCGAGATTCGACGGCACCTTCAGTACGAATGCCTCGTCTACCACCACGCTGTCGGAGTAGCCCCCGTAGGTCACACCCCCCGTGTGCTTGTCGGGAAAGTTGTAGGTGAGGATCATGTTGTTGCAGAACTGCTCGAACCCCGCCTTGCACTCGGGACAGGTGCGGTCGGAGTCGACCATGCAGCCCACCCCGGCCAGATCGCCCACTTTGAATTTCTTCACCGCCGAACCCACCTTGGTGACCCGGCCCACGATCTCATGGCCGGGCACGCAGGGATACACAGTCGGCATCACTTCTTTCCACTCGTTGCGCGCCTGGTGCACATCAGAGTGGCAGATGCCGCAGAACAGGATCTCGATTTGTACGTCAGTGTCGGTTGGATCGCGCCGCGCGATCGTTGTGGAGCCAAGCGGCGATGTCGCACTAGGAGCTGCGTATGCTTTCGCGTTGTACATGAATCAACCTCGGCCTTCTCGGCGCGCATCTTGGCCATGTCGAGAGCGAGGACGCGCCGAACTTCAGGCCATGCAATCCTAATTCCCCGCGGTTCCTATTGAATGAAAGACTACGGAACGGCGGCAGCGCAGCGGTATCCCGATCCTGCCGATTCATTGCCCGATTCTGTCTGAGGCAGGAGATTCTTTGCATGCCGGCCCGGATTCGGCGTTAGTGTGAATTGTAGAGAGGATCGGCAATGCGGGGAGACATCCAGGCGGACTCGAAGACCAGGCAGCACGCGCGCGTCGATCAGGTTCGCGCCGATCTGGTGCGGACGATCGCCGCGCATTGCAGCGGGGAAGGGAAGGTCGACACGGCAATTCCGGGGCTGGGCCTTTACCGGCGCAGCGAGCAGACCGCTTGCACTTCGGCCGCATACAAGCCTGGCCTGATCGTCTTTGTGCAGGGAAAGAAGCGGATTAATCTCGGCCAGTCGACGATGATCTGCGACGAATCCACTTTCCTGCTGACGTCCATCGATTTGCCGGTGGTGAGCCAGGTGATCGACGCCAGCCGCGAACGGCCCATTCTCTGCCTCTCGCTGGATCTCGAAACCCCCGACGTGCGACGCATCTTGAGCGAGCATGAATTCCCGGCCTCAGGCGAATCTGCGAGCGCCCGCGGCATGTCGGTGGGCGAGACCACGGCGGAACTGCTCGATGCGTGCCTGCGCCTCGTCGGCCTTCTGGATTCGCCGCAGGACATTCCGTTTCTCGCCTCGCACATCGAGCGCGAAATCATCTATCGCCTGCTGCGCAGTCCGCAGGGCGCTCACCTGCGCGCTATCGCAACCCTGGGCGAGCAGAGCAACCGCACCGCCAAAGCCGTGTCGTGGCTAAAGGAAAACTATGACAAGCCGCTGCGCGTGGAGGAGCTGGCGGGCATCGCGCAGATGGGGGTCTCCACGCTGCATCATCATTTCCGCTCGCTCACGGCCATGAGTCCGTTGCAGTATCAGAAGCAGCTTCGCCTCCACGTGGCGCGGGAACGCATGCTCAACGAGGGGCTCGATGCGGCCAGCGCCGCATTTGAAGTAGGTTATGAGAGCGCCAGCCAGTTCAGCCGCGAATACAGCCGCTTCTTTGGTCAGCCGCCCATACGCGACGTGAAGAGCCGCATGGCAGACGCCCTCGAAACCGGCGAGTAGCGAAAGCAGCCGTCAGCCGTCAGCCCTCAGCTTTATCCGGGGCTTAGCTGAGGGCTGATCGCTGTAGAAGAAGCTCCCCGTGCCCCATCCTTGCGACTTTTTTCTGTCGCGAGGGTGGGAAACCACAAAACCCGGTCCACCCCATGACGAGCTAACGGCTGAAGGCTGACGGCTGAAAGCTCCTCTCATTCCGTCCTCAGCGCCTGCATCGGGTCCACGCTGGCAGCTCTGCGCGCCGGCACCAGCGCCGCAATGCCCGACACCAGCACCATGATCCCCAGCGCTAGCACCAAACTCAACGGATCCAGCGGCGACATCTGGTAGAGCATCGCCTTCAGCGGCCGAACCGCGAACAGCGTCAGCGGAATGCCCACCGCCAGGCCTGCAAGCAGAACCCACAGGCTCTCGCGCAGCACCATCAACAGCATCTGCCCGCGCGATGCGCCCAGCGCCATGCGTACGCCGATCTCGCTGGTCCTGCGGCTCACGCGGAACGAGTGCGTGCCGTAGAGGCCGGTGGCGACCAGGAATGCCGCCAGCACTCCAAAGAATCCTCCCATGGCCGCAAACATCCGCGGACGCTCGTATGACTTGTCGAACTGTCCCTGTTGCGTGATCGGCTGCTCCAGCGGAATGTTGGGATACATTTCGGCCATTGCCTGCCGCAGCGTGGGCAGCATGGCCAGGGCGTCGCCGCGCGTGCGCACCTCCATGTGCATGGTGCCCAGCGTCGGCGCCTGCATCACGGCGTAATAGGCCATCGGCCTGGGCTCCTCGCTCACGCCCACATATTTGCTGTCGCGCACCACGCCCACAATGGTCATGTCGGCCCCGCCGTTAATCACGTGGCCGATGGGGTTGGTATTGGCGAGGAAGCGCTTCACGAACGTCTCATTCACCAGGCATACGCCGCTGCGGTGGCCCTTGGCCTCCACATCGGAATAGGCGATGTCCCGTCCAGCGAGAATCGGAATCCCCATGGTTTTGAAGAAATTCGGCCCTACATCGTTCGAGCGCAGCGACACGCCCTTCTGCACCACGCCATCGAGCTTCAGGTCGTTATTGTTTGACCAGTCGGTGCCCGGCCGAAGCGAGGCCATCGAGACCGACTCCACTCCCGGAAGCTGCCCGATGCGATCGAGCAAGCTGCGATAGAAAATGTGCGAGTCTCCCTTGTCCTGCGGAGTCACGCCGAACACCAGCAGCCCGCGCGTGTCCATGCCCAGGTCGACAGCCGCATAGTTGCGCAGCGTGCGCAGCAGAAGGCCGGCGGCCATCAGCAGCACCAGGCACAGAGCCATCTGTCCGACCAGAACAATGCGACCGCCAATCATGCGCGAAGGGTTCGCGGTGGTGGTCTGCGAGGTCGCCCGCAGCACCGCGCCCACCGGCGCGCGCATCGCCGTCCACAGCGGAACCAGTCCGAAGACCAGCGCTGCCACCGTCGAAAGCCCAAGCGTGAACAGAAGAACATTGCGATCCGGGGTCAGGCCGGTCTCAATGCCCGACCATGTGGCGAGCGCCTGCGTTGCGCCCAGCGCAAACACCCATCCCAGCACGGAACCGGCGACAACCAGCAGCACGCTCTCCGTGAGCAGTTGGCGGAAGAGAACACGCTTGCTCGCGCCGATGGCGAGCCTCAGGCTGAATTCGCGCTGCCGCACCACGTTGCGCGACTGCAGCATCATGGCCACGTTGGAGCAAGCAATCAGCAGCACCAGCGCGACCAGGCCCATGAGAATCCGCACCGGCTCGCGATACGTCTCGTTGTAACCGGCGATGCCGCGCGCCGGGGTGAAGTCGAGCAAGGGCTTCCACTGGGAGGTCTTATAGTCCCCCACCGTGCGCGTGATGACTTCGCCAAAAGTTCCTTCCAGCGCCTGCTGCGCCTGGAGTGGAGTTACGCCCGGACGCAGGCGCGCCATCATCATCAACGCGCACCACTTCGGTGTTCCATACAGCGATTCGTAGACTACTGGCGTGCCCCACGCGTTCAGCTCAGGCCGCGTCTGCAGCGGGATCCAGAAATCGGTGGACGATGCGGGTTCCACGCCTTTGAAGCCGCGCGCCGCGATGCCGACGACGGTCATGGGAATGCCGCGCACGTAGAGCGTCTGGCCAAGAACATTGGGGTCGCGCGCAAAGCTGCGGGTCCAGTAGTCGTAGCTGAGGACGGCAATGGCGGCGTGGTTGCTTTCATCGTCCATCGAAAAGCCGCGGCCGGATTCGATGCGCACGCCGATGCCGGAGAAAAAGTTGCCGCTGACCTCGTCGGCACTGGCCTCTTCCGGCAGCACGCCGTGGCGCACCGCAACACTGCCCGTGAACGACAGAGGCACGTATCCGACGAGCTGCTCGAAGACATCCGTGCGCTGGCGAAGCGCCTGGAACACCGGCATCTGAAAGGTCCGGATGGAATCGCCGGAGCTGTCGGTAGTTGGGCGGCTGCCCGTAGTGCTTAGCCATGCCTACATAGGAGAGGCCT
This sequence comes from uncultured Acidobacteriota bacterium, assembly GCA_963819365.1. Taxonomy (GTDB): domain Bacteria; phylum Acidobacteriota; class Terriglobia; order Terriglobales; family Acidobacteriaceae; genus Telmatobacter. The sequence continues at coordinate 85,529 of CAWFVY010000012.1, forward strand.
TCAGGATGGCTCACCGGCAGCCATTGCAGCAGGATGGCGTTCATCACGCTGAACACCGCCGTGTTCGCTCCGATGCCCAGCGCGAGCATGAGTACGATCACGAGGGCGAATCCAGGCGACTTGCGAAGTTGGCGCCACGCGTAACGAAGATCCTGAAGCAGCATCGATCACTCCCTTTTCGAGCCTGTGGTCCGGAACAGGCAGGATGAGTGCCTGCCCACCGGCTAATGTGCATCTCAGGTGCCAAAGCGCTCTGAGGGCGAGTCGCTGAAACACAAAGAGTTACCAGTCAGGTAGGTGCCGAGTGATTGCCCGTGCTGACCGGCAGCGCGCCGCATCGTCCGAATTCGGACACAGGGAATGGGCCGAAGCGCCGTGGCGCGGCCTGATCCCCGGGGCAGATCAGGCACACATCACCTGCCGTCTCAGCAAGAGCCGTTCTGATAGCCAACCTGAAGCGGAAGTGAAGCCGCTAGTTCAGGCCCACTTTTTGCCGATTGCCGCCAGATCGGCGCGGCCCAGATCCTCGGGAGTCATAGCCGGATGAAATTGCACTTCGGCATCGAAGTTCAGGAAGAATGGCTCGGAATAATGGGGGATATCGGAAGTTTCGTTGATGTTCACAATGATGATGCCGCCCCGGTGCCCGTCCTGAGCCGTGAAATAGGCGGCTTCGGGCTTGATGTCTTCCAGGATCTGCTGCAACTTTGCGCCGGCAGTTCCATTGCGAACAAGTGTGTTGAACGGCTCAACCGGCATCCAGACTTTCATGACCATGCGCATTGGTTCGGACCTCGTGTCATTTGGGAATACGGGGGAGTCGCGAAGATACTATGCGGAAGCGAAGAGGGTCAAAGCAATAAACAAAAAAGGCCGGATCTCTCCGGCCTCTTCTTTCCAACTGTGAACTAAGAACTGTGAACTAACACCTGTCCTTCAGCAAACCAGCCGCTGACGATTCAGCTTGATCCCATCCAGCCGCCCCAGCAGCGTGACCGCGATCTTGTCCGGATCGAACAGCTTTTGCGCCATCGCCTGCACCTGTGCCGGAGTCACCACCTCGATCTTGGCGATAATCTCTTCGGCGGTAAAGAACTGTCTGAAGTAGATCTCCTGCCGCGCCAGATTGGCCATGCGCGAACTCGAGCTTTCCAGGCCCATCAGAATGTTGCCCTTGAGCTGGTCCTTCGCGCGGGTCAGCTCCTCGTCGCTCAGCGGCACTTCCTTCAGTTTGCGGAATTCGTTCATCACCAGCTCGATGCACTCCAGCGCCTTGGCCGCCGACGTACCCGCGTAGACACACAACGTGCCGGTGTCGCGGTAGGGGCTCAAGTCGCTGAACACCGAGTAGGCCATGCCGCGCTCTTCGCGGATGGTCTGGAAAAGCCGCGAGCTCATGCCGCCGCCCAGAATCGTGTTCAGAATCAGCGTGGCGTAGCGGTTCTCGTCGGTGATCGGCGGGGAAGGCACGCCCAGGCAGATCTGCACCTGCTCCAGCGCTTTCTTGTTCTTGAGCAGAATGCGGGCGCTCGACAAGGGCGCCGCCAATTCGCTCATCGCGTGACCGCTGTGCATCGGCGCGAACTTGGCCGCGACCGCCTCGACGAATTGGTCGTGCTCAAGATCGCCTGCAGCGGAGAAGACCATGTTTCCGGCGTGGAAACAGCCCGAATGGTAATCGAGCAGCTTCTGCTGGTCGAGACGGGCTACGGTCTGCGTGGTGCCCAGGATCGGCTTCCCCAGCGGATGGTCTTTCCAGAAACTCTGCGTAAACAGCTCGTGGACCAGAACGTCGGGGTTGTCCTCATCGATCTTGATTTCTTCAAGAATCACTCCGCGTTCTCGCTCTATATCGTTGGAAGCAAAGACCGGATTGAGCACCAGGTCGGCCAGCACATCCAGTGCAATCGGCACATGATCGGCCAGCGATTTGACGTTAAAGCAGATGGTTTCCTTGCCCGTGAACGCGTCGAGATTGCCCCCGATCGAGTCCATTTCGCGGGCGATTAGCTGGGCCGTGCGGTTGCGGGTGCCCTTAAACACCATATGTTCAACAAAATGGGAAATACCATTGGTTTCAGCGGCCTCGCCGCGAGAACCCGATTTAATCCATACGCCCATGGCCACGGAACGCAGATGTTCCATGCGCTCGGTCAACACGATCAGACCGTTGGGTAGTACGGTGCGGCGGAGATTACGCTCGATAGTCATCGTCTACCTGTTCAGATTCAATTTTAGGCCAGATGGTGCAAGGGGAACGTCGCGGGGCCGCCTGCCGAGCGCCTGAGAGCGGCGCGGGCGATCGTTCTCTTGGATGGCAAATCATAGGGAACAGGCTGCATGCGCTTGCCAAATGCAATAGTCTGAACCTTGGCGTGAATTCTGAAAAATCACAACTCGTTTCGCTGCGTGAGACGGAGATTTCGCCGCGGAAATTCCTTTTTGGAATGACCCGTGCCGACCTGGCCGTGCTCATGGCGGAGATGGGAGAACCCGCCTTCCGCGGGGCGCAATTGGCCGAAGCCCTGTACCGCCAGCGGGTTGCGGAGATCGGCGACATTACGACCCTCCCCAGATCGCTGCGCGAACGCCTCGCAGCCGGGAACTGGACCGTCGGCCGACCGCGGATTGCTCAGGTCTTCCGCAGCATCGACGGCACCGAGCGGTACCTCGTAGAAGGGCAATCCGGAACCGACACAGTTGAGACGGTCTGGATGCCGGAAGGTGACGAAGGCGAGTCCGGAGACGGAACCGAAGACGGGGACGACGAACCAACCGCGGGTCCTTCGACTGTGCGCGCTCCGCTGGGGCGAACTCGGGCCACAATATGCATATCAAGCCAGGTGGGGTGCGCGGTCAACTGTCAGTTCTGCCTGACAGCCCGTCTGGGCCTGCAGCGGAACCTCACGGCGGGCGAAATTGCCGGCCAGGTCATCGACGTTCTCGATCGGCAAGGCGTCGAAGTCGGCCGCGATCGCCTGAACCTCGTCTTCATGGGAATGGGCGAGCCCTTCCTGAACTACGAAAGCTTCATGGGCGCCGTCCGCCTGCTGGTGGAAGAGGCCGGCCTCAGTCCGCAGCGCATGACGGTGTCTACCTCTGGAATCGTGCCGGGAATCGAGAGGTTCGCCATCGAACCGCCCGAACTCCGCCCCAAGCTGGCCATCAGCCTCAACGCGCCCAATGACGAGGTCCGCAGCCAGATCATGCCCATCAATCGCAAGTGGCCTATCGACGCGGTAGTCGACGCGGTGCGCGGCATCCGGTTGCGTTCGCGGGAGCGAGTCACTTTCGAGTACGTTCTTCTCGGCGGCGTCACTGATCGTCCGGAGCACGCGCGGGAAGTCGCCCGCCTGGTTCGCCGGACCGGACTGCCTGCCAAGGTCAACCTGATTGCATGGAATCCCGGCCCAGGCATTGCCTACAGCACGCCGGCGCCTGAAGCCGTGGAGATTTTCCGCCGCAGCCTGGCAGGGGAGGGAATTCCCGCCTACCTTCGCCGTCCGCGCGGCCGCGACATCTACGCCGCCTGCGGCCAGCTCAAGCGCACCGTGGAACAGTAGGCAATGTCCGGTTATTCATCGTTTAGACTCACTACACCCGCGCCCCGAAGATCGGCCCGTTATCTATGACCGAGCATCTGCAACAGTTCGCCACGTTTTTCGGTCTCGCCTTCAGCGCCCTCCTTCCCCTTGTGAATCCGCTGGGCAGCGCCCTGGTGTTCGTGAGCCTCGTCGGTCCGGCGCCTCCGGCCGTTTACCGGTCGCTGGCGCGAAAGATCGCAGTCAACACAATCCTGTTTTTCATCACGATCGAGATCATCGGTGCGGCGGTTCTGAAGTTCTTCGGCATTTCTCTGCCGGTGGTGCAGATCGCCGGCGGACTCGCCGTGGCGTCGATGGGGTGGGGCCTGCTAAGGCAGGAAGAGGTACAGCCGAAGCCGGGACTGGCCACGCTGGATGATCATGCGCTCGGGTCGCTCCAGCACAAGGCCTTTTATCCGTTCACCTTTCCCCTTACGGCAGGGCCGGGAAGCCTGGTTGTCATGATCACCCTGACCGCGCAAGTCTCTACCAAGGGAATGGTTCCCGACGTCACCGCGCACGCGGGCATCGCCGCCGCGGTGCTGGTCCTGAGCCTGGGCGTGTATTTCTGTTATGGATACGCGCCGGCAATCACCGCGCGCGTTTCGAAGCAGACGGCTCATGGAATCGCGCGTGTAATCGCATTCGTTCTTCTGTGCATCGGGGTACAGATTATGTGGAACGGCGTGCACGTCCTGCTCAAGAGCGTGCTGCATCCCTGAACGCAATCCCGGACAAATCTGCTCTGTGAAGGCCGTCGCTTATCGGCGCGCCGCGACGTGTGCTTTGCCCAGCGCCAGCAGCGCGCCCGTCACGCGGCCGGCGGCATGGCGCACCACGCTGCCCTCGCTGGCGAAGTCGCCCGCGATGCAGTGCACGCCCATGGCCTCGATGCGTTCGATATCCGCCTTGATCGGCGCCGCATTTTCCGCCGCATAACGCGCCAGGGTGTCCTCTGAAAACGGCTCCGTGTTCACCAGCGCATAATCGAAGATCGGTGCGCCCGCATGCTCGTAGATCTTTTCGATGTGTTCGGCCGCGGTCAGCCCCAGGCTCTCGTTGGCCTCGGTCATCAGGTTGCACACGAAGACGCGCAGCCCGCGCGCATGGCACAGCGCCTCTGGAATCCCGCGTACCAGCAGATTGGTGATGATCGACGTGTAAAGCGAGCCCGGCCCCACCGTGATCAAGTCCGCCTGTTCGATCGCCGCGAGTGTCTCCGGTAGCGCGGAAGCGTCCGGCGGCTCAATCATCAGCTCCTCGATCCGCCGTTGACTGGCATTGATATTGGTCTCGCCGCGCACCAGGGAGCCGTCATCCATGCGCGCCACCAGACTTGCGTTGGCCGTAGTCACCGGGTAAATGCTGCCGCGTGTGGCCAGAATCTTTGACGAGAGCTGGACCGCATGGGCAAAGTCGCCGGTGATTTCGGTCAATGCGGCAACAAACAGATTTCCGAAGCTGTGTCCCTCAAGGGCGTCGCCCCCGCGAAAGCGATGCGCAAACAGCTTGGCGAGCAGATCGCCTTCCTCGCTGAGCGCGACCATGCAGTTACGCAGGTCGCCGGGAGGCAGCATATTGAAGTCGCGGCGCAGGCGGCCAGACGATCCGCCGTCATCGGTGACGCACACCACAGCGGCCAGGTCGGAGATCGCTCCCCTCGGCGGCGCGATATGGCCGGGAGCGGCTACGTGACGGCAGAGGCCGCGCAGCAGCGTCGACAACCCCGTCCCGCCGCCGATCGCAACCACGCGCAAAGGTGCCGCCCCGGCGCCCAGTGCCTCTTCGGCAGACGGTGCTATCGACAAGTCACTCTCCGAGGTTTTGACGTTCGCGCGGCAGGTCCGCAGAGGACTCAGGGAACCTCAGGATAGAGCAGTTCGGTGAATCGCGGATCGTCCGCCATGTTCTGGAAATCGCCGTCCGAACGCGCCTGCAGCCGGTTCTTCTGGTTCAGCTCGATGGCGCGACCCAGGTTTCCCAGGCATTCCTGCGGCCTCCCGGTGATGCTGTCCAGCACCGCCAGCCCATAAAAGGCGTAGTCGGCGCCCGGAGAGCCATTCACCACGGCCGCAAGCTGCTCGCGGGCCTCTTCGTAGAACCCTTGATTCAGTTGCGAGATGGCGTAGTCGTACCGCTCCTCAGGCGTACTGAAATGCAGGCTCGACTTCTCCAGTTGCCGCTGGCAGGTTGTGATGTACATCCGGCACCGCTCCGCCAGTTCCGGCGGCGCGGACGGCAGAAACTTCTCCAGGGCAGCGAGACCTTTGTCGTACTTGCCTTGCTGCACCAGTTGAACAGCCGATTGATAGGGCTGGTAGGCCGCCGTGCCGGCGTGGCCATGGGATTTGGTTGCCGTTTCAGTTTTCTTGCGGCTAGCAGCCGCGGTCTTGGCCTCTTGCATCGTTAGTTTACCGGGAGCCATCATCCTCCAAGGCAATCCTCTGCATGCATTTGCAGGGCGCCAGGGTCTTTATGCGCTCAGGCCATACTTATACGCAGAACCCCTCGCTGCGTCAATGGCCCCCAGGTCTGCTCGCCTGGCGATTCACTTTGCCTGCTGTCGATAAATCGCGGGATTCAGCGCCGGATCGTTGTACATCTTCAATTGCCGGTACACCTTGAAGGATCGCGTGCCGGCCATCACCGCGGCCCATAACTCATCGAGACACTGCAGCAGATCGGCCTCCTGCGCCTCCAGAACATCCAGCCGGTGCAGGTTCCGTTCGGCGTGCCCCGGCGGGGCATCGGTCCGGCGGATCTCCTCGCGGGTGTGATAAACCTTCAGCTCCAGGATCGAAAGCCGGTCAATGATCATCCCCGGCGTCTCCGAATGCTGTTGCTCCAGCGAATTCGGCAGATCGTACTGCGCCAGGAACCCGAGCAGCGCCTCGTCCAGCTTCTCCACAAGATCGTTACGAAGCTGGTTCGCCTTGTCGATCATGCGTTTGGTTCCCGCAATCTGCGCGTCGCTGGCGCCTGGTTCGCGCGCACGATCCTCCAGGTGCCACAGTTCGCAGTTCGCATAGTGATGCTGAGAGACCAGCTTCTCCCAGTCGCTCAGAGCGTAGGGAGTCGTATCCGGCTCCTCGTGCCAGTGCTTGGTACAACGGTCGTGCAGATACGTGATGGAATTTGCCGACAACATTGCTTTTGGAACCCCCGCCTCACCACTGATCTCTGTTCTCTGTGCTCTGATCTCTGCCTGCGTCCCCCGCTATGGTAGAACTATCCTACTCAGGGGTCCAAGTTCACTCCGGCGAGGGATCGATGGGCGACACAACGCAGCGGATTCTCTGCATCTCCACCTACGAAAAAGGACAGGACTTCCTGCGCCAGTGTGCGGAGATGGGCGTGCGCCCCACGCTGCTGACCGTGGATAAGCTCCGCGAGGCCGACTGGCCGCGCGATGTGCTGGAAGAAATCGCCTTCATGCCCGACAACCTCACCACTGAGCAACTTCTCCACACCGTGAGCTGGATGGCGCGGGGCCGCCGTTTCGACCGTGTCGTGGCGCTCGATGAATTCGACCAGGAAACCGCCGCCGCCGTCCGCGAGCACTGGTGCATCCGCGGCATGGGCCTGACCACGACAGCGTTTTATCGCGACAAGCTGGCCATGCGCACCGGCGCCCGCGGGGCCGGCTTCCTCGTCCCCGACTTCACCCGCGTGCTCAACTACGACGAACTCCGCGACTTTATGGCCGCCGTTCCCGCACCCTGGCTCCTGAAGCCTAGGACGTCGGCGTCAGCCCTGGGCATCCGCAAGATCCACCAGCCCGAAGAGCTCTGGCGCACCCTCGACGAGCTGGGCGACCGCCAGGCGTATTTTCTGATGGAGCGGTTTGTGCCCGGCGACATCTATCACGTCGACTCCATCGTCAGCCACGGCCGCGTCGTCTTCTCCGTGCGTACACAAATACGGCAAGCCGCCCATGCAGGTGATGCACGAAGGCGGCGTCTTTACCACCCGCACCGTCGACCGCGACAGCAACGACTGGAAGGAACTGACCGAGTTCAATGCGGCACTGGCGCCGGCACTGGGCATGACCCGCGGCGTCACCCACGCCGAATACATCCGGGCCCACGCCGACGGCCGTCTTTACTTCCTCGAAATCGCCGCGCGCGTCGGCGGAGCCTTTATCGTGGACCTGGTCGAGGCCTCCACGGGCATCAATCTCTGGCGCGAATGGGCACGCATCGAAGTCTCTGACCTGCTTGGAGTGCCGTACGAATTGCCCGAGACGCGCGCGGACTACTCCGGCAGCGTGCTTTGCCTGGCCCAGACCGCCGAGCCGGACACGACCTCCTTCACCGCGCCGGAAATTGTCTTCCGCATGAAGAAGCACCATCACGCCGGGCTGATTGTGCGCTCGCCGAATTCCGAGCGGGTGAGGGAACTGCTCGACGACTACGCGCGCCAATTCGCCAGCCTTTACCTGGCCAGCATGCCCGCGCCGGAAAAGCCCACCGCGTGAATCCGGCGTAGCACGAATCCGTCTTTCGTCACCGCCAACGGACAACTGAGAATCTGACAACTCACCGCGATATATAATTCGCCTTCACCCAAAACAGAGGTTCCGGAGGCGGTAAATGGATATCGTGTTGATGGTCGTACTCGCGGTGTTGGCTCTTGTCCTGTTGACCCTGATTCTGGGGAGCTTCTTCACCGTGAGCACCGCGCAAGTGGCCGTGGTCACGCGCTTCGGCAAGTTTCTGCGCGTGGCCGAACCGGGGCTGAACTGGAAGATGCCCTACATCGACACCGTCTCCGGCGTTGTCAGCCTGCGCGTGAACCAAATCAGCCTGACCATGGAGACCAAGACCAAAGACAACGTCTTTGTCACCATTCCGATCTCGGTGCAGAACCGCGTTCGCCCGGAAAAGGTCTTCGACGCCTTCTACAAGCTCGCCAATCCATCGCAGCAGATCCAGTCCTACGTTGAGCAGGTGATTCTGGGCCATGTGCCCGGCATGACTCTCGACGAGGTGTTCGCATCGCAGTCCAGCATCGCGCTTGCGGTCAAGAAGGAGCTGGACTCGGACATGTCGGAATTCGGCTACGAGATCGTCAACGTGCTGGTCACCGACATCGTCCCTGACGCCAAGGTCAAATCGGCCATGAACGACATCAACGCCGCGCAGCGCGAGCAGGTGGCGGCCAATGCGCGCGGCGAAGCCGAAAAGATTCTAGTCGTGAAGAAGGCCGAGGCCGAAGCGGAGAGCAAGGCGCTGCAGGGGCAGGGCATCGCCAACCAGAGAAAGGCCATCATCGAAGGCCTGCAGACCTCAGTCGAGCAATTCCAGAAGGCCGTCGAAGGCTCTACCCCAAAGGAAGTGATGCAGCTGGTTCTGGTCACGCAGTACTTCGACACGCTGAAGTCCATCGGCGAAAGCGACAAGACCAACACGCTGTTCCTGGCGCACACGCCGGGCGCGGTGAAGGAAGTGGCGGATCAGATTCTCGATTCGATGCTGGTGGCGGAGCGCGCGAGGCTCTAACCGCTCCGTGCGCGAGAGAAGATATTCCATCTCATAGAAATCCACCGCGCCCGGGAAATCCGGGTTGGATATGATTCCTTCACCGGTGGAGGAGGCCTTTATGAGTGGATCAAACGTCATCGATGTCGTCTCCTGGCCCGAAACGCACTATGTGTATGTCGAGAAGGTCGGGCCATTCATGCAGACAGCACAGGCGGCCTGGCAGCAGGTCCATACGTTTGCGGCCGCGCTGAGTGCGAACAACCAGATCACCGGCGCCTTTTCGATGTACACGATGGAGCCGCCGACCTATCGTGCCGGGTTCCGGATTGCGGCTCCGGCAGTGGAGCTTCCCGCCGGCCTCACCTACCTGAAATTTGAAGGCGGCAAGTTCGCGCGCTACGTCGTGAAGGGGTCCTACGCTCAACTGCCGGAGGCTTCCGGCCTTGCCTGGGCCGAGTTCGGTAAGTCCGGCCTACCCGCCCGAGAGGGCTTTGCAGTCGAGAACTACGCCAACGATCCCAGCAGCACGCCCGAAGACCACCTCATCACCGAAATCCTGATGCCTACCGCCTGAAACCGGTCCCTTCCGGTCTTTCCCCGCACGTTTGAGGAGGTCCCCGTGCCCACCCCTTCGCAATCACTCAGTTCGCCCGTCGCTCCGTCGAAGGGCGCGCTCTGGACCGGCCGTGTTCTGACGATTCTAACGGTGCTGTTTCTGCTCTTCGACGCCTTCGGCAAGTTCGTCAGGCCGGTCCCGGTCACCGACGCCTTCACGCGCCTTGGCCTGCCCATCGCGACCAGCGTGACCATCGGCGTGCTACTTACGGTGTGCACTATCCTGTACGCGATTCCGCGGACGGCTGTTCTAGGCGCGGTTCTGCTCACCGGGTATCTGGGAGGCGCCGTCGCCATCCACCTGCGCGCCGGGTCCCCGCTCTTCGAGACGGTCTTCCCCGTGCTGTTCGGCGTGCTGGCGTGGCTCGGTATTTATCTGCGTTGCCGCACGCTGCGGCTGGTCTTGCCGCTCTGTTGACATCCTCCCAAACCGGCGGTGCTAATCTCTCATCAATCGAATTGCCGATCTAGGAAAGACACCAATGGCACACGACCTGAATCACATCATCGCTCTGCTTGAGCGCACACCGGGTGCGCTCGATGAACTGCTCCGCGGCCTTCCGCCGGAGTGGACCGAAGGCAACGAGGGCGGCGACACCTGGAGTCCGCGCGAGGTGGTTGCGCACCTCTCGCACGCCGATCGCACCGAGTGGATCGCCCACCTGCTCGAACATGGAGAGAGCCAGCCGTTTCCCACCTTCAATCGCGAAGGAGGCAAGGAAAGCATTCAGGGAAAGACGATGGCCGATCTCCTCGACGAGTTTGCCGCCACCCGCGCGGCGAGCCTCAATAAGCTGCGGGCGCTGGAACTCACTGATGAGCACATGGAACGCTCCTGTGTGCATCAGGTTCTGGGCAAGGTCACGCTGGCGCAGTTGTTGGCCACCTGGGCCGCCCACGACGTCACGCATCTCCACCAGATCACGCGCATCTGGGCAAATCACCTTCGCGACGAAGTCGGTCCGTTCCGGCGCTTCCTCGGCGTGACCCAGTGCAGCGCGCGCAGCGAGGACGCGGCCGGGAAACCCCGCTGATGCTCAAACAGCCGAATCCCTTCGAACCGTGATGTAAGCTGGCAGCCGTATGAAAATGCAACGCAGAGACTTCCTGAGAGTCTCCGCCACGGCTGCTGCAGGGCTGGCGTGCGGGGCCTCTATTTACCCCGAGACCAGCAAATCAGCGATTCGCCTCGGCGGTCCCATCTTCCTCAACTCCGTTGATCCGGCTGAGCTCGCCCGCGAGCACCGCCGCCTGGGCTACAGCGCCGCCTACTGTCCAGACATCGCGACTCTTCGCGACGCAGCGCTGCTGAAAGAGATTGAGCGCGCCTATGCCGCCCAGAATGTCGTCATCGCCGAAGTGGGCGCGTGGAAGAACATGCTCGATCCGGACCAACCCAAGCGCCGCGCCAACCTCGACTACGTGACGGAGCGCTGCGCTCTAGCCGATGCCGTGGGCGCTCTCAACTGCGTCGACATCGCCGGGTCCTACAATCCGGACGTCTGGTACGGCCCCAATCCGAAGAATCTCTCCAGGGAGTTCTTCGATGCCACGGTGGAGAATTGCCGGCATGTGATCGACCACGCCAAGCCGGAGCGTGCAAAGTTCACGGTCGAAATGATGGGCTGGAACCTTCCCGATGGCCCCGACGCCTACCTCGATCTCATCAAGGCCGTCGACCGCAAGGCCTTCGGCGTTCATCTGGATGTGTGCAACGGCATCAATTCCCCGCAGCGTTTCTACGGCAATACCGATTTCATCCGCGAGTGTTTCAAAAAACTCGGACCGTGGATCGTCTCCTGCCACGCCAAGGATCTGCGCTGGGATGTCGAGATGAACGTCCATTTTGAGGAGGTGGTCCCCGGCCGCGGCCAGGTGGACTACGCCACCTACCTGACCGAACTGTCGAAGCTGGGCAGAAAAGCTCCCCTCATGCTCGAGCACCTCAAGACGGCCGAGGAGTACGACGAGGGCCGCCACTATATTCAAAAGGTAGGCGCCGCAGCCGGCCTCACATTCGCCTGATCTCTGATCTCTGTTTCTGATCCCTATGAATCACTCGCTCGACCACACCATCGCCCTTCTCGAACGCACTCCCGGCGCGCTCGATGAGCTTCTGCGCGGCCTGCCCGCCGAGTGGACCGACGCCAACGAAGGCGGCGATACCTGGAGTCCGCGCGAGATTGTCGCGCACCTGGCGCATGCCGATCGCACCGACTGGATGCCGCGGGTCCGCCATCTGCTGGAGTTTCGGCGAAAGCCAGCCGTTTCCGCCGTTCGACCGGCTGGGCCAGCGGCAGGCGATGGAAGGGAAGTCGCTCGCGGAGGTTCTGGAAGATTTCGCCGCGGCCCGCGCCGCCAGCCTCGATGAACTGCGTGCCCTGAACCTCGGCCCCGACGAACTGGAGCGCCGCGGCACGCATCCTTCGTTCGGCTCGGTGACCCTGAGCCAGTTGCTCGCCACCTGGGCGGCCCACGACCTGACGCATCTGCACCAGATTTCGCGTGTCATGGCGCACCAGTACCGCGAAGCGGTCGGGCCGTGGAGCAAGTTTCTGGGCGTCCTGCAGTGCCAGGGTCATAGCGGCTAAACCCGGCTGGGCACCGCCTCCGCCGGAAGCGGGTCACTCCTCGCGCGCGCTGTTCAGTTTCTTCTGCAGGAATTTCCCGATCGCACTGTCCGGCTTCATCTCCTCGGCCACGCGCAGTTCCTGTGCCGCCACATCGGTCTTGCCATTCTGAATTGCGCGCGCGGCGGCATCGAGATGCACCAGGTAGAAGTTGTGCTGCCGAAATCCAAATGCCCCGGCAGCTAGGACGATGCCTGCGGCGGCAAAGACCAGGCTCCGGACCACGAGCGCCCGGGCAGATGGCAGCGACAAAACGCATCCGAGGATCAGGCCCGCCGCAAGTCCACCCATGTGGCAGAAGTTGTCGACGTGGATGTCGGCGAAGCCCGGCCAGAACGCCAGCCAGATATACATTCCCAGCACAACGAGCTTGATCCGCTGGTTTCTCGACAGCGTGCGGAGGCGCAGCGCGTAGTGCACTAACAGGCCCGCGCACACGCCGAAGACAGCGCCCGAAGCCCCGCAGCTGATCTGTTCAGGGGCGGCGAAGAGCGAAACAATGCTCCCCGTTGCCCCGCACGCGAGGTAGAAGTAGAGAAATGTCCAGTGACCCAGGATCCGTTCCAGCCGGCTGCCCAGGAACCACAGCGGAATCATGTTCGAGAGAAAGTGTCCCAGCGAGTTATGGACGAAGAAGGCACTCACCAGCCGCCACCACGCGCCGGCGGCGACTCCCGGACCGTAGTTCGCTCCGAGCGGAAACTGCTCGTGGGTGAAGATCAGCCCCGCCGCGCTCGCAAGAGCGGTCACAGCAATCAGCGTCCAGGTCGTCCAGGGCTCCAGCGGCGCCACGGTGGCGGGAAACGGGACCGGGTCGCACTGGTCGCAAAACGGTCCCGTCTCATCTGCCATGAGACGGCCGCATCGCGGACAGACGGGGATCCCCAAAATGAGCTCCGATCCGACGCAGGAAACAGCGCAGGAAACAGGTTGATTGCCTAGATTATGCACCGACTCCGGCGCTTTGGAGGCTTGGTCAACGGCGCGTCCAGAACAGCGCTCCTATGTTAACTTTAGGGTAGCGGCCTTGAACGAGCTCGTAGCTCAGTTGGTAGAGCAACGCCCTTTTAAGGCGTGGGTCCTGGGTTCGAATCCCAGCGAGCTCACCATCACTCTTTCCGGCCGCTTCCCCCCACTTCGAACCCAATTCAAACCCCGGCGCGGGTAGTCGCCCGTACCGTGCGCACGCCTTCATCTTTTGCGGATCGATTTTTGGATTACCATCGTGTTACCTTTGCGCAGGCTGGAGATTCCTTTCGAGGCAGATCCCCAGTGTTTACAAAGGTTTCCATGTGCAGAAATGCTGCAATTCTGCCCCAAAAGTGGTAGGAAAGTAACGTTTCAGGTGGTATTGTTCAGGAGATAAGCAACCGCATACGATCAACGTGCAACACCTCTCAGGCGTGCCCTACGTGCCACCTTCCCCAGTGCCTATATCGGGAGGCGCGTCGGTCCTCAGGAGCCGCCGGAGAACGAGGGTGCTATGAGTGACCAAAAAGCGTTTACTGACCCCAGCGAGACTCCGGAAGATGTAGCAACACTCTATTCCTGGGCGAATCTGCATGGGGCAAAGTACCGGGACTTCTCGGCATCCCGCGCGCAGACTCGCGAAAAGGCAAGGCTGCGGGTCCAGGAAGCGATCGAAACCGAACGTCGGCGCGTGCACGAGGAAGCCGAAGCCCAGGAGCAGGCTGAGATGCAGCGTGCCGCTGAAGCCCAGCGCCTGGCGGAGTTCGAAGCGCACCAACGTGCTGCGGAGCAGGAAGCTGCGGAGCGCGCCGCCCAATTCCAGCAGGCCGCTCAGCAGCGCGCCTATGCGCCGCCGCCCAGTATCCGGTTGCTCAGTACCAGCCGGCGCCCTATCCGGAACCCGGCCCCGCCTATGCGGCTCCCGCGCCGGTTTATCCGGTAGCAGCTCCTTATTATCCGCCGCAGCCTGCTCCGGCCTATCCTCAGTATGCGCAGCCGCAGCCCTACGCGCCGCCACTTCCGGTTCGGGAAGAACGGCTTGCACCTGGCCGGCCCTGGAGCCCGGTTGAGCCTCGCGAAAATGCTTCCCGGCCTGCCTGGCTGGCCGCCGACCGCAATGAATATGCGCCTGCCCCGATGCCGCCGGTTATGGAAGACACGCTTCAGGGATCGCGTGACCGCATCACTTCGCGCTGGTTTGCGCTGAAAGGGATCTTCGCCGGCGGCGCCCCTGCCCAGGCAGAGCCGATGCCCGCCCAGGCTGCTTCACGTGCGCCGGTGCTGGCCGTCTTCTCGCTGGCCGGCGGCGTAGGCAAAACCAGCCTTGTGGCAACGCTGGGACGGGCGCTGTCAGCTCGCGGCGAGCGCGTGATGCTGGTCGACACGGCCGCTTATGGCCTGCTGCCCTTTTTCTTCGGCGCCCGCGATCAGCGTCCGAGCGTGCTGCGCACGTTTACCGCTCCCGGCAACAGCGGGGACGCGCCCATACAGCTTCTTACGATGGATTGCGAGAGCCTGGGTCCCGAGTCAGGGCCGCAGGAGCAGCTTTCGCAGGAGATCGCCCGCAGCGGCCACGGCGCCAGCAGGATTCTGGTTGATCTTGCGACCGCATCGGGCGCTATCACGCGCCGCGTTTTGCGGATGAGCCCGACCGTGCTGGTGCCGGTGATTCCCGATATGAGCTCGGTGGTCAGCGTCTCCTCAATCGATGCATTCTTCCAGCGCAACAGCAGCGTCCAGGGGCACTCGGTGTTGCCGTATTACGTGCTGAATCAGTTCGATCCTTCTCTTCCCCTTCACCTCGATGTACGGGAGGTTCTGCGCGAACAGCTGGGCGATCGTCTGCTGCCGTTTTCGCTGCGCCGCACGCCTGCAGTGAGTGAGGCACTGGCGGAAGGGATGACGGTGGTGGATTACGCCCCCAACTCGACGGTGACCGAGGACTTCGGCGCGCTGGCGGGATGGGTCAAGAGCCTCGCTGCGCCCGCGTCCAGCGGTTTCCGCGGGGTGCGGTGGAGTGAGAGATGACGGCAACAGGTCTATGGCAGGACATAGGAGCGGGTGAAAACCTGCTGACACGGCTGGTGCGCCTTCTGTTTATGGCGGCTGCCTCAGTCGTGTTTTATTTCCTGGCGGTTCTGCCTCTTTCGTGGCCGCAGCAGGCTGTATGCGGACTGTTGACCCTGTTGATGGCGATGGCCCTGGCGCGAAGCTCGGACTCGTATCTGGTCACCCTCACGTTGATGATCATGTCGATGTTCTGCACGTTCCGCTATGGCTTTTGGCGTATCTCGCAGACCATCCAGTTCTTCCGCGATCCGGCCAACCACTGGGGCGCGCTCGACGCGTTTTTCATTTTGAGCCTGGTTCTGGCCGAGGTGTACGCGTTTGTCATTCTGTTCCTTGGCTACTTTCAGACCATCTGGCCGCTGCGCCGCGCTCCGGTGGCTCTGCCCGACGAAGAGAACGAATGGCCGCACATCGACGTCCTGATTCCTACTTACAACGAGCCGCTCGACGTGGTGCGCTATACCGCGCTCGGTGCGCTCAATATGGACTGGCCGGCCGATAAGCTGCACATCTACATTCTTGACGACGGCCGCCGCAAGGAGTTCGAGGAGTTCGCGTTCGAGGCCGGCATCGGATACAAGACCCGCAGCGACAACAAGCATGCCAAGGCCGGCAACATCAATACGGCGCTAAAATCGCTGCACTCGCCTTACGTAGCCATCTTCGACTGCGACCACGTGCCCACCCGCAGCTTTCTGCAGATGACCATGGGCTGGTTCCTCCGCGATTCCAAGCTCGCGATGCTGCAGACGCCGCACCACTTCTATTCACCCGATCCGTTCGAGCGCAACCTGCAGCAGTTCCGCATCATTCCCAACGAGGGCGAGCTCTTTTACGGCATCGTGCAGGATGGGAACGATTTCTGGAACGCGACATTCTTCTGCGGCTCCTGCGCGGTGCTTCGCCGCGAGGCGCTCGACGAGATCGGCGGCATAGCCGTCGAGACCGTCACGGAAGACGCGCACACCTCGCTGCGCATGCAGATGAACGGCTGGGGCACCGCGTACATCAATATTCCCCAGGCCGCCGGATTGGCCACCGAACGCCTTTCAGCGCATGTGGGCCAGCGCATCCGATGGGCTCGCGGCATGATCCAGGTGCTGCGCACCGACAATCCGCTGTTTGCACCCGGGCTCAAGTTTCCGCAGCGTCTTTGCTATTTCAACGCAATGATGCATTTCCTTTATGCGATTCCGCGCCTGATCTTCCTTACGGCGCCGCTGATTTACCTGATCTTGTCGCACACCAATGTGCCGGGTTACTGGGCAGCGATTCTCGCTTACGCGTTGCCACACTTGATTCTCTCCAACGTAACCAACTCGCGCATCCAGGGCGAGCACCGGCATTCATTCTGGAACGAGATCTACGAGACAGTGCTCTCGCCCTACATCCTGCTGCCTACCGTGATGGCGCTGATCAATCCTAAGCTGGGCAAGTTCAACGTCACCGCCAAGGGCGGGGTGGTGAAGAACACGTTCTTCGATACAAAGATTGCGCAGCCGTTTCTCATCCTTCTGCTTTTCAACATCGCCGGACTGATGGTCGCGATACCGCGCTACCTGGTCTGGGACCGTGACCGTCCCGGCACGGTGCTGATGAACGTGATGTGGTCGGTGTTCAACATCATCATCCTGGGCGTCACCACGGCGGTTGCCCGCGAACTCAAGCAGCTCCGCAGCACGGTTCGCATCGCGATCGTTACGCCGGTCATGGCGAGAACGTTGGACGGCACTGTGGTTGCGGGCGAAACGATCGACATGTCGTCGGGCGGCACCAGCATTCGATTCAACCAGACGATGGAACTGGCGCCTCAGAGCGAGGTGCAACTCTCCTTCCCGATGCCTTCCGGTACGCACGAACTGCACGCCAAAGTGGTTGGCGGGAATGGGCCGGTAATGCGCGTGAAGTTCGAAGACCTGACAATCGCCGAACAGGAAGTGCTCACAATGGTTTTGTACTCCCGTGCGGATTCGTGGCTGGGATGGGGCGAATCGCGCGAAAGCGACAACGTGCTGCGCAGCCTGGGACGCATCTTCCAGATCTCCATGCATGGACTCAGGGCGACTGCCAAGAGTCTGTTCAGCTCCAGCGAAAAATCAAAGAAGAAGGCTGCGAGTGTTGCCGCGGCCACCTCGGCCCTGCTGGCGTTTGCCGCGATTCTCGGAATGGGAGCGCCGCGCCTGAACGCGCAGCCCGCGGTCAGCCCGAATGGAGAGCAGGCTTCCGCCGCCGGCAAGGCAGCGCCCGCCACCCCGCCGCCGGGACAGTTCCGCGATACGTTCAGCCTGGGCGATACAGGGTCATCGCAGATCGACCTGCACGGGATCGACAGTGCCTCCACCGTCTACTTCACGCTGCCGCAGACCCACGTTCCGCGCACCGCCAAGATCCACGTCAGCTACGCCTTCTCTCCGGCGCTGCTGCCAGAGCTGAGCCATATCAAGCTGATGATGAACGGCACTCTGTTCGCGACGATCGAGCCCACGCCCGACGGAAGAGGGCGCAGCCGCGGCGAAGTGAGCGAAGCCGAGTTCAACATTCCGCCCGAGCTCATGGTGCACAACAATGCGCTGACCATGCAGTTCATCGGGCACTACACGCTGATGTGCGAAGACCCGGCAAACTCGGCGTTGTGGTCGCGCGTGCATCGCACCACGTATCTGGATCTTCAGGGCGATCTTCTGCCGCTGGCGGACGACCTGAAGCAGCTTCCACTGCCGTTCCTCGATGCCGCCGTGGTGCAGCCTCTGAGTCTGCCGGTGGTATTCGCGTCGGCTCCGGACGCGAAGGCCATTCAGGCCGCCGGCATCGTTACCAGCTACTTCGGCATGATCTCCGAGGGGCGTCCGGTCCGGTTCCCGGTTCATGTTGGAGAGCTTCCCGCCGGAAACGCCGTCATTATTTCCGACAGTTCGACGAATCTGCCTGCGGGCCTCAACCTGGGAGGGAGCAGCGGCCCCATCGTGGCCATGCGAACCAATCCCAATGACCCCTACGGCAAGGTTCTCGTGATTTCCGGCGGCGATCCCGACCAGGTGATTGCGGCCGCGCAGGCAGTCGCGCTGCAAAGCGGCCTGCTGCAGGGAGCGCAGGCCACCATCGACCGTGTCGAGCTTCCGGCGAAACAACCCGCTGACAGCGCGCCGCGCTGGGCCCAGACCGACCAGAAGATCGCTTTGTGGGACTATACGGCCAGGGATGCGATGCAGGGAGACGGCTCCGCGCCGCTCAATGTGTACTTCCGGATTCCGCCGGACATCTACTTTGCCGATCGTCCGAACTCGATTCTGCATCTGTCGTATCGCTACAACTCGATCCCGATCGGGCCGATTTCGAGCATGCAGGTGCGCATCAACAACGCCTTCCTCGGATCGGTTCCGCTGACACCTGGGCAGGAAGTCAATAAGCAGACCGATCTCGACGTGCCGGTTCCGGTCGTCAATCTCCGTCCGTTCTCGAATTCGCTGTCGTTTGACTTTACCTTCCAGCTTTTGAGGAAGGGCAACTGCCAGGACACGACACCGATCAATATGCAGGGTGCGGTGCGGCGCGACAGTTATCTCGATCTGCGCGGCTATCCGCACTATGCTCCGCTGCCGAACCTTGAGATCTTTGCCAACTCGGGATTCCCGTTTACGCGTTACCCGGACCTGGCGACTACGACAGCGGTGCTTCCGCCGTCTCCTACTGCGGAAGAGATCGAGACCTTCGTCACGCTGATGGGGCACTTCGGGCGGCAGAGCGGATTTCCGGCACTGCGCGTGACCGTGGCGGGACCGGACGCGATGCACACCGGCGCCACCTCGGACTTCCTGGTAATCGGCACCGGAGACGATCAGCCGGCTTTCGACAAACTCGCCAAATACCTCCCCGTGGCGCTCACCAGCGGCCGGGTGCAGACGCATGATACCCAGGGCTTCTTCGCTCCGCTTCACCGCGCTTGGTGGAAGGTGCAGAACAACGAGCACGCCGAGTCGGGCGAGCTGATCGCGTCCGGCACTCCGGATGGCATTATCGAGGGCATCGAATCGCCTTACATGGGCGGCAGTAGTGTGGTTGCCATCCACCTGAAGGATGCGGCCACGTTTGCTCCGTTCATGCAGACCTTTCTCTATGTGCAGCAGGCGAGCGATATTCAGGGATCGATCTCGATGCTTCTGGGCACGCGATTCCAGTCTTTCCGGGTAGGTTCGGCGATCTATCATGTCGGGACCCTGCCGTGGTGGACGCGCATGAACCTGTGGTTCAGAGAGGTTCCGTGGCTGCCGGCAATCCTCGTCATGCTCTTCGCTTTCCTGCTTGCAATCTGGATGCGCAACTGGCTCCGCATGAAGGCAAGGGCTCGATTGAAGATGCTCGACTGATCGAGTTTCTGTTCCTCCTCTGAAAACCTCTGGCGTGGCGTTTCTTGACGAAAGATAACGCCACGTTTTGCACAGCTTGAAATGGAGTGAATTAACTGTGAAAATGCCATTTCATAGCTTTGTCTTCGTCTGGATGCGCGGCAGGCCTTGACGCTTGTCTGTCCGCCAGGTTTCTGGGCAGGGATCATGGAACCCCCTCTCCGTGATTTCACATTCGTACGTTGTAGAAATCATCTGGAGTTCTTCTTTGTTTGATCTGTCAACGGGTCGATGGATGAAGCGCGGTCTGCTTGGGTCGGTGCTGGTTCTGGCCGCGGCGAGTGCGGGATGCCGGCAGGGACCGTGGGCCTTGTGGAATGCCTACGCGGGGCACTTCATCAACGATGACGGGAGAGTTGTCGAACACAGCGCGAACGACCGCACCACCTCAGAGGGGCAGGCGTACGCGCTCTTCTTTGCGCTCGCCGATAATGACCGCAGCCACTTCGACAAGATCCTCGCCTGGTCGCAGAACAACCTGGCCGGGGGCGACATGAGCAAGAAGCTGCCCGGCTGGCAGTGGGGCAAAGCGCCCGACGGCCAGTGGAAGCTGCTCGATCCCAACTCGGCATCGGATTCGGACACCTGGTTGGCCTACACGCTGATCGAAGCCGGAAGGCTATGGAAGAGCCCCGCCTATGCGCAACTCGGTCGGGGGATGCTGGCCTTGATTGCGAAACAGGAGGTTTCGGACCTGCCTGGTTTCGGATCGATGCTGATGCCCGGCACTACCGCGAATTGGGTGCACAACAATGTCTGGACGCTGAATCCCAGCTACCTGCCTCTTTTCCAGTTTCAGCGGTTTGCGGAGGTCGATCCGGCCGGACCGTGGGGCGCGATCGCGATGAACATTCCGCGGCTGGTGCGGCAGAGCTCGCCCAAGGGCTTTGCGATGGACTGGGTGAACTACATCCCCAATGACGGGTTCTATCCCGCGCTTCCTCCGGGAGCGAATCCGCCGCCACCACCGGCAGAGGCCAGCGCCTCGGTGAAGCCGCAGCAGAATGGCGGCGGGTCCGCCAAGCCGCCGGGCGCGGATGCTTCCAATCAGGCCGCCCCGCAGCCTGCTCCCGCTTCCGAATCCAAGCAGCCGATGGGAAGCTATGATGCGATCCGGGTCTATATGTGGGCTGGAATGGTGGATGGAGAGGGACGCACGCGGGGCGATCTGGTGAACTCGCTATCGGGCATGGGAGGGTATCTTTCCAATCCCGATCGGACCGCTCCACCGGAGAAGGTCAGCGCACAGGGAATACCCGAACCGCAGGACGGTCCCGTGGGTTTTACGGCGGCACTTCTTCCCTATCTTTGGGCCAACCCGGATCTTTCTAGAGTGGCGGCGCAGCAAAGAGTTAGGATGAGTGCACAGCGAAATCCAGACACAGGTCTGTACGGGAAGCAGCCCGTGTATTATGACCAAAACCTTGTTCTTTTTGCGATTGGGTATTTGGATAGCAGGTTCCGGTTTGGGCCGCGCGGGGAACTGAAAGTGGAGTGGACACGGTGATGATGCTTGTGCGCAAGGTTTTTGGGTCGTTCCCCCTATTTGCGGTGTGCCTGGGCTTGACGCTACAACCCGGCTTTGCGCAAAAGACGGCTACTACGAACTCGCCGGAGAAGACGCGCCAGACGCTGGCTGCAAATGCCAGGGCTCTGGAATCCCGCGGCCGTCCGGACATGGCGATCCAGAATTGGCAGCAGATTCTGCTCTCCGATCCGAAGAACCCCGAGGCGCTTGCCGGGCTGGCGCGCGACTACAAACTCAGCGGGTCTGCAAAGGAATCGGATGAGGCGCTGGAGAAGCTCCGCGCGATAAATCCCAACGATCCCAATATTGCGAAGATACAGGGGCTTTCCAGCACCCGGGCGCAGAACGACGATCTTCGCCGGGCCGGTGAGTTGGCCCGCCAGGGACACAGCGAAGAAGCGATGAAGATCTATCGCCAGCTCTACGGCGACCATCCGCCGGAGGGCGACATCGCACTGGCCTATTACCAGACGATGTACGGTACGACGAGCGGCAAGGAGCAGGCGATTTCCTCCATGCGCGCCCTGGCGCAAAAGAACCCGGCGGATTCGCGCTACGCTATCGAACTGGGCAGGATGCTCACCTACGATCCGAAGACCAGGCCAGAGGGCATCAAGGTCCTGCAGGAACATCCTCTCGATCCCAACGCCCGCAATGCACTGCGCCAGGCGCTGATCTGGGACTCGGCCAACCCTTCTTCGGCGGCGGAGCTGCGCAGGTATCTGCAGGCACACCCCGAAGATGCGGAGATGGCTTCGCATCTGAAGGCGAACGAATCGAAGCTCGCGCAAATGAACTCCGGCATCGCGCGGACTCCTGAAGAGCGCGCGGCATTTGCGGCATTGAATTCCCGCCATCTTGACGAAGCGCAGAAGCTCTTCATGGCGCTTCTCGAGAAGGATCCAAACAACGGCCGCCTTGCCGCCGGCATGGGCTTCCTGCGCATGCAGCAGCAGAACTTCGGCGGCGCGGTCAGCTATCTGACCCAGGCCGAGCAGAACGGCTACAAGTCTGCAACCGTCGAGAACGCTCTGGCCACTTCGCGTTTCTGGTACACCATGGGCGAGGCATCGCAGGCGTTTGACGCGAACCAACTCGACGTTGCCGCGCAGAAATACAAGGACGCGCTGGCGATGCGTCCCAAGAGCCCCGAGGCACTGAACGGCCTGGCGGGTCTTTATACCAAGCAGGAGCAGTACGAGCAGGCGGCAGGCGTGTATCAGGGCTTGCTGAAGGCGCAGCCGGCAAACGCGGACGCCTGGCGCGGCCTCTTCCTCGCTTACGCGCACGATGGACAGAACCAGAAGGCGCTGGCGCTGGCGGCCAAGTTTCCGCCGCGTGTGAAGAGCGAGATGGCCAAGGACCCCGACTACCTTCGCACCCTGGCGACCATCTACAAGGCCGAGGGCCGTTCCGCCGATGCGCAGAGGGTGCTGTCCCAGGCCCTGGCGTTGCCGTTCCCCGACAATGGAGCGAATCTCAAGCAGGATACGCGCCTGCAATACGCGGGAATCCTGATGGAATCGCATCGCTTCGATCAGGCCGCGGCGATCTACACGCAGATTCTGAATGACGATGCGACCAATCTTTCGGCCTGGATGGGCCTGGTAAGCGCGCACCACGAGCTTGGCCAGGACAATGCCGCGATCGCCGACGTGGAGAAGATGCCGCCGAACGTCTACGAGTCGGCGCTTTCCGACGTCGGGTTCCTGTCGATGCTGGGATCCATCTACCAGCAGGCGAACCAGTTCGATATCGCGCAAAGCCTGCTGGAGCGCAGCATTAAGCTGCAGCTCGCGCAGGGCACGCAGCCCACGGTGCAGATGCAGATGCAGATTGCCGGCATCTATATGCAGCGCGGTAACACGGCGCAGGCCTATGCGATTTATCGCCAGGTGCTGACGGCTCAGCCCGATCGCGTGGATGCGTGGAAGGGACTGATCTCGACGCTGCAGGCCACCAACCACTCCACCGAAGCTTTGCAGCAACTCAGCTATATTCCTCCGGCGGTGCGGAAGGAGCTCGAGACCGATCCGCAGTTTGTTCAGACTGTGGCCAGCATCTACGCCACCGCGGGGGACGTTCCTCACGCGACGGAGTACATGGTGCGCGTGCAGAAGTACTATGCGCAGCAAGGCGTGGCGCTGCCGGCGGACATGGCGATCCAGAACGCGTGGCTGCTCTATAACACCCAGAACGACCGAGCCCTGTATCCGGAGCTGATGCGGCTGGGCGCGCGTTCCGACCTGACGGCGCCGCAGCGCGAGATTGTGCAGACGATCTGGGCGAGCTGGGCTGTGCGCCGTGCCGGCGTGGCGTTGGATAACAACAACGATCAGCGCGCCGTGGAGATTCTGGAAGCGGCGGCCCAGGCGTTTCCTGAAAATGTTGAAGTGAAGTTTATCCTTGCGGGCGGCTATCTTCGCACCGGGCAGACGCGCGCGTCACTCACGCTCTACAAGAGCCTGCCGATGCAGAACGCCGGCGTGAGTGACTTCCAGGGCGCGATCGGCGCGGCGCTGTCCGCCAACGATAAAGCGCAGGCCGAACTCTGGCTGCGGCAGGCACTGGAGCGGTTCCCCAAGGACTACCGGATTCTGGGCCTGGCGGCAAGGTACGAGCAGGCGCGTGGCGACGCCCAGCGTTCCGCGGACTACTGGCGCGCAGCGCTTGCGGCCATGCCTGCGGGTTCGCCAACGGACCGGCTGGCGCACGAGCTTGCTTACCCTGACCAGAACGATAAGCCGCACAAGGCGCGTTCGAACGCCGACCTGCAGCAGCTTCTTAATCCCGAGACCGCTGCGTTGAATGAGCCGTTCCAGAAGACGGTGAAACTGCCGCCGCTTCCGGCTTATGGTCCTGATCCGTATCTTGGCAGCGCGCCGGTGATGCTGCAGCCGCAGCAGGCGATGGCGCGACCGAGCGACATTCCCACGGCTCCGGCGACGACCCAGGTTCCGGTTGCCAGCTCCACGCCGGCCGCTACGCCGACGAGGCATCGCAGTTCCAGTGCGGGATCGGCCTCGGCCACGAAGCACGGAACGCAGACCGCATCGACGACGCACAAGAAGCCTGCGGCGGGAACCCCGGCGCCCTCCAGCCCAACCGGCTATTCGGGACAGATGCACATCCCCGCTTCGGAAGAGAACGTCACTAGCACCGAGACGCAGCCCGCC
Organism: uncultured Acidobacteriota bacterium; assembly: GCA_963819365.1. Classification (GTDB taxonomy): domain Bacteria; phylum Acidobacteriota; class Terriglobia; order Terriglobales; family Acidobacteriaceae; genus Telmatobacter. The sequence goes on from CAWFVY010000012.1 coordinate 109,987, forward strand.
CCGGCGGCCCCGGCCCCGCATACGTATTTGCCTTCCATGCAGCAGCCGGTCGATCAGAGCCAGCCTGCGATTCCTGTTCCTTCCAGCGAAGACAAGCCCAAGGTCTACATTCCCGCGCCTCAGTCTTCTGTTACGCCTCCCGACAGCGGTTCACAGCCGGCGCTTCGCCTTTCGTCGCAGCCGATGAACGTTGAGGCAGCGCAGGCGCAGGCACTGTTTGCGCAGCAGACTGACGCGCAGCTCACGCAGGGTTCGGCGCAGCAGATCAGGCAGCTGGGGAATGCGCCGCTCACGCTTCCGGGCGATGCGCCCAACGGCTCGCAGACGTCCTCCGCGGTTGCGACCGTGAGGCCGGCGATGAGCGACGTGCAATACACGCCGTCGGCGCAGGAAGCGGCAACGGGGGCGTACTCCGCGCAGCAGCCGAAGCAGGCGCCGCCACCGCAGCCCCAGCCTCAGGAGCCGCCGCCCGCTCCTCAGCCGCAGCAGCCCAGGAAACACCACAAACACGGCACAAAGGCTCCCGCGACGCAGAGCGTCCCGACGCTGGAGACGGCGCCGAGTGAGCAGCTTCCACCACCTCCGGTGGATCAGACGCAGCAGCCTGTGCCGGATAACTCGAGCCCCGGCGGGTTGACCGACGAACAGTTGCAGGACCGGAATCTGCCGCCGCTGCGCGGGCCGTGGGTTCGTGTACAGCGCCAGCCGCGCGGGATCAGTCCGCGGGAAGAAGCGGAGCAGCAGTTGCAGGCGCTCGAGAGCAGCTACAGCGCGTGGCTGGCCGGCACCGGGATGGTGAATTACCGCAGCGGAGATCTGGGTTACAGCCGCCTGGCCGCCTTTGAAGCGCCGTTCGAGTGGTCGACGCCGATCGGGTACCACGGACGCCTGACGTTCATTGCCAAGCCGGTCTTCCTCGACTCCGGCCAGGCCGACGGATCCAGCGTGATCACCGTGCAGCAATTGACATCGGGGAGCCGCACGCTGGCCACCATTCCTCAGCCGCTGGGGACCATGACCAATACCGGTCCCAGCGTCGGCGGAACGTTCACGGGGGCTCCGCCGGCTCAGCAGAACGCCGCCGGACTTTCGCCCGAGATCCAGTTGAGCACACCCACATTTGCGTTGGCCGGGGGCTACACGCCGTTTGGATTCCTGGTGGCGAACTGGACCGCGCGCGCTGCCTGGCGGCCGGGTAACGGGCCGTTCACGTTCAGCTTCACGCGCGACTCGATCAAGGATTCGCAGCTTTCCTACGGAGGACTGCGCGATCCGGGCACTTCATCCCTGAGCTACCCCGGAACTATCTGGGGCGGCGTGATGGGCACGGGCGGGAATGTCCAGTATGTGCACGGCGACGCGATCTCCGGGTTCTACCTGGCAGCAGGCGGACAGTACATCAACGGGTACAACGTCCAGACCAACAACCGGATCGACGGCAGCGGCGGCGCTTACTGGCGCGTCAAGGCGTTTCCGGAGTTCGGCAACCTGAGCGTCGGCGCCAACTTCTTTGCCATGCACTATGCCAACAACCAGGGGGCGTTCACGTTTGGCATGGGCGGCTATTTCAGCCCGCAGGCGTACTTCCTGGCCAACGTGCCGGTGACGTGGGTGGGCCACTACCAGACGCGTTGGCACTACCAGATTGTGGGCGGCCTTGGCGTGCAGGCGTTCCAGCAGGACCTGACGCCGCTGTATCCGCTGCCGGCGCAGAAGGCGATCGAGATCGGGCTGAACAATGCGGCGCTGCCGGCGCTGACCAGCGTGGGAGCCAACTACGATATTCGCGCCAATGTCGCCTACCAGATCAACTCCCACTGGTTTGTGGAGGGATTTGTGGGCGGCAACAACGCGCGCAACTACAACGCGTCCAACGCGGGATTCTCGATCCACTACATGTTCCGGGCGCAGCCGTCGACCGTGACTGCGCCGACGGGGCTGTTCCCGCATGACGGGCTGCGGCCGTTCACGGTGCCATAGAAGCTACCCGACGCAGCCTTGAACGAAGAGGAGACGCTGAGCGTCTCCTCTTCTACTCGCAGAACACCCTTACCTTCGTTTTATTCCCTTCCATGCCATCCACATCCACGGTCAGATCCTCGAGGTGGTCGATCAGCTCCTCCAGGTTCTCCGGCTTGATCTGCGAGAGCGTGATCGGCACCCCGTGCTTGCTCAGCGCTTCATCGAATTGATCATGCGCCTGCTGCGGAATCAGGCTCGCCAGCCGAACTCCCGCCCTCAGCAACTGCATCGGAATGCGCACGTTCACCGTCGTCAGGCCCTTCATTCCGGTCGAAGACTCGTCGGCCTCCACCAGCACCCGCAGGTATTTCGACCGCGTCTTCACCGTGGCTCCGTTGCTCGTTTTCCCGGCAGACTCACCGGTCATACTCTCCAGGCCCGGCTCCAGCGCTGCAAGCAGCCGCTCGGCCTCATCCGTGGTGATCTTTCCATCTGCAAGCATCTGCAAAATCTGTCTGCGATTCTCGTTCATACCGTTCCTCCCATCCCTTTCGTCAGCGTTGACAATGCCGCGCTCCATACACTCAAAACTTCCCGCGCGAAACCTTCGATGAAATGCCCCAAGCCGTCCAGCGGAAGCCGCAGATGAATCTGCGTGACGCAGACCAGCAGGCATGCAGCGAGGACCCAGAGCTCCTCGCGGGCATCATTCCAGACCCGCAGCAGCCGCTCGGCCTCCCTCGCCGAGATCCGGCCCGCCGCCACCAGCCCCAGAATCGTTCTTCGCTCGTTTTTCATAACTGCCCTCGCCCCGTTGTCCTCTTGTCCCTTTTTCCCTTGGTCCCTCGGTCCCTGCCTTTAAAGGATCCTCACCGTCACGTGCTTCGCCTCCGCCGTCACGCGGACATACGTTCCGGGAAGCGCGCACAGGAGTCCCCAGAACGCCTTGATCGCGCGCCCCAGCGGAAACCCGACGCGCAGGCATAAGGGCCACAGCACGATCAGCCCCACCAGCAGCAGCGGCGAAAGCAGCAGCGCCACCAGCCAGATCAGAAACAGCGGAATCGGAATCGGCGGGCACCAGAAGCCCTCGCCTTGAACCCGGATAATAGCCACACTCGGTATCACGTCCTTACCTTCCTATCCCTTCAGCGCTTCGAGCGCCTGGATTGCCTCGTCCGCCGTCAGTTCGCCCCGGTTCAGCCGGTCCAGCACCTCAACCCGCGACGGCGAAGGGTTAGTGTCCACAAACTCGAGCTGGCCGGCGATCCGGTTCAGCCGCGCCTTGATGGTGGGATAACTCACCCCGAAGACCTGTTCCATCTCCTTGATGGAGCCGTGCGACCGCAAAAAGGCGATCACGAACACCTGGTCTTCCATGGTGAGCCGTGCCAGTTGCGGCGGCACAAACGTCCCTTCCACGGCGATCCCCTTGTCCGGGATCGAGACCCGCTCGATCACCATGGAAGAGCCTTGTGCGATCCGCAGGAGCTCCTGCCATTCGGAATCGGGCTTGTTGGTGGATGTCATATTGCGTCCTCATAAACTTGAATGCAATAAAAATATCAATTTTGTTAGATATTACAAGCTACAACCTTAATATTGTTGATTTAGCGATTCCTGTTTGGCGATTTCGAGTCCCCAAGTGCGAGGGACCTGGGGCACCCAAGTTCGTGGCGGAACGAACCTCGGCTGGGATACAGCAACCGCCGAGCTATTCAGTTACTTTCCTGAAATCGAGGGTGGCAAGGTTCATCTGTCCGTTGGTGAGAATGTGCACGGTGAGCACGTTGCGGCCGGCGTTGAGATGGATTTGCGCGAGGGCGCGGGCCAGGTTCCAGTGGTGCCATTGGCGCCAGGCTATGGGATCGTCGGGATCGTAGGTGGAGGCGATGGGGAGTGCATCGGCTGTGCGCACGCCGTTCACGTCGAGGGCAATGGCGCCGCCGCGGTTGGAGGTGTAGAGGAGATCGGCGGCGTAGTTGCCGGTTGCGGCGACATCGACCGTGATGTTGAACCACTCGCCGGGTTCGGTCCAGCCGACGTAGAGGAGACTCGCGTCGGGCGTTGTCTTGTCGTATTGGGTGTCGTCGATCTGCGGATCGCGGCCGAACTTTGTGTAGGATGTGTCGACGCCTTCGGCCATGCGGAATTCGTTCACGTAGGATCCGTCCGCGGGATTGAGCGCGCCACTGCCGTTGTTCTTCGCGTCGGCGTCATGGTAGGCCACGCCTTCGCCGCCAAGATCGTAGTAAGCGCACATGACCTTGCCGGGAATGCGCTGCGGACCATCGTGAAAGCGGCTGTCGTGGAATGGAGTGCCCTTATAGGTTGCGAGAAAGCTGTTATCTGCTGGGGGTGGCAGGAGAAGAACGGCCAATGACATGGAAAGAGTGAGGGTTTTGAGCAAAGCCAAGCCTCCGACATTATGAGAAGGAGAATCGTAGAGCATTTGGGAGTGGATGGGTCGGCAGGGGCTGAAGCCCACACCTTTTATTGGCCTTATCGGCACGAATAAATTCGTGCCCCTCCGCGAAACCTGCTCATATTGAGTTCTTCCGCAGCCTGTAAGGCCCCGACCTTCCAGTTCGGTGTGTGTGGGTGGATTTCTCGGCGAGTCGGCTATTGCAGGGGCTGAAGCCCGCGTCTTTTTAGCTGCTTCATCGGCACGACTGAACAGCTTGGTGAAAAACTCGAAATCGGGGTGCTTTGAGGCCCGATTCGGAGATAGAAAATCACCAATCGACTCCTAGAAATCGTTCCTAGGGCATCCTGGAGCGATGCGATTTTTGACTTACCGGTCGAAATGGAGTTTTTCACCAAGCTGTGAAGTCGTGCCCTGTTACAAAGCCACCGAGGGGAATATGGCATCCCGAAATCCGGTCCAGACGATGCGATGCGGAGGCCCTAGTGGCTTGAGTTGCATGCGCAGTTTGAAAAGCCGGTTGATGTTTCCTCGGTCATGGTGCAGACGTAGGCCGGCCACGCGAGGGAGAGCAGGGAGGTCCGCTTGCCGGTGAGGAAGTTGTGAATGTAGTTCTGGCTGGCCTGGTCCTTGCCCGATGAGTCCGCGGCGAACTTCGTGACCAGGTCTCTGACTGCGGCTGCTGAGAACGATGCCTCGCCGTAATCGTCGGCGTAGTCGTATTCCTGCTTCCAGGGGACGGTCTGGCTTCCGGCTATCACTTTGTAGTCGATGAGGGTTGCGCTGGCGGGATCGATGTCGGCCACGGTGATGGAGGGGAGGTTTCCATTGATGGGCGAGATCGATGGGACGAGCTTGACGGGGATGGCGGCTTGATTCGGTTGCTTTTCGAGAAGCTTGATTTCGTCTTCGTGGGTGTGGGCGAAGATGGCGAGTTGAATGACATCCGCAGCGCCAAGCAGCGTGTCTGTCAGTGGGTCGGGGTCTGAGGGTCGCGGCGTGGAAAGAATCATCGACGGAGGTTTTTTGCACGCTGCGCGCAGCGTAGAAAAGGCGTCGACTCCCGGAGGCAGATGTGCCATCACCCACACGTTCTCTTTCGCAGAGCGCGCCGCTGCCAGCTCGCTGGCAAGCCACTTAAGCTGGAGCGCCTTGCCGGAGACGCCTCCACTGTCTGTGCAATTGGTGTAACCCGAGGAGAAGAACAGATCGTCGAGCACGATGAGACGAGCGCTTAGCATTGGCGCGGGCAGGCTTATGCTGTAGCTGCCCGTCTGAGCAAACGCGGACAGCGCCGCCTTGCGCTGCTTCGCCGGAAAGCCCTGGGTGAGTGTCTTTCCCGCGCCTTTCAGGAAGGCGCTGTTGGGGCTGAGACCGTAATCGCCGCAATCGGAGTCGTTGTTGCCGAGGGCCGCGTAGACGGGAACTGAACCGGCCGCGTCATTCAGTTGGCCGATGATGAAGGCGATGGTCTTCTGAGTGAATTCAGGGTAGTCGGCGGGACCGGCGTTGGGGAGCAAGTGCTGGAATTTGCAGTCGAACTGGTGCGCCATCAGGTCGCCGCTCACGGTGATGAAATGCGCACCGCCAACGTGCTTCTTCATCTCAGCGAGCGCGGAGGCGAAGAGACCGTACGATGTATCGGGCCCGCGGGAAGGGCACTTTGCCTCAAGGGCGTCGAAGTCCTGCTTGCGGTTCGGCGTGTCAGGCGACGTGAGGATTGCTTTCCAGTTGGAGGGGTCGGCGGCGGCCAGTTTGGCAACCTTGCCGGGATCCCAGAAGGGCTCAAAATGGATGTCGCTGATGAACAGTGCCTGGATGGTTTTGGGGGGTGTTTGCGCGCTGGCTTGAGGCGCTTGGCCGCCGAGGAACAACAGGCAGAGCGCCAATGTAAGCCCTGGGCGCAGCAGGCGGCCGCGGGGCCGGAGATCGGGAGGAACTCGATCAGGAAGGATCAGCGGCCGCCTCCATGGTCCCGCCGCCCTTATGTAGAGCGGCGGGCGAAATATGGGCTGTGATGCTTTACGCTACGCGTTCGATCGTTACCGACTCGAGCACAACCGGAGTGCGCGGCTTGTCCTGCGCGGCGGTAGCCACCTTCGAGATTTTGTTCGCGATGTCCTGGCCTTCCACCACTTCGCCGAAGATGGTGTGATTGCCGGTGAGCCAGAGAGTGGGGGCCACGGTGATGAAGATCTGGCAGCCGTTGGTGTTGGGGCCGCTGTTGGCCATGGCGAGCTTGCCGGCCTTGTCGAACTTGTGCGGCGAACCCTTGGTCTCGTCCTGGAAGCGATAGCCGGGGCCGCCCATGCCGGTGCCTGTGGGATCGCCGCCCTGAATCATGAAGTCGGGAATCACGCGATGGAAGATGGTGCCGTCATAGAGCTTGTTGGACGACTTCTCGTGCGTGCCGGGATGGGTCCATTCCTTCTTGCCTTCGGCAAGGTCGATGAAGTTCTTGACCGTGATGGGCGCATCCGACTCGAACAGCCGAACCGTGATTTTGCCTTCTGTCGTATTGAAGTGTGCGTAGGTGCCTGGTGCAAGTGACATGGGGACTCCTTATGGGTTGGGTTGGGGCCGCGTGACATTAAGCAGGGCATGCCTGCCCCATGCTTCTACCGGCTGAGCGCAAAGATCACGTTGACTGTGGTTTGAACCTCGACGGGTTTGCCGTTGAGCAGATAGGGTTTGTAACGCCACGATTTCACTGCGTCGAGTGCGGCCTGCTGCAATTGCTCCGGACCGCTGACGACCTTGAGGTCCTGGACGGTTCCATCGGTTCCGATAATCGCTTGGAGAGCGACTCGACCGGAGATGCGTTTCTGCTTCGCGTCAGGCGGATAGACTGGCGGGTCGTGCGATTCGAGCATGCCGACCGCTGTGCCGGAGTTGACATTCACGCGCTGAGGGGGGTCGGGAAGGGATGCGGAGCCAGTGCCCGGCGGAGGCGGAACAGGCTGTCCGTCCGGCACGATCGTCACCTTATTGAGACGGACAGAGACCAGCGGTTTGTCATTCGGGTTGGTTTGCACGCGCGCGATGGTTTTGACTACGAGGACGCTGGACTCGTCGCACTGACCGAAGATGGTGTATTTCTGATTCAGTGCCGGGTAGGCCTGCTCGGTGATGAAGAACTGACTTCCATTGGTGTTGGGGCCGGAGTTGGCCATGGCGAGGCGGCCCGCCATATCGAAATTCAGAGCAGGGTCAAACTCGTCATTGAACTGGTAGCCGGGGTCGCCCGTTCCGGTTGCGGTTGGATCGCCGCCCTGGATCATGAATTCCGGGATCACGCGATGAAATGTCGTGCCGTCGTAGTAGCGCTTGCCGTGCATCTTCTTGGTGGTTGCCGGATCGGTCCAGTCCTTGGTTCCGTTGGCCAGGCCGATGAAGTTGGCGACCGCCAGCGGGGCCTGCTTCTGAAAGAACTGGCAGGTGATGCGGCCCATGGATGTGTCCATCACGACGGTGGGGCCATTGGGTTGGGTGAGCGCGGCCTGCGTGGGTTGAGGGCCGTCAGGAAGATCCTGCGCGGGTTGCGATGCAGGGGCGGTGGACTGCTGGGCGAATCCGGCGGAGGCGGGCAACGCCGCTCCCAGTGCCATCGCAAAGAGTGCTGTAAAGAGCTGATGTTTCATGCCGAGTTTCAGGGTAAATGATGGCCCTAAGTCGTTACCACCGCTGGGGCGCGATATGCTCTTGCCATGGACAATCCCAGGTTCCCCGTGCGCGCTTTGCGCGTTGCCTCCTTTGCCTGCGTTCTCTGCCTCATTGCTGCATCTGCAGCCGGCTTCTCGCAGGCTCCGCCCGCCGCCGGTGACAACAAGCCGCCTGCCAAGGAGACGGCTGAGAAGACGGCGCTTCCCCCGCTTCCGCCTCCGGCGCATGCCGCGCAGCAGATCACGCTCGATGGCAAGCCGCTGAAGTACACCGTTACGGTCGGCACGATTCCGGTGCGTGACAAGGACGGCAAGACCGCTGGCGACGTGGTCACCACGGCTTACACCGTCGAGGGCGAGAACCGGCCGGTTACGTTCGCATTGAATGGCGGGCCCGGCGCGGCCAGCGTCTATCTCAACTTTGGCGCTCTCGGCCCCAAACACATGAATGCCGGCAACGACGGCGACAGCCCTTCCGATCCCGTCACGCTGACTGACAACCAGGGAACGTGGCTCGATTTCACCGATCTGGTGTTTATCGACCCCATTGGCACGGGGTTCAGCCGCGCCGATGTTCCCGAGGAACAGCAGAAGAAGCTCTTCTTCTCCACTCGCGCCGATATCGAGTATCTATCGCGGGTTATCTACGACTGGCTGGTGCTGAACAACCGTCTGGCCTCGCGCAAATATCTGGTGGGCGAGAGCTACGGGGATTCCGCGGTCCGCGGATTACGCACTACCTGCAGTCGCAGCTTGGCGTGGCGTTGAACGGAGTGGTGCTGGTGTCGCCCTATCTCAATCCCGGCCAGGATGACAACGAAGATCTGTCGCCGCTGCCGTGGATGATGACTCTGCCTTCGATCACCGCGGCGCATCTGGAGCGCGAAAAGAAACTCACGCCGGAAGCCATGGCGGAGGTGATCGCGTATACGCGCGGGGAGTATGCGACGACTCTGCTGAAGGGCCGCGCCGACGAGGCGGGGCAGCAGCGCATGATCCAGCGCGTGACGGAGATGACCGGGCTCGATCCGCAGTTCGTGAAGTACTCGGGTGGGCGCATTGAGACTGGCGCCTACCTGCGCGAGGTGCATCGCGAAGAAGGCAAACTCGGGTCGGTGTACGACTCGAATGTAACTTCGTTCGATCCGTTTCCCTTCGCGCCGGAGCAGCGCGCCAACGACCCGATTCTCGCCAGCATCATCGCTCCGCTTACGACAGCGATGGTCGATTTTGTGACGCGCACGGTGGGATGGAAGGTCGACGCGCGCTATAACGCGCTCAGCTATGAAGTGGGCCGGATGTGGGATCGTGACAATGACATGCGCCGCGGCTCGGTTCCGGATCTGCGCGAGGCAGTGGCTGCGGATCCGAAGCTGCGCGTGTTGATTGTTCACGGATGGAACGATCTGTCCTGCCCGTTTATGGGGTCGGTGCTGACTGTGGACGAGATGCCGGTGATGGGCGATCCCACGCGTGTGTCTGTCAAGGAGTTCCCGGGCGGCCATATGTTCTATACGCGGGACTCGAGCCGCATAGAGCTGCGCAAGGATGTGATGGAGATGTTTGGGAAGCATTGAGGGATTAGGGTTAGGGATTAGGGATTAGGGGTTAGGGTTTAGGCAAAGAGTCTCGGCATCATGCCGGGGCTCTTTGCTTTTTTATGTAACGCGCTTTCGGTTAATGTGGGCAATGCGAATTCCAAGAATGCCCGGGCCTAAAGGCCTTGCCTTTGCGGAGGGCTCTTCAGGGGCCTGAAGGCCCCTGCTCCCTCCGTATAAAGCCGGCTGATGATTCGTTAGACACTGCAAATCTCCGGAATGCCTGATCCCTAACTCCTAATGCCTGTTCTCCTCCCCTTGACTTTCTATCCCTAGACAGACTATATATAAGCTCCATGGGTAAATCTGACCTGCTTCCCGGCACGCTTGACATGCTGATTTTGAAGACGCTGACCCGCGCTCCGCTGCACGGATACGGCATTGCGCAATCGATCAAGCGCATGTCGGACGATGTGTTGACGGTGGAAGAAGGGTCGCTGTATCCGGCGCTGCAGAGGCTGTTGCTGCAGGGCTGGGTGAAGGCGGAGTGGAAGATGACGGAGACTAACCGGCGGGCGCGCTTCTATACGCTGACCGCCGCCGGACGGAAGCAACTGGGCGTCGAGGTTTCCGAGTTCGAGCAGGTGATTGCCGCTATTGGCCGCGTGCTGGCAGAGCAGAGTTAGCGGTCGCCTGTCGTGATTTCCCCGGAGGTTTTCATGAACGCACTCTTTCAGTTTTTAAAGAAGGCTTCGCTTCTGTTTTCACGCAAGCGCTTCCGCAGCGAACTTGATGAGGAGATGGCATTCCATCGGACGCAGGCGGAGAAGGAGTTTGCGGCGAGGGGAATGTCGGCCGAGGAGGCGCGCTACGCGGCGCGGCGTCAGTTTGGCAATGCGACGCGGCTGAACGAGCAGAGTCATGAGGTGGTGGGCTTCCGTTTGACGGTTCTGCAGGATATCCGCTTCGCGTTGCGGCAGTTGCGAAGGAATCCCGGATTCGGCGTGCTGGCCATTCTCATCCTAGCGCTCGGAATGGGCGCCAGCGT
>CAWFVY010000013.1:0-15897 GCA_963819365.1 uncultured Acidobacteriota bacterium
AGGGCGGCGACGATCCCGGCCCCGCCAGGCACCGCAACCAGCCCGAAACCCGCCCCGTCGTGCACTGGACCGGCCCGGTCCTGCTCGAACGCGCAGCCTACCTCAAGAAGATGGCCCGCGCCAGCGAAGGCTGGGCAGAGGAAACCATCCGCGAGTCCCCCGGCCACCGAGCCATGCTCGTCGTCCGCCTGCGCAACAGCGACGCGGAAATGCTCGAAGGCGTCGCCCAGATGTTCTTTGTCCTCGAAGGCCGCGCCACCATGATCACCGGCGGCGTAATCGAGAAGCCGCGCCAGTCCGGCCCCGGCCAGACATCCGGCATCGCCATCCAAGGCGGATCGCACCAGGAACTACGCCCCGGCGATGTAGTCCACATAGCCGGCGGCGTCCCATGCAGGTGCTCGGAGCCGGAGAAAAGCCCTTTAGCTATATGGTGATACGGATTCAGGAAACGGACGAGGAGCGCTCCCGGCCCTCCTCCTGATGCCGTCCAGCCAGTGACGCCGCTGCCGGGCACAAATAGGAACCGATTGTGACCCGAGTCACGGCCTCCCACGCCTACGGATTCGTAGTCTGTTATGCGAGGAGACATCGTCTTTATGGCTTTTGTAGTGACGGATCTGTGCAAGAAGGATTTTGTGTGCGTCGACCAGTGCGCCACCTCGGCGATTGCCCCGATGGAAAGCGACCCGAAGGCGGGAACGGTGTCGCACGTCTACATCAACCCCGATGAGTGCATCGACTGCGGAAACTGCGCGGCAGTGTGCGAACCCGGCGCCATCTTCGCCGAAGCGGATCTCCCCGCGGACAAGGCCCACTTCGCCGAAACGAACCGGGCCTACTTCAACTAGAAGAGCCATCCGCCAGACACCGGTAGCTACCAGCTACCGGCTACTAGCTATTGAACCTTGGTCTCGGGCTTGGGGGTGTCGGGTTTAGGGGTCTCGGGCTTCGCCTCACCCTTCGATTCCGGCCTGGTCACCGAGTCGGCGGCCTTCGGCTCGACGAGCCCGGCCGCCGTCGCCGGCGCGCCGACCGGCGTCACCGGCAGGGTCAGCGTCTGCACAATCTCGGGATCGTCGCGCAGCTTCAGGTAAAGCGTGCCGTTCACCGGGTGCGGCACCGCGAGCTGTGCGCCGGTAAAGCCGGTGGGAACTTCAATCGCGTTATCGAACTCCTGATTGGCGGCGATCGAGTCGACCAGGAAGAGGTTCGAGCCGTTGAGCGTGCACGGCCTAGCGGTCGAGTGCGGACAGCGCAGATCCTTGAAGGAAGGAACCCGGACGAGGGTGCCCAGGTGCATCCAGCCGCCGGGAACGCCGTCGGCTGAAACCGCGCGCGCGCTGATGGGCCCAAACGCCGACGAGCCGAATCGGGCCAGCGGTTCCACCGTTCCGATCGCGGTGCGGGCGTCCTCCAGCATCAGGCTGCCGTCGGCCAGCGATAAGGTGGTGACGAAGCTGCCGTCGTCGGCCGCCACTTCAACCTTCTGGGTGCGCGGAAACTTCTGCGGAACCTCTGACTTGAGGAAGAAAACCAGCTTGCCGTTGAGGGGCAGGTCGTCGGGGCTGCCCATGCGAACCGGAGACGGCATCGCGCTGTCGGCGTCTTGCGAACCCTTGCTGAGCAGCGAGACCAGCGGCCGGGGCGGATAGATGTGGACAGGCACCTTGAGCTCGCGGCCGTCGCGAAGCAATATCTTCGCGCTCATTCGCGAGCCGGAGTCAAGCTCCGCAGTTGAGGCGTCCGTATTCAAGGTGAGCTGGTCGAAATCCTGCACGCGCGATAGCTTGTCGGGCCGCCAGTTGATATTGCTGAACGTGGCCTTCGCCACTTCATCGAGACGCGTGCCTTTGAGCGTGGCGGTGTGGTCGCCCACGTTGATGCTGATGCTATCGAGAGAGGCGGCCTCGGCATACGCGTTGAGGCTGAGCTTATCCGGTTTCGCCACGCCGTACTGGTGGATCTCAATGGAAATGGGCCCCGGAGTGGCGTCCTTCATGGGCATATCCACATGCAGCGTCTCCGGCTTGGGCGACTTCCACGTCAGCGGCAGCGGCGTCGCGCCCGCCAGCTCGATCTTCGAGACGCAGAGACCGCTGTCGCCCTGGATGTGAAGCGTGTCGTCGCGGCCCACAATCAGTGCGGACTGGTCGTCGCTGGCCACAGTCCACTTGCCGGGGGCGGCGGAAAGCATCTTGTAGCGGGGGCCCTCGAAGTCGTCGAATCCCCACTGGCCCTCAACTACGGCGGTGAGTTCACCCGCGGGAAGTTTGGGCAGTTCGTCTGTCGGAACCACGCCGCCGCGTGCCGGATCAGCCGTGGCCGGGATATCTATTGAGAAGCCATTGGGGCCGTCGATGCGGAGCTTCAGATCGTGTGCGATCGCAGTGCCGAAGATCATGGGCGCGCCATCAGCCGTGAACGCCAGGTCAGGCTTCTGAGCGCAGAGTGTCTCGCCGGGGTTGAGCGGATGCAGCGGCGGAGCCTTGGACGGGCCGATCGGGGGCAGCGCGACAACCACAACCGACTTGGGATCGCGGAACGAAGGCGGTTCATTCAGGCGCAGATTGAGAGTGTCTTTGGTCGGCAGCGCCAGCGCGGGGATGTACTGGAAGTGCGCCGTGTGCAGCGACGAAAGAATCTTGGCCATGTCGACAATCGCGCCCACGTACGGGCTGTACATGCCGGCTCCGCCAAAGCGGGAGTAGCTGAGCTGATTCATCAGATCGGCGGTAGAGCCGTTGGCGATCTGCGCGACGACGGTCTGGGCGTTGGTGTCGTCGAGGACCATGCCCTCGGTGTGCTGGGCGAGGCAGGAGGACTGCTGGTCAGGGGGGCGATCGAAGCACTGCTGCTGAATGCGGATGCCGAGCGAGCGGGCGGAAAGCTCGGTGCGCTCCTTGAATATCTTGGGATCGGACTGGTTCCCTGTCTTTATCTCATTGAGGTAGTTGTCGAGCCGCATGCGCTCCCAACTGGCGGCTTGCAGATCCTGTGCGGCGCGGACGAAGGCGCCGGGGCGGTCGTGCACGGCACGGCGGAGCGTCGCAAAATCGCCGCCCGTCTCAGGAGCGAGGAAGAGCAGGGCCTGCTGGGCCTCGGCGGGTACAGTGATGAACACGCCTTCTTCGCGGGCGGCGCGGGTCCAGGTTTCCACCCGCGTGAACCAGTCGTTCGGCGGCGGATTGGTGGCTCCGCGCAGAAAGACGACCACCAGAACGAAATGAGCCGACTGGCTTTCCGGCAGGTCGGGACGGATCCAGAGGCGGTCGCCGGGCAGCAGGTTGGCGGCCTGGCCAACCGGCAGCGTTACGTCGCCACGCTTTACGTGGACATCGACTTTAGGGCCGGCAAGGTCGAACGCGGGGCCATCGGCATGAAGCTGGGCGGAAAAGGACACCAGGGCCGCCAGAAGCAGCGGCAGAGAACGACGCATAACAATATTCTACGGGGATCGGCAAGTCGAGCCAAACCCAGGGGGTTGATTCCGTCTTCGGGAAATTCCTCCCTGCTTGCGAAATGCGGGCCAAAATTTTTCCCCGTGACCGCGGAGAATGGATCGTATACACTACCGTGAGGTTAGTATCCAGTCAATTAAGTAGAGCCATTCCGTTGGTCAAGGCTGAGTTTTTTCAGAACAAAACACACACATTTGGATATTGAGCTCGGGGGAAAGAGTCCCGGGCATTTTCCCTAGATAGCGATTACTGGGAGTGCAGTGAGCGTACATGGAACACAAGCACGCGTCAGCCCCCACGCGTGTTACGTACTTGCGCCAGGAATCCCGGCCGCCCGGCCTGGAGGCGCCGCCGTAGATTCAGGTAGTCGGAGTTGCGGTATACGGAGAAGAAAGTATGAAATCGAGAGTGGCGCAAGCCAGCGTAGATGTCAGCAGTCTTAGTATTCCCGATGCGGAAGAGATTATTGAAGAAGCACTGAACGAGCTTGCTTACTCGCAGGATCCGGGCTTGGTGCGGGCGCTTCGCTTTCTGGCGCCTCCGGGGTATCAGGCAATTGTGGAGTTATGCAGCGAGAATGGACGCAGCAAGCGCCGCAACGCAACTGCGGAAATCTGGTCGCCCGAAGAGGATGAGGTCCGCATCTATTTTGAAAGAGTCGGCGGAGATGACTCTGCGCCGCCGCGCACGGTGCGGACATCCCCGCGCGCTGCGATCGATCACGGACAGGATGAGGAAGAGGGCGGCGAGCCGCTGGTGCCCGCAGATCTGGATGCGCGCGTGCGGGAATTGTGCAACGCTCTCGCTGAGGCGGAACGCGGCGGCCACGCCTTCATCGCGTTGAAGTGGTTCCGTGACTCGTTCCTGCCGCGTAAGTCCTATCGCTGGAACCAGAATCCGGAGTCCCGCCAAGCGGTGCTGGCTGAGGCCATTCAGCGCGGCGTGGTTCTCACCAGCAAGATTGCGAATCCCAAGACACCGGCCTATCCCACCACGACCATTCGCCTCAACCGGGCCGAGGCGGGAATCCCCGAGGAGGCACAGCGCTTCCATCCCGTGTCGGTTCAGGGCGAAACCATAACTGCCGTTCTGGAAGAGGAACGGGGGGTTCTGTGAGCTGCTACTTCCTCGAAGCCACGGCCTTCGCAAAGCTCTTTGTGCGCGAGCCGGGCACAGACGCGCTGATTCGCCTGATGGAGTCTGTGGAGGATAACCGCAAGCTGATTGCCGCCTCGACTCCGCTGGAAGTGTATGCAGCGGTCCGGCGGCGAGAACGCGCCGGAGGCATCAGCCATGAGGACGCCTCCGCGGCGCTGGAAATTCTGCGGCTTGAAGCGGCGCGCACGGTGCAGGAACCCCTCAATCCAGCGGTGCTGGAATGCGCGCGGCAACTGCTGGACCGCCGCGTGCTCCGCTGGCCCGACGCTCTGCAGTTGAGCGCGGCGCTGGTGGCGCGCGACATGTTCCAGGGCACCGACATTATCTTTGTATCCGCCTCGAAGGTGTTGCTTGACGCCGCCCGCGCCGAAGGGCTGCAGGTGGTAAATCCCACGCTGGAAGCCGAACCGGCGAAGGAAGTTGAGACTGTCTAGACGCGCATCCGGCGCTATCACCCTCACCCCGCCGCTTTCTAATCGAACCCCATCGAGAGTCCTTCGAGCCCCATCCGGGCCGGCGTCCGCGGCATCACTGTCGCTGCCTCCGGCTTGCTCCCCGCCTGGCTCCGCACCTGGCCTTCAATCCAGCGATAGGTCTTCTCCAGGCCTTCAGCCAGCGGAGCTGACGGCGCCCAGCCCAGCATGCTTTTGATCAGCCGGTTGTCGGAGTTCCGCCCGCGCACGCCCGTTGGCCCGGGCACGTGACGGATGCTGAGCCGTTTGCCCGCGATCTGCATGAGGATGTGCGCCATCTCGTCGATGGCGACCATCTCATCGGACCCTATGTTCACCGGCCCGCGGAATGTGGAGGAGCGCATAAGCCGGCGGATGCCTTCGAGGCATTCGTCGATGTAGAGAAAGGAACGCGTCTGCCGGCCGTCGCCCCAGATCTCGATCTCCCCGAAGTCATCCTGCTCGGCGATCTTGCGGCAGAGGGCGGCGGGGGCCTTCTCTCGTCCGCCGCACCACGTGCCTTCGGGACCGAAGATGTTGTGGAAGCGGCCAATGCAGACGTCGAGGCCGCAGTTCCGCGCGAACGCTTGAAAGAGCCGCTCGCTGAACAGCTTCTCCCAGCCGTATTCGCTGTCGGGGTCGGCCGGATAGGCGCTTTGCTCCTCACAGTTGGGTTCTTCCGGGTCCTGCTGGTTGAGGGCGGGATAGATGCAGGCCGAGGAGGAGTAGAAGAGCTTCTTCACGCCGGCGCGGCTGGCGTGGCCCGCCATGTGCAGGTTGATCAGAGCCGAGTTATGCATGATCTCGGCGTCGTGGCTGCCCGTGAACACAAAGCCCGCGCCGCCCATGTCGGCGGCAAGCTGATAGACCTCGTCGAAGTGCTGATCGAAGAGGTCGGGCCATACGGCCTCATGGCGAAGATCGGCGAGCACAAAGTCGTCCGCCGCGGTGGGGGCGAACTCCGGCCGCTTCACATCGACGCCGCGCACCCAGTAGCCCTCATCCCTGAGCCGCCGCACCAGGTGGCCGCCGATGAAGCCGCCGGCCCCGCAGACCAGTGCTCGTTTACGATCCATCGCGCTCCTCTTCGGAGAAATCCTTAGAGGCGATGGTAGGCGGCGCAAAGGCGCCGGTTGTCACCCAAACGTCTTCACAATGTCAATGGTGAGTGGCAGGGGAGAATCCCTATTCCTTGCGGAACTTGTTGGCCTGTTCGAACTCGTCGCGCAGGATGGGCGTGCGGAGGTTTTCGCGGATGTATTGGAGGCGCTGCTCGAGAGCGAGCAGAGCCTTTTCGATAGCCGCCGTGTTAGTGGCGGCGATGTCGCGCCACATCGAAAACGGGCTGGCGCCCAGCCGCGTCATCTCGCGCAGGGCGCGGCCGCCCACGTCTTTGAGCTCGGGCGCGTCGCCCACTTCTTCTTCCAACAGAGCGCTGAGCGCGGTCGCGGTGAACTGCGGCAGATGACTGACCCAGGCGACCATCTCATCGTGGCGCGCCGGGTCGATGTCGATGGTGCGCGAGCCAATGCGGACGACGAGTTCGCGCCACTCCTTCGCCAGAGCCGCACCGGCGTCCGTGCGCTGCGCCCGCGGATCATCCGTAAAGAGCCACACCGCGCCACGGAAGAGATTCGCGTCGCCCAGTTCCGCGCCGCCGCGCTCTTTTCCGGCCATAGGGTGTCCGGGAAGAAACGCTGCCCGTTCCGGAGCGTTGTAGAGCCGCGCCGCCGCCTCGGTGATCTGGCCCTTGGTGCTGCCCACGTCGGTCAAAAGCTGGCCTGGCGTGAGAACCGTTGCGAGCTGTTCCATCAGGTCGAGGGTTGCGTAGATGGGGACACAGAGCAGTGTGATGTCTGAGCTGCGTGCAGCTTCAATGGGATCGGAGGCGAGGTTATCGATGGCGCGCATCGCGAGGGCCTGTTGGGCACCCGGTGCGCTGCGATTCCAGCCGGTGATCTGGCCGGAGAACCCCGCGGCGCGGAGGGCGAGGCCCACAGAGGTGCCGAGCAGACCGGTGCCCAGAATGGCGATGCGCTGGATCATGGTTCAAGGATAAGCGAGCCAAGAGGCAGCGGAGTCAGCTCGGGCGATTAGGTGTTCGTGGTCTCCCACCCTAAACACAAAAGCGTGTTTAGGATGGGGCACCCGGGTTGATGATCAGGCCGGCGAAAAGCAGCCGCAAATCCCTCGACTGCGCTCGGAATGACAGAGCATTCAGAAGCAGCGGCCGACGGCTGTCGCGATCAGGCGCAGCTCGCCCATCAGCGTGTCGAACTGGTCGGGATATAGCGTCTGCGCGGCGTCGCTGGCGGCCTTGTCGGCATTGGGGTGGACTTCGACGATGACGCCGTCGGCTCCGGCAGCGACTGCGGCGCGCGCCAAGGGGGCCACCATGTCGCGGCGGCCGGTGCCGTGCGAGGGATCGCCGACGATGGGCAGATGCGAGAGCTTCTTCACCATCGGGATGGCGGAGATGTCCATGGTGTTGCGCGTGGAGGTTTCATAGGTGCGGATGCCACGCTCGCAGAGGATGACTTCGTAGTTGCCGCCGGAGAGAATGTACTCGCTCGAAAGCAGCAGTTCTTCAATGGTGGCGGCGATGCCGCGCTTCAGCAGGACGGGTTTGCGGATGAGGCCGAGCTCGCGGAGCAGGTTGAAGTTCTGCATGTTGCGCGCGCCCACCTGGAAGAGGTCGACATAGGGCAGCATGGGCTCGATCTGCGCGATTTCCATGACTTCAGAGACGACCAGCAGGCCGTGCGCCTCCGCGGCATCGCGCATCATCTCGAGGCCGGGAATGCCGATGCCCTGGAAGGCGTAGGGCGAGGAGCGGGGCTTGAAGGCTCCGCCGCGCAGGAAGCTGCCTCCAGCGCCTTTGACGCGGCGGGCAGTTTCGAAAATCTGTTCGCGGTTCTCAATCGAACAGGGCCCGCCCATGGCGACCACCTGCTTGCCGCCGACGGTGACGCCGTTGCGGAACTCGATGACGGTGCCTTCCGGGCGGAAGCTGCGGCCGGCGAGCTTATAGGGCGAGCTGATGCGGTGGACGTGCATGACTCCGGCCATAATTTCGAACTTGGACAGATCGAGGGTAGAGGTTTTGCCCACGGCGGCGAGGATGGTCTGCATCTCGCCGGTGGTGCGATGGACTTCGACTCCGCATTCGACGAGCGCGTTGATGACGGCGTCGATCTGCTCTTCGGTGGCTTTCTCCTGCATGGCAACGATCATTGCTTCTTTCCTGTCTCTGGTGCTGCCGCACCTGTAGGGGGCCCGGCGGGGTCTGCCGCGCTGTCGGTAGTCGACGCGGCGGCGAGCTTTGCCAGCTCCTGGGCGTGTCGTTCTGAGGCCAGCTCGTTCTGCTGCAAGGCACGCATGACGTCGATGATGCGCTCGTAGATGTGGGTCAGCTCGATGTCAGGGAGGGGTCCCTGATTGGCCGCGCGAACGTTGGCGTAAACCAGCTTTTCGCGATTCGGCTCATAGACCGGCAGCGAGGTGGCGGCCTTGAGGTGGCCAACCATCTGCGCGGCGCGAGCCCGCTCATTGAGCAGCTCCACCAACTGGCGGTCTAAAACATCGATGCGTTTCCGCAATTCTTCCAGCGTCATTCCGAGATCCTCGTGAAGCAGCTCCTGGCTTCTAGCTTCTAGCTGCTAGCTCCTTCTCGCAGGTGTGAGCCTCATGAGTTCGTTCCAACTGGAACGAGCTAGAGGCTAGAAGCTAGTGGCTGGAAGCTGTCTTCTCTACCGGGCCAGCGCCGCACTGCTTTGGCGCAGGCCCTTGATAAATCGGGCCACCGCGCCGGGCGCTGATTCCGGTGTGGATCGCTCAATGAGCTCCACGATCGCGCTGCCGATCACTGCTGCGTCGGCAAACTCCGCGACCTGTGCGACGTGGTCCGCGTTGGAGATGCCGAAGCCGACAGCCACCGGCAGCTTGCTCCATCGCCGGATGCGGCCGACCAGGGCGGAGGCATCGGCGGTCATCGACTGCTGCTTGCCGGTGATGCCGGTGCGCGAGATGGCGTAGATGAATCCCCGCGAGTGGCCGGCGATGGCTTCCAGGCGCTCATCGGAACTGGTAGGCGCGGCCAGGAACACGGGCGCCAGGCCGGTGCGGCCCATTTCGGCGAGGTACCCGTCGGCTTCTTCGACAATCAAGTCGATCACGAGTACGCCGTCCGCGCCGGCGGCCTTCGCCTCGTCGGCGAAGCGGGCGAGGCCATAGCGCAGAATCGGATTCAGATAGGTGAAGATGATGAGGCCGGCCTGCGGGGCGGGCGGCGCGGATCGCGCGCGCGACGTCGAGGACATCGCTCAGCTTGACGCCGCGGGCAAGGGCGCGCTCACTGGCGCGCTGGATAATGGGGCCGTCTGCCGAGAGGGTCGCTGAACGGAATACCAAGCTCGATCACATCGGCGCCGGCGTCGATCGCCTCAATGGCGATGGCGCGCGTGGCGTCGAGAGAGGGGTCGCCGGCGGTGATGTACACGACCAGTCCCGGCTTGTGATCGAAACGGATGGGCATTGGTTTCTACGCTCCCTGGATGTGCAGCTCCTGGGCGATGATGCCCATGTCTTTGTCGCCGCGGCCGGAGAGGTTCACTACCAGTATGTCATGGGGCTTCATCGTGGGCGCGATGCGCAGGGCCTCGGCCACGGCGTGGGCCGACTCGAGCGCGGGGAGGATTCCCTCGGTGCGGGCGAGCTTGACGACGGCTTCGAGCGCGCGAGCATCGTCGCAGGAGGTGTACTCGGCGCGGCCGGTGTCGTGGAGCATGGCGTGCTCGGGGCCGACGGAGGCGTAGTCGAGTCCGGCAGAGACGGAATGCGTGAGCGCGATCTGGCCGTTGTCATCCTGCAGGACGTAGCTGAATGTTCCCTGCAGCACGCCGGGAAGGCCGCCGGAGAAACGCGCGGCGTGCTCGCCGAGCGCGGTGCCGCGCCCGCCCGCTTCGACGCCGATGAGGCGCACATCGCGGTCAGGGATGAACTCGTAGAAGGCGCCGATGGCGTTCGATCCGCCGCCCACGCAGGCTATGACGGCGTTGGGCAGGCGGCCTTCCTTTTCGAGAATTTGTTCCTTCATCTCGAGGCTGATGCAGCGCTGGAAGTCGCGGACAATGGTGGGATAAGGATGCGCGCCCAGCGCGCTGCCGAGAATGTAATAGGTGGTGCGGACGTTGGTGACCCAGTCGCGCATGGCCTCGCTGATGGCGTCTTTCAGGGTCTTCGAGCCGGAGGAGACGCCGCGGACTTCCGCGCCGAGCAGGCGCATGCGCAGCACGTTCAGCTCCTGGCGGGCCATGTCGACTTCACCCATATAGATGACGCAGTCGAGGCCGAGCAGCGCGCAGACTGTCGCTGTGGCGACGCCGTGCTGGCCGGCGCCGGTCTCGGCGATGATGCGCTTCTTGCCCATGCGCTTGGCAAGCAGTCCCTGGCCCAGCGCGTTGTTGATCTTGTGCGCGCCGGTGTGGAGAAGGTCTTCGCGCTTGAGGTAGATTTTTGCGCCGCCCAGTTCTTCGGTTAGTCGTTTGGCGAAGTAGAGCGGCGTGGGGCGGCCGGCGAAGTCGCGGAGCAGGAGGTCGAGTTCCTGCTGGAAGGCGGCGTCGGCTTTGGCGATGTCGTATTCGCGCTCGAGCTCCTGCAGCGCGGCCATCAGCGTCTCCGGCACATAGCGGCCGCCGTAGATGCCGAAGCGGCCGGGCCGCGATTCCGAGGGTGCTGCGGGAAGAATGACGGATGACATGAGGGCCTCCTGCGGTCGATTCCCGTGAGAAAGGGGAACATTTCAGTTTACAGGGGCACGGGTTTCTTGCAGAAAGTGGGGGTGCAACACGATCGGATAGCTCGGTCTTGTTTTGTTCTTGCACGGAGTTAGCTGCCAAGCTAACCTCTCTGCTATTGTTCCCCATTCCCGGTCTTCCCTTTCGGAGGCGTTATGAAGGTTACGCTCTTAGCGAGCTTTGTTCTGTGGGCAAGTTTCAGCGGAATGGCAGTTGAGACAAAGCCGGCGCAGGCGCCGGCCCCGGCAGCGTCTGCTCCTGCTCCTGTTCCTGCCACGGCGCCCGCAACTGCTTCCTCCGCCGCTCCGACAGTCGCTCCCACGCCGACGCTTCCGATTACAACGCATGGGCAGACGGTGACGATCTTTGGAACCGGGTTCCCGAACGCGGCGATCAAGGTATTGCTGCGCACCGGCAGCGAGGCCAAAGGCGAAACGGGCATACCCATTGCCGCCACGGCGAACGCGGACGGCAAGAACGTGACCTTCAAGGTTCCCGATAACGTTCCTGCTGGCGACTACCTGGTTGCCCTGTCGCTCGATGGAAAGGAGCTTCCCGTCCCCGGAGATCTGCGTATTGCCGCCGATGCGACGGTGAAGCCGGCGATCGACTCGATTTCGCCCTCCACCGACTACATGGGTGCGGATCAGAACGCGTTCAGTTTTGAGATCTCGGGGCAGAACCTGGCACAGGTGGCCACCGACAACACGGTCATCCGCGTGGATTCCGGACCCCTGCCAGCCGGGACCGCGGAAGAGTGCGATGCCAAGGCCATGGCCAGATCCCAGAAGATCTGCCTCTCCTACGAATCGGGGATGGAAGGACGAAAGCTGAGGGTCAGCAACTATCGTCCGGGGAACTGGGAAGGTCCGGCAAGCTTCAAGGTCCAGGTGGGGAACAACGTGTCGAACGCGCAGCAGCTTGTGTTTTCGCACATGCGCGCCGAGACACTGCGTTGGATGGCGATCGGGATCTTTCTGGTGATATTCGGCATCGTGCTGGCGCTGGTGTGGAACGGCGTGAAGGGGAACCGGGTGGCCGGCGAGAGTACGGGCGTGTGGGGCGCCTTCTTTCTCGACCGGCAGAGCAACTCCTACAGCCTGTCGAAGTTCCAGGTGCTTGCCTGGACCTCGGTAGCGGTCTTCGGCTACGTGTATCTGTTTCTGTGCCGCGTGTTCATCCAGTGGAAGTTCGGGCTGCCGCCGATTCCGGACGGCCTGCCCAGCCTGCTTGGCGTGAGCGCGGGCACCACCGTGGCGGCGGCAGCCATTACGGCCAATCGAGGCTCCAAAGGCTCCGGGCCGCTTCATCCTTCATGGGCCGACTTCATCAGCACCGGCGGATTAGTCGTCGGCGAGCGGTTCCAGTTCTTTGTGTGGACCATCATCGGCTGCGGCGGATTCCTGGCCGTGGTGCTGGCCAGCGATCCAGCGTCGCTGACCGATCTTCCGGACATCAAGGGTGGGCTTCTCACGCTGATGGGATTGAGCTCGGCCGGATACCTGGCAGGCAAGCTGGTGCGGCCGCCGGGGCCGATCATTGACCTGCTCACGATCCTGGATGTGGTTCCGGGTTCACCGCCGCCCCCGGACGGAGGCGACGGCACGCCGGGAGTGATCAAGCTCCAGGTGAAAGGGCAGAATCTGAGTGACAGCGCCGTGGTGAAGGTGGGCAACAGAGAACTGCGTATGGATGAATACCAGTTGCGCGGAATTACCGCCCAGGACCAGCCCACCGGCTACTTCACGCTGGTTGAAATCGATCTGCTGGATGCGGAGGAGTATCGAACCGGAACGCACTTGCTCTACCTGGTGAACGACGATGGCCAGTCGGCATGCGAATCGTTCCCCATGAATCCGCTGACGGTGAATCCGGTGACCGGTCTTCAGGCGGGCTCGGATCCGGTGACTGTGAAGCTGACGGGCAGGAACTTCGCGTCGGGAATCACGGTGAACTGGACACCGCCGCGGGGAGCCATGCTGGCGATTCCCGCCACGGACGTGACCTTCGTCGACGAAGGCCATCTCAACGTGAACCTGGTGCCAGGTACGATCGCAGGCACGGGAACGCTGTCGCTGGTGACCGGGACGAATCTGCAGGTCAACCTGCCGATCATTGTGAAGAGTCTGCCGATCAGTGTGAAGAGTTGATGGGGACGGAAGTTATTCAACGTTCGAGAGGTTCCGAGCCAGGGCTCCCGTGGGCAGGAGCCCTGAGACTCGGGGTTGTATCTCAGGCAGCGGATTTTCTTTTGGTGATGTCGCAGAGCATGTCGGAGTGGATGTTGAGGCCGATGTTGGTGATGTTGTAGAGGTGCTCGCTGGCCGCCAGCCACACGATTTCGCAGATCTGACGGTCGGAATAGTGGCCGGCCAGGCGGGCGAAGGTTTCAGGCTTTACCTGCCGGTCGCGCGTGAGCTCGGTAACGTAGTCAAGCAGCGCGCGCTCCGAATCGCTGAACAGCGGACTGGTCCGGTAGTCGCCGAGAGCGTCGAATTTGGCCTCACTCAGCGAGGCTTTGATGACGAAGGCGCGGCCGATGTCCATGCAGAACTCGCAGACATTGATGCGCGCGACCTGCTCGCGGACCAGGAATTGGGTTTCCATCGGCAGTTCGAGCTTCTTGTCGAGCTTGGCGATCTTGCCGATGAACATACCGAACGCAACGGGCATGCGCGCGTAGACGACCTTCACGGGCGTGAGGACCTTTCCGAACTGGCGACGGGTCATGGCGTAGGCCAGCTTTACCAAAAGCGACTTCGGTTTTTCGATTGGGGGAAGATAGGGACCCATGGAAACCTCCGGGGATTTGCTTTGCATAAATTGGACGCCCGGGGTGCGCGGGAAGGCGCCCCTTTATTCGTTTACGGCGGTCGGAGGAGGAAGGTTACTTGAAAGCCGACCGGGCGTTGGCGATGAAGGCGCGGACCTTGGCGGGATCTTTGCGACCGGGTGCGGCTTCGACGCCGGAGACGACATCGACACCCCAGGGGCGAAGCGTGGCGATGGCTTCAGCGACGTTGTCGGGGCTGAGGCCGCCGGCGGCGATCAGGCGCTGCCGTGTCTCGGCTCGCTCGAAGAGGACCTGGGCGGCCTGAGCCCAGTCGAAGGGGATGCCGGTGCCGCCCACGGCGGTGGCGGTGCGGGAGTCGACCAGGACAGAGTCGACGTTGGGATCGGCAAGGTACGCCTCGGCG
The DNA here is from genome assembly GCA_963819365.1 of uncultured Acidobacteriota bacterium. Classification (GTDB taxonomy): domain Bacteria; phylum Acidobacteriota; class Terriglobia; order Terriglobales; family Acidobacteriaceae; genus Telmatobacter. Next base: position 14,064 of record CAWFVY010000013.1, read on the forward strand.
TACTGCGGGGCGCCGGGGCCGAAGTGAACCACGCGCAGAATCCGGAGGGTGGGGCCGAACTCGGCGCGCAGCCGCGCGGGCAGTTCCGCCGCCATGACGGAATGAAGCTGGACGCCGGTGAGATCGCAGGCGCGGACGGTGGCGACGATTTCGTCGAGCGGGGTTTCGACGAAGACGCCGATCTTCTCGATAGATGCAGGCAGGTGTGGGGTGATGGCGGCTACCTGATCCGACGTGACGCGGCGGGGGCTGGGGGCGAAGACGAAGCCGAGGGCGTCGGCGCCGGCCTCGACGGCCAGAAGCGCGTCTTCGAGCGAGGTGTTGCCGCAGATCTTGATCCAGAGGCTCATCGGACGGCGGCTGCGCGGGGTGCGGTTTTGGAGAGGATATCTTTGAGGGCGGCGCCTGGGTCGGGCTGGCGCATGAGGCTTTCGCCGATGAGGAAGGCGTCGAATCCTGCGGCGCGGAGGCGGGCGATGTCGTCGGCGCTGGCGATGCCGCTTTCGGTGACGCGGACAACGCTGGCGGGGATGCGATCGACCAATTCGAGAGATCGCTCGAGGCGGACGTCGAAGGTCTTGAGGTCGCGATTGTTGACGCCAATGGCGTCGGCGCCGGTTTCGCCAAGGGTGTCGAGGACGCGGTCGAGCTCGTCGGCGGTGTGGACTTCGACGAGGACGTCGAGCGAGAGCGAGCGGGCGAGGGCGGCGAAGCGCTTCATCTCGTCGTTGGCGAGGGCGGCGGCGATGAGCAGGATGGCGTCGGCGCGGTGGGCGCGGGCTTCGACGATCTGGTACTCGTCGACCATGAAGTCCTTGCGCAGGCAGGGGAGGGGGACGGCCGCGGAGGCGAGCTCGAGATTGCGCAGGCTGCCCTGGAAGAACGGCTCGTCGGTGAGGACGGAGAGGCAGGCTGCGCCGCCGGCCTTGTAGCGGCGGGCGATCCACTCGGGGTCGAAGTCGGCGCGAATGAGGCCTTTGGAGGGCGATGCCTTCTTGATCTCGGCGATGACGGCGGGGCCGTCTTTGGCGGCTTTACGCAGGGCGGCGGCCCATCCGCGGGGGCGATGCGCGGCGGCGCGGCGCTCGAGATCGGCGACGGGCACAAGCTCGCGTGCGGCCGCGACGGTGCGGCGGGTGGCGGCGAGGATGGTGTCGAGTCGCGTGCTCATGCGGGCTATTCGTATTTTGGCATAGGGGTGGGTTTGGGCAGGCCGAGTCTGCCTTTTTAGAGCATTTTCAGGGTTGTTTGTTTACTGAATAGTTACTTTCGGCGAGAGCTTTATGAAAATAGAGGGGGGCGGAATGAGGCGAAAACGGGGCTAAAGCGAAGAAACGGCGTAGAAGAACGTTTTTGCTAAGTTGCTTATTTTTATGTATATAGTTCTCAAATTGTGGAAAACTTTTGAAATCAAAACCGTTGATTTTATGGTTAATAGCCAGTGAGAATTTGTAGGGCCACGAAAGGCGGTTTGAAAAGGGCTCAGTAGATGTGGGAGACCTAACACTGGATCATGATGGAGCAGGAGACGCGGAAGAGGATGTGCCGGCCATCACACCTGTGAGGTGCGGACAGGCAAGTTATCCAGGGCAATGAGTTTATTCAAGAGTGCCCGGGCCTGAACAGGGTATTGCGAAACTGCCTCTTTCACCCCCGCTGAAGCGGGCTGGAGATGTTTTGGCATTCTGGGGACCCCAGTCTTGCGACTGGGGCTACCCTATGCCGCCCGCCATGCGGGCTGAAGGCGATTCAGTGCCCTGCTTATTCAGGCTCACCGCGGGGTGGGGTTCGTGGTCTCCCACCCCAAGCGACAAGGGCAAAGACGTCGCTTGGA
>CAWFVY010000014.1:0-308087 GCA_963819365.1 uncultured Acidobacteriota bacterium
GAGAGACGCCGACCGCTGGAGTCATTACTGCCTGTTGAACGACGACGGCGAGGCGGTCGAAGAAGGCCGCATCCCGACCACCGAAGCGGGTCTGCAGCGGCAGTTCGAGCCTGCCATGCGCGTAGCCATGGAATGCGGCACGCACTCGCCGTGGATCAGTCGATTACTCAAGCAGCTGGGCCATCAGGTCATCGTGGCCAACGCTCGCAAGCTGCGCGCCATCAGCCAACAACGAATCCAAGCCGCCGGATACGTCAGCCCTCAAAATGTCGAAGGGTGCCATTAAGGCCAATAGAATGTGCGGACTTTAGCCCCAGGGATGGGATTTCCCCCGCAGCCCCCTGCCGGAAACAGCCTAGTCCGGCATGTCGAGCGCCGACCACGCGTTATTGGCGAAGTAGCGATAGATCGTCTTGCGATCGACAACCGAATCGACCAGCGCGTCATGATCGGGCCGCGACGGCCGCGGAGTGAGGCCGTTCTGCGCGTCATGGATCGCCTGCGGAGATGCCACGTCGATGCCCCAGTCAAAGCCAAGTACACCGTTCGATTCATGCACCTGCAGGCGCTGCGTCTCGTGTGCGGACGCCAGCACCAACGGTTTCGCGGAGCCGTCGAAAAACACCAGCAGCGACACCGTGCCCTTCACCGAGCAGAGGACAGCCCAATCCTGCGACCTGGCGCGCTGAAAGCTGCCGTGCACGGCGTTCTCTGGCTGATGGGCCTGGTAGGTCTGCGGAATCAGGCAGCCGCGCTGGTTCAGTTCATTGGCCACTGCATCGGGCAAATCAGGGAACGACGACGGCGGCAGATGGCGCACGATGTATTGCCGGGTCTGGCCGCGAAGCGTCACCTCGCCGGTCGTCACCAGCGCCTTGAGAACTGCTTCCGGTTCCTGCGCCGCCGCGCAGAAACACACGAACAGTATCGGCAGGATCGATCGCGATCTGCGGACGAAATCGAGCATGGCGGAGTCTCACGAGAAGGGTATGCCTGAGCGCGCCGGAGTGCAAATCGGCCTCGCCCGCATTTCACCCCTGCACCGTTCTGGCCCTCGTCTTACATGATGCGTGCCGCCATGCCTGCTATCGATTGTGATTGGTTCGTGCTAAAAAGCAGCCGCCCACGCCAGCCCATCCGGATTCCCACCGGCCTCAATGCGCCCCACCACCTCGAGCGTCTTCAGGTCGATCACCGCCACGTAGTTATCCGGCGTGCATGCGACGTAGGCCCGCTTCCCATCCGGCTGCATCTCGATTCCCGCCGCGCCCTTTCCGATCGGAACCCGCTTCTCCACCTGGTGTGACGCAACATCAATGACGACAAGATCACCGCTGCCCAGCATCGACACCAGCACTCGTTTGCCGTCCGGCGTGAACTTGAGCCGGTTGGCTGACTTCACGTTCACGTCGAGCGTGGCCGTCACGCGCTTCGCATTCAGGTCGATGATCGATACGGTGCCGTCGCCAGCGTTGGCGATCCACGCTTCTTTGCCATCAGGAGAAACATCGAAACCCTCATCGCGCGAGCCCACCGGGACCACGGTCGGATTCCAGTCTCCACCCGGCGGAAGGATCGCGCCGGCCGGAAACCCGGGAGGCGGAGGTGGTCCGCCCGGCGTGCCCGGTCCTCCCGGCGGAGGCCCGCCCTTGGACTCTTCAAAATCGAGGACGCTGACCGTTCCCGCGTTCACATTGGTCGTGACAATCCGCTTCGCACCAGGAAACACGTACAGCATGTGGGTGCGATTCTGTCCCGTGCCGAGGATCCAGTCGACCTTGCCGGTCTGCGGATCGTAGCTGCCAATGCACTTGTTCGCCTCGGCCGTGAACCACACCTTGCCATCCACAAACGCCAGCCCGTGCGGCCCGCGCAGTGGAGTCAGATCGATCACCTTCTCCTGTTTCCGATTCACCAGATCGATCACTGTAATGGTGTGAAACCGACCGAATCCGTAATTCGACACGTAGGCGGTGCGCCCATCGGCAGACGCGACAACCTCATGCGGATCGTCGCCCACCGGCGCCTTGCCAAGCACCTTCAGGCTCGCCGGATCGACGATCGCCACGGTGTGGTCCTGCTTCGAAAGAACCAGAAGAGATGCGGATCCGCCGGCCTGCGCGCCCGCGGAAATGGCCAGGAGAGAGGCAGCGAGGAACAGTAAAGGAATGCGACGGCGCACGTTCGTCCTCCGCGATCAGAGTAAACGATTGTGCTCAGGAGAGCGGACAGGCAAACCCTAGACGTACTGCTGCCGTTCCTGCTGATAATCCTCGTCCGCAGGATGGCTGGGATGGGGCTGGCGTTGGCGAAGCGTGCTTATAATGGCGCGGGCGGCTGCGATGACCCCTGACGCCTGGCGCACCGGGCCGGCCACCGCGCTGTTGATCAGATTGCTTGCCTTCTCCACTCCGTCGACCGCATTCTCCGTCATCTGCGCCACGCGGTCCGCCTGGCGCCGGAACCGCTGTGTGATTTCGTCTGCGGAGGCGCTGATACGCGCGGTCTCTTCCCGCGCCATCCGGGTGATGTTTGAAAGGTCTGTGGCCGCGGCATCGAGCTTCGGTTCCAGGCGGGTGACCAGCGCCCTGGTCTGCTCCAGAACCTCCCGCGTCGATGCAAGAACCGGCAAAACCTTCACTTCTATCTCTTCGGCGTACTGCTTGGCCTGCTTGAGGCCCTTGTTCACGCCCAACCACAGGCCCGCCAGAACACTGATGTGGAGCAACACCGATACTCCGTAAACAGCCACCATCACGATCAAAATGGTATCCAGGTGTTGCATGTCCATAATGTGCCTCACAGGCCGAACGCCGCGTTCTCAGTCAATTGTTGGAGCGACGGGCAGGACCCGCCGTAACGAGCCTTCTCGGGCACGTTCGGCTGAGTCCTGATCCCATCAAGGTTGCCGCGAAAGCCAAGCCCCGGCTAAACGCCAGTGCCATCCGTAGAAGACGCTGGAGAGCTTGCACCGCCCCCACCCGGCCCATATGTGCCGCTGCCGCCGCCGGTTGTCGCACTGCTTGACGTGGTGGAACGGAACGCCTGCCGCCCGGCGTCAACTGCTTCAGAAACGCGCCGCGACTGCTCCCCCACCAGGCTCTTGCCGCGCTCCACGAACTCTTCCCACTGTGCCCGGCCGCGATCCATCACTTCCCTGCCGCGGTCCACGTAGTCGCCCATCTGCTCGCGACCCTTATCGACCATGCCGCCCACCTGCTCCGCCACCTGCTTGCTGCGGTTGCGCAGATACTCAGTGCCTTCACGCGCACTGTTGGCCAGGTCTTCGCGGGTTTCACGGCCGCTCTTGGGCGCGTACAGAATGCCCGCCAGCGCGCCAATGCCCAGGCCCGCCACGAACCATGCAAGCCCATTGATCTTATTGCTTTCCTCTGCCATACGTGATCTCCCTTCGATTCGCCCGAAGAATGCCGGTACGTTTCCTGAGACTCTCAATCTTACCCCAATTCGGCGGCGGTGGAGTCCCAGGCTCACCCCGACGCTTGGCTGGCTAAAACTGCTCCCGGGTGCGAACAGACGCCTCGGGTCGCGTTCGCGCCTGCCTCGCCTTCTCCGGGTTGGACGCCGCTTTACGTAAGCGAGTTGTAAATGGAACCGCGCACCACCGTATGCGCTTATTTACCGATGAGACTGTGCGCCACAGCGTCCAGAACGCCGTTGAGAAAGTTGATCGACTCCGGCGCCGAGTAGCGGCGGCCGATCTCCAGCGCCTCGTTGATCACGATGGGAAACGGCGTGCCTTTGAAACCGATCATCTCGCCAATGGCCATGCGCAGCAGATTGCGATCGACCGCGGGCATGCGCTCCAGCCGCCAGTTCTTGGCGTTCGCAACAATCAGTTCGTCGATCTTCTCCATGTGCAGCGTAGCCACGCGGAACAGGTCTTCGGCAAAGCCCTGCACTTCGGGCCCCACCGCTTCGTCGCCCGCCTTCCAAAACGTTTCCCGCACCTGGTCCGGCGTCTGCTTGCCCATATCCGCCTGGAAGAGCATCTGCATCGCCAGTTCGCGCGACTTCCGCCGCGTGCCCGCCGTCATGCGCTCGCTCCCTGCAGCAACTTGCGGCGCAGGCTCACCATCTCAATGGCGGCTGCGGCCGCTTCAAAACCCTTGTTCCCCGCCTTGATGCCGGCGCGATTCAGCGCCTGCTCGAGCGTCTCGCAAGTCAGCACGCCAAAGCTGTGCGGAATCCCCGTCTCCTGCTGCGATTGCCCGATGCCGCGCGACACCTCGTTGTAGATCGCCTCGTAATGAGCCGTCTCGCCGCGCAACAGGCAGCCCAGCGTGACAATGGCGTCGAGCATCACCGCTCCACTTGCCGCCTGGTTGGCGAGCGTGCGGGCTGCCGCGGGAATCTCCCATGCGCCCGGTACGCGGACGATCATGATGTCGCTGCGCCGCGCGCCGCTGCGCAGCATTGCATCCAGCGCGCCTTCCAGAAGCCGGTCGGTGATCACCGCATTCCAGCGCGCCACCACGATTGCGAAGCGCATGCCTTCGGCGCTGAGGTCGCCCTCCAGGGCAACCGGCTTACCCTTCAGAGGATCGTCCCACGCCCAGAACGAAAACGACTGGCCGAGCTCGATCTCCACCGTGAAGTAATGCGATTTCCAATGCGTGCCGTTCACCGGCGTGATCGCTGTGTCAGGATCGAGCCCTTCCGCCTTGAGCCAGTGCATCGCCGCCTGGTGAACCGCATCCAGCGAAGTCACTTCTATCGCCACGGGTGCAAACTGCGGCGCCGCGCCATCCACAAATTCGAGATTCCCTCCTGGCGCCAGAAAGGATGCGCCTCGGCTCGATGCCACGTGTTCTGGCTCCTCCCATCCGCGGCCGGGCTCGAAACCCAGCGCCGCAAAAAATCCGGCCAATCGCTCGTAGCTGCTTCGACTCGCCGTGGGACGAATGAAGGAAATCCCCTTGATCATGATTCGATTCTATCGTGCTGAGATGGCGTGTCCCGGAGCCGCCGCCTGGCTGCCACGGCCCGCCGGAACCTGCCAGGACGCGGGCTTGCTCGCGCCGCGTCGGGCTCAGAATCAGCAATGCGCCACGGTCTTTCGGCAACGCCGTACCAGAACGACAAAGGCCGGCACATAGCCGGCCTTTGTCGCTTGAATCAACCGCGCCTTACGTCGTGGCGCGCGGCTTCACCCAGATAGCGGTTGCCGGAACAACGCTCGGCGGAGTTCCGATGAGCTTGCAGTCCGGATCGGATCCAGGCGTGCAGGCCGGCAGATTCGGACTGATCTGCTGCGTGTCCTTCAGGCTGACCGTGTCGATGTAGTGAATCTTGTTATCCCCCGACGTGGACACGAAGAACAGCGTGTTATCCGGGCTGAACGCGCCCGCGACCGGTGCCGTTACCGCCGTGCTTCCCGTCAGCGTCAGGTAACCCACCGTGCCCAGCGAGTTGGTTTCTGCGGTGGTCTGCACATAGTAGGGCAGCGTTGCGCCGGCCGTCGCGCCGTTATACAGAACGAAGCTCAGGCTGCTCCCCGCAGTGTTCACTCCCTGCTTCACAGCCGCCGGCGAGGTCACAATCGCGTTCACCGCCGTCGCATCCACATTCACCGTTGTCTGGTTCAGCGTGTGCTGAATCGACAGCGCCTCAAGCTGGCCGGTGGATGACCTGGGGCATTCCGTCGACGGAATCTTAACCGCGATATCCGACAACGAAATTGCCGCCGGCGCGCCCGAGTTACCCTGCGCGGTCGCACCCAGGATATGCAGCCCGTCCGCAGTCGCGGCCAGAACATCGGTGTCGGTATTGACCGCGTCGCCCTGCGGATAGAAGCTCATGCTGGCGTAGTCGCCCGCCATGCCCGCCGGACACCACGTATGCGCCACCGTCGGGTTGCCGCTGATATACGCGCCCACGCTCGGGATGGTGACCACCAGGTTCTCCGGGCCGGCCGTGCCGCCTGATGTCGTCAGCGGATACATGGTCCAGCCTGTGTTCGCGTTGTACACGTAAAGCGTGTTGGTATGGCCGGCTCCTGCCGCGGCGCTGTCCGTCACATAGAGCGTCTTGCCATCCGGCGTCCAGTTGGCCGAAGTGCCCAGGCCGCCGAAGGTCGACGCGGTTGAGCCGTTGCTTGCCGCAAGATAGAAGACCTTCCGCACCGGGTCGTTCACTAGTACCTGCGTGCCATTCGGGCTCACCGCCAGTACCACTCCCGGCAGCCCCGCATACTCGGCCGCCTTGCTGTTGGTCGCCGTGCTGTACACCATCAACTCATGCGAAGACCCGAAATAGATGCTCACGCCGGCGCGGTCCATCACCATCGAGTTCGGCACATAAGGCAGGCGCACCGTTGAACCGATCGTCCCGGTCAGCAACTGTACCGGAACAAAGTACTGCGACTGCCCCGGCGCGCCGTACCACACGTATGCGCTCGCGGTACCTGGCACAGTAATTTCGACCGGGTTGCTGGAGATGGAAAGCCCTGTCCCGTTCACGCCGATCTGGTTGATCGGAGCCGGGTTGCACGTCCCCGGCTGGCACACCGCATACAGCGCGGCCGAGCCCGGGAAGGTCGCATTGATCGAACCGCTGCTCGTCGCCGAGACGTTGAGAGGGTTGGTCGACTGGTAGTCGAGCGTCAGGCCCGTAATCGGCTTGTCGTTCGTGTCGAGCACCGTGGTGACCATGTTCTGCGTAACGCCCTGCGTCACCGTGGCGCTCGTCTTTCCATTCAGAGTCACCGAAATCGAAGCCGGAGGACACGTGGAGAAATATCCCGCCGACGATCCCGACCCGGCCACCGACGCGGTAATCGCTGTCGTACCCGGGTTCAACGCCGTGATCTGATTGGTCTCAAGATTGATGGTGGCCACACCGGCGGTGCCTACTGAGTAGCTCAGCGCGCCAATCGAGTTCGAGCAGCTCGGAACCGACGCCACACCCGCGGGCAGCGGGCATGCATACTTGTCCGACGTCACTGTCGAGGGAGCGCACATCAGCACCTGCTTCCCGTTCGCCACGTAGCAGGCCTGCGCATCCAGTTGTGCCTGCTCGGTCTGGGAGAGACATTGCGATGGCCCCACCAGCGATATTGAAGTCACCGGCGCGTGCACATACACTTCCACGGGATTGGAAACAATCGATTCGGCTGAAGCCGTAATGTAGGCCGTTGAGTACGGCAGGCCTCCCGTCTTCGGCAGAGGGCTGGGATAGTTGCAGATGGTGTAGTCCGCAATGCCGCCCCCCGAGTTGCGATTCCACGTTCCGGCGCACATGTTGCCCGTAGGCGAAAGATCCACCAGCTGATTATTGGTGGTGCCATAAGCGAATGAGGTCACGGTGACGCTGGTTCCCTTGCAGGAACTCGCCGTCGGCGCGTTCATCTGGCGCGTCTGCCCGAACGCCAGCGAAATGCCCGTGCTCTTCGGCTCCAGACTGATCGAGTACAAATCCGTGGTCTTGGGCCCGTAGCCCAGGCCATTGCAATAATTCCCGGCTGGATTGCGATAGCAGCCGGTGATGGTAATCCCGGCCGGAATGGCCAGGAACAACAGACAGACAAGCGTCAGAAACCGCCGCATGAATCCTCCCCGCTTCACCCTCGACTGCGGCAAAACGGTCTCCCCACGTAGAAAAAGAACTGGATAGGCTCCCCGCCGACACGTTCACACGGCCTGCGGCGGAAACCCGCTCAAGCATCCGGCGCAATCCGACTGGATCTGCCGGCCAATGAGACCTGTTTGCTCCAAAGAAAAGTGTACCAGCCCGTGACCATCCCCCGCCCGCCTGGGCGGGGGACCGCCAACGCACCCTTCCAATAGACTCTGCACGCCGTTGTAGGCGAGCGGCTTAGCGGTTCGCACTGGCCTGGTTTTCGTTTCCCGCTCCGGCGGGCAGGTACTTCGCAAACCACTCCACCGCACGATCCATCACGTCCCGGCGATGCTCGGGATTCACAAACCCATGCCCCTCATTCGGATAGATCACAAGCTGCGTGGGCACATGCTCATCCCGCAGCGCGTGCCAGAACTCGTACGACTGCGGCGCCGGGCACTCGCCATCGCGATCCCCGACCACCACCAGTGTCGGCGTCTTCACGTTCTTGATAAAGCTGATCGCCGACTCCCGCGCATACGCCGCCGGATCGTCATAGACGCTGGCGCCGAAGTACGGAATCATCCACTGGTCGATCGAGTTCTCGCCGTAATAGCTCTGCCAGTTGGCGATACCCGCACCCGACACCGCCGCCTTGAAGCGGTTGGTCTGCGTCACCGCGAACATGGTCATGAACCCGCCGTAGCTCCAGCCCGTGATGCCCACCCGGTTCGGATCGATGGGATATTGCGCCTCAACTGTGTCCACGCCCTTCAGAATGTCCTGCAAATCCCCGTATCCAAAGTCCTTGCGGTTGGCCTGCGTAAACGCCTCGCCCTGCCCGTAGCTTCCCCGCGGGTTCGGCTGCAGCACGAAATAGCCCAGCGCCGAGAACCCCGTCGCGCTCAGCCCGCCGCGTCCGCCCCAGCTCGCCTGCACCGCGGCAGCCGGGCCGCCATGCACCTCCACAATCAGCGGATACTTCTTGTTCGGATCGTAATCCTTGGGCAGAAGCAGCCAGCCCTGCACGCGGAAGTCGTCGTTCTTCCAGCTCAGCGAAACCGCCTTGCCCCAGCCCGGCTCCACTCCGTCGTTCAGGTGCGACAACTGCATGACGCCCTCAAGCCCCGACGTCATCACCGTTCCCGGCCTGGCCGCATAGATCTCCGGAGCCTTCTCATAGGTGCTCGCCTGAAACACGAACATCGACTTGTCCGCCGTGCTCGACAGGCTATGCGACCACCGCCCATCGCCCACGCTGCCCGGGATGCTGAAAATCGGCGAGCCAAACGTCACCGACCCCTCGCCGGTCCGGTCGCCCTGCAGATGCAGTCGGATCAGTTGATTGTTCCCGCCCGCCAGCTCGCTCACAAACACATACTCGTTGCCGCTCCACTCCACCCATGCCGGAGAAGCCGGCCTCCCCGCCGTAAGATCCCGCGGAACTCCGCCTCCCGCAGAGACAACCCACACATCGCCGCCCGTTGAGCCCTGGTCGCTCATCAGCCCGCCAATAAACGCGATGGTCTTCCCATCAGGCGACCAGCGTGGCACCGCGATCTGCAATCCATGCAGCGGCCCCGCAACTTCCGCCGGAGCCAGCACCGCCTTGGCCTCTCCGCCCAACATCTGCGTGTAAAGTTTCGCCACCCACCAGTTGTTCTCGCCCGGCGGAGCAGCAGCCACATAGGCAAATCCCTTCGAATCCGGCGCCCAGTCGAACTCATACGTATGCAGATTCGCAGGCGACGAAACGATCGCATTCGCGGGCTCGTTGGCCGCCACATCGGCATAGGCCACGCGCTGCACTTCCACGCCGTCCTCGCCAATCACGCCCGCGGGAGGCTTCATGGCCGCCAGCGCGCCCGCCGGCCGCGTCGCACCCTCCACATACAGAAACGCTACCTTCGTTCCATCCGGCGAAAATGCCGCCTCATGCACGTAGCCCTTCAACTGCGTCAGCCGCTTCGCCGGCGTTCCATCCACGCGCGACAAATAGAGATCGAGCTGCCCGTTGCTGCTCGCGCAATCCGAAAAGAACGCCAGCGCCTTCGAATCCGGCTCCCACGTCAGATCGTTCTCCGCGCAATGCTGATCGGCCTTCGCCGCCGCCGTTACGCGCTGCGTCTTCTTCAAATCGCCGATCGGGGCCACCAGGATCTGGCCGTCGCCGCCACGCCCGCCCGCGATCCACGCAAGCTGCTTGCCATCCGGCGACACCGCCACCTGGCCCACCGAGTGCCCGCGGTTCAACCCGCGCAGCACTTCATCTACGTGCGCGCGATCGACGCTCTGCGCCGACGCCCCCGCCGCACAAACCAACAGACCCGCCATCGCTGGGCCCGAAATCACAACACGAAGCAATTTTTCCGCTGTGGGGAAATTCATAGCCGAATGCTATCAGCCCGCGCAGGCTTCAGCCCGCCGCCCTTGCTTCTCTTGTCTGTCATTCCTAAAGGGAATCTGCTTCCCCCAACGCCCTCTTTGTATAATTTGCGGGACTTTCAGGAGACCTCCGCCTTTGCCTTCGAACCGTCGAGTCCTGCCCAAAAACGGATCGCACCCGCTCTTCGGCCTTTCGCCCGCCGACCTCCGAACCCTGCGCAGCCTCAAGACTCCCGCACGCATCCAGAGGTTCATCGACTCCATCGAGTACGACTACGCCGATACCGCGCGATCCCCGCAGCGAGTCCTCCGCGAGCGCCGGGGACACTGCCTCGAAGGCGCCCTCATCGCCGCCGCTGCTCTGCGCATCAACGGCCATCCGCCGCTGGTGATGGATCTCGAAGCCGTCCGCGACGACGACCACGTCGTCGCCCTCTACCGCGAACGCGGCCTCTGGGGAAGCATCGCCAAGTCGAACTTCGCGGGACTGCGTTTCCGCGCGCCCATCTATCGCACCCTCCGCGAGCTCGCCCTCAGCTACTTCGACAGCTACTACAACCTGCGCAGCGAGCGCACTCTACGCTCCTACTCATGCGCCGTGAACCTCGCCCGCCTCGACCACCGCCAATGGATGACCGCCGCGGAAGACGTCTGGTGTGTCCCCGAGCTGCTCATCGCCGCCCGCCACTACCCGCTCTTCCCTGACAAAATCGTCCGCTCCCTGCCCCGCCTTGACCGCCGCAGCTTCGAAGCCGGCATGCACGGCCGCGTCCAGCACTGAGGCCCTCACGGCTCTCTGAGCCGTGTCATCCCGACAGTCCGCGCGCCTTCTTCAGCGGACGGAGGGATCTGCAGCTGCCTTTGACGCCGTCAGCCGTGAGTAAGCGGTCGAGGTAGCTGCGTTTGCTTTGTTCTTGCTTTTCCTGTCGAAGACAATCTTTGTGAGCGCCTCACCACCGCTCCGGCCTGCGCAGATCGTCGTTCATCGCCATTCCCTTCTCCACATCGCGCCGGTTTTCGGGCGTGTCCTCTGAAAGTCCGCACCGATCCAAGCTGATCGATGGCAATGGAGGATCGTCTCCAGAATCATGGAAGAAGAGTAGGTATCGGCTCCCTTGCTTCATGTGTTCCGAAGGTTCGTAGTCCCAAACGCTGGGGCTCTCCGCGAACGGAATCACGTCGATGAAGCTGCCCGGTCGAACAGACGAGTTCCCCTTCAGAACCGACACGATATGCATACGATCCTTCTCACGTGGTCCATACCAATCATCTTGCACGGTACCGGTCTCTTTAACATCCGCCACGACTGCAATTTCGTGGTCTCGCGCAGTTGCCCACATCGGCACAGGGCATGGCCGCGGAACGTGAGGCTTCTCTAAGACAGGAGGGCTGCCGGGCTCAGGACCAGGATAGAGATCCCAATCGCCGGCAGCGGGCAACACCTCCGCTAGGAATCTGCACGACCTAAATCGCGTGATGCAATCAAAATTGAAAGTCGTCAGTTGGGCGATCTGTTCCTTGGGCGTATGTGTCGAGTAATACACGTCGGCCCTCATGCAGTTCATACATCCACTTGGCCGTGCGGTGAGATAGAAAGGATGTTCTTCCATCTGCTCCGTAAAGTCAGTTCGGCGATCCGGCATCGCGTCAACTGAACGCACCCTCACCAGCAACGCGTACTCGCCAGCATAAGCTCCCACGTTTCCGGAAGGAACATCGACGAGCATGTACGAACTCATACGCCAAATCGAACCATTGTGAACCGTGAAGGTGGTTTGCAGAGCCGTTGCCCGTGTAGCCAGAAGGCCGGAATCGACCATCCGCTCCTACAAGAGATCCAACCAGTTCGGCTCTCCTGATTCATTCACTCCGAACGCAGAATTCCCAAGCGTGATTTGGTAGTGGCAATCCTGAGCAGTGCAGCTTCCTTCATAGTGGCCCCACGCACCCCACTTGTTCATCAGCCGCTGCGCATCAGCCCACGTGCTCTCATACAACCGAATCTGGTGCATATCTGCCATCAGCCGCTCGCAGCGCCAGCGCAGCAGCCATTGCTGGGCCTGGACCCCTATGGCGAGGAGCAGGATCAGTGCAGCTAAAGACACGCCGGCCCATTTGAGCGCGCGCAGCGTCCACTTTCGGAGGGTCATGTCAACTTAGACACCGCGCCGGGTCCGCCAGTTCCCATTCCCTATTCCCTGGTGCCTATTCCCTGGCGCCTGTACCCTGCTTCTTCCACCCCAGCCACTCATTGATCCAGGCCCACGTCCCAGCCAACGTCTGCTCCTGCGGCGGCGCGGGCACACTCGCCGCCGGATACGTCACCGCCTTCCCGCGATACGCCTCCGCCAACTGCTTGAACACGCGCCCCTGCTCCTTCACGCGGCCGTCGTTGGTCAGCAGTCCCAGCGTGTACTCCAGCGGGTTGAACTCAAACTTCCGATCCACATCGTGCGAGTCCCAGTAACTGAACCAGCTCACGCCCTGCTCGATGGCCGCCGTCACAGCCTTCTCCAGCCACTCCGCCTGCCCCTTCTCCGGCAGCGCTTCGATGCACGTATTGAACTCCCCCGCCCACACCGGCTTGCGCGCATCGCCCGCATACGAGCGGATCAGCGCCGCCATCGCCGCCAGCAGCTTCACGCTCGGTGGATCCATGGCGCCGCCGTACTTCAGCGCGCCCGTCCACCACGGATAGCAGTGCATCACGGGAAACCGTGCCGCCGCCAGCGCCTGCGGAGAAAACGTCTCCTCTTTGAACCACGGATTGTGGTCGACTCCATTCACGTGCAGCCGGTCCGGCAACACCTCGTGCATCAGCGCGAACATGCGCGCCATCCATGCGTCCCCATCCTTGGTTGGCGCCTGCCAGCACGTATTCAACTCGTTCCCGAAGTCGAACCCGATCACATTCGCGTGCGGGCGCATCACCCGCGCCAACTCGCGCACGAACAGCTCCTGCGCCTCCCACATCAACTTCGTCGTGTAGAACCCGTCGCTCAGCCGGTTGAACGAAGGCAGGAAGTACCAGCCACTCAACTGCCCGGTAAACACCGTCACCAGCGCATCCAGTTTGCGCTCGCCCATCAGCGTGAGCAGTTGATCCAACCTGTCGAGATGCGCCCCGCTCACCGACTTCGGATTGGGCTGGAAGAACGGCCAGACGAGCATGATGCGCAGATGATCCGCACCCAGCCCCGCAATCGCATCCAGGTCGCGCGCAATCGATCCCGCGTCCCAATCATTCCAGCAAAACCACCAGTTCCGCGAAGGCGTGTAATTCACGCCGAAGCGGTGACGATTGAGGTCTGGACCTGGCACGGAGACCACGGAGTTGGCCAGTGCTGGCGCGGCGATAGCCGCCGCGCTAGAGGTGAGAAAGTCTCTTCGGTTCATCATCGCCTTGCGCAACCAGTGCGGTACCGTGAAATCTTACTGCACTCGCTCAGCCGCGATGCGTTCAAGAATCTCCGCGATATTCCCGCTTGCAATGTCCGACACATCGACCCCATAAACGTCTCTGATCTTGGCGATCAGCGCCTCTCCGCTCTCGTCTTGGTGGAAATCCCACAAACTCGATTCATCGGAGATAAATGCCCAGGGAAGATCGAGCACGCGATGAATGAAGTCCTTCATCAACTCGTCGTTCGCATGCACGCGCTGCTGCGATGCGAACTTCCATGGAACCGCGGTGCCGGGCCGCGGCGCGGGCTCGCCTTCCTGCGCGCGCGAGGCTTTGCGCATTTCGTAGTACTTCTCAAGTTCGCTGAGCGCGTCGGCCCGCGTTCTGCCCAGCCCGTCCACGTTCCATCCGAGAATCCGCGCCCAGTAGCGCGAGCCTTCAGGCACGTCCGTCTGCACGCGCACGCGGATCGGATAATCCTCGAAATCCCACTCCGGCTTGCGATGGGACAGCGCCCGCTTCCACAGCATGCGGAACGAATCACTGGTTTTTCTGGTGCGATCTTTCCAGGACATTGCGTCCTTTATACTCCAGCGCTTCGATCCACGCGCTCAATCGCCTCACCAAAACAAATCCGATTCCCCTCCGGATCGAACAGATCGAAATCGCGCATGCGATCCGGCTGATCGCCGACCTCGCGGCCCATCTCCACGCCTCGCGCGACAAACTCGGTATACAGCGCGTCCACGCCGCTCACAATCGCGTACACCGAAGACGGCCCGAATCGCTCGCCGAGCCGCCCTATGCCCAACTCCACCGCATCCCGTTGCACACGCGCATACTCAGCGGGCTCGCCCCAACTCATCGTGATCGCAAATCCGAGCTTGTCGCGATACCACTCCGCCAGCGCCGTGACATCGGCCGCGCGCAGCGTCGCCGTTGCCTCAATGAGTCTTGGGGCCGTCATCTGTCGACCTCCTCGCGGTCATGAGCTCGCAGCTAGGAGCTAGGAGTTGCTGCTTCATGAATCGCCAGCAGCGTCTCCAGCAGCGGCTTCAGCAAATCCAGCCGCAGCGCATTGGCGCCATCGCTCTTCGCGGTCGCCGGATCGTCGTGCACTTCGAGGAACAGCCCATCCACGCCCGCCGCCACCGCCGCCCGCGCCAGCAGCGGAATGAACTCCGGCTGCCCGCCGCTCACGCCACCGGCCGCGCTCGGCTGCTGCACGCTGTGCGTTCCGTCGAACACCACCGGCGCCATCTGCCGCATCACCGGCAGCGACCGGAAATCCACGACCAGTGTGTTGTACCCGAAGCTCGCCCCACGCTCCGTCAGGAACACGCGCTCATTGCCGGTCGACCGCACCTTCTCCACCGGATGCGTCATATCCCAGGGCGCGACAAACTGCCCCTTCTTGATATTCACGGCGCGGCCGGTCTTGCCCGCCGCCACCAGCAGGTCGGTTTGTCTACATAAGAACGCCGGAATCTGCAGCACATCCACGGCTGCAGCCGCCACGTCGCAATGCGACGGCTCGTGCACGTCCGTCAGCACAGGCAGTCCCGTATCCTTTGCGATCTGCCCCAGGATCCGCGCGCCTTCCACCAGCCCGGGCCCGCGGAAGCTCTTCACGCTGGTGCGGTTCGCCTTGTCGTAACTGGCTTTGAAGATGTAGGGAACACCGAGATCCGACGTGATGCGCTGGATCGCGTCCGCCATCTTGCGCGCATGCGCTTCTGACTCGATCACGCACGGCCCGGCGATGAGAAACAGACCGCCCGTGCCCACCTGCACCGGCCCGACTTCAAACGAATGGCTCACATCAGAATTCTAGCCTCTAAGAGCAACAGGCGCCTCCTCGCGGAGGCGCCTGTCGCTCATTCAGCCCAATTCATTCCGAAGGATAATCGTCGTCTTCTTCATCCTCCGCCTTTGCCGCCTTCTTCACCGGAGCCGCATCCTTCTCCTTCGCTGGCGCGCCCGCCTCCACCGGCAGATCCGGATGTTCATACGAATACAGTTCGTTGAACAGATACTTGTACGTCGCATGCGACTGCCCACGGAACTGCGGCTTGAATCCGTACAGCACAATGCGCCCGCGTCCATACGCCATCTCCACCGCGGCCGCCTTGCCCTCAATGGCCTCAGGGTGCAGCAGCAACCCGCTTTCCAATGGATTCGTCTGCTTGGCATACCGTGCCAGCACCGCCCCATGGAATCCAGGCAATGGCTGGAACACCGGCCCCATCTGGAACATCACCACCGGCGACGTCCGGCTCGCCATAATTCGTCGGCAGCTCCGCATGCTCCGTCTCCACGCGCAGCAGCGCACCTGAGCAGAAGAACTTGTCGCTCTTCGCGCCCTTGATCACGTTCTCCACCGGCAGGCTCAACAGCGGAATCAGCGCGTCGGCCGCCCTGTTCAGCGCCACCAGCGTTCCGCCCTCGCGCACAAACTCGCGCAGGTTGTTCAGCCCGTCCTGCCCGATGCCGCCCGCGTACTGCCCCGGCACAACGCCCACACCGTATCCATCCATCAACTGCCTCGACGACATGTCCGGCACCACGATCACGTCATAGCGGCTGCGCAGTCCGGCCGAGCGAATATCCGCGTTGTACAGGCTCTTCGGCTCGAAGCCGTAGTTCTCCAGAACCCACCGCGTCCATCCCTCGTCGATCGCCGGCGCCCACGGCCGGTACAAACCGATCTTCGCCTTCTTGATTGCCAGCGTCTGTGCCGGCGCGCTTACCGCAACCGCGCCCACCGCGTATTTCTTCGCGATCCCGTCCAGCTTGTCGCGTGTAATGCCGCTGATGAGAAACGCGCCTTTCTCCGTGCCATTCGCGGTCTTCACCGCATCCTGCGCCAGCGTGACCGTCGCGCCTTCCCGCAACGCCGCATTCACCACCTCAAACGACGCATTGGTGCGGTGGCTCAGCGCAAGCACTGTGCCTGCTCCCTCCACGCCCGCGGCCGGCGCCTCCGCCTTGTCAATCTTCGCCAGCAGGCCGCGCTGCTCTGCGCCCAGCGGATCGGTCACCTCGTCCACGTTCACGCCCATCTGCAGCGGCAGCGTCCAGCCGGTCACGTCATACGGCAGGTCGATGGACTTCGACGTGCCCGCCTCGATCGCGTCGGGATACTTCTGCCGCTCGAACAACTCCTTCGCCATCTCCGCGTACGCCTGGTCCATCGGAATCACCCACGACCCCGCCGGATACGCAACCCCATTCGCCTTGAAGCCGTCCTTCGTCGCATACACGTCCAAGCCCGTTGTCGATCATCTTCTGCGCCAGCAGCGCCGCCTCGGGCGTATCCGTCTGCCTGTCGCTGATCACATACGCAAACGGCGGTTCCTTCTTGAAGTGCTCGATGGTGTCGCGCGCAGCCTGGTAGCGGTTGTAGAGCAGCGTCTCGCGATTCTTCGCCGCCAGATCCAACACCGACATCGACCCGCCCACCATGTAGTCCACCGCGTCCTTCAGGTGCCACCATCCGCCCTGCCACGGCGTCGTATACATCGTCAGCGCGCGCAGATCCTGATACTGCTTGGGGAAATCGCTCACCGTGTAGAAATGCGGCGTAGCGTACTCGTACAGCGCCGTCTCCGTGAAGAACGAAATCTCGCCGCGGAACACGTGCGACCAGTCCATGAAGCCCGCATACCAGTTGTCGAACCGCGATTCAGAGATCGCGCCCGGCATCTTGTGCGCGTTCAGATACGCGGCCATATTGGTGCCGATCACGTTCAGCCAGCTCCGCACATAGGGGCTGATATTCGACGAGATGGGATCGGAGAACGGCGGGATCCAGATCCTCGCCGGAAAGGGCGCGGTCTGGTGCTGGCAATAGAAGATCACCGGGTTGTACTCAAGCTGCGTCTTCGTCACTACCTGCTCTTCCTTCATGTTGAGCATGTAGCCGTCGCGATTGTTGTCGTGCCCCACATACTCCTGGTAGAGCATGGGCAGCGGGCTCACCTCATACTGCGTGCCCACGTTCTG
Organism: uncultured Acidobacteriota bacterium; assembly: GCA_963819365.1. Lineage (GTDB taxonomy): Bacteria > Acidobacteriota > Terriglobia > Terriglobales > Acidobacteriaceae > Telmatobacter. The sequence continues at coordinate 17,375 of CAWFVY010000014.1, forward strand.
CCGGTACCAGTGCACCACCATGTCCTGCCCATCGGGATTGAGCGTGGGCCACAGCACCAGCACCACGTTGTCGAGAATCGCGTCGATCTCGCGGATCATTCTTCGCGCTGCAGCAGCTTGTAAGCCAGCATCATGGTGTGCTGCGGCCCCGCCACCTCGCTCGCGTGCAGCCCGCCGTCAATATGCACGATGACCTTCGACGTCCGCGCCAGTGCCTGCGCCGCGTCGTCATTCAGATCCGTCGCGCGCGCCAGCCGTCCGGCAACCTGCTTCGTCTCATCCAGCTTGGCAATGTTGGCGGGCGACGAGATCACGCGCAATCTCGATGTTCCTGCCCTGCGTCGTCTTGCCCACCGTGAACATCTTCATGCGATCCGGCGCAGCCGCCGCCAGCGCATGGAAATAGCGCACCGTGTCCTCGTAGTCCGCGAGATAGAAATCATCGCCAGGTGTATGGCCCAGCACTGAAGACGGCGTGGGCACTTGTGCAGCGCCGAAACGCGGCATGCAATAAGGAAAGAGAGGCAATGACGCAGCAGAGGCGAACGGCAAGCGTTGAAGGGCATGGGTTCTCCTTTAGAGTGTGGGAGGAACTATCGGGTGAGTCCAAGGGTAACGCACGCGGTGTGAGCTTTGTATCAGGAAGTGGATGCCCCCAACGGGTGTCTCGCCCACTCGCTCGGCGCCGACCCTCGCAAGTCCACACAACCTCAACCCTGATACCAGACCTTGCGCGGGTCAGATGGGCTGCGCTCATAGGACCAAGCCTCGTCGATCAGCCTCCGCAAATCGAATTGCGGCCGCCATCCCAGCAGGAATTTCGCCTTCGTATTGTCCAGCCAATTCGACCGATACGGTGTCTTGATCTCTACGGACGGCAAGCCACGCGTTTCGCGCAGGCAGTTTGCGACCTGGCAATAATCCACCGGCTCATCCATACAAATATTCAAGGTCTGTTGTCGAGCCTTCGGATGATCCAGAACCATAATCATGCTTTCTACCAGATCGCTCACGTGGACAAAGTTGCGCTTCACGGGGACTCCGTCTGGATCGAGCATGATGGGTATCGTCCCAGTGCGCTGGTATTCGTCTGCCGCGTCCGGGCTCACCAGATCGTGCCATCGTGGGCCTCCGAATACATCCTCGCCGAAACTCAGTGAGTACCTGAAGTCGTCCTTCTCCATGATCCAGGGAGCTCGCAGGCAACAGCCTGCCAGATCGTACTGAATGAAGTACTGCTCGAGCATCACTTCCTCAAGCACCTTGGAAAGCGCATAGCAGCCGGGATACGCGCTGTGCTTCTGTTGCTCCGTTACTGGCAGCGGATGAGGATAGAAGAAATGACCCATCGCGGCATCGCCGCCAATCAGCACAATCTGCCGGAACGTGCTGCTCTGCCTGCATTCCTCCAACAGCCAGAAGAGCCCCTTCACGGTGACGTCCATAACCAGTTCGTCCATTTCCTTGCAGGTGGCGCAGTGCACCACGTGCGTAATGCCGCGCATCGCTTCGCGCACCACCGCCCGATCCGCAATGCTCCCCACGACGGTCTCTATCCGCTCATCGGACTCAAGCCGCCGGTTGTGACAGAGTGCGCGTATCTGCGTGTCTTCATGACCAGGCGAGTTCAATATCCGGTGCACGAAATTGCTCCCCACCTTGCCTGTCGCGCCGGTGACCAGAATGCGCTTCATTCGCTCCCCTCCCGCTTTGCACATCGGCTGATTCGCACCCTCATGTCTTAGCGCGGTTCTCTTCCCCACGCCTCCACCTCGATGAAGCTGCACCATTTGGCTGGATCCGCCGGAACAACATTCGTGATCCTCGCCCACGTAACGCGACGTTTGGAGAAAGAGAAGTCCTGAAAATCAGGGGACTGCCGAATCTGCAGCGGAACCCGGCTTCCATCGGAAAACTCCACGTCTGCGCTCTTCCAATAGCTGTCGTGCGGGAAGTCCGCGCGTACCATCAAGCGAATCTTATCCAGATCGACGGGTCTGCCAAAGTCCACTTTCCACCAGATATCCGTGCGCAGCTGCGGGCCCCAGGATTGGTAAGGCCAAGTGCCATGATGCCCATTGTCTATGTGCCCGTCGATAGCGTTGCGCGCCTCGAAATCGAATAGGCTTCTGGATACGCTATTCGAACTGGCGTGAGGGTAAAACTGAACCTGGGCATCATCGCTTCGCATCAGGTCGCACGGGTTCAGTGCAAGATTCCGGTAAGTCGTAATCTCTCGCCGCCTCGGAACGCGCAAGGTGACCCGATGCGACTCGCCTGAAAAGCTCTCTGGCGCATAGGCGCTCCCGGTCTGCTTCTCTTCGCGACCAAATGGAATCTCGTACGACAGCTCTCGCGAAGTGCCCTCCGGCGCGTAGATCAGGCACTCGGGAATGCTGTCATCCACCTGCAGGAGCATCCATTTCGCTCCGCCGAAGACGAGCCGATCACCTGGCTGGTATGCGTGCTGTATGGAAAGGACCACGGTCCCGGGCCTGCCGGCGGAGATCTTTGCTGTCGCGATCTCTTTTCCCTGCGCCTCCCGGAGCTGAATACTCAAAGCCTTGCTGCCCTCGCGATGCGCAAGCTGCTGCCCGACCGCCGACGGACCGGGCAACAGGAGGGCAATCCCTGTGTTTAGCGAGACAGCAACCAGAAAGGTCCGCGAGCAGAAGCGGGATGCCAGGACCATGAATCCTCCAGAAATTTCGAAACCGAGTCAAGATCATCAGTGGGGATGCAGCAGATTGCGATTCCACGTATTGCCAACCATAGAGCAAGCGCAGGCAATGCGGAATATTCGTCGCGCCCCAATTCCCAATGCGAAACCGCTAAACCTTCCCGCTCTCCATCACATCCCGCAGCGCGAAGCTCGTCTCCAGCCGCACCACGCCCGGCAGCCGCGACAGCTCATTCTGGTGCAGCCGCCCGTAGTCATCGATATCCGCCACCCGCGCCACCAGCATGTAGTCATACTGCCCCGCCATCAGGTGGCAGCTCACCACGCCATGCGTGTTCCTCACAGCCGCCTCGAAGCCGGCCAGCACCGGCGCCGACTGCCGCTCCAGCGTCACCCGCACAAACACCGTCATGTGCTTGCCCAGCAGGCGGTCATTGATCAGCGCGCGATACCCGCGAATCGCCCCCATCGTCTCCAGCGCCTGGATCCGCCGCGACGCCGCCGAAGCCGACAGCCCCACCGCTTCGCCCACCTCATAGTTCGTGGCCCGCCCATTCCGCTCCAGATACCCCAGAATGGCCGTATCCAGGTCGTCCATGCCCGTCGCCAGCGGCACTGCAACCGATTCGTGCACTACCGGCTGTGTTCCGTCACGTTTCGTTCCCATACTGCTGTTCTACTACGAACTTTGCACACATCAAACAACATTCACGCAGTACCATCCATTCGTTACGCGAAATCGCCGGGCAAACCGCGCCGCAAATACTCTCCCGCCCGCCGCGTCGGCATCCAATCGCACTCGAGGAGCAGAACATGATCATTGGCGTTCCCAAGGAGATCAAAGACAACGAAGCGCGCGTCGGCATCACCCCCGCGGGCATCAAGGCGCTCACCGATGCCGGCCACAAGGTGCTGGTCGAAACCAACGCCGGCGCTCTCTCCAGCTTCCCCGATGAGGACTACCAGAACGCCGGGGCCGAGATCGTCGGCGACGCCGGCTACTGCTGGGGCAAGGCCGACATGGTCGTCAAGGTCAAGGAGCCCGTCGAGAAGGAGTATCCCTATTTCCGCGACGGCCTGGTGCTCTTCACCTATCTGCACCTCGCGCCCATTCCCGATCTCACCAACAAGCTGCTCGACGCCAAAGTCATCGGCATCGCCTATGAAACGGTGCGCGACCGCCAGAGAACCCTGCCCCTGCTCACCCCCATGAGCGAAGTCGCCGGCCGCATGAGCGTCCAGGTCGGGGCTTCTTATCTCGAGAAGGAAAAAGGCGGCCGCGGCATTCTCCTCGGCGGAGTCCCCGGCGTTCCTCCCGCGCATGTCGCCGTCATCGGCGGCGGCGTAGTCGGTACCAATGCAGCCCGTATCGCACTCGGCATGGGCGCCAAGGTCACGCTCATCGACCTCAATCTCAACCGCCTGCGCGAGATCGACGACATCTTCAACGGCCGCGTCTACACACTGGCCTCCAACAGCTACAACGTCGCCCACGCCACCCGCGAGGCCGACCTCGTCATCGGCGGCGTGCTCATCCCCGGCGCCACAGCTCCCAAGATCGTTACCCGCGAGATGGTCTCCCGCATGAAGAAAGGCGCGGTCATCGTCGACGTCGCCATCGACCAGGGCGGCTGCGTTGAAACCGCGCGCCCCACATCGCACTCCAATCCCAGCTACTCCGTTGACGGCGTGGTTCACTACTGCGTGACCAACATGCCCGGCGCGGTGCCCGCACACCTCCACGCTCGCGCTCACCAACGCGACGTTCCCCTACGTAATGCGCATCGCCAACCTCGGCGCAAAAGAGGCTCTCCGCCAGGATCCGGGCTTCGCCGAAGGCCTGAACACCTGGGGCGGCAAGATCACCTACAAGGGCGTGGCCGACAGCCAGCAGCGCGAATTTACCGCGCCGGCCTCCATCCTCGGATAGCCGCTTCTTGCACCCGCACCGCCGCGCACCGCCCATCCCGGCGGGGCGACGTCTTTCCCTTGTTCTCTCGTTCTCTCGTTCCCTCCGGCCTGCAACTATAATCGCCGCATGCCTGAGAAGCCGAATCCGCGGCTCCGCCTCATCGTTCTCTTTGCCGCCGGAGCCGTGCTCGTAGCAGCGCTCTTCGGCGCCCTTCAGGCATTCAATACCTCGCACATCACCTTCCTCAACCCCGACACCTCAGGCGAAACCCTCGCCTTCTTCGGACTCACCGTAGTCCTCTTCCTCCTGCTCATCGCGCTCTTGATGCTGCTGCTGAGGAACCTCCTCAAGCTCTCTGCCGACCAGGGCAACGCCTTGGGCGCTCGCCTCCGGACGCGCATGGTCCTGGGCGCCGCGCTCATCGCCGTCACTCCCGCCACCTTCATGTTCCTGTTCAGCTTCTTCCTGATGAACCGGACCATCGACCGCTGGTTCTCTCCCAACACCACCGAACTGCGCGATGACTCCGTACGCGTCGTCCGCGAGCTGGCGCAATACGTCGCCGGCAACGCCCGCACTGAAGCCTCATCGATTGCCGCCAGCGGCGCTCCGGATCGGGATGCCCCGGCCCTCACGCAGGTACTCGCCGCCCACCGCGTGACTCTCCAGGGCGGATTCGTGGTGATCTACTCCGGTGGCCACCGCGTCCTCAGCACCTTTGAAGCCCCGCCTGACACCACTTCCGCGAGCCTCATCACATGGCTCCCCAAGGGAACCGAGGATACAGAAGACGCCCCCGCGATTCCCCTCCGTGGTTCTCTCTATAAAAACCTCCTCGACGCTGCCCAGCGCGACAGCGCCGTCGTCCTGCACATCGGCGCTCAGGATTACGCTCTCGGAATGTCCACGACCAGCGCCGGCACTGTCGTTCTCGCCGCGCTTCCCATGCCCCAGGGCCTGAGCCAGACCACCGCCCGCATCCGCAGCGGCGCCACCTCCTACTGGCAGCTCTTCCGCGCCCGCAAGCAGCTCCGCTCCAATTTCATCCTGCTTCTCCTCGTGGTTACGGTCTTTGTCTTCTTCTCCGGAGTCTGGCTCGCTCTCTTCCTCTCCAAGCAGATCACGCGCCCTGTCGCCGCGCTGGCTGACGCCATGAACGCCATCGCCGCCGGCAAATACGAACAGCGCGTGGAACTGCTCGCAACCGGCGAAATGGCCGAGCTCGTGCGCTCCTTCAATCACATGGCCGCCGACCTCGACACCAGCCGCCAGCGCGCCGCCACTTCCTCCGCTCAGCTCACCCGCGCCAACCAGGCTCTGGAAGAGCGCCGCCGCGAGCTCGAGATCATCCTCGAAACCATTCCCAGCGGCGTCGTTACCCTCGACGGCTCCGGCCTCGTGCTCCAGGCCAATCGCGCCTTCGCCGCACTCATCGGCAAGCGCGAAGATGACGACCTGCGCGGCCAGCGCATCGAAACTCTCCTGCCGCAGGAGTCGCATCGACGAAATCACCACCGTCATTCGCCGCAGCCAGCGCATGGGCTCCGCCTCCACCGAGCTTGAACCCAACATCGGCGGCCGCACCATGCATCTCGCCGTCACCAGTGCGCGCCTCGACATCGCCCCCGGCAAGCAGGGCACCATCCTTGTGGTTGAAGACACCAGCGAACTGCTCCGCGTGCAGCGCCAGTTGGCCTGGAAAGAAGTCGCGCAGCGCGTCGCCCACGAGATCAAAAACCCCCTGACGCCCATCGCGCTCTCCGCCGAACGCATCACGCGCCACCTCGACCGCGTGCAGCCCGATTCGCCCTCCATCATCCGCAAGTGCAGCGAGATCATCCTCGGCTGCGTCGGCACGCTGCGCACGCTCGTCGACCAGTTCTCCGCGCTCGCGCAGTTCCCCGCCTCGCAGCCGCGCCTCTGCGATCTCAATCGTGTCGCCGACGAAGCCCTCGCGCTCTTTGCCGGACGCCTCGATACCATCACCGTCACCCGCGATCTCGCTCCCGATCTGCCTCTCATCATGGCCGATCCCGACGCCATCCGCCGCGCTCTCGCCAACCTCATCGACAACGCCGCCGAGGCCATGCAGGGCAGCCTGCTGCGCGAGCTCTGCCTGGCCACCGCGCTCCGCGAAGACGGCGGCGCCGTCGAAATCACCGTCTCCGACACCGGTCACGGCATCACCGACGAAATCCGCGAGCGCCTGTTTCTGCCCTTCTATTCCACCAAGCACCGCGGCACCGGCCTCGGCCTCTCCATCGCCGCCAAAATCGTGCAGGAACACGGCGGCTCCATCCGCGCTGAAAGCAACGCCCCCAAAGGCGCGCGCTTCCTCCTGCGCATACCGCTCATGGAGCCGTCGCCGCACCTTGCAGAAAACGGGCAGCCCGAACGCATAAAGGAATTGCATTCATGAATCACGTCCTGGTCGTCGACGACGAAGCCAATATCCGCGAATCCCTCGAAGAGATCCTGCGCGAAGAAGGCTATGGCGTCGCCTCGGCGGCAACCGCCGCTGAAGCCAAGGTCCTCATTGAGGACGCGTCCTACGACGCCGTCCTTCTCGACATCTGGCTGCCCGACCGCGACGGCCTCGACGTGCTCCAGGAAATTCATCGGCTCCCCGCCGAGACACGTCCTGAAGTCGTCATCATCAGCGGCCACGGCACCATTGAAACCGCCGTCAAAGCCACCAAGCTCGGCGCCTACGACTTCCTCGAAAAGCCGCTTTCGCTCGACCGCACCCTCATCGTTCTCAAGAACGCCGTCGAGGCCCGCCGCCTGCGCAATGAGAATCTCGAATTCAAGCGCCAGTTCAGCGTCAACTCCGTCCTCACCGGCGAAAGCGTTCCCGTCAAAGCCCTGCGCCAGCAGATCCGCCTCATGGCGCCGACCAACGGCCGCGTGCTCATCTACGGCGAATCGGGTACCGGCAAGGAACTCATCGCGCGCTCCATCCATGCCGAAAGCCTCCGCCGCGAGCGCGTCTTCGTCGAGCTCAATTGCGCCGCCATCCCTGAAGCGCACATCGAAGCCGAACTGTTCGGCATCCGTCACGGCACGCCCCTGGGACGAGCCGAGCAGCGCGGAACCCTGGAACGCGCCGATGGCGGCACCCTCTATCTCGACGAAGTCGGCGACATGAGCCTCAAGACCCAGGCCAAGGTCCTCAGCGCGCTCGACGATCAGCTCTTCACGCCCGTCGGCGGCACTCTGCCGCTGCGCGTTGACGTGCGCCTCATCGCCTCAACCAACAAAGACCTCGAAGAAGAGATCGCCAAAGGCAATTTCCGCGAAGACCTCTTCTATCGCCTCAACGTTGTCCCGTTCTTCGTGCCGCCGCTCCGCGAGCGCAAGGAAGACATCGGCCCTCTGGTCCGCGAGTTCCTCAACGACTTCGGCCGCCAGTACGGCCGCCCGCGCATGGAGATCAGCAACGAGGCCCTTGAAGTCCTCCACCAGTATCACTGGCCCGGCAACGTCCGCGAGCTCAAGAACGTCATCGAGCGCGTGCTCATCCTCAACCCCCGCGCGCTGCGCATCGAGCGCAAGCATCTCCCGCCGCTTACCCACAAAGTCAGCGTGCGCACCGGAGACGGCTTCTCCTCGCTGCAGCAGGCACGCGATGCCTACGAGCGCGACTACATCCTCAAGAAGATTGAAGAGGCCCGCAACAACGTCAGCCGCGCCGCCGAACTCCTCGGCCTCGAACGCAGCCATCTCTATCGCAAGATGAAAGCCCTCGGCATCAGCGTCCGCGAGTAGCCCGCAAAATCAAAGCCTGGATACCGGGGTCCCTATTTGCCGTCCTCAGGCTCGTCGTCGTCCTCGCCGTCCTCATCCCCTTCAACGGAGATGCGCAGGGAGCGCAGCCAGTCGCGGTCATGCTGGGTGAACGGAGCCTCTTCCGCCGACTCCTCGGAGTCCTCCGCATCTGCCTCTTTTGACGAGACTTCGTTCAGGCCGATGGTGGCTTCGAGCATGAGCAGGACGTCGAATCCGTGGCGCCTGATGTCCTGAACCACGCCGGCGATCTGCTCGCTTTCGATTACGGACTCGTGGATGGCCTCGCCCAGTTGCTGAATCAGTTCTCGCAAGCGTGATGTCAAGATCTACCTCCAGGCGACGGCCGGCGCGCTGGGCTGCGCGAGCGAATCAGGATTTATCTACCTTACTTCCGGAGACGGTTAAGGGCAAATGCCGCCTGGCGAGTGGCTGATCTGTCTCCGCCACCCGGCTGCTAACATCATAGACGGAATGAAACCGCAGACCGTTGGCCGCGCTTTGGGAGTAGGGCTTCGCGTTGCCGGCCGCATGGCTGGTCAGCGGCTGAGCGCCAACGCATCTCATCCGGCTCCCCCGGTTACGGTTGCTGGCGTCGGCGGACCGGCTACTACCGGCGCATCCGTTCACCAGGCTGCTCGCAAAACGGGCGTGGTGGCCAGCAGCGTGGGACGGGGCATGGGCGGGTTCCTGAAGCCCTTCAGGCGCGTCGGCAGCATCGTTTTTCTCGAGGTTACCGGAGCGTTTTTCTTTCTCTTCGTGATCCTGTTCGCCGACTGGGCATGGAAGCTCCGCACCGAATATTCCCAGGGGCCGGAACACTCCAAGTTCCTGGTTTACGCGGTGTTGACGCTGGTCTTTTTGTACCTCTCGCTGAGTTCGTTCTGGCGGGCCAAGCGCAAGTAGTCCGGCCGTGCCCGGCGCTACTTCTTGGGCAGCACGGAGAAGAGCATCTCCCGCAGTTCCCCCTGCTGAACTTCGGATAATTCTGCCGTGCTGATAATGAAGTATGTTCCCGACTTATTTACGAGTACGATGACACCCTTGCGCTCTCGCCAGTAGTCGTACAGATTCCACACCATGCGCGATGAAACCCCGGCGGTGTTCTCAACTCCGATTGCGGTCGGCGTGACGTCGATGGTGAAGACGCCCTGCATCGCCGGATCCTTCAGGTACTGCCGCCGCATCCGCCGCGGGACCATCTGGGTGAACATGAAGAACCATATGCCGCCAATCAGGAGGAACGGTCCCACGTTTACCAGCAGAGTGCCCGCGGAGGGTCGACTGCTCTGTGGTGGCGCGGAGTCTTCGTGGCTGCGTTGTTCGGCGACCGTGACCGGCGAGTCAGATCTCTGCTGGTTAGTCTTCGCAATAATGGCCCACAGAAGCATGAGACAGACCACGATGAACACCCAGAAGAAAATGATCTTGACGATCTTGTTCCCGTAGATGCCCTTGACCCGCAGCTTCCACGCGCGCTGATAGTCAGCTTCGCTTACGCGATAAGTGAATTGCATGATTGGGACGAATTATAGAAGGACTCAGTCGGGTTTGGCGGTCAGCTTCGCCGATCGCAGTGCGATGCCGCCCAGCAGAAGCACGACTGCGCCCAACGCGATCCATAACAGCGCCGGATGCCGCTCAGTAAATGGCCGCTGGTCGGGACGAGGCTGGAACTCGGGATTCGCGCGTTCGGGGCCAAGCCGGCCGGCGGCTGCTCCCGGCTGAGGAGTAAACAGCCGCGCGTAGTCGTATTGCGGGGCCGCAAGAGCTGGATCGCCGTAGTGCAGGGTGTAGGCTGCGCCCGCCGCGGCATCGAAGCATAGATTCCGCTGCAGCATCTCAAGGCGCACGGTGCGCCAGTCGATGGGCGGATCATCGCCGTTCTCCACCGCGATCTTCCAATGCGCCGGACCCTCGGGCGCCCATGATGGAGCAACCGCAGTCAACTGCTCTACGTCCATGTGGCGGCCGTTGTCGACACGGTGAACCCGCTCCACGTTGCCGCCTGAGAGGGCAAGATCGCGCGGTGTGCTCCCCTCGCCCGATGCCGGCGCCTTCGTCGATCTCACGCTGAGGGCAAAGAGACGGCTGAAGTTTGCCGGTTGTTCACCGGGTACGAATACGATGCGATCCACGGGAGTGTGATCCGGCACGTCGAACTCGATGATGGATGAGTGGCCGTCCTGGGTCACCCTGGAAGACTCGATCACGGTTGCGTATTTCGGATCGCCGTTGCGCGCCGGGCCCACGGAAAGACCGGCCACATCGCCGGGCTTGAGGGGGCCGTCGATACGAAAGTGCAGAAAGCGGAAATCGGACTGCGGAAGGTGCAGCACCGTGCTGCGGCCCAGTCGTTGCGTGGTCAGGTCGAAGATGGTGAAGGTTCCGAGCCTTGTTTCAGCCTTGTGGGGCGGCTGCTCCTGGCTGCCGGAGACAGCCACGCTGGCGATGAAGTCCTCTGCGTTGATGGAAAGGGAGACGTCGGAATAGCTTCCGTCCGGCATCGCCGCATCGAACACGGTCGCGCTGCCGCTGCTGCCCACATTGAGCGCGGCAATGTCCAGCGCGGGAACCGTTGGGGAACTCGCAACCCGCAGAGCATACGGAACCTCGGTCTCTCCGTTGTAGAGCCGCAGGTCAGCGAGTTGAGGAGCGGCATGCGCAAACACGCCGGGATCAATTGCGATGCATGTCTGGCCATCCTTGCCGAGAGGATCGATGGGCCGCAGAAGACGGAAGTGCCGGATCTCCGGGGCGGGAACGGCGACCGCGAACAGCAGCAAGAGGGTTGCGATCTTCATGACTGCCGGCTCCGCTGTTCGCGCAGGTTCAGCCAGTCGCGCTGGTAGACGAAGCTGACCGCCAGCAGCAGCGCGCCGAGACCGAGAAAGCTGATGATTCTGAAGCCGCGGCTCAGTTCATTCACGTCGAACACGAACACCTTGCCGATGGAGATGGCCAGAAGGACGAGAGCCTGCCAGCGCAGGAACGGGGAACGCCGCCAGAATCCGAGGCTCAGAAGCGCAGCCCCAAACAGCATGAAGAAGGCCGAATACGAGAACTGCGCATACATGCGATATTCGTGCATCTGCGTCCAGTCGCCCTGCCAACTCAGGTACCACCAGAAGCTGTGAATCTCCAAGCCAGCGGCAATCAGGATTAGCGCGTTAATGGTCAACACCGACGCGGCGGCGAGCGCCGGCCAGCGCAAGGGCAGGTCAGGTTCGGATTCATCGTGCGCATGCACGGCGAGCGATGCGATTCTGGCCACCGCCGCAAACGCAGCGATGGCCACGGCGTAGCTGCCGAAGCGCTGGTTGAAGATGGGCGTGAGCGCCGCTGGAGGATTCACGATAAGCAGTGCCACGACCCCGAGGAACAGGCAGAGTATCGCCATCACGCGCAACAGCATCGAGCGCATGCGGCCAGCCACGGCCATCAGCGCCGCGCCCTCAACCAGCCAACCGATAGTGAGCCAGCGGCCGTGCGTCTTGAGAGGGATGGCAATGGTGATGAACACCACTGCGGCGGCAAGATGCAGCCCGGAGAGCAAAGGGCTCCCGGCGCGCAGGGCGCCGCGCGCGGGCAGTCGCAGCAGGATCAGGTAAAACGCGGCGAAGGCCACCGCCAGCCACGGCGCCGCCCAATCTGAAGCGGACGGTTCGAGGAGGTTGTAGAACGCGATGAATCCCAACGCGGCGTTGATCAAGGGCAATGCGACCAACGCGAGCTGATCCCACGGAGACTCGGCGCCAGGTGGCAGACGCACCAGCCGCGGCGCGAACGCGAAGATCAGGAAGAAACATGCAGAGAAGAATGCCGTCCGGCCCGCCTGATCGAGGGAATAGAACTCCATTGCCCAGCCAAGCACCAGCAGGCACGTGCCTGTGAATGCCGCAAAGAGGAGCCGCGACCACGGCCGAAGCGCGACCAGCACCAGGACCGCGCAGTCGAGGATGAGCAGGTAAGTGAAGAGCGTAACCTCGCGGTTTTCGCCGGTAGAGACCAACAGGGGCGTGCCCAGTCCACCGGCGATGGCGTAGAGCGCGAGCAGTTCTGCGTCCTGTATCCACGCCATGAACCCGTTGAAGCCCGTGACCACGATCATGGCCGCAAAGGCCACCGGAGCGGAGATCAGCGCATAGACCGAGAACGCCGCCCACAGCGAAAGGTACAGCGTGCCGCTTCCAACAGCTTTGAGCGAATAGGAGAAGATGCTGAAGCCGCGCTTGTGGAATCGCTCAGACCAGGCAATGAGAGCGGCGCCGCTGAGCAGCCCGATGAGCACTCGTCCCAGCGGTCCGATCCAGTGATTGTCGAAGGCGAGCTTGAGGAACCATGCGACGCCGATGAGCATGGCCAGTATGCCGACGCGGTTGAACCATTGCGATCCGATGCGCGATTCCAGTGAGCGCGCATCTTCGGCTGTTTCCGGGTCGGCGAGCGCGAAGCTCGGCATGGCGACCAGGGGAGGCGCGGGTTGAGGGACCGGCGGCGCGGGGGCTGTCGTAGCTTGCTGCGGCGGAGGCTCGACGGCGCGCGGCGGGGTCGCCGGCGGCTCGAGGATTCCGTGGGCCCGCAGAGCTTTTTCCAACTGCCAAACACGAAGAGTCAGATCGCGGACTTGCTGTTCAAGTGAGCTGGACTGCTCGGAATTCATGTGTCCAACACTCTACATCAACCCCAAAGGGTGGTTCCCGGCGCGCATCCCATCCGTGGTAACCGCTAGACGAGCGGCTTGTCCTCTCGGCGCATCATCCGCCACACTCCCAGGGCAATCGCAACCAGGCCCAGAGCGTAGGCAAACCACGCGCGCTCGCCGGTGTGGAACGTCCAGCCCTTATAGAGGGCGAACACGCCCAGCCCCAAAAGGACCACTCCGCGCATTGCATTCATGGCGACTGCCTTCCCCCTGCCTACCCTTTCATGGTAAGCCGCCCTCGCCGGCGTTTGACCTCGCCGGTCCCCGGTCCCTATCGTTATGAAAGGGCCGCGCTGGACCGCTATTCCCGTGCGCCACGAAAGGGAACCCATGAGTAGTCCTGTCGCACCCGCCGCTGCAACGCTCAAGAAGACCGCGCTTAACGCCACCCACCGCGCCCTGAAGGCGAAGATGGTGGACTTCGGCGGCTGGGACATGCCGGTGGAGTATCCCGGCAACGGCGGCGGCCTCATCGCCGAGCACATGGCGGTGCGCACCGGCGTGGGCCTGTTCGACGTGAGCCACATGGGCGAAATCCAGTTCCGCGGGCCTGCCGCGATGGACACCGTGCAGTACATCACCATGAACGACGTCACCAAGCTCAAGGACGGCCAGGCGCACTACTCCGCGCTGCTCACGCCCCAGGGCACGTTCGTCGACGACATTCTTGTCCACCGCCTCGGCCAGAACGACTGGCTGCTGGTGGTCAACGCCGGCACCAAGGACAAGGACTACGCGTGGATTCGCCAGCAGGTGGGCACGCGCCCCGGTGTGCACATCAGCGACTACTCGCCGCACTACTCGCAGATCGCCGTGCAGGGCCCGCGCGCGGTCGAGACGCTGCAGAAGCTCACCAAGGTCGACCTTGCCGCCATTAAGAATTACTGGTTCACGTGGGGCACCGTCGCCGGCATCCCCAATGTGATGATCGCGCGCACCGGCTATTCCGGCGAAGACGGCTTCGAGGTTTACATCCCCAGTGATGAAGCCACCACCGTGAAGATGTGGGACGCGCTGATGGAGGCGGGCGCCGAGTTTGGCATCCGCGCATGCGGACTGGGCGCGCGCAACACGCTGCGCCTCGAAGCCGGCATGAGCCTCTACGGCCACGAGATCAGCGAGGAGATCAATGCGCTCGAACCGGGCCTCGACCGCTTTCTCAAGATCGACAAGGGCGACTTCATCGGCCGCGATGCGTTGCTCGCTGTAAGGGATTCGGGCGGCCCGAAGCGCAAGGTGGTCGGCCTTGAAATGATCGAGCGCGGCATCGCGCGCGACGGGTACCAGGTCTTCGATCTCGAAGGCAAGGAGATCGGCGTCGTCACATCCGGCTCGCCTGCGCCGTTTCTCAAGACGAATATCGCCATGGCGCTGGTGCCTGCCGAGGTGGCTGCCAGCGGCAGCGATGTCGTGGTGCAGTGCCGCGCGAATCAGGTTCGCGCGAAGCAGGTGCCGGTGCCGTTTTACAAGCGGGCGAAGAAGTAATTCAGAGCGGATCTGTCGCTGAACAGGCATCAAGGACCGCTTGAATACGCTCTGAATTTCTGATCACGACGGTCCCAAGTATAGTTGCGATACTGCGTCACTGACTTCCCGTTGACTACGCTGTCCCTGGTTTCTTCGATGGTCGTGTATGGATCTGATTTTGTGCCCGGAGCGATGCGAAATAGGCTGTTCTGCTTCTCAACAAATCCGGAGCTCCTCGAGGGGATTCCGATCGAGATGCTTTCCGGCTCGTCAAACACCAGCCGAACTCTCGTACCGATGAGCAGAAAGATCTGCATGTTCTTCTGCTGAATTCCGGTTCCCCAGTCGACGAGGTTATGCCTTACAACGATCGCGGGTTTCGCGCCGACAAGCGATGAAATCACCTTATATTCAGCCGCTTCTCCGTAGTGCTCCTCCAGCAGGATCGTGCCCGAATAATCCCACAATCTGTTGCGGCCGACAAAAACAATGAGGAATCCTCTTCTGCATGTGTGGGAATGCGTCTCGATGGCATCTACCGCTCCGTCGCCATCGATCCACAGCGTCTTTCTTGCGGAGTGATCAAAGCCGTCGCATGGGGTGTCTACGGTTTTGCCGCCCGTCGCCCCATTCACCTCTTGGGTGAGCGAAAACTTCTCGGCGAGATTCGAAAGCTCCTCTGTGCCGGCGCTTGACAAGCGATGGAGAACATCGCTCGGATCAATGCTCTGCGCCCGGCCCTGAAGCGCAAAGCTGTTCCAAAGGCCGAACAGGATCAGGAATGACGACGCTCCTCGCATGGAAATTCAAGCCCTTCACACCTGCATCACTTCTACTTCCTTCCGCTTGCACATCTCTTCCATCTTGCGGATCTCTTCATCCGTCATCTTCTGCGTTTCTTCGAGCGCGCGCTTCTCTTCGTCCTCGCTGATCTTCTTGTCTTTGGCGAGCTTCTTCAGCGCGTCGTTGCCGTCGCGGCGCACGTTGCGCACCGCGGTGCGATGCTCTTCGAGCACCTTGTTCAGGTGCTTCACCACGTCGCGGCGGCGCTCCTCCGTCATGGGAGGAACAGGGATGCGGATGATCTTGCCGTCGCTCTGCGGATTGAAGCCGAGATCGGAAGCCTGGATCGCCTTTTCGATCTCCTTGATCACCGAGGGATCCCAGGGCTGAATCACAATCATCTGCGGCTCGGGAGCGGACACCTGCGCCATCTGGCTGATCGGCGTGGGCGTGCCGTAGTAGTCCACCTTGATTGCGTCGAGCATGTGCGCGCTGGCGCGGCCGGTGCGCGTCGACCCCAACTGCGACTGGAACGTGGCTACAGCCTGATCCATGCGCCGCTTCAAGTCGCCGTACAAATCTTTGAGTGCCGGAATTCCGGCCATTGCAGAGACTGCCATCGGTAGTTCCTCGCTTCAATAAGCGTTTGCCAGAGGCTATTTTACAACCCGGCGGCGGGTCTCAATATCCCTGTCCGCTTGCCCTGGCCGCCAGCGCCAGGCCGTGCGCCACCGAGGTGAACTCGTTTCCGCTGCGAATGCGGTCCTCTCCAAATCGCTGGGTGAAGATGCGGCGCACCGACGGCACAAACGATGTTCCTCCCGTCAGGAATACCCGGTCAACGTCGCCAGGCAGCACGCCGGCCTGCTCGAATACCGCATCCACAGCGCTCTCGATGGCCTGCAGCTCATCGCCAATCCAGCCTTCGAACTCGTGGCGCTTCACCGGAATGCGCAGGTCCAGTCCGCCCTCGCGAAAGCGGAACTCGGCCGTGTCGTTGCGCGACAACGCATACTTCACCGCCTGCACGGACTGGTGGAGCTGGAACCCGAGATCCTCTTCGATGACCGCGATCAGCGCTTCGATCTTCTCCGGCTCGAGGGCGCGCGCCCGCGCTCCCTTCAGAATTTCGCGTACATTGTTGGTGCGCAAAAACGAGAGATAGTGCCATCTTTCCAGGTTCGCGTAGATCCAGGCGGGAACGGCTTGCAACAGCTTGTTGAACGATCGCGCCTCGGTGTCGGAGCCCAGCGAAGGCGAAACCAGCTTACGCACGATCTTGGCGTCGAAGGCGTCGCCCGCAAGCCCCACGCCGCTGTTGGCCAGCATGTCATTCTGGCTGCGTCCTTGCGCCATCACGCCGGGGCCAACCCGCAGGAGCGAGAAGTCGCTGGTGCCGCCGCCGAAATCGCCGATCAGGATAAGCTCGTCGTGGTCGAGTGTGGACTCGTATGCAAATGCGGCCGCAACCGGCTCCAGTTCGAACTGCACTTCGTCGAATCCGGCGATCGCAAAGGCCTCGCGCAGCCGCGACACGGCAAAGTCATCGTCGGCGTCCGATTCCGAGCCGACGAATCGCACGGGCCGCCCCACGCGCGCGCGGCGGACCGGATGGCCCAACTGCTTTTCCGTTTGCTTGCGCAAATCGATCAGGATGCGCGCGATCAGCTCTTCGAGCTTGTGCCGCCGCCCGAAGATCTCAGTACCCGTGAGCATGCGGCTGGGCAGATGCGACTTGAGCGACTGGATCAGCCGCCCCTTCTCATGCGCGGCCAGATAGTGTTCGATGGCGACCGGGCCGGCCAGCGAGTGCGTCTTCTTCGCTCCGCCCGCCGTCTTGCCCTGCTCAAAGTAGAGAAGCGAGCGAAACGAGACGGTCTCATCGCGTGCTGGAAACATGATGAGGCGGACGTTCGCGCGATCGTCCGCGACCGCTACTGAACTGTTGGTTGTGCCGAAATCGATGCCGACGAAGCGCAAGTTACGACAGTCCTGTTGACGCCGCCTGTTCGTGCGCGTGATAGCTCGACCGCACCAGCGGCCCGCTCTCCACGTGACGGAAGCCCATCTTCAGCGCCTCTGTCTTCAGCTCGGCAAACTCCCGCGGCGTGTAGAGCCGCGCCATGGGCAGATGATCGCGCGACGGGCGCAGATACTGCCCGATGGTGAGAATGTCGCAGCCCACGTTGGCCAGATCGCGGAACACATCGAGCAGCTCGTGCGTCTCTTCGCCCAGCCCCACCATGACGCCCGACTTCGTCAGCCCTGCGGGCCGCAGCTCTTTGGAGTAGCGCAGCAATTCGAGCGTGCGCTCATAGCGCGCCCCGCTGCGCACCACGCGATAGAGCCGCGGCACCGATTCGGTGTTGTGATTCAGGATCTCCGGCTGGGCATCGACGACGATCCGAATGGCCTCGCGATCGCCCTGGAAATCGGGGATCAGCACTTCCACCTTGACGCCCGGGGCCTGCTTGCGAATCTCGTCGATCACCATGGCGAACACACGCGCGCCGCCCACCAGATCGTCGTCGCGATTCACGCTGGTGATGACGGCAAACTCCAGTCCCAGCGCGGCCACGGCCTCAGCCACGCGCCTTGGCTCGTCGAAGTCGATTGGCTCGGGACGGCCCTTGGGCACCGCGCAGAACCCGCACCGCCGCGTGCACAGGTTGCCCAGCATCATGAACGTGGCGGTCTTGTGATGCCAGCACTCGCCGATGTTGGGGCAGTGGGCACTCTCGCACACCGTGTGCAGGTTGAGCGAGCGCGCCAGCCGCTTCAGCGAGTGGTAATTCTCGCCCATCGGCGCACGCGCCTTCAGCCATTCAGGCTTGGGTGCGGGAGCCGAGCGCGCCGGCGCAATCTGAATCAGATCCATCACTTCCTTCATTGTATCGGGAGGCAGAGCGGGCAGGCCAAAAGCACACTGCCCGCCCGTTCACGTCAGGAGCGGGCGGGCAGCGGGTTATGAGGGATCGCCAGCGTGGCTGCGGCTGCGAATCTCAGTTGGTCGAGCTATTGCTTTCCGTAATGCGCACCGGATTGTGCAGCCTGAAGGTCAGCAACGTTTCGGCCGGAAGCACAATCTGCTTGTTGCCGGTGAATGCCGAGCCCGCCGTTCCGGCGCCAGCACCGGCCGCCGCGCCAATGGCCGCGCCCTTGCCGCCGCCGGCCAGCCCGCCGATCAGCGCACCGAGGCCCGCACCGCCGCCAATCATCACGGCAGTGCGCTTGCCCTTGCCCTTCTTGGTCCTCGAAACCTCAGAGGTTTCGACGGGGTAGCTGCCCCAGGTCGTGTGTACGTGGCTCAGTCTCAGGGCCAGCACAGCTCCACCCTTGAACTTGCCAAGCGGTTTGGCATCCACAACCGTGCCGTCCGCACGAGAGTCTTTGGGTATCACGACCGCGCCATTTGCCACCACATCATCGGCCACCGTTGCGGAGAAGTTCTCCCCGGTCCGGCTGTCCTTTGAGCTGAGAGTGTCGTCCAGGCGCACGGAAATTTCGGTCCCGGCCGGCAGCTCGACCACTTGCGGAGGAGGAGGCGTCCGCGGCCCGGGCGATTGGGGTTGCGGTGATCCGCTGGCCGCGGGTTGCTGCGTTTGATCGGCGGGGGTCTGGTTAGCGGCTTGCAGTTGATTGCTGTTCGAGTGGCAGCCACCCAGCACAAGCGCGGTTGTTAAAAGCAGGGGAAGGCTGATGCGAGACACGTTCATACGCCAGCTCCTTCAAAGGGGAGTTTGCAGGAATTACTGGTGGCAAAAGAGAACCGCCCGAGGGCGGTTCTCAACGATGGGTTGTTGTTGCTCTCATGGTTAGATGTCGAGGTTCTTTACGTCAAGTGCATTGTCTTCAATGAACTTGCGTCGCGCCTCAACGTCCTCGCCCATCAGGGTGGTGAAGATCGTCTCGGTTTCCGCGATGTCCTCGAGCTTGACCGAAAGCAGGGTGCGCCGCTCGGGATCCATGGTGGTCTCCCAGAGCTGCGTGGAGGTCATCTCGCCCAGCCCCTTGTAGCGCTGCACCTGGTAGTCCTTTTTGCCTTGGTCGACGATGTAGGTAAACAGCTCGCGCGCCGTGCGCTTCTCAACCGGGTCCCGCGGAATCCGCGAACTCCGCGCAGCCTTGGCCTGGGTTGCGCTCGCCGGAGATGCCGCACCCGCCGCATCCGGCTCTTCTTCCTCGGGTTGCTCTTCATTGGCTGCGCCCTTGGTCACAAACTCAATCAGGAACGGCGGCTCGAGGTACTCCTTGATCTGGCTGTACTTCGACATCATCTGCCGGAACTCGGGGCTCGAAGCCAGCGTCCAGTCGACGCACCGCGATGCACCCTGCGAATCCACGAAGCAAAGCGACCATGTGTGGTGCTCTTCATCCTGCACCGGCTCGTGCACCTTGATCTGGAGCTCGTCGGCCACTTTCGTCAGCTCGGCCTGCACTGCGGCGATTTTTTCAGGCAGGTCGCCGTTGTTCACCGATGTGAAGTCTGCCCGGTGGGTCAGCTCAGCGCGCGCCAGCAGCTCCACAATCTGCTCGTTGCGGATGCGTTTGTCGACCTTTTCCACCAGGTTCAGATACTCGCCCAGGGTGCTCATAAAGCGCACACGGTCCGCGCCCTCGATCTTCTGCGCGTTCTCGCCATGGCGGATGATCGTGCCCTCCGAGGCGCGCTTCACCATCACCTTCACGAACTCGCGGTCGTCCTTGATGTACTGCTCGAAGCGCCCCTTCTTGATCTTGTAGAGCGGCGGCTGCGCAATGTAGACGTTGTCGCGCTTGATGAGATCCGTCATGTGGCGGAAGAAGAACGTCAGCAGCAGGGTGCGGATGTGCGATCCGTCGACGTCGGCATCGGTCATCAGGATGATCTTGCCGTAGCGGAGTTTTGAGACGTCAAAGTCATCCTTGCCGATTCCGCAACCCAGCGCCGTGATCATGGCGCGGATTTCTTCGTGGCCCAGCATCTTGTCGTAGCGGGCCTTCTCCACGTTCAGGATCTTGCCCTTCAGCGGGAGAATCGCCTGGAAGCGCCGGTCGCGGCCCTGCTTGGCGGTTCCGCCTGCCGACTCGCCCTCGACGAGATAGAGTTCGCAGCGGTCCGGGTTGCGCTCTGAGCAGTCAGCCAGCTTGCCCGGCAGCCCGCCGCCTTCCATCGCACCCTTGCGCCGCGTCAGGTCGCGCGCCTTGCGGGCAGCTTCCCGGGCGCGGGAGGCTTCAATCGCCTTGTTGATGATCCGCTTGGCCACCGGCGGGTTCTGCTCCAGGAACATTCCCAGGCGCTCATTCACAAATGCCTGCACGGTGCCGGCGATATCGGAGTTGAGCTTGCCCTTGGTCTGTCCTTCGAACTGCGGCTGCGGCAGCTTGACGCTGATCACCGCCACCAGCCCTTCGCGCACATCATCGCCGCTCAGGTTTTCCTTCACGTCCTTGAAGAGCCCGAGCTGCTGTCCGATGGCGTTGATGGTGCGGGTGAGCGACGTGCGAAAACCGGAGAGGTGCGTGCCACCGTCCACGGTGTTGATGTTGTTGGCAAAGCTGAACACCGTCTCGGAATAGCTGTCGTTGTACTGGACCGCGATGTCGATCTCTACCCCGTCGCGCGCAGCTTCCATCGTAATCGGCTTCTCGTGCAGAACCTGCTTGCCCCGATTGAGGTGCTTGACGAACTCCGCAATACCGCCGGCATAGCGGAACTCGGTGCGCTTCGATTCGCCCGTCTTGGGGTCGCTGGTGCGCTCATCGGTGAGCGTGATTTCGAGACCCTTGTTCAGGAAGGCCAATTCGCGCAGCCGCTGCGCCAGCGTGTCGTAGTTGTACTCCGTGACCGCGAAAATGCTTCGGTCGGGCAAAAAGTGTATTTTGGTGCCGCGCTTCTTGCTGGTGCCCACCTTGCGCAATTCGCTGATCGGCAAGCCGCAGCTGAAGTCCATCTCCCAGGTATGGTCGTCGCGCCAGATCTCCACGTTGAATTCCTGGCTCAGCGCGTTCACGCAGCTCACACCAACCCCGTGCAGGCCACCCGATACCTTGTAGTTGGAGGCGTCGAACTTGCCCCCGGCGTGAAGCTTGGTCAGCACCACCTGCACAGCCGGCATCTTCGATCCGTCCGGCAGAATCATCGTATCCACCGGGATACCGCGCCCATCGTCGATCACGGTAATCGAGTTGTCGACGTGGATGATCACATCCACTCTCTTTGCGTATCCCGCCAGGGCTTCGTCTACCGAATTGTCCACTACCTCGTACACCAGGTGGTGCAGGCCCATCTCGCCCGTCGAGCCGATGTACATGGCAGGGCGCAGGCGGACCGCTTCAAGGCCTTCCAGGATCTTGATGTTTTCGCCGGTATAGCTGTTCTTAGGGGTCGGATCGTCGGGCATAGGGGTGAGTTCAGTCGCCATTCAGGAATCCATTGGGCATCGCTTCCTCATCCCCAGGGAAGAAATCGGTTCCGAACAAGGCGTTTCCCGCCGATACAATTTCGGATTAACCGCTTGAAAAAACGAGGACTTTGGGCGAATTTGCCTATCCCTATTTTAGCACGCGGAAGACCGCCGAAAAGGCCCCGAACCGATCCATTCCAGATCGCTCATCGGAGGAAATTCAATGGCACGTAAGATTACTCCAGTAACCACTTCCGGGCGGTTTATCCGGAAAAAGTTATTCGAATTATCGAGTTACGTACAACTTTCGGGTTACTATTCCTAGTGACTCCAGACATTTTATGTCTGTCAATCAAAATTCCTGTAAGGGGTAACTCTTTATGAAACTTGTTGTTCGTATCCTCGGACTCTCCGTCGTTCTCGCTGGCGCCGCTGCTGCTTCGCTTTCCTCCTCCACCCCTAAGGTTCTCGCCAGCCATCAGTCTGCGACTGCTCATCTGCCTATCCCGGTTTGCACCCCGAACGTTCCGAGCTGCCCAAATCAGCCCAACCCGAATCGCTAGACAAGCCGGGCGCATTGCTTTTCTTTTTACCCACATCTGATTCTGAGGTATTTCCGATGAAAATCGTCGTTCGCGCTCTTGCCTTGTGCGTTGTTGTTGCCGGCGCTGCCGCCGCTTCCGTTTCTTCCTCGACGTCAAAGAGCTTTGTCAGCCACCAGACCGCCTCCGCTCACCTGCCCATTCCAGTGTGCGGCCGCGACGTTCCCACCTGTCCGAAGCGGGATAATTCGGGCCGGTAAAGCGAAAAACGTCTGATAAATAGACAGGTAATGGCACAAAAGTGCCAGCCCATGGGGGCTTTTTCGCTTTCAGAGCAGGGCCATAAGGCGCTATGCTGAGATCAATCTCAGACTGGTGGGCGGTCCCCTATGCATCTGAATTCCGTGATGTCCGTCATGAGCGTGGTCGAGTTCGCACTCTGGGCGGTGCTCGCCTACTTCTTTTGGACAAAGAAACTGCAGAAGCGGTTCCCGGCCATGGGCGCCTACCTGGCGCTGCGCGTTGTCTCTACCCCACTTCTAGTGGCCATTCTCTGGTGGGGGCACCGCTATGCCGACGTCGCCTACTTCTTCGGCTTCTTTGCCGTTTACATCCTCAGCGCGATTCTGCTGTTCTTCGTCGTCACGGAAATATTCCGCGCCGCTCTTTCCGCCTTCTCGGGCCTGCAGCGATTCGGCACCGTGATCTTCCGGTGGGCAGCGGTGGTTTCGGCGATCGTCAGCCTCACCACCTTGACGTTCAGCCATCACGGCATTCCCAACATCCCCGACATCGCCTACGGCCTCATGCGGTCGGTCAGCATTATGGAGCTCTCGCTGCTGGCGTTCCTCTGCCTGAGCATGAATGCGCTGCAGTTGCCGATCCGTGACCTTTCCTTCGGAATCTCACTGGGTTTCGGCACCATGGCTTCCAGCGACCTGATTGGAGCCGTTGTCCTCAAATCCAACTCCACCCTCAACGCGCCCATCCAGGTCTTCTGCGAAGCGATGATTCTGGGTGCCCTCGGTGTCTGGGTGATGTACGCGGCGCTCCCCGAGCCGGCCCGCAAGCCGATCGTGGTAGCCGCCAGCTCCACCATCTACCGCTGGAACGAGATCGCCTCCGCGCTCGGCCACAAGGGAACCAAGGTCGCGGTGCCCGCCACCGCCAACAGCTTCTTCCTCAGCGATGTGGAGAAGGTGGTCGACAAGGTGCTGACCCGCAACCTGCGTGAGAGCGAGTCGAACACCTAACCGCACACCCGTCATTTCATGAAAGGCCGCGGCTCTTGCCGCGGCCTTTCACTTTTGGGGCTGGGCAAATTACCAGTCGAACCCAAACGCCTGCGATTCTATTGTTTAAGCCGTGAACTATCAGTCAAGGCTCACGGCTCTATGAATCCCCTCGACTATCCAATTCTGGTGCTGGTCCTCACCTTCGTTGTCATGTGGTACTCAGCCCGCATCGGCGACTGGCAGCGCGGCAAAGATCTCGCCAAAGCGGAAGCGCGCCGGGAGGATATGAAGACCGTCCTTGGCGCCACTTTGACCCTTCTCGCGCTGCTCATCGGCTTTAGCTTTTCCATGGCCGTCAGCCGCTACGATCAGCGGAAGAACTATGAGGAGGCGGAGGCCAACGCGATCGGGACAGAGTATGTACGCGCGGATATGGCGCCTGCGGACGCCGTCGGCATACAGCATCTTCTGAAGG
The DNA here is from genome assembly GCA_963819365.1 of uncultured Acidobacteriota bacterium. Taxonomy (GTDB): domain Bacteria; phylum Acidobacteriota; class Terriglobia; order Terriglobales; family Acidobacteriaceae; genus Telmatobacter. The sequence continues at coordinate 41,346 of CAWFVY010000014.1, forward strand.
CCTATACCGAGCAGCGAATCCTGTTCTACAGCACGCGCAGCGCGAAAAGGATCGACCAGATCAATGCCGTTACGGCCAATCTGCAGGCGCAGCTCTGGTCTGCGGTTCTGGCCGCCAAATTACCTGACGCTCCTGGGCGCGCGCTGGTGCTCGCAGGCATGAATGACGTGCTGAATTCGCAGGGTTACACGCAGGCGGCCTGGTGGAACCGGATTCCGATCGCCGCCTGGCTGCTGATGTTGCTCATCTCCATCTGCTGCAACCTGCTGATCGGCTACTGCGAGGTCCGAACCGATCGGCGGGTTCTTCTGGTCGTTCCGATCGCGGTGTCGATCGCATTCCTGCTGATCTCCGATATCGACTGTCCACGCGGAGGCCTGATCCGCGTATCTTCGCAGAACCTGGTGAGCCTTTCCCAATCGCTCACACCGAAGTAGTCGAAGAGCTGTCGGGCAGACTCACCCTCGACCGGCACAGAAACGAGCACCCCCCGCGCGTCCCCCACCAACAGCGCCAGCCCGTCCTCTAGTCCTTTCGGTCGGTTTCAACTGCGTTCAGCTCTGGTAGAAGGAAGTTGCCATGGACCGCCGACACTTTCTTCGCTCCGCAGGCCTTTCCCTTGCGGCCGCCCGCCTGGGCCGCATCCCGTCGTTTGCCCAGTCCACAAACGCTTCTTCCGGCTGGCGGACCTATGAAGTCACAACCCACGTCGAAATTCTCAAACCCTCGGGCACATCTCAAGTCTGGCTGCCCCTGCCGTTGCCCGTTGCCACGGATTTCCAGAAGCCGCTCGGCAATCGCATCGACTGCTCCTCCGGCACGGCGCACGAGATCAAAGCCGGCGTCGGCCCAGGCCTTATCCACGGTAAATTCCCGGCCGGGGCCGCACCCGAGCTCACGGTCGTCAGCCGCATTGCCACGCGCAACCACGCCGTCGATCTCCAGCAACCGGCCTCATCTCACTCCGCATCGCCCAGTTCGCTGAAGGCCTGGCTGCAGCCCTCCACCGGGGTTCCGGTTGACGGCATTGTCCTGAAGAAAGCCACCGAAATCACCCGCGGCGTCACTACCGATATCGACAAAGCTCGCGCCATCTACGCGTGGATCGTCGAGAACACCTACCGCAACGCGAAGACTCGCGGTTGCGGTCGCGGCGATATCCGCTTCATGCTCGAGTCCGGCGACCTGGGCGGCAAGTGCGCCGACCTCAACGCGCTCTTCGTCGGCCTGGCCCGCGCCTCCGGCCTGCCCGCCCGCCATGCCTACGGACTTCGCATCGCTCCCTCCGAGTACGGCTACAAGAGCCTCGGTACCAGTTCGCCCACCAAAGGGCAGCACTGCCGCGCCGAAGTCTACCTCCACGGTCACGGCTGGGTGCCGGTGGATCCCGCCGACGTCCGCAAAGTCGTCCTCGAAGAACCGCCCGGAAACCTCCTCCTCACCGACGAGAAAGTGGTCGCCGCCCGCGCCCGCCTCTTCGGCTCCTGGGAGATGAACTGGATGGCCTACAACTACGCTGCGGACGTGGCTCTTCCAGGCGCCAGTTTCGGGAAGATCATCTACTTTATGTACCCGCAGGGGGAAACCGCCGACGGCCGCCTCGACCCCTTCGATCCCGACGCCTTCCGCTACACCATTAGCGCCAGCCCCGCCTCAGCCTCCTGAGCGCCCAGACGCACGAAAGGCCGCGGAGGTTCCGCGGCCTTTCGTATCTTCAAGAACTGTTGCGCGCTGTTACTCGGCGGCGGCCGGCTCAATCGAAGCAAACCGTCCGTGGTTGCCGCGGTCGGTAAACACCACGCGCCCGCTCACCTTCGCGAACAGCGTGTCGTCCGAGCCGATGCCCACGTTCAGGCCGGGCTTGATCCTGGTGCCGCGCTGGCGCATGATGATCGTTCCGCCAGTTACCAGTTCGCCGGCAAAGGCCTTCACGCCAAGCCGCTGCGCATTCGAGTCGCGTCCGTTTGTGGAGCTGCCTCCACCCTTTTTATGTGCCATTGCCGATTCCTCTTCTTCCCTGAGCCGTCAGCTATCAGCCGTCAGCCGTCAGTAAATTTGTCTCTGCCCCGGATCTGCCGCCGTCTCGCTGAGGGCTGACGGCTGAGGGCTCAAAGCTACTTCTTCTCCGCCGTGTAGGTGACGCCATCGGCCTCAATGGCCTTGATGCGCACCTCGGTAAAGTTCTGGCGATGCCCCTGCATCTTCTTGTACTGCTTCTTCCGCTTCAGGTGGAACACCAGAATCTTCGCGGCGCGGCCGTCGCCGACCACTTCCGCCGTCACCTTCGCCGAGCCAGGCTTCAGGATGCCCTGATCGCCCGAAACTGCCAGCACGTCGCTGAACTCAATGGTGTTGTCATCGGACGGCAGTACTGTCTCAATCTTTACAACGTCGCCGGGAGCGACACGATACTGTTTCCCACCGGTGCGTAGAACCGCGTACATAAATCCTCCAGAGCGGCACGCCTAAGGGCAATGCAGGCTCCCAAAAATCGAATAGCAGGGCGGAAACTCCGTGCCGCGGTACGCTCAAGCCCAACAACCTCTTCACAGAGCGAGCGGTTGGCTCCACAGCAACAGGCAGGAATCGCCAAACTAGAGTAGTTTACCGGTTTTGGAGCCCGGGGTCAACGCATGCGTGCCCATTCCGCCCGCCGTGTCTCGCTCACAAGACACTTCGATCCGAGACATATCCGGCTCCAGAGAGGACCTGAGCCGAAATTCCAGCCCTCCAAGCCAGCCTGGATTCGCATTGCGGGTCGAGCGCTCCTTGATTCATCGAAACTCGCGTGTCGCCCTCCTAACGCTACTGGATGGTGTAGTTGGCAGTAGCGACTGCGCTGTTCTGGTAACCGGCGGCGGCGGCGATCGCCTTGATCGTCATCGAAGCCGGAACGGCAATCGGGCCAGTGTATTTGGTTGACGAAGTCGTCGGCGTGCTTCCATCGGTGGTGTAGTAAATGGTTGCGCCGCTTGTGGCGTCGGCAATAGCCACACTCAGCGCAGAGGAATATGTGCCGCTCGGATACGAGAACGTGGGAGTGGCTGCGGTCTGCGGTATGGGGATGGTGTATTGCGCGCCCGCCACGTCACCCACCGTGTATCCCGCATTCTTGATCGCTACGGCGTGAATAAACTCTGTCTTTGAAACTGTGAGCGGCGCCGTGTACTTCGACGACGATGTGGTGGGCGTGGTGTTGTTGGTGGTGTAGTAGATGGTCGCGTCGGGGTCCCCATCGGTGATGGTGACGGTTTGCGGTGTGGTGTAGGTCCCCGCGTGCGGGCTCAAGACCGGTGCAGGCACCGCTTCAGGAGAGGGGTCGTAGGTCCACATCGTGTTGCAGGCATTCGCAACCGGGTCCGGCACGCCTGCCGTGCCTGTGAAGAGCCAGAATTTCCCGCTCGCATCCGTCCATGAGGACGCGCCGACGATGTAGCCCGGATAGGGGGAATCGCTTGGCGGCGGACACGGCTTGGTGGAGGCGCTCCCGTTGGAGTTGACGTAATTGCCGTTCAGCGACGTCCAATGACCGGTAGCAGGATTCAAGCGCCACAGGTCGTCCAGCACATTTTCCACCCACCCTCCGCCGGGTGCGGTGGTGTCGACCTTGTGTCCGTCGCCCCCATAGAGCCACAGATAGCCGCTGTTGTCGGTCCAGGAGACAGGATTCCAGCGTTCGGCAGGCCAGTGCCCATTGAACTCCGAGGAGATGCTGCCCGTGCCCGAGTATTTCCATACCCCGTTAAGGCCGGTAGACGAGTTTGCCGCCGTGGGATCAAATCTCCAAAGATCGCTCAGATACAAATCGGCACCCCCGCCAGGCACGTTGCCGTAGCCGCCAAATATCCAGAACTTGCCATGCGCATCCTTCCAGGAAGCCATGGCGTATCGGCTGCCGGGGGTTGCCGCCTGGCTGCCGTTGTTGGTTCCTGTGCTGTTTGCAGCCGAGCTGCCGCCCATCCACACCCAGACGCCGTCGGCTCCGGTAACGGTATTGACAGCCGTTGGCAGGAACTCCCACAGGTCGTTCATCATGCCGAGAGTGCCGCTGGCATCGTAACCCTGCCCACCGAAGAGCCAGAGATTGCCGTTCGCGTCGGTAAAGGAGCCGCTCTTCACCCGCGCTCCCGGAACACTGGAGCCGTTCGTGGAGCCCTTCGTGTTGTAGACCCCCGGCCGCCCCGAGCCTGCGCCGGACAGCAGCGGGTAGGTATTGCTGCCACCCATCCATGTCCACACGCCGTTCACCCCGGTCACCGCGTTGGGCGCGGCTGGATCGAACATCCACAGGTCGTTCAGGGTGCCGGTGACCGCATTCACCGAGTCATAGCCGAGGCCGCCAAAAAGCCAGAGCTTTCCGTTTGAGTCCGTCCAGGTTGTCCCCTCGCCCCTGCATCCGGGAACGTTAGCGCCATCCGGCACGCCGAGTGTGCCGTATTTTCCATTGCAACCGGAGTTGTTTGTCTTCGACCCGTTGATCCACGCCCACTGATTCGCGGCAGGGTCAAACTCCCACAGGTCGTTCAGGGCACCCGGGTTGCCGTTGGCATCCACGCCCGTCCCGCCAAGGAGCCAGAGTTTGCCGCTTGAGTCGGTCCATCTCACCGCCTCGTAGCGCTTGCCGGGAGTGTTGTCCGCGGCGAACGTTCCCTGCGTTCCATAATTGGCGGCTCCGGAGCTGCCATTCACCGGCATCCAGTCGCTGGGTGCGGACGATGACGAAGTCAACGTGTAAGCAGCGGATGCGACGAAACTGTTGATGTACCCCCCGGCCGAAGCCATCGCCTTGACGGTTTCAGTGGTTGAGACCGTGATGGGGCCGCTGTACAACGTCGAGGACGTGCTCGGGGTGCTTCCATTCGTGGTGTAGTAAATCTTCGCGCCGGTGGTGGAATCGCTGATGCTCACCGTCTGCGGGCCGGTGTATACGCCGCCCGGAACAGAGAACGCAGGCGTTGCTGCGTAAATCTTGTACGTGGCCCCAGCCACTGCGCTATTTGCGTAGTTGTATTCAATGGCGATGGCCCTGATGGTCTGCGTGGTCTCAACCGCAATCGGACCGGTGTAAAGCGTGGATGAAGCCGAGGGCGTGCTTCCGTTGATGGTGTAGTAAATCTGCACGCCGGGTGTGACGTCGCTGATGCTCACAGTCTGTGCGCCGGAGTAGGTGCCGCCGGGCAGGGAGAATACGGGCGTCGCCGCCTGGGGCAGATGGACGATATAGCTGACCGCGCCGACGTCGCTGTTCAGATAGTGCAGGGCGAAAGCCATCGCCTTGACGGTCTGCGATTTGGAAACCGTGATCGGTCCGGTATATACGGTGGACCCCGCGTTCGGCGTGCTTCCATCGGTGGTGTACGAAATGGCGCACCCTGGTGTGGAACAGCTGATGGTCACGCTCTGAGTGGTTGTGTAAGTGCCGCCAGGAACTGAAAAAGTAGGCGTAGCCGCCGGGGTATCAGGCGCGGGGGTGTACTTCGAAGAGCTTCCGCATCCGCCCAGGAAGGCTGTTACCGCCAGGAGCAGGATCCCCCGCCTCAGGTTCTTCTTGAAAGCTTCATCACTGATCCTGATGATGCACGGTATGGGCATTGACCACTCCTAGGGTGAGCTACTGCTTCAACCAGGCGTGCGCGGTCTTTGGCCCCCACGTGCGGCAGACTGACATGTAAACACTTCAGTTACCTGAATTCCACAAAAACAGGAACTTCGGGGGACTTGCAAGTTTGCGCTCGCGTTCCAGGGCAAAAGTAAATCAGGTGACTCGAAATGGTGTTCCTTTTATACCCCAGGGCTGATGGAAATTACATCCAAAATCTTGCTCAATATTCCTCCAGACGCGGGAACGCCACCCTCCAGGGATCCGCCCGGGGCTTCCTGCGCCGGGCCGGCTCGTCTTCCAACCGCCCCTCTCCGCCTCGCTTCCAGCAGCTTTTCCCGTCGGGCCCGCAGCCTTAATTCATAATGGTCGAGTCGGAAAACTCGCCCTATGACACATCATCCCCTTCGCGTCGACTCTCTGCCCGCAGCCTGCCTGGCTGTTCTCGCGCTGGCATTCTGCTCGCATGCCGCAAGTATCGCCGCCCAGCAGCCGCTCGAAACGCTTCTGGTCGGCCTCGACCGGCGGCCCGTCACCTCCCTCAACGGCGACTGGCATTACCTGGTCGACCAGCCGCCCTTCTCGTCCCTGTACGACAGCCAGGGCATGGTCCGCGACGGCGGCTACGCGCAAAATTCCCACCCGAATATTGACTCCGGCCCGCACAATGCCGAGTACGATTTCGCCACGGCCCCGACGCTCAAGGTCCCCGGTGACTGGAATACCCAGGATCCCGTACTCTTTCGCTTCGAAGGCGTCGTCTGGTATCAGCGCGATTTTGACTTCCAGCCACGCCCCAGCACGCGAACCTTTCTGCACATCGGCGCGGCAAACTACCGGTCATACGTGTGGGTAAACCGGCAGCGCATCTGCGAGCACGAGGGCGGATTCACGCCCTTCGACTGCGAAGTGACAGCGGCGCTCAAGCCCGGCGGCAACTTTGTTGTCATCGCAGTCGACTCCACGCGCCACGTCGACGACATCCCTTCCGTCAACTATGACTGGTTCGATTACGGCGGCCTCACGCGCGACGTCTCCCTCGTCAGCCTGCCCACCGCGTTCATTGACGACTACGACGTCCATCTTCGCCACGGAGCTACATTCGCCGCCTCCGACGCCACCACTCTCACCGGCTACATTCACGTCGAAGGCGCATCTGCCGGAACTCCCGTAACCCTGCGCATTCCCGACGCGGGGATCGACGAGCATCTGCGCATCGATGCCGACGGCCGCGCTGCGTTTGAGGTGAAGGCAACGAAACTCGATGTGTGGTCCCCGGAAAACCCCAAACTCTACAAGGTCGAACTTTCAGCCGGAGACGACCGCATCACAGACGAGATCGGCTTCCGCGACATCCGCGTCGAAGGCACCCGGATCCTGCTCAACGGCAAGCCCATCTTCCTGCAGGGCGTCAATGCGCATGCCGAGGCGCCTTACCGCACGGGCCGCGTCTCGACAGACGAAGACGTAAAGAACATCTTCGCGTTTCTCAAAGACCTGCATGCCAACTTCGTGCGCCTCGCGCACTACCCCCATGACGAGCGGATGGAACGCATGGCTGACCGCCAGGGCATTCTCATCTGGTCTGAGATCCCGCTCTGGCAACGCATCTCGTTCGACAAGCCTGCGTTGTATGCGAAGGCGGACCCGATGCTCCATGAGATGATCCGCCGCGACCGCAACAAGGCCTCCGTCATTCTCTGGTCTGTATCGAATGAGACGCCGAACAACCCTGTCCGCACGGAATTTCTCACCCGCCTGGCCAACGACGCGCGCCAGACAGATCCCACCCGCCTCATCACCTCGGCCCTGAACAGCGCGCAGCACAAGGAGGGCGCGATGGTGCTCGATGACCGGCTCGCCGATGCGCTCGACGTCATCGGCATCAACGAATACATCGGCTGGTACGAGGGCAGGCCTGAAGATGCAGACACAACGCGCTGGGTGCTGCCTCAGAAGCCCGTCATTTTCTCCGAGTTCGGCGCTGAGGCAAAGTACGGCAACCATGGCACAACCAACCAGCGCTGGGCCGAGGAGCAGCAGGCCAATGTCCTCGAACATCAATTCGTCATGCTCCATCGCATTCCGCAACTGCGCGGAGTCACGCCCTGGGTGCTGATGGATTTCCGTTCCCCCGGCCGCAACATCCCAGGGCTTCAGGACGGCTTCAATCGCAAGGGCCTGCTCTCAGAAAAAGGCGAAAAGAAGCAGGCGTTCTCTGTGGTCGGGAAGGCGTACGCGGAGCACGCAGTGGGCAAGGCCGACTAACAGGGCCGCAAAAAACATCGGCCTCACAATGTATGTGAGGCCGATGTCGTGCGGAAATTAAGAGACGTTCGCTTAGAGAACCGCGTTCTGCGCAATCGTGTTCTTGTACCACTCCGCGCTCAGCTTCGGAGTGCGCTTCTGGGTCTTGAAATCGACGTAGTGAACGCCGAAGCGCTTTGAATACCCATCGGCCCACTCGAAGTTATCCAGCAGGCTCCACAGGAAGTAGCCCTTCACCGGGTAGCCCTCGGTCACGGCGCGGTGCAGGTGCGTGATGTGGTTGCGCAGGTACATCAGGCGATCGATATCGTCGATGCGGCCCGCGGGCGTGATCACATCGTCGGATGAGCAGCCGTTTTCGGTGATGAAAATGGCCGGAATCTTCCAGAGATCGACCACGTTGCGCACCGCCCAGTACAAGCATTCGGGCGCCAGCAATATCCACGGCGAAGCCATCTTCGGCTGCGATGTCGGGTAGGCAATCTCGGTGTAGCCCTGCTTGGAGTCGTCGGCGCGCACAAAGAACGGCGTGTAGACGTTGATGCCCACAAAATCGAGCGGGCTCGAGATCGCCTTGAAGTCGCCTTCCTCCACCTTGGGAGCATTCGCGCCCTCGCGCTCCAGGTAGGCATCCATGTACTTGCCTTCCATCAGCGCGGTGAGGAACGGGGCATTGCCCAGCCGCGTCGCCTTCTGCGCAGCTTCGATGTGCTCCTTCGTCTCCATGATCGGCACATACACCGTGGCATTCTCCGCTAGGCCCACCTGCGTGCCGCTGGGCGTGTTGGCGCGAATCGCCTGCACCGCCAGCCCGTGCGCCAGGATGGCGTGATGCCGCACCTGGTTCACCTGCGCATCCGGAAGCCTGAGTCCCGGCGCGAACTGGCCGATCTTGTAACCCAGGTCGGTGAAGCAGACAAACTCGTTGGTCGTCATCCAGTGCTTCACGCGGTCGCCCAGCTTCTTGGTAATAAACGCCGCATACTCCCCAAAGGCCTTCGACGTGTCGCGATTCTGCCACCCGCCCTGCAGGCCCGCCGGCGTGTCCCAGTGGAACAGCGTGATGTACGGCGTGATGTTATTGGCCAGCAGCTCGTCGACGACTTTGCTGTAGTAGTCCACGCCCGCCTGGTTGACCCGGCCCTTGCCCTCGGGAAAGATACGCGACCATGACATCGACATGCGGTAGGTCTGGACGCCCATATTCTTGAGCAGCCGGACATCCTCTTTATAGAGGTGATAGGAATCGTCGGCCACATCGCCGGTGTCGCCTTCATGCGTCTTGCCGGGCGTGTGCGAGAACACGTCCCACAGCGACGGTCCGCGCCCGTCGTCCTTGGCCCCGCCTTCCACCTGGTAGGCGGCGGTGGCGCATCCCCACAGAAAACCTTCGGGATACTTCAAAGGCGAGGGGCTCGGCGCAGAGCCGCCCTGTCCTTTTGCGAACGCAGGCAATGAAAATCCGGATGCAGCCACAGCGGCGGACCCGGCCGCGATTTTGCCAAATAAACGGCGCGAAATGCCCTTCATACAAATTTCCTTCCGTCCGACGGAATCGTGCTTATAGTGAGCAAAAACGTTTTAGCAGAGGACCCCGGGCTCGCGCAACCCGGAAGTGCGGTCTATTTTTTGCCGGAGTGTGAAGCGGCGACCCAATCCCGGTGGGCCTGTTCGATCGCCCCTAGCAGCGCCTCGTCAAATCCCATCTTCCGCGCTTGATCGATGGTGAGGGAGAGGTCTTCCGCGCACGCGGCTACTACGTGCGGTAGCCCGAACGGCTCGGCAACAAGCGTGCCGCTCTTCGCATCCGGCCACAGTTGATACGACTGCGAATCCTCGAACGCATCCTTGCAGTCAACGGTTGCTTTCTTCGTGCTCACCGCTAGAAGAACTGGAAACACCACCGCGCCCACTTTTGTGCCGTCGGTGATGGAATCGGAGTACGGCGCTGCGTTGGCAGCCTTGGAGATCAATGCGATCCAGTTGACCGGCTTTCCGCTGGTGAGGTCGAACACCATCGCCAGCGTATCGCTGTTCGGATGCGCTCCGCCGCAGGAGGTTTCGTCCGTCGCGACCATGCTGACATACTGTGGTCCGGTCATGGTTACTCGAATGCTGCGTTCCCAATCGTCCGCAGTCGGATCCTGATCCTTCGGCGCATCGTTTCCCAATTCCTTCAAGGCATCCCGCGCGCTCTGGTCGCATTCGCGGAGGCTCTGCTTCATGCGATCGTTAAGCCGCGTCAGAGTCGCATTGATGCGCTGCTCGGCAGAAGTAGTGGGATTCGCAATCAAAGGCCACGCGTCCACGCTTTTGCGGAGTTGCTTGACCGGTTCGAGCTTTAGGGATGATGCAGGTGACCCGACCGCCGACTGCCCGCGGATCAAGGCAGGGGCGGCGGACACAGCACATAACGACAGAACCATCAACCGGGTCGCAACCCTCATCACACCCTCCAGGCGCGAACTACTTCTCTGCCGGTTTTGCTGGCGGAACAACCGGCGTTAACCCCGCAGGCAGCGGATCGCCCCAGATGTAGTGGTTGAACCACAGCTCGTTCTCTTCCATCACCGCGCGCTGCTGCTTGGGCTTGTTGATGGGGTGCCCAAAGCCGTCATACACCACCATCTTCACCGGCACGCCGTGATCTTCCAGCGCCTGCCGCAATTCAAACCCGTTGGCAATCGGCACGCGCCGGTCCGACCCTCCATGCTGGATCAGCGTCGGCGTCTTCGCCTTGGCAATGTAGTGGATCGGCGACGTCTTGTCGTAGACCGCCGGATCGTCCCACGGCGTCGCATGCAGATACTGCGGCGTGAACGGCGTGATGTCGGTGTTGGCGTAGTAGGTCATCCAGTCGGAGATGCCAGCGCCCACGCTCACCGCCTTGAACCGGTCGCTCGACGTAGTGATGAACGCCGAGATATAGCCGCCCTCGCTCCAGCCCATCGAACCCACGCGGTCCTTGTCCACAAATCCCTGCCCGATGAGAAAGTCCACGCCGGAGATCACATCGGCGTAGTCGCCCACGCCCAGGTTGCGCACGTTGAGCGAGCGGAACGCCTCGCCGTAGCCTGCCGATCCGCGATAGTTGGGCCGCAGCACCACGGCGCCCCGCGCCACAAAGCGCTCGATGGGATAGTAGCGATCGGCGTTGATCACGGGCATGTCGATCCCCGTGGGCCCGCCGTGAATCACCACCAGCAGCGGATACTTCTTGTGCGCGTCGAAGTCCGCCGGCTTGTAGAGCACGCCTTCAATCTCGGCTCCGTCGCCCGACTTCCACCGAACCACCTCGCGATGCGCGAGCGTGAACCCCCCGAGTTGATCGCCCGCATGCGTGATCTGCACCGGCGCCGTCGCAGGCAGCGACGAAACATAAATCTCGCCGAACCGGTTCTCGCCCGCCCCGCGATACGCCACCGTCTTGAAGTCCTTTGAGAACGAGAATCCGCCGGCAACCGAACTGCCCGGCATATCCACTTTCTTCACGCTCTTCGTCGCTGGATCAAGCAGAAACAGCGACGAGCTTGTCTTTTGCAATGCTGAGAAGTAGATTCCCTCGGGCGTCCAGCGCTCGAGATTCGGATCCTCGTCGAAGTCGGCCGTGAGCACCTGCGGAGTGCCGCCATCGGCCGCAACCACAGCGATCCGCTGATCCGCATAGAAGAAATATTTGTTGCCGTTGGCGGTGTTGTAGGCAATCTGCTTCCCGTCAGGCGACCAGTGCGGATTGCCGTCCGGCCCCGGCGTGTCGACGATCTTCTTCACCGCGCCTTCGGGAACCGTGACGGTGTAGATGTCCGCGCTGAAGCCTGAGATCAGGTCCGGATCGCGCTGCGCGCTGAAGGCGATGCGCTTGCCATCCGGCGAAATCGAAAAGCCGTCCACGCTGAAGTCGTCTTTCGTAAGCTGCTTCGGATCGGCGGGCTTGGCAGTGCGTCCGGCCGAATCGGCCCGCGGCACCTCCACGAGCCAAAGATGCGTCATCTGGTAGTCGGCATGAATCACGTGATAGTCGCCGAAGTAGTCCTTGCGGTCCTTCATCGGCTTGGGTTCGGCGCCTTCCGCCGCGAAGGCAATGCGATTCGAATCCGGTGCCCACTCGAACCCGTTCACGCCCTCTTCCATCTTCGTGATCTGCTGCGCGTCGCCGCCGTCCGCGGGCATCACGTAGATCTGCCGCTTGCCGGCGGGAGAGTCCTTCAGCGCCGCGGGCCGGTCAGAGAGAAACGCAATCCACTTCCCATCCGGCGACCAGGCCGCGCTCGAACTCGACCCCGCGCGAACAGTCAGCAAATGCCTCTCGCCGGTCGCGGCATCAGCCATCCAAAGCTCGGTGTCGAACGAATTATTCTCCCAGTTTGTCCGGCTCTGCTCGTAAATCACGCGCTTCCCATCCGGCGAAATCTCCGGCGAATTCACGCTGAACGTCTCCAGCGACTGGTCAACCGTTGGCGTCTTCGACGAGGCGGGCGTCTGCCCGCAGGCAAGGCCGGAAAAGGCAAGCGTGAGGACTGCGGCTACAGGAAAAGAGCGCATAGGGAAGCTCCTGGAGTATTTGCCGAAGTATACGCGGGCGGATTGATGAAGAGAGAAAGTATGGCGAAACTACCGGCTGCACATCTGGTTATTTTGCCACTAAGACAATTGACAGTTCCCCTCATTTCATCACGCAGTTAGTTTCCATGACTGGGGTGAAGTACGATGGCAAATTCCCAGCAACCGATTTCGGTTCTGCTATGCGCCTCTCTTGTCTTTAGTTCCATAGGACTCGAGAGCTGCAAGAAAACGGATAAGGGAGCAGCACAGGCGGCGCCGGCCGCGACCTTTGCAGTGCCAACGCCGGACGAGCTCTACCAGATGGTGGCGCCTATAGCCCTGTTTCCCGACAAACTTCTCGCTCAGGTTCTGGCCGCCTCCACCTTTCCTGACCAGGTCACCGCGGCCTGGAGCTGGATGCAGCAGAACTCCAGCATCAAAGGCCCGCAGCTCATGGAGGCTGTCAACGGGCAGAGCTGGGATAACAGCGTCAAGGGGCTGACGCAGTTTCCTGACGTATTGCAGCAGATGGCCGGCAACCTCTCGTGGACCTCGTCTCTCGGCGACGCTTATTTCAATTCGCCGCAGAACGTGATGAACGCGATACAGGTGATGCGTCAGAGGGCACAACAGGCGGGGAATCTGAAGTCCACGCCGCAGCAGACCGTGGAGGTCCAGCCCCAGGCGCCTTCCAGTGCGCCGGTGGAGTCCTCCGCGGCGGCCCAGGACGTGTCATCGGACGGAGGCGACACCACAGTGGTGCAGGCTCCTCAGCAGACCATCGTCATCGAAAACTCGTCGCCGGAAACGGTGTACGTACCGCAGTACAATCCGACCGCCGTCTACGGCGCACCGGTCGCGGCGTATCCCGGGTACTCGACTGGCGACATGGTGGCCACCGGCGTGATCTCCTTCGGCGTCGGCATGATGATTGGCGCAGCCATCAACAACAACAACAACTGCTGCGGATGGGGTTATAACTCCTGGAACACTGGATGGAACAACGCCAGCGTGAATTACAACAACAACGTCTACGTGTCGAACTCCAATACATTCACGAACCGCAGCAACTACAACAACGCCAATTACAACCGGAATAACATCAACGGCGGCAATCGCAACCAGGTCAATCCGAACCGTGCAGGCGGAGTTGGTGGAGTAGGCGGCGCAGGCGGCGTAGGGCGCGCAGGCGGCGTTGGCGGTGCAGGTGGCGTTGGCCGCGCAGGCGGCGTAGGCGGAGCTGGTGGCGTAGGCGGGGTTGGCGGCGTCGGCAACCGCGGCGGCGACTTCGGCAACAACAAAGGTCCGAGTTTCGACCAGGGCCGCAATCAGTCTCAGTTCCGCGATCAGGGTCGCGGCAACCAGGGCGTTGGCGATCAGGGCCGAGGCAATCAGGGTCGTGTCGACCAGGGCCGCGGCAACAACAACGGTGGCGCGCGTCCATCGCAGCAGCCGAACGGCGGTAATAGGAACCAGGCGGCCCAGCCCCGTGCGAATACGAACAACCGCCAACCGGCACGCGGTTATGGGGACGGGGGCAATCGCGGCGGCAACAGCGCGATGGGCAATCAAAGCTCGGGTGGCAACGCCCGCGCCAACAGCTCTCGCGGCCAGCAGAGCGTCAACGGCGGCGGCAATCGCGGAGCCAGCAATACCGCGTCTCGCGGCGGTGGCGGTGGCGGCGGCGGAGCAAAGAGTGGCGGCGGTGGTGGTAGCCGCGGTGGTGGCGGCGGTGGCGGCGGCGGTGCCAAAGGCGGCGGTGGTGCCAAAGGTGGCGGCGGCGGTGGCCGACGCAACTAACGGCTGAAACATCCGGCCATGAACCAGATTCGCAACCATCACTCAGGAGGATCCAGGTGAAAAAGTCGTGGAACATCCCCGGAATGCCGGCCAGTTTCGTCTCCGCCCTGCCGTTCATTGCGGTTGCGATCCTGGCCTTGGGCTTCAACCAAACCGGCTCGATTGCGCAGACCGCGGGCGAGAAGACATTCGCCTCGCCCGGCGAAGCGGCGATGGCCTTCTATGCGGCGGCAAAAAACTCTGACTCCGCCGCGCTGAACTCCATATTGGGATCCAACGCCGACAAGATCCTTCACTCCGGCGACGACGTGGCAGATAAGAACGCGGCCTCTGACTTCGTCCGCAACTATGAGCAGATGCATCGCGTGGTGATCGAGCCGGACAAGACCGCAAGCCTCTATGTAGGCGCCGTCAACTGGCCGTTGCCCGTTTCGCTGGTGAAGAACAGCGGCGGCCAGTGGTACTTCGATACCGCCGGCGGCTTGAAGGAGATTCTCTACCGCCGCGTAGGCAGAAATGAGAACGACGCCATCCAGGTGCTGCACGCCCTCATTGACGCGCAGCAGGAGTATTTCTCCACCACCCACGACGACGAAAAGGTGAAGCAGTACGCAAGCAGGTTGTTCAGCGACGACGGCAAGCACAACGGTCTCTACTGGAAAACGGCGGACAACGAAACCGCAAGCCCCGTCGGACCGCTATTGGCCGCCGCTTCAGACGAAGGATATCGCCGGCAGAATGGCCAGCCCACGCCATTCCACGGCTACATCTTCCGCCCTCTCACCAAACAGGGAGCGGCCGCGAAGGGCGGCGCGCGCGATTACATGGTCAACGGCAAGCTGACGCGCGGCACCGCGTTCATCGCCTATCCGGCTGACTACCGCAACTCGGGCGTGATGACCTTCATCGTGAACCAGGACGAAGTTGTGTTTGAGAAGGACCTCGGCCCTGACACGGCCAAGATCGCCGCAGCGATCACCGAGTACAACCCCGATAACACCTGGGACCGTTCCGAGCCCTATCTGGGACAGAACTAAACGAGGGACAAAAATGAAGAAGCCGCAGCCTTGAGGGCTGCGGCTTTCTTCTTGCTACCAACAATCTGCGACGAGGGGCGCGAAGCGCAATTGGCCGCACCGCAGGTGCTACATTTCCTTTACGCCTTCGACGAACGCCTTCAGCTTGCGCGACCGCGAAGGATGACGCAGCTTGCGCAGCGCCTTCGCTTCGATCTGCCGGATGCGCTCGCGCGTCACCTGGAAGCTCTGACCGACTTCCTCCAGCGTGTGCTCCGAGCCGTCCTCAAGACCAAACCGCATCTTGATCACGCGCTCTTCCCTCGGAGTCAGCGTGCGCAGAACCTGCGACGTGTACTCCTTCAGATTCACGCTGATCACGGCCTCTGACGGCGACACAGCCTGGCGGTCCTCGATGAAGTCGCCAAGATGCGAATCTTCCTCTTCGCCAATCGGCGTCTCCAGCGAGATGGGCTCCTGCGCGATCTTCAGCACCTTGCGCACCTTCGCCACAGGAATATCCATACGCCGCGCGATCTCTTCGCTCGAAGGCTCGCGGCCCAGCTCCTGCACCAACTGCCGGCTGGTGCGGATCAGCTTGTTGATCGTCTCGATCATGTGCACCGGGATACGGATAGTCCGTGCCTGGTCCGCAATGGCGCGCGTAATCGCCTGGCGGATCCACCACGTCGCATACGTCGAGAACTTGTAGCCGCGCCGATATTCGAACTTGTCCACCGCCTTCATCAGGCCGATGTTGCCTTCCTGAATCAGGTCGAGGAACTGCAGTCCGCGGTTGGTGTACTTCTTGGCAATCGACACCACAAGTCTGAGGTTAGCTTCGATCAGCTCCCTCTTGGCCTGCTCCGCGTCCATGTCGCCCTGGATCATCTCGCGCTGCGTGCGCTTCAACTCGGCAATCGATACGCCCGAGTCGCCTTCAATCTTGTCCAGGTCCGTCTTGCAGTTCTTCTGCTGGCGGCGGTATTCCTTCTTCAGTTCCTCGCTCTTCGAGGCGTCGAACTTCTGGTCGAGCGCGCGGATCTGCCGCTCCAGCGTGCGCATGGTGTCGACCGTCTTGTTGACCTTGTCGAGCAGCCGCTTGCGCTCCAGGGCCGTGTACTTCAGCTCGCGCACAATGCGCGAGATCAGCACCTTCTCGCGTGCCAGCAGCCAGCGAACGTGGCGCGCTTCCTTCGGCTTGTTCTTCACCGTCGGAGTGGCCGCCTTCTCTTCAAGCTGCGTAATCTTCTTCTGGTGCTTGATCAGCGTGTCGATCCGGTTCACGGTCGCGCGCACGCGTGCCTGCACCACCTCTTCGGTGAGCTCTTCCTCGTCGAAGACTACGACTTCCTTCACGTTGCGCACGCCGCGCTTCAGGTCTTCGCCCAGCGCCACAATCTCGCGAATCACGATCGGCGAACGCGAAATCGCCTTGAGCACGCGGTTTTGCCCGCGCTCAATGCGCTTGGCAATCTCCACTTCGCCTTCGCGGGTGAGCAGCGGAACCGTGCCCATCTCGCGCAGGTACATGCGCACCGGGTCGTTGGTCTTCTCGAGCGTGCCCGGCGTCAGGTCGAGCTCAACGTCTTCGCCCTCTTCGAGCTCAAAGTCCTTGTCCGCGCCGAACTTCGGCCCGTCCAGAAGGTCAATGCCCTGCGTCCCGATCGTCGTGATCAGGTCGTCGATGTCATCGGCATTGGTGGCCATCTCATCCGGCATCATGTCGTTCACATCGCCGTAGGTGAGGTAGCCCTTCTCTTTGCCTGTATCGATCAGGCTGTGAATGTCGTCTTCGAATTTGTCGTCAATCGCCAAAATTGCTCCTGCTTTCCAGGTCGTTTCCGTCAATCCCGTCCTGCCGATCCGGCTTGCCGGCCTCAGGCCGGGTGAGGCGGGTCGCTTCTGCGCCGCGTCCTCGCATGCCTTCACGTGATGCCGTCGTATCCCAAACGGTTTTCACCGCTTTCGGATCGCGCGCACAATCAGAACCCTGTCTGGGGCGCGCTCAAAAAAGAACGCACGGACAGACCCGTGGTCATCCGCAAAAAAAATGCGGTTTCATAAAGTGATCGCTCGGAACAGGATGACCAGCGCTTCAGGACAAGCCTGAAATAGCCCGCGAGCCGAAGCTCATGTGTGGGGCAAAGGGGCGCGCATCCCTACAGAGATCAACAGATTACCACATTTAGGCCCGGCAGTTCCAGTGCACTCGGGGTCTTTCTCACCCCGTGAGGCGCCGGCGCTGCATTTCCCGCTGTTGCCTCGCTCTCCGGTTCCCTGTTTTTTAGACGTGCAAGCGGCGCATAAGGCTCAGATTTCCCACCTCACAGCATCAAAAACTAGGGGTGTCCCACCCTCGCGGCCTGTTTGTCTTGCAGCCCGGCAGCCAAGTCGAGCCGACCGCACCTCCCCGAACTGTCCGATTGGTACACAGCCCGCCCGAAGGCGCTCTTCATCGGCTCAGTCTAGAACCCGTACTCGGCGTAGGCATCCAGGCGCTTGATCTCCGTTGAGAGCTTCCCAGTCATCGTCGCGATCTCGACGTTGAGTCCTAGAGATTGAGCAAACCCGTCAATGCCGGGAAACAATGACGCTCGCGTAATGTTCATCTTCTTAAGTTCGGAGAGGATTTCGCCACGGAGACTCATGTTGAAGACATACTTCTCAAATCTTGCCCCTTTGAGGCTCATTGCAGAGAGATTGTCTTCGAAACTGCTGTTGGCCTGAGCAGGGCACAAGAACAGTCCTTGCTGGATGGTGAGGCGTTCGTTCATGCGAAAAGGCTGGATCGGTGCAACGCAGAGCTGAGACGGCACCCCCATCTCGTGCTCTCTCATAAAAGCTTCCTTGAATGTGTCCGGACTTGCCCATAAGACAAGGTTCGATCCGAATTTTGAGGGACCAGAATGTCAATCGCCGCCTGTTTGCAGGCTTCCACATCTATCACCCAGACGGCGGCCTGGGCAGCAGGGCCCGGGGCAACCTGGCGTTCCATGCAAAGAAGAGCGCGATATAAGGGGAACGGGTGCAGTCCAGCAGGCGTGTCGGCGCACCATGGTGCTGCATGAGCGCGAACCACTCGGCATAGTCGTTTAGCGGAGGACAATCGCGGACGTAGTGATGTGCCTGCGTTGAAAGGTGGTAAGTAAATACCGTTCGGATGCGATCAAGGGATGAGCACGAGGATTGGCGCTCTAGAGAGCTCTTCAATTCCCAATTGGCATCCGCCACGCCTCGAAAGGCCCACCGCTGATCATAAGTGGCTAGTTTGTCACGCAGGTCCGGCCACGACGTGACGAGAGTCGGGGTGACAGGAATGGACATGACTGAAATTGTGCCATTACTTCCGCAAGATAATCAGGTCTGTCGGCGAGTTACTGCGACAGCCCCGTGGGAACTATTCGTCTGGTTATTCTGGTTATTTTGAACTGAGTCAGGAGAAACCGAATTATCTAAAAGTTACAACTGCTCGGTAATCGAAAGTACGAAGATCATGCGTCTCTGCCGTCCCGCCCCCTCTGATGCAACTCCCGCAGCGCCCGGTCCAACTGCAGCTTCTCCTGCGTCAGCCGCAGCGTCTCTGCCATGTCCCCACGCCGCTCCGCTTCCGCAATCTGCCCCCGCACCTCCCGCTACCTGTGCTCAAGCGCCTGCTCGTGGATCTGCTGCAGCGCCCCCGCAACCTCGTCCTCGGCCGGCGGCTTCGTCTCGCCCAGCAGCGCCTGCGCCAGCAGCGCCCGCTGGCCTTCATCCTCCACCACGTCCATCGGGTCGCTCGCCTGCCGCGTGGCCAGCGCCTCAAGCGCTGGAAACGCCGTCAACTGCTCAAACCACGCCGGCTGCTGCGCAATTGCCGCGGCCGCCCGCCGCCGCGCCTCCTGGTGATCCGGATCGACAATCGCCAGCGCCCGCAGCAGCACCCGCTCCACCTCGGTCAGCGGAGACGTCTTTACCTCCACGTGATCCCGCCGCCTCAACGCCGCCTGCCGCAGCTCCTCCCTCAGCACAGCCGAGTCGATACCAAGCTTCTGCGCCGCATCATGCGCAAACTGCCCCCGCGCCAGCGCCTCGGGAATCCTCCGGATATGCGGCAGCAGATAATTCATCGCCTTCACCTTCTGGTCGCCCGTCGCCCCCGGAAACATCTGCCTCGCCCGCTCAATCAGGTAGTCCGACTGCCTCCGCGCCCCGCGGATCGCTGCAACATACGCCTCCACTCCGCGCTCGCGGATAAACCGGTCCGGGTCCAGCCCGTCGTCGAGCGTCACAATCTTGATGGTGAACCCCTCTTCGGTCAGCAGCGAAATCGACTTCTCCGCCGCATTCGCCCCCGCCGCATCGGGATCGAAGTTCACTGCCACATTCGACGTATGCCGCCTGAGCAGGTTCACCTGGTGTTCCGTGAAGGCCGTCCCGCTGGTGGCGATCACGTTCTGAATCCCGCGCAGAAAGACGGAAATGCAATCCATCTGCCCTTCCACCAGCAGCGCAAACTCCGTCTGCCGGATCGACGGTCCGCGCCTTGTCCAGGTTGAACAGGACCTGGCCCTTCGTATAAAGCGGCGTCTCCGGCGAGTTGATGTACTTCGCCCCCGCCTTCTCGCCCGTCTCCAGCGTCCGCGCCGTGAACGCAATCACCCGCCCGCTCTCGTTGCAGATGGGAAACATCACCCGCTTGCGGAACCGGTCATACAGCGGCCCCTGCGTCCCGTCCTCATGCTCCTTCGAACTGAACAGCCCGGAAGCACGCAACGCCTCCGCGTCGGCCATGCCGCTTAGCTTGTCCCGCAGCGCGCCGAAGCTATCCGGCGAGTACCCAATCCGAAACTTCTCTATTCCTTTCGGATCGAGCCCGCGCCCCGCCAGGTACTCGCGCGCAACAGCCCCTTCCGGCCCGCGCAACTGCTCTTCAAAGAACGCCGCCGCGGCCTCGTGCAGATCCAGCAGCTTCCGCCTGAGCCGCGCCTCCGCAGCCTCTTCCGGCGACGAATATTCCTTCTTCGGCAGCGGAATCCCGCATTTCTGCGCCACAATCCGCACCGCCTCGGGAAAGCTCACGTTCTCGATCTTCACGACGAAGCTGAACACGTCTCCCGACACGCCGCACCCGAAGCAGTGATAGAACTGCCGCACCGCGTGCACGCTGAACGATGGCGACTTCTCCTTGTGGAACGGACACAGCCCCGACCAGTTCACCGCCCCTGCCTTGCGCAGGCGGATGTACTGCTCGACCACCTTCACGATGTCGGCCTGCTGCTTCACGGTCTGGGCAAAATCGGTCACGGGAGCTTGTCTTGAGCATAAGCCGCCCGCGTGGAGGACCAGCAGTCCCGCCTGTGGAAGCCGTGGAAAGCCCGGACGAAAGAAGCGGCCCGGGTGGCCGGGCCGCGATTGCAATTCTGAGAGGCGATCAGTCGGTGCGCGCTAGTTGGAGACTACCTCTGGCGACGGTGAGCCACGAGGATGGTGCACCGGATAAGGCGATCCAGGCGCCTGCGTGACTGCTGAGTCGCTCACCTCATACGCCACTAGTTGATTCCCAATCCAGGTGTAGAAGTGATGATTGCTGTCCCAGGCCAGGTTCCCGTATCCCTTGCCACTGCAGCCTTGCGCGTTGCAACTGCCCTGCGTGTTGTTCACTGTTGCGATGAGCGTCAGAGTAGCTGCATTCCTGTCCCAGAGGAATACCTCGATGCCGGTATAGCTACCAATTGCAAAGTATCGATTGTCCGGTGAGAACTCGTAGGAGAATGGTGAAATGTAATCTGAAATCGCGTCCAGGACCGGCATGTTCTGCGACGTGCTGGCCGTGGTCATCGTTCCTGAGGAATCGATGGAGTAGATCGCCAGTTCCCACGAGCCCAAACTTTCGCAGGGCATGGGGTTGTTGCAGACGTTCCCAGCTACCACTATGTGGCCGGCCCGATCCGAAGCCGCACCCCAGGGGCAAAAGGCAGTTTTATCGGGAGTGGCCGGCAGCGGCGCATAGGCAAACGGACTGGAACTCAGCGTGCCGTTGCTGCTTCGCTGGAAGATAGAAACGACCGTGCCGTCGCGCGTGCTGCAGTCGGCTGTGATGGCGTACTTGCCGGTTGCGTCGAAGCTGAGCAGGCCCCCGTTGTTCGCCATGTCGGTGTTGGTTTGCGACAGCATCGTGACTGCGCCGCTTTGTGGTTCGAAGTTGTACGAGGCAAAGAATGCCTCCTCCGACGGGACGAAGTCGTAGCTATACAGGTTGGAGGTGTTCGGGTCGAAGTACAAGCGCGTTGGCCCCGTGTAAGGATTGTCTTGGGGGCCCTGGCCCACCGCGGCGGTGTTCTCCAGGCTGATGCAGCCGTCAGAATGAACGCCGTACGAATAGACGGAGTACCCGTCCACCGCAAAGAGGAACTGGCCCGCTCCAACAGTGCCGAAGAGTAGCTTGTCGGTGGCAAAAGGCGATCCGGCTACGGGAACGAGAGACCCATCGGGGTTCGGGGCGTAGCCTTCGATCTGGTAAGGCCCGCCTGGATCGGCGCCCGTGGAGAGATAGACGAAGTCGCTTGCGCCTGTCGACGGTCCGCTGCTGCAGTTCGAGCTGGTAACCGGCTTGTTCACCGAATTCACCTGCAGGGTCACGGAGGCGGTGGCGTTATTGTAGTTAGCCAAATCCGCCGGCGTGAACGTCACAGACAGCGTTTGATTTCCCGGCGCGAGAATCGCCCCGGCTGCGGGCGAATAGGCGAAGCTTCCATTCACGTTTGCGGTCGCGTTCAACTGCGTGGAACTCAGCGGCGTCGCGTTGCTGATGGCGGCGGGTTGAGTCCAGGTGATGGTAGGCGTTGTCTTGGCCGGGTTCGTCCCCATGGAACCGCCGCTCGGCGCGGAACCGGAACAGGCCGTCAGGAAGGAGGCAGCAGCCGCACTGAGCAGCGCGAAGGAGAGGAATCCACTGCGCATCGTAATCCCCCAGGTAGGCACAACGACTGCAACGAACTCTTATGCGTCGCATTGCGAAAAGGTGGTTTTCAGGGGTAGCAACCCAATGGTGCGGATTAGTGAAAATATGCATGCGGCCAGCCACCACCAGCCATTCATCGGCGTCAACTTCGGGTTCCGCGCAGCTGTGCGATACGATACGAGCACAATCGTTCATTCACTCACGAACGCCAATGTTCAAATGGCTGAAACGCCATCATCTAGGCTGCGTAAGGTTAGTCAGGGGGCGGGATGAAACGGCGGATCATCGCGATCGCAGTGGCAGCAGTAATCCTCATCGCGGCACTGTGGATCATCCTCGCGATCCGCGCCCGCCGCGCGGCCGGCGAGTTCTCCGGCACCATCGAAACCCGCGAAATCCAGATCGGCTCCAAAGTCGGCGGCCGCGTCACCGGCGTCTCGCGTCGAAGAAGGCCAGACCGCCGAAGCCGGAACCATCCTCGTCCGCTTCGAATGCGACCAGCTCAAGGCCCAGCGCGCCGAAGCAGCAGCCGCGATCACGGAATCCCAGGCCGACTTCGACCGCATGCTGCGCGGCAACCGCCCTGAAGAGATCGCCCAGGCAAAAGCCGCCGCCGGACAGGCAGGCGCTGCCCTCGACGCCGCACGCAACGGTCCCCGCAAGCAGGAGATCGATCAGGCGCAGGCCGACTTCTCCGCCGCCAAAGCCGACTCCGCCAACGCCGACATCTTCTACAAGCGCATGGAGAAGCTCGCCGCCACTGACACCATCTCCCGCCAGCAGTTCGACGACGCCCGCGACCGCCGCGATGCCGCCGCCCAGAAAGCCGAGTCCGCCCGCCAGCGCCTCGACATGCTCCAGGCCGGCACACGCCCTGAAGACCTCCACGCCGCCGAACAGAAATTTCAACAGGCCGACGCTGCCCGCGTCCTAGCCGTCAAAGGATCCCGCCGCGAAGACATTGACGCCGCCCGCGGCCGTCTCGCCCAGGCCCAGGCCCGCGCCGCCGAACTCGACGCCCAACTCAACGAATGCGAGCTGAAGACACCCGCCGAGGCCGTGGTCGAAACCGTCAGCGTCCGCCCCGGCGACCTCGTCCCGCCCGGCCGTATCGTCCTCTCGCTCCTTGAGCCGTCACAGCTCTGGGTCAAGATCTACGTGCCTGAAACCGGCCTCGCCCGCATCCGTCTCGGCCAGTCCGCGAGGGTCCGCGTCGACTCCTACCCCGGCCGCGCCTTCACCGGCCACATCGGCCAGATCGCGTCGCAGGCAGAGTTTCTTCCGCGCAACGTGCAGACCCACGACGACCGCGAGCACCAGGTCTTCGCCGTCAAGGTCTACGTCGACAACGCGCAGGCAGTCCTGAAATCCGGCATGGCCGCCTCGGTACGACTCGAATGACCTCCGCCATCACCGCCGACCACCTCACCATCCGCTTCGGCTCCTTCACCGCCGTCAACGACGTCAGCTTCGCCGTCCCCCAGGGCGAAATCTTCGGCTTCCTCGGCCCCAACGGCTCCGGCAAAACCACCATCATCAAAGCCCTCTGCGGACTCCTCAAGCCCTCCTCCGGCACCGGCAGCATCCTCGGCATGGACATCCTCAAGGACGCCTCCGAAATCAAGCGCCGCGTCGGCTACATGAGCCAGAAGTTCGGCCTCTATGAAGACCTCACCGTCGGCGAAAACATCGCCTTCTACGCCGGCGTCTACGGCATCCATGGCGCCGCCGCCGAGCAGCGAAAAAAAGAAGTCCTCGACCTCACCGGCATCGAGCGTTACCTCGATCGCCGCGCCGCCCAGCTCTCCGGTGGCTGGAAGCAGCGCCTCGCCCTCGCCTGCGCCATCATCCATTCGCCTGAAGTCGTCTTCCTCGACGAGCCCACCGCCGGCATCGACCCCGTCGCCCGCCGCGCCCTCTGGGACCTGCTCTTCCGTCTCTCCGGCCAGGGCGTCACCTTCTTCGTCACCACGCATTACATGGACGAAGCCGAGCGCTGCGGCCGCGTCGGCTACATCTATCTCTCCAAACTCGTCGCCCTCGGCACCGTCCGCGAACTGCAAAAGCTTCCTGAAGCCAATCCCGAAGGCACCACCCGCGTGCAGATCGCCACCGCCAATGCCTCGGCCCTGCTCAGCTCCCTGCGCCAGATGCCCGGCGTGCGCGAAGCCACCATCTTCGGCCAGTCCATTCACGCCCTCGTCGATACAAACCAGCTCGACGCCCTCCGCCAGCGCCTTCCCCAAACCCAGATCGAGCCCATCGTCCCGTCGCTTGAAGACGTCTTCGTCACCCTGACCTACAAGATCCAGGAGACGTCGCAATGAAGCCCGTCCTGCAGAACATGTTCCGCGGGCTCGTCCCCATCTGCCGCAAAGAGACCCTGCACATCGTGCGCGACCGCGGCACGCTCTTCTTCGCCCTGCTCATCCCCATGCTGCAGCTCTTCCTCTTCGGCTTCGCCATCGACACCAACATCCGCCAGATCGCCACCGTCATCCTTGACGAGTCGCAGACCCAGGAGAGCCGCCAGCTCATCCAGCGCTTCGCCGCGTCGGATGTCTTCGCCATCAAAGGCAGCGTCGCCTCCAAAGAGGACCTCTACAACACCATCCGTGGCGGCCGAGCCCGCGTCGGCATACGCATTCCCTACGACTACGCACGCCAGCTCCAGAACGGCAACACAGCTTCAGTGCTGGTCCTCGTCGATGGCTCCGATTCCACCCTCGCCGCCCAGGCCGTCAGCACCTCCACCGGCGTAGCCATGCAGCAGTCGCTCGCCCGCGTGCTGCCCACCGGCGCCATGCCCATCGAAGTCCGCCCCTCGGTGCTCTACAACCCCGCCACCCGCTCGGCCAACTTCTTCGTTCCTGGTTTGATCGGAATCCTGCTGCAGGTTATGACCATCCTGCTCATCGCGCTCTCGCTGGTCCGCGAGCGCGAACGCGGCACGCTCGAACAGCTCACTATGACCCCCGTCGCCCCTCTCGGACTCATGGTCGGCAAGATGATCCCCTACGGCGTCATGGCATTCGGCGAACTCTGCGCCATTCTCATCGTCATGCGCATCGTCTTTCTCGTACCCATCCACGGCAATGTGCTCTCGCTTCTGATCCTTTCGCTGCCGTTTCTCATGACCGTCCTGGGCCTCGGCCTCGTCATCTCCACCAAAGCCCACACCCAGGCTGAAGCCTTCCAGCTCGCCATGGGCACCATCCTCCCCTCGGTCTTTCTCTCCGGCTACATCTTCCTGATTGAGAACATGCCGCCCTTCTTCCGCGCCATCAGCGCCATCATCCCCACCACGTATTACATCCGCATACTGCGCGGCATCATCCTCCGCGGCGCGGGCATTGCCGACCTCTGGAAAGACGGCCTCATCCTCACCCTGATGGGCTGCGCCGCCATCCTCCTCGCCGCCCGCCAATTCGTCCGCCAGAACCATGCCTGACCGGTGTAAAATCTCGCCAGACATCCTTGCTCTCGCTTTTCCTTTTGCTGCTTTGCCGTACTTGATTGCGCTGGTTCCAGATAGGAGCCCTTGGAACATGCGAAATCAGCCCATCCTCCTGGCGCTTGCCGCCATCCTCCTCGCCGCCTCTCCCGCCGCTGCCCAGCCCATCATCTACCAGGGCCGGCTGTCCATCCTCACCACATCGCTTCCCGCCGGTCGCGCTCGGCGAGAACTATCGCACGCTGATTCAGGCCACCGGCGGAACACCTCCCTACACCTTCACGGCAACAGGCCTGCCGCCCGGATTCACCCTCGACGCGCGAACCGGCCAGATCCTCGGCCAACCCACCGCGAACGTCGTGGGCAACTCCCACGTGGTCATCACCGTCTCTGACACGAACAAGTCGAAAGCCGTGCGGCTCTCGGTGGCGCTCACTTTAGGGATCAATGACGCCGAATCGGCCGAGATATGCGGTCAGTTATCGCTGGGGGCCAACGCCAGCCTGAATGGATTCGTCCCCTTTGAACCAAGCGATGCATGGGTCACCGACATCTCCTCCGCGCCTCTCGATCCCGATAACACCGCAATCACTACGGCTTCAGGCTTCGCCGGCTTGCATCTGCATCACGACTGGTCGTCGGTCAACGGCGGCAACTACGGCATCCCCTATATGGTGGTCGACTCCAGCACCACGCCCATGGTGCCCATCAACGTGATCGACTATGCCGACCAGAGCGACGTGGCTGTGGCGCCGTTCCCCATCAACGCGCCCATTGAGGCCGCGCCCGCCGACTGCAGCGGCTGGCCCGATGACTACATCGACGACGCGCATGTGCTGGTCATCGATCGCCGCACCTGCATGCTCTATGAAACGATCAACACCCATCGCTGTAACGGCGCGTGGAACTCCTCTTCTGAGACCATCTGGGACCTGAAGCACTATCAGAACCGGCCGTGGGGATGGACCTCGGGCGATGCCGCAGGCCTGCCCATCATGCCCGGCCTGGTGCGCTACGACGAGATCGTCGCCGGCGAAATCAAACATGCCATCCGCTTCACCATGGAGGTCACCAAGAACGACGCCAACGACGGCTACTTCGTCGAGCCCGCCACCCACGCCGCCGGCGTCTACTGGGGCGTGAGCAACGTGATGGGCATGCGCATTCGGCTCAAGTCGAGCTTCGATATCTCGCACTATTCCAAGACCAACCAGATCATCCTCACCGCGATGAAGAAGTACGGCATGATCCTCGCCGACAACGGCGGCTACTTCTTCTTCCAGGGAGTGCCCGATTCACGCTGGAACGATGACGACCTCGTGAATCTGGACGCGATCAAATCATCGAACTTCGAAGTGGTGAAGATGAGCCCCGCGTGGCCTGGCTGGGACTCGGAAAGCGCTCCCCCTGGCGCAATGCCCGCGATTCACAGCTTCACCGCATCGGCGGCGTCCGTGAAGGCAGGCACGCCGGTCACTCTCTCGTGGAACACAACCGGCGATTCGTATCTCTTCATCGACCAGCTTGGCGGCGTGCGCGGCGGCAGCGTGACGGTAAAGCCGCAGAAATCCACGACCTACACGCTCAACGCAACCAACCAATACGGACGCGTAACGCAAGCAGTCACCGTGCGCGTGAACTAGCAGATGCGCGGCAACTGCTCGCCGACCGGAATCGCAATCACACGATTCGCTCCCATGGCCGTGCGCGCCACCAGCATCCGCGGATGCTCCGCCGTCACGGTGCCGATGCGCGCCGCATCGCGGCCCAGCGGATGGGCCTGCAGGGCCGACAGCACCACGTCCGCCGCTTCCGGTGCGACGATGAAAACCGCCTTGCCCTCATTGGCAACGTACACCGGATCGAGCCCCAGCAACTCGCACGCGGAACGCACATCGGGGCGAACAGGAATCGCTCTCTCGTCGAGCGCCATGCCCACGCCTGAAGACT
Source organism: uncultured Acidobacteriota bacterium (assembly GCA_963819365.1). GTDB lineage: Bacteria > Acidobacteriota > Terriglobia > Terriglobales > Acidobacteriaceae > Telmatobacter. The sequence goes on from CAWFVY010000014.1 coordinate 68,918, forward strand.
GCGCAATCTCATTCAGCGTAGAAGCCAGCCCTCCGCGCGTAGGGTCGCGCATGGCATGCACCGCGGAGCCCGCCGCCGAGAGCACGTTTGCGATCAGCCCGTTCAGTGCGGCGCAGTCCGAGCGGATCTGGCTTTCGAACTCCAGCCCTTCGCGCACGCTCATGATGGCCATGCCATGGTCGCCTATCGTTCCCGAGACGAGAATCGCATCACCCGGTTCGGCAAGATGCGGGCCGACCGCGATGCCCGGCCGAAGGACGCCCACGCCTGCGGTGTTGATGTAGCAGCCGTCGCCGTGGCCGTGCTCCACCACCTTCGTGTCGCCGGTGACAATCTGCACGCCCGCCGTCTTTGCGGCCGCTGCCATTTCCTGCACAATCGCGGCAAGCTGCGCCAGCGGAAATCCCTCTTCGAGAATGAAACTGGCCGACAGGAACTTCGGCTCCGCACCCGAAACCGCCAGATCATTCACCGTGCCATTGATCGCCAGCGCGCCGATCGATCCGCCGGGAAAGAACAGCGGCTGCACGACAAACGAATCGGTGCTCATCGCCAGCCTGCCCCCTGCGAGATCGAACACCGCCGCATCGCCAAGATTCTCCAGCGCAGCATTGCGGAACGCAGGCAGGAACAGATGTTCGACCAGCTCATTGCCGAGCTTGCCGCCGCCGCCGTGGCCCATCACGATCTCAGGGTAGTCGGCGAGAGGCAGCGGGCAGCACCAGGTGGAGAAGTCGATAGTGGCGGACATGATAGCTCCTGGCTTCTAGCTTCGCCCTGAAGTTCGAAGCGTTGATGTCTAAAGCGGGGTGGCCTTGGCAACTAGTAGCTAGAAGCTAGTAGCTAGAAGCTAGTAGCTAGAAGCTAGCAGCTGAATTCGCCAATTGCTCGACCGACAAAAACCGGCCGTAGTTGAAGTAAGCGGCGCAAGCCCCTTCGCTTGAGACCATGGTCGCGCCCAGCGGGTGGCGCGGCGTGCACTCCTTGCCAAACGCCGGACACTCGCCCGGCTTGATGGCGCCGCGCAGCACATCGCCCGCGTGGCACAGCGGCGACTCGACGGTGCGAATCCCCGAAATCTGAAAGCGCTCCTCGGCATCGAAGTCACGATAATTTGCGCTGAGCTTCCAGCCGCTTTTCGGAATGACGCCGATGCCGCGCCACGCGCGATCGGTCACTTCGAAAACCTCGGCCAACAGCCGCTGTGCTTCGAGATTTCCGGCATAGCTGACGATGCGCTCGTAAGCGTTCTCCACGCGGTGCTCGCCGCGCTCCAGTTGGATCACCGCCCTGCGAATCCCATCGAGCAGATCAAGCGGTTCAAACCCCGTGACCACGATGGGAATGTTGTACTGATCCGCGAGCGGCGGATACTCCCAGTAGCCCATCACGCTGCACACATGGCCCGCGGCCAGAAACGCCTGCACCCGATTTCCAGGCGACGACATGATGGCGTCAATCGCCGGCGGCACCAGCACATGCGACACCAGCAGTGAGTAGTTCTTCAACCCGCGCCGTTTTGCCAGATGCACGCTCATCGCATTCGCCGGCGCGGTGGTTTCGAATCCCACGCCGAAGAAAACCACCTGTCTGTCGGGATTCTTCACCGCGAGTTCGACCGCGTCGAGCGGCGAATACACTACACGCACATCGCCGCCGCGGCCCTTTACCTGGAACAGATCGGCGTCCGTGCCGGGCACGCGCAGCATGTCGCCGAAGCTGCAGAAGATCACACCGGGCTGCGCGGCAATCGCCAGCGCCTTGTCGATCAGTTCCAGAGGCGTGACGCACACCGGGCAGCCCGGCCCGTGCACCATCTCAACGCACGCAGGCAGCATCTGGTCAATGCCGTTCTTGATGATCGAGTGAGTCTGGCCGCCGCAGACCTCCATGATCTTCCACGGCCGCGTGGCCACGGCGTGAATCTCGCGCGCCATGCGCTGCGCAATCTCGCCATTGCGGAATTCGTCGAGGTACTTCATGGGCGGTACTTCTTTCCCAGCAACTGCGGTTCGGTCGATGTCGCCGATTCGTGCCCCTGGCCGTAAACAGTGCAGCTTCCGTCGGGGCAATTCGACTGCGCCTGCCCGGCCGCCCGCGCAAATGCCTCTTCCTCCGTGCCCAGTTCTTCGTCCAGCACGCCCATGGCGCGGAACGCAGCCAGCGTCTCCTCGGCCGTCACTTCGTCCACCTTGGAGATGGCAAAGCCCACGTGAACAATGGCGTAGTCGCCGACCACAATCTCAGGCACATAGTCGAGGCAGACGCGCTTGACCACGCCGCCAAAGTTGACGCGGCCCATGCGAATCAGGCCGTCATCGATGATTTCCTCTACGCGGCCGGGAATAGCGAGACACATTGGGGACCTCTCTGGAAGGCTTTATACGCCTGCCGAGGGAGGGTGAGAAGTGATTTAGATCACCGGAGGGCGGCGACGCGGCGCTTCGCTGCGAAACCCGTCTTACATCTTCATTGCCGGCATCGGCGGCGCTTCGGACGTGGCAATATCGTCGGCCACCTTCCACGATCCATCGGCCTGCTTGCGATACGTGGTCACATAGCTGCCGTGGTCGTCCATAACCTTGTGGGTCTGGGGATCGGTCATCTTCATGGTGTAGCCGCCCTGCGAGTAGCCGAGATCGCCGGACTTCGACACTTCGATGCGATTGGCGTGGAACTGCAGCATCATCGCCGGATCGGCCAGCATCTCCTGCAGACCCTTATGGATCGTTTCTTTTCCCTTCATGGCCGGCGCGCCCGGCGTCATCACCACGGCATCCTCCGCATAGTGGCTGGCGATCTTCTCCAGATCCCTGGCTCCGAAGTCGTTGTTCCACTGCACCTCGGTGTCGCTCAGAGCCTTGACATCGGCATCGTGAGTATCGGGCGCCCGCACGGACACCATAACGCTCTTGCAGCCGGCCATGCCCCAGGCCAGGGCCGCCGCGCAGCATGTTGCCGCCAGTGCTTTCATCTCGTGTCCTCCTCCATTTGGATAGTAAAGGCACGGCGGAAACGGGCCGATTGGCGCGGTCTTGCTATCTTCCCTTTGCCGCGGATTTCCGCTCATTCTGCTCGACGCGCGCTTTGACCATCTTCTTCACCAGCGCGGCAGACAGCGGCTTGTCCTGCGGAAACTGCAGCGTGCCCTTGGCGGTGCGATAGCTCTTTACGTCGTCAGCAAAGTCGTCGAGCATAGAAGCGCTCATGGGAAAGAAGCTGCAGTGCTGCTTGAACGCCGCGTATGCCACCAGCGCGCCCTTGTAGCGGAAGGCGGGCATGCCGTAGCTGATGCACTCCTCGGCGTCTTTGGGAGCGGCGGCGCGGATGGTGGCGCGAATCTTCTCGAGCGTAGTGCGGGCGGGCTCAGGCACGCGCGCCAGATAAGCCTCGACAGCGGCGGTGCCGTCGACCACGGACTTGGCCTTCTTCATCGCGCCCATGCGCACACCCCCCGCGGGAATCCGCGCGGAACAGAGAAATCAGAGAATCAGGCCGGCTGCGCACTTCTTTGCGCGGCCAGGTATGCCAGCCATTCTTCCATGCCGGCGCCCGTTTTGGCAGAAGTTTCAAAGATGCGGATGCCGGGACGGATCTCCCGCATGTTGCGGATCGCGGCATCGCGGTCAAAGCCGACCGCCTCGGCAATATCAGTCTTCGTAATGATCGCGGCGTCGGCCGAGTTGAACAGCGTGGGGTACTTGAGCGGCTTGTCTTCGCCCTCGGTCACCGAGAGCAACGCCACGCGGATGCGCTCGCCCAGGTCGTAGCTCGACGGGCAGACCAGGTTGCCGACGTTTTCGATAAACAGGTACTCAAGGCCATCGAGCGTGACACCCTCCCAGTCTTCAAGATGGCGGCCGACCATCTCGGCTTCGAGATGGCAAATTCCATGCGTGTTGATCTGTCGGACCGGAACGCCGCTGGCGGCCAGCCGCCGCGCATCGTTGTCGGTCTCAAGATCGCCCACCAGTGCGGCCGCGCGCACCCCCCGCTGGCGAAGGGCCGTCAGCGTCTTCTGCAGAAACTCCGTTTTTCCCGTGCCGGGGCTGGAGACCAGATTCAGCACCAGCACTCCCGCGGCCTCGAAGCGGCCCCGCAACTCGCGGGCAAGCTCGTCGTTCTTCTTCAGGATTCCCTGGCGCAGCTCTACGATGCGGGTAGTCATCGTCCGATTACCTCCATGACTTGATTCGGCTTTGGGCTACTTGAATTGGCCCGTTTGCTATGCGAACATTCCCCGCATGGCTCATAGACGTGTTGGGGCACTCGTGTTTGCGGTCGCTGCATCTGTAGGCATTGCGCAAGGGTCTCCTCCCGTCGTCCTTTCGATGAGCGTCTTCGATCAGACTGGGGCGTGCATTCCTACAGATGGAATCCGAGCGACAGATGAGACGACTGGAGCGGCGCACGATGTGGCCGCAGACGCAAACGGCCGCGCCGATGTCGGGCTCTCTGCTGGTACATATACTCTGCGCGTACAAGCTCCTGGATTTAAGACTTGGGAGGAGAAATCTGTCGAAATCAAGGAGTCGATGACCAAGTCCGTGGTTTTGATCGTCGCCCTGCCCGATCAATACCGAGAGAGTTTTGGGACTAATGAGCTTCAACTCCCAATAGAGCTGCAAACGTTGGACCAAAGCATCTCTCTGATTCCAATGAAGCTGCTCGATCTTCCCGCAAGGCCCATCCATCGCCGGTTTCAACTGCGTACTCCGCATTCTTGAGTCGTTGCCCTATGAAGTGACCGCCTCAACTTCTTCAATCTCAATCGATTCAATCTCCAGCTCGCGGCCCGAGCGGACATCGGTAGCCGGCGCATCGCAGTGCGGGCAATGGAAATGCTGCAGGCTCAGGAGTGCGCCGTCCCGCCCGCAGGCTCCGCAATGCACGGTCACAGGCAGCGTGTTCACCACCAGCTTCGACCCCGCCAGCGGCGTGTCTTCAATCGCGATCCCGTAGCAGAACTGCAGCGAGTCCTCAATGACCGAGGCCAGTGCGCCCACGCGCAGGCGAACCTCAACAACGCGCGCGCCCGGGTACTTCGCCAGCGACTCGGTGACGGAGTCGACAACGCTTGCGCAGATGGAAAGCTCATGCATCCGATTCTGTTTCCAGGGCCCGATTCTACGCCGCCGAAGTCTGCCCGGCAGGTGATCTGGCTCACTCCAGAGAACGGAAGCCAGTTAAAATGGATGCCAAAGGACTTCCCGTGCCCGAGCTACCGACTGCCACCCGCGCCGCTCTCGAAATCGATGATCCCGCTCGACTTGATGCCTCCGTTGTGTCTTCTCCGGCCGCGTCCCGCCTGCGCCTGAGCGACCTTGCCCCCGGCGCAGTGCAGTCCGAGATCCGCGCCATGACCACCGCCTGCGACGCCATCGGCGGCATCAATCTGGCGCAGGGCGTATGCGATACGCCGGTCCCGCAGCCGGTCGAGGCTGAGGCGCTGGCGGCCATCCGGCGCGGCGACAACATCTATACGCGGATGGACGGAATCGGGCGGCTGCGCACCGCGATTGCCGAGAAGCAGCGCCGCGACTACCGGCTGGTCTACGACGCCGAGACGGAAGTGATGGTGGCCTCCGGCGCCACCGCAGGCCTGCACGCGGCAGCCATGGCCCTGCTCAATCCAGGCGACGAAGTCATTCTCTTCGAGCCGTTCTACGGCTATCACGTGGCGACACTGAAGTCGCAGCGGGTGACGCCGGTGCTGGTGGCATTGGCTGACGGAGATTTCGCGCTCGATGTGGATGCGCTGCAGGCAGCCATCACGCCCCGCACGCGCGCCATCCTCCTGAACACGCCGGCCAATCCCAGCGGCAAGGTCTTCACCCAGCCCGAGACCGAAGCCGTGGCTCAGGTCTGCCTGGAGCACGACCTGTTCCTCTTCACCGACGAGATCTACGAGTACTTCGTCTACGACGGCCAGCAGCACATTGCGCCCGCCACCCTGCCCGGAATGAAAGAGCGGACGATCGTCATCTCCGGCTTCTCGAAGACTTTCTCCATCACCGGCTGGCGCCTGGGCTACGTGACCGCCGACGCGCGCTGGATGGGCGCCATGGCCTACTTCCACGACCTCACCTATGTCTGCGCGCCGTCCCCGTTCCAGCATGGAGCGGCGGCAGGGCTTGAACAGCTTCCCGCCAGTTTCTACCAGCAGATCGCCGCCGATCACCAGTCCAAGCGCGAGCGGATCGTCTCCGCGCTGCGGGATGCCGGCCTTACGCCGACAGTTCCCGCCGGGGCCTACTACGTGCTGGCCGACGCGACCCCCCTGCCAGGAGCCACCGCCCCTGAGAAAGCCCGCGCCCTGCTCGCCGCAACAGGAGTTGCCGCCGTTGCGGGGAGCGCGTTCTTCCGCAAGAGCCGCGGCGAGAATCTGCTGCGGCTCTGCTTCGCCAAGCAGGACGAGGCCCTCGACGAAGCCTGCGCCCGGCTGCGGAGCCTGCGGCGCGGCTAGACGAACGGGGTCCAGGGGTGTTTGCTTCCTGAACGCGTTAGGGCGGGCCTTCAGTTCCGCCGGTAAGCCCCATGGAAAGCCACAAGCACCGGCTACCGGCCACAGCGGCTATCGGCTACCGGCTACAAGCCACCCCGGTTTCGCGGAGGGGCGGGACTTCAGTCCCGCAGAAACCGCTCATTCTAAAGACTATGGCTTTAGCCCCTGCGCTTTTCTGCGCACTTAAAACCCGCCTTTTTCCGCAGCCGGTTCAGCCCTTGCGGGGTGGTCTTGAGAATCCAATTTGATGAAAAACTCGATCGGGCGGTAGGCCGGGGATTCATCCCCGGCATAAGGGACGCAGAATCATCGGCGCTTTACAGGCCGCGGAAAAACTAACTCGAGGCGGCTTTGTAACAGGGCACGACTTCTCAGTCGTGCCGATAAAGCCAATAGAACCCGTGGGCTTTAGCCCCTGCAAAGCTCACTCGCCACAAATCTCCCCTTCTTCCGCAGCCTGTTTAGTCCCGGAGGCATGCTCTTTCCCGAAGTCTCACCCGAAGTCCAGACTCTTCCCCAAGCTATTCAGCCGTGCCGACAAGGCCCATGGAGCACCACCAGCCACCAGCTGTGATGGCCGGCACATCCTCTTCGGCTTCTCCTGCTCGCTGTTAACCAGAAAACTAACAGTTTAACTTTTTAAAGTTTTCCACAATTTTAGAATTATGTATATAACAATAAACAACTTAAAAATACAATTTTACGCCGTTTCTTCGCTTTTAAGCCAATTAGTGATCCCTTTTTCCTCTAATCCGATTCCTACCATTTTCTCGTCCATACTAACTACTAAGTAAACAAACGCACGCATCTGAATTGCCGGGTCCGGCGCTCGTGCCGGCTACGTCAGCCCTGAAAATGTTCTAAAGCCAGCTAAGTCGCGCTGACGGTTAAGCTTCAGCCGTTCTCATCCACTTAATGCGCGTGTAGGCGATCTGAAACCCCTGCCGCTGCGAATTGCGCTGGCTGTTCGACCCCGGCTCGGTCACCATCATCGCCAGGTCGCAACCCAGCTCCCGCGCATGGTTCATGCGCGCCTCAAGCAGCGCACCCTGCAGCCCGCGGCGGCGATGCTCGGGAACCGTGGCCGCACCCGCAAACAGCGCAACCCCACTATGCAGAAAGAGCGCCCCCGCTGCTGCAGGAACCCCGTCGAGAGTAGCCAGAAAACAGGCGCTGCCCTCGCGCGCCGCGAGCAGCGCGCCGAACTGGCTCATGAATGCTTCGAACTCCGGATGCTCGTGTGTCCAGCCGCGCGTGCTCACCTCGGTCCACACAGCGGCCTCGGCAGGCGAGATGAGGCGCACTTCGATGCCGGGGGCCGGTCCGGCTTCCGCAGCCGCCGCAATGGGGCTGATAGACCACGCTGCTGATCTCGATCGGCCGGTATCCCCGATCGCACAACAGAGCGAGAGTGGCCACGCCGGCAAACGGGCTCACCTCATGCTGCGTCGGCGATCCTCGCTCGGCAAAGAACTGCTCGATCTGCCCGAGCGCTTCTGCCGTCGCGTCCTCGAATATACCCAGCCCGAACGTCTGAGTCGTTGGGGAGCCTAAACCGTCGAACACCACGTCGGCTCCGGCGATCCGGATTGCCTCGGACCCCGACTCAGGAACCAGCCGGCAGCGCGCCACGGCGAACTGTGCGCAGGCATTCCCCTCGGCGGCTTCGAGCCGTCGCGCCAGAGCAATATCCGAGAAGAGAGCGGGTTCGGAGCGGGGCATGATGCGTCTGTGCCTCTGCTGTCAGTTGGAGTCAAACGCAAATTCCGTTTAACGCGGGATGTTCAGTCGTTGGCCAAAGAAAGCACGCGAGCGCGTCTCAATTCAGGCATTGCCGAGATCGTCTGCCTGCACATCCGCGGTCTTCCCTTTCGCTAGGCGCTGGCCGCGAGAGTGATGAATACCCGAGCTCTCGCAAACCGGGCATCTCCAGGGATAAAAACCGAAAAATGGATATAAGAAGTTCTGCAAGAAACCGCGTCGCTTCCGTCGGCGCAATGACTGGTCACACTTCTGGCACTTCATGGGGAATCCTGAATCGGATGAGATGGTGGCCCTCAGGTGCGGAGTCTAATCACCCGATACAAGAGTGCGCAAGCATTCTGGTGGACGGAAATGCATGTTACCAAATCGTTTAACGTAGGTTACCCGCCCGGAGAGCTAGAACAGATCGGGAATACTGTGGAATGCGATCCGCGTCGGGGCCGCCTTATAGGCGCTGAGCATGGTGGCCGGCGCCACGGTGCTCAAGCCGTATTTCTGATTGATCTGGTCCATCACCTTCAGCAGCTTGGCACGGCTCTGTTCGTCTTCGGTGGCGTCGAACAGGCTCAGCGTATGCAGCCGGTCGGGCACCAGCCCACCCAGATGCACGCCCACAAAGTACGGCTGCTCGTAATGTCCGCCGCGCGGTTGCTGCTCCCACAGCTTGCGCAGTGCGGCAATCAGCGTCTGGTTGTCCCGGCACTCGGTAACCTTGAGCTCGCCATGCCAGCCCTTGGCGGGCACCCCGAAGCGGCTCACCGGGGTCGGCATCCCCTCGGTGTTGCGGGGAACCGAAAAACCTACCGCCAATCCTACGCTCGCCGCCCATAAGTGATTCGAACGCAGGCGCATCGCGGCCTTGTGGAGCAGCTTGTGAGCCACGGCCCAGGCCTGTTCCTGGGTACGCATCTCGGGCGAGAGCACGTGCTGGTGGCTCATGGATTTGAGGTGGTCGGTCTCCGACATCTCGAAATCCTCGCCGCGAAGCCAGTGCCACAGCCGCTCGCCCCACACCGATCCCCAGAGCTGGCCGGCCTGTTCGGTATCGAGCGCCATCAGCTCCTGCATGGTCCTGATGCCGCGCTCGTTGAGCCGCTTCTCCGTCCTCGCGCCGACGCCCGGCAGGTCGCGCAGGGTCAGCCGCGACAGGGCTTCGGGAAGGATATCTTTGGGCAGCGCGACCAGCCCGTCGGGCTTCTCCATGTCGCTGGCCACTTTGGCGAGATAGCGGTTCGTGGCCAGGCCAACCGAGCTGCGCAGGCACTCTCCCACCCGCTCCCGGATGGTGGCTTTGACTTTGCGTCCCAGTTCCAGCGCCGCCAGCAGCGGCCGCTCGCGGCCCATCAGACGGCAAGCCATCTCGTCGATGGAGCAGACCGCGGTGACCGGAAGACAGCTCTCCACTGCCTCGACAACGCGATGGTGATACGCGGTGTAGAGCTCGTGACGCCCTTCCACCAAGATGATCCCGGGGCACATGTTCCTGGCGTCGGACACCACGGTGCCGGTGCGGACGCCGAAAGCCTTGGCCTCATAACTCGCAGCGATACAGACGGTTGTGTCGGCCAGCATGGGCACAACACCCACCGGTTTGCCGCGTAGTTCCGGGCGGTCCTGCTGCTCAACCGAGGCAAAGTAGGAATTCAGATCGACGAACAGCCAGTTGAGATGAGGGCTCTCGGAAGGCGTCTCAGGCGCTCCAATTTCAGCATGTGAAACAAACCCCTCCGACGGTCCGTCTAAACCGTCAGAATTTCGAGTATCCCGGGGATGTTCCATTGTGGGATTATCGCGCAATCAAAATGCCTGCGGGCGCATGGCGCATGTAGTTTTTCAGGTGCTAAACTGATCGGCACAGATTCGAAGATCAGCTGCTACGCCAGCAAAGACAGCACCTCCCGCGGGGGATGCATCCTAAGTAACAGGAGCCGTCGAATACCGGACCCACTATGCATATATTGATCCAATGGATGAGATCGAGCGAAACGCTGCTGGCGCTGATGGTGACGGCGGGCGTGGCGGTTCTGCTGGTGTGCTGCCTGGGTTGCGCCAAATGCCCCTGCCGTGAAAAAGACGACCTCTTCAGTCGCCACGAGGTTTAGGCCGGATACTAGCGCAGCCAGACCTACCTTCTTTTTCGATTGGAACCGGGTGTCATTAAGAAGTTGCGCTTCTCCTCGCGGAATCTCAAGAATTCCTTAGAATCATCCCCGAGCCCTCAAGGCATCCCCCATCATTTTTCGCAGAGGAACGGCGTAATCCGGGATCGGGAATCTCCGTCCAACCAAACAGAGCATAAACAACCTTCCCTCGGCGCGGCGTTAGCCGCGCCCCTTTTTTTCAGGCTCTTGCCAGGGGAAGGTCCCGGTCTGTCCGCATGGTGGGCACAGCGGCCAGCAGGCTGCGCGTGTAATCGTGCCGCGGCCGGGTCAGCACCTGGTCCACTGAGCCGGACTCGACAATCTCCCCGTGCCGCATCACCGAAACCCGGCTCGCCACCTGGCCCACCACTGCCAGGTCATGCGAAATGAAGAGCATGGCCACTCCAAAATCGCGTTGCAGGTCCTTCAGCAGAGCCAGAATCTGCGCCTGCACCGTGACGTCGAGCGCCGTGGTCGGCTCGTCGGCGATCAGCAGCCGCGGCCGGTTGATCAGCGCCATCGCAATCAGAATTCTCTGCCGCTGGCCGCCGGAGAACTGGTGCGGATAGTCGCTGTACCGTCTCTCCGGCTCCGGCATCCGCACCGCTTCGAGCGCCTCGATTACCTTCTTGCGGAGCTCCCTGCGAGTGAGCGACGGCTGATGCGCCGCGGCGCATTCCGCCACCTGCCTCCCAATCGTCATCACCGGGTTCAACGCCGTCATCGGTTCCTGGAAGATCATGGCGATCTCGCGGCCGCGAATCCTGCGCAAGGCCTCCTGCTCGAGCGCGACCAGGTCCACTGCGCCGGCTCTACCTGCCGCCGGATGCCACAGGATCGATCCGCCGGTTCGTGCCGCTCCACCCAGCAATCCCATGATCGCCAGCGAGGTCACGCTCTTCCCTGACCCCGACTCGCCCACCAGTCCCAGCACCTCGCCCTCATCGAGCGCGAGCGAAATTCCGCGCACCGCCTCGGTTGCCCCGAAACGTATGTTCAGATCGCGGACTTCCAGCAGCAACCCCATGCAATCACCCTATCAAGCCGCCATCGCACCGGAGGCACAATCCGGGTTTGGAACTGGGCATAGATGTGTCCGCCGCGACCCCACCGGGTGATGACTATCACAGCGCCATTGTTCCCCCAGGGAGGACCATACATGGGGTTTTGGGCGAAGACCGGCACTGCAGCATGTGATACGTGCCGCCAAGTGCTCCCGGAACCAAGAGGATACGAGCGATGACCGCTCCGGAAAAGCAGGATCGTGGTTTGCTTCGCGTCGATGAAGCGGAGTGCAAAGGGTGCGGGCTGTGCATTGAGGCATGCCCGCCCAGGGTGATTGGTCTCAGCGAAGGGCTGAATCACTACGGCTATCGCACCGCGGTGTACGCGGGCAGCGGCTGCACGGGATGCGGAATCTGTTTCCTGGCGTGTCCTGAGCCGGGCGCGCTGACGGTCTATCGCGCCACGCTGAAGCGGCCGGTCGCCGCGGTCGCGCCGCAATCCGGCCAGATCGCCCGGGGAGGCATGGCATGCGCAAGCAACTGATGAAGGGAAATGATGCGCTGATGAAGAGCGCGATCCTCGCCGGGTGCCGCGCGTTCTACGGATATCCCATCACTCCGGCCAGCGAGATTACCGAGGCGGCGGCGCTCTATATGCCCAGAGCGGGCGGCGTCTTCCTGCAGGCCGAAAGCGAAGTCGCGGCGATCAACATGCTCTACGGAGCATCGGCCGCCGGCGTGCGTTCGATGACGGCATCGAGCGGCCCCGGGATCGCGCTCATGCAGGAAGGCATCAGCTACATGGCCGGCGCGGAGTTGCCCTGCGTCATCGCCGACATCAGCCGCGGAGGACCCGGCCTGGGCAACATCGCCGCCGAGCAGAGCGACTACCATATGGTCGTAAAGGGCGGAGGCAACGGCTGTTATCGCACCCTGGTGCTCGCTCCCTACTCCGTGCAGGAGATGGCCGACCTCACCGCGCTCGCATTTGAATGGGCCGACCGCTATCGCACGCCGGTTGTCGTACTCACTGACGGCTTTGTCGGGCAGATGATGGAGCCGGTCGAGTTCGACCCCGCCGCCGTGCTGCCTGATGCGCCCGTATGGGCGGTGACCGGCGATCGCGCAACGCGCGGAAACCTGATCACCTCGCTGCACATCGGCGTGGATGAGCTCGAAGAGCACAATCGCCATCTCGAAGCCAAATATCAGCGCGCCCAGTGCGAAGTCCGCGCCGAAGAGTTCTGCCTCGACGACGCCGAGATCGTTCTGGTCGGCTACGGCATTGTCGGCCGGATTCTGAAGGCGGTCACTGCTGAGGCCCGCGCCGAGGGCATTCCTGTAGGCGTGCTGCGTCCCATCTCGCTTTATCCATTCCCTTCGGAGCACTTTCGCAAAGCTGCCGTTCACGCGCGGGTCTTTGCAGCCGTGGAGATGAGCACTGGACAGATGGTCGACGACGTGCGGCTCGCTCTCAACGGCGTCCGGCCGGTCGAGTTCTACGGCCGCTGCGGAGGCAATGTGCCCTCGCACGAAGAAGTCTTGTCGATGGTCTGCAGACTTGCTCGCGACCTTGGCGTCACAACCACCTCCACGCAGGAGAAGGAGCAGATGGTCCATGCCTGAAACCATCGCCGATTTCACCGTTGTTCACGAAAAGGCGCAATCGTTCTACTCGACCTACGAGCGCAAGGGCGAACTGCAGCACCAGACCCACTATTGCCCGGGGTGCGGACACGGCATCGTCCACAAGATGCTGGCGCGGGTCATCGACGAACTCGGTATCCAGGACCGTACCATCCTCATCAGCCCCGTGGGATGCTCGGTGTTTGCCTACTACTACTTCGACGTGGGCAACATTCAGGCCGCGCATGGCCGCGCGCCCGCCGTGGCCACCGGCGGCCAGGCGCAGCCAGCCGCACAGCATCGTGATCAGCTATCAGGGTGACGGCGATCTCTCCGCCATCGGCTCCGGCGAGATTCTGCACGCGGCCAATCGCGGCGAAAACATTACCGTGATCTTCGTCAACAACGCGATCTACTCCATGACGGGAGGCCAGGCTGCCCCCACCACGCTGATCGGCCAGAAGAGCACCACCACCCCGTGCGGCCGCAGCGCCGCCAACGAGGGCTATCCGCTGCGCGTGAGCGAAATGCTCGCTACGCTCGAAGCGCCGGTCTACATTGAGCGCGTCGGGCTGGGTGACAACAAGCAGATCGCGCAGGCTGCCCGCGCCATTCGCCGCGGCGTCGAGAATCAGGTGAAGGGGCTGGGCTTTTCGCTGATCGAAGTGCTCTCGCCCTGCCCCACCATCTGGAAGATGTCGGCGGTCGACGCGCAGCACTGGGTTCGCGATGTGATGGAGAAGACCTATCCGCTGGGCGTGCTGTGCGATCGGACGAAAGAAGTCCGGCCTCGCATCGCCGCGGCTCCCGCGCCCCCGCTGGAGGCGCTTCCCGGTCTTCTCGAAATTCCTGAAGACGACACTGCTGCAGACACCAGCGCCGCCGCCGCGGAAGCCGTGGATCTCCAGGTGCGCGTAGCGGGGTTCGGAGGCCAGGGCGTTCTCCTGCTCGGCGAGATTCTCGCCGAAGCCGGCCTTGACGCAGGTCTCGAAGTGTCGTGGCTGCCGTCGTACGGGCCGGAGATGCGCTCCGGCACATCGAACTGCCACGTCCGGCTGTCGCGCGAAACCATCGACTCGCCCATGGTCTCCTCGCCCAACATGCTCGTCGCCATGAACGAGCCGTCGCTGCGCAAGTTTGTTGCCAGCGTCCGGCCCGGCGGCTGGATCCTCTACAACGGAAATGCCATTCCCGAGGACTGCGCGCGCCGCGATGTGCACGAGCTTTCGATTCCGTTCACCCATGTTGCCGACGAGATCGGCGACGCGCGCATCACCAACATGGTCATGCTCGGCGCGCTGCTCGAGATCACCGGCGCATTGCCGCAGGCAAGCGTCGATTCCGCTCTGCGGCGCCTGGTGAAGAGCGCCCGCTGGTACGAACTCGACGAGCGCGCACTGGCGCGCGGCCGCGAGCTCTATCGCGGTTCCCTCGCCGCCATCTGACTCAGCCGTCCGGCGTAGACTGCATGCATGCAGCTTCTGCGCCGGATTTTATTCTCATCTCTGCTTGTAGCTTTAGCTCCTGCCGCATTTGCCGCTCCCGATAAGAAGCCAAACAAGCCCACGCCGCTGCTGGTCGCCTACATCTTTCCGCAAGACACGGCTCTCACCGCGGGCCAGGTCGATCCCCACAGCATTACGCGCTTCAACTACGCCTTCGCCAACATCAAGGGCGGCCGCATGGTTACAGGCTTCGCGCACGACGCGGAGAACTTTGCGTTCCTCACAGCGCTGCGCAAGGAAAACCCGCAACTGACCATCCTGGTCTCAGTGGGCGGATGGCTGTGGTCCGGCGGCTTCTCTGACATGGCGCTGAGCAAGGAGAGCCGCGCGCGCTTCATCGACTCCGCCGCGGACTTCATCGCGCAATATCAGCTCGACGGCCTCGACATCGACTGGGAATATCCCGGCATGGCCGGCGTCCACCAAGGCCTTCCGGCCTGAAGACAAGCAGAATTTCACCGCCCTGCTGAGTGAGTTACGCGAACGCTTCAATCGCGACGCGAAGAAGAACGGCCGGCGCCTCTACCTCACCATCGCCGCCGGCGCCTCGCCCGAATTCCTCACGCACACCGAGATGGACAAGGTCGCGCGCCTGGTCGACACGGTGAATCTCATGTCCTACGACTACTACGAGCCCGGCAAGGTCCCATCACCGGCCATCACGCCGCGCTGTTCACCAATCCGAACGATCCGCAGAAGGAGTCGGCGTGACGCTTCTGTGCACGCCTTCGAGCAGGCCGGCGTTCCCGCTGACAAGCTGGTGCTCGGCGTTCCCTTCTACGGACACGCGTGGTCCGATGTGCCAGCCACGGCGAATGGGCTGTATCAGCCGGGCAAGCGTGCGCCCAACGTATACGCGAATTTCAGCGCGATTCAATCGTCAATGCTGGGGCACGGATACACGCGCTTCTGGGATCCGTGGCGCGGGTGCCCTGGCTCTACAACGCCGAAACGCGCACGTTTGTCTCGTATGAGGATCCGCAATCGCTGGCCGGAAAATGCGAGTACGTGCATGCCGAACAAGCTCGCGGGCATCATGTTCTGGGACTTTGAAAGCGACGACCCATCGGGCACGCTCCTGAAGGCGGTCAACGCCTGCCTGCGCTGAGTTGGGGCACGCTTTATTCTGTTGTTGACTCGATGCTCGGCCATACGGAGGTGCGCAAATGACAGTGCCTGAACAGAACGACCTGGGTGACCACGTTCCTGCGCGCCACGCGCGAAATGCTGCTCGAGCAATCCTGGCCGCGCTTGCGCACCTGCGTGGAGTCGCTCACCGACGAGCAGATCTGGTGGCGGCCCAACCCTTCCAGCAACAGCATTGGCAATCTGGTGCTGCATCTCAACGGCAACGTCACCCAGTGGATCGTCGTTTCGTTCACGCGCGCCGCCGATCATCGCGAGCGTCCTGCCGAGTTCAGCCGCACCGAGGGCATCTCCCGCGAGGAACTGCTCCAGACGCTCGCGGCAACCATGGACCGCGTCTCCGATGTACTGAATCACGTGACGGAAGCCGACCTGCTGGCCCCGTACGAGATCCAGGGCTACCGCACCACCGGCCTCGAGGCCATCTACCATGTTGCCGAACACTTCGCCCTGCACTACGGGCAGATCGCCTACATCACCAAGATGCTCAGCGACCGGGACCTTGGCTTCTATCGGGAGTTGAATCGGACCGGCCGCATCGAGCATAGCGGGCCCGCACGCCCCTGACCCTGGGAACCGCCTCTCCCTGCCATGCGTATTTCATGGTGGATCCGTAGAGATCCGCATGTAAGGACGTCATGATCAAGTTTCTGCTGTGGTGCATTCTGTTCGTGTTCTGCTGGCCGCTGGCGCTGGCCGCTCTCTTCCTGTATCCCATCGTCTGGCTTCTCCTGCTGCCATTCCGGCTCGTGGGCATCGCCGTGGGGGGCGCCCTTGAACTCGTCAGCGCCATCATCTTCCTTCCGGCCCGCGTTCTCCGCGCCATCTGATCCCCGGCCCTGGCTTCCTTCCCGGCCGTTCCGGAAAGGCCGGGAACCCTCCCAATGCCGCCTTTGCCCTAACCCTGCCTGATTTAAACTGCTCGAAAGGTTAATGAGTTGCATTTTCCCGGCGGAATGCGGGACCGGGTTCGCCTGTGGAGGAATTTCGTGAGTCGTGGCATATCTGTTCCCGGCCTCGCTGCTGGCTTGTTTTTCTGGCCGCTTCCGCTTCCGCTCAAAACGGGATTCCTCTCTCGGTCGAAAAGATCTTCGCGCACGGCCCGCTCACCGGAGACCCCGCCGGAAGGACTCACCTGGTCGCCCGACGGAAAGCACCTCACCTATCTCGATGGCGGCGAACTCATCGACCTCGACCCCGGCACCGGCAAGCCGCATGTGCTGGTGAGCCGCTCCAAGCTTGCCTCGCTCTCCGGCGCCCAGGCCAGCGAGCAGGACAAGGACCACCGCGACCGCTACAAGATGGCGAGTTACATGTGGGCTCCCGACTCCAAGCACCTGCTCTTCGACTCCAACGGCCGCCTCTGGCTCTACGACCTCGGCAACGGCACCGGCATCCAGGTCGGATTCACGGACACAGCCTCTGGCGACGATCCCAAGTTCTCCCCCAACGGCGAGACCATCTCCTTCGTCCGCAATCATGGCCTCAGCATCGTGCGGCCGCGCGACATGGCGCAACGCCGGTCGCGTATCCCATCGCCCCCGCGCCCAATCCAACCACGACCAACGGCGAAGTGGACTGGGTCTACGAAGAAGAGCTCGACGTGCGCAGCAATTACTTCTGGTCGCCCGATTCAAAGGCCATCGCGTTCCTGCAGATGAATGAGACCGAAGTCCCACTCTATCCCATCACCGACTGGATCCCGACACACGCCACGGTCGACATGCAGCACTATCCGCAGCCCGGCGATCCCAACCCCGATGTGCGCATTGGCGTCGTGGGAGCGCGGCGGTGGCCACACCACCTGGGTCCGCCTGCCCATCCAAGAGCGGCCAGGATTACGTTCCGCGCTTCGGCTGGGTCGACCGCCACACGCTGTGGATGGAAACGGTGCTGCGCGACCACCAGCATCGTTACATCGACTTCGTCGACATCGGCAACGGCCAGGGCCGCCAGGTCGTTGAAATCACCGACGACAAGTTCCTCGACGAAAACTACGACGTCAGCGTCGGCGAAGGAAACATCGTCCTCACCAATTGGAAGGACGGCCACAACCACCTCTATCTCTACTCGCTACGACGTCGCGGAATCCGATGGCGTCCGCAACGCCTGAGGTCAAGCAGCTCACCTCCGGCGACTGGGATGTTACCGCCGTCTCGCTGGTCGATCCCGTGCACCAGGCTCGTCTATTACACCTCCAACGAGTCGAACGTCACTGGAGCAACAGCTCTGGCAGGTCGGCTTCGACGGCAAGCGCAAGCAACTCACCACCGACGCCGGCTACCACGAACCCAATTTTTCGCCCAACGGCGCCGCCTTCGTCGACAGACTACTCGACCGACCATGACGCCGCCGCAGCTGCAGCCTGTGCCAGACCGGCGGCCCGTGCCACGTCTTCTGGTCCAACCGCGCCCTCGATCCCTACAATCTGCGCGCGCCGGAGAACCTCGAAGTGAAAGCCAAAGACGGCACCACTCTCTACGCCAGCATTCTCTTGCCTGCCGGCAACAGACGGCCGCTGCCTTCGTGCCGCTCATCGTGAATCCCTACGGCGGCCCCGGCGCTCAGACCGTCAACAACAAGTGGAGCGACTCGCTGCTCTTCGACGAACTGCTGGCCCAGCATGGATTCGCCGTGCTGCACGCGGACAACCGCGGCACCTGCCAATCGCGGCCGCGACTTTGCGCAGGCGGCCTATCACAACTTCGGTCCCGTGCAGCTTGAGGACCAGCTCGCCGCCCTCGACGCCGCGCTGGCCAAATATCCGCAGCTCGACAAGAACCGCCTCGGCTGGTGGGGCTGGAGTTGGGGCGGCACCTTCACTCTCTACGCCATGACCCACTCTGACCGCTTCAAGGCCGGTGTGGCGGTTGCTCCGGTTACCGATTGGCATAATTACGATTCGATCTATACTGAGCGATACATGAGCCAGCCATGCCGACTTTCCCGCCGGATACAAGGACTTCTCCGTGGCGAACTCAGCCGCCAATCTGAAAGGCCGCCTGCTGCTGGTGCATGGCACCGGCGACGACAACGTGCACATGGAAAACACCGTGCAGTTCATCCAGAAACTGATTGAGGCGGGCGTCCCCTACGACCTGCAGCTCTATCCGCGCAAGACGCACTCGATTGCGGGGCCGGATGTCCGCACGCACCTGTTCAACCGCATCCTCGGCCAATTCGAGCAGTACCTGAAATAAGAGGAACGCTGATCGGAAATGACGAAATCGGAGCCACCAGGACGAGGGAGTGAACGAGCTGCAAGCCAGTTGCGCCGGCTGGAACAGACTCTTCTCGACTCCGCCGTGCGCCGTGACGGGGAGCGCCTCCGCGAGCTGCTTGCAGAAGACTTCCTTGAGTTCGGCTCCTCCGGCCGGGTGTGGACGCGCAAGAGCATCATCGACCTGCTCGCCACGGAGTTGAACTTCCTCCCGCCCGCGATCGAAGAGTTCCAGTGCACGTTTCTCTCCGAAAAGGTGGCTCTGGTCACCTACCGAACGGCGCGCACCGACGCCAAAACCGGCGAGCGCCTGTGCAGCCTCCGTAGTTCCGTGTGGACCCGGCAGGATGGCGAGTGGCGGATGCGGTTCCACCAAGGGACGAGGACGGGGTAAAACAGGGAATAGGGAACAGGGAGTAGAAGGCAGGGCCGAGCGACAAAGCCGCAGAGTAACCAGACCCGAAGTTGGGTCAGCGATTGCTGATGTTGATCTCAGCCTTATAGGCATCTGTTCGCCGGTTCAGCTCGTCGATATAGAGGCTCCATCTGTTGCCGCTATCGTTTTGGCGGAGCATGGAGCGCCATAGGGGGTCGGAGAACATTTCGATCTCCACCAATTCCTGCACGAACTCGTTGTTCACCTGCGGGTGCGTACGCAGGATGGACCTCATATCGTCGATCACGGCGGCGCGATCCTCTGCAGCCCACAGCCCGAAGGCATATTCGCGCGTGGTCTCTCCGTTCGGTGTTTCTGCAAACTGGAGTGCGAGCTGGTGTTCGGAATCGCGTGTCCCGAGGAATCGCAACATGCGCTTGGCGAATTTTCGCGCATCGCTATCGAAGTAGACTGCATGACCTTCGGCGTCCGCGGTTTTGACTTTGTATTTCCGGCGGTCCAACTCAGCTACGGCTGACTGAATCTGGGCGGCCTGCCACGCGGGATCCGCTTCGATCACCGTGATCTCCACTTCGTTAGAGCGAAGCGGGATGAGCTCGCCATTCCAGGTCTTCGGGTTGGTCTCCGAACCCACCGACACGCGGTATCCCACAACGCTCAGGCGGTATTTCCCTGTCGGCAGCGATAAATACTCATTCAGGTCAAGCTCAGCTGTCTGCGGCTTGCGGCCAAGCTTCGAACTAGAAAAGAGGCCTCCTCCCATGAACGCTAGTTGCGAGTCGAAGTAATCGCGCATTGGGTCGCGGCCGGCATCGGGCTCGATGCAGAAGCTCTCCATGGAATTGCGGCCGGTGCGGTCGTAGCTCTTCGAGTTCCAGATGTATTTGCGCTCGTTCTGCGAGGTATAGCTGGTGACGAGGGTGATAATTTCGCCCACGCGGAATACAGTCTGATCGTTCTTCAATGACAATTTGAGTGCGAGACCCGCCGGTGGGCGCGGAGAGGTAGTGCAGGAATCGTCCGGGGCGGATTTGTCCGCAGCGCGGGCCGGGCCACCGCACATGACGAGCGCGCAACAGACGGCGATGAGCAGAGAAGGATGAGGGCGCATGGTTGCTCGTTGCGGGAAATGCTACTACGAACGGCGGAGCCGCGCACGAGATCGGAGATGGAGGTGCAACCGCTAGGAAGCAACTGCGAGCCCTGCGGTCCGCAGAATCGCGACGAATCGGTCAGGTGCGGCGGCGAGTTCGGCGGAGAAGGCAGCGGCCCGGCTCCATTGGAAGACGAGCTGGTCCTTCGGCTCCATGCCGTAGAGCGGTGCACGCTTCGCCGGCGAATCGGCGGGTCGGCCGATGTCCCAGTCCTTGTTCAGGTCATCGAGGAGAGCGCGGTCGCGGTCCGCGATTCCGCGGATAAGCTTTTGCGCAGCGTCGCGATCGATCGGCCCGGCAGCAGCGGTTTGCTGCGCGATCGACTGCCGCCAGAAGAGGGCCTCGAGGTAACGGACGCTGAGCAGGAGGGCGGCAAAATCCGGTTGGTTCCGGGTGACGGCGAACTGCAACGGGGCGAGGACCTCGCGGATAAGGGGGAACGGGTTTGCGGGCGGGGTACTGTCTTGGAGCGCGGCGGAGAGTTCGGCTTCAGAGCTGAATGGGACGGGGAGTTTCAACCCGAGTGAGCCGGGCTTGCCGTCGCAGAGGGGCGCGGCGTCGTAGAGGAGCTTGAGCGCTTTGGACCATGCGCCGCTCCATTGCGCGCCGAAGTGGCGCTCAACGAAGCGCCGGACCGCTGAGGCGCGCGCCGTTGCGGGGCCCTGGTTGAAGGCGACGGCAGCATAGGCGAAGCCATCCCAGAGCGAGTTCTGGATGTACCGGCTGGGGACCCAATTGGTGAGGATGACGCCGAGGGACGCCGGATCACCGGAGGCGAGATAAACATCGGCGAAGGCGTCGATATTGCCGAGTTGACTGGCGCCGGGACGGGGCCCCCAGCGATAACTGATGAGCCCGGGCGCGCCGATGCCGCGGAGGCCCAGGACGTGGACCTTGTCCAGAGACTTGCGGAAGGGCGCGGGGTCGGTGTCCCAGTAGTTCCAGTCCATGATGACAATCCGCTTGTCGAGGCGCGGAAGGATGTCGGGCTGCTTGCCGAGGACGAAGTCGCCCCAGACGATGAAGGTCTTGCCGTGAGATTGCGCGAGTTGGTTGAGGTGGTTGAGCCAGTCGGCCCAGATATCGGCGCGGGTGCGGGTTTGCAGTGCTTTGCGCGAGAGCGCCGAACCGCCCCAGTTCACTTCATCGCAGCCGCCGTGCAGGTACTTCGACGGGAAGATCGAAGCGACTTCGCGGAAGAGCTTTTCGAAGAGCTGCGGAGTTTCGGGGTGGACGGGGATGATGCCGGTAAACTCAGTCGAGCCGTGCGGGTCGTCATCGAGCAGGTGCTTGTAGGCGGGCGAGCGGGTGATGTAGCCGGTGTGGCCGAAGGCTTCGATTTCCGGCAGGAGGTCGACGCCGCGCGTACGGCCGTATTCAGCCAGCGCGTGCAGCTCGTCGGGCGTGAAGGCGTGCGGGTGGGTGATGAGGCTGGGAACGGACGCGAAGCGCAGCGCTGAGCCTTGGTCGTCGGTGAGGCGGAACTGCAGAGTGTTCAGTTCCCATTCCGAGCAGAAGTCGACAACGCGCCGGTAGTAGGCGAGATTCTCCGGGACGCGCGCAGCGTCCACCATGAGGCCGCGGATCTTTTCGCTAGACGGCTGATTGGATCGGGCCCAGAGCCGGGCGCGTGTGGTGGCGGCGAGTGCGGCGACGGCCTGGAGGAATTGGCGGCGGTTGCGGGGGCCCATGCTCATTGGGGCCATGATACGAGACGAATTTGCCTGAAAAGACGAACGCCTCCCGTGGGAGCGTCGATGAGTTTCGGGCTTCGGCATCCCACCCGGTGCGCGGTGAGGCTGCGCGCAGGGTGGGGCACGGAAGCTGATGCGGCACGGATGGCGCCGAAGGCGCAGTCAGCCGCACCGCAGGTGCTTACTCCGCCGCGGCGGTTTCCGCAGGGACTTCCGCCGCGGGCTCTTCAGCCCCGGCTTCGCCGACTACCTTCACCTTGACGTGCGCGGTGACTTCGCGATGAAGCTTGACCGCAACATCGTGGCTGCCGAGCGCCTTGATGGCGTCGCCGAGCACGATCTTGCGGCGGTCAATGTCAAAGCCCTTGGCAGCGAGCTCGGCGGCAACATCGGCCGAGGTGACGGAGCCGAAGAGCTGGCCGTTTTCACCGGACTTGCGGGTGAAGGTGAGCACCACGGGCTCGAGCTGAGCGAGAAGCTGTTCGGCCTGGACCTTCTCAGTGGCCGAGCGGCGGGCGGCGGCGGACTTCATCTGCTCGATGACCGCCTTGTTGGCCGCGGTGGCCTGCAGCGCCAGCTTGCGGGGCAGCAGGAAGTTGCGGCCGTAGCCATCGGCAACCTTCACCACGTCTCCGCGGTGGCCGAGGTTGGCTACGTCTTCTTTCAGGATGACTTCCATTTGAATCTCCATGTTCGACGTGCGCTACCTCAGAAGCTGAGATTGCCGGGCGGTAATGAGGCCGACCTACGGCACAGCAGGTTTTCTGTTCGCCCTACGTCCATGGCTGCCCATACTTCCCGTGTCTTAGTGCCTGGTGGCGAAGGGCAGCAGGGCGATGTTGCGGGCCTGCTTGATGGCGCGGGTGAGGCGGCGCTGGTGCGTGGTGCAAACGCCGGTCAGGCGCCGGGGCACGATCTTGCCGCGCTCGGCCACAAAGCCCTGCAGCAGGCGCACATCGCGATAAGGGATGGCGTCGATCTTTTCGGTGCAGAACTTGCAGACCTTCTTGCGGCGGAAAAACTTGCCGCGGCCACCGGGGCCGCCGCCGGGACGGGGTCCGCGCGGACCGGAACCGGGACCAGAACCCGGACCGGAATTGGAGCCGGAACTGGGACCGGAGCTGGGGCCGCCTTGCGGCGCTGCGCCCGACTCGGGCGCCTTTGCTTGTGTTTCGTCAGCCATGGTGATTCCTCGTTATTCAGCTTTCAGCCGTCAGCTTTCAGCCGTCAGCTCAAGCGTTGGTAAATGGGCCGATTCAGGCCCGGGGTCTTGGGAGGGGTTAGGTTTTAGGGGTTAGGGGTTAGAAAGGAGCACATTGCGCGAGTCCGTCTTCTAATCCTAAGCCTAATCCCTAATCCCCGTCTTTACGCGCTGGCCTGGGCGGTTTCGGCGGGCTCGGCGGCGGGTGCAGCAGCAACCGGAGCGGGAGCCGGAGCCGGGGCTGCGACCGGAGCAACCTGGGCTGGGGCCTGGGCCGGCTCGGCGCTGAGCTTGCGGCGCGAGGCGCGAATGGCCTTGATCTTGGCCAGACGCTTCTCTTCCTCGTCCATGCGCACGGTGATGAACTTGATCACCGGCTCGGAGACGCGGAGGCGGCGCTCGAGCTCAGCCACCACGGCGCCGTTGGCCTCAACGGTGAGCAGAATGTAGTTGCCGTCGTTAAACTTGCGGACCTGATAGGCCAGCTTGCGGCGGCCCATCTTTTCCGTCGTCTTGACCGTGCCGCCGCCGTTAGTGACGGTGGTGGCAAAGCCGGCGATCAGCTTATCGACATCCTCTTCGGCCACATCGGGCCGAACGATGAACATTACTTCATAGAAACGGGACATCCGGTTTCTCTTTTCCGCCGCGGTGCGGCAGTTCCAATTGGCCGCGGCTTGCGGCAGTTCTCAATGCTTAGTTCGCAGTTCTTAGTTCACAGTTCGTAGTGATCGGCACCCGTGCCGTTTTCTGTTCCCTGTTCCCTAATCCCCGTTCTCTGCATCTTTGCGGTTAAACTCGTTCATCGCGGGACCTGGTCCATCCTGAATGATGCGCCGGACTGGCAGTTGCTACGCGGTCCAGCACTTCATCCATGACGGTCAGATCTCGCTTGCTCATCGGCGAAAGCAGATAATCCTTGCCGCCCCGCCGACTTGCCCCGGCTGCGATTGCTTCGGGGGGAAGATCCTGCCCGACGCCAATGCGCAACCTCAGCCATTCCTGACTTCCGAGAGCGGCGGTTACGCTGCGGGCCCCGTTGTGGCCGGCGGGCGAACCGCGCTCCCTGATCTTGAACGTCCCCAGCGCCAGGTCCAGCTCGTCGTAAACAATGAGCAGGTCCCGCTCCGGATTCGCTTCAAACTCCCGAACCAGCGCGGACACCGAAGCGCCGCTCAGGTTCATGTAGGTCTCCGGCTTGGCCAGGATGACTTCGCGCCCTGCGATGCGGCAGGTCGCGGTCATTGCCCGGCAGCGCCGGTTCTGGACTACAACGCCCTCTTGCTGGGCGATGCGGTCGATTGCCATGAACCCCGCGTTGTGCGGAGTCCATAAGTAGTCCGGTCCAGGATTGCCGAGGCCCACCACGATAAATGGGCCCCGGTTTGGATTCTGACCCGGAGAAACACTCGCGTCGGCCAAGACTTACTTCTTGCCTTCCGGCTTCTTGGCGGCGTCTTCGGGCTTGCCCTTCTTGGCAACTTCGGGCTCGGCCGTGGTGCCCGCGGTAGCGACCACTGCGGCGTCGGCTGCAGGCGCAACTTCTTCGCGGATGGAGGTTACGTGGGCGACGGTGGCGTCTTCAGCGGCAAGGAACTTGATCTTGTCGGAGTGCGGCAGATCGCTGACGCGCAGAACCTGGTGAAGGGCGAGTTCCGTGATGTCGATGTCGATGTGGCTCGGGATGTCAGCCGGGAGGCACTCGATTTCAACTTCGCGGAGAACCTGATCGAGGATGCCGCCCTGGGCCTTGACGCCAATCGGGACGCCCACCAGCTTGATGGGCACGCTGACACGCAGGGTCTTGTCGAGCGCGATGCGCTTGAGATCGATGTGGATCAGCCGGTCGTTGATCGGCTCGCGCTGCCAGTCGACGATCATGGCCTTGGCGGCGTTGGCCTGCTCACCGAGGGTGACGTCGAAGATGGTGTTGTGGCCGCTCTCGGAGAAGAGGATCCGCGAGATCTGCTTGGGATCCACTTCGACGGCAACGGGCTCATGGCCCGCGCCATAGAGGACAGCGGGAATCTTTCCGGCGACACGCACGCGGCGCGCGGCATTCTTGTTGAACTTGCCCTGACGGGGCTTGGCTACGACAACTTCAGGCATTTTTCTCTCGTTTCTGGGTCGGGCACGGAAAAGCAGCTTTCAGCTCTAGCCGTCAGCCCTCAGCTACGGCTGAGTGATGCTTTGGCTCCGCTCCCTTTGTGAAGCAGCCCCTGTACCGAGGCTGCGGGTTCAGTTACGCCCCGAGATCAAAATTCGACTCGCGAGCAGACTTCAAAGCGCGCCGGAAACCAGCTGATGGCTGACGGCTGAAGGCTAACGGCTGCTTCAGCTGAACAGCGTCGAAACGCTGGTCTCCATGTGGATGCTTTCGATCGCCGCGCCCAGCAGGCCGGAGATGGTCAGCACCTTGATCTTGCTCAACTTCTGTGCGGCTTCGCGCAGCGGAATCGTGTCGGTGACAACGACCTGCTCCAGGCGCGAGGAGGCAATGCGTTCAATGGCCGGGCCCGAAAGCACGGCGTGACTGGCGCAGGCGTGGACACTGGCGGCGCCGTTGGCATAGAGCGCGTCGACCGTTTTCACCAGCGTGCCGGCGGTGTCGATGATGTCGTCGATGATGAGGCAGGACTTGCCGTTCACATCGCCGACCACGTTCATGATTTCGGCCACGTTGATATCGGTGCGGCGCTTGTCGACGATCGCCAGCGGCGCTCCCACTTTCTGCGCGAAGAACCGTGCCCGCTCCACGCCGCCCGCATCTGGTGAGACGACAGTCAGATTGGGCAGGTTCAGTTCCTTGAAGTAGCTCACCAGCACCGGGCTGGCAAACAGGTGGTCGACCGGGATATTGAAGAAGCCCTGAATCTGCGCGGCATGAAGGTCAACGAAGAGAGCGCGGTTGGCGCCGGCGGTGGTGAGCAGGTCGGCAATGAGCTTGGCGCTGATGGCGACGCGGGGGCGGTCCTTGCGATCCTGGCGGGCGTATCCGTAATAAGGAACGACCACCGTGATGCGGGCCGCCGAGGCGCGCTTGAGCGCATCGATCATGACCAACAACTCCACCAGGTGCTGGTCCACCGGATAGCAGGTGGGCTGCACCACAAACACGTCCACGCCGCGGACGTTTTCAAGCAACTGGAAGTAAACCTCGCCGTCGGCAAAGCGCTGCAGCTTGGCCTCGCCCACCTTGACGCCGATGTGCTTGGCGATCTCTTCGGTGAGCGGCCGGTTGGCCGTGCCACTGAAGAGCTTGAAGCGCTTGTCTTCGCTCAGATTGCGGCTGCGCTTGCGCTCGGGGGCCGGTTTGGCATCCTTCGATTTGTTTTCAGCCTGCACGCCCGGTGCGGCGTCTTTGTTTGTTTCAGACGCGCCGGTTTGCTGCTTCTCTTCCACTGTCGCTGTCAACGTTCCTGTTTCCATCTCTCCGAGCACCTCCAAGCTGGTTTGCTTTGGCTGCTTTCCCGGTACGTTAAGACTGGCTGGGCGACAAGGATTCGAACCTTGATAAATGCCTCCAAAGGGCATTGTCCTACCATTGAACGATCGCCCAACATTCGAACTTCGCAGGCCCATTGAACGCTGGCCCAGGGCAGCCCGTCGCGAGTCTATTCGCGGAGGTCTTACGCCTGTCAACTGTAACACCTTACGGCTGAAGCATTTGGCCCCAGTAAGCGGGGCGAGGCAGGGTGCGCGTTAACGTGCTTGCGACTCCCGCCGCCTGCAGACGTTCGCAGGCTGCTTCCGCCCTCTCCCGGGTCAGGTATAACCCGAAGAGAGCTGAACCGGACCCGGACAGCGAGGCATGCATAGCTGCCTCCGGCGTACCGGCAGACGCGAGCAGACGCTTGATTTCAGCAAGGGAAGGATGCTGGCGGAAGACGACACGTTCAAAGTCGTTCGCAATCCAGCTCGTGATCCCGGTGCGGACAAGCGCGGACCCAGTCGGCCCGGCGAGGTCCCCTCCGACCAAGCTATGGGGGGGACACCGGAGGAGCCAGCCTGCCGTCCTCCCGGGATTCCTCCCGCAAAGGCGCTGGCATAGGCGCGGCTCAACTCTTTTAGTTTATCGGCACTTGCCTCCGGCGGTCAAACCTTCGCGGACGCAGAGCTCGTCCCAGTCGCGGAAGGCCTGGGGGGTGGAGACGCCGATGGAGGGGTGGCGACAACGCACCAGACGGGCTCGATGTCGGGAAGGGGAGAGACCTCCTGGCCGCGGTCGAGGCCGAGGACGTGCCGCCGATGAGGAACAGCGGGACGTCCGAGCCAACCTGGGCGGCGATTTCGAGGCCGCGAAGTCGAAGAGCCGGTCTGCGGAGTTCGATGCCGAGCTTCGGCTCTCCAGCGCCGATGAGGCGGCGACGGCGTTGGCGGAACCGGCTCCCAGGCCGCCCTGACGGGAAGGCGCTTCTCGATGTGGATATCGACGTCGGCAGTGTTGTGCGAGAAGCTGCAGGGCCCGCTCGGCCATCTTCCACGCAGTATTGCGGTTATCCGTGGGGACGCGGCGGTCGTTGGAGGTGATGCGGATGGCTGTCTGGGGTGCGCTGCGGGCCGAGACCGTGACCAGATCGTGCATTTCGAGCGTCTGGTAGACAGTGACAAGCGCGTGAAACCCGTCCGGACGCGGGGCGCCTATGCCGAGTCCCAGGTTGATTTTGGCGTGCGAGCGGACGGTGGTGGGCATACCGGTTCATTGTAGAAGGGGACCGGGCGGCGCACCCCGGGACCGCAACGGATCAAGGCTCAAAATGTCCCCGCCGCGCATACTGCCATTCGGCATACAATCTGAGGCCTGGAGGCAGTGAAGACCCAGACCGGCACGTGGACTCAGGTTCCACCGGGGCCCCTACCCGAAGACGCCGGGTTGACGACGCGGAAAGGAGGAGTCATGAAACTCCCGTTCCTTCGCGATGCGATCGGGTTCTTCTTGTGTGTGACGTCCTGGCTGACCGGGACGATGGCCTGCGCCCAGACACCGACGGATGTGCATTCCACCGAAATGTTGGAGCGCTACGGGAAGCCCTACGTCATGGTGACGATTAACGGGCGTGGCCCGTTCCGCTTCGTGATCGACACCGGAACCGGTGGCGATGCGCTGGTTACGCCGGAACTGGCTGCCGAGTTGGGGCTGCCCAGCGTTGGCCAGGCGACCCTGAGCGACCCCAGCGGGCAGGGCGGCAAGAAAGTTCGGATCGTCCAGATCGACTCGCTGAATATGGGCGGGCGTCGAGTTCACCAATATCCGCGCTGTCGAGCACACGTTCTTCGCAGAAGCGGGCACGGCGCAAGGACTGCTGGGATTTACGCTCTTCAAGAATTACCTGCTGACTCTGGACTTTCCCGCCCGGCGAGTGCGATTGGCAACCGGGGACTTGACCCCCGATGGTGAAAAGTCGGTCCTGCCCTTCCGGCTACAGGCAGGGGTACCGGTGGCGCGTCTCAAGGTGGGCGGCCTGGAGCCGGTGGAGGCGCAGCTTGATTCCGGCGGCGGCGGTCTGGTGCTGCCGGAACAGCTTGCCGCGCGGCTGAAGTTTGACATAGCCCCGGTGGCGTATGCGGAAGGGCAGTCCATCTGCACCAAATTCGAAATCAAGGCGGCCCGGCTCGGCGGCGACGTGAAACTCGGGCGCTACACCTTCACGCATCCGGTGATCGAGATTCACCCGGCCTTTCCGCTAGTGAACTTCGGGTCGCCGCCCATGCAGATGTTCTCCATCACCTTTGATCAGAAGAATCTGCTGGTGCGGTTTGAGGCCAGCCAGAAGCGCTTTACACTCAGTGCTCCTCCCAGCCCTCCCCGCATGACCAACGCGCCGCCGAAGCAGCCGCTGCAGGCGGACCTGGTGCCGGTGGGGTAAAGGCAGGAGCTAGGGTTTAGGTTTTAGGGATTAGTGTGAAGGCCTCGTGCGGAAACCTAACCCCTAACCCCTAAAACCTAACCCCTAAAGCCCGGCCTCACCCGCCCGCTCCAGAGCGATCGCCTTGGGAAAGAGGATGTTGTTCTCGAGATGGATGTGCTGGTGCAGGTCCTGCTCGAACTCCCGCAGGCTGTTGTAGAAGTTCAGGAATGTGGGGCACGCGCCCACGGGCGGAGTGTAGTCGCCGCTGAGGGTGCGGATCTCGGCCATCAGAGCGCCGGCGCTGTCGTGCTCGCTGGTCATCATGGCGATGGGATTGGAGACGGTTCCGAAGCCGGCGCGCGGGGCGGGCTGGCCTTCGGCTATGGCGCGCTCCAGGCGGGCAATGTGCGGGAAGAGAATCATCTCTTCCTTGGCCAGATGGCTGGAGAGCTCATCAGTGAGCTCGGCGACCTTGGTCTGGATGACTGGGAGTTCGGGCATGGTGTCGCCGTGGCGGGCGACCACGCGCGGCGGCGAGCTGGGCGAGACGCGGGAGCTCCTGGTTCACGTAGGCGTGGTGGGTGTTGACGATGTGGGTGATGAGTTCGGCGAGGGGCTTTCCGGCCCAGTTCTCAGCCTGGGGAACAGGCTCAGTCAGACGCGCCCTCGAGGGCGGCGATCACTTCATCGACGGCGAGGCTGTTGGCTTCGCAGGCTTCCGTCAGTGGCTTGCGGCCGCCACAGCAATAGTCGATTCCAAACTTCTCAAAGACGCGAATGGTCGCGGGGTTTTCGAGGGCGATGTCGCGGACGGTTTGTGTGGCAACGGTCATTCCAGGGCTCCTTGATTCTGAACGTACGCCGTGGGCGGAATCGGTTCAGGGACTTTAGTCACAGAAGCGGACTGTTTCTCACCGGCCAGCGCGTATGATGGTGCGCGAATACCAAATCACCACAGGCGCCATGCGGAACTCAGGGTTTCTACTGCTCTTCGTCGCACTCACCATCCCGGCTTGCGCAGCCGATCCATCAGGCCGCCAGTCCATCACCGTTGCGCAGTTGGAGCAGACCATCTCCGCATCGCACGCCTCAGACCATGACGTCGCGCGGCGGCTCTCGGGCTTCGAGCTTGTGCAGTGCCTCAGTGGAGAGCGCCGCGCCCATCTGGCCGCAACGCTGCCCGGCGAGCAATCGCGTGCCGCCCTCAACGTGCTCGCCGACCTCTCGCAATTCCTCGACCCGCCGGCAGACGAGATCGTTCCCACGTTTCCGCCTGATGCGGCGGCCCGCGTGCAGATATTCAACCGCGTTGTGGTGTTTGTGCAAAGCGCCATGCACAACATGCCGAACCTGCTCGCCACACGCGACACTTCGCGCTTTGAGAGCTACAGGCGTCTCCAGGACACAGGCCAAACGATCCTCATGAAAGAGACTCCCTTCCGCCCGGCCGATCACGCCAGCGTCACAGTGCTTTATCGCGACGGCACCGAAGTCGTCGAGACCGGGGCGAGCAAGACGCGGAGCCGCGGGCTCAACAGTTGGGGTGAGTTCGGCCCGCTACTTGGCGTCGTCGTTGCCGACATGCTCAAAGGCAAGGTCGTCTTTCACCATTGGGAACAGACTTCCACCGGCCGCCGGGCCGTCTTTGATTTCGAGGTTCCGAAGGAGCAGTCCCATTACGTCGTTCGCTATTGTTGCCGTTACATCTCGAGCAGGGTGGATCCAACACTCCAGTTGCAGCCCGCGTACCATGGCCGCGTCGCCATCGATCCCTCTTCCGGCGCCATCCTGCGCATGGTTCTCTCCGCCGATCTGCAGCCCGCCGATATCATCACGCGCGCCGATGTGGCCATTGAGTATGGTCCGGTCGAACTCGGCGGCAAGGCCTACATCTGTCCCTTGCGCAGCGTTGCCTTGTCGGTTGCCTCCACCGCGGGGCAGGCAGTCGCATCGCTTTCCAATTCGCAGACCGGGCCCGCAGCACTGAACGGCATCGGAGTTACCGCGCTGAATCGCACCGCGTTCGAGGATTACCATCTCTTCCGCGGAGAGGTCCGCATGGTGCCGGATGCGGAGCCTAAGCAGCCGTGATGGGGAATCAACATCGCCTCGGCAGGTTAAGCTGTCGCCATGCACAAAAGAGTTTTCCGTACTCTCATTCCCCTGGCAGGTCTTCTTGTCTTTGGCTGCAGCGTGCGCGCGCAGGAGGACTCTGCGCTTGATTCGCAATTGAAGGCCATTGCCGCAAAGCACCAAGGCAAGGTCGCGCTGTTTGCGCAGAATCTGAAGACAGGGCAGACGGCGTCGCTCGATGCGGACGTGGCCGTGAAGACGGCCTCGACCATCAAGATGGGCATCCTGCTGGATGCGGCGGAGCAGATCCGCGCGGGCAAGGCCACGCTCACAGAAAAGCTGGTGCTGGAGCACGCCAACCAGGTGGAGGGTTCGGGGGTACTGGCGCAGCTCGATACGCCGGTGACGCTGACGCTCAAGGATGTGCTGACGCTGATGGTGATCCTGAGCGACAACACGGCGACGAATCTGGCCATCGACCGGCTGGGGCTGGACCATATCAATCAGACGATGAAGGCCGCGGGGCTGAAGCAGACCTATCTCTATAAGAAGGTCTACATGCCGGCCAGCGGACCCATGCCGGCGGATCAGCCGAAGTTCGGGCTGGGCAAGACGACCGCGCGCGAAATGGCGGGGATCATGACGCGGATTGCGGAGTGCCGTCTGGGTCAGGATGGGTCGGCTGCGATGCCGGGTG
The DNA here is from genome assembly GCA_963819365.1 of uncultured Acidobacteriota bacterium. Classification (GTDB taxonomy): domain Bacteria; phylum Acidobacteriota; class Terriglobia; order Terriglobales; family Acidobacteriaceae; genus Telmatobacter. The sequence continues at coordinate 100,894 of CAWFVY010000014.1, forward strand.
ACGGGCCGATTTGCGGGGCGATCCTCCACATGCTGCGCAACCAGCAGGATCGCGACGATATTCCGCGGTATCTCGAATCGCTGGATACGAGCGAGCATGGATCGGCCATCGCCAACAAGACCGGCGCGCTGGACGCAGTGCGCAATGATGTGGCGCTGATCGCAACGAAGAGCGGGCCGATCGTCATGGCGGTATTCACTTACGACAACAAGGATGAGCGCTGGACGGGCGACAACCAGGCGCAGCAGATGATCGGAAAGCTGGCGGAGACGGTGGTGAAGCGGTGGTCGCCGGCAGGGCTGGATGCGGACAGCTTCTCGTGGGAGAACCCGTTGAAGACGGTGATCAAGTGATTAGGGGTTAGGGGTTAGGGGTTAGGGGTTAGGATCCGGTCCAAACGGATGCGTCTGTTTACCGAGTGGTTACCTTGGACGAGAATTCGATGGATACGGGAGGGCGGGAATAAGGTGGGATTTGCGCCAAAAGCGAAGAAACGGCGTAGGAGGGCGTTTTGCTAAGTTATTTGTTGTTATGTATTTAATTCTTAAATTGTGGAAAAACTTTAAAATCAAAACTATTAGTTTTCTGGTTAACATCCAGTGAGGCTTTTGTAAGGGCCGCGAAGGCTGTTTTGAACTTTGCGCTAAAGATTGCGCATGCCTGACACAGGATGATGATGGAGCAGGAGACGCGGAAGAGGATGTGCCGGCCATCACACCTGTGAGGTGCGGCCGCGGCAACTCAGAGACCGCTCTGAGAGGCGGTTGATATTTATGCCCCAGGTCTCAGGGTCGGGACCTGGGCGCCCTTTGAAACTCAAGGAGCAGGATGGCAGGTGGTCTGCTCTGCGGGTTTCGAGGCCGAGGCCGCGTCATCGATCTGGCTCAGGGCTTCGACTTCCTTGGCATTCAGCGCGCGGCGGTAGACACGCACGTCGCTCACATCGCCGTTGAAGAAGACGCCATCGTCGCGCTGCGCGCCGACCAGCAGCGGGCCTTTGCTGGCCGCCCACGGCGCGATGCCGTGGAAGGTCTGCAACTCGCGGCCGTCGAGATAAACGTGGAGTTCGCCGAGCGTCTGGTCGAAGACCGCCGTGGTGTGGACCCACTTGTCGACGGGGAGGCCGTCGCCGTTGACAAGGTAGTCGCTCCAGCGGCCATTGAAGGTGGTTGCGCCCCATTGGGACGTAGGTGTGGGGCCGAAGCCCAGCCGCCATTGCGAGCCCCAGCCGAGCGAACTGACCTGCGACACCCAGGCGGTGTAGGCCGAGGGACTGTGCGCGCGGATCCACGCGGAGACGGTCAGAGAGTCTGCGTTTGCGTAGTCGGGATTGGCGGGGAACTCAAGGGAATCGCCGTTGCCGCTGAAGCGCCAGGCGCCGTCGGCCTTTTCGTGGCGATCAGGGGCAGTCACTGCGCCCTGAACCTTGGGCTTGCTGTCGGGATGACAGAGATCGGCGGGCGGACCCGCAAGCGGAAGATCGGCAACCAGTCCGGCGTCGAGGTGGACGGCATCGCCGTAGTCATTCGGGACCAGGCCGGCTGCGCCGAGCCCGTCGGCGAACCCGGGCAGCGCGCGCAGCCGGGCGGCATCCTCTTTCTTGCCGGTGGCTTCGAGGGCGGCTAGCAGGTTGGCGCGCTCGATGGGATCGAAGCGAAAGTCATCCTTGTAGTCCGACTGAAGCAGTTGCCAGGTGGACGCCAGGCTCCCACCCTCAGACGCCGCCAGTGCGTCGAGAAGCGGCCGGGCTACGGAGAGCAGCGGGAGCGGTTGCGTTTCGTAAGCTGACCCGAAGCGGCGCGTCCAGGCATGGCGGCGGCGCTGCGCTGCGCTCAGGTAGCGGGCCGGTCCGGAGTGCGCCGGCGTGTCGGCCTGCCCGATGACCTCGAGCGCCCGGTAGAAGGCGCGGAAGCCCACCGAGCCGTGTGTCTCGCCGGCGAAGATCTCGTAGTGGTACTCGATTGCGGGGCTGGGTGCGGCCTCAAACGTCTTGGCGAAGCGCATGGCTCCGACAGAGATGTCGGCCTCTTCATCGCCGCCGGCGCCGATGAAGACAAAATGCTGCTCGGCCGGCGGCGAGGCCAGCGCGCGAGCCAGTAGCGCAACGAAGCGGTCATCGAGACCATAGCTGGGGCTGAGAACGATGTTGGCCTGAAAGACCTCAGGCCGGCGGATGAAGGCGTAGAGCGAGAACATGCCGGCGTTGGAGTGTCCGGCAAGGATGTGGAACTTGCCGATGGGGTATTCCGCCGCGATGTGGGGGATGAGCTCGTCGGCCAGGAACGAGAGGAAACGGTCAGAGGGTCCCGGGGCGAATTCGCTGCCGTTGAAGCTGGGCATGAGGTCGCGGCCGCGATTGGTGTTGGCCACGCCGACTACGACCGTGGGCGGCAGAAGATTGTTGGCGGTGAGGTTTTCGACCGCCACGGCGACCTTGCGGAAGTTCCATTCGCCGTCGAGGACGACCAGCAGAGGCATGTTGGGGACAGGCTTCTGCGGTGCCGCAATCAGCAGGTCGCGGTCTTCATTGAGGACCTTCGAGGGAAGCACCTCGTGCTTGCCGACGGTGAGGTCGAAGTCGCGGGCGTGCGCAGCAAAGGCGGTGCAAAGAAAAGTGAGTGCAACAAGGAGCCGGAAACCGGTGACGGACTTCATGGACGTGCTCAGCCTTTCACGAGCTGCGAAATTACGCGGGACCCTCGGATGTGTGATTTGAATGAAAGGCCATCATAGCCGTTTTCGAGCGGCTGTCGAAGCGGGGCTTCCCCAGCGCCGGGGTGAGTGTGAACTTTTTTTCGCACAAAACGTAAAGGTTTGCATCCCCGATCGGGAATTCCTGCGGATAAGAGAGTAGACGCGAGAGTGATGGCCCACGAATGGCATCTGGAATTTGAACGGCTCGTGGACGAGCACCAGTCGATGGTCTATTCGCTTGCGTTGCGGATGACCGGAGACCGCGGTCTGGCCGAGGAGATTGCGCAGGACGTGTTTCTGGAACTGGACAAAAGCCTGGGCAAGATCGAGTCAGCGGAGCACGCCTGCTGGTGGCTGCGGCGGGTGACGATGAGCCGGTCGACAGACGCGCTGCGGCGCCGCCGGGTGCGGGGCATGGATTTGTGGGTCGCGCTGGACGATCATCACGGGCTGCAGGCGGAGGAGAAGAGTTCGCCGCTGGGGGCCCGGTTGGAGTACCTGATGACCACGCTGCCCGAGGCGCAGCGGTCGGCATTGATTCTCCGCTACCAGGAGGACCTGATGCCGGAGGAGATTGCGGCCATGCTGGATGCGCCGGTGGCCACGGTGAAAAGCAATCTGCAGCGGGGACTTAAATTGCTGCGGGCCAAGGCGACGAGCCAGTTGCGGGAGTTTATTCGCGGAGTTGGAACTGATGGATGAGTTGAACGAGTTCGAAGAAGAGTTGAAGCAGTCGCTGGAACGCCGGCCTGCTCCTCCGGGGCTGAAGCGGAAGATCATGGAGCGGCGCGCGGCGCGAAATACGCGGCGGTCGTGGTTCGCGGTTCCGCACGTTGGGATGGGGATGAAGGTGGCCGCCACGCTGTTGATGATTGCCATCCTGGGCGGCGGCGGGCTGGAGTGGCGGGCGAAGAAGGCGGAAGAACAGCGCAAGGGTGAAGCGGCGCGCCGGCAGGTGCTTACGGCGTTGCGCATTACCGGGCATGCGTTGGACAAGGTTCAGGCGCGGTTGGCTGAGCAGGATCGCGATAGCACGGAGTAAGCGGGGAGTGAGGACGATGAGAATGCGTGGGATTGGTTGGGGATTGGCGGTACTGGCTCTGGCAGCAGCGGGGTCGTTGAGCATGGCGCGGGCGCAGGCCGCGGGCGCAGGAATGCCCGAGGGGCTGCCGCTGCCTCCGGCGGTGGAGAAGGAACTGGCGGCCAAGGCCATCGACGTGACCGAGGTGACGCTGGGCAAAAACATGCTCGACTTCGCCGCCAAGTTCATGAAGGACAAGGATGAGGACGAGGCGAAGGCGCGCAAGCTGATCCAGGGCCTGAAGGGCATCTACGTCCGCGATTACACCTTCGAGAAGGAAGGCGACTACTCGATGGACCAGCTCAAGCAGCTCCGAGCCTACTTCGAGACCAGCGAGTGGTCGCCCATTGTGCACTCTGTGGAGCGCAGGAAGGGCGAGACCACCGAGACGACCGATGTGCTGGTGAAGACGGTGAACGGCGAGACGCAGGGGATGTTCATCCTGTCGGCCGAGCCGAAGGAGCTGTCGATCGTGCTGATCCTGGGGCCGATCAAGATGGAAGACCTGGGCGAGCTGCATAACATCGGCGGGCTGCACGTGCTGCAAGGATGTGGAAAAGAGCACGAAGAAGGCGACCAAAGAGAAGGACAAGGATGGAGGCGCGCAATGAGACGGTTCCTGTTTGTCTTCGCATGTTTCTTCGCGCTGCTGGTGCCGGTGGCTGTGCTGGCGTCGGGCGGCGAGGGCGGGTTCGACGGCGTGGTGCGGGCGATCGAAATGAAGTATCACGCGCACGCCACGCGCATTCCGTTCCTGGGGCTGATCAGCTTTGTGGCGCGCAAGGCCACGCAGGGCGGCGTGAGCAACCTGCATGTCGCCGAGTTTGAACATTTCGATGCGGCCATGGACGGCGAAGAGCTGAATCGCATGGTGGAGCAGAAGCTGGGCGCCGGATGGGAGCGCATGATCCGCGAGACCAAGCGCAACGGATCCGAGCAGACGCTGATCTTCGTGCATCCCGAGGGCAACCGCATGGGCATGTTCATCGCTCGATGCCGACGGTCACGACTTGAACGTGGTGCAGATCTCGGTCGATCCGGATCACCTGAGCGAAAGCGTCGGCAAGTATGACCATCACGAGCAGGATCGGGACCATGACAACGATTCGGAAGTAGGCTCAAGCTGAGCGAGGCAAAGAGGGCTTCGGCGCATGCCGAAGCCCTCTTTCTTTATGCGTTCCTTCTTGCCAAGCGCGCCGGCGTTCGTCACGATAGATGCAATCGCTTCCCGAGCGGGCCGGCCGGAGATGTTCCGGCCGAGCCGCATCGAAAGAACTCTCCCATTCCTCCGCATTCAAAAGGACTTCGATTGCCGAACGAAGGCAAACTGCAGGGGAAGCGCCCGCCGCATCTCCGACCTACGGACTGCAGGCAGGCGCGCTGGGCCCGATGCAAACTCTGGCGCAATCGGTCTCGGCCGTTTCGCCCACCACGGGCTCATCGCTGACTGTTCCGCTGGTGTTCGCACTGGCCGGCAACGGCACATGGCTTGTCTATCTGCTGGCAACGGGGTCGGTTCTGCTGGTGGCGTATTGCATCAGCCGCTTTGCGCGCACTTCGGCATCGCCGGGTTCGCTTTACAGCTATGCTTCGGATTCGCTGCCGCCCGCATTCGGGGCCGCGGCCGGATGGGGCCTGCTGCTTGCCTATGTGGCGACCGGCGCCTCAGTGGCGGGCGGCGCAATGTACTACTCGATCCTGCTCGCCGCGCAGTTTCTGCATTGGTCCATCTCCCCAATTCCCACCCTGGCGGTCATCTGCGCGCATCGCGGGTTATATCGCCTATCGCGACATCAAGCTGTCTGCGCACGTGATGCTGTGGATCGAATTTGCAACGCTGGCGGTCATCGTCACGGTGCTTGCGGCATTGCTGATCCACACCGGGTTCCACATAGACGCGGATCAGTTGCGGCTGAAGGGGCTGCACTTCGGCGCCACTGGGTCCGGCGCTGGTGCTGGCTATCTTCACCTTCGTCGGATTTGAAAGCGCCACCACGCTGGGCGTCGAAGCCCGCCAGCCGCTGCGCACCATTCCCCGCGCCGTGCTGCAGTGCGCCATTCTCTCCGGCGTGTTTTTCATGCTCTGCTCCTACGCTGAAGTGCTGGGCTTCCGCGGCCTCACCAGCAGCCTGAGCGAAGCCGAAAGCCCCATGAATCTTCTGGCGAATCGCGCCGGGCTGCCGGCCTTCGGGCTGGTGATGGAGATCGGCGCCATGGTCAGCAACTTCGCTTGCGTGCTGGCCTGCACCATGGCCGCGGCGCGCGTGCTGATGCGCATGGCGCGTTCCGGGCTGGTTCCCGAATTTCTGGTGCGCACCAGCGCACGGCGAGGGACGCCCGTAACTGCTACCGCGTTGGCCTCGCTGCTGATGTTCGTCGGAACCACGGGGATGGCCCTGCGCAGCGTGACCGGCTACGACATGTATGACCTGGCCGGCTCGCTGGCTGTCTTCGGATTCCTCACTGCCTACGCAATGGTGGCGGTGGCCGTGCCGTTCGCTACGCGCGAGAACGGCCGTATCCCGCGGCTCGCCGCAGTCATCAGCGCGGTGACGGTCCTGGTGATGATCCTGATTACCGTGCTCGATATTCGATCGAGCGCCGATCCTGCGCATGCGCGCATTCCCTACCTTTACATGGGCTACCTGGCAGTGGGGCTCGCAATCTACTTCAGCCGCCGCCGGCAGCATCAATGGCTGCCCGAGACCGTGGCTGAGCCGGAATCGTAACCGCTACGCGAACCACGCAAGTTAAGAATCAGGCGCGCTATATGCCATCGGTTTTCCGGCCGATAGCATCAATGCGAACATGGCCACGATCACTCCCATGCAGACCTCGGGATATCGGGGGCGGCTTGCGCCGTCGCCGACCGGTTATCTGCACGTGGGCCATGCACGCACCTTCTGGACGGCTTATCAGCGCGCGCGCGATGCCGGCGGCACGCTGGTGATGCGCATGGAGGATCTCGATCCGGAGCGAGCAAATCCATATACGCCGAAGCGGCATACGAAGATCTGCGCTGGTTGGGGATTCGCTGGCACGAAGGCCCTGACATGGGCGGCCCACACGCTCCCTACGTTCAAAGCAAGCGAATGAGCGTCCACCTGAAGGCGTGGCGCAGTTGCATCGCCGCGGCTACCTGTTTCCTTGTGCATGCTCGCGCAAGGACCTCGAAGCTGCGCTGGGCGCGCCTCACGAGATCAACGTGCGGGCCAGCGGCAAGGTCGAGCCGCTCGATGACGAGCCGATCTATCCCGGGAACGTGCCGCGCCAATCAGGGATATGTCCCGCAACTGCCGGGACATGACTCGATCGACTCCGACACACCGAAGGGAATGAACTGGCGCTTTCGCGTTCCGGATGGCGAAGTGGTCGAGTTCATGGACGAAAACCTCGGCCCGCAGCGCTTTGTCGCCGGCGTGGATTTCGGCGATTTCGCGGTGTGGCGCCGCGACGGTACGCCGAGCTATCAGCTTGCTTGCGTTGCCGACGACTCGGCCATGCGCATCACCGAAGTGGTGCGCGGCGCGGACCTGCTGAAGTCGACGGCGCGGCAGATCCTGCTCTATCGTGCGCTTGGCCTCGAGCCGCCCAAGTGGTTCCATTGCCGCCTGGTGCTCGACCAGTACGGACGCCGGCTGGCAAAGCGCTACGATGCCTTGAGCCTGCGCGCGCTGCGCGCGCAAGGGCGCACGCCCATGAATATCCTTGGCGCGGAACTGCCGCTCAGCGCGTAAAAGCAGGCATCAGCCCTTAGCTCACGACCTTGAACCGTTCGCGAAACGTGGAGGGCGCGATGCGAGAAAGCCGGACGTATTCGCGCAATCAATGGATGCGTCGCGGCTTCGCACAAGCTAACGGCTGAGGGCTGAGAGCTGCGGCTGTTTTCCGTGTTCCCCTTGACAATCTACATATCGTCTGGAGTATATGTAGAACATCTAGGTGAAATAGGTAGGCTGTCTAGGAGAGACGATGGCGCCACTGGAGAAGACCGATCTGCTGCAGGGCACGCTGGACCTGCTGATTCTGAAGGTTGTCGCGCTGGGGCCGGTGCACGGATACGGCATCGCGCAGCGCATCCGGCAGATTTCAAAAGACGTGCTGCAGGTGCAGCAGGGCTCGCTCTACCCCGCGCTGCATCGGCTTGAGAAGCGGGGCTGGCTCGCTGCCGATTGGGGCGAAAGCGATAACGGCCGCCAGGCCAAGTTCTATCGACTTTCCGCAATAGGGAGGAAACAATTGAGGGAAGAGAAAGAGACCTGGAACCGGCTGTCGCGGGCCGTGGGGCTGATTCTTGTGGCCGAGCAGTAAGCAGCTAGCGCGGGAGGATGCGATGAGCAAAGACGCGGCGTTCGCCGAGATGAAGCCGTGGATCGCGAAATCGCGGATCACGTCGCACGGCTCACCGAGGATTACATCGCGCAGGGCATGTCCCCGGAACACGCGCGGCGGCGCGCCATGGTCGAATTCGGCGGCCGCGAGCAGGTGAAGCAGCAGGTGCGCGAAGTTCACCTGTGGGCGCTGGGCGAGTCGATGCGATTTCACCTGCTCGCTGCGCTCCGCTTCCTGCGCAAGGCTCCCGGCTTCTCGCTTGCGGTCATCCTGACGCTCGCGCTGGGCATCGGCGCCAATAGCGCGGTGTTTTCGGCGATCGATGCCATCGTGCTGCGTCCGCTGGCGTTTCCACATGGCGATGAGCTGGCACGGATCTATCAGCACGACGCGCATGGGCGCGATGCCAATACCTTTGTCGCGCCGCAGCGGCTGGAAGACTGGAACCGCATGGCGAGTACGTTCTCCGGCATCAGCGGCTACTACAAGGACGACCTGTCGGAACTCTCCGGCCCATTGCCGGAGAAGGTGACGGAAGCGCTGGTGGCGCCGCGCTTTCTCGATGTCCTGGGCGTTGCGCCGGCGCTGGGCCGCAACTTCGCCCCCGAGGAGGAGCACTGGGGCGGCCCCGATGCCGTGCTGATCAGTCATGCATTCTGGCAGCGGCGGTTCCACGGCGATCCTGCCGCGATCAACCGCAAGCTGCGCGTGGGCTCGTCTTCCCTGACGATCGTCGGAGTGATGCCGGAGTCGTTCGCATATCCGGACAAGGACGTGGACCTGTGGGCTCCCAGCGCGCCGGATGCTCCGTTTGCGCAGCGGCGGGATGAGACGTGGTTCACCGTCATCGGGAGAATGAAGCCGGGTGTCACGTTGAAACAAGCCGCGGCCGACCTCGAAACCGTGCAGCAGCAACTCGGCAAGCAATTCCCCAAGCCGGATGCTGATCTGACCACGCAGGTCGAGCCGCTGAAGGCGACGGTGATCGGCGGCGTGGGCAAGTCTCTGTGGCTGCTCTACGGATCGGTGTCGCTGCTGCTGCTGATTGCGTGTTCCAACATCGCTGCGCTGCTGCTGGCGCGCACCGCCGAGCGCGAGCAGGAGATCGCGATTCGCTTCTCGCTGGGCGCGGCGCGCAAGGCAATCGTGCTGCAGTTGCTGAGTGAAGTGCTCGGCTTGTCGCTGCTGGGAGGACTCGCAGGGCTGGCCGTGGCGGCTGGTGCCGCGAAGGGATTTCATCTGCTGGCCGGGCAATTACCGCGGGCCGGAGAGGTCACGCTGAACTGGAGCGTGGCGGGATACTCGCTGGCGTGCGCCATTCTGACCGCGCTGCTGTGCGGACTTTATCCGGCACTGCGCGGAACGCGAACCGGGTTGGCGAAAGGGCTTGCCGCAGGCGGCCGCACGCAAGTCTCCACGCGCAATCCCGATGCAATGGGTTCTGGTGGGCGTGCAGGTCATCGCTCGCCGTTACGCTGCTGGTTGGCGCGGGGCTTCTGCTGCGCAGTCTCAATGCGCTCGGCCATGTCGATGCCGGGTTCGATCCCTCGCATGTGCTCACTCTGCAGGTGAGCGGATCGTGGGGCGAGACCACCGATATGCCTGCCGTCGTGCAGCGCATCAATCGCACCCTCGACGGTCTCCGCACTATGCCTGGCGTAGAGGACGCGGCGACTGCCGCCATGCTGCCGGGCGTTCCGGCGCTCTACCAGACAGAGTTCAACGTGGATGGCAAGGCCGATCCGGGACGGAAGATCCTTGCCGACACCCGCTGGGTCTCGTATGGATACTTCAACGCAATGAAGATTCCCGTGCTGGCGGGCGAGCCGTGCAGCCGCTCCTACTCAACACCGGAACTGCTGGTCAATCGAACCTTTGCCAATCTGTATCTGAGCGGCGGTTCGGCGATTGGACATGCGATCAAGGCTGCGACGTACAACGACTTCGGAGTAAGTGGAATTGTGCGTGGCGTGGTGGCCGACGCTCGCGAGGAAGGCCTCAACCAACCGCCTGCGCCCACGGTCTACTCCTGCTTCAGCGCGCCCACTCCGTTTCCCAACTACCTCATCCGCACCCGCGGCGAGCCCATGGCGATGGCAGAAGCGGTGCGGAAGCGCATTCATGAACTCGAGCCGGCGCGCAGCGTCTATGCGGTCATGCCTCTCGATCAGCACTTGAGCGATGCGTTCACGGAAGACCGCATGCGCACGATGCTTCTGACCATGTTTGCGATTACCGCCGTTGCGCTGGCCTGCATCGGACTCTATGGAACGCTGAGTTACCTGGGCCGCTTGCGGCAGCGCGAAGTGGGCGTTCGGCTGGCGCTGGGAGCCAGGCGCGGCCAGATCGTGGGGCGGTTCCTGATGCAGGGCGTGCGCGTGGCGATCATCGGCTCGGCTGCGGGGGTGCTTGCGGCCCTTGGCCTCAGCCGTTTCCTGCGCGGCATGCTCTTCGGCGTGAGCACGGTCGATCCCGGCACCTACGCAGGCGTGGTGGGGATCATCCTTGCCGTTGCAGTTCTGGCATCGCTCGCGCCGGCCCTGCGAGCCGCCTGGGTTGAGCCGGTGAAGGTGTTGCGCGAGGAATGAGAGCGGGGAGTCCAGGTTTTAGGGATTAGGGTTTAAACGACGAGGCAACGAGCAAATTCCTAAACCCTAATCCCTAATGCCTGCCTCTCTCACACCGCCGGCGGATTGCGCTCGGGGAAGTTGCGCTGCCACCAGTAGGGATATGCCGGCGTTACCGCGCTTGCTTCATCCAGCTTCGCTACCTGCTCCGTAGTGAGATTCCAGCCGACCGCGCCGAGGTTCTGCTTGAGCTGTTCCTCATTGCGCGCACCCAGAATCACTGATGAGATGGTAGGCCGCTGCAGCAGCCAGTTGAGCGCAATCTGCGGCACGGTCTTGCCTGTCTCCGCTGCGATTTCGTCGAGCGCGTCGACGACGTTGAAGAGGTGCTCGTCGGCGACCGGCGGTCCGATCGCGGCAGTCTTGGGCAGGCGGCTTTGTTCCGGCGCGGGATGACCGCGGCGAATCTTCCCGGTGAGCCGTCCCCAGCCTAGCGGGCTCCACACCAGCGCGCCGACGCGCTCCTCGACACCCAGCGGCATCAGCTCCCACTCGTAATCGCGCCCCACCAGTGAGTAGTAAACCTGGTGCGCGGCGAAGCGAGGCCAGCCATGCTTGTCGGCGACGGACAGCGATTTCATCAACTGCCAGCCGGTGAAGTTCGAGCAGGCGCTATAGCGAATCTTGCCTTCGCGAATGAGCGTGTCAAGCGTCTGCTGCACCTCTTCGATTGGCGTCAGCGCGTCGAACCCGTGCAGATGATAGATGTCGATGTAGTCCGTCTCGAGCCGCCGCAGCGAGTCTTCCACGGCGCGGCGCAGGTGGTAGCGCGACGAGCCCATGTCGTTCGGCCCCGGGCCGGTCGGAAAAAAGGCCTTTGTCGAGATGAGGACCTGGTGGCGGCGGCCTTTGAGCGCGGCGGCGAGGAATTCCTCGCTGCGGCCATCGGAGTAGCCGTTGGCCGTGTCGAAGAGGTTGATTCCGGCATTGATGCAAACGTCGACAAGCCGCCGCGCCTCGTCGACTTCAGTCTTGCCCCACGCGGCGAAGAACTCGTTGGTGCCGCCGAAGGTGGCGGAGCCGAAGCTGAGCGCGGAGACTTTAAGGCCGGAGCCGGGAAGGAGACGATATTCCATGGCCGTTTGATGCAACGGAAACTTGGAGGATGCGGCTCAAAGTGCCGTCAGTTGATCCCATGGTCACTTGGAACGATTCGGGCGTTGCGTCGTAATAAATTGTAGATACAATAAAGATGTGTACGTCTGGGACGAGGCCAAACGGAAGTCGAACCTGAAGAAGCACGGCCTCGACTTCAAAGACGCTTACTTGGTGTACGAGAACCCGGATAAGTGCACGTACGACGCGAGCCGGGATGATGAATACAGATTGATGGATGTAGCTCTTGCGGTAGTTCGGGGCCGGACGCTGACGCTCGTTTACACCGAAACGGACGAAGAAGTGCGAGTGATCTCATTCCGACATGCCAGCCGGGAGGAGCGGAAACGTTATGAAGAAGACACAAAGTGAAACCGACTGGAATCGCGTGTTGGCTTTCAAGGAAGGCGACCGCATTCCGTATGAGCCAGAGGACGGGCCGTACGACCCGAACGATGCCGAGGCTACGCGCGCGTTTTTTGAGCGGGCTGACCTGATTCGTGGAGGCAAGATGGTTCGGCGCGGAAGGCGCGGTCCGCAGAAAGCGCCGACAAAGAAGCTGGTTTCCTTGCGATTGTCCCCGGAGGTGGTGGAGCATTTCAAAGCCAGCGGGCCGGGCTGGCAGACGAGGATTGATGAGACGCTGGTGAAGGCGATTAAGAAGCGGGCATGACCAGCGCAATTCATCGAATAACACTTCTCCCGCCATCCTGAGATCCACCCATCGCCCGAATCCATGGGCCTTAAACCGGACCTGCTCCCCTTCGATACACTGGAAGGTTATGGCCACATTGAAAGCTGTGCGCGGCACGCGCGACCTTCTGCCGCCGGAGACGGCGCTCTGGAACCGGATTGAGGCGACGGCGCGGCGCGTGTTCGAGCGGTACAACTTCGGCGAGATCCGCACGCCCGTCTTCGAAGACACGGCGCTGTTTGCCCGCGGCGTGGGCGAAGAAACCGACATCGTCTCCAAGGAGATGTACACCTGGGAGGACCGCGCCCGCGCGGCCAGCGAGAAGACGCAGTCGCCTGACGCTGCGCCCGGAGAACACCGCCGGCGTGGTGCGCGCGTACATCGAGCACAAGCTGGGCGAGACCGGCCAGTTGCAGAAGCTCTATTACATCGGCCCGCAGTTCCGCCGCGAGCGCCCGCAGAAGGGCCGCTACCGGCAGTTCTCGCAGATCGGCGCCGAGGTCATCGGGCCGCCGTCGGCCGGCAGCGAATCGCCACTGCGCGACGCCGAAGTGCTGGAGATGCTGGCCACGCTGCTGGACGAGCTGGGCATCACCGGCTGGACGCTGCACCTGAATTCCGTTGGTTCGTCCGCAGACCGCGCGCGCTACAACGAGGTGCTTCGTGCCGCGCTCGAGCCGGTCGCGCCGAAGATGTGCGGGGACTGCCAGCGCCGCGCCGTCACCAACCCTCTGCGCGTGCTGGACTGCAAAGTGCCCGAGGATCAGCCGATCATCGAGGCGCTGCCCAAGATCGACTGAGGTGCTCGGCGACGACGCGAAGGCAGCACTTTGCCGCGGTGCTGGCGGCGCTGGACGCGGCCGGCGTTCCCTATGAGCGAAATCTGCGCCTGGTGCGCGGCCTCGATTACTACACGCGGACCACGTTTGAATTCACCCACGGCGGCCTTGGCGCGCAGAACGCGCTTCTGGGCGGCGGGCGCTACGACGGCCTGAGTGAGGCCATCGGCGGGCCCAAGGCGCCGGGCATCGGGTTTGCCATGGGCGAGGATCGGCTGGTGCTGACATTGCAGGCCCTCGAGCAGGCCCCGGCGCAGATGGCGGACGCCTACATTGCTCCGCTCGGCGAGGCGATGAATCCGGCGGCGCTGAAGCTGGCTCGCGAGCTGCGCCGCGAGGGGCTGAAGGTCGAACTCGGCGACGGCAGTTTCCGGCTCAAGAAGTCCTTTGAGACGGCCGACAAGGTGGCCCGGCGAATCGTGATCCTGGGAGAGGATGAGCTTTCATCCGGTATCCTGACAGTGAAGGAATTTGCTTCCGGAGCGCAGACGAAGGTCCCCCTCGCGGAGCTGGCGAGCGTTCTGTCGAAGTAGTTCTTCAGTCCTGTCGTCGCGGAACTTGCTGTAAGCGCTCTCTGGGCCGCTGAAAAGCAGGTCCTTCCGCTTCCCCTTCGTTGCACTCAGGGTCAGCGTCAGGATGACAACTTTGGAATAGCGGGTAAGGAAGGTTCTTGTGCTCGACTTTTTAGGCAATCTGGAACGGACGCATATGTGCGGCGAACTGCGCGCCGCGGATGCAGGTAAACCGGTCGTCGTGATGGGCTGGGTCAATCGCCGCCGCGACCACGGCAACCTCATCTTTCTCGATCTGCGCGACCGCACCGGCATCTGCCAGGTAGTGCTCGACAAGGAGCTGACGCCCGAGGGCCACGCCAAGGGTGAGGCGGTGCGGCCGGAGTACGTTGTGGCCGCGGTCGGCAAGGTCCGCCTGCGCGCCGCCGACGCCATCAATCCCAAGATGGTCACCGGCGAAATCGAGATCGAAGCCACCGAACTGCGCGTGCTCAACGACACGCGCCTTGCGCCCTTTTCGCCGGCTGACGACGCCATTCAGAACGAGGAAGTCCGCCTCAAGTATCGCTACGTCGATCTGCGGCGCGCGGAGATGCAGCGCAACTTCCGGCTGCGGCATGACATTACGCGGGCCATTCGCGAGAGCATGAGTGCACAGGGCTTCCTCGAGATCGAGACGCCCATTCTCTGCAAGTCCACGCCCGAGGGCGCTCGCGATTTCCTGGTGCCCAGCCGCGTGCATGCCGGCGAGTTTTACGCATTGCCGCAGTCGCCGCAGATCTTCAAGCAGATCCTGATGATCTCGGGCTTCGACCGCTACTTCCAGATCGCCCGCTGCTTCCGCGATGAGGACCTCCGCGCCGATCGCCAGCTTGAGTTCACGCAGGTCGACCTCGAGATGAGCTTCCCGCGCCAGGAGCATGTCTTCGCGGTTGTCGAGAAGTTTTTGTCGGCGGCCTTCGCGGCGGCAGGCGTCTCGCTGCCCACGCCGTTCCCCAAAATCACGTATGACGAATCGATGCAGCGCTTCGGGTCCGACAAGCCGGACATGCGCCTGCCCGAGATGGCCGACGTGCGCTCCGCGTTTACTGACGAGAGCCTGGCCACTCTGCAGATCGATCCGGCGCTGCCGGTGGTGGCGTTCCGCATTCCCGATGTGGGCGAGCTGAGCCGCAAGGAGCGCGAAGACAACTGGCCCATGTTCGACAAGAACAAGGGCGCCAAGTTCATCGACGATTTCAAGCGTCTGGCCAAGGGCTTCCCCGAGTCCGCTGCGAAGGTGCGCGAACTTGTCGGCGCTGCTGACGCGGACTTCGTCATCATCGTGGCCGGCGATCCGGCGCACCACATCAAGGCCAGCGACACCAAGTTCGAAGGCCGCCTCAGCGAGCGCGAGATCAATGTCTACGCCGCGGCCGGCAACTTCCGCACCGAGCTTGCGAAGAAGTACGCCGACCGCCACAAGGCGTTTGAAGTGACGGAAGAAGTCGTTCGCAACGCGGATCCCCAAAGTTCGAAAATGACCGGAAAGATGATCGACGGATCGAAGTGCCTTCCATCCCATGTGGATCGTCGACTTTCCCATGTTCGAGTACGACGTGGCGACGGGCCACTGGGTGCCCGCGCATCATCCGTTCACAGCGCCCCACGAGCACGACATGCCGAATCTCGAGAGCGATCCGGCGAGCGTGCGCGCCAACTGCTATGACCTTGCGATGAACGGCCTCGAACTCGGCTCGGGCTCGATCCGTATTCACCGCAAAGACGTGCAGCAGGTCATCTTCAAGGCGCTGGGCATCAGCGACGAAGAAGCCCATCAGCGCTTCGGCTTTTTCCTTGATGCGCTGGAATACGGCACGCCTCCGCATGGCGGCATTGCGCTGGGACTTGACCGCATTGTGATGCTGCTGGCCGGCGCGGCGAATCTGCGCGAAGTGATCACGTTCCCCAAGACGGCGAAGGCCATCGACCTGATGGCCGACGCGCCGACTTCCGTCACAGAGCAGCAGTTGAAGGAACTGCACCTCCGCGTGGTCACGAAGAGCTAACGGTCATGCGTTCAAAGCGCGAGGGCCCAAGTTCATGGACTTGGGCCCTCGCGCTTTCAGAGTTGGTCGCGGTGCGAACGCAGGGTGAGGCAAGCTGGCGGGAGCTAGTTTTCAGGGAAGGTCGCGGGCAACAGGTGCTTGCGGAGGGCGGCCCGAACCCATCCGCCGAGGAACAAGATTGTGCTTGCCGGACACAAGGCGACGGTGATGCAGATGCCGAACGCCGGACCGCCGTGCAGCGCGGCTTGAACAAAACTGCCGTGGTGTCCCGTGAACAGGGCGATGACTCCGGTGATGCCGAAGCAGATTGCTGCGAGTACCGGCGTGATGAGTGTTCCGGTGCGCCATTCACGCGCGTTCATGGGGGTGGACCACGCCCAGAACGATGCGGCTTCGAACACGACGGTCGCGCCCAACCACAGCGCGAAGCCGTTGTTCAGCAAATCAAACGAACAGAGCGCAATGACAGCAAAGCCCGTTGCAATGCAGACGGCCCCGGCTGCGGCAATATTGCAGAGCGCGCAACGGGTGGTGGATACTGCGACTGCGGACGTGGTCATGCACGATCCAATTCGGCGAACAACTCACTCACAACAACGCGGATGGGCGTGCCCGGCACGGTGAGTTCCCCCTCGCCCATCCAGACCAGCCTTCCGTCGCCATAGTGCGCCCCTCTCCGCTTCTGCGGGTCGAGCACCCAGATATTCGGAACACCGAAGGCGACATAATCATCGAGCTTTTCAGTGAACCGGCTCAGGCGATCCTCGGGCGAGAGAATTTCGATCGCGATAAAAGGCGGCTGCCGGAGCACTGGACTTCGAGGGTCGCCCGCTCGCAGAACGGAAACATCGGGAACCCGGAATCGGGTCGGCGCAACTTGAACTCGAACATCCGTGACCGTATGGACACCCCAATCGCGCCGGTTGTTGGTGAAGATCGTCGTCAAAAGAGCCTGGATGTATCCATGGTCGTGCTCGCCCACGTGCCGGTCCTCTAGCCGTCCGTCGACGTAGTCAAGATCCGGTTCGTAATCCGCGTGCAGATACTCCTGGACGCTTACGAACGGCTCCTGGATCGGTTGGGTGGCCATGGCAACAGTATGCTCCTCAGTATCCCTTCAGTCCATATGTCGCCGTGGCCGCTTCCGTCTTGCGCAAGGCGCTTACGGCGTCGGGAATCATGAGAAGCACGCACGCCGCGATCCACAGGAAATGGCCTGCGAGCGGTTTCGTCTTTGAAGACGCGAAGAACATCCACGTGGCGGCGAAGGAAGGCAGCATCAGTGCTCCAAGCACGAGCCGTGTGCGCCTGAAGCGGGGCCAGAAGCCGAGCACGCAAACAGCCAGGAACAGGTAATTCACAAGTCCGCTGACAGGGATGAGCAATTCGTTCGTATCGACCCCCTGCCCAAGCGACTTGATTAAGGCGACCGGGGCCATCACACTGGCGACGAATGCGCACCCCCATCCAGCCAGGGGACCTGATCCCGGACCGGATGTGCCCATCTGGATCGCGGGCAGGAAAAAGCTGACGATGTAAATGACGAATGCAGCCGGGCGTGACGATTCGCGTGATCATAGGCGGTGCCATCATTATGCTCCCGCGGGCTGGAGCGCGCCTTCTGTAACGATGTGAGCCGATATTTGGCGTAACCCGCCGCCCGGGTGTATGGTTCCTTCCAAATGCACTGGATGACGCCGGAAGAACGCCGCAAACTGGGACAATCCCGCCGCAAGCAAGTCGGCCGCCAGGACCACTGCACCCTGAAATGCAAGACTCGCCCCACCAGCGCCTGGGAACTGCTGCAGCATGCCGCGAAGGGCCGGGTGCCCAGGCTGGTGAAGCTGAAGTGGCAGCTCATGGCGACATCGCCGTTCGGCTACTTCCGCGGCGCCGTGCCGGTGATGGCGGCTGATCTTGCCACGCTGCCCAATACCGGTATTCTTACGCAGATCTGCGGCGACGCCCACGTGCGCAACCTGGGAGCCTTCGCCGCGCCGGACGGCCGCCTCGTCTTCGACATCAATGACTTCGACGAGACCATCCGCGGCCCGTTCGAGTGGGACCTGAAGCGCATGGCGGCTTCGCTCATCCTCGCCGGGCGCGAGTCAGGACACAAGAACGGCTCCGCGCGCGACGCCGTGATGCGATGCATTACGCACTACGCCGCGCTCATGCGCATTCTCGCGCAGATGCCGGCTCTTGAGATGACCCGCTTCCAGGTGCATCGCATCGGCACCGTGCAGCCCATTCACGCCGCCCTGCTCAAGGCCGAACGCGCCACGCCCCTGCACACACTTGAAGTGCTCACGGAGCGCACCGGCGACGAAGAGAACTCCCCGCGCCGCTTCAAAGAAGAGAATCTCCACCTCTGGCGCGTCACCGGCCGCGAGAAGTCCGAAGTGCTTGCCTCGCTTGGCACCTACCGCGGCATGCTTGAACCGCAGCGGCAGCACCTGCTCTCGCTCTACCGGCCCGTCGACGTGGCGTTCAAAGTGGTCGGCACCGGCTCAGTGGGGCTGCGCGATTATTGCATCTACTTCGAGGGCAACGGCCCCGGCGATCCGCTCTTCCTGCAGGTCAAAGAGGAGACGGCGTCAGGCTATGCGGCCTATCTGCCGGACGCGCATCCCCCGCACCACAACGGCCAGCGTACCGCTGAAGGCCAGCGCTCTATGCAGATTCAGTCTGACCCGTTTCTCGGCTGGACGCAGATGGGCGGCCGCGATTATCTGGTCCGCCAACTCAACGATCACAAGGCCTCCATCGAGCTCGAAGACCTGGCTGGGGATGGCCTCGCCGCTTTCGCGGAGGTCTGCGGCGAACTGCTGGCACGCAGCCACGCCCGTGCCGGGGATCCCCTCGTCCTCTCCGGATACCTGGGCGGCGGCGCGAGCTTTGCCGAGGCGCTAGCAGACTTCGGCGCAGCCTACGCCGATCAGACCGAGAAAGACTGGCAGGAACTGCGCCGATCGATGCGGCACACAGGCGGTCGTAGCAAAGGTTCGTCGAAACCGAAGGCGAGATAATCTGTCGCGGGCATAATAGCAGGCAACTTTCGCTCGGTGCGCGGACGGTCGACTCTCGATTTCGATCGACCGCGCGTTAATCCTTGCTACTGAACCTGGTTCGCAGTGGCGATGGGAGCCGACGAGGAAGAGTTCGCCGCGTGTTCCTGCGCCTGGGGTTCTGAAATCGGCGAGTCCGTTTGCGACAACGAGGGATTCGCAACAGAGAGATTGGCGGAGGCGCGTCTCCTCAGCTTTGGCCGGAAAAGAGCCGCAATGGCATCGCCCAGGGATATGGGGTGCCGCACAACGAATGGGTTACGAGCACGGTCTCCCATAGGAGGAATGTAAGGTGCTTGTATTGCGGCATTGTGAATGCCGAGCCGGATTCCCGCAGAATCGTCATTGGAAATTCAAAAAGCGAGTCGCTTCGCCGGGACTGCGTTGCTTCGCGGCGGCCCGGCGTGATTGACTTGACCCCGAAACCGGAGTGACCGAATGGCTTACGTCCTCGCTCTCGACCAGGGCACCACAAGTTCGCGCGCTATCCTCTTCGACCAGGCTGGAAACATCGCCGCGCTGGCGCAGAAGGAGTTCAAGCAGTTCTACCCGCAAGCCGGCTGGGTTGAGCACGACCCCATGGAGATCCTTACCAGCCAGATGGCTTGTGCCGTCGAGGTGCTGGGCAAGGTGGGCGCGCGCCCGCGCGATGTCGCCGCCATCGGCATCACCAATCAGCGCGAGACGGTGATTGTGTGGGAGCGCGAAACAGGCCACCCCATCCATCCCGCCATCGTCTGGCAGGACCGCCGCACCGCACCGCAGTGCAGCGCTCTGGAGGAGAGCGGCGCCGGGGACAACATCAGCGGCCGCACCGGCCTCGTCATCGATCCGTATTTCTCGGCCACCAAGATTCGCTGGATTCTCGACAATGTCTCCGGCGCGCGCGAACGGGCCGAACGCGGCGAACTGGCCTTCGGCACGGTGGACTCGTGGCTCATCTGGCACCTCACCAGCGGCGGCCGTCACGTGACCGACGTGACGAATGCGTCGCGCACGCTGCTGTTCAATGTTGTGGAGGGCCGCTGGGACCCTGAATTGCTGCGCATCTTCGGCATTCCTGAAAGCATGCTCCCTGACGTCGTGTGGTCGAGCGAGCGCGTGGGCGAGGTGACCACCACCCTCGGTCTCGCCGGCATCGCGATCGCCGGGATCGCGGGCGATCAGCAGGCCGCGCTCTTCGGCCAACTCTGCTGGAACCCCGGCGACGCCAAGAACACCTACGGCACCGGCTGTTTCCTCCTGCAGCACATCGGCACAAAGTTCGTTCGTTCGCAGCACAAGCTGATCACCACCATCGCCGCCAGCGCGGAGCGACGGCTCGAGTACGCGCTCGAAGGCTCCGTCTTCATCGGCGGCGCGGTGGTGCAGTGGCTTCGCGACAACCTGCGGCTCATCGGCGCATCCGCGGAAGTAGAAGCGCTCGCAGCGGGCGAGAAGGATGCCGGCGGCCTCATTTTCGTTCCCGCCTTCGTGGGCCTGGGCGCGCCCCACTGGGATCCTCACGCGGCCGGACTGCTGATCGGCCTTCGCCGCGACACGCGTCCCGGCCACATAGCCCGCGCCGCGCTTGAGAGCATCGCCTTCCAGGTGGCCGACGTTCTCGAGGCCGTCGACAGCGAGACACCCGCGCCGCTGGCGGCTCTGCGCGTCGATGGGGGCGCCTGCGTCAACGATCTGCTCATGCAGTTCCAGGCCGACGTGCTCGGCGTTCCGGTTGTGCGCCCGCAGGTCACGGAGACTACCGCCCTGGGAGCCGCCTATCTCGCCGGTCTTGCGGTCGGCTTCTGGCACTCGCCCGACGATCTGCGCTCCAGCCGCAAAGGCGATGACAGCTTCGAGCCGAAGATGGATCGCGCCGAAGCCGTACGCCTGAAAGCCCGCTGGCACCGGGCGGTGGATCGCTCGAAAAACTGGGTGGAATGACCGATGATAGGGGCAGATGGGAGGCTTGCTATGTCAACGGAGTGCAGCCACATTGCAGCTCATGTAAAACCGGTCAAACCGAACAGCCGCGGGTGCGAGGAGTGCCTGAAGATGGGTGACACGTGGGTGCATCTGCGCATGTGCCTGGAGTGCGGGAATGTGGGCTGTTGCGACTCGTCAAAGAACAAGCACGCAACCAAGCACTTCCACTCCACCCACCATCCCATCATCCAATCCGCTGAGCGCGGCGAGGACTGGCGCTGGTGCTATATCGACGAGGTTTTTCTCTGACATCGGGGCTACGCCAGCTCTACCTCGATCTTCTTGCTTGTGGCGTCGAGTTTCGTGATCGTGAAGCTGCGCACCTGGCCGGCTTCAAGAGGCTGCGGCTTCGCGTCGGCTGACGGGGTGTTGCCCTTCCACCTGGCCGAGAGCAGCGATGAAAGCGACGATAGATCCACCTTTCCCTGTCCCGCATTCGCCGGACCGGATTCTGTAGCCGCTTCTGAAGCCGCCGCTCGGCACGCCGCTACGATGCCCTCGCCTAACTCTACGACCGCCGGCGAGGCCGTTACCACGCGGCCCGAGACCTTATCGCCCACCTTGTGCTCGGCAATGTATTCGTCAATCGAAGTGGGAATAAGCTGCTTCATCGACAGCTTGATCTGCCGCTTGCCCGCGTCGATTGCCAGCACCTGTGCCTGCACGGTCTGGCCGACGCGCAGAACATCGGAGGGATGATTCAGACGGCGGTCGGCAACGATCTCGCTGATGTGCACCATGCCCTCGACGCCCTCGGCAATCTGCACGAACGCGCCGAACGCCATCAGCTTCGTCACCGGCCCGGAGACCTGCGACCCAACGGGGAACTTGCTCGCAACTTCGCTCCACGGGTCCGTCAGGGTTTGTTTGAGTCCCAGCGCGATGCGCCGCAGCTCCGGTTCAATCCTGAGGATGACGGCATCGACGCGCTCGCCTGGCTTCACGATGTCCGAAGCGATCCGCACCTTCTTGCCCCACGACATCTCGGAGACATGGATGAGCCCTTCCACTCCCGGCTCAATCTCTACAAACGCGCCGAAGTCCTGCACGCGCGTCACCGTGCCGCTGACGCGCTGCCCGGCCTGGAAGCGCTGCGGAATCGTCTCCCATGGCTCGGCCTGAAGCTGCTTCAGCCCCAGCGAGAGCTTCTTCGTGTCCGGATCGATCTTGAGAATCTTTACTTGCAGCTTGTCGCCCACCGTCAGCACGTCGTCCGGCTTGGTGATGCGCGTCCACGCTATATCCGAGACGTGCAGCAGCCCATCGAGGCCACCCAGGTCGAGGAACGCGCCATACGGCATCAGCGAGCGCACGGTGCCGGAGACGACGTCGCCTTCCTTCATCGCGCCAAAGCGCTCGCCGGCCGCAGCCATAGCCTGCTCTTCCAGCACCACCCGGCGATCCACCACCAGGTCCTCATCGGCGATATCAAGCTTGGTGATGCGGCAGGTGATCTGCTGGCCCACAAGCGCTTCCAGCTCCGCCGCGTCGCGCGTGCCACTGCGGCTGGCCGGCATGAAGGCGCGTACGCCAACGTCTACGCGCGCTCCGCCCTTCACAACCTCGATGACGGTCCCTGAGACGGCCAACTTCTGGTCGAATGCCGCCTGCAGACCGGTCCAGTCCTTGGGCTGGGCCACTTTGAAGCGCGAAAGCTGGTAGTAGCCTTCTTCGTTGCGGCCGGTGATCGAAACCGGGAACGAGTCGCCCACGTGCACGCCGGCCGCGTCCTTTTCGAAGGCCGACCGTGGCAGCACGCCTTCGATCTTGTAGCCAACATCGAGAAACACCTGGTCGGCCGTGATCGACACGACAGTCCCCTGCAGCGTGGGCCCCGCTTCGGTCTTGTGCTTGTGCGACTTTTCGAACTGCGCCAGCAGATCGCCAAAGTCCTCTTCGGGCTCGGCGGCCTCGGCGCTCTCGCCGGAGATTGCCGGAGTGTTCACAACTGCATAGGAAGGGGCCGTGGCAAGGGCCTCGCCAACCGTCGGTTCGACGGATGGCTCGGATGCCGGTTCCGCTTCGGAACCCTGTGCCTCTTCAGCGACGGCCGGCGTGTCTACCAGTTCATAGGAAGGAGCCGTCGCAAGCGCCTCTCCTGTTGTCGGCTCCGCAGGCGTTTCAGGCGGTGCGGCGGGGTTCGAGTCGGGGGCGGTCTGGTTTTCCGGATTATCGGTCATGGCTACGGAATCATTGTTTCACGACGCGGCAGGCAGAGCGGCGGCTGAGGATTTGCCGGCCTCCGCTGCCGCACCGGTACCCCGCTCAATGCAGATCGCCGTAATGTCATCGGCCTGGCCGTGCCGCTCCGCAGTTTCGGCCAGAGCCCGGGCGGTGGCTCCCTCCTGCAAAAGAGCTTCCACCTTCGCGAAGCCCAGAAGCTGCCCCTCCTGATTCTGCGCCTCGACGATCCCATCGGTGAGGAGGAAGAGGCGATCCCCGGCCCCCAGAACGAACGCAAACTGCTCGTACGTGGAGGCGCTGCTCACGCCCAGCGGGAGCGATCCCGGCATCGGAACCTCTTTCCCGTTGAGATACGGCGGCAGATGCCCCGCATTGGCAAACGTCACCGCCCCATCCGGATCCAGACGGACCACCTCGCACGTGACGAAACCTCCATGCGCCCGCGCGCACAGCCGGAGGTTCAGTTCACCCAGAATCGCGACCGGTTCCTCGGTAAATCCCGTAATCGTGCCGAGCATGCCCACCATCATTGACACGATCATCGCCGAGGTGAGTCCCTTGCCGCTCACATCGCCCACGATCACCAGCGTCGTTCCGCTCTTCACCGGAATCACCTGGAAGAAATCCCCGCCGACCTGCGCCGCCGGCTTGTAGACGCTCTCCAGTCTGTAACCCGGAATAGTCGGCTGTTCCTCCGGAACCATCACCCTCTGGATCACCCGCGCTGCCGCCATCTCGCTCTCCAGCGAGGCTTTCTCCCTTTGCAGGCGAATGTGCCGCCTGCCCTCGCGGATGGAGACCATCAGAAACCCGATGTAGCCCAGGACGACCGAGATCATGATCCCGATGCTGTCCAAGGCAATGCGGTGCCGCAGCCGCACCGTTTCCAGGACGTTGTATTGCGAAGGCTCAGGCGTCCCGGGGAACCTGTTGCCGAGTAGTCCCATGATGACGAAGTGCACGATAAACAGGGGAATTAATCCCATCCAGAACCTGCGGCGCAGAGTAATGCCTGTCGCTGCGTAGCAGACCGCAAATCCTGCCGCCACCAGGACCGACAGAACGAACCGCGGAACAGGCTGGTGCCCCATGTCGACGCTGTCGGTGGCGAATCCCACGCCGGCGAAGACACAGAACACCGCCGCCAGAAAGATGACGATGTTTGCGCGCGGGACGTTTTCCCAGGGGCTTTCGTGGTTCACGCTGGTCACGCCTCCTGTTCACGGGCGTTGCATTCAGAATGCCACGAGCCGTGCCGGAGTCCTACAGCTTTTACGGAAACTCCGTCACCCGCGGCGTGGTCCGCGGCTTGGGGCTCGCCGCGTCGCCGGTGTCGTTGATCACGTGCGTGATCTCGCCCTTGTCATCGAGCGCAATCGTCATCATATGATGGAATCGCACCCCTGGCTTCACCGGCACTTCAATCGCCCGCGTCAGCGTTACGTCCGGATGCCGGAACACCGAATAGACCCCCAGCCCCCACGCCTCATGCGTGGTCACGCTGTCGGCCACCTTGTACGACGCCCATCCGTTCACGCCGGCGCCCGAGGTGAACGCCGCCTGCGTCGGAGGATCATAGGGGATTTCAGACTGATAGAAGTACGTCCGCCCTGCGTTGCCGTTCCACAGGACTTGATACTGCTGGTGATGCTCGACAAACAGTCCGTACGCCGTCACGCGGTCGCCGTTCACCACAAGGCCATTCGTGCTCGGGTTCTGATCCCAGCCCACGCCCTTGCCATGATCCGCGCGCCAGATCCACGTGTGATCGATGATCGTATCGTTGGCATTCACGCGCAGATCTACATCCGCCTTGCCCACGCCCGCTCCCCCCACGCGGAAGAACACATCATGCAGAGAGATCGGATTTTTCGCGTGACTCACTTTGCTGACCTCCGCGCCAACTTCCATCAACACTGGCGACTTCGTCTCGCCGGCATCGATCAGCACGCTGGCGATGATGATCCCATCCGCATCGCCCACTGTCATCGCCGCCGTGCCCTTCACCGGCTTCAGCGTCGCGAATCCCAGCCCCAGCACAACTGTGTTCGGCTTTGTCACACGGATCGGCTCCGTCAACTCATAAATTCCCGGCGTCAGCAGCAGATGCTTGCCCTTCGCAAGTTGCGCGTTGATCGTCGCCGCCGTGTCGCCAACGTGCGCAATGTAGAACTTGCCCAGCGGAATGTCGCGTCCCGGCGTGTTCCCGCCATGCCACGTAATCCCCGTCGAATCGTTCGGCGCAGCTCCGGCACGCGCACGCTCCAGCGCGCCCTTCGCATCCACCTGCAGAAACGGCTTCTCCCGAACCACCGGCGTCGTCGCCACCTTCGTATACGGCGGCTGCGGCCACTCGCCATCAGGCGGATGATTCACGCCCACGAAGACCATGTTCCAGTTCGATCCGGTCCAGCTCTTCCACTCCGTATTGCGCGAGAGCCACTGCTGCTGCGATCCCGAATCGACATTGCCGTCAATCACTGAATCCGAAATCCATCCCCCGCTCGCCCATCCATGTTTCTGGTGCAACACCAGGCTTCCCAGCACATGCATCCGCCGAAAGAACACCGCCTGCGACACCGCCCACTGCATCGTCGCGTCCGCAGTCGGGGTGACAGAGAATCCCTCTACCCCACGCCAGAACGTACACGTCGCGTTGTTGCGCGGCAGGCTCGCATCGGAGTGCACGTTGCCCGTTACATGAACAGCATCAGGCGTCGCGCTCAGCCCCACCACCTGCGTGTAAAACCCAACGGGAATGTCCAGGTGATACTCGCCCGGCAGTAGCAGGATCGCGTTCCTCTGCGTGCCGAATTCACTGTGCTCCTGCGCGGCATAGATTTCATCGATCTGGCGCTGCATATCGGCCTGCGGCATCTCCGGAGAGAAGATCAGCACGTTTTGTTCCCACGGAATCGGGGCCAGCTTGGACCTCGATTGCGTAAACGCCGGCACGGTGCCTAGCAGCGTCAGCGCAACCAGTAAAAAGAGAGTGCAAAATTGTCTGGCGATTCTTGGTTTCATCGTTATGGCCCTTCGTAAGCTGCGCTTGCCAACAAGGCTCGAGGCGTTGAGGGCATGCGAGCGCGCTCAAAGCCCTTCGCGTGGTTCGGGCGTACGGATCGGCGCGTTCTCAATTGCAAGCTCAAACGCTTTACATCATAGGACCACACCGGTGAGAATGGGCAGCGCAAAGAAAGGCACATCATGAAGGGTTCATTCTCTCGCAGAGATTTTGTTCGTATCGGCGCCGGC
The DNA here is from genome assembly GCA_963819365.1 of uncultured Acidobacteriota bacterium. Classification (GTDB taxonomy): domain Bacteria; phylum Acidobacteriota; class Terriglobia; order Terriglobales; family Acidobacteriaceae; genus Telmatobacter. The sequence continues at coordinate 127,291 of CAWFVY010000014.1, forward strand.
GCAGTGGCGGCGGGCGCCGCGGCTTCGTCCGCATGGGCCAACAAGCCGAAGACGCTGGCCGCCGACATGCCCGACACCTCGGGCCGCAAGATCCGCTTCGTCTCCATCGGCACCGGCATTCGCGGCTGCGATCTGCTTCGCTCCGCGGCCAAGGTTCCCAACGGCGAGTGCGTGGGAACCGCCGACCTCTACACCATGCATCAGAAGGCCGGCGTCGAAGCCTACGGCAAAGACATCCCCACCGTGCGCGACTATCGCTCTCTCCTCGACCGCAAAGACGTAGACGCCGTCATTGTCGCCACTGCCGACTTCCAGCATCGCCGCGTGGTGCTTGACTGCATCGAGGCGGGCAAAGATGTCTACTGCGAAAAGCCCATGAGCCACAACGTGGCCGACGGCTTCGCCATGGTCGACGCGGTGCAGAAGAACAAGCGCATCTTTCAGGCCGGGAGCCAGCGCGTCTCCAGCCCCGTGGTCAAAAAGGCCGCGGAGTTCGTCAAGGCCGGACGGCTCGGCGAGATCACGCTCATTGAAGGACACACCGACCGCAACTCCGACTCCGGCGCCTGGGTCTATCCCATCGCTCCCGACGCCAGCCCCGAGACCATCGACTGGAAGTCCTGGCTGCGCGACGCCCCCGACCGCCCCTTCGACGCCGCACGCTTCTTCCGCTGGCGCTGCTGGGCCGACTACGGCGAAGGCGTTGCCGGCGACCTCTTCGTCCACATCCTCAGCGGCATGCAGGCCGTCAGCGGCATCAACGCCGCGCCCAATCGAGCCTTCTCGCTGGGAAGCCTCACCCACTTCAAAGACGGCCGCGACTTTCCCGATCTCCTGACCACCCTGTATGACTACAACGGCGTCGCCGTCAACCTGCATTGCAACCAGAACAACGGAGCCGCCGGCGACACCACAACCTTTTACGGCCGCGAAGGCACGCTCACCCTCGGCTGGGGTAGCCTCACCTTCGCTCCGCAGGACACACGCCCGCAGCCCGAGGGTTACTCGCTCAACGGCTGGACCGCCGAAGCCAAAAAGAAGTACTACGACGATTGGCACGCGGCCCATCCGCAGGCAGCGCCCGACCCCGGCTTGACCGAGACTTTCTCCACGCCGCAGGGCTTTGATGACACCGCGGCCCACCTCTCTGCCTTCTTCCACGCCGTCGATACGCGCGAGAAGGTGGTCGAAGACGAAGTCTTCGGCAACAACGCCGCCATCGCATGCCACATGGCGAATCACTCATACTTCAACCGCGCCGCCGCCGTGTGGGATGCGGAATCGAAAACCATCAAGAGCTAGGGCCAGGGAGGTCACATCCATGAGCGCATCTTCACGCCGAGCATTCCTTCAGTCCGCCGGAGCCGTAGCGGCCGCCGCCTGCATCGCCCCACGCCTCAATGCGGCCAAACTCGACAAGCCTCTCGGGCTGCAGCTCTACTCCGTGCGCGAACTGCTGCCCAAGGACTTCGACGGCACCCTCAAAAAGCTCGCCGCCATCGGCTACAAGGAATGTGAAGCCGCCGGCTATTACAACAAGACCGCCGCCGAGTGGAAGGCCTCGATGGACGCCGCTGGTCTGCGCTGCGTCAGCACCCATCACACCCTCGCCGACCTCAAGTCGAAACTCAACGAGCTACTCGATTACGGCCACGCTATCGGCCTCGAATACATCATCTGCTCCTGGGCGGGCCTTCATCGCGATCCCAAAAAGAAGGGCGAGCTCGACCTCGACGACTGGCGCTGGGTCGCCGACCAGTTCAACGAAATCGGCCAGAAGGTGAAAGCCTCTGGCCTCACCTTCGGTTACCACAACCACACGGTCGAGTTCGGCACCGAGAACGGCATCGTCTTCTTCGACGAACTGCTCAAGCGCGCTGACCCCGACTCTGTCATCTTCGAAATGGACTGTGGATGGGTGGTCGGCGGCGGCCACAACCCCGTCGAATACCTCAAGCAGTTCCCCGAGCGTTTCCCGCTCTTCCACATCAAAGACCTGGTCAAGGGAGCCGACGGCAAATACAAGAACGTGATCATGGGGAAGGGAACCATCGACTACAGTCCCATCTTCCAGGCCGCTACCGGCATGAAGCATTGCTTCATCGAGCAGGAGGAGTACACCTTCGACCCGATCGAAGACCTGCGCCAGGACGGCGAATTCATCAGTAAGCTCAACTTCTTGAAGGAAAAGCTCACGCGTTCAATCCGATAGGCTGAGAGCATGAGTGTCTTCGACGAAAACCGGACAGAGCTGGAGCGGCACGAGTTCATGATGGGTCTGGAGCGGGGCCGCCTGGCCGTCGCTCTCGACCTACTCACCGACTCGCTCATCATGGTCGGCCAGCATGGCGTCTATTGCGCCTCCAGCCGCAACCCGTCCAAGCCCGCCCTCGACCTGCAGGCGGTGATCAGCGGCATGGAAGGCGCCAAAGCCCTTATTCAGTCTGTGATGGAAGAACTGCGTGCGAAGCGGGAAGCGGATCGGGAGGGTCTCCCGAAACAGTGACATGCGCGACTCAGGCGCCGCCCACGATGGGGTCGGCGCCTGAGTGTCGCTGTTGCGGTGCGCAGATCGGCCAGCCAGGCGCAGAAGGAGTCTTCCGCCGAGCAAGCCAGCTGCTTACCCGCCATGCCCTTATTGCATGCCCTTATTGACCAGGATCTTCACTTCAACCCGGCGGTTTTCAGCGCGCCCCGCCTTGGTCTCGTTCGGCGCCTTGGCTCCATATTCGCCCATGGCTCCCGGACCCACGATATGGCGTACCGGAATGCCGCCCTGCTGCATCAGCCATACGATCACTGACTTTGAGCGATCAGCGCTCAGTTTGGTGTTCATCTCAGGGCTGCCCGTCGCATCGGTATAGCCCACCACTTCGATGATGAATCCCTTCAACCCGGCTGCCGTGTCGGCCAGCGCCTTGAGCTGCGCTTCGTCATCCGGTGTGAGTTTGGAGCTCCCCACATCGAACTTCACGGTTGCTTCGCCCTTGACGTCATATTCGCTCAGTGCCATGAAGCGGGCCGTGATCGCCGCGGTGTCGTTCATGCTCGAGTCAACGCTCGAGCTCCTCTGATTGAGTGCTGCTTGAAGTGCAGCAATGTCCGACGAGTGGCCGGCGAGCTGCGCATTGTGCTTTTCGATAGCCAGTACGTTTGCATCCACTTGTTTTGCTGTTGGATGCAGACCGGACTGGATCATCTCGGCTGTTTCCAAGTCATCGCCATCCACTGTGATCTCTGTTGCGGTAAATTGGCCACCGCTTGACGATCCCTCGGCCTTGATCTTGAGTCCCGGTATCAGCACCGCGTTGCCTGTTTCCTTGTCCAGGCCGAAGAACCCAGTGTCGTCCTTCGTATACGTGGACGCAGTGAGAACCACGGTGACGTTCCCTGAGTCGGTCTTCACCGTCAACGTGTCGGCATCCCGGTTCATGATCGTACCCTTCACTTCGTCCTCGGCCCAGGCGGCCGGAACAGCCATCGATCCCACAAGAGCTATCATGCTCACCAAATACAAGCTTCGCCGCATATGTACCTCTTTCTCACTCACTTACTTACTCACAGTACTTAGTCGCTGGACTCAAGGGAAGAGTCCGCTCCGATGGTCAGCCTAAGTGCGGATGATGGTCCCTGCAACTGGTACTAATAACCGTTCAAGCAATAGGTTCGACCGCGAGCCATGTACTTACGTTCGATGTCGCTGCGGAGTTAACCCACAGTTATGAAGAAGCGGCATAAGTTGATAGTGGACGAATGGTCGGAGTTGACCGAGCCGTTATTGCCGAAACCGCGGAGATGTTTAGCTTTCAGTCAAATCAGGCGATTAATACCTTGAGCGGCCGGCAGAGGCTGTCAATCACCAATCCCGCGGTGAGCCGGCCGGCAACTTGAATACCATCTATTTCAGCAGCGTGCGGATTCGATGCGCTAGCCAACTGTCCGGCTCCCTTGCCGCCCGACAAAAGCTGTCAGGTCCAGGTGACCTTCGCACCCTTTCCAGCGACGATGAACGGTGGAAGGTAAAGGGCTCCCCCGCTCAAGACCATCACGCCCAGCGAATGCGCCAACCCGCTATTCCTCCAACGGATGTGCGTGCACTTCTGATGGAAATGCACTGGTTCTGCGGAGGTCGCTGCCACCAGTGTGACTGGCATCACTGCCAGTACCACCTCGCCCGCGCGAAACTGTATCCGTTCAAGTGACCGGGAACACGCGAAATGCGTTCCCAAGCGGAGGGCTTAACACACCATGACCAAACTGGAATCCCGCGCAACCCGAGCCGGCCTCATCTTCGCCGCCTGCCTGATCGCCTTCCTCGTCCTGGCCACGATTGCCGGATCCGCCGCTCCCCTGAAGTAGACAGAACTGCTTTATCTACTTGGTAGAAAGCCCCGCCCTTCATTCCTCGCGCCGCCCTACTCAAAAAGCAAAAGCCTAGAAACTGTCCCGCCCCGACGCGTTCAGGAAGCAACACCCTAGTTTTTTCGCAGCCTGTAAAGCCCGCACATTTTGCGGCACTTTTCGGCGCGACTGAACAGGCTGCTGAAGAGGTCATCTTTGGGTTAACCTGCCTTAGCAGGGGCTAAAGCCCGCAGATTCTATTAGGCTTAATCGGCAGGACCGAAGTCGTGCCCTTCCGCGAAACCAGCTCACATAGAGTTTGTCAGCAAGCAAAAGGCCGGAGCAAAGCTGAGGCCGGAGCAATTTCGCTCCGGCCTTGCCTATTCCCTATTGCCTGTTCCCTGTCTTTTACCCCTGTATGTCGAACTGCTCCGGATGCAGGGTGGCATCGCTCTTCACCAGGATGCTCTTGCCGGTGAGATCCTCGAAGTCCGTCAGCCAGCGCGCATTGTTCGACTTCAGCACCTTCACCGTCTCAGGATGAACGCGAACAAGAACGTCCGGGTTCTCGAAGTGCTTGCGCATCTTCCGGAGCTCGATGTAGATCTCGTTGGCTACCGTGGACGGGCTCTTCACCATGCCTGTCGCCTGGCATGTCGGGCACGGCACGCTCAGCGTCCGCTCCAGTGACTGCTTCACACGCTTGCGCGTGATCGCCACCAGACCGAAATCGTTGAACTGCAGCACCTTGGTCGGCGCGCGATCGTTCTTCAGCGCCTCTTCGAGCGCGGCCATCACCTTGAAGCGATTCTTGCGCTCGTCCATGTCGATGAAGTCGATGATGATGATGCCGCCCAAATCACGCAGCCGGATCTGCCGCACGATCTCGGGAATGGCATCGAGATTCGTCTTCACGATGGTGTCTTCAAGCCGCGCCGTCTTGCCCACGTACTTGCCGGTGTTGATGTCGATCGCAACAAGAGCTTCGGTCTGGTTGATCACGATGGATCCGCCCGACTTCAGCCACACCTTCGACCGCAGCGCCTTCGAGATCTCGTCCTGAATCCCGAAATGCTCAAAGAGCGGCGTCTCCTTGGTATAGAGCTTCACCCTCCGTACCATGGTCGGCGCGAAGCGGTTCAGGAAGCGCACGATGCGCTCGTAGTCGTCCTGCGAGTCGACCCAGATGGCCGAGAAGTTCTCGCTCACCTGGTCGCGCAAGATGCGCTCGATCAGCGACAGGTCGTGATAAATCAGCGCCGGAGACTTCGACTTCTCGCTGCGCTCTTTAATCTCGTCCCACAGGTGGATCAGGAATCGCAGGTCGGCGCGAAGCTCGTCTTCACTCGCCCCTTCGGCGGCCGTGCGGACGATGAATCCGCCGCTCGTCTCGCCGCGCTCGCTGACCAGGATCCGCTTCAGCCGCTGGCGCTCGTCGTCCGATGCGATCTTGCGGCTCACGCCCACATGCGAAACCGTCGGCATGAACACCAGGAAGCGCCCCGGCAGCGCGATGTGACTGGTGATCCGCGCGCCCTTCTTGGCGATGGGTTCCTTGGCGATCTGCACCAGGATCTCCTGCCCCGGCTTCAGCAGGTCGCTGATGATCGGCAGGTCCGAAGTTTGCGCCGAGCGCCGCGACGGACCGCCGCGGCGATTGCCGCCGCCGCCGCCCGCTGTGCCGCGCTGCCCGCGGCGTCCGCGGCCGCTGCGATCGCGGCGTTCACGGCTGGGAGCCGGAGCACCGCCCTCGGCGGCAGTCTGCGCCTCTGCGCCTTCGTCTTCCTCTTCTTCATCCTCGACTGCGATGTCCTCGTCCTCTTCGCCGCCATTCTTGTCGTCGAAGCGGAGCTGGATCTTGTGGTCGAGATGGGCCTCCTGCAGCATTTCGCCCAGGTCGCCCGAGCGGATCGAGGTGTGGTGCTTCTCCTCTTCCTCGTAGTCCTCCAGGTCGCCTTCCTCGTGCCGATGATGCGCGTGACCGGAAGCGTGACCAGGAGCGTCGAACTCCTCTTCCTCGATCGTCTCCTCTTCCACTACGCCATGGCCGGGGCTGTAGGAGGAGGCTGTTGCAGTCGCCATGCGGCTGGTCTGTCCCGGCTCCGACGCTTCGCCGCCCGGCACCTTCACTCCCGACGGATACTCGGGCGCGTCGTCCTTCTTCTTCTTGCCGCCCAAGCCGAACAGCCGGAACTCGCTTGGCGGCAGCGGATCGACATGGTGCGAAGCCGAGCGGTCGCCCTCTTCATGCTCCGTGGGCTCTGGTTCGGTCGCAGCCGTTTCCTCAGATACCTCGCCAACCGGCTCCGCAACGACGGCTTGCTCTTCGCCGTGGCCTGCACCGCGCGGTTCGGTAAAGAACGGATCAGAGAACGGGTCGGACTCGGCCGCCAGCGATTCCACCTCTTCCGGAGCACCCGGAAGATTCTCGATTGGCTGATCCTCGGCGACCAGTTCTTCTTCGACGAGTTCGTCTCCCTGCAACGGCCGGTGTTCCGGCGTCAGGTAGACCGATTCAATCGTGTCGGATTCAAGACTGGTCTCCTCTGCCTCTTCGATCTCGAGCCCGTGCGAGTGCCGGGCATCCGAGAACACGCCCCGCGGCTCCGCATCCACCTCTGCCGGTGCGGGTTCCTGGCGACCGCGGTGACGCGCGAGCGATTCGCCGGGAAGCAGTCCGCTGCCATCCCAGGCCAGAGGAGTGTCGATGAGCGAGGACGGTTTGAAGGTGGGCGCCGGGCGCGCGGGGGCCGACTGCTTGGCCGCGGCCGCGGCGGGCTGGCCGCCGTACTTCGACAGCGACTCGCCGGGCAGAACAAACGATGGTTCAGACGGCGCGGGCCGCTCGCGGCGCGCGGGCTGCTCAGCGCGCGCGGCCTGCAACTGGCCTGAAACGTCGAGGTCCGGCTGGGCGGCCGGCTCAAGGTAGGTCTCTGCGGAAGCCTCGGTCTCCACCGGATCCGAAACCGGCTGCGCAGCACCACGGCCGCCGCGACGCCGACGCCGTCCGCGCCATCTCTTGGCGCCGCCCTCGAGGCCGTCGTCGTCCTGGTCGGCCGCTTCGGCGGGAGCCCGAGGCGCCGTCGTTACCGGCTCGACCTCAATCGCCGCCGGTTCAGGAACAGGCTTGCGCTCACGGCCCTGGCTCTGTTCTTTATCGCGGTCGCGTCCGCCGCGGTCAGGACGGTCCTGGCGCTCGGGACGGTCCTGGCGCTCGGGACGGCCTTCCCGGGGACTGCGCTCGCGGTCGCCGCCCTGGCGCACCTCGCGCGGAGCCTGGTTGCCGCCTGAAACCGCTGCCTTCTCGATTTCGTCGCTCTCTTCCGGGTCTTCAAGCTCCAGGAAGTCTGTGACATACAGGAACGCGTCCCTCTCCAGCCCCAGATCCACAAAGGCAGACTGCATGCCGGGGAGCACGCGCGTCACACGCCCGTTGTAGATGGAACCCGCGAGGGTGTACTCGTTTTCGCGTTCGTAATAAATTTCAGCTAGCTGGTCGTCTTCAAGAATCGCTAGCCGCGTCTCATGCGGCGTGGAGGAGATACAAATCTCTTTTGCCATCGTGCCTTTCCGCCCGGCGAAAATCGGCCGGGACAGCCGGCAGGGTCAGAAGGGATGTCGCGAATCCGGAAGAGAGGGGAATGGCAGGACGACCTGGAGACTCTGGTACACCGCGAGCCGTGAACTGCCGCGCCAAATGCCGGCGCAGCAGGCGGCCGCTTGCCCTGAAGGGCGGCGGGGAACCAGGCAGTTCAACCGCAAATTCCGGCTGAACAAAATGTCTATACGGCTGATCCTTATGCAGAAATTTTGTGGCCGCCCAGCTCCACGCCAACAAAATCGTCGACGTGAACGGGGCCGTTACGCCGCCGGCAAATGCCCAGACGTGCCGCGCTATCTGAGAGGGGTCCTTGAAAACCCTGCCTCCCGCGCGCTTCGGGGCATCATGCCTGCGTCCTACCCGTTTCTGCGTGCTCATGAACCCAATCCTGCCGGGCCCGCGATTCCCTCTGGGAACCTGGCCGGCCAAGTGATTGAAAAATCTTTCTTGCGGCGCATCCTTGCGCCGCCTTGAACAAACCCGTTTGAATTACCTAGTTTACGAACCGGCGCATGCGCACGTTGTTCGCCACGCCCAGCGCCAGGAAGGTAAACAGAACCGAAGATCCACCGTAACTCATTAACGGCAAAGGGATCCCGGTGACCGGCATAAAGCCTATGACCATGCCTACATTAACCATGATCTGGAAGGTCAACGCAGCCACGATCCCCATAATAATGAGGGAACCGGCAAGGTCAGCAGCTGTTTGAGCGTTTTGAATCAAACGCATCAATACAAGAAAGTATAGCAGCAGCACAAATATCGCGCCCACGAACCCATGCTCCTCGCAAAATGCCGCGAAGATGAAGTCCGCGTGTGGAATGGGAATGAACGCCCCCTGTGTCTGCGTCCCCTTCTCCGTTCCCTTGCCCCAGATTCCCCCGGCGCCCACGGCGATCTTCGCCTGCAGAATCTGATATCCCGCACCCCGCGGGTCGTTATCGGGATTGATAAAGCTTGTCAGGCGCGCCTTCTGGTATGGCTTCAGCAGCTTGCCGCTCGACCAGCCGCCGGCCACCAGAACCAGGGCCGCCGTTACCAGAATTCCCGCCTGCTTCAAATTGATTCCGCCCAGGAACAACCCGATGACCAGAACGGGCACGTACGTCAGGGTTGTGCCCAAATCCGGCTGCTTCAGAATCAGCAGAAGCGGAACCCCCACCAGCGCGAACGCCTTGAAGATCTCCCTCCAGCTCAGCGACCTGCCCCCCAGGTTGGCGAAGTACCGCGCCACCATCAGGATCATCACCAGCTTCATCCACTCCGACGGCTGGAAGAAGATGGGCCCCAGCTTGATCCACCGCCGCGCCCCCAGCGCCTTGTGCCCGATCCCCGGAACCAGCACCGCCGCCAACGCGACCGATAAGAATCCGTAGAACCAGGGAACGATGTCGATGAGCTTGTGGTAATCGATCTTGGCGAAGATGAACATGGCCACCAGGCCGCCGCCTATCCATGCCACCTGCTTTTTGTCGAAGCCGATGTACTTGGTGTGCAGGGTGGCTGAATGGATCTCCATGACAGAGAGGCCGCAGAGAATCAGCACGATGAGCAGGAGTCCCCAGTCGAAGTCGCGAAGGCTGATGAGTTTGCGCACTACCTGAGACCCTCTTTCCAGCGCAGCGGCAGCGCCTGGAAGAACGCGCCCAGGCTCATCGGCCTCATCGCAACCTGCTTCGCCGGTTCCGTGGGATTCACGAAAAAATGCGCGCTGTGAAGCTGCTCGGCCTGTTGCTTGGGATCGCCCGCATCCGGCGTGGTCCACACCGCGCCCACTTCCACGGGCTTGGTCGGCTCGCTGGCCTTCTGCAGCAGATTGTTCGAGCGCTTGCGCACCTTGTTCACGTACGTAGTGACGATGGCCTGCGCGATGTGCGCGGAGTTCGCGCCCCAGTCGCCGTGCTCCTGCAACACCACCACCGCCAGCTCCGGATTGCGCCGCGGCACCATGCCCACAAACCACGAGTTCGGCGTGCGCGCGCCGCCCTTCACGTGCGTATCGCCGCCGCCCACCACCTGCGCGGTGCCGGTCTTTCCGGCAAAGTCCACGCCCTCAATGTGCGAAGCCGCCGCGGTGCCGCTGGTGGTCGCCGCCGCCATGCCTTCGGTCACCGTCATCCACGTGTCCGGATTGAGCGCCACCGTCTTCTCGCCCGACCCCGTGAACGTGTCAGTGATCGCGTGCTGAAAGTCCTCGGTAAGCTGACCCGGCATCACCGTATGCGGCCGGACAAAGTGCCCGTCTGATGCGATCCCCGACAACGCCCGCAGCAACTGAATCGGCGTCACCTGCGTTTCGCCCTGCCCGATGCCGACCGAGATCGTGTTGCCCGCGTAGTACTTCTGGTGGTAGTTCCGCCACTCCCACTGGGTCGAAGGCATCACGCCCGACATCTCGTTGGGCAAGTCGATGCCGGTCTTCTGGCTCAGCCCGAACGAGGTCGCGTACTTCGAAATCGTGTCGATCCCCAGCTTCTGCGCCAGCGCATAAAAGAACGTGTCGCACGAGAGCGGAATCGCCTGCTGAATGGCCAGCACGCCATGGTGCTTGTCGCAGTGGAAGAAGCGCCCGTAAAAGTCGCCGCCGCCCACGCAGTTCACGTGCATGTCCTGGGCCACGCCCTCCTGCAGACCGGCCGCCGACATGATGATCTTGAACGTCGATCCGGGCGCCAGCTGGTCCTGGATTGCCTTGTTCATCAGCGGGTGCCGCGGGTCGGTGATCAGCTTGTTCCACTCGTCGCGCTTGATGCGCACCGCAAATGCGTTCGGATCGTAGCTGGGATGCGACACCAGCGCAAGGATCTCTCCGTTGCGGGGATCCATGACGACTACGGCGCCGTTGTTTTCGCCCAGCGCGACCTCGGCCTCGCGCTGCAGATCGATGTCGATGGTGAGTTTCAGGTCCTGCCCCGGCTTGGCGTGCTGTGTGCCCAGAACGCCCATCTCCCGGCCGTGGCTGTCGACAATCACGTCCTGCGATCCGTCTTCGCCGCGCAGGATCTGGTCGTAGGTCTCTTCCACCCCAGCCTTGCCCACCACGTCGCCCGGCTGATACGCGGCGTACCTGGGATTGTTGTTCAGGTCGTCTTCGCTCACCTCGCCCACGTAGCCGATCAGGTGCGCCGCAAAGCCGTCGCGCGGATAGAGCCGGCGTTCTTCCTCAATGGTTTCCAGCTCCGGAAGCTCATTGCGGTGCGCCTCGATGAAAGCCTGCTCGTCCGACGTAATGTCCTGTTTGATCGGGATCGGCTGATACCCTGCGGCCCCGCGGAAACGCTTGAGCGTGGCCTGCAACTGCTCCAGATCGAGATGCAAACCATCTGCAATCATGGGCAGGTCGGCGTCCACATTCTTGTTCTGCTCGCGAACCAGGAAACACGTGACCGACGGATAGTTGTCGACGATCAGGCGGCCTTCGCGATCGAAGAGCTTGCCGCGCGGCGCCAGGATCGGTACCTTGCGGATGCGGTTCTGCTCGGCCAGTTCGCGGAAGTTGGTCGCGCCCAGCACCTGAAGCCGCCACAATCCCGCCGCCAGCGCCAGCATCATCAACAAAATGCCGTACTGCACAGCCGCCGATTTATAGCCGGAAAGCTTCTCGCCGCGATTACTACGGTCGGAATACATGTGTTTCTCTATCTAAGATACAGCGAATTCAACTCACGCAAGAGCATCCGCAGTGCAATCGTTTCACGCGCTGGATCAGGGGAATCACTTGTTGGACGCGTCATTCCCAAATCTGGTTCGCACTTGCGAAAGCTATGGCAGATCGGTTGCCCATGCCTCCAGGCCGCGAAGGCCCCCGGCTTGGCGGAATGCCAAGTCGTTGCTCACCAGCACCGCCCCTGTGGCAATGGCATGAGCAGCGATCAGCGTATCGAGAGGCCCTAGCGGCTTGCCCATCGCCTCCTGCTTCGAACGGAAAGCACCGTACGCCGCGGCCTCCTGCCTGCCCCAAGGCAAAACCTGCAGCCGGTCCAGAAACTCCTGAAGCGCATTCCGCCGGGCGGCGCCTCCGCCGATGCGATCCAATCCATACCAGAGTTCGCCCTCGGTGACCGAAGAAACACAGGCCACGTCTCCCGACGAGAGGCTCGACAACCTGACACGCGCCGCCGGCGACATGCGCTTCAGAATGTAGCTCACCGTATTCGTATCCAGCATGTAGAGCTGACTCATAAAGGCTCGCGACGTTCAGCCGTCCCTTGATCACGATCCGCCATAAAGTCCTCGCTGAATCCTGCCGCATCGACTGCGGCGAATATCTCATCCCAATCCGACGGAGCCCGCTGCGACAGGATAAGGTCGCCGGTCTGCTGGTCCCTGCGAACGTATACCTCGTCTGAGTTGAACCGATACTCAGCCGGAATCCGCACCGCCTGACTGCGGCCATTCCGGAACACTTTAGCTTTTTGGACAGCGGATTTCTCGACAGCAGGCATGCGGCACCTCTGATATCTATCATGATAGATATCGCCCATCAGGTCAAGGTTTCACTTATTTTCGCTTCTTGATCAATCCCTGATCTGGAACCGGTCCAGCAGCGGGAACAGAATCAGCGCGATCACTGAGTTCCCGATCGACTGCAACACCGGGTTCAGCCAATTCCACTCCAGATCCATCCCCAGCAGCACGCGATAGATAAACAGGTAGATCGCGTTGCACAGCAGGGTCAGGGCGAAGTTCAGCATCACCCGCACCACGTAGTTCTGCACGTCGATCCGGATGCCGACCGACGCGGCCAGATACCCCGCCAGCGTCTTCGCAATCCCGTTGATCCCCAGCGGCCTTCCTGTCAGCGCGTCCTCGAAGACGCCCACGAATCCGCCGATCAGCATTCCCTGGATCGGGCTTCGCCGGCCCAGCGCGAAGTAGATCGTGATCACCAGCGGAAAGTCGAACCAGATGTGGTTCTGCCCGAACGCCCTGGGCAGCATGGCCTGCAGCACCAGCGCCAACACAATCACGAACAGATAAAGCGGCGCGGGATACTTGTGGATTTCGATGTCGCGGCGGGAGCTCGCCATCAATTCGGGCATTGTTAGCGCTCCCTCTGCGGCTGCGGACTGCTCGGTTTCGGTTCCGCGGGGCTGGCCGGCGGATTCGCCCCCTGATTCTGATCCGCCTCAGGCCTGGGCGCGACAGGCTTCTTCGTCTTGGGCGTCGCCCCCGGCCCCGCCGCACCGCCCGGGTTCGGGGTCGTCGCGCTGCCCGGCGTAAACCGGTCCGGATGCGCCGGAGGAATGATCTTCGGCACCACCGCCGCGGTCGCCGGAAGCGGCTGCCCGTCCGGGCCCACCTGCGGCTGGGCTTTCTGAGCCGTGGGTGGCGGCGCATTCGGATCCGTCAGACCCGGCAACCGCTCCGCCATGATCTCTGACGCCTTCTTTTGCTCGGCCAGCGCCGCCGCATCGCCGCCCTTCAGATCCTGGCTCTGCGCCATGTCCTTGAGCTGCTGGTCTGAGAAGCGTGGCGCCGTATCTGTAATCACCAGCACCTCGTCGAGCCGGTCGAGACGCGCCGCAGGACTCACAATCACGCGGATAAATCCATCGCGGTCCGGATCCGTCAGCACCTTGTCCACCACGCCCACCGGCAACCCGCGCGGAAAGATCTGGTCGCCGCCCCCCGTCAACACCTTCTCGCCCGGCTTGATGCGGTTATCCGAAAGGACGCCCACAATCTGCGGCTGCCCCTGCGCGTTGCCGCGCAGAATTCCGCGAACCCGCGTCTGCTCCAGGATCACGCCCGCACCGCTCGACTGGTCGTTGATCTCCAGTACCTGCGCCGTGTGCGGAAACACCTCGCGCACCTTGCCTACAATGCCCTCGGCGTTGATCACGGCCATGTCGCGCTTCAGCCCGTCGTCCTTGCCCTTGTTGATGGTGAACACCCACGACTGGTCGGAGCCGCTCGTCCCGATCACCTGCGCCGGCACCGTGCCGTACAGATACTTCTCCTGAAACCCGAGCATCTGCTGCAGCCGCTGCCCCTGGCGCGCATCCTCAAGCAGCGCGGCCTGCTCCAGCCGAAGCCGGTCCACCGTGGCCTGCAGGTCCTTGTTCTCCTGCCGCACGTTCCGCAATGCGAAGTAGTTCTCCCAGATGCTGCCGGCGCCGGTCTTCGAAGTCTGCACGGCGCGCTCCGGCGGCGAAACCATCGCATCCGCCCACAGCCGGACCAGCCGCACTCCCGAGCTGTCCTCCGGATCATAGACGTTCTTCCCGCCCGCATTCCGGCGCACCTGCACCGCCAGTCCGATGATCTGGACGATCAGCAGCAGGAGCAGTACGAGGAGATTCCGGTAACGGACGAAAAAGCTTTCCATAATTCAGAGAACAAGGGAACAAGGGAACAAGGGAACGAGGGAAGGGCGCGACGCGGAGGGCTTGGCAACAACAGTGAGGGTGATCACATTCCTGCTCGCTGAAATCGCTCTAAGTTTGAGACCGTCGGATACAAGGGCGAGTTCAGGAGAGAATTGCATGGGGGCATCCTTCAAAGACCTGGTGGTTTGGCAAAAGGCAGTCCAGTTGAGTTCTATAATCTACCGTCTTACCGCTTCGTTTCCACCGTCAGAGCAATTCGGGTTAACCAACCAGATGCGGCGGGCGTCCGTATCGATCTCCGCGAACATAGCAGAGGGATACGGCAGGGCTACCAAGGGTGAATATATTCAGTTCCTCGGTCACGCCCGGGGCTCGAATTGCGAGTTGCAGTCCCACCTTCTGATCGCGAACACGCTGGAATTCTGCAACCCCAAGTCATACGAGCCGGCTGAAAAGCTGTCCAGCGAAATAAGCCGCATGCTCAACGCACTGATGAGCAGGCTGAAGGCCAAAGCCTAGATATGCCTTCTTGTTCCCTTGTTCCCTCGGTCCCTTGTTCCCTGCTATTAGTCAATCTTGATTTTGCGCAGCAGCCGGAAATCCGACAGCATCTTGCCGGTTCCCAGGACCACCGAGGCCAGCGGATCGTCCGCCACCGAAACCGGCAGGCCGGTTTCTTCGCGGATGCGCTTGTCGAGGTTCTTGATCAGCGCGCCGCCGCCCGTGAGCACGATGCCGCGGTCCGAGATATCGGCCGAAAGCTCCGGCGGGGTCCGTTCCAGGGCCACGCGGATGGCATTCATGATTACCGCAATGCACTCGCCCAGCGCTTCGCGAATTTCCGAGTCGTCGATGGCGATGGTCTTGGGCACGCCTTCGATCAGGTTGCGCCCCTTGATCTCCATCGAAAGCGGCTTGTCCAGCGGGAACGCCGAGCCGATCTCCATCTTGATGTGTTCCGCCGTGCGCTCGCCGATCAGGAGGTTGTACTTGCGCTTCAGGTAGTTGGTGATCGCCTCGTCCATCTGATTGCCGGCCATGCGCACCGAGCGCGAGTAGACGATGCCCGACAGCGAAATCACCGCGATATCCGTGGTTCCGCCGCCGATATCGACAACCATGTTGCCGCTCGGCTCGGTGATCGGCAGGCCTGCGCCGATCGCCGCCACCATGGCCTGTTCCACCAGGTAAACTTCGCTGGCCTTGGCGCGATACGCCGAATCCTCGACCGCGCGCTTTTCCACCTGCGTAATTTCAGACGGCACACCGATCACAATGCGCGGATGCACCAGCATCTTGCGGTTGTGCGCCTTCTGAATGAAGTAGTTCAGCATCTTCTCGGTGACTTTGAAGTCCGCGATGACGCCGTCTTTCATGGGCTTGATAGCAACGATGTTGCCGGGCGTGCGGCCCAGCATCTCCTTGGCTTCCTTGCCTACGGCCTCTACCTCACCGGTGTTCTTGTTGATGGCGACAATGGAGGGCTCGTTGACCACAATGCCCTTGCCTGCCGCGTAAACCAGGGTGTTGGCGGTGCCGAGATCGATCGCCAGATCGCTCGAAAACATGCTGAAGAGCGAGCGGAAGCCGTGCGAGCGCGATGGGCGCGAAGGATAGCCGTTTAAAGACATTGGAAACTTGGTTCTTCCTCAAGCTGTATTGTACGGCAGCGGGTTAGCGCGGCAGGGGCTAGTGGGCAGGGGCGAAAAGGCATGCCAGTGCTGTAAACTCTGTCTGTTTGCCGTGATTTTCAGCATACAGGAAATCAAGTACCCAATGCGTGCCGCAGCGCACTCGTCTTCGTTTCGGATCCCAATCCCGAACCTTTCCCGTTCCGGTGATCGACAGCTTCTGATCACCGACCACGAATCCCTGACCACTGTTCGAGGTTTTCTATGGCAATTACGACCTACAAGAATCTGATCGGCGGCGAAGGTCTGCCGGCCAAGAGCGGCAAGACCTTCCAGAACATCAATCCCGCCGACCACTCCGACATCGTGGGTGAGTTTCCTTCCTCCGGCCCCGAAGACGTTGATCTGGCCGTTGCCGCCGCCAAGAAGGCCTACGCCACCTGGCGCCTCGTCCCCGCCCCCAAGCGCGCCGAGATATTGTTTCGCGCCGGCAGCCTGCTCGCTCAGCGCAAAGAACAGTTCGCCCAGGACATGACCCGCGAGATGGGCAAGGTGCTGGCTGAAACCCGCGGCGATGTGCAGGAAGCCATCGACGAAGCCTTTTACGTGGCCGGCGAAGGCCGCCGCCTCTTCGGCAAAACTACGCCCAGCGAGTTGCAGAACAAGTTCGCCATGAGTGTTCGCATGCCCCTTGGCGTTGTCGGGCTGATCACGCCGTGGAACTTCCCCATGGCTATCCCGAGTTGGAAGCTCTTTCCCGCCCTCGTCGCCGGCAACACCTGCGTCATCAAGCCGGCCACGGATACGCCGCTCTCTGTCTACAACCTGGTGAACACGCTGGTCGACGCGGGGGTGCCCGCGGGCGTGCTCAACATCGTCTGCGGCGGCGGCGGATCAGTAGGCAACGCGCTGGTCGAACACAAAGACGTCCGCGCCATCAGCTTCACCGGATCGAGCGAGATCGGCTCGCATGTGGCGCAGCGCGCCGCCGCCACCTTCAAGCCTGTGTCACTTGAGATGGGCGGCAAGAACGCGCAAATCGTGTTGGATGACGCCAATCTGGATTTGGCCCTCGACGGCGCGCTCTGGGGCGCATTCGGAACTACCGGCCAGCGCTGCACAGCCACCAGCCGCCTGCTGTTGCAGAAGGGCATCGCGAAGCAGTTCATTGCCAAGCTCGTTGAGCGCGTGAAGGCTCTCAAAGTCGGCAACGGCCTCGACGAATCCGTGCAGGTGGGCCCGCAGGTGAACACCAGCCAGATCGAGACATCGACCAGCTACGTCGAGATCGCGAAGTCCGAAGGTGCAAAGCTCGAGTGCGGTGGCCACGCGCTCACCGGCGGCGCCTACGCCAACGGCACCTTCTTCGCGCCCACCGTCTTCTCCGGCGTCACGCCGACCATGCGTATCGCCCGCGAAGAGGTCTTCGGCCCTGTGCTCTAGCATCCTCGAGTTCGACACGTTCGAACAGGCCATCGAGATCGCCAACTCCATCGACTACGGCCTCTCCACCGCGCTGTATACGAAGGATGTGAACCGCGCCTTCGCCGCCATGCGCGACCTCGAAGCCGGCATCACCTACATCAACGCACCCACCATCGGCGCGGAAGTCCACCTTCCCTTCGGCGGCGTCAAGCACACCGGCAACGGCCACCGCGAAGGCTCCGAAGCCCTCGACTTCTTTACCACGTGGAAGGCCGTCTACGTCGACTACAGCGATAAACTGCAGCGCGCGCAGATCGACAACGCGGAGTAGCATGAGTTTTCTTGAGAAGCTAAGGCGGAAGGTTTCGTCCAGCCGGTATCCCTCGGATTATTGGCCTAGTGTCGTTGTGCTTTTGGCTCAACCGCAGTTCCCGACGAGGGAGGAAATTCTATCGCGAGCCCAAAAAGCTTGGGGAAATGCGGGGCCTCTGAACTTTTTGGGTGCATCAGGCGAAGGAACGAGTCACATCATTCAATGCGGCCCGTTGACCTTCTCCGTTCACTGTGCCAATGCTCGCTATGGCCAGGCCAGCGAGCCTGGAGACGACATCCTTCAAAGGCCGTGGCATGACCACAAAGCGTGGATGTCAGTTGATCTTCCTAAATTGCGCAACGAAGAGCTTTATCGCTCGGGTAGCCTGGCGGAGATGTACAAGGTTCTTCTCGTCTTTGTCTTCCTTTCGTGGACTAACAACTGTCTCGCAATCTATTTTCCGGCCGAAGGAGCGACGATTCCCAACTTTGGAGACTTGGCCGCGAGCATAAATTGGGGCCGGCAAGCGGGTCTAAGCCTCGGCTTTTTGGGCTGACCTTGCAGAATTGTCGCTCAGGATTCGCGCTACAATTCTGCCATGAGCTCGAATGCCCAGAAGATTCTCGATCTTGCCCGCCAACTCCCTCCCAGTGAGCTCAACTGGCTCATTGGGGAGTTGCTCCAAGAGGGAGATGGCTCCAGTGATGCTGAAATTGAGGCCTCCTGGAAGGCCGAAGCCGAACGACGTGCTGCGGATGCCGACGCAGGGCTTGGCCAAACATACTCCTGGGGAGAAGTAGAAGCGCCCTTGCGTGCCCGGCTGAACAAGTGAAACATCTCCGCATCCGCTCTGAAGCGAAGGAAGAAATCGATGCGGCCTTCGAATGGTATTTCAAACGAAGTCCCAAGGCAGCCGACGCTTTCCTCGAGGAAATCGAGACATCGCTTAGAAATATTGCCTCTGCACCTCAGCACTATCCCATATTCACAAGTAACATTCGCCGGCGTGTTATGGCGGTTTTCCCTTATTCTGTGATCTTCAGGGAAGAGGCGAATTCCATTCTGATCCTCGCCATTGCCCACGCCAAGCGCCGCCCTGGCTACTGGGCCAAACGCCTGAAGCAGTAAGCTGGCTGAGTCATGGAAAAACCTTACACACCCAATCCCACCCGCTACGACCAAGCCAACTTCCGCCGCTGCGGCCGCTCCGGCCTCGTGCTGCCCGCCATCACCCTCGGCCTGTGGCAGAACTTCGGCGGTGCCGACGTCTTCGAGACCGGCCGCGCCATGATCCGCCGCGCCTTCGATCGCGGCGTCACCCACTTCGACCTCGCCAACAACTACGGCCCGCCCTATGGGTCCGCGGAAGAAAACTTCGGCCACATCCTGCGCAAAGACTTCGGCAGCCTCCGCAACGAGCTCCTCATCTCCACCAAAGCCGGCTGGGACATGTGGCCCGGCCCCTACGGCATCGGCGCGTCGCGCAAGTATCTCCTCGCCTCGCTCGACGACAGCCTCAAGCGCATGGGTCTCGACTACGTCGACATCTTCTACGCCCACCGGCCTTGGGCCGACTGCCCGCTCGAAGAAACCATGGGCGCGCTCGCCACCGCCATCCAACAGGGCAAAGCGCTCTACGTCGGCATCTCCTCGTACAGCCCCGAGCGCACCCGCCAGGCCCATGACATCCTCAAGTCGATGGGCGTGCCGCTGCTCATCCATCAGCCGTCGTACTCGATGCTGAACCGCTGGATCGAGCACGGCCTTCTCGACACGCTTGACGAACTCGGCGCCGGCTGCATCGCGTTTTCACCGCTTGCGCAAGGCATGCTGACGACGAAATACCTCGGCGGCGTACCGGCGGATTCGCGCGCCGCGCTGGGAAACTCCTCGTTGCTCAAGGAATTCCTCAACGAGAAAAATATTGCGCACGTGCGCAAGTTGAATGAGATCGCGCAAAAGCGGGGACAGTCTCTGCCGCAGATGGCCATCGCGTGGGTGCTGCGCGACAAGCGCGTGACTTCAGCGCTCATCGGCGCGCGCACTGTGGAGCAGCTCGACAACTCGCTCGACGCGCTCCACAAGCTTGACTTCTCGCCGGAGGAACTCGCCGAAATCGAACAGCACGCCATCGATGTAGGCATCGACCTCTGGCGCGCTGCCCGCATGAAGATGGTTTAGCCAGGACGAGCAGGAGCTTGTTGGCGAATCTACGGCGGAAGCCCTGGTGTCGAGCGGTGCTCACTGCTCGACACCTCGTCGCATGTCCTGGACGCGCCTGCTGTACAGCCGCCGTGAATACCCTGGTTCGCCTGCGGGGAAAAAATTAGCGAGACTTTCCTTCGCGCTTTCGGGTACACTTCGTCCGGTTCGCGTCCACCTATCCCTTCGGACGATTACCCATACTTCCGGGCCCCTTCCCTGTCGTCTTGATAACTTCACGTTCCGGATCTCTGTCACGATTCGGCGCTGCATTCCACGTACTTGAGTGGTTCCTTTCTTATTCGCCTCGGTTCGCATAAACCAAATTGCATAGTCCCCGCGCAGCACCGGGCTCTGAGTATCGTGCCCTCCAGAATCCGGCTCGCGCTCCATTGAAGTCGATCCCCCGACAGGAGAATTCTATGAATTACCCCATCGCCAAAGGTATGAGCATGGCATGCTCGGGCCTCTGTCTGGTATTTGCATGCTCTCTCGCTTCCCCCCTCATGACTGCTCAATCGGCACAGCCCGCAATCACCCTTGAACCGCCTGCTGGACTGGAATTGCAGGCACACGCTCTCGATGCGCAGGGCAATCGGCTGCCGGAAGCTCCGGCAAACTTCCGGCGCCTGGGCGAAGCCCATGTCGGAGAATCCGCCGATGTCCACACTCTGACCTTCCGCTTCGCTGAGACCGCGAAGCTTACCGAAATCAAGACCACCAGCGATTTCAAGATCGAACGGGGCGGCAGTTGCGCAGGGGGCAACACCTACCGAAGGGCAGTACCTGCACGCTGCTGGTCGCGGTTCACGCCCCAGGGGCCGGGGAACAGGATCGGGCACCTGACCGTCAGCACCAATCTGTCGGCCAAGCCGATGGCCTTCGGGCTGGGCGGATATGGCTACGCGCCCATCGTCAGCTTCCTCCCGTCGCACATCAATACCGTTCCGGGCACCTCCCCGGTTCCGAGCAAGGCCTGTTGAGCGGCGCGCAGAACCTGACGATCGATGGGGGCGATACATTATGGGTTTCCGACACGGGCAACGGCGTTGTTCGCAACTTCAATTCGGGAGGAACCTTCAAAACGCTCGCCTCGGGCTATACGGGCGTGCTCGGAATCGCCGTGGACACCTTCGGCCAGGCGTATTTCGATGTCCCGTCGAGTGGAAAAATGTATGAGATTTACGATTACGGCCCGGTGGTTCAGGTCAGCGGAACGGGCAGTGCGAGTTGCCCGGTAGCGACGCCCTGCACCCTCAGCGCTCAGGCGCTGGGCACCCCCGGCGAGATGAGCATGGATCCCTACAACCACCTCTTCTTTGTCGATGGCCACCAGGGAGCCGCGTTCTCGACGGTGCAGCCGATTCCGGCCAACCTCATCTACCTCTACGATCCATTTCCCTATCAGCAGAGCCCCTCGGCCGCAATGGCCGTCGATGCGGGCGACAATCTCTACAGCCTGTGGGCCAACGGCGGAGTCTGCGAGATCGTTCAGCAGTCTCTCTATAACGCGGAGAACAGCAACGTCTCATTCACCAAGGTCGCCGGCGGGCATACCTGCGGTTTTGCCGGAGACGGCGGCATAGCCGGCAACGCCGAGATCGGAAACAAGGTCGGCCAGATCGCCTTTGACGCAGCCGGCGACCTGCTACTTCACCGATACCGCCAATCAGCGTGTGCGCCGGATCGACTCCACCACCGGCGTCATTCGCACCGATCGCCGGAAACGGAACCGCCGGCTATGGCGGCGACGGCGGCACTGCGCTGTTCGCCAATCTCTCGCACGTCCCACAGGGGTCGCGGTAGACTCGCAGGGCTCGGTCTACATCATCAGCTCCGATGCTCTGCGACAGGTGATCCGCAAGATCGGTCCTTTGGGATTCATGCGCTTCGCCGATCAGACCAAAGGCACTCCGAGCGCTGCACGGCTATGATCACGATAACCAACACCGGCAATAGCACGATGACTCTGACCAACTCCACGATCTCGGGCGCCAACGCTTCCGACTTCAAGATCGATAGCGCATCAACCACTTGCCTGCTGACCGCCGGCAGCTGTATTGCCTTCCGGCCAGACCTGCAAGATTGGAGTCTTATCTTCACACCCGCTGCCGGCGGCCTCGCGCACGGCTAACTTCACCTGCTGGACAACACCGTGACCGGCGATCGACACCGCGGAATCCTGTATGGCAATGGGCTACTCCCGACCCGACCTTCAAGATTACGTCGCCCGCCAATCGGGCGCGTCGTTCACTTCGGGCACTGCCGATCACGTTCAGCGCGAGCGTGACTTACACCGGCAGCCCGGCACCGACGGGTACGGTTCAATTCAAGGTGGACGGAGCGAACTTCGGCGGCCCTGTGACGTTTTCGAGCGGCGCCGCATCCACAAGCGTGACCGGCCTGACGCAGACCAGCCATACCCTTTCTGTCACCTACAGCGGCGACGCGAACTATGCAGCTGCGGGACCCGTCAGCGTGTCCGTTGCCGTCACGGCGGTGAAGATCAACCCGGCGGTCACGCTCTCGCCCACCGCCAGCATCAACAGCTGCTCGCCCGCGCAGTTCGGCATCGCGGTCACGAGCACATCGAAGGTCCTGCCCACCGGCCGGGTCTCGCTGCTCGACGGATCGACGACTCTGACAAGCAGCGCCCTCGCCAACGGAAAGACCACCCTGTCCGTGCCGCGTCTCGGACCGGGCTCCCACACCCTGAGAGCGCATTATGCGGGCGACTCGAACTACCTGCCCGCTGACTCCTCAGCGCTTGTGGAAGCCGCCTCCGCCGGCTCCTGCCAGCCCGTGGTGCCCATCGTCAAGGGAATCCGTGCCGGGGTGACGCTGCCCTAGGCACTGGCTTGCTTCAACACCACAGGAGCGACGGACTTGTCCGTCGCTCCTGTGGTGGATGCCAAAGCTGGGCCTTGTGGTGAGCCGAGTTCAGCAGGGGCTAAAGCCCACGTGTTTTGTTGGGCTTAATTGGCCCGGCTGAAGCCGTGCCCTTGTTACAAAACCTGCAAGAGGAGTTTGTCAGCAAGCTGAGGAGCGACGGACTTGTCCGCCGCTCCTTCTTGTTGAAATGCAGTCTGAGCGGGACTTACTGAATCGATTCGACTGCGACCCTGCCCTGCTCCTGCAGGCGCACGCTCCGGTTCTTGTAGCTCGCCGTCACAAACGCCTGGAACAGCGGATGCGGCTCCAGCGGCTTCGACTTGAACTCGGGGTGGAACTGGCAACCCAGGAAGTACGGGTGCCCCGGAATCTCCACGATCTCGACATACGTCTGATCCGGGGTTGTTCCGCTGATCTGCAGCCCCGCGCCCGTCAGCAGCGCTTCGTACTCGCGGTTGAACTCGTAGCGATGCCGGTGCCGCTCGCTGATCTCCGTCGCCCCGCCGTATGCGTTCGACGCCAGCGAACCTTCCTGCATTACGCACGTCCACGCGCCCAGGCGCATGGTGCCGCCCATCTCCTCCACGCCCAGCAGTTCGCGCAGCTTGTAGATGACGCGATGTTGCGTGGCCGGATCGAACTCGCTGGAGTTCGCGTCCTTCAGTCCGCAGACATTGCGCGCAAACTCAATGCACGCGGTCTGCATACCCAGGCAGATGCCGAAGTAGGGAACCTTCTTCTCCCGCGCGTAGCGGATGGCGTTGAGCATGCCTTCAATGCCACGCTTGCCGAACCCGCCCGGCACCAGGACACCGTCATAGCCCGATAGCTGTTCCTCGTAGCTGCGGTCGTCCGGCGTCTTCGACTCCAACCCCTCGGCTTCGATCCAGGTGATGTTCAGCTTCAGGTTCTGCGACATCGCCCCGTGCGTCAGCGCTTCCTTGAGCGACTTGTAGCTGTCCTCGTACTCCACGTACTTGCCTACGATGGCGATATTCACATCGTCCTTGGGGTGACGTACGCGATGCGACAGGTCCTTCCACTTGCTCAGATCGGCCTCGGGCGCCTCCCTGTGCAGATACCTCAAAATCAATCCGTCGAGACCCTCGGCGGCGAAGTTCAGCGGGACTTCGTAAATGGACGGCACCGTGGTTGCGCCGATCACTGCCTTTTCCTCGACGTTGCAGAAGGCGGCAATCTTCTGGCGCATCTCGCGGCTCAGGTTGCGGTCGCTGCGGCACAGCAGCACGTCGGCCTGGATGCCGATCGAAAGCAGTTCCTTCACGGAGTGTTGCGTCGGCTTGGTCTTCAGTTCCTGCGCAGCGGCGATCCACGGCACCAGCGTGAGATGCACGAACACCGTATTCTCGCGGCCCAGTTCCTGGCGCATCTGGCGGATGGCCTCAAGGAAGGGCAGCGACTCGATATCGCCTACCGTTCCGCCAATCTCCACGATCGTCACATCGGCCCCGTTCGCCGAAACCTTGCGCATCGCGTTCTTGATCTCGTTGGTGACGTGCGGAATCACCTGCACGGTCTTGCCCAGGTAGTCGCCGCGGCGCTCCTTCAGGATGATCTGCTCGTAAATGCGGCCCGTGGTCAGGTTGTTGTCGCGCGACAGCGGCGCGTGCGTAAAGCGCTCGTAATGGCCCAGATCAAGGTCGGTTTCCGCTCCGTCGTCGGTCACGAAAACCTCGCCGTGCTGGAACGGCGACATGGTCCCCGGATCGACATTCAGATATGGATCGAACTTCATCAGGTTCACGCGAAGGCCGCGGCTCTCAAGCAGGCAGCCGATCGAGGCCGCCGCCACACCCTTGCCTAAACTGGACACAACTCCGCCCGTCACAAAGACATACTTTGCCGACATCGATGCAACCTCTTCGCTTAAATGTGGAGATTGGGTATACCTGGTGGGCACAATCAAGTATGACAGAACTCGGGTGTGGAAGGGAATAACGATTGCACTGCGAACTGTGCATACCCCCTAAAGCAATCTTCATACCGTCCCTCCCCTGGCGGAAGTCGCCAGCCCGCCTGATCCTCCCCGCCGTCCCGTTCCCGCGCTCTCCTTGCAGACTGGCAAAAATACCTATTCCGGAAGGCTTGCAACGCGATTTAGGTTTGCGCCTACCGCAACCCTGGAGGCTCGTATGTCAAGGAAGATGCTGACGTTCACCGCAGTTCTATGCCTGGCGCTGTCGGCGATCGGCCACGAGGCGAAGGCGCAGAACGAGGCCTACACCGCCATTGCTCAATCCGCCGGCAGCACCGGCGCGCAACAGGTGCAATTCAACTTCACCATCACCAGCTGGGCCTCCCAGGACGACATCAAGCGTCTTGGCGGCATTCTCAAGGAGCAGGGGCAGGATGCTCTCCTTGCGGAGCTGCAGAAGCTCGACGCCGGCCGCATCAACAAGGTGGGCGACACTGGCAACCAGATTGCCGTGGCGGAGAAGTGGCAGGACGGCGACAAGACCGTGATCACCATGATCTCCGCGCGCCGCATGTCGATGTTCGAGTCGAGCCAGAGGGGAGTCTCCAAGGGATATCCCCTGGCGTTCCTGCAGGTCACACTCGATTCCAAGGGCGAAGGTTCCGGCAAGCTGGTCGCGGCCGCGAAGGTCACCTACGACAAGAAGGGTGACACCTTCCGCCTGGAGCCACACGGACAGGGTGCCACTCCGATCTCGAGCGTCAAGCCGCTGAAGTAGCCACGCGGGCTGGAGAAGTAAGTAGCCACACACGCTGGGGAAGTATGGTGATTGGGATCACATTCTGAAATCGTCCTCCCGCCCATACTTGCTCCAGATCAATGAAGCGGTTTGTCCAGCTCGTGGTGCTCCTGACGGTGGTTCTGCTGGCCGCTCAGCCGGCGCTGGGCTACCTGTCGTGCAGCCAGGGTTCATGTTCGGGCAGTGCCTGCCCGGCAGCCTGCTGCGGCGACATGTCGGGCATGGGCCACGACGCTTCAATGGACGCGAGCATGAACTGCAGCACCACGATGGAGGCGCTGCCCGCCAGTTCCGGGTGCGCGCAGCCTTTACCGTCCATGGCCGCCATCACGCGGGAAGCGATGCTTGCCGGACCGGCCGCCGAGCATCGCGGCACACCCGGTTACCTGGCTCTCTCTGTCTTTACGCCGCCGGCCTCCGCTCGTGCCGGCGGCGGGCCCTTCTATCCCGCACCTGCGAGCCACGATCCCGTCGACCGCGGCGTCCTGTTTCACGTCTTTCGCATCTAAAACCTCCTTGCGGTGTGCCGAGTTCTGCCTGGGCTCCTGGCCCCGACGCGCACGCACCCTCATCAAGATTCGCAAGGAGTATTCTCATGTTTCGCAAAGTCACTGTTGTTTCCCTCGCGTTGTTTGCCGCTCTTGCTGTTTCGGCCCAGACGCCGGTTGCCCAGCTCGCCACCGAGCAGCTCACCAGCCAGCAGCTCCATACCCTGATCACCACTGCCAGAACGCCCTCTGACCACGACCGCCTCGCCAACTACTACGAACTGAAGGCGCAGGAGTACCGCGCCCAGGCACAGGTGCATGCGCAGATGCTCGCCGGCTTTATGGCCAATAGCGCAACCAACAACGACAAGTCGCACTTCGGCACCGTCGACCACTGCGACTTCATGTTCAAATCACTCAATCAGCGCGCCCGGACAGCGCACAGGCAGGCGCTCGAACAGGAGCGGCTGGCTCAGGTTGCCGCCGGAGCCGAGTAGCTGCTTGCTCCCGCCGGTCGCCCTCCGCACCGGCGGGAGCACGCTCCGTTTACCGAAAACGACATTCGATCCAACTCAAGGAGAATTCGATGAAGACAACAACTGCTGTTGCCGCTCTGCTGATCGCCACGGGCCTTTCCGCCGGTTCGGCATTGCTTCGCGCCGCTACGCAAACGTTCGATGGAACCGTCAGCGACTCGATGTGCGGGAAGAAGCACATGATGGCGGGCAAGTCCGACGCCGAATGTACCAGGGAATGTGTCAAGGAAGGATCGGCTTACGTGCTTGTTACCGACAAGAAGATTTACACGCTCGCCGGCATGCCTGACGATCTGGCGAAGTTTGCCGGCAAGCACGTGAAGGTGCAGGGCGACCTGAAAGAGAACACGATCACGGTCAGCTCAGTCCAATAAGACGCTCCATCCGATGTGCCGGCGGCTGTCGCAGAAAGTGCGTGGTCGCCGGGCCTACTCCCCTCAAGCTGAAGAAATCTCCGGAGCAACCTGCTTTCGCTTCCGCCTCTCACAGTGGAGGGGCAAGCGTGCATTGTGCTCGCAAGCCTTGTTCGGAGCCAATTCGTATTGCGGAGGAGTTTAAGTATGAAGTTATTCTCGGCCCACATTGAAAGTCTGCGCACCCTGTATATCAGCAACCTGAAGAAGGCACTTGATATGGAGCAGAAGATCACCCGGTCTCTGCCCGATCTCATTGAGAGTGCCAGCGACCCTGAGCTCGCTGACGCCTTCCGGATCCATCTGGATGAAACGCAGGGGCACGTATCCACCCTCGAGAGCATCCTTCGCGCTCACATCGGCGAAGTGGAAACAGAAACCTGCAAGGTCATCAACGGTCTGGCCACTGAAGCGTCAGACACCATCAAGGACGCAACCGATCCCACCATCCGCGACATCGCTCTGATTGGAGCCGCGCAGCAGGTGGAGCACCACGAGATCGCTGTCTATGGCACGCTGCGGCGCTGGGCGGAAATCCTCGGGTTCGATCAGGACGCCGCACTCCTCGAGTCCGTCGAAGCCGAAGAGGAGAACGCCGACGCGGTGCTATCTGAGATCGCAGGACGCATCAACCTGGAAGGCGTTGCCGACTTTTCGCCCTCCAATTCCCGTTCAGCCGCATAGTCTTCCCGTCTCTAACGACAACAACCCTGCGCGGTTTAACCAGCCCCCTGGTTTGGAGAGCACTCCAACCCGCGCAGCCAGCACGCTAACCCGATGGCCGGCGATGGGCGGGCATGTCCTCCAGGGCGTGACCGCCTGTCTCCGCCATCGTCCGTCCGGCACAACCTCGCACCAGGGTAGGGCATCGAAGTTTGCAGAGTCTTTCTCCCGGGGTTTCGAGTGGGTAACACAATTAATAGAAGTGTAGATAGATTGGCTTTGTTCACTGGCGAGCACAATCGCCAGCAGGTTTCCACATCGCAGGCGTTGTCGCCGCGAGCCGGCCAGCACGTGCGGATAGCGGGCCGCGACGAGATCTTCCTTGTCCTTCGCGTAGACAGGACTCGTCACCTGGCTGATCTGCTGCGTCACGGAGCGGTGCGCAAGGTCCAGGCGGGAGTTCCGCTTGCCCTGCTCCATGTGGTTGAAACCACGGCAGCGCCGGCCGGCGAGAGTCCCGGATCGCGTGACGACTCCGAGCACTCCAGACGGGCGTCCTGATTGCCAGGCCACAGTCGAGAAGTCTTCGGCACTTTCACCGGCTCTCAGGCATTGGGATGTGCGCAACAGGCCGCCAGGAAATCAAACAGATCTTCGGGAGCCATGGGCTTCGATAGGAATCTCAGGAAATGACCGTGCCGCCGCGCGTCCTCCAGTAGCCCCGTAGTTGCTGCATTGCCTGACAGCAGCAGCTCAAGACGCTACAGCTATATGACTCCACTACAGGCTTCCACAGCCTCAAGATTCTCCGCATGCTCGACAGAGTTGATGCCGCTCACCACCGCGAATGCGGCACGTCAACAGTTACAAGGCCTGGCTGTTGTCACGAATGTCCAGCGGGCCCCACCTTAAAATGTCAGAGCCGTGCAACCCGGCTTTTCACGGCAATCATCTAATCGAATATCTAGGTGTATCCGCGTGAAGGCTCATGATCGCTCAGATACGAGAAAGGCTCCAGGGTACGCATTTGAGGTGGGCGAACACGTCTTCGTCGACGGACGCGACGGTGAATTTGTAGTTGTCGAAGTCGACCGCAACACGCAAACCCTGCAACTGCTGCCGATGCGCTCCAGCGGGCGCATCGAAAACTTCCCCGCTTCCAGCATTCGCATCGTTCTGGCACCCAGGATGGAATCAAACCATAAGAAAGAGGCCAAGATTGATGGATTCAGCGACCCCCCCGCTGCGTGATCTGCCCCGGCTTCGTGATCGAGTCATTGTCGAAGGCCATGAAGGCGTCTTTATCGTGATAGCTTGCAACAGCATGCGCCGCGAGGTCGATCTGGCGGGAACCTCCCGCCCCGGTTACCTCTTCGGTATTCCGGTCTCCAGGCTTCGTCCCGCGTCGAACCCGCCGTCTGGACGCCAAGCCCCGCAGGCGGCTCCCCGGCTTTTCAGCCTCAGCCGCCACGCTTAACCGTCCGTAACCTCCGCCCTCTTCGTCTCCTAAATTTCAACTGACACAGTCCAAATTCCGGTGTACAGTGGTGCCCATAGGCTCAGTGGCTTCCCCTGTTGTGGGCCGTTCCAACCCGATCTGGCTGGAGCGGCCTCCCGGCCTTTTCACTCTTCCCTTACCAAGCCTGAAAACGCTCTCGCTCTGATCTCACTGCGGCTTCGCCGTTCTGTCTTTCAACTCTTTCCGGTACAGCATCACCTTCCGGCACAGCCCGCATTCCCATGGATATAGCCCGAATCGCGGAAAGAGATGCCTTTGGAAAAAGCCTCTCCTCTGCTCTCTCCGTAGAGCGTTTCGTGCACCGCAGTTTCGACAGACCATGAGCATTTTGCCGCTGACTTGGGAAATTTGGGGCCCGCCGCTCAGAACCGGTAACTCGTCCGACATCATTCCGGCTCGCAAAACGGTCGAACCGGCAGATCCCAGGGAAACCAAAAGCGGCAAGCTATGGCTGCGCTTGAGTTTACCTGCACAAAACGCCGCGCGAATCAGATCATCGCGCCGACCCCGAAAGCGCAACCACGCGATCATTGCTCAGTTGTGCCTGCGGCGCATCAGGCAGAATTGACAGCTTTATCAGGCACCCACCGGCTGACCCCACGACTGCCGTTCCTCCACTTCGCTCCGGCGGGATTCCCGGCTCAGAGTGTTAGGTTAGTTCTAACGGCCCCTGCAAGAGCGCGCCCGTTCCGGCCCTCTCGCCCGCATCCATCCGCTGGCCAGGGTCCGCCGACCGCAATGAAACGACGCACCCGCAGAACGCTGTTGGTAGTAGCCGCGGTCCTGATCCTTCTGGGCGTGGCCATCTTCCTCCGCTCCAAAGCGCCGCCTGAAGCCGCCCGGCTGCTCCCTGAATCCGATGGCATTGTCTATGTGGACCTGCGGCCCGTCCACGCCTTCTTCCGCAAGGAATGGAAGCCCACACCGCACGATCCCGAATACCAGCAGTTCATCGACGCCACCGGCATTGACTGGGAGCGCGACCTCGATCAGGCCGCCGTCGCCCTGCACCGCATGCCCGACCCCAACGGCCCCAACGGCCCGGTCGCCTATTCCATGGTCCTGGTGGGCAAGCTCACCGGCCCCAAACTCCGCGCCTGGCTCGAATCGCACGCCACCGCCCAGGAAACTTACGGCGGCAAGACCATCTACTCGATTCCATCGGAAGGCCGGACCGTCCGCGTCTCCCAGATCGGCTATGACATGGTGGCCGTCTCCAATGCCCCGACAACCGAGCAGATCCACTCGATTGTCGATCGCCACCGTACCGCCGCTCTACCCTTCGCCGGCTCCACCCTGCTCTCGCACCACTATCACGAAGTTCCTCTGCTCTCGCTAGCCTGGGGCGTCGGCCAGATCGGCCTCCCCTTCAACGACAGTGGCGCCATCCAGGTCTTCGGCCTGCAGCTTCCGCTTCAGTCCGACTCCACCATCATCGCCAGCGTCGCCCCCGCGCTGCCGCTGGCCGGAGAGCTAAGGTTCCGGGTGGAGGAGATCGCCCTCACCAACGATGCCGCCATGGCGCAAGCCTCGTCTCTCTCCACACTCGTCGACCTCGCCAGGGGAGCTGCCGCGCCTCTCAACGACAGCCCTGCCAACCGAGGCCTCAAGGATCTGCTCAAGAACGCCGAAGTCTCCCAGAATCGCAACCGCGTCATCGTCAAGGCCACCCTCTCGCCCTCGTTTTTCGCGTCTCTGGCCAACGGAAAAAATAATTTAACGCAACAGACAACCCCTCCCGGAACGCCCGCATCTCATCCCTAGAAGCAAGCCCTCCTCTCATTTCCTCCCCCTCTTACAGCTTGAGCATGATCACGTTCCAACTCATTTCACCTGAACAACTTTCCGCGTCCTCAGCCCTTGCGCTATCGTCAAAACAGGGCAGGCGTTATTACCCATGCCGCGCGCCTGCTTGAAAATCTCTGCGAGGTCTCCCTATGCGCCGCTTGAGCTGTGCCCTGATTGCCGCCCTACTGATTCCTTCCGCCGCCTTCAGCCAGTTCGACCACAAGCAGGTGCTCACGGGTCAGGATGCCTTCACAGACGCGGCCCACGAGTCTCCCGGCACGCGCCGCCATCTCACCGCCGCCGATCTGCCGGGCCCCAAGCCCGATGAATCCATCGACAACGGAGCCAATATGGTTTCCCGCCCGGCCAATGCCTGGCCGCAGGCGCCCAAGGGCTTCAAGGTCGAGCTCTATGCGGCCAATCTCGACAATCCACGGCTGCTCCGCACCGCGCCCAACGGCGACATCTTCCTGGCCGAGTCAGAGACCGGCAAGATCCGTGTCTTCCGCGGCGTCGACAAGGACGGCCACCCGCAGCAGACCTCGGTCTTCGCGGAAGGCCTGAGTCAACCCTTCGGCATCGCCTTCTATCCCAATGGCGACAACCCGCAGTACATCTTCATCGGCGACACCGATCAGATCGTCCGCTTCCCCTACCACAATGGCGACCTCAAAGCGACCGGGCCGATGGTTAACATTGCCGAGCTGCCCGGCGGCGGGCGGCTGCGCGGCGGCGGCCACTGGACCCGCGACCTGGTTTTCTCGAAGGACGGAAGCAAACTGTTCGCGTCGGTCGGGTCGCACTCCAACGTCGATGACCCCGACACCCATCCGGAGGAGAAGGACCGCGCCGACGTCCTCCAGTTCACGCCCACCGGCAAGTTCGTCAAAGTGTATGCCTACGGCATTCGCAATTGCGTCGGCGAGGCAATCAATCCCATCACCGGCCAGCTCTGGTGCTCCACCAACGAACGCGACGCCATCGGCAACAACCTGGTTCCCGACTACGTCACCCACATCGAAGAGGGCGGCTTCTACGGCTGGCCCTACTACTGGATGGGCACCAGCGGCGGCGTCCAGGATCCGCGCCACAAGGGCAAGCATCCCGAATTGCAGGCGAAGGTCATCACCCCTGACGTGCTGGTGAACCCGCACATGGCGTCGCTCGAGATGACTTTCTACGAGGGCTCGCAGTTCCCGGCCGAATTCAAGGGCGACGCCTTCGCCGCCGAGCACGGCTCGTGGAACCGCGCCCTGCGCACCGGCTACCAGGTCATCCGCATCCCCATGAAAGACGGCAAGGCCACCGGCGAATACGAGGACTTCCTCACCGGATTCACCCTCGGCGATGGCAATGTCTGGGGACGCCCCGTCGGCGTCACGGTTGCAAAGGACGGCAGCCTCTTCGTCTCCGACGACGGCAGCCGCTCCATCTGGCATGTGATCTACGTGGGCAAGTGAGTATGCGGCTTTCGCCGCGCCTGAAAAAACAAAGGCCGCTGATCCATTGGATCAGCGGCCTTTCTGCGCTTGCACGTTTAGGCGGCCGGCGGAAAATCGTAGTCGTCCGAGGCTTGCCCGTAACTTTCGACCGAGCGCGGCCGGTTGATCCGCATCACGGCGACGCGTGGCTCGTTGAAGCGAATCAGATTGGAGCGACGGCTCGGCGCCGATACCGTGTGCAAAACCATGCGCTGCCGCATGTGCGGGTTATTGCGCGCGACGCTGATATCGTGAACGCCATCGACGACCTCGGGACGCTCCGCCTCGGACTCGGACTCGTCCACGGCCGGGGCATGCCCAAAGGGGGCCTTCAAATCGCGGCAGCGGAAATCGCCAATGTTCACCATGGATGCAGCCATCTAATAAGTCCTGTATTGACGAGGAACCTTAATGCCCCGGGATGAGTAGGTAGACGATGTTCTGAACCGCTCGACAGGGTTCGCGCCTATGGGAATTAGGATGCACGTCTTCGCAGTGAGTTGCATCCCGTGCAATTTCGCGGGCGTCTCGGGCTTAACCTGCGCCGCTGCATAGAGATCAACCGCCGCGGGTGCTCCGTTCTATACGCTTTTTGCGTTTAGGGCGGGAGACCACGCATCCTACCCACCAGAACCCCGAACCTACTTCGTCCGCACAATTACCACCGCATCCGGCTCAACCAGCACCCTGCCCTCGCGCACCGTCGCAGTCTCCGACGAACTCAGCACCACTTCTGCTTCCTCTGGCACGCGAAACATCCGTCCAGCGCCGGACAGATTGCACAGCACCCGAATCGCCCCGCGCCGCACCTCGAGCCACTTCCCTTCGTCGCTGCCCTCCTCGGAACACGTCACTCGCGTGTTTCCCGGCTCGCCGCAGTTCAGCTCGGGCGTCGACCGCCGCAGTTGAATCAGCGCGCGATACCACGAACGCATCTCCGCGTGCTGCCCCTCGGTGATCTCCGCCCACTTCAGCTTCGAGCGCTTGAAGGTCTCCTCCTTCTCCGGATCGGGGACCTCGCTGGGATTCCACCCGAACGCCGCGAACTCCCGCTTGCGGCCCTCTGAAACCAGCCTCGCCATCTCCTCGTCGTCGTGGTCGGCGAAGTACTGAAACGGCGACGAGGCCGCCCATTCCTCGCCCTGAAAAATCATCGGAACGAACGGGCTGGTCAACACCAGCGCGGCGGCGACCTTCGCGCGCGCGAACCCGGCACACTCATGCAGCCGGTCGCCCACAGCGCGATTCCCGATCTGATCGTGATTCTGAATGAACCCGAGAAACCGATGCTGCGGCAGATGCCGTGCCGGCTTGCCGTGCATGCGCTTGCGATGCTTCGAGTACATGCCGTCGTAGACAAACGTTTCCTCGAGCGCCTTCTTCAACTGCGCCATGGTCGCCGAAGTCGGAGTAGTATCCGCCCTGCCCGGGCGCGAGCACCGTGAACAGCGCGTGATGAAAATCGTCGCTCCACTGCGCGTCCATGCCGATATCCGCCGGCCTCGCGCGTGGTCACAATGCGCGGGTCGTTCAGGTCGCTTTCCGCGATCAGCACCAGCCTGCGCCCCGTCGCTGCCTGCAAGGCATCGGTCTCCACGGCAAGCTGCTCCAGGAAATGAATCGCCGAGCGATCAACGAACGCATGCACGGCATCGAGCCGCAGTCCGTCGATATGAAATCCCGCATCCACATCAGCGCGTTATCACAGAAGAACCGCCGCACTTCATGCGACCAGCGTGTCTTCAAGATTCACCGCGCCGCCCCACGGCGTCTGGTGCGCATCCGTTACGTACGGACCGTACTTGCCGGTGTAATTGCCCGACCGGGCCGAAGTGGTTGTAGACCACGTCGAGCAGCACCGCCAGCCCCTTCGCATGCGCGGCATTGACAAAGCGCTTCAGCGCATCCGGGCCCGCCATACGGCTCATGCACGGCGAACAGCGCTACGCCGTCGTAACCCCAGCCGTGCCGTCCCGCGAACGCCGCCACCGGCATCAGCTCGACATGCGTGATACCCAGTTCCTTCAGCGCATCGAGCTTCTCGATGGCCGCATCGAGCGTGCCCTGCTGGCGTGAACGTGCCGATGTGCAGCTCATAGACGATGGCGCTCGCCAGGGGCAGCGCCTGGAATCCCGCATCGGTCCCCACAAACGCGCCCTGATCGTACACGCGCGACAACCCATGCACGCCGTTCGGCTGCCACTGCGAGCGCGGATCGGGATACGCGCGGTCGCCGTCATCGATCACGAATCCGTAATCGGTTCCTGGCACCAGCCGCCGCCACATCGGCCTTCCACCAGCCGTGCTCATCGGGCCCCTGCATCGCAACGCGCGCGCCGTCTGCCTCTACCGTCATCTTCTTCGCCGGCGGCGCCCACACTTCAAACCTGTGCATGCCTCACTCCGCGTTTCTTACCAGAAGCGCAACCGGAAAATCGCGCAACAGCGCCTGGATGCGCAATCG
Source organism: uncultured Acidobacteriota bacterium (assembly GCA_963819365.1). Lineage (GTDB taxonomy): Bacteria > Acidobacteriota > Terriglobia > Terriglobales > Acidobacteriaceae > Telmatobacter. The sequence goes on from CAWFVY010000014.1 coordinate 162,116, forward strand.
GCCGCCGCCGGTCTCGTCTCCGCTCAGCACGTTCGTCCATCTTCCCTCAGGAAGCGTCACCGTCGTGCCCGCCCAACTGCCGCCCAGCTTGATGGGCCATCGCGGAACCACTGTCGCCACGCGCCCGGCCCTCAGATACGCCACCGCGTGCGCGGCCTTCGCGCCGCTCGGCGGCAGCGGCTCATAAGTTGCCTCAGCCCCGAACCACTCCGGATGCTCGCGCCGCAGCATCAGCGCCCGATGCACCAGCCACAGCTTCGGCATCCCAGCTGTCTTCGCGCTTCATGATCTCGCTCGCGTTCATGCCGGCTTTCAGCTCGTTCAACATTCTCTGCCGCAGATCATAGTCCACGGGCGTGCGGTTATCGGGATCGACCAGCCGGTAATCCCATAGCTCGCCGCCCTGGTACGTGTCCGGAACTCCGGGCGCCGTGAAATGCAGCAGCGTCTGCGCCAGGCTGTTCACGTGCCCGGCGTGATTCACGCGCCCCACCAGCGTTTCGAGATCCGCAACAAATTCGCGCGACTGTAGAACTGGCCGATGAACGCGCTGCAGCGCGTCTTCGAATTCCTTGTTCTGCTGCGTCCAACTGGTCTGCTCCTTGGCTTCGCGCGCCGCCTTCACCATGTACGTCTGCAGCCGCTCCTCTGAGATCGGCCATGCGCCGATCATCGTCTGGTAGAAGAAATACTCGGTGTTGCGATCCGGCAATCCGTTCGTCTTGAAGCGCGCATTCATCCTGCGCCCAGCGCTGCAGCGCGCTCTTCCATCGCACAGGAATCTCCGTCAACGCCGCCAGCCGCGCGCGCACATCGTCGCATCGCTTCGTATCGTGCGTGGCCAGCGTGGTCATGCTCAGCGGATGCGTCGTCTGCATGTCGCACGCAATATGCGTGAAACTCGTCGATGCTCATTCCATCGGCCGCCGGCGCGCCTCCCACCTCGTTCAGCCCGATCATGCGGTTGAAGCAATAGAACGCCGTATCCTCCACGCCCTTCGCCATCACCGGCGAAGTGAACTGCTGGAAGCGCAGCAGGAACTCGCTCTCGAGAGCCCCGCGATGCCGCAGCGCCAGCACGTCCCCGATAAAATCGAACAGGCCCGCATCGATGTCCTGCCGGTATTGCTTCGCACAATTGACGGCGCGCTCAATCTCACGGCGATCTTCATCCGTGATCTCGTTGCGCTCCGCCACCACATACGTGCGATAGATGGAGAAGCATGCGGCCACTTCGCGGATCGCGCGTCGAATCTCGGCCCGCGTGTAATCGCGCTGGTCGCGATTGCCTTCGCAGATCTCCACAAACAGGCTGGCCAGGCGATTGACATCGCTGCCCAGCGCCTCCTGCTCCACGTTGAGCTTCTTGTCGTGCACCATCGTCGTCAAAGCTCTGCGCGCGTCCCGTGAACTCGCGATAGATCGCGTTGAACTCCCGCAGTCCCGCGGGATGCGACCAGCAGGTTGTTGCACACGTTGAGAAAGTCGTAGCCGCTGGTGCCGTCGATCGGCCAACTCGTCGCGAAGACATCTCGCCCGGCTCCAGAATCTTCTCGCCGATGATCCACGCATCGCCGCGCCCGCGACCGCAGACGATCGAAGTACTGCTGCGGATCGCGCAGCCCATCGGGATGATCTACGCGAATGCCGTCGAGCACGCCGCTCTGCACCCACTCCAGAACCCGCGCATGCGTCGCGTCGAAAACATGCTGGCGTTCCATGCGCAGCCCGATCAGCGTGTTGACGTCGAAGAATCGCCGATAGCCCAGCTCCTGGTCCGCCGTGCGCCAGTAGGCCAGCCGGTAGTACTGCTGGTTCAGCAGATCGTCCAGCAGATCGATGTCGCCGTTGATCGCCTCAATGGCCCTGGCAATCGCCTCGCACACTTCCTTCTTCTCGGCGCAGGCGCGCGCCAGCAATCGGAAGATGACATCCTTGTCGCGCTGCCTCTCCTCGACCAGCGCGGGATCGTTCGCGTCGGGCGACGGCAGCCGCGCAAGGCTGTCGGCGATGAAGCTCAGCGTGTCTTCGCGCAGATGCTGCGCCGCCATCTGCAAGAATCGATCGCCAGCGGACGCGGCGCGATCGGGAACGAATGATCGAAATAGCGGAAGCGAAACGTCTCGCCGTCCTGCTCGATCCGGATATGCGCCCGCCGTCAGCGCCTTGCCGTACTGATCCGCCAGCACCGGGATCAGCACCTTGTTCTTGAGCTTCACCTCCGGCGAGTTCCAATCGATATCAAACCACGTTGCATACCGGCTCGAGGGGCCGTTCTCGAGCACATCCCGCCAGTAGCGGTTCCACCGCCCCATGGCCATGTGATTCGGCACGATGTCGAGCACCTGACCCAGGCCCAGTTCGCTCAGCCGCGCGCAGAATCGCTTGTGTCCCTGCTCGCCGCCCAGTTCTTCATTCACCTTCTCGGTGATCGACGACGTCGTAGCCATGCATGCTTCCAGGCGCGGCCTGCAGATAGGGCGAGCAATAGACGTGCGAAATGCCGAGATCCTTCAGGTACCCTGCTATAGCGGCCGCATCGTCAAAGGTGAACTGCTTGTTCAGTTGCAGCCGGTATGTCGAATGGGGAACACGTCGCATCGAGTCACCTGGGTTGAGAGACACAAGGAGCAGCAGTACACGCTGCCCCACAAATTCAATTCACCTGGAAAAGAAACATCGGGACTTGCAAGCCGTGATGGTTCCACCGGGATTTCCCGTGCCCCATCCTGTCGCTTTTTTCCTGGCGACAGGGTGGGAAACCTCGGACCCCAAACAGCCTCGGAAGGGCGGCGAAGCCGCAGTTGGCCGCACCGCAGGTGCCCGCAGGTGCTTACGCGGCCTTCGCCTTCGGATTCACCCTCACCGCGATCTCCGTCAGCAGATGATCGGCGTGGCCTTCTTCCTTGGCCGTCTTGTCCAGCAGCTCCGCAGCCGCCGTCTCGCCCAGCAGCAGCGCCCACTGCCGCACCGTTCCGTACGACGCAATCTCGTAGTGCTCCACGCGCTGCGCCGCCCCAATCAGCGCCGCATCCCGCACCCACGCGTCGCGCGCATCCACAAAGATGTCTTCAGCCTCCGCTTTGATCGCCGCAATCGCCTTGCATTTCACGGGACTGATACTGTCCACGGTGGCATCCACCCGCTTCTGCTCGGCCAGAATCTGCTCCAGCCGCTGAATGTGCACCTCCGTCTCCTGCAGGTGCGCCTGGAACGCCCCCTGCAGTTGCGCATCGCTGGCATGCGTAATCATGTCGGGCAGCGCCCGCACAATCTGTTCCTCGGCTGAAAGCAGCACGCGGAGTTGGCTTACCCACAAGCTCCGCAGATTCTGAAAGTCCTCTGAAACCCACTTCATGCCGTCACCTCGCGTTATGTTCCCCAATGAACAGTTGAGATGCGCGTTGCCCCCAATCCGTAGGCTTCGCCAATCACCCGGCAGTCGGCCGCACCGAAGGTGCTGCTGCCCGTGTTACGATTCCCCCACGCCGTCCGTTGCTAATCCACTGATATGAGACCTATGCGCGCACTTACCCTTGCCGTCGCTCTTCTTCTTGCTCCGCTCGCCGCCGCCGCACAGTCCCCAGCGGCCGTACCCTTTGACATCGTCATCACCAACGGGCACATCATCGACGGCACCGGTTCGCCCTGGTACTCCGGGCAGATCGGCATTCGCCAGGGCCGCATCGCTGCTATCGGGAATCTTGATGGCACGCCGCGCACCCGCACCATCGACGCCCACGGGCAGGTGGTCGCGCCCGGCTTTATTGACATGCTCGGCCAGTCCGAGATGTCCATCCTCGTCGATCCGCACCTGCCGTCAAAGATCTACCAGGGGATCACCACCGAGGTTACGGGCGAGGGCGGATCCGCCGCGCCGCTCAACGCGCAGATGATTGCCGCCGACCGCGCCGACTACGACCACCTCAAGATCAATCCCGACTGGACGACATTCCGCGAATTCTTCGCCCGCCTCGAAAAGCAGGGCATGGGCATCAACATGGCCAGCTACGTGGGCGCCACCAGCGTCCGCCGCATGGTTCTGGGCGACGCCGACATTCAGCCCACCGCCGCCCAACTTGCCGAGATGCAGTCCCTGGTTGACCAGGCGATGAAAGACGGCGCTGTCGGCGTCTCCACCGCGCTGCAGTACGCGCCCGCTCCCTACGCGCAGACTGAGGAGCTTATCGCCCTGGCCTTCACGGCCGGCGCCGCGGCGGCATCTATGCCACGCACATGCGCAGCGAAGGCGATGCCGAGCCCGCCGCCATCGACGAAGCCATCCGCATCGGAAAAGAAGGCCAGATCCCCGTCGAGATCTGGCACCTCAAAACCGCGGGTAAACCCAACTGGGGCAAGATGCCGCAGATTGTGGCGCAGATCCAGGCCGCGCGCGATGCCGGCGTCGACATCTCCGCCAACACCTACGCCTACACCGCCTGGTTCAATACGTTCTCGGCATTCATTCCGCCGTGGGCGCACGACGGCGGCGACGCCAAGCTTGTCGAGCGCCTGAAGGACCCGCAGATCCGCGCCCGCATCCGCAAGGACATGCTTGACCCCAAAGGCGACTGGGATAACGAGTGGCAGGAGATCTCCAGCCCCGACGACATCCTGATTGCCGTCGTGCAGAGCCCCGAGCTCGTGCCGTTGCAGGGCAAGCGTCTCTCAGACGTCGCCGCGCTGTGGCATGAAGACCCCATCGACGCGCTCTGCGACATCCTCATCAAAGACAAGGCCTTCACCGAAGTCGCCGTCTTCGGCATGTCGGAGCCCGACGTCAAGCTCGCCCTCCAGCAGCCGTGGGTCTCAGTCGACAACGACTCGCAGGGGACCTCGCCCCAGGGCCTGCTCGGCAGCGAGCACCCGCACCCCCGCGCCTACGGCACTTCCCGCGCATTCTCCGTAAATATGTTCGCGAGGAGCACGCGCTTACCCTTGAAGACGCCATCCGCAAGTTCGCCGCCCTGCCCGCCCAGCGTATGCACTTCACTGACCGCGGCGTGCTCAAGGCCGGCATGGCTGCCGACATCGTGATCTTCGATCCCGCCACGATCCGCGATCTCGCCACCTTCGAGCAGCCCAACCAGCTCTCGCAGGGCATGGATTTCGTTCTGGTCAACGGCGTCCCGGTCATCGCCAATGGCACGATGACCAACGCCCTGCCCGGCAAGGTGCTGCGCGGACCGGGCTACCAGCCGTAAGCAGCCACCCGTCCGTTCCACCACCAACCCGGGTGCCCCATCCAAGCTCTGCTTGGGTGGAGAGCGCTCCCCACCCACTGTCCTCCGCGTAACTTTTTCCCGAAAAGCAACCTTCTTTCCACCCAGCATGCTGTGTCCTTCGCCATCAACCCCCGCTGATCCAGCCGCTTACCTCCCGCTCAGCCGTCTGGCACGCGACGTGCTCATTCCATGGGTAGAAGAACGTTACCTCGTTCTCCCCCGGAGGCAACATGTTCGAGTTCTCTGCCACGCCAGCCTCGCTGGCCACTAAGAAGATCGCTCTCACCGCCGCCGCAGTCGTTCTCGGCGGATCGCTCGGCGGATACGCTATCCACGAGCACAACACCGCCCAGGATCTGACCGCAAAAAACCAGCAGACCACCGCCCAGCTCAACGACACGAAAAAAGAGCTGAGCGACCTGACCAGCAAGGTCAACATGCTCGTGGCCCGCGCCGATACGCCGCCCGCGCCTGCGGCGGTCCCGACCTCGGATACGGCGCAGCCGGCGCGCTCCGCTCACGCTTCCACCGCGCGCCCCGCCGCCGGCGTCCACCAGGACTCCCGCTACAAGAAGCTGCAGAATCAGCTCGACGCGCAGGGCAAGGCCATTCAGGATACGCAGAATGCCCTCGCGGGCACGCAAAGCGACCTCGTCAACACTCGGACCGTGCTCACGGGTTCTATCGCACACACGCACGACGAGCTGGTGCTGCTCCAAAAGAAGGGCGAGCGCAACTACGCCGAGTTCGATATCTCGAAGTCGAAGGACTTCCAGCACAAGGGCCCGCTCGGTATCCGCCTGAAGAAGGCCAACGTCAAGCACCAGTACGCCGACCTGGAGCTGATCGTCGACGACCGCAACCTGTCGCAGAAGCACATCAACCTGTACCAGCCGGCGATGTTCTACACGCCTGACAGCCCGCAGCCGGTTGAGATCGTGATCAATGGCATCAGCAAGGACCACATCCACGGCTACATCAGCTCGTCCAAATACGGCAAGTCGGAGCTGGCATCAATGCAGGCGGCCAACGACGCGGCCTCCGCTCCCGCCGCGCCGAATCCTGACAGCGAGCCGGTGGCCAACGCCGCCGCGGCACAGCCCGCGCCGCGCAAGAAGCTGACAGTTACGCCGCAATAGGTTCGCCGCAATAGGCTCGCCGCAGCAGGCTCGCCGCAAGAGTCACGCGGCTATGGCTGGGGGTTTCCACACCGGCTGTCTGGGGCAGCCGGGAGGAAACGAAACCTCTGTGCTGAGGCGCGCCATCCGGAAGTCTTCCGTAATTAGAGCAGCCCGAGGCGCACATACTCGTCGTGTATGACGGAGTAGCACTCGCATGCAACCTCTTCAAGGCCCGGACGATTCAAGATCGTTACGTTCCCACGCGAATATTCAATCAGGCCCGCTTTATGGAGCATTCCAGCCGCTACGGTGACCGTTGAACGTCGCGTTCCCAGCATCATCGCCAGAAACTCATGGGTCATGGATATGCGATCGCTTTGCATCCTGTCCTGGCACATGAGCAGCCATCGCGCCAGCCGTTCTTCAAGCTCGTGAACGCGATTGCAGGCCGCAGTCTGGGCAGTCTGGGTAAGCAGCCCTTGCACACCCCGAAACAGGCAGGTTCGAAACTCGCTCGACCCATCCGACAGATACTCATCCAGAATGCTCGCTTTAAGGCTGTAGCCGGAGCCCGGCACTTGAATGAAATTTCGATTCGACGATTGACCTGTTCCCAGCACCGCGGGGAGTCCGACAAAGCTGTCTCTTCCAATAATGCCGACTTCCACCGTGTTTCCGTCCGCCATGGTCACGACCACCGAACAGATGCCGTCTTCGATGAAGTAGACCGTATCCACTTTCTGCCCGGCATCGTGCAGCGTCTGACCCCGTTCAAAAATTGCGGGAACGAGGTGCGCGGCGAGACGTTCCCTGACCAGGGAGGGGATCGTGGCCAGGAGACTGTTTCTGTAGGGCGGACGATTGGCTGGAAGGGTTGCAGGCCGCATGGGCGCTCCTTTGCATCGCGGGAAAGACCCGCACCTTGATGCGCAAAGGAGCCGCCTCGGAGGAAGGCAAGATCGCGTATGAAGATGTCAGCACGATCATACGCCCGGTTAGAGACGAACGGGCACTAAAGCGGCGCCCGCAAAAAGACGCTTCTTAGGTTCGACAAATGACAGACGTGAGGCTTTTCAGACAGCGATGATATGGGTCCTCAGGGAAGGCAGGCAGAATGCTTATCCTCTCACGAAGTGCCGCCTGAGTAAGGGCTCCGGGCCGAAGATCGATCGAGTGCCGGGAACATCGGGCGCTTTCCTGAATGGGGATTGCAAAAGGTGCAATTATGTCCATGGTCCTCATTTTGGCTGTCGGTCAGGACTACGTCCTGTTGGATACTCGCAGCTCCGTTTTGCGAGCGGCGGGATACCTTGTGGAATCGGCTTTCACTTTGCCGCAGGCAATCAATGGGTTCGAGCAAGGTGATTACGACATGGTTCTGCTTTGTCACTCAATCCCCTTGCAGGACAGAGACCGGCTTACCAGCGCAATTCGGGCTTCCGGGTCGCGGATCCCCGTTGTCGTTGTCGCGCCGGCCTCCCAGCAGGATTGTTCTCGCGGTTTTGCAGACGCAGTTCTGGAGAGCGACCCTAAATCGCTTCTGCACGGCGTCGAGAAGGTTCTTCGCCACATGGCGATTAGCCATCAGCCAACCGAGACTGCAAGCGACGGACATTTAGCGAATCGCGCTGGCCGGCACACGGTTTTGTGTATCGATCGCGATTCTGACCGCCTGGCGATCCGCCGCAGGCTTCTGAAGAAGGCCGGTTACCTTGTTTTGGCCGCGCAGAATGATTGCGAGGGAATGAAGATATTCTCAACCGGAATCGTTGACGCAGTCGTTCTCGACGACGCTATGCCGGGCATGAAGGGCAGAGCCTTCGCAGTCCAACTTCGCCACATGAACAAGGATGTTCCGCTTATTCTCTACTCGGGACACTCCGCTGTGCCTGCGGAAGATCTCGCTCTTTTCACGCGGATACTGCCCAGCGGCGCTTCTCCTGAAACGCTCCTCAGCGCACTTGAGAACACGGTACGGAATCCAAGCCTGGAACGCCCCGGCGTGCAACTGCTGAGGATGCGGGGGGGGCGCGCTAATTCGGGGGTCCTGAATTGACGGGTGTCCGTCCTGCCAGGTTCGCCGCGCCGTCTGCGCCAAAGGTCGAGGTGGATTCAAGAGCGATGACTGCGAGCATGAATGCCACGGGCCACCAGACGGCGATCCAGTAGCCCACCGCGCGGCGGCTACTCGACATGGTAGTTAGGCGCCTCGCGGGTGATGATCACATCGTGCACGTGGCTCTCGCGCAGGCCGGCATTTGAAATGCGCACGAAACGCGCATTCTCCTGAAGGTCGCGAATGGCGCCACAACCGAGATAGCCCATGCCGGACTTGAGCCCGCCCACGAGTTGATACACCATGGCTTCAAGCGGCCCGCGATACGGCACGCGGCCTTCAATGCCCTCGGGCACAAACTTTGCCAGCCTGTTTTGCCCGTTGCGCTCGCGCTGCACCACGCCTTCGCCTGATTCCATTGTGGCCATGTCGGCGGAGCTCTGGAAGTAGCGCTCGCCCGAACCCTGATTCATGGCCGACAGCGAGCCCATGCCGCGATACGTCTTGAAGCTGCGGCCCTGGTAGAGGATCGTCTCGCCCGGGCTTTCGTCCACGCCGGCAAACAGCGATCCGATCATCACGCTGCTGGCTCCGGCCGCGATGGCCTTGGTGATCTCGCCCGAATACTTGATGCCGCCATCGGCAATCACGGGAATGCCGTGCTCGCTGGCTGCGCGATAGGCTTCGGCGATGGCCGTGATCTGCGGCATGCCCGCGCCGGTCACCATGCGCGTGGTGCAGATGGAGCCCGGTCCAATGCCCACTTTCACGGCGTCAGCTCCGGCGTCGATGAGTGCCTTCGCGCCTTCATAGGTGGCGACATTGCCGGCCAGCAGGCCGACATTCGGGAAGCGCTTCTTCACGTCCCGCACCGCCTCCAGCACCCGCGACGAGTGCCCATGCGCCGAGTCGATGGCGAGCACGTCGATGCGAGCCTTTACCAGCTCAGCCGCGCGCTCGAGATAGTCTCCCGTCGCCCCGATGGCGCCGCCCACGCGCAGCCGGCCCTTTTCGTCCTTGCTGGCGTTGGGGTATTTCAACTTCTTCTGGATGTCCTTGACGGTGATCAGGCCTTTCAGCTCGTACTGATCGTTGACCACCAGGAGCTTCTCCACGCGATGTTTGTGCAGGATCAGCTCGGCTTCTTCGAGCGTGGTGCCCACGGGAACGGTGATGAGGTTCTCCCTGGTCATCACGCGCCAATGGGGACATCGGTGCGCGTCTCGAAGCGCAAGTCGCGGTTAGTGAGGATGCCCACCAGCTTCCCGCCCTGCGTCACCGGCACGCCCGAGATCTTGTAGCGCCGCATCACCTCGAGCGCATCGCCAATCATCTGGTCGGGACCGATGGTGACGGGGTCGACGATCATGCCGCTTTCCGAGCGCTTCACCTTGTCGATCTCGCCTGCCTGCTGCTCGATGGTGAGGTTGCGGTGCACGATCCCGATGCCGCCCTGCTGCGCCATCGCAATGGCCATGCGGGACTCCGTCACCGTGTCCATGGCCGAGGAGAGCAGAGGCGTATTCAGAGTGATGTCGCGGGTGAGCTGGGTTTGCGTACTCACCTGCGTCGGCACAACGTCGCTATAGGCAGGAACGAGGAGGACGTCGTCGAACGTCAACGCTTCAGAGAGGTTTTTCTCGAGCATAATGCTTGGACGCGCCTGGCAGACGCGGGATTCGGTTCCCCAGTCTGGCAGGCGCTTTTATGTATTGTAGCGGAGGCGGCTACGGTGTGCCGGAGAGGGCGGCAATGCGGGTCACGACATGCTCGCGGATCATACGAACGGTTTCGATTGCAGCGGCGCGGTCCAGAAACGCCACTTCGGGAACGGCATCGTAACGATACGCGATTCCATAACTCTCGAGCTGACTGAGATCGGCCATACCCACGGGGAGAGACTCTCCGCCGTCGCGCAGAAGAGTAACAAGGTATTCAAGATCGGGAGTTCGCTTGTATTTGATCGCAAACTGGCAGAGGAGAGCCTTCAACAGCTTTTCCACTGCCTGCTGGATATGAAATCCGAAAGGCCCATCGGGAATGCCGGGGAGTTGTGCGACAGATTCGTCCTCGGCGGCCTTGATGAGCAGAACCTCGGCTTCCTTATCGATGCCGGGCGTCATAGACCAGCTTTCCTTCGTTGACGATCTGGTAATAGATGCTGTTGATCGATGCCAGAAACTCTTTTACATATCCTTCGGTTGCGATGATCAGATCGATGCTCATTTTCAGGTCGCTGAGGCCGCTGCGGATCTTGCGGCGCACCTCGCCGATCTCGTCTTTCCGATCATCATCGATGAGAATTGCGAGATCGAGGTCGCTGTCCGTCCTCGCGTCGCCGCGCGCCCAGGAGCCGAAGATGAAGACGCGCGAGGGACACGCAACTTCAACGGCTTTCCTCACGGCGAGGTCGACCTTTTCCGGCGTGGGGCGCCAGCTCTGACGGAGATGTTCGAGCTCGTTGGCAGTCGGCATGATTGGCGTCTCCGGCCCGGCGGACGGTTTTGTCTATTGTAGCGGAGGGGGAACAGGGGGCACGGAGTCCTCACGGAACGCCTTGGTAGCCCATGTCACACGCCAACCGGGAATGGCTTCGGGCTGGACTCCTCTGCATTGGCTCCGCTGCGCCAGCGCTCGAAGCGGCCCTGGAGGAGGGACATCAGTCCCGTGTACCAGTAGCCAATGACGAACAGTATGAGGAAGGGCGCGGTGAAGTAGTTGTGATTCGAGAAGCAGTAAATGATGGCGAGGAAGAAATAAGTGCCGACGAGGAGTTCGATCCAGGGGGCGAGGACGAGGCGCTTGCGGTACTTGGCCGCCTGCGACTTTTCGCCCTTCTTGGCGACGCGGTACTTGGGGGTGCGGGCGAAGGCGCTCTTGATGCCGAGAAGGGCTTCCATCACCGCTTTTGAGTTGGTGACCGTGAGGCCGATGCCGAGGGCCATCAGGACAGGCAGGTAGAGGAATGTCTTCATCCAGCTCCGGGGGAAGAGGACGCGCTGGCTGGCCACATAAAACACGGCAATGGAGAGAGTTGACGCGGTGAAGAGGGGCACGTCAATGAGCAGCATCTGGAACCAGCCCTGGTAGAAGCGCACGATCATGCTGGGGATGAGCAGGGCGGTCATGATGACCATGAGCGGATAGCTCATGTTGGCGGTGAGGTGATAGACCGACTCGATCTTGATGCTGCGCGGCACGTTGGAGCGGAACATCATGGGCAGCACTTTAATGCTGGTCTGGATGAGTCCCTTGGCCCAGCGCGCCTGCTGGGTCTTGAAGGCGGTCATCTCGATGGGCAGCTCGGCGGGGCACTCGACCTCAGGCAGGTACTTGAATTTCCAGCCGGCCATCTGCGAGCGGTAGCTGAGGTCGGTGTCTTCCGTGAGGGTGTCATGCTGCCAGCCGCCGGCGTCGTCGATGGCCTGGCGGCGCCACATCCCCGCGGTTCCATTGAAATTAAAGAACTGGCCGGTGCGTGCGCGGGCGCCGTGTTCGAGGACGAAATGGCCGTCGAGAAGGATGGCCTCGATCTGGGTGAGCATGCTGTAGTCGCGGTTGAGGTGGGTCCAGCGGGTCTGCACCATGCCGATTCCCGGCTCGGTGAAGTGGTGGATAACGCGCATGAGCCAGTCAGGTGGCGGGACGAAGTCGGCGTCGAAGATGGCGATGAACCCGCCTTTAGCGACTTTCAGGCCCGCATCGAGGGCTCCGGCCTTGTAGCCGTGGCGGTTGGTGCGGTGAATGTACTCGATGGGATGGCCGAGGGCGGCGTAGCGCTCGACGATGCCGCGGGCCACTTCCTGGGTCTCGTCGGTGGAGTCGTCGAGGACCTGGATCTCGAGCTTGTCCTTGGGGTACTCCATGGCGCAGACGGCCTCGATGAGGCGGTCGATCACGAACTGCTCGTTGAAGATGGGGAGCTGGATGGTGACGCGGGGGAGATCTTCGAAGTGACTAAGAGGATTGGGGTTGTAGTTCTTCCGGTACCTGAAGTACTGATAGCACATCGTGTAGCGATGAATGCCGTAGGCCGCCAGCACGATCATGACGATGAAGTAGGGCAGCAGGAGGAGCGTGTCAAACCAGTTGAATGAGTGGTGCACCGAGGCGAACGGGTCAGTGAACAGCGTCTTCAATTGGTGCCTGAAACTGTTCTGGGGCGCGAAGGCCAGGGCCGGGGCGAGTCGCTGGAGGGAACTGAGGGCGAGACGCACGCTGGCTGTGTTGATGGTCAACTGGGTGAATCCTCCCGGAGCGGGCTATCCAAATTGTACGCGAAGCGTAGGTTAGCGCGGCGGGAGGATTGATGGGCACGGAGTCTCAGAAGAGGCGGAAGTTCACGGCGATGGTGATGGCGACGGGGACGGGGTGGCCGTCCTTCATGGCGGGTTTGAAGCGATAGAGCTGGACGGCCTGCAGCGCTTTTTCATCGAGGCCCATGCCGAGGGCGTGAACGACGCGCGGATTTTGCGGGTTGCCGCGGGCGTCAACGATGAGGGAGATCATGCAGATGCCCTGGTATTTCTGACGGCGGGCTTCGTCGGAGAATTCGGCTTCAGGCTGGAAGAGAGGGACGGGAGCGGAAACGCCGCCGACTCCCGGCTTATAGATGCCCGGACCCTGGTCGATGCCCCAACCGGTGTTGCCCGTGCCGGGCCCGACGCCGCCGTGCTTGCCGGTCCCGATGCCGGCTTCAGCACCCGGGCCGTTGGACAGGACAACCGTGTTGGAGGAACGATAGACGCCGAGGTTGAGGAGCGTGGGATTGTCAGGCAGCTTCACATCGGGCGGGACAGCGATGGCGGGATTGATGGCGAGCAGCGGCTTGTCGAGGGCCTGGACTTGTGGAGGAACGATGGGAGATCGATCGACGGGCGGGGTTCGGCCTTCGCTGGGTGCGATGAGATCGTGGTTGCCGCCGCCATTGCTTCCGTGCGATGAAGCGGCTATCGGCGGCGCAAAGATTGTGAAGTCGCGCAGGTTGATGTGAGGGATGGAGCCTGGAATCGGAAGCGGCGGTTTGTGGCCCAGTCCGATGCAGAGCAGCAAGGCGAGAATGCCGCCGTTGACCATGACCGAAGTGCCGACGCTCCATGGATTGGTGTGGAGGGCGGACTGCTGCTGGAAGAGAGAATTCTGATTCGGAGACATGGTGCCTCTTCAGCCGCGGCGAGTGCCGGATGATTCTGTGCCATAGACGGTGGGCGTGCGCGGTTGTCATCAGGGTTTCGAAAGGCAAAGGGCGAGAGGAGGGAGGTGCGCCACGAGACCGACGCAGGACAAATCTCAAGGGGTAACAGATCTCAAAGAGAAAAGGGCGCTCCGCGTGGGAGCGCCCTTTGGGCTTTGGGCGGCTTGTGGCCGCCGCGTTGAGGCTTGGCTGAACTACGACTTCTTGCCGGCCTTGTAGCTGGTGCTGACCTTCTGTCCGGCCTGTTCCAGGATGCCCTTGGCATCTGCGGCAAAGGGTCCGTTGGGCGCCAGTTCCAGATACTTCTCGTAGGCCTCGGCGCAACCCGGAGGCAGAACGATCATCTGCACCTTGGGATTCTTCGGATCGGGCGCCATGGTGGCATTCGCGACCAGTCCCTGGCCCTTGAGGTAATAGAGGATGGCCAGGTTGGGGTCGCTGGGGTTGGCGGCGGCAGCAATGGCCTTGTCAGCCGCGGTAACCTGAGCGGCGGAATTGCCCTGCTGGGAGAAGATGACGGCCTGGTTCTTCAGATAGGTGGTGGCCTGGGTGGGGTTGGCCTTGGCGGCGGCGTCGTAAGCATCGTTCGCCTCCTGCACCTTGCCCGAGCGCGCGTAGGCTTCGCCCAGTTGGCTCTGGGCCAGTCCCTGCACTTCAGCCAGGGGCTTCTTGGAGGTGGATTCAAGCTCGATGGCCTTCTTGCAGGATGTGATGCCGTCGTCGTACTTCTTGAGTGCGACCTGAGCCTGGCAGAGACGCGCCCAGAGGATGGAAGCATCGGCCTTGGCCGCCGTGTCCTTGGCCATCAACTGCTCGGCGTCGGTGTACTTGGCGGTCTTGATCTCGTTCTCCTTGGCATCGACGGTCTGCTTGGTAGCGCCAGCGCCAAGCTCCTGGACGGCCTCGGCGTGCGCCCCTTCGGCGGCCTTGACGTCGTCGGCGACCGTCTTGAGATCGGCGTTGAGGTTCTTGATAACCTGGTTGGTCTTGAGCGCTTCCGCGTTGTGCTTCCTCATCTCCTCGAGCTGTTTTTGCTGCTCGGCGGGGAGGGTCTTCACGTACGCCTCGCGGGACATGTCGATGTCCTGCTCGGTGGTCTGGCCAACGACGATCTTGACGTTCTCGATCTTGTCGACCTGCTTGTCAGGCGGTGTCTCGGGCTGGCGGAAGACGAGGGTGTAGGTGCCGGCGGCGAGGTCACCGGAGTACTCGCCCAGGGAATTGACCTGGAAGACCTCTCCCTTGTCCTTGCCCGGCAATATGGCGGTGACGTTGCCCGTGCCCTGCGCGGCACCGGTGGGATTAATAACGTGTCCGTGAATCTTGCCCGTGGCGGCGGCAGGCGCCTGCGCCATCACGGGGAGCGCTGCGAAAGCCACCAGCCCCAGGCAAATTGAGAGAATCCTTTTCATCGTCTTATCTCCTTGGAGCGACGCGAACGAGGAAGTCCGCGGGCTCAGAAATTCAATCTCACTCCACCTTGCGCAAGCGGCGGCAGGAGGAGGAGCAAAGCTTGCGGGAAAATCCGTGATCAGAGGGCTCGACGAAGTGTCCCGCATACAGATCGCCCAGCACAGCCAAAGTTAAACCCTCGCGCAACCTCTCGACAAGAGTGCGTTGCCGCATGTGTATGTGAACACGGCAGAGGTTGAACAGGTTGCGTGCGGCCAAAAGAACCGCCTCAGCAGACTATGTTAAGGTGTCGGCCGAAGGGAAGATTGTGGCATAGATCACACCCTACAATAAAAAGATGTCGACGACGATACGGGCAGCGACGGCCGAGGATGTGGGACTGATTCTGCGGTTTATCCGCGCGCTGGCAAAGTATGAGCGCGAACCGGACGCGGTTGAGGCGACCGAAGCCGATCTGCTGCGGCATGGATTTGGGGAAAGTCCTTATTATCAGTGCCTGATCGCCGAGCAGGACGGGCAGCCGGTGGGATTTGCGCTCTATTTCTACGACTACTCGACGTGGCTGGGCAAGCCGGGGCTTTACCTGGAGGATGTGTTTGTCGATCCGCCGTTTCGGGGGTTGGGGATCGGCAAGGCGCTGCTGCAGCGGTTGGCGGCGATTGCGCTGGAGAAGGGCTGCGCACGGCTGAAGTGGGAGGTGCTGGATTGGAATCAGCCGGCCATCGACTTCTATGCCGGGCTGGGCGCGGAGTTTATGGATGCGTGGCGGAATGTGCGGGTGAGCGGGGATGCCCTGCGGCGCCTCGCGGCTGGTTAGCGGGATAACGGAATCTCTGGTCCCGGACTAATGACCTTGCGTCGATGGCGCCAATCGCGCCTTGGGAAGGTACGAGTACAAGCCGACGGGGATCGCGCTGCGGCCGGGGTTTGGCGGCGGGTCGGAGTCGGACCTGGTGAAGCCGCCGAAGTAGATAGCGCTTTGGTTGTGCGGCGCTGTTCAGCGAGCGTAATGTTTCAGCAGTTGGAGATTCCCCTTAGATGAGTACTGTGACTGGTTTGCATGTGCTTGCCGCTGCCGGAGGGAGCTTCCTGCTCCAGACGCGCACGCCTGAAGAAGTTTTTGCGCCCGAGGATTTGAACGAAGAGCAGCGACAGATTGCCGCGACCGCGGCGAAGTTTGCGCGCGAAGAGATTCTGCCGGCCGCCGAGGCCATCGAAGCAAAGGAGCCGGGCGTGCTGCGCGGGCTGCTCGAGAAGGCCGCGGAGCTGGGGTTCACGGCTGTCGATATTCCGGAAGAGTACGGCGGCGTGGGGATGGACAAGACGACGTCGACGCTGGTCACGGATCACAGTGCAGTGCTGGCAAGTTTTTCGACGGCGTTCGGCGGGCAGATCGGGATTGGGACACTGCCGCTGGTGTGGTACGGCACCGAGGAGCAGAAGAAGATCTACTTGCCGAAGATTGCCACGGCGGAGTGGGTGGTGGCCTATGCGCTGAGCGAAGCGAGCTCGGGATCGGATGCGATGAACATCCGCACGCGGGCCACATTGACGCCGGACGGGCGGCACTATCTGCTGAACGGCGAGAAGATGTGGATCACCAACGCGGCGATTGCGGATTTGTATACGGTGTTCGCGAAGATCGACGGCGAGAAGTTTTCGGCGTTCCTGATCGAGCGGACGTTTCCGGGGCTGACGGTGGGCGCGGAAGAACACAAGCTGGGGATTCGCGGGTCGTCGACCTGCCCGCTGGTGTTGCAGGATTGCAAAGTGCCGGTGGAGAATCTGCTGGGCGAGCCGGGCAAGGGACATCACATCGCGTTCAACGTGCTGAACGTGGGGCGCTTCAAGCTGGGCGTTGCATGCGTTGGCGGGGCGCGCATGGCGATGGGACACATGATCCAGTACGCGAAGGAGCGCAAGGCATTTGGGAAGGCGATCGCGGAGTTCGGGCTGATCCAGCGGAAGATCGCGACGGGCGCGGCGCGGCTGTTTGCGGCGGAGAGCATGGCGTATCGCACCGTTGGAATGATGGATGCCGCGCTGGCCGATGCCGACCCGAACGATCCGAAGGAAGTGCAGAAGCGGATCGAGGAGTACGCCGTCGAGTGCTCCATTCTGAAGGTGTATGGCTCGGAGATGCTGAGCTACGTGGCCGATGAGCTGGTGGCGACCATGGGCGGCTATGGCTATGTGGAGGAGTATCCGGCGGAGCGCTTCTATCGCGATGCGCGGATCAACCGGATCTTCGAGGGCACGAACGAGATCAATCGGATGATCATTACCGGCTGGTTGATGAAGCGAGCCATGGCTGGAAAGCTGGCGCTGCTGCCGGCGATCAAGCAGTTGATGGATGAAGTGATGCAGCCGCCGTCGTTCGATGCGGGCGGTGACACGGGCGAAGCGCTGGCGCACGAGACTGAAGTGCTGGCGGCGACGCGCAAGGTGGCGCTGTTTGCGGCGGGCGTGGCCAGCCAGCGCTGGATGATGGCGCTGCAGGATCAGCAGGAGATCATGGCGGACCTGGCGGACATCATCGCGCAGGTGTATGCGCTGGAGTCGGCGCTGCTGCGGGCGAAGAAGCTGGCGAGCGCGAAGAAGGCGGCGGCGAAGGTTGCGGCGGAGATGACGGGACTGCTGGCCGAGGAGACGCTGACGCTGGCGGAGCAGGCCGCGAAGCGCGTTCTGGCGGCTTGCGGCGAAGGCGACATGCTGCGCACGCAGTTGGCGATTCTGCGCAGGCTGGTGAAGTCGACGCCGGTGGATACGGTGGCGCTGAGCCGGAGCGTGGCGCAGGCGTGCGTGGCGGCGGATAAGTATCCGGTGTATAGCGCTTGACGGCGCAGGCATTAGGGATTAGGTGTTAGGGATTAGTACGGCCTCGTCGCACTTACCGTGCGGCGAGGCTGTACTTTTATGCGGCGACGGATTGGCTGCGGGTGCCGCTGAGGTGCTCGATGAGGGTGCGGTTGAATGCGGGAATGTCGTCGGGCTTGCGGCTGAAGATGAACTGGCCGTCGGTGACGACTTCCTGATCGACCCAGTTGGCGCCGGCGTTCTTGAGGTCGGTCTTGAGTGACGGCCATGACGTGACGGTTTTGCCGCGCAGGACGCCGGCCTCAAGCAGCGTCCATGGTCCGTGGCAGATGGCAGCCGTTGGGCGGCCGGTTTCGACGAATATTTTGACGAAGTTGACGGCCGCTGGGTCCATGCGCAGGTGGTCGGGATTGATGACGCCGCCGGGGAGCACCAGGGCGTCGTAGTCGTGAGGGTTGGCATCGGCCAGGGCTTTATCGACGGGAATGGTTTTGCCCCAGTCCTTCATGTCCCAGGCCTTGATCTCGCCGGCTTTGGGTGAGATGACCACAGTGGTTGCGCCTGCTTTGTCGAGCGCCTTGCGGGGCTCGAGGAGCTCCGCCTGCTCGAAGCCATCGGTGGCGAGAAAGGCGATCTTCTTTCCGCTTAAGAAAGCCATGGATATCCTCCGTATCGTTTCGAGGGATTAGGACGCCGTGGCGGAGGCGGAGGTTGCCGCGCAGACGACGGCAGTGCAATTGAGACCGTTGTGACTCGGGAGTTAGAGCGCGAGTTAATTACGACTTAATCAAAATTAGAGCCATACAACAAGACATCCCATTCCTGCCCAATCTACATCTCAGTCTGGTTGGGCTCTTTTCAGGATGGTGGCAGTGTGTGCTGACTCCTTTGCGGAGACTCGAGAATTGACACTGCTCTTCGGCGCCGCTTATGCGCCTGCGCGGAAGTGTGCGCACATCCTCTCTCACAACGAAAACAACAAGAACCAACGGCCCACTGATTTTCTTTAGGAGGAGCAATGCAATCGTTTCTATCAGCGAGATTTCTCCGGATGCTTGCCGGAGGAGGTAACGGGCGATCCGCGCACCTGGCTTGGGTTACAGCCACGGTGATTCTGCTGTTCATGTCTATCCAACTTAACGCGCAGTTCGGTTCGAGCCTATCGGGAACTGTGCTGGATTCGACGGGGGCTGCGATCCCCGGGGCGTCCGTGACCCTGACCAGCGCAAACACTCAGCAGACGCAGACGGTGACCACGAACGGCACCGGGTTCTATCACTTCGCCGAACTGGCGCCGGGCAACTACTCGATCCAAATCACGGCCAGCGGATTCAAGAAGAACGTCATGAAAGACATTGCGCTGGCTGCCGAGACGCCGCGGAATGTGGACGTCCATCTGGAGACCGGGGGCGCGGTTGAGACGGTCGAAATCAACGCCAACGAAGGGCCTGAGCTGCAGACGACCGATGCCAGCATAGGAACGACGATTGGAACCGAAGAGGTGACGCGGCTGCCGATCGTAGGCGGCGATCCTTATGAGCTGCTGCGGACGGCTCCGGGAATCGCGGGTACCGGGGCGCGCTCGGGCAATGGCGGAGCGGTGTTTCTGCCCAACGGAGCAGGACCGGGAGGCTCGAACTCGGGTACCTTCCAGACGGAGAACGGCGTGCAGATCTCGGCCGATGGGCAGCGGCAGGCCGATAACAACTTCATGCTCGATGGGGTAAGCGTGAACTCGCTGACCCACGGCGGCAACGCGGTGGTGACGCCGAACGTGGAGGCGGTGGGACAGATCACGATCGTCTCGACATCGTACGACGCCTCGGACGGGCGCAACACCGGCGCGCAGATCAAAGTGGTGACGAAAAACGGGACCAACTCATTGCACGGCGGGGCGTTCTTCCTGTACGACCAACCTGGTCTCAATGCCTATAACAAGTACAGCGGCCCGGCCGGGACGAACGGCTTGCCGATACGGGTTGAGAATGCGCAGCGCATCTGGGCCGGTTCGCTGGGCGGTCCGATCGTAAAGGACAAGCTGTTTTTCTTTGCATCGTATTCGGGATTCAGCGTGCATAACAGCACCATTCAGACGGAGTATGTTGAGACACCGGATCTTCGGGCATTGATTGCGACGGACCGGCCGGGAGGAATCAGCGGGCATATTCTCAGCCTGCCAACCATGGCGCCGAGAGTGGTGAAGGTGCTTACGTCCGACTGCTCGCCGTATTCGAACAACCAGGGGCAGTATCCGGGGCAGACGCCGACCGGCGGAAAGTTCTGCCAGCCGGTGGGCACTGGACTCGATGTCGGTTCGCCAACCGCGGGCGGAGCTTCGCAGCTCGGCCAGTATCCGCGGCTCAACTACGCAGACGATCCAACCAACAACGTGGTGACCGGCGGAGGGCTGGACGGAATCCCCGACATCGAGTTTGCGGACATCAATGTTCCCAACCATGCGCGCGGCAACCAGTACAACCTGCGCGGCGACTGGAATGTGACGGCGAGGGATCTGCTGGCGGGAGTGGTCTATTTCACCAAGCTGGACAGCTTTGGCGCGAGCGGCACCAACGGCGCGCGGCCCAACGACGATGTTCCGTTCAAGCCGCTGAATTCGGCGGCGACGGCGATCTACATTCACACGTTCTCGCCCAACTGGCTGAATGAGCTTCGCGCCAACGGCACGCGGTTTGCGGAGAACGGAATCGTGGACGGCGGCAACACGGTGAACTGGGGCATTCCCTATATCAACGTGCAGAGCATGCCCTTCAGCAACAATCCGCAGTATGGCGTGAACTGGTCGCAGACAACGCCGGCGGTGTTCGCGGAGAACACTTACGAGATACGCGACATGGTGACGCATAGCTGGGGCGCTCACACGCTGCGGCTGGGCGTTGAAGTGCGCGACGAGCAGGACAACGACAACCTCTCCGGCGAGAACCGGCCGATTTATGCGATGCAGGGCATCTGGTCGATGGCCAACGATGCGCCGATCTTCGAACAGGTCACTACGAATCCGAACGACGGAGGCCTGGCCGGCACGCAGCGCTACTTCCGAAGCAAGAACTTTGCCGTGTACGGGCAGCATGACTGGAAGGTGAATCCGAATCTGACCCTGAACATGGGCCTGCGGTGGGAGTACTTCGAACCGCTGTACAACAAGGGATTCAAGATCAATTATCCGGAGCTGGGGCCGGCGGGGACGGAGCTTCCCGGCATGAGGCTGACGCCTCATAACCATCTGTGGAATTCGACGTGGGACAATTTCGGGCCCAAGTTCGGCTTTGCGTTCACGCCGCCGAGCCTGGAAACCAAGCTGGTGATCCGCGGCGGATTTGGCATTGCGTATAACCACCTGGATATCGCGCTCTTCAACCCGGCGCTCGAGGACGGCCCCAATGTCGCCCTTTACAACCTCTGCTGCGGCACCAACCCAAAGGATTTCGGCACGCCATTCGCGAATGGTTCGATCCTGTACGCGACGGGCGCGACCAACTCACCTTACAGTTATCCGACGAACCCGGCGCTGGCGACGGGCGTGAACGCCAACGGCTTCCCGAATCCATTCGGCGGAGGCACGCCGAGCGTGGAAGTCTATGGCGCGCCGACAGGCATCAGGAACCCGATGAGCTATCTGTACTCGTTCGAGACGCAGTACCAGATAGCGCAGAACCTTACGGCGACACTGGGCTATGCGGGAAGCACGGGCCACCACTATGCAAGGCTCGTGAACCAGATCTTCCTCTACAACACCGCCAACTCTCCGGTATTTGGGTCCTACTTCGCGCAGACCGACTCGGGCCAGACCTACAACGCGTTGAATGCGCAGTTGCGGCAGACCATGCGTCACGGGCTGGCTGCGAGCGTGGTCTACACGTATGGCAAGAGCCTGGACCAGGTGTCGAACGGCGACCTGGCGAATTCGAACGGCAATCAGACCAACCCGGCGAACAACGCTTCGGAATGGGGGCCGTCGGACTTCGACGTGAAGCATCGCGTGACCGCAACCGTGCTGTGGGAGGCGCCGCATGCGCACATCGAGAACAAGTTCGCGAACGCGATGGTGAACGGGTGGCAGGCCAATGGGATCTTCACCTGGTATACAGGGTTCCCGTACACGCCGGTGACGTTCAACCTGGCAACCACAGCGTTTGTTCCGGGGTCGGGTGTGGTGAGTCCGACGCGTCCGCTGGAGTATTTTGGTGGAGCGAAGAGCGGTTGCTCGAACGATCTGTTCATCAACGGCAGCGACTTTCCGGATCGCGGGAATAAAGGCGATCAGGGTGGCCAGAAATACTTCGACACCGCCCCGCCGACGGACACGAAGGTGTACATCCCGGGGATCGGACGCAACAGCTTCCGCGGGCCGTGCTATCACAACATCGACCTGGGAGTGGCCAAGCAGTTCGGCTACGACTTTGGCGATCATCACACGCTGCTGCGCCTGTCAGCGAACATGTTCAACGCGTTCAACATATTGCAGCTCTCGCCGTTTACCAACGGCAATGCGAATCCGGCGGCGAACATCAACAACCAGTATTTCGGCATTGCGCAGTCGGCGGATGCGGGACGGGTGATCGAGCTATCGGCCAGATTTGAATTCTGACCGCTGGTGTGGTAGGGAACGCCCGGGTGAATCCACCCGGGCCGGAGCGTGATGACAGAGCCACCATCGGCGGCAAGTCATCACGCTCTGCCCGCCCCCGCGGGCTTTACTTATACATAGCCAGGCCTTTAGCGTTGGCTTATGGCGGGCGTTCCCCTCGTACTCGAAGATAAGGTCGCATTGATTACCGGCGGCTCGCGTGGAATTGGCGCGGCAACCGTAAAGCTGTTCGCCCAGTCAGGGGCGCGCGTCGCATTCAGCTACCGGCAGGCGCGCGAACGTGCCGAGGCGCTGGCTGCGGAATGCAGCGGGCCCGAGGGCAATCCAGCCCGGTGCCGAGCCATCGAGCAGGAGCTGGCCACACCCTCCGACGGCCGAGCGCTCGTCGAAGCCGCGGTACGCGCCTTCGGGCGTCTCGACATCCTGGTGGTAAATCACGGCATCTGGCCGCCCGATGACGCGCCCATCTCATCCATGCCTGAAGCCCAGTGGCGGCAGACCCTTGCCGTCAATCTCGACTCCGTCTTCGGCCTCGTGCAGGCCGCGGTGGCACAGATGGAACGCCAGGAACTCCTGCGCGGCGAGGCGGACTTTGCCGGTCAATCCAGAGGGCATATTGTGCTCATCAGCTCGACCGCCGGGCAGCGCGGCGAGGCGTTCCATGCCGACTATGCCGTGACCAAGGGCGCGCTGATCAGCCTGACCAAAAGCCTTTCCAGCGAGCTCGCACCGCGCGGAATTCGGGTAAACTGCGTAGCGCCGGGCTGGGTGCTCACGGAGATGTCGCAGGGGACGCTCACCCATCCGGAGTTGGGCCCGAAGGTCGCCGCCGGCATTCCGGTCGGCAGGCCTGGAGACCCGTACGAGATTGCCGGGCCGGTCTTGTTTCTGTGCACGCCGCTGGCGGGATTCATCTCCGGCGAAGTGTTGAACGTCAACGGCGGCGCGGTGCTGGTAGGCTGAGAGTTCCGCCCGATCGGTTCCGCCCGATCGGTTACGGCCAGGCGGATTTTATGCCTGGCGAAACTGCAAGGGCAGCCGATGCGCGTCAAAGGATTGAGGGCCTTGGCTTCGGGGGCCGCACATCTCAACGTTGCCTCAGGTGAGGAGAAGAACTGGATGCGCCGTTTCGGTTTGGTCGCACTGGGAGCCGTACTGCTGTTCACGCCTGCCGCCCTTCGCGCGCAGGACGCTCAGACAAAAGCCGCGGTAGACGACGCGGCGAAGAACACCCTGCAGGCGCGCGCGGCTCTGGAAGCCATGATCCAGGCAATGGGCGGCCAGGCGTGGCTCAACGTCAAGAACCGCTACCAGCACGGTAACGTGGCCGGCTTTTATCACGGTGTCCCGAACCCCGGAACGCTGGAGGTGTTCGAGTTTCACAGCTGGCCCGACCGCGATCGCATTGAGGCCACCAAGCATCGCGACGTGATCACGTTCTACATCGGCCGCGAAGCCTGGGAGCTCACCTATCGAGGCAAGGCGCCGGTCCCCCAGGAACTGCTCGACGATTACCTGCGGCGCCGCGATCACTCCATCGAGACGGCCGTCAAGGTGTGGATGCACGATCCCAAAACCATCATGGTCTACGAGGGCCAGCGCCTCGCCGCGCGCCATCTCACTGACCAGGTCACCCTCATCTCTTCCGACAACGAGGCCGTTACCATCTACATCGATGCCCAGACGCACCTGCCGATAAAGCGCGACTTTCAATGGCGCGATCCGCTCTACAAGGACAAGAACACTGACTCGGAAGAGTACGACGACTATCACGAGTTCAACGGCATTCCCACGCCGATGAGGATCACGCGCTATAAAAACGATGAGATCGTGCGGCAGTTCTATATCGACAAGGTCGACTACAACCAGGATCTTGGAGCGGACTTCTGGGACGTGAACGCGGTGGCGCGGCGCCTGAAGAAATAGACGCAAGCGCCCTGCCGCTAACCGGCTCGCTCTGCGGGATTGTCACGATTTGCGAGGGGCGGACGGCGACTGCCGTTCGCTATAATCCTCAGGAGCGCGGTGCGGTTTGCGCGTTGCTCCCGGAGCCAGAGAATGACCATCGACATCCAGGAGATCCTGGGCTTTCTTCCACACCGCTATCCGTTTCTTCTGATCGATCGCATCATCGAGTTCGAGCCGCGCAAGCGCTGCGTGGCCATCAAAAATGTGACGATCAACGAGCCTTTCTTCCAGGGACACTTCCCCGGCCATCCCATCATGCCCGGCGTGCTGGTGATCGAAGCCATGGCGCAGGCCGGCGGCATCATCATGATGCATGAGATGCCTGATCGCAACGAAAAGCTGGTGGTCTTCACCGGCATTGAGCGCGCCAAGTTCCGCCAGCAGGTGGTGCCCGGCGATCAACTCCGCATCGAGATCAACGTGCTCGCATTCCGCACGCGTGCGGGCCGCATCGAAGGCAAAGCGTATGTGGACGGCAAGATGGCCTGCGAAGCCGTGCTGACCTGTGCCGTCGTGCAGCGCGACTCCTGAAGAGAAGCAAGCCGCCGCGGTCTTCGCCTGCGATTCAAACGTAGCCGCGATGGCCGAAGCGGCAGCAGCGGTGACGAGTACAGAGTGAGCGTTCATCCCAGCGCGATTGTGGCAGCGGGGGCGGTTGTTCCCGACTCCTGCACCGTGGGTCCGTATTGCACCATCGGCCCTGAGGTTGTGCTGGGCGAGGAGTGCACGCTGGTGTCGCACGTGGTCGTCGACGGCCACACCCGCCTTGGCGCGCGCAACACCATCTACCCGTTTGCGTCGGTTGGCGTTGCGCCGCAGGATTTGAAATATCAAGGCGAGCCCACCGAGACCACGATCGGCGACGACAACACCATCCGCGAGTGCGTCACCATCAGCCGCGGCACCGCCAAGGGCGGCGGCCTCACAAGTGTGGGCTCGAACAACCTGCTGATGGCCTATGTGCACATCGGGCACGACAGCCACGTCGGCAGCCATTGCATCCTGGCCAACGCCGCCACGCTCGCCGGCCACGTCACCATCGAGGACTATGCCAGCGTAGGCGCCTTCTCGCCCGTGCACCAGTTCTGCACCGTGGGGCAATATGCGTTCATCGGCGGCGGCACCATCGTTACGCAGGATGTGCTGCCCTATTCGCTGACCTCATCGCGGCGCGAAAACAAGGCGTTCGGCATAAACAAGATCGGACTGACGCGCCGCGGGTTCACGCCCGAGCGCCTCAGCACTCTGCAGAAGGCCTTCCGCCTCCTACTAAGCTCGCGCCTCAACACCACGCAGGCTGTAGAGAAGATTCGTCACCTTGAGGGCGAGGACGCGAAGGTGGTTGCCGACTTCATCGAACGCAGCCAGCGCGGAGTGATCAAGTAACCCCATGAAACTCGGCCTCATCGCCGGCAACGGCCGGTTCCCATTCCTGATCCTCGACGCCGCCCGCGCGCAGGGCCTGCAGGTTGTGGTGGCCGCCATTCAACAGGAGACCGACGCGGAGATCATGGAACGCGCCGCGGCCGACGACAAGATCACGGTCCACTGGCTCTCGCTGGGCGAGTTGTCGAAGCTGATCGATACCTTCCACAAAGAAGGCGTGACGCAGGCCGTGATGGCCGGGCAGGTCAAGCACAAGCAGATCTTCTCCTCCATCCGCCCCGACTGGCGGCTCGCCAAGTTGCTCCTCAACCTGCGCACGCGCAACACCGACATGCTGCTCGGTGCGGTAGCCAAAGTGCTGGGCGACGAAGGCATCGAGTTGATCAGCTCGACAACGTTTCTCGAACCGCTGCTGGCCCAGGAGGGCGTGCTCACCGATCGCGCTCCCGATGAAGAGGAACGCAGGAACATCGAGTACGGCCTCGGTGTCGCGCGCGCCGTGGCCGGGTTCGACATCGGCCAGACCGTGGTGGTCGCGGCCCAGGCTTGCGTGGCCGTAGAGGCCATGGAAGGCACCGACGCGGCCATTGAGCGCGCGGGCCTGCTGATGCGCTCGCTTGAGGAAGACGAGCCGGGCGAGGCATCCACCCTTCACCCCAGCGACAAGGACCCGTCGCCGGGGACCCCGACCCTTCACCGGCATCTGACCGTGGTCAAAGTCGCCAAGCCCCAGCAGGACATGCGCTTCGACGTGCCGGTCATCGGAATGCGGCACCATCGACGCGATGCTCGGCGCCGGCGCCACCTGCCTTTCCGTCGAAGCCGGCCGCACCCTGCTCTTCGATCGCGATGCCCTGCTCCGCCGCGCCTCGGACGAGAACATCGCCATCGTCGCCGTTCCCCGCGAGTAATGACTTCGCCACGACCAGGTGCCCAGGTCCGATTCTGAGACCTGGGACTCCACATCGAAATATTCCCCCGAACCCATGCCGCAGCGATAGCATGTCTGCAGCGCGATAGAGAGCCCGCGATTGCAACTGGAGCTCCAACCCGGCTTTCCCGGCCCTGATTCGCACATCTTCGCACAACACCCCGGAGGTTCTCCCATGAAGAAATCCGTTTTGCTTGCCTGTGCCGCGGCGCTCGTGTTCGCCGGCACACTTGTTTCTGCGCACGCAGCCGACCAGGTCATGCCCACCGTTGGGCAGCCTGCTCCCACCTTCACTCTCCCCTCGCAGGATGGCTCCCAGATTGCCCTGGACAGCTTTCACGGCAAGTGGGTGGTGCTCTACTTCTACCCCAAGGACATGACGCCCGGCTGCACCGTCGAGGCGCACAACTTCCAGCGCGACCTCGCCAAGTACGAGGCGATCAACGCGGTCATCGTGGGAGTAAGCGTCGATACGCCCGACAGCCACAAGCAGTTCTGCACCAAGGAAGGCCTGACCTTCCGCCTGCTCGCCGATCCCGATCACAAAGTCGTCGACCAGTACGGCTCGCTCGGGCACTTCGGCGAAATGACCATCGCCCAGCGCAACACCTTCCTCATCAATCCCGACGGCAAGATCGTGAAGGTATGGACCAAGGTCGATCCGCGGGTCCACTCCGATGAGGTGCTGGCCGCAATCAGCGAAATGAAAAAGTAAGATTTGCCTCTCTGCCCGGCCGCGGCCCGCATTTGCGGGCCGCTTGCCTTTTGCGGCAAGGTGAAGAGAGAGGACTGTCATGCCCCCTGAGATTGCAATCCGCTTTCGCAGCGGCCTGGATGAGGTGCGCCGGGCGCTGCTTGCCGTGAACCCCGATCTGGCCGATGTGCCGTGGCGTCCGAACGGCTGGACGCGCAAGCAGATCGTCGGCCACCTGCTCGACTCGGCCGCCAACAACCGCCAGCGCTTTGTGCGCGCCACGCTCGACGGGTCCTACGCCGGACCAGGCTACGCGCAGGATGCGTGGGTTGAGTTGCAAGGATACTCCACCCAGAGCTGGGAGACGCTGCTCCGCTGGTGGCAGGCTGAGCACGAGATGCTCGTCTCGATCGTCGATCGCATTCCCGCCGAGCGTCTGGCGGCACAATGCATCATCGGCGGAGCCGCGCCGGTGACGCTCGAGTTCGTCATCGATGACTACGTCGCTCACCAGCAGCATCATCTCGGCGCAGATCACCGCACCGGCCTCGTAGCGGCTGAATCCAGACGCAAAAAAGCCCGCCGAGGTGGCGGGCTCTTTTGCTTGCCTGTTTGTTTTGCCCTGCTTACTTGGTTGCCTTCTTAGCAGGCGCCTTCTTTGCGGCCTTCTTTGCTGGGGCCTTCTTGGCGGCTGCCTTCTTCGCCGGAGCCTTCTTTGCAGGAGCTTTCTTAGCTGCTGCCTTCTTGGCGGGCGCCTTCTTTGCTGCTTTCTTAACTGCCAAAGTTTTACCTCTTTGCGTGGTTTTTTTAGCGCTCTTGGCCGCGGTCTTCTTCACGGCCTTTCCGCCCTTCGCGCCAGTCTTCTTTGCGGCGGACTTCTTTGCGGCCTTCTTGGCCACAACTTTTTTCGCAGGCGCCTTCTTGGCCGCCGCCTTCTTGGCGGGGGCTTTCTTGGCTGCCTTCTTTGCGGGAGCTTTTTTCGCGGGAGCCTTCTTGGCTGGAGCCTTCTTGGCTGCCTTCTTTGCAGGAGCCTTCTTGGCGGCCTTCTTTGCAGGAGCCTTCTTGGCTGCCTTCTTGGCGGGAGCTTTCTTGGCGGCCGGTGCGGGCGGTGCTGCCGGCGTCACGGCCGGGGTCTCGTCAGGCACTCCCTCATCATCGTCGGAAGAGGTGAGTACGCTGGAGGTTTCGACTTCTTCATCCTCGTCGTCCAAGCTCTCGTCATGATCGTCGTTCTGTTCGGCGGGCTCGGCGTTGTCGTCGGCATTCATGGCGTACATCTTGTAAACATCATCCATTCGCATTGCCTCCAGCGACTCGGCGCTGTATTCATCGCTGCGGCTCGTCCCGCTCCGCATGCGGAAGCTATTGTAGCAATAGCTTGCAGCAATGGCCATCAAAAGACAAGTGTTGAGTGAGGCACCACGGCTATTTTCACTTCTTCGATGAGCTCTTCGCATGCGCCCCGCTCTTCGTCGATGACTTCTTATGCGTGCTCTTCTTGCCTTCGCCCTGCGCGGGAGGATCGCCGGCGTTGCCCGACTTCTTCGCGTGCGGGTGCAGATCCTCCGCGCTGATAGTGGTGCGATGATGCCCTTTCGTGCGGTGCGCCGCCACCGGCTCCGCCACGTGCAGCCGCTGCCCCGCCGTCACCTTCGTTCCCGAAGCAATCTTGTTCCACCGCCGCAGCTGATCCAAAGAGACGCCGAACCGGTCCGCGATCGACACCAGCGTGTCGCCGCGCCGCGTCGTGTACATCACGGTATGCGCCGTCGGCATTGCCGCCTGGGGCACCGGCACAACCAGCGCTTCCACTCCGGAGAGGCTCTCGCCTTCTTTCAACTGGTTGGCATCCGCAAGCTCTGAAGCCGACACATGATACGTGTGCGCAACGGCCTCCAGCGTGTCATCGGCAGTCACGCGGTGATAGCGCCACTGGTCGCGCTTGCTCTCCGGGATCGTCGCGATCCGCTGCTGGAACAGCCCTGTGGTCCCCGCCGGCAGATGCAGATCGAACGAGGCATCCGGCGGAGTGACCATGCGCAGCAGGCTGGGATTCAGCGCCATGATCTCGTCGATCGGCGCCCCCACCAAATCTGACACCAGGCGCAGATCGACCTGGTAGTTGATCGAGAGCGTGTCGGTCAGCACCGGCGGATCGAGCGTGATCTCGTCGAAGCCGTACTGATGCGGATTGTTGGCGATGATGATGGCCGCCAGAATTTCAGGCACGTAGTTCTGCGTTTCGCCGGGCAGGTTGTGCCGCCTGTAGAGCTCCCAGAAATCCGCGTAGCCCGTCTTCTGCACCGCGCGTTGAATGTTCCCCGCGCCCCAGTCGTACGCGCCCATGGCCAGGTACCAGTCGCCAAGCTGGCCGTGGAGAAATTTCATGTAGCGTGCGTAGGCGCGCGTGGACTTCTCCGGATCGAATCGCTCGTCCACATATCCATTCCGCTTCAGCCCGTAATCCCCGTGCGGCATGAACTGCCACATGCCTCCCGCGCCGGATTTTCCATTCACCGCGCGCGGCTGAAAGCCCGACTCCGCGACCGCGAGATAAATCAGATCCTGCGGAACGCCCTCTTCCGCCATCACCCGCTGAATCATGTACCGATACCGGCCCGCGCGCTGGAACGAGTGCAGCAGCGTGTTGTGGCCGCGCTGCGAGTTAGCGAAGAAGTTGATGAATGATGCTACATACTCGTTCACCATCAGCGGCAAATCCGACTTGGTCGTCGCCAGCTCGGCTTTGGCCTTGGCCTGGATGTCGGGGTTGGCCTCGAAGGTGATGTCGCTGGCCGCCTCGGCGGGTGTGGCCTCAACCCTGGGTACGAATCCGTTGCCGACCTTCAGCGCTTCCATCTCCAGCGCGTTCACCTGGTCGACAATGCGATCGAACTGCTCCTTCAGCACCGGGTCGCTGTTGATGTCCATGCCGCTCGAAAGCATCAGGTCCACGGCATGATCGAACTGCGTCTTGGCTTCGGTAAGCTGTCCGCGGCGATAGGCAGCGTCGCCGGCGGCGTACGTCTTGTTCACGCGATCGATGAGTTGCTGGATCTGCTGCTGATGGATTGCCTGCGGAGAAGGCGAGGCGGTCTGCTGGGGTTCTGGCGCCGGCTCCTTCACTTCGGGTGCTGTGGCTTCAGGAGCCACGGAAGCAGTTGTCTTCTGCGAGGGATCACACCCCACCAGCAACAGGGCCAATGCAGCGCAGCCAAACCAGCGATAACGATTGAATTCCATGCTGAACAGCGCCGCCGTGTTCGAGCGGCCGGAAGGCTCCAGAGGTGAAAGTTATACCCTACGGCGATGATAAGCTATGAGGTAGCGGTTCGCCGCGGCGAACGCGCAGATTCACTCCCCGTGCGCCCTCCGCGCTGCCGTTTTTTTGAACTTCAAAGAAAGCGCCGGAACTACTCTTTCGCATCTCGTAAATGGACGCACGCCTCATACGCAATTTCGCAATCATCGCCCACATCGACCATGGCAAGTCGACGCTCAGCGATCGTCTGCTTGAACTTACCGGCTCCGTAACCGGACGCGAGATGCAGGCCCAGATCCTCGACGACATGGACCTGGAGCGCGAGCGCGGCATCACCATCAAGGCCCACGCCGTGCGCATGATGTACAAGGCCAACGACGGCGTCACTTACCAGCTCAACCTCATCGATACGCCAGGACACGTCGACTTCAGTTACGAAGTCTCGCGCTCGCTGGCCTCTTGCGAAGGTGCGCTGCTGGTGGTCGACGCCAGCCAGGGCGTTGAGGCGCAGACGCTCGCCAATGCGTATCTCGCCATCAATCACGGCCTCGAAATCATTCCCGTCATCAATAAAATCGACCTGCCCTCCGCCGACATTCTTCGCACCCAGGAGGCGATTGAAAAGGCTGTTGGGTTAGACGCCACGGACGCAATCCCCGTGAGCGCCAAGACCGGCCAGGGCGTCGCCGAAGTGCTCGAAGCCATCGTCCATCGTCTGCCCGCGCCCAAGGGCGATCCCGAGGCGCCGCTGCAGGCGCTTATCTTCGACTCCTGGTTCGATCCCTATCGCGGCGTCATCGTGCTCGTCCGCGTGATGCAGGGAACGATGCGCAAGGGCCAGCGCATCCGCCTCATGTCCATCAACAAAGCCTTCGAGGTCGAATCCCTCGGCGTGCTCATGCCCAAGCCCGTAGAAATTGGCGAGCTCCACGCCGGCGAAGTCGGCTTCTTCGCCGCCACCATCAAGACCGTAAGCGATACCAAGATCGGCGACACCGTCACCGACGATGCCCGCCCCGCGCCCGCACAGCTTCCCGGCTTTGAAGACATCAAGCCCATGGTCTTCGCCGGCCTCTACACCGTCGACTCGCATGAGCACACCCTGCTGCGCGACGCGCTCGAAAAGCTGCGCCTCAACGATTCGTCGTTCTTCTTCGAACCGGAAAGCTCCGAAGCCCTCGGCTTCGGCTTTCGCTGCGGCTTCCTCGGCCTGCTCCACATGGAGATCATCCAGGAGCGCCTGGAGCGCGAATACGAACTCGACCTGATCACCACCGCGCCCGGCGTGCGTTACCACATCACGCTCACCGATGGCTCCGTGCTCGAGGTCGACAATCCTTCGCGCTGGCCCGAGCCCACCAACATCGAAGCGATCCGCGAACCCATCATCCGCGCGCAGATCCTCACCAACGAAGAGTACGTCGGCGGCATCCTCAAGCTTGTCGAAGAGAAACGCGGCAAGCAGGCCAACTTCGAGTACGTCACGCCCACGCGCGTCCTGCTCACCTACGAGCTGCCGCTGAATGAAATCGTGCTCGACTTCTACGACCGCCTCAAATCCATCAGCCGCGGCTATGCTTCGCTGGACTATCAACTCGCCGGCGAGTGGGTGTCGCCCATGGTGAAGATGGACATCCTCGTCTCCGGCGAACCGGTCGACGCGCTGTCCATCATCGTGCACCGCGACTTCGCTTACGAACGCGGCAAGGCTCTCGTCTCGAAGATGCGCGAACTGATTCCGCGCCAGCAATTCGAAGTCGCCATCCAGGCCGCCATCGGCGCAAAGATTGTCGCCCGTGAGACGGTAAGCGCGCTGCGCAAGAACGTGCTCGCCAAATGTTACGGAGGCGACATATCGCGCAAACGCAAGCTGCTTGAGAAGCAGAAGGAAGGTAAGAAACGCATGAAGCGGATCGGCAAAGTCGACATCCCGCAAGAGGCGTTTTTGGCCGTCCTCCGCATCGGGGAAGACCAGCAAAAATAGCACGCGACGTTCGATAGCGCCAACGGCGCATTAAATTTCATTCACACGCATCTGTGGAAACCCTCGAAGCTGAACCTGTTTCTGTGCATTCCTGACATCGACTGCAAGCGGGAAGGTGCATTCCCGCTTCCCCGTGAAACGCAAGGACTTACCGCGCCTATCAGACGGGCTCCCGTTTTGGCAATACCCTAAATTAACGAATCCTTAAAGGGTTGCCCAAGACTTTCCACAGAAATTTCCACAGGAAGGGGCGCCGGCAAAAGGGTTGCCTGGCCTTTCAGAATAGTTTTGGCGGGGGGGTGGTTTCCGGCCGAATCCGCCCGTGCGGATCCGGCCGGCTTAGAGCCTTAGTTGACCTTGGGGGCCGCCGGCTTGGGCGCCGCCGGGCGAGGAGTCTGCCCGGCAGGGGCCGGGGCCGAGGGAGCAGCCTGCGGAGGCGCCGGGACGCCGGACTTCACGTTATAGGCTTCGATGACCGGCTTGGTGATATCCATGGCGGGGACAGCGTACAGGATCGGCGTCTGCTGGCCGGCGACGTCCAGCACCAGCGTGAAGCCATTCTGCTGAGCATAGGTCGACAGCACGTCATAGACCTTTGACGCCGTCCCGGAATACAGGTTCTGCATCTCCTGCTGGAAGTCGTTCTGCGCGTCCTCCGCGGAGCGGTCGAGCGTCTTCTTCTTGTCGTCGATCTGCTTGGCGCGGTTCGCGCGCTCGGCATCGCTCAGGGTTGCGCCCTGAGTCTGCAGAGTCTTGGTGGAAGCATCGACATCGTCGCTCAGCCTCTTCAGCTCCTGGCGCTTCGGTTCCCACTTCTTCTGCAGGTCTGCAAAGCTGCGCTGGAACTCATTCGTCTGGCCTACCGCTACCTGGAAGGCGATTACGGCGATCTTGGTTGGACCAGCGGGCGCGGTGGACGCGGCGGCGGCCGGTCTGGCGGGTGCTGCGGTCTGCGCAGCAGAGGTCAAGGCAAGGCCCGTGGCCATGAGAACAGGGATTACGATCAAACGCTTCATTGGTGCCTCGAAACTCCTTCGCGTTCCCTGCTTTTTAGACTGGCTGCGCATCCGGCGCGAAAGCAAGCCTCTGCCCTTCTCCGCAAACTTTCTTCTCTCTGGGGGCACCCCACACCGGAAGGTGCGGAGCAAAAGAAGACACGAAAGGAGAGGACCAGGAACTAGCAAAGATTATAGGGGGGGCCCCGGAGAGCGTCAAACGGGGTAAGGCAGGGAACAGGCAACAGGCAACAGGGAACAGAAAGCAGTCTTGGCACCACAAACTCAGGGTTGGCCGCGGTCAATGCCCTTGGCAGCAAACGAAAGCGGGACCGCTCGATGAATCGAGCGGTCCCGCTTTCTGTTCCCTGTTGCCTGTTGCCTGTTCCCTGCTTTTTTACTTGCTGGGAGCCTTCGGTACGGGACGCAGACCGGCCGGAGCCGGCGCTTCCACCGGAGGAGCCGGCACGCCCGACTTGGCGTTGTAGGCATCCACAATGGCCTTCGTGATGTCGCTCGAAGGAGCCGCGTAGAGCACCAGCGGAGCTTGCTGCTGGTTCTCGGTCGCGTCAATCACCACCGTGAAACCCTGATCCTTGGCAAAGGTGTTCAGGACCTCGTCGACCTTCCCGGCTACCTTGCCGAACGTCTCCTGCATCGCCGTCTGATAGTCGTTCTGGGCGTCCTCGGCGATGCGCTGGGCCTGCTTCTTCTTGTCGTCGATGGCCTTGGCCTTGGCGGCGCGATCGGCGTCGCTCAGGGTCGCGGCCTGCGCCTGCAGCTGCTTGGTGAGCGAATCCACCTCATCGCTGAGAGACTTCAACTGGCTGCGCTGCGGCTCGAACTTCTTCTGCAGGTCGCCGAAATCGCGCTGAAACTCGTTGGTTGCAGTCACGGCGGCCTGGAAGGCGATCACCGCAACCTTCGGCGCGCCCGCAGAGGCGCCGGCGGCGGGGGTTTGGGCTGCGGCGCTCAGGACAAATCCCGTGGCGACGACGGCTGCAAGGATGGATACACGCTTCATGCGAATGGAAAGCTCCTTCTGGATTCCTGCTACTGGCGCGCGCTCAAAACTGCGGAGCCGCTTTCTGCCTGAGGTTGAATCTTTTTGTTCGGGCGTTGCACCGGAGAAGGTACAGGCAGGAAAAGACTCGATACTCACAGTTGGCAGGAACTGATTGGATTATAGGGACCGCCAAAGGGCACCGTCAAACCTAGCGAAACCTTCCAATGCCCGTTTTCAACGGAATTTCGCACTTTCGGAAGAAGGGCCGCTCTCGCGAGCGGCCCTGTTCTCTGTTCCCTGTTCCCTGTTCCCTGTTCTCTGTTCCCTGTTCTCTGTTCCCTGTCTTTAGAACGTGGTCGAGACCGTCAGGCGGAACGTCTTCCTCGGTTCGCGGAACAGGTTCTGCGCGCCGTAGCCCTGCAGCGCTTCCTGGTAGGTGAAGTCGCCTGCGCCGCCCGGCGGGAACAAGTCGCGGGTAATCAACTGCGCCGAGCAGCTCTGATTCTTGCCGTCCGAGAGCACCTGGTTGCAGTAAGGCCTCTCGTAGAGCCGCAGCGGGTTGTAGGCAAAGTAGAGCCGGAAAGGCGCATTGATGATGGGCATGATCACCGAGATTTCGCCGCCCAGCGACATGCGCGGAACGAAGTTGGTGCCCGCTACAGGGTGGATGTTCTTGCTGGAAGCCAACCTCCGAGCCCGGGATTCCGCCCTGGCAGGAGCCGTTGTTGTAGACCGGGCAGCCATAGAGCGGAGCGGTCAGGATGGCGAAGCCTTCCGGGCTCTGCTTCAACTGGCCCTTGTTGCAGCGCCGTATCGATGCCGAAGTCGTCGAAGAACGAGAACGTCACCGGTCCCGCAATCGGGATGCGGTACTCGAGGTTGCGTGGTCAGGCTGGTGTCGCCGCCGATGGAGGCGATGCCGTAGACCGGCAATCGGAACCTGGATGCACTGGTTGAGCTGCGGATTGTTGGGATCGCGCGGAACGCAGCTTCCGTCAGGATTCGTCAGCTGGACGTTGATCCGGTTCGGCACATAGCCGTAGGGCGTGGCGCCGCGGACGTCAAAGCCGCGCAGGTCGGCTTCGCCGCCGGCGTAGAAGCGGTTGTTCGGCGGAGCCACGTCGCCGCCAAAGCCCTGGACATAGCCCAGCTGCGCGCGGAAGCCGAGCACGTTGCGCCCGTCTGCGGAGGGCATCAGGTAGTGCATCGAGCGTGAAGCTCTTGTACGCCACCAGCGGCGAGATGTAGCGCAGATTGCCGCCGATGCCCGAGAACTGGAAGACCGCCGTGATCTCCTTGCCGGAGCGCGGACGCATGGGATTGTTGACGGTGTTGTAGGTGTAGCTGAATGAGGCCGAGCTGTTGACGATGCCGTCCAGCGCGTTCGATCCCTGGATGCCCGACCGGAAGCTGATGGTCTGGAAGAAGGTCTGCGACGCCGTGCTGAACGCCGTGATATCGGACTTCGTCAGCGAGTAGGTGAGGCCCAGGCGCTGGAACGAGTGCCTCTTCAGCGGATAGCTGATGCTGAAGTTCAAGCCCGTCGACGACTGGTTGTAGTTCTGCGTCAGCGACTGCTGCGCCGAGGTCAGGTTTGCCGACTGGCCGGTCGTGGCCTGGTAGTTCTTGGCCGCGTTGTAGTCCTGCTTCTGGTTGAAGATCTGGAAGCCGAGGTTCAGCGGCCGGTTGTGAACGTAGGGCTGCGAGAAGCCGAACGTAAACTGGCGGCTCACGTTGCCCAGGTTGCCCTGCAGGCTCAGCGTTTCGCCCAGGCCAAGGAAGTTGTTGGTCTGGTAGTTGACGCCGAGGAAGGCGCCCGAAAGGCCGCTGACGCCGCCGTTCAGGCCGATGGAGTTCTTGCCCTTCTCCCTCACCTTGAGCAGCAGGTCCACCGTGCCCGCATCCGGGTCCTGGTGGGCTTCCGAATCGGTTTCAACCTTGAGCGGCTCGAAGTACTCGAGCTGGTTCAGGCGCAGCAGGCTGTACTCCCACGAGCTGCGAGTTGTAGACCTGGCCTTCTTCCAGCAGCAGTTCGCGGCGGATGACGCGGTCGCGGGTGATGGTGTTGCCCTGGAACTCGATCCGCGACACGTAGAACTGCTTGCCCTCATCGATATCGATGACTGAAGGAGACCGTCTTCTTCTGCTCGTCGTAATGAGGCGTCGGAATGGCGCCGAAGTTGATGTAGCCGAGCTGGCCGTAGGCCTTCTTCAGATTCTCCAGGCCCTTGCCCATCGCGGTGGCGTTGAACCAGTCGCCATCCTTGATGGGGAAGTGCGCGCGCAGGGCCTTCGAGGTTGTTGAACGCCTTGTTGCCGGTGAAGGTGATGGCGCCCAGCTTGTAGCGCGCGCCTTCTTCAATGGGCATCAGGATGTCGATGCGCTTGCCCTTGTTGGGGCGGAAGGTGAACCAGTTCAGGCCGCCCTGGTCGCGAATCTGCGTCTTCGGCTCTTCAACGGCGGCGTTGGCGTAGCCCTTGTCGCGATACGCCTGGCGCACGCGCTCCGAGTCTTCTTCCAGCTTCGACGAGTCGAAGGTCTTCGGGAACAGGTCTTCGAAGAACAGCGAATAGGGAATGCCGATCGGCTTCAGGTTCTTCATCGAGCGGCGCAGCACCAGCGAACTGATGTGCTCGTTGCCCGTGAAGCGGATCTGGCCCACCTTCACGGTGGGGCCTTCCTTGATGTTGAAGTTGACCTGCACCGAGGCCGGCGGGATCGTCTTCACTTCAGTCTTGATGGTCGCGAACTGGTGCCCGTGCTCGGCCAGCATCTCGCGCAGCACCGATTCGGCCCGCTTCACCTTGGTGGGGTCATACTGGCTCTCCACCGAGATCGCTACCTTTTCCTTCTTGAAGCGGTCCAGGACGTCCGACACCGAGAACGAGTTCAGGCCCTTGTAGTTGATCTCGCGGATGGTCGGCTTCTCCGTCACATAGACGTTCAGGATGACGCCCTTTTCCGAGTCCTCGCGCTCGATGCGCAGGTCCTCGAAATATCCCGTGTTCCACAGCGAGTTGAAGTCGCGCTCGACGGAGATCGGGTCGTACTGGTCGCCCATGGTGCGTAAACAGGCGCGCCAGGATGGTTTCCTTGGGAATGCGGCGGTTGCCGATGACGCGAATCTGTTCGATGGTCTGCGAGCCCTGCGCCAGAACGGCAACAGATGAAAAAATGACGGCAAAAAGCAGCAGCGCGCACGCTGCCCGGTTCGCAATCCGGAGAGCCCGGCCTGGGAAGAATGTGCCGCATCTTCACCGTGGGTAGCCCCTTCGGCGAGCGCACATCATACTGGTGCGGTCGATGGTTCAAGTTCACGGGAAGAATATGCACACCCTCATTGCTCGAAAGAATCTGGTTCTGCCTCGCGGAAAGATTGATTATATTGGACCGCGGCCGTCCCGCCCAAACCCGCCCCACCCGGCGTTCAGCCGGACGACTGCGTCTTAAGACCGCACGCGCATGCACGACCCGCGTCACGGGCCCGGGAACAGGCATAAAAATGAACCCAGCCCCCAGTCTAAAGGACGCACCCGGCTCAGCGGCGACAGTCCATCAAACTCCGCATCATTTGTGTCGTACGCAGCTTAGACGCAGCACAGCCCAACATGACATCCTCAAAGCTGTGAGGAATTCCCCGGTGAGCCGAGAATTCGCCTCTCAACCAGATCACCGCCGACCTGCTCGACGGCAGCCCGCTTCAGCTCTCCAGCTTCGACGGCCGCGTGCTCCTGATTGTCAACACCGCCAGCAAGTGCGGCTTCACGCCGCAATACGCCGCACTCGAAGAGCTCT
Organism: uncultured Acidobacteriota bacterium; assembly: GCA_963819365.1. Classification (GTDB taxonomy): domain Bacteria; phylum Acidobacteriota; class Terriglobia; order Terriglobales; family Acidobacteriaceae; genus Telmatobacter. The sequence continues at coordinate 200,570 of CAWFVY010000014.1, forward strand.
ATCGCGACTTCCATCCGCGCGGCTTCGACGTGCTCGCCTTCCCTTCAAACCAGTTCGGCAAACAGGAGCCCGGCTCGGCCGCGGAGATAGCGCGCGTTCTGCGAGCGCAATTACGGCGTCAGTTTTCCCGTATTCGCCAAGGTCGACGTGAACGGCGCCCATGCCCATCCGCTCTTCCAATTCCTCACCGGCGCCCGCCGAGGGTTCCTGGGAACGCGCCGCATCCAATGGAACTTCACCAAGTTCCTGGTCGACCGCCACGGAAGAGTCGTAGCCCGCTATGCGCCCTCCACTGATCCCGCAAAGCTCCGCGACAAAATCGACCTGCTCCTCAAACAGCCATAATTTCCCGTCTTTGAAAAGCTGCTGATCGTGTCATCCCGAGAGGCCGCGTACTTGGGGCCCCACGCAGTGGGGTAAGCGGCCCGAGGGATCTGCATTTGTCCAGCAAAGCTCGGGTCACCATGATGCACTCATTTTCTCTGCGTGGCGCGCAGCGCCATGAATGACTGCCCTGTAGAATGCACGCGAGGGATTGAATGCGCCGCAACCTCCCGCTGTTGCTCATCCGCATCATCGTCGGAATCGTGTTCCTCACCGAGGGCATTCTCAAGTTCGTGTTGCCCGACGAACTGGGCGCCGGCCGCTTCGCACACATCGGACTTCCCGCGCCGCAACTGCTCGCGCCCGCGGTCGGCATTGTCGAAATCATCTCCGGCGCAGCGGTCATCCTTAACCTCTACACCGGTGAAGCCGCGGTCCTGCTGCTCTGCGTCATCGTCACCGCGCTCGTCACAACCAAACTCCCCATTCTCCTCGGCCATTCGGTCGGTCAATTCGGCGTACCGAAAAACGTGCTGCACACCGGCGTCCTGGCGTTTCTGCATGAAGCGCGCACCGATCTCGCCATGCTCTTCTCGCTGATTGCCATCCTCACGGATTCCGGGGTCCGCTTCGGCCGCCCCCGCCCGTGGTGGCAGCGGCGATAGCCACCATGCCGCCGCGCGAGCCCTCCCGCCTGCCCGAACTCTTCGCCTTCTTTCTGCGCCTCGGCCTCACCGGCTTCGGCGGCCCCGCCGCCCACATCGCGCTCATGGAAACCGAAGCCGTCGAGCGCCGCCGATGGATCACACGCGAGCGCTTCCTCGATCTGCTCGGCTCCTGCAACCTGCTCCCCGGCCCCAGTTCCACGCAGGTCGCCATGGCCCTCGGCTACACCCGCGCCGGATGGCCGGGCCTCGCCATCGCCGGAGCCTGCTTCATCACTCCAGCCGCTCTGCTCACCCTGGCGCTCGCCTGGGCTTACGTGCGCTACGGACATCTCGCCCAAACCCAGGGCCTGCTTTACGGAGCCAAGCCCGTCATGGTGGCGATCATTGCCCACGCCATCTGGCGCCTCGGCCATATGGCCTTGCGCAACGCCACGCTGCTCCTCGCTGGAGTCGTCTGCCTGGCCGCGAATCTGGCCGGGGTCTCGCCCATTGTTGTCCTCTTCCTCGCCGGCGGAGTCTTCGCCTCCCAGGTCCTTCAGCGCAGAAAAGCCGGAAAGCCCGGCGGCGTGGTTACGCTTGCGTCGATCCTGGGCAAAGCGGGTGCTTCCGCCGCCGCGCCCGGACTCCTCCCCATCGTCATGGTGTTTCTCAAACTGGGAGTGGTGGTCTTCGGTTCGGGCTATGTCCTGCTGGCGTTTCTGCAGGCCGATCTCGTCGACCGCCTCCACTGGGTCACCAAGACCCAGTTGCTTGACGCCATCACCGCCGGACAGGTGACGCCCGGCCCCCTCTTCGCCACCGCGACGTTTCTTGGATACCTGCTGCACGGCTACACCGGCGCGCTGGCCGCCACGCTCGCCATCTTCTTGCCATCCTTTTTCCTGGCGGGGCTGGCGGCCTCCATGGCGGAGAAGCTGCGCAAGTCTCCCGTTCTGGGCGGATTCCTGGACGGAGTCAACGCCGCGGCCGTAGCGCTGATGGCCTCAGTCACGCTTACCCTGGGCCGCGCCACGCTCACCGACCCGTGGACCTGGGCCATCGCCATCCTCAGCGCCCTCCTACTCCTGCGCTTCAAGCTGAACGCCACGTGGCTGATCGTCGCCGGCGCCGCCATAGGAGTAGCCCTCCACGCCCTCGGCCGCTAGAGCAACGGTGGCTGCCGTGTCCCTATAGGGGCTTCGTAATTAGAGGGCTTTGTAAGGTAGGCCGGGGATTTATCCCCGGCATAAAGAATGAGGAGGGAGGCGGGGGTTTCAACCCCCGTTTTCAGCCACAATCAACGCCGGCTTTAGCCGCGGAGCCTGCTTCACATCCGATGGATCGGCTCCGCCAGCAAATAGACATACACCAGCAGCGCCACCCCGATCAGCCCCGGAATGAGCCCCACCATGTATGGACCATGCGCCCCGATGAGCGTGTAGAGCATGAAGAACAAGCCGATCCCCACTCCCACATTGATCACGCCGGCGATCTTCAGCCCCTCGCGCTGCTTGATCGCCCTCAGCCGCTCCTCCTCGCGGAGCAGTTCCAGTGCCGCCTTCGCCCCCTCTCCCGAAGCCTCCGCAAGCCGACGGAACGTATCCGCTTTGTAGAACGCCTCGCGTTCCTTGCGCCGGCCCTCGATCCAGCTCACCAGCGGAATGAAGACCACAAACAGCGCCACCGCGCCAATCGAAAGAAACATCCACAGCCCAAAGCTCTCAGGGAAATCCGAAAAGACCATTGCCATCATCGCGTGCGCCATACCATCCTCCTCTTTCTTGCGGGACCGTTTCTATCCCTTGCGAACGGTACGACAGGGGGTCGGTCGCAGCGGTTGCATTTTTTTCGCGCCGCCCTCCGCCGGGATGCAGGAATAAAATGCAACCGGATTCCCAAAGAACTTGTCGCACCGGATGAAGGACACCCATGAGCGCGCCCGCCCAAACCGCAACCGCCGATCTCGAAGACGTACGGCGCGTCCTCGCTGGCGACGTGCGCGCGTTCGAGGGGATCGTCCGCCGCTGGCAGGGACCGCTCGTGAACATGGCCTGGCGCTACTGCCGCGACCGCGGCCGTGCCGAAGAACTCGCCCAGGAAGCCTTCCTCCGCGCCTGGCGGGGACTGGCCTCCTGGCGCCGCGAAAGCAGCTTCTCCACCTGGCTATTCGCGCTGGCCGCCAACGTCTATCGCAATGATCTGAAACGTGTTCCCACCGTCACGGTGCCGATGGAAGACGCCCCCGAGCCGACCGGTCCAGCCACCCAGCACGACGAGTTGGCCGAGCGCTACCAGAACGAATCCGTCCGGCGCGCCGTTCTCGCCCTGCCTCTGCGCTACCGCGAGCCCGTCGTCCTTTATTACTTTCATGAGATGGACGTGGGCGCCGCCGCCCGCACTCTCCATCTGCCCGAGGGGACAGTCAAGGCGCGACTCTCCCGGGCGCGCGCGCTGCTTCGAAAACGCTTCCCGCACCTCGAATCCGCAACTGCCGCCGTCAGCACAGCGCATCTACCATCAAGAGAGGAGGCCTCCTATGAATCCTGAGATGAAACCCGACATGAGGCCAGACCGGCTCGACACCATCCTGGCCGGCAACGACGAGATCATCCCCAGCTCAGGCTTCCTGGCACGCGTCATGGACAAGGTGCAGGAAGAGGCCGTCGCCCCGCCGCCCATCCCCTTCCCATGGAAGCGCGCCATCCCAGGCTTCGTCCTCGCCGCCGGAGTTCTGGGCTGGGGCACGGTCGAAACCGTCCTCTACGCGATCCACCAATCCGCCGAATTCACGCTGCCCAACATCCACCTTGCCGCATCGATCACTGAACCCATGCAGCAGGCAGGATGGGTAGCAGGCGCCCTCGCCGTCTCCGCCGCAAGCTGGCTCCTGTCCCGCCGCCTGGCCGGCCGCTCCGGCCTGCTCTAGACGGATTCAGCGAACCTGGATCGGGCCGGGTGCCGGGTGCCCCATCCAAGTTCTGCTTGGGTGGGAGGGATCTCAACCGAACCATCGTCCCTCGACCGGTTCAGCCCTGCTCCGTGTTTTTCTTGTCTGTCATTCCCGAAGGGAATCTGCTGTTGGCGGGCATCGTAGGACTCCGACCGCGCTCCACGAACCTTCCGTGCCCCATCCTGTCGGCTTTTTTCTGCCGACAGGGTGGGAAACCACGAACCCACGAGCCGGGATACACCAACTCCGGGCCCCGCTCTAATCGCGTCCTACTCGATCGCATAAACCGCGTAAACCGTCGCCGTCCGCGTAACCTTCCCCGGCTCAATCGCAAGCGGCTGGTCATATCGATCGCTTTTAGCCATCGCCATCGCCCGGCCCTGCATCGGCATCATCTGGGGCGCGCTGCCTCTGCTCACATAGACCAGCGCTCCCAGCCGTACCTCCATCCCCTTCGCCAGCACCGCGGCATCGCCACGCGCCCGCGCCGCCGCCTTTTCGAGCACCTGCGCATCCAGCGCCGCCAGATCCTTGACCGTCCATTCGATCTCGCCACTCACCGTCGCGCCCGCCGTCACCGCCGCATCCAGAACCAGCGCCACATGCGCCGGATCGGTCGTCACCGTCCACTGCTGCACCAGCTTGAACTTGTGGGACTTGGGAACCGAGTAGTCGCGGTCGAGGCGCTGGCTCTCGCCGTGAATCGCGCTCTCCTGCACCCCCGCCTGCTTCAGGGCGGCGACAATCGCGTTCGACGTCCGCGTGCCTTCGGCATAGGCCGCCTGCGCATCGGAAGGCGCCGTTTCAAAGCCAACATGCAGAATGGCCGTGTCGGGATCGGCCGTAACCTGCTCCTCCGCGCTCACGCTGAGTGTCCGATTCGATGGCTCGATCTTGAGCTCCACCTGCCCCGGAGACTGCGCAAAAGCAACCGTCCCGCAGAGGGACGCAAAGATGACGAAAGAGGCGGAATGAAAACGCATGGCGCTATGCTCCTGTGTGCCGGAAATCCCGGTCCATCATAGTACGCACGGCAGCCCTCAGCTTGCGCTGTATTTCTCACCAAACTGCCGCAACTTCGCCAGCGTCGCCGCGGCCTCCCCGGAGTCGATGGCCTCATACCCCATCTCCACGCCCTCTTTGAGATCGCCCGCAAGCCCCGCAGCCACCAGCGCCGCCGCCGCATTCAGCACAACAATATCCCGCCTTGCGCCGGGAATCCCCGTAATCACGTCGTACAGCAGCGAAGCATTCGTATCCACATCGCCGCCGGTAAAGTCTTCAAGCTTCGCCCGCGGAACCCCCGCCATCTCCGGCGTAACGCGCGCGGCCTTCATCTCCGGCGGCCCGCCCTCGGCGTTCTCTTCGATCCTCGCCACCACCGACTCGCCCGATGTCGTCAGCTCATCGATCCCGTCGCTTCCGTGCACCACGAAGGCCCGCTTCGCGCCCAGAGCCACCAGCGTACGCCCCACCAGCAGCACGCGGCTCGGCGCCAGCACGCCAATCACCTGCGCCCGCGCCCCCGCGGGATTGGTCAGCGGCCCGCACAAATTGAAAATGGTCCTGAAGCCCAGCGCCCTGCGCAGCCCTGCCAACGCCTTCATCGCCGGATGATAGTGCGGCGCAAACAGAAACATGAAGTTGGTTGCACGCAGGCACTCGGCTGCCAACTCCGGCGACAACGTAACCGGAACGCCCAGCGCCTCCAGCACATCGGCCGAGCCGCACCGCGACGTCACCGCGCGGTTGCCGTGCTTGGCCACCTTCGCACCCGCCGCCGCGGCCACCAGCGCCGCGCCTGAAGAAATGTTGAACGTCAGCGGCCCGCCGCCACCGGTGCCGCAGGTGTCCACAAGCTCGGCGCGTTCCTCCTCCGTCAACGGAACCGGCACCGACCGCGCCCGCATCACCTCGACGAACCCCGCCAGTTCAGGCGCCAGCTCGCCACGCGTGGCCATCACCGTCAACAGCGCCGCGGTCTCCACCTCGGGGACTTCGCCCGACAGAATCTCTACGAGCGCCTCTGCGGCCTGCTCCCGCGTCAGGGCCGCGCCATCTTCGGCAAGCGGCTTCAAAAGCTCTTTCACTCGACTCATCGCTGATTCCGATGATAGCCGTTCCGAGCAGAAGATCTGTCCCCGCGGCGAACCGTCCGTTTCAGAGCCGCCAGCCTGCGAATGATCGCTCACACTTTCATGAGCTCTAACGATTCTTCCCTGGCGAAGGCCCCCGTTTTAGGAGGTGCGCCCCCACGCCTGCGAATCTATCTTCCACTCCTCGCCATGCTTTGAAAATGTATATGCGAGTGTGCCGGCTCGAACCGCAGTTTGGCCCTTGATCGTTATGGTAAGAGTTCCCGCTATGACAGCGTACGCATCGGAGCCCTCCACGTTCCAGAAGCCCATCTCGTACGAAAGATGCTCGTGTGAAACCTCAAACTTCTGACGCCACTTCTCTACATCAGCAAGCCAATTGGCCGGAGCATTCGGGTTTAACCACCGATAGGGCGCGATGCCATCGATGATGATCGCTGTGTCCCCAAATATAGCGAGGAATAGCTCGATATTCTGGGTGTTGAAACCGTTAATGTGATTCTCGATAAGTGTCTGGATTTCACTCGGTAGTTCGTTAGCCACAGTCAGCCTCCGGTCATCTCATGTTCCATCCCTCACCACTACACGCATCTCGGCAGCATCAGCCACTGGCAAATCTAATGGTTCGTAAGGCCAGAACTATCCGGTCCCATCCTGCCGGCCGCGGAAGAACCGCCATCGAAGTCGCAGTCTACAAAAAAGTCCCGCACACAACAAAGGCCCACCGCAAACGGCGAGCCTGTTGTTGTTCAGCTGAGGGCTGATAGCTGACGGCTGAAGGCTGTCTTTTACGCCTTCCCAATCGCCTTCGCCAGCGTCTCGCCCATCTCGGCGGGAGAAACCACTACGTGGATACCGGCCTCGCGCATGGCTTTCATCTTGCTGGCTGCGGTGCCTTCGCCGCCGGAGATGATCGCGCCGGCGTGGCCCATCCGTCGGCCCGGAGGCGCGGTCTGCCCGGCGATGAAGCCCACTACCGGCTTCTTCACGTTCGCCTTGATCCACGCTGCGGCGGCCTCTTCTGCCGATCCGCCGATTTCGCCGATCATGATGATCGCTTCCGTACCCGGATCGTCATTGAGCAGCTTGAGTGCATCGATATGCGTGGTGCCGATGATTGGATCGCCGCCAATGCCGATGGCCGTCGACTGCCCGATGCCGCGCTGCGTGAGTTGGTGTACGGCCTCGTAGGTGAGCGTGCCGGATTTCGAAACGATGCCCACGATCCCTTGCTTGTGAATCCGTGCCGGGCATGATGCCGATCTTCGCCATGCCGGGCGAAATCACGCCGGGGCAATTCGGCCCGATGAGACGCGACGAAGAGTTCTTGATCTTCGCCCACACCTTCACCATGTCCAGCGTCGGAATGCCCTCGGTGATGCACACAATCAGCGGAATCCCCGCGTCTTCAGCCTCGAGAATCGCATCGGCCGCAAACGGCGGCGGCACAAAGATCATGGTCGCGTTGGCGCCCGTCTCCTTCACCGCATCGGCCACGGTGTTGAACACCGGCCAGCCCTCGTGCGTCGTTCCGCCCTTGCCCGGCGTAACGCCGCCCACCACTTTGGTGCCGTACTCGGCGCAACCCTTGGCGTGGAAGGTGCCTTCCTTGCCCGTGATTCCCTGAACGATGAGGCGCGTGTTGTTATCAACTAAGACTGCCATTATGCTTTTACCCCCGCTGCGGCCTTCACGACAAGGTCGGCAGCTTCTTTCATGGTCGCGCCGACTTGGAAATTCAGATCCGGAGTCCTTCAAATCTGACGGCCCTCTTCCACATTCGTTCCTTCAAGTCGAAGCACGATGGGCACCTGCACGTTGAGATTCTTTGCCGCCGCCACCACACCCGTCGCCAGGCGATCCACTCGCAGAATCCCGCCAAAAATATTGATGAAGATGGCCTTCACATTCTTGTCGCTGAGCAGAATCTCGAATGCATGCTCGATCTGTTCCTGCGTCGCCCCGCCGCCCACATCCAGAAAGTTCGCAGGCGAGCCGCCGGCGTACTGGATGATGTCCATCGTCGCCATCGCCAGGCCCGCGCCGTTCACCATGCAGGCGATCGTGCCATCCAGCTTGATGTAGTTGAGCGCGTACTTGCTGGCCTCCACTTCGAGCGGATCTTCTTCAGCCACATCGCGCAGCGCCTTGATCTCGGGATGGCGGAACAGCGCGTTGTCGTCGAAGTTGATCTTGGCGTCGAGCGCGAAAAGCTTGTCATCCTTGGTCGTGATAAACGGATTGATTTCGAGCAGCGACGAGTCCGTCTCGATGAACGCGCGATACAGGCTCTGGAAGAACGCCACCGCCTGGTTGATCTGCGTCGGCTTCAGGCCCAGCGCAAACGCCAGCTTGCGTGCCTGCCATGCGCCAAAGCCCACCGCCGGATCGATGGCTTCCTTATAGATGGCCTCGGGAGTCTTCGCGGCCACCTCTTCAATCTCCATGCCGCCGGCCTGCGATGCCATGAAGACCAGCTTGCCCGTGGCGCGGTCGAGCACGATGCCCAGATACAGCTCGCGATCGATGGCCGCCGTCTCTTCCACCAGCAGCCGCTGCACCTTCTGCCCCTGCGGACCGGTCTGGTGCGTGATCAGCTGCATGCCGAGAATGTTCTTGACGTGCGTCTCGGCGTCTTCGCGCGTCCTGGCCACCTTCACGCCGCCGCCCTTGCCGCGGCCTCCGGCATGAATCTGCGCCTTAACGACAACGCCCGATGCGCCATCCGCAAAAAGCTTGCGCGCCACCGCCGCCGCCTCTTCCGGAGTGTTCGCCACTTCGCCCCTGGGAACGGGCACGCCGTATTTCGCCAGGATTTCTTTCGCCTGATACTCGTGAATCTTCATTGGATTGGGACCGCCACGGCCGCTGAGATTTGGGAACTTCGGGAGCTGGAACGGAGTGGGCCGTGCCCGTTCCAGCGGCTCTTCCATCGTATCTTGCCGCCCGAACCACCGGCAAACACCCTCATTCCACTGCGCGGTCAGTTCTTTAGGCGTATCTCGATCGCTATTGATCCTCGGAACTCGCCGCCTCGCTCTCCAAGTGCGCGAGGATCGGTCGTACAAGGTCGCCGCCTTCGTGTGTGATTCGGATTTCCGCCTGAAGCAGGTTAGGCGCATCTCCGAACAGCATCGCTACTCCGAGAATCGAGCTGGAATTCCTTTGAAGCCTTGAGTCCGTTCCCAAACCGGCCATACCAGGAGGAGTTTCAAACTCGACTACATTCTTACTCCGGTAGGTCAGCCTGTCCTCTGGATAAGGACCGAATGAAAACGAGGCGGCAGGCTCAATCCCCTCCGCGATCACATCCTGAACGAAGGCTCTCTGATCTGGAAAGACGCGTGCGATTGTTCTCGCGACCTCGAATCGCCCGGACGTGTCGCCGATTGCGACCGAAACCTGAATGACTTCCCCTGAGAATCCTTTCCAATCCCTTGAAAACAGCTTTGCACCGTCGATCGGTTGCGGACTCACATACAAGGGTACTGCCGTTCGAGCCGTAGGTTGAAAAGCAATGCCAGCCGCGTGGCCCCAGAATTCCAAAACCGTTCTTCGCCTTGTAATAGGCAAGTCGCGCAGCTACCCGGGCGAGATCGCCACAGTCTCGGTCCGGCCCGCGGGCGCCTTGAGTGGTCCGACTTGTCCGTCCGACGCGCATCCGACGAACGGAACCTGCAGAGGTCTCCGAAAGGCGTTGCTGCGCAAACGTCGTCGCATTCACGAAGAAGACAATTCCCGCAATCAAAATGCGTGCGCGCTTCATGCCCGCAATCATACGACCCCGTCCTATATCATTCCCCTTACGCTTTAACCAACCACTATGACCATCCCAGCTCCCACGCCGTCTGACACCAAATCACAGCTCCGCAAGACCATGGGCTTCTGGGACGTCCTGCTCTTCAACATCGCCACCGTCCTCGGCCCCCGCTGGATCGCCGCCGCCGGCCACAACGGCACCTCCTCCATCAGCCTCTGGGTCCTCGCCGCCGTCTTCTTCTTCGTCCCCGGCGCGCTGGTCATCAACGAGCTCTCATCGCGGTTTCCCGAAGAAGGCGGCCTCTACGCGTGGGCGAAGGAGGCCTTCGGCCCCTTTCACGGCTTCATTGCCGGATGGACCTACTGGATCTACACCGTCTTCTACTTCCCCGGCCTGCTGCTCGCCTGGGCGTCCATGTCCGCTTACATCATCGGCGGCCGCGGCGCCGAGCTCGCGCAGAATCGCACCTTTCTGCTGACCGTATCGCTCGGACTTCTGCTGGTCGCGGTCGTGCTCAACATCATCGGCCTCAACATCGGCAAATGGCTGCAGAACGCCGGCGGCGTAGGCACCTACGTTCCGCTTGTCATCCTCGTGGTCATCGGCGCAATCGTCGCGCTCAAGCACGGCTCCGCCACGCACTTCACCCTGCACAACATGCTGCCCGCATGGAACTGGGACACGGTGAATTTCTGGTCGCAGATCGCCTTCGCCTTCACCGGCCTCGAACTTGTCTCCGCCATGAGCGAAGAAGTCCGCGATCCGCGCCGCACGCTGCCCCGCGCAGTCTTCGGCGCCGGCGCGCTCATCGCGCTCATGTATATCGTCGGCACCTTCGCCATTCTCGCGCTCATCCCCGCCGCCAACATCGATCCGCAAAGCGGCGTCTTCAACGCCATCACCATCGGCTCAGTCGGCGCTCAAGATCGGCGCCCTCGGCATGCTCGCCGCGATCCTCGTCACCTTCGGCAACGCCGGCGGAGTAGGCAGCACCGTCGCCGGCATCGCGCGCGTGCCGTTCGTCGTCGGCATCGATCGCTACCTGCCCGCAGCCTTCGGCAAAATCCATCCGAAGTGGAAGACGCCCTACATTTCGATCCTCGTGCAGGCCTCGCTCTCCGGCGCCATCCTTTTACTGAGCCAGATTCACAGCAGCACCGTGGTTGCCGCCTATCAGCTCGTGGTCAATGCGGCCATCATCCTCTACTTCATTCCGTTCCTCTACATGTTTGCCGCGGTCATTCGCCTCGCGGGCCGCAGCGATCGCAACTCGAACTCCGCATGCAGTGCTCGTGCCCGGCGGCAAGGCGGGTGTCTGGATCTGCGGCGTCCTTGGATTTACTGTCGTCTTTCTCGGAATCGCCCTTTCCTTTTTCCCGCCCGGCGGCTCGGGACAAGGTATACGAATTCGAGCTGATCGGCGGCACTCTCGGCTCAGTCCTGATCGGCCTCGTGCTCTACTGGCGCGGCGCCCGCTCGAAGTAGTCAGCGGCCGGGTGCCCCGTCCTGGCTCGCTAGGGCGGGAGGACTTCAGCCGCTCGCTAACCCCGCCCCCGCCCCTCTCAGCCCCTTCGGCTGCAGCATCTGCAGCGTGATCATCACCGCCGGCACCAGGAACACCACCGAATTCAGCACCCACATCTCCGCCCCCGCCGCCACCTGATCTTTCAGCGCCGTCAGCGACGTGATCCTCTCCGCCTCCGCATACGACGGATACAGCACGCGCCCCGAAAACGTCAGCGTCGCCGACAGAATCGTATTCAAAACATCCGCGCTCAGCAGATACGGAATCATCGCCCACCGCGGCCACCGCGCCTCACTCGGCCACGGCGCCAACACCACCCACCAGAACGCCACCGATGTAAGGAAGAAGCACAGGTGTTCAAAATCGTGGATGCGCTCTGATTTAAATGTCAGCTCGAACATCGCCGGCACATGCCAACCCAGATACGCAATGTTCATCGCCAGCCACGCAAACACCGGATGCGTCACCAGCCTGCACGCCGCGTGAAACCACCGCGCGCGAAACACCGGCCGCGACAAAACATCGAATCAAGACTCGCGGCACTCCGCGCAGCAACGGCACCGTCGGCGCGCCCAGCACCATCAGCGGCGGCGCCACTGACATGAGAATGAAGTGCTGCAACATGTGCGCCGTGAGCAGATAATCATCCAGCGCATCAATCGGCGAAGCCACCGCTATCCACAGCGAGACAACGCCCGCCACAAAGCACGCCGCCCGCCACAACGGCAGCTCCTGCCCACGCGTGCGATGCGCCACCCACCATCCGCGCACATACACCATGAGCAGCAGCGAAAGACCAATGAGCGGCACGACCGGCAGCGACCACGCCGCCATCCAGTGATCCGGCAGCCGGATCGGCATCGAAAATGGCGACTATCGCGAGCATTGATTCGAATCGGTCCTGAGGTAGGCCGGGGATTTATCCCCGGCATAAAGAGCGCAGAATCGTCGGGGCTTTAGCCCGCAGCCTACTTCGGGGGCGCCTGCCCGCCGGCCACCTGCCGCGACACATCCTGCGCCGCCGGCCGATGCCCCGGCCTCAGCGTCACCAGAAACTTCACCAGCGCCGTCGTCTCCGCCGGTGAAAGCGCACTGCCATACGCCGGCATGTTCCCTCCGCCCTGCAGCACCTGCCGATAAAGCTGATCTTCGTTAGCCGCGTCGCCACATCATCCAGCGCCGGTCCGCGCATTCCACCCACGCCGCCCATCGCATGACAATTCCGGCATTGCTTCGCCTGGAACACCACCGCGCCCTTGCGTTCCAGCGGCGTCCGATCCTTCAGCAGTTCCGCGGGAACCACCGCGCCGCTCCACGCCGTCATCTCCGGGCTCCACGGCGTATAGGTGCCCAGGTGCGTCAACACCCCAAAGCAGATCAGCCAGAAACATCAGCAGCAAACACCGCAACGGGCCGCCGCCACCAGCTCTTCTCGCCCACCCCGGCCACCAGCGGCAGCCCCACCAGCACCGCCACCGCGACCACCGGCGCAATCAGAATGAACGGCGTCTCCATCTCCGGCGGCAGAAACGACAGCACCGAGTAGATCCACAGAAAGAAAAAGTCCGGCTTGGGAACCGTATTGATAATCGTGGGATCGGGCACGCCCTTGGGCCCAAACGGCCCGAACACCGCCGCGCACACCGCCACCGCCAGAATGATCGCCGCCGAAAAGAACAGGTCCTTCCACACCGCGCCGGGAACAAACGGAATGCCATGCTTGTGCGAAAGTTCGTTGTACTCCTCAACGTATGTTTCGCGGCGCACAACGCGTCCCGGCATCGGCCACTCATTGATGCCGAGCTTCAGCACCATCCACACATGCAATGCCGTCAGACCCAGCAGCGTTCCCGGAATGACAAACACATGCAGCGCGAAGAACCGCGTCAGCGTGGCGCCGCTGATGATCGGCCCGCCCAGCATGATGTGCACAAGTTCGCCGCCGATCAGCGGCACGCGCCCCATGATCGAAGCGCCGATGCCCAGTCCCCAGTAGGCGTCCTGGTCCCAGCGCAGCACCTGCCCCGTAAACGCCATGCCCAGCGTCATCAGCAGCATGAACACGCCCACAATCCACGTCAGCTCGCGCGGAAACTTGTACGCGCCGAACAGAAACACCTGCGCCATGTGGATCAGCACCACGGCGACCATGAAGTTCGAGCCCCACCCGTGCATGGCGCGCAGAAACCAGCCCAGCGGCAACTGGTGGTTCAGCACCTGCAGCGACTGCCACGCATGCGCGGCCGACGGCGTGTAGACCAGCCCCAGCAGGATGCCCGTGAACACCTGCAGAATAAGCAGCGTCAGGCTCGCGCTGACCCGAAGACGTACCACCAGCTCGCAGTGCTCTTCGGCACCGGATGCAGCACGGCGTCTTTCACCGGCCCTTCGATTTGTACGCGCCGCTCTAGCCAATCGTAGAGGCGTCTGTACCACGGGCCTTCGTATCCGGACATGCTTCAATCCTCGCGACAAGTGCGGGTGCTTTCGGTTCGGTTGCGCCGGGACAATGGCCCCGCCGCCGGCTCGATTCTGCAGCGTGGGCATCTGCCCGGCTTTGATCATCAGCTTGCCGTTCTCGATCTTCACTTCGTACGTAAAAAGTCCCCGCTCCGGCGGTCCCGACGCGCGGCTGCCATCGGCGTAATACACACCGCCATGGCATGGACACATGAAGAGTTGCGACTCGCTGAACCAGCGCACCGGGCAACCCAGGTGCGCGCAGTTGATCGCAAATACCGTGAAGTTCCGCGCCTCCACGCAGCGCACATAAGCCGGCACATTGGCCGTCTCGCCGTCCCATGGATCGGAGAATGGATTGCGAAACGTCACCAGCCGTGTCTCGCCCGGAGCAAAATCAGCAAGCATTGCCGATCGCGATCCACTGCCGATACTCGTTGCGTCGCAGCACCGGCCCAACGAGATACGCAACCACCGGCACCGCGACCACCGCGCCCACAATCACATTCAGCGCGATGCCCACGTTCATCAGGAACGTGCGCCGCGACACGCCCTCTTCGTGCGGCCGCTCTTCCTGTTCCCGCGCGCTCGTCTGGCGGAAGTCCTTCATCCATGACAGTTGCTCCGCTTCGCTCAGAACTGAAAACCGACAACTGAAAACTGTAAAACTGCCTCACGGCCTGCTCCCCAGCCGCCGCACCGGATACGGCTGCCCCGGACGCGCCGGCCGCTGCGCCATCAGCCACGCCGTAACATTGGTGATCTCGTCATCGCTCAGCGCATGCCCCTGAATATGGTTGCGCCAGTCCGGCTGCCCAATGTCCGGCCGTCCCGCGATCACAAGGCTGCGCACCGTCTGCTCATTGATCAGCGCCAGCAGCGAGCCGTCGAGAATCGATCCATCTTTGCCCGGCTTCTGCGCGCTCTCTCCATGACAACTCGCGCATGCCGCCGCATACACCTGCTGCCCTTTGCCCGCATCGCCCGCATGCGTGGCCTTGTAAGGCGGCGGCATATCGCCGCCAAACGCATTCGGCTTGCTCCAGCGCGCGCGCATCTCCTTCATCAGCGCATCAATCTGCGCATCGGCCAACTCGCCGCCCGCCTGCACGCTGAAACCCGGCATCAGCGTTCCCTTCTCGCCTTTCGCGATCACGTCGCGCAACGTCGCATCGTCAATCAACGCCTGGTACTCCGGATTCGACAACGCGATCGCCGCGCCGCCCTGCCCATTCGCACCATGGCACCCAGCGCAGTTCGCCCCGTACAGCTTGTCGAATGACATCTCCGTCTCCGGCCGCCGAACCTCCGGCCCCGGCTCAGGCCGTCCCGGCAGATTGCACCCGCCATCGCCACCGCGAAGGGCACGAGCGACGCAAACATGCATGACGATCCGTCTCATTTGCCCTGCTCATCTCCCTCGTGACCGTCTCCCTCGTGCCTGTCGTGCCCATGCCCATCGTGCTCATGACTCTCATGACCCAGATGAATCCCCGGCGCTTCAATCCCCAGCCGCACCGGCAGCGGAACCTGTTGCAGCCGCTTCAGCCGCCCCGACCGCGAAACCACGTATCCCGCAACCACGCCGAAGATCACCTGCGAAGCCGCGAATGACCACCAGTCGATGCGCTCCGCCAGAAACGGATTGACGAATTCGAGCACGCTGTACAGCAACCCGGTCCACGCCGCCGGAGCGATAATCCCGCCCAGCAAAATCGGCCGCTTCGGCCATATCGGCAGCATCGCGCCATACAGAATCCCCACCAGCAGCGTGGTCGCGCCCTGAATGATATTTGCGGTGATGAAGGCATCCAGCCGAAAATGCCGCATCTCCTCAACCGTGGGATTCGTCCACACGCCCACGCCCGCGCCGCCCAGCAGGTTCACCACATACCACACGCTGTGATAGCGAAGGATGCCGTAAATCTCCGCCGGAATCACCATCGCGATCCCGCCCAGGATTCCGCCCTTGATCCCGCTCGAGATCGGGAAATGTTTCCAGAGGCAACTGCGCGCGATGCGTTTCGTTGATCTCGATGCGCGCCACTTTTTCATACGCAGGCACGAACGAGAAGAACTCCTCCGTCACGGGAACATCCTCGTGCGCCTCATGCGGCAGCACTGCCCTGAACCATCCCACCGCGGAGACCACGAACAGAAACACCCCCAGCCAGATGAGCCACATGCTCGTCACCAGCGCCGCGCACATCAGCGTAATCCCCAGCGACATCAGGAATGGCCACGGAGTCGGCGCAGGCAAACGCACAATGCCCGCCGGCGGTTCACCCTGATGCATGTGCGCGTGTGGATCTCGATTCATTGGCGGCCCACCACGTAAACAACAGTGAAAACAACAAGCCAGACAGCATCGACAAAATGCCAGTAGAGCGCCAGCGTCTTCACGCGATAAGCATGATGCGGATGCACCGCGCCCATCATTGAAAACGCCAGCACAACCAGCATCATGATCAGCCCCACAACCACGTGCGAAGCGTGCAGCCCAACCAGCGAGTAGTAAGTCGTTCCGAACAGATTCGTGGCGATCGTCAGGTGATGTTCCACAATCAGATTGCGCCACTCCACGCCCGTGCCGTACAGAAACGTGATCCCCAGCAGAATCGTCACCGCCCACCACAGCCGGAACGCCGCCATCTTCCCGTGTTCAATGGCGCGCTCTGCCAGCACGATGAAGAAGCTCGAAGAGATCAGGCAGATGCTGTAGAACCACGGAACATCAAGCGCTTCCTTCGGCGTCGGCCCATGCACATCGCGGCCCAGGTAGTAGAGATACGCCACCACAAAAATCGTGAAGATGGCCGACTCCGCCGTGATCAGGCACGCCATAGCCACCGTGCCGCGCGAAGGCAGCTTCCATGCCGCGTCGTGATTGCCGTGCTCCATCGGAACTGTGGCCATCGTCTCCTCTTACTCGAACGCGGAATCGGGATCTTCAGGATGTTTGCGGTCCCACAGCGGCCTGCGGCTTGCAACCTCGGGCTCAATCGCGAAGTTGTACGCCGGCGGCGGCGACGACGTAGCCCACTCCAGCGTCCACGCATCCCACGGGTCCGGCCCCGCCTCCTCGCCGCGGAAATACGAGTGCACCATGTTGTAGACAAAAATCAGAATCGCAATCGCCTGGATGAATCCGCCCACGGAAACGATAAAGTTCAGCGTGTTCCATCCGCGGTCGGGCTCATACGTGTAGATCTGGCGCGGCATGCCCAGCAGGCCGGGGAAATGCATCACGTCGAACGTGATGTGGAACCCGATCACCATCAGCCAGAAGTGCCACTTGCCCAGCCTCTCGTCCAGCATCCGCCCGGTGATCTTCGGATACCAGTAATAGAGCGCCGCGAAGATCATGAACACAATCGCGCCCACCAGCACATAGTGAAAATGCGCGACGACGAAATACGAGTTGTGCAACTGCCAGTTCCACGCCGACACCGACAGCATGATCCCCGTCAGCCCCGCGATCACCCACTGAAACAGAAACGCCACCGAGAACAGCATCGGCGTCTCAAAGCGAATCTTGCCGCCCCAGATCGTCGCCAGCCAGTTGAACGTCTTGATGCCCGTGGGAATCGAAACCAGCATCGTCGACAGCGTAAAGAACGCATTGCCGAACGATGTCATGCCGATGGTGAACATGTGGTGCGCCCACACACCCAGGCTGATGAACCCGATGCTCACCGACGCCGCCACCATCGCTGGATAGCCGAAGATCGCCTTGCGCGAAAACACCGGAATAATCTCGTTGGCAAACGCGAACGCCGGCAGCACCAGCACGTAGACCTCGGGGTGCCCGAAGATCCAGAAGAAGTGCGCCCACAAAATCGCCGAGCCGCCGGCCTGCGTATCGAAGAAATGTCCGCCCAGGTAGCGATCGATCAGTAGCATCGCCTGGCACGCCGTCAGCGGGCTCACCGCCACCAGCACCAGGAACGACATCGTCGCATACAGCCACGGCAGCAGCGGAATCCGCCATAGCGTCATCCCCTTGCAGCGCATGCAGAACACCGTGGCAATGATGTTGATGGCGGTGCCGATGCTGCCGATCCCGCTGGCCAGAATCGAGATCGCCCAGTAGTCTGTGGTGTGCCCCGGCGAGAATGCCTTCTCCGTCAGCGGCGCATACGCAAACCACGCCACGTCCGGCGCCGAGCCCGTCCCGGACAATCCCACGCCGCCAATAAAGCTGTAATACAGCAGCAGTCCCGCGAACGCGCTCACCCAGAAACTGAACGCGTTCAGCCGCGGAAACGCCATGTCGCGCGCGCCAATCATCAGCGGCACAAGATAGTTGCCGAACCCGAACAGAATCGGCATGCCCACCAGGAACACCATCGTCGTTCCATGCATGGTGAACATGCGGTTGAACGTGAACGGCGAAAGAAATGTGTTGTGCGGAATCGCCAGTTGAATGCGGATCAGCATCGCCTCAAAGCCCGCGATCAGCAGAAACACCAGCGCGTAAGCGATGTACATGATGCCGAGCTTCTTGTGATCGACGGTAATGATCCACTCATGAACGACCTCGAGCCAGCTGCCGCGCGCAGGCGAGCCCACCACTTCCACGCCCTGTCCCACCGGCAAACTCTGGTCCGCCATCGTCGGCTCCCTACTTGAGGCTCAGCAGATACGCGGTGATCTGCGCATTCTGCCGTTCGTTGAGATGCATCGCGGGCATCAGGCACCCGGGTTTGAACGTGCTGGGATCGGCGATCCACGCCAGCAGATTCTTCTGCGTGTTCGCCATCGCCCCCGCGCCAAGCGTTTCGCGGCTCATCAGGTGCGTGAGGTCAGGCCCATAACGCCCGTTCGCCACGGTGCCCGCCACCGTATGGCAGTTGATGCATGCCTGCTGCTCGAAAACAATCTGTCCATTGCGCGCGTCGATCGCATCGGCGCTTCGCGCTGCCCGCATTCGCCATCGAAGCCATCGCTACATGCGGCTCCGCAAGCTCTGCCTGCGTGCGCTGCTGGTTCCTGATCCACTTGTCGAAATCTTCCGCCGAATCGACATAAACCCGCAGCAGCATCTTGGCGTGCTGCGCTCCGCAGAACTGCGCGCACTGGCCCACGTAAACCCCCGGCGTCTCGCGGATCGATCCACATCTCGTTCACGCGGTTCGGCAGCAGATCGGTCTTGCCGTTCAACTGCGGCACCCAGAAGCTGTGCATCACGTCTGCCGAGGTCAGCTTCATGAACGTGGGCCGCGGCACAAATACCGAGCTGACCGGAACATGCATCTCGTTCGCGGCCACCACGTTGTACTTCGGATAGCGAAACTCCCACCAGAACTGGTGCCCGATCACCACCACGTCCAGCGCGTTGGCCGGCTTCTTCGCATCCTGCACAGAGAACAGAACGCGCGCCGTGCCCAGAAACAGCACCACAATGATCAGGATCGGAATGATCGTCCACGACAGCTCGATCTGCAGGCTGCCGAACACCTGTGGCGGCTCGGTGTCGTCGTTCGGCCGCGCGCGGAATTTCACAATCGCGTAAGTCAGCAGGATGCTCACGCCAAGAAAGATCAGCGCCGAGATGCCCAGCACGAACAGCGCGAGCTGATGCTCCTGGTGCGCCGGCGTGGAGTGAGGTGCAAAGATCGACGCGGGCAACGACGCGTGCGCAACCGCCGCGGAAGACGCGAACGCAACCAGTGCCGCGATAACTCGGCACACGGCGATCGTCGAGTTCGATCGGGCTCGCATCCTGGTGGTTGATCCAGAGAACCGGAGAGGCCAGTACGATGCTCGTCACGCGAGGGCTGTTGTCCTCGGAAGGGACGGTGAATGTGACCGCAGAATGCGTTGCCGTTTAGCACCGCACGACGCGCCGGGAACCGACATCGAGACGCGTCCAGTGGCTCTATCTTAGCGCAGCAATTGGGAACAAAGACAGCATGCCCAAAGAAACTATCGCGACAAGAGATTCAATGCAGTCCCGGAGGGACGGCACGAGAATAGCCCAGGGCGAAGCCTTGGGTAGGCACGCCCAAAACCTCCAGAGCCCCGTAGGGGCGGCGCGACCCCTTATCTCGCCCCAGCCGCCCGGTTCTGCTCCTTCAACCACGCATAAAGCGGCGCAAAATAATCCAGCATCGGCTGCGCGTCCAGATGATCCGTCCCC
This sequence comes from uncultured Acidobacteriota bacterium, assembly GCA_963819365.1. Taxonomy (GTDB): domain Bacteria; phylum Acidobacteriota; class Terriglobia; order Terriglobales; family Acidobacteriaceae; genus Telmatobacter. The sequence continues at coordinate 220,474 of CAWFVY010000014.1, forward strand.
GTCATCTCCTTCAGCGTCTCCTGCCACGGCCGCGACTGCCCCGCCTCCAGCATCCGCCCCAGCTTTTCCCCCGCGGCCTTTGACCCATAAAAGCTGCAGCGGTTCAGCGGCCCCTTGTAGCCGCTGGCGTCGCACATCGCCTTGTAGAACTGGAACTGGTAGATGCGCGCCAGGAAATACCGCACATACGGCACGTTGGTGGGGACGTGATTCTTCGCGCCCGCATCGAAGTCGGCCTCGCTGCGCTCCACCGGCGGCGCCACACCCTGGTACTCCGCGCGCAACTTCCACCACGCCTTGTTGTAGTCGGCGGTCTTGATCTCGCCCGAGAAAACTTCCCACCGCCACTTGTCGAGCGCCAGCGCAAACGGCAGAAACGCCACCTTGTCGAGCGCTGTCCGCAACTGCAGCGGGATATCCGCCTCTGCTGGCGGCTCGGAATCCGTCAATCCCAGCGTCTTCAGATACGCCGGTGTAATCGACAGCGCAATCGAGTCGCCGATAGCCTCGTGAAACCCATCGTTCGCGCCATTGCGGAAAAGAAACGGCTGCTTGTTATACGCCCTCTGATAGAAGTTGTGCCCCAGCTCGTGATGCACAGTGGTGAAGTAATCGGCGTTCACCTCGATGCACATCTTCACGCGCAGATCGTCGACGGTATTCACATCCCATGCCGAAGCGTGGCACACCACTTCGCGATCCCGCGGATGCACAAACTGCGAGCGCTCCCAGAACGTCGCCGGCAGCGGCGCGAAACCCGAGCGACTTGAAGAAGTCCTCGCCATAATGAACCATCGCCTGCCCGCGGCCAGCGATGCGGCATGCCCTTTGTCCGATGTGAGATCGGCGCCCGCAACAAAAGCCGGAGCGGCTGCCGGATCCTTCTCCGCAATCTGCTTCTTCAGTGCCGATTCGAGATCGACCGGCTTGAACTGCGAGAGCTTCGCATCCGTCGGCGCAACAATGTCGTAAATGTTGCCCCACTCCTGCGCCCACATGTTGCCCAGCAACTGCGCCGGAATCATCCCATCCGCCCGCTCCGCCGCCTTGCCGTACTTGGCGATGAGACGCCCTCGCACGTAAGTGTGCAGTTCGCGATAGAGCGGCTCAAGCTGCTTCCAGGCGCGCTCCACCTCTGCCGAAAATTCCGCCGGAGTCATATCGTACCCTGCGCGCCACAACTCGCCGGTGTCGTGATAGCCCAGCTCGCGCGCGCCAATGTTCTGCAGCTCCATGAAGCGCGCATACTTGTCGCGCATGGGCGCGCCCACCGCGTGCCAGCCCACCCACAGCTTCGTCAGTTCTTCAGGATCGCGCGAGTGCGCCATGATGTTCGATACCGCGTCGATGCCCATGCAATTGTCGGGAGTCGCGCAGTACTTGCCCTTGCCGTACATCCCCGTAAGCTGCGCGGCCAGTTGCGTCTGCTCCGCCAGCAGCTTCGGATCCTTGGGCGCGGCCGGCGCATTCACCTGCAGCAGCATGATCTGCCGCCGCAACTCCGGCGGAAGCTGCAGATGATCGAAGCGGTGGCTCTCCGCGGTAATCGCCAGCGTGCGCGCGGTAGCCTGCTCGTTCACCAGCGCTGAAGTAGCCTCCGTGTCATCCGTAATGTTCGTCTCGGCGGTCCACTGCGCATGCGACGCCGCGGTGGCGAGCTTCAGCAAGTCGGCGTTGGTCTGTTCAAGAAACTGCCGCGCATCCTCAACCGTCGGCTGTGCGTCGCCACCGGTCTGCGCAAGGCTCACCGCCGGCGCGACCGTAACAACCGCGAGGCCGAGCGCTGCATGGAAACCACATCGTCTCAGAGAACTCTTCATGTAAATCCGCTCTTTCTCGATGAACATCACTTCTGCCGCGCGTTCAGCGCATCGAGCTTCTGCTTCAGGTCTTCCAGTCGCTTGCCCGCCTCGGCCAGCTTGCCTTCGGCGGTCAGGCGCTGATAGTCGTTGAGGTCGCGCGCTGCCGCCTGGATGAGGGCATCTCTATCCGGCGCGGCTTGCGCCCCGCCTGCTTCGCCCCGACCCGCGTTCGCATCGCCGCATTCTGCTGCGGAGCGGCCTCCGCAATCAGCGACGACGTCACTCCCGCAAACAGCGACCGCAGCGCCGCCTCATAGCTGGTGCCGTAGGCAAGCTTGTCCTGCAGCGCCAGAACCACCAGCCGCAGTTCCGGCATGGGACTGCGCTGGGCCTGCAGATAAATCGGCTCCGCATACAGCAGCGCCTTCCGCATGGAATCACCAGCAGCGTCCCGCGCCGCACATGCGAACCCTGCTGGTTCCACAGCGTGAGCTGGCCGCGAGAGCTGCGCGTTCTGATCGATGCGCGCCTCAATCTGCAGCGGCCCGTCCACCAGCCGCGTCTTGGGGAAGTTGTACACCAGCGCCGTGCCGTAGTGGTCGCCGTCGCTGCGCCCCGCGATCCAGCCAATCATGTTGTTGCGATTCGACGGCGTGAACGGAAGAATGTCGATAAACTCAAGCGCGGAGTTGCCGGGCAGCTTCATCAGCACAAAGTTCGGATCCATCGGCACCGAGGTCTGCTGGCCGTTCTCGTTCGCGCCCGCCTCAGAGGCAACCGTCCACAGGTCTTCGCGGTTGTAGAACACCGCGGGATCGGTCATGTGATAAAGCCCGTACACCTGCGCCTGCAGCTTCAGCAGCAGTTCCGGATAGCGAACATGGCGGCGCAGATCCTGCGGCATCGCCGATGCATCCTTGAACAGCGCGGGAAAAATGCCGCGCCATGCCGCGATGATCGGATCGGTCGGAGTCGAAAACATAAAACGTGGTGTCGCCGTTGTAGGCATCCACAACCACCTTCACGCTGTTGCGCAGGTAGTTCACGGGCTCGTCGCCCAGGTCATAGTGGGTGGCATAGGGATAGGTATCGGCCGTGGTAAATGCGTCGATCATCCAGCGCAGCCGCCCGTCGTCGCCGATCGTGATGTAAGGATCGGCTTCGAAGGTGAGAAACGGCGCCAGCGCGCGCACCCGCTCGCGGATGTTGCGCCGCATCAGCAGGCGGCTGTCCGCGCCGATGTCGTCGCTGAATGGAACCTTGGTCACGTCGCCGCGGTCGAAGGCGATCAGAATGCGCCGCAGGCCCGCGCCCATCGCAATGCCGCCCGCGCCTTCAAACGACGACACGCTGTCGCTTTCGCCATGCGGAAAATTGAACTCCTTCTGCTGCGTCTTGACGTAGACGTCCGTGTCCGTAAGCTGGCCGAAGTAGATTTCCGGCCGCGTCACGTTGGGCGCCGAGTCGGCACGCTCTGCACCGGCATATTCGACAGCAGCAACGTCGGCATACCCTCCGGCGTAAACCCGTTCACCGGGTTCATCGTGAGCCCGTAGCCATGCGTGAACACAAGCTTCTCGTTGATCCAGTTGCGGCTGCTCTCGGGAAGCTTCTCGACGCTTAACTCGCGCGCCGCCAGCATCACCTGCCGGGATCTGCCCGCCGAGCGTGTAGCGATCGATGTCCACATCGGGAAAATCGTAGTAGGTGCGGATCTCCTGCAGTTGCCGCAGCGTGTCCTGCAGCGCGCGCCAGTCCCACAGGCGAATGTTCTGGAGCGTGTCCTGGTTCTTGTCGGGTTCGGCCGCAGCCAGCTCCGTCTCCGCCGGAAACTCGTGCTGCACCACACGGTCCAGCGCATAGGCACGGCGCGTGGAGTCGATGTTGTACCCAATGTATTGCTGCTCGCGCGCAAGCTGGTTGGGCTTCACCATAAAGCTGCCCACGTACCAGGCCACAATCTGCACGCCGAAGTAGCACACCACCGCCGGAATCGGCGCCAGCGCGATCCAGCGCAAGCCGGGGCGCGTAACAAAGTTGAGCAACGCAATCAATGCGCCCACGACGAGAAGAATCGCAACCAGCATATTGCCGGTGAGGTAAACGTGCGCGTCCGTGTAAGTCACGCCGCTGAAGACAGTGTGGTCGGCGATCAGCAGTTCTACGCGGCCGATGTAAACGCGCACCGCAATCACCAGCAGCAGAAACGCGACCGGAACCGAGAAAAAGATTCCACGGCAATTGTCTCGAGGTGTCGAAGCCGCGCACTGAAATGCGCGAGCCGCCGGAGATCAGCACTGAAAACACCGCGGCGATGCACATCAGAATGGCGAGCGTGAGCAGCCATCCCGCCAGGATCTGCCACACCGGCAGCGTGAACAGATAAAACCCCAGCGGCCGGCCCAGGATCGGCTCAGTGAACCCGCCCGCAATCGGCGGTTGATGCAGGTAGAGCGCAAACTTCGGCCAATCCGACATCATGCCCGCGCCCGCGCCGAACGCGATCAGCGCGGAGAGAGCCAGCGCGCCCCAGCCCAGAATCCGCTCCAGCGGGATCTGCACAATGCGGTCGCCGAAGCGCAGCGTTCCGGCGGCAAGCACATCGTGCTCCGTCACGTGCAGCAGGATGCGGCACCATCCGTAAAGCACCACAAACGTGGCCGCCGCAAAAACCGCGAAAGCGGTCCACTCCAGGCGCAGCGACTTCCAGAACACCGAGCCGTAGCCGAGCGAGCCGAACCATAGGTTCTCAACGTACCACGACACCAGGGTGCGAAAACTGAAAAGCAGGATGACTACGATGACGGCGAGGATAATCCAGGGGCCGGAGCGGCCATGCCGCGTGGAACGCAATGGAAGCAATTCGGGTTCGTGCATCAGGACCAGCTTTCGCCGCCGGCGCTGAGGTGCGCTTGGGGCACTGGCCATTGTAACGCCGGGCTTTACAAAACACGCGGACAGAGATCGAGATCAAGCGTGCGCCTCTAAACCAGCCAGAACTGTATCCCACGCCATGAGGCCCGTGCCGAGCCTCATGGTGTGGTGAAGGACTGAACCGCGCCGTACGAATATCCGCCCACCGTAGTGACTACAGGGCTGAAGTAGTAGGTGGTCTTGCTTGTCAGGCCGGTCAGTGCGGCGCTGGCGGGCTGGCCATCGCCTGATGCGTTTACGGCCATCTTCGCGGTCGTGGAGGTCAGCGAATTCCGGACGGTTCCCCACACGAACCAGACGGAGCCGGTTACACCATGGTCGTTGATCGATGCATTCAACGTCGCGCCGCTCGTTGAAATATTCGTGGCCAGGCCAGTCAACACGTCGGGCGAACCAACCAGCGTATAAGTGGCCGAACTCACCGAACTTATCGAACTCGTTTCAGATCCCGGCGAAAGCGCAATGGCCTTGATGGTCTCTGAGGCGTTGACCGCAATCGGATGCGTGTACTTGGCCGATGAGGCGGTCGGTGTTTCTCCGCTGGTGGTGTAGTAAATGGCGGCATTCGATGTGGCGCTGGTCAGCGTCACCAGCTTTGACAATCCATAGGTGCCGCCCGGCGGCGAGAAGACAGGCGCAGCCGTAGCCAGCGTAATCGTATAAGTGGCTGAGGAGACGACGCTCTGCGAGTAACCTGCGGCCGTGGCTATCGCCTTGAATGCGGTGGTGCCTGAAATCGCGATGGGGCCGGTGTATTTGGCAGAACTTGTAGTGGGGATGGTGCCGTCCTTGGTGTAGTAAATGACGGCATAGGGCGTCGAGTCAGTGATGACGACCTGCTGAACCGATACGTAGGAGCCCGTCGCGGGCGAAAAGACCGGCGCGGTGGCCTGCGGCGGTTTCACGGTTTCTGTAAGGCTCGCGCTGGTGCTCGCGGCAAAGCTCGAATTGCCCGCGAAGGCCGCAACCGCGGTATGCGTCCCGACCGTGAGCAGGCTCGTGCTGTACGTTGCAACGCCCCCGGAATCGAGCGTCTGCGATCCGACGCTCTTGCCATCGATGGTGAAGCTGACGCTGCCGCTGGGCATCACTGTGCCGTTGGCCGGATTGACAGACGCAATGAACTTCACCGTGTTCCCGGATGTCGCCGGATTGGGCGTCGCCGTCAACGTAGTGGTGGTGGCCATCGGGCCGCCGGTCGCGCTGGAAAGGTCCAGCCTGCGCGACGAAAGCGGTCACTACATCGGCGGCGTTGTTCGTCCACTGCAGAGCCCCATAGGTAGTCGGAAAGTCAGTGGACTCGCTCCCTCCCGCAACAAACGCCCGCCCCGTCGCGTTCACGGCGATGGCGTTGGCGTAGTCAGCCTGCGATCCGCCCAGGAACGTGGAGTAAAGAAGCGCTGAGCCTGCGGGATTCAGCTTGCTCACAAACGCGTCTGTGCCCATCCGAGTGGTCTGAATCGCTCCCGGAGTGATCGGAAAATCGTCGGACGCCGTCTTCCCAACCACAAACGCGTCGCCCGATGCATCCAGCGCAATAGCGTTGGCCTTGTTGGCCGCGGAGCCTCCCAGAAATGTGGAGTAGACCAGCGCTGAACCTGCCGCGTTGAGCTTGCTCACAAATCCTATCGCCGAGGACGGGGCCGAGCTCTTCGTAGTCTTCAGAGCGCCCGCGGTCACCGGGAAATCGGAAGACGAGGTCGCGCCGGTCACGAACGCCTGGCCCGCGGCATTCACGGCAATCCCGGCCGGCTCGTCCAGCACGGTTCCACCCAGGTAGGTGGAATACACAAGCCCTGTACCCGCGGCATTGAGCTTGGTGACGAAACCCGTGGTCTGAGAGGCGTTGCTCGATTTTGTCTTCTGATACGCTGCGCTGGTCACGGGGAAATCCGATGACCCCGTTGACCCGGTCACGTAGGCGTTATTCGCGCTGTCCAGTGCAATGGATGTGGACAACTCGTCCGTCGAACCGCCCAGATAGGTGGAGTAAACGAAGGCCGTTCCCGTGGGATTGATCTTGCTCACAAACACAGTATTGGAGCCGCTGGACAACCGCTTCGGCTGATACGCGCCTGTCGTCACCGGGTAATCGACGGAACCGGTGGGGCCGGTCACATAGGCACTGCCGATGCTATCCACCGCGATGCCCGCAACGTATTCTCCCCCATTGCCTCCGAACTGGGCCGAGTAAAAGAGCTGCGAACCCGAAGGCGGCAGCTCGACCACGAATGCGTTGCCGGGTCTTCCAAAGGTAATCATTCCCCACTGGGTCATTGGAAAGTCGGAGGCGACGGTGCCTCCAGCCGCATACACGTCACCTGCCGCGTCTACCGCAATGGCGTTGACCGTAGTCGCGAGAGATCCTCCTATATAGGTGGAGTAGACAAGCCCGGTCCCGTTCGAGTTCAGCTTGGAAATGAATCCGGTCATGGTGCCCACAGGTGCATTCTTCGAGGTGTCGAAGGCCGAAGGGGTCGTCGGGAAGTCGGTCGACTCCGTGCCTCCCCCCACATAGGCATTGCCCTTGCCGTCGACAGCAATCGCCCAGGCCTCATCCCAGGTCGACCCGCCAAGATACGTGGCGTATTCCAGCACCGGATCGATGATCAGTGGCCGCGTGCGGTCGTAGCCGCCCAGCACAAATCCCACGGAATCGTCCGCGGCCAATGCAAATCGCCCTTCCACCGCCTGCCTGACGCCGTCGGTTTCCTGATAGACAACCGGCCTGTGGAACGCCACCGTGCCGTCTCCCGCGGTGATGCGCAGATTGCCGTCGCCGTCGATCTTCAACTGCCGTGCCCCCGCGAAGCGGAGACGAATGTTGTCGGCGCGGGCGCCCGGCGACACCACAAAATCGTACTCGAGCCGGCGCTGGTTGCCGTAGTAAACCAGGTCGATCCCGTCGTAGATCTGCCCGTACCGCACCCTGGCGTAGGTGGGCACTCCCGTACGCCACTTGGCGGGATCATTGCCGATGAAATAGTTGACTTTGCCGGGAAGCTCATTCCCGCCGGAGATGTCCGCAGCGGCGCGGGCTCCCGCCAGCTGCATCCTGAGAACGCCGGTGCGCCGCGGTCGAAGGCTCGGCCGTCAGCGACCGGGCCCCGCCAGCGCCGGACTTGCCGCTCCCGGACTTGCCCAGAAGCAGAACCGCCTCCGTATCGGTGAGAAAAAGCGAGTAGCCGCTGCCATGCGAGGTGAACCGCACGCGCGAATCTGCCTGGCCCTGGTTGGCCTCGAACTGCAAGGGCAGATTAGCCGTAGCTTTCATGGATGGCCGCGCGCGAATCCACGGGTGAGAGCCCTTGCGCAAATGCAAAATTGCCATTTGCGGCCGTGATCGCAATAAGGACAGAAAGAGCCGGTACAAGCCTGAAAGGCTGGGGCATGTGTGGCCTCCAAATTTTGGACAGGAGGGGGGAGTGTTGCGGGGCCGAATCCGTTGGGCAGTATTTCACGCCCTTTGAGCAAACTTCAAGAACTTTCCGATGTCGATTGCGTGAAGTCTTGATGACCTCGCCTGGCCGCTTCCACATCCGGACAGGCTGACTTACGGATACCCTGCTAATGATTGATAAATAGCGGAGGTGTTCATCCCATCTGAGCGGAGCAGGTGCGGTTCTTTGCACCTGCGGAGTCGAAGGATCTGCGGCTGCAATTCGTCCGTGTACCGCTTACAGATTCCCTTATTCGAGATTCGCGGAACCGATATATCGATACGGCCTAGGTCGTGCGCGTCAGACTCTCCAACTCGTCCCACGCGCCGTCGTCGATCTCGATCGACCCCGCCGCGCAATTCTCTTCGACATGCACAACCTTCGACGTGCCGGGGATCGGCAGCAGCACCGGTGAGCGCCGTAGCAACCATGCCAGCGAGAGCTGCGCGACCGTGACGCTCTGCTCCGCGGCGATCCGGCTCAGCGTCGTCGCCAGCAGCGGCGACACAGCCAGTTTCGTCGCTGCCTCCGGATTCATCAGCTTTCCCGCGGCCACCGGATACCACGCCATGAAACCGATCCCCTCCCGCTCGCACCAGTTCAACGTCTCCTCGTGCCGCCGGTCGGCCAGCGAGTAGCGATTCTGGATAGTCACGATGGGAACAATCTTGCGCGCCTCTTCAATCTCCGCCGGCGTAACCTCGCTCAAGCCCACGTGCCGGATCTTGCCCTGCTCCCGCAAACGAGCCAGCGCCCCCAGCGACTCCTCGAGCGGCGTGCGCGGATCAATCCGGTGCAACTGATACAGCTCGATCCGCTCCAGCTTCAGCCTCCGCAGGCTCATCTCCACGCACTGAATGAGGTAGCCCGCACGCCCCACATACTCCGTCCTCGATGGGCCCTGACGCGTGATGCCACCCTTGGTCGCGATCACCAGCCCCGGCGCATACGGATAGAGCGCTTCGGCAATTAGCCGCTCGGCAATCTCCGGCCCGTACGCGTCGGCGGTGTCGATCAGCGTCACGCCCAGTTCCACAGCGCGGCGCAGAATGCGGCGGCACTCCTCCGCATCCGAAGGCTCACCCCACGCCCCATCCCCCACCAGCCGCATGGTGCCATAGCCGAGCCGACACACACGGAGATCGCCTCCAATAAGAAAGCTGCCGCTGAAGGAGGGTTTAGTCATCTCAGTTCCGATCCTAAACTCAATCGCCAATCGGGTCTTGCAGCGCCCGGCTGCCGAAGTCACCGGGCATGCGCACGTAGATCCGGGTGCCGCGGTTCGGTTTTGACTCGATCACAAGATGTCCGTTAATCAGTTTTACGCGCTCCCGCATACTCTTCAGGCCAAGCCCTCGTCCCCTCATTGCCGTGGAAATATCGAAGCCTTTACCAAGATCCGCCACGCTGAGATGAATCTCGCGCGCAGTTCCCCACAGCCGCACGTCGAAGCTCCCCGCGCCGCTGTACTTCACCGCATTGTTCAGCGCTTCCTGAAGAACTCGATAGAGATGCAGCGAAGCTCCTGAAGGCAAACGGGCCGGTACGTCGCGGCTCTCGAACTGGATTTCGATCTTCCTCTTCTCACTGAACTCCATACACCAGCGCCGCATCGCCGCAGTCAACCCCAGAAACTCGAGAACCGACGAGTGCAATTCGTGGGACATATGATGGATGCTCATCGAGAGTTGAGCGATTTCCTCCTGCAGTCCGGTGAGCTGATCCATCAGGCCCTCCGCCGGCTCGTTCGAAGATTCCTTCAGTTGCCCTAGTCGCAATGCCAGAACCACCACGCGCTGGTTGATGTCGTCATGGAGTTCACGGGCAATGTGGGCTCTCTCTTCTTCCTGCGCCTGAATGAGCCTTTGATTGAAGCTCAACGCCAGTTCGCGCCGGTCAGTGTACTCCCTGAGATAGGCGCCGCCTGCCAGCAGCACCATGGCGGCCGTTGCCACAATCAGGCGAAGCGTGCGTATGTTCGAGTTCTGATGCTCCTGGAACAGCTCCCAAATCATCGGAACTGAGATCATCGCAACCAACACCATCGCCCATAGCGAAACCCGCGAATCCTGCTTCTCCGCGAATCGCATGATCTCGTCTTCCGTTTCGCGCGCAGACCGGGCAGACAACGGTATCCACACAAACCAGCAAACCGAGGTCATCAGGCCAATCCCGTATAGCTTGCCGTTGATGTAGCCGCCGCTATCAATCGCGAGATTCGCCGCCGTGGAACTGAATGAGTACAGGGCACAGGCGCCCAGCAGATGAAGGTAAGTCCTCTTCCAGGGTGGTCTCGCTCGAAGCGTGACCACTCCCAGCACCGCAATCAGAACCAGATTCTCTGACAGATAAAGAGCGTCGAACCGGGCCCCGTAGTTGCTGGGACTGAAGAGGAAGTACTTGTACGGCGATACCAGGAAGCCATATAGAAACGCCCAGACACTGAAGACCAGCAGGGTGTTCAACATCCAACGGTGCCTTCTGCCCTGAAGAACCTGCAGGTGCGGAAGGCTCGCAACAGCCGCCATCATCGGCACCAGGTGAAGAAACAGCACCTCGTCGGCAATCGAGTTGTCTGGCACCTCGACGCGTAGCCACAGTTCGTAATACACATCCAGGAACTGGTGAAACGCCCACAGCCCGCACCCCGCCGCCAACAACACCCAGAAGGGCCGGGCGCGCCCCGTGCTCTGGATTCCGTTGCGAACCGAGAAACCCGTGGCCAGCAGCAGCAGAAGCAGGTAACTGATTCCGCTGTAGTGCAGGGCGAAAGGAATCGAAGCCGCGGAGACGGACAGCGCAACCTTGATAGCGACGAGCCCGATCAATGCCCCTTTCCAGGGGGATAGCCGGTTAGTCCCTCGAGCTAGCGAATAGGTTCTCTTCATATGCCTGAATTGCCCAATTCTCCTCCGGCCATCCAGGAATGTCCACCCCTGCCTCCGTCTGGTGGAGAACCAGAAAAATGAGTACCAAAATCCAGCGAACGGCAACCTGTCAAAATCGAAACTGTCTCACCTCAGGGGTTCACTCCAAAACTTGTCAAGCCCCTCCCCCAAAAATAGTTTGTAACTCCCTTTAGAATCATCACAAATTTCCGAAAGAAAATTGCCGATTCACCTACGGCATCTGCCATACTCAAATTAACCAGAAAAACCAAGCCCGCCGGCTCCCAAACCGGCGGGCCTTTCTTTTGCCCGGAGCACAATGCCCCGTGCCCCATCCTGTCGCCTTTTTTCTGGCGACAGGGTGGGAAACCGCGAACCTCAACCAACCACTGACCCTTCCGCCACGAACCAGGGTGCCCAGGTCTCGCTTCTGAGACCTGGGAAACCACGAACCTCAACCAGCCGGGAACTTAACCACCAAACCCGGCGCCAACTCGCTAACTTGCCACGTCGCGAAGCGACGCTAACTCGCGAAGAAAGAGAAATACATCATGACCACCCCCGAAACCGCCGTCAGCCGTTGCCTCAAGGCCTACTACGACAAAGCCGAAATCGAAAACCCCCACGACACCGGCGTTGACGCCGCCGCCCTGGACCGCATCCGCCTCGCCTACCGCCACACCATGCCCTATCTCCTGCCCGACCGCGATTCCATCGATGCCTTCATCGCCTGCGTCACCCACGGCCTGGTCATCCATGTCTTCGAGCCGGCCGAAGCCTCCAAGCTCCTCTACGCCGCCCAGGTCACCCTCGGCTCCCTCCGCGCCCGCCACGAAGCCGCACACCAACAATCCAAATCCCCGCAAGCCGACACCCCCACCCCCCTCCCCCGCAACCACAGCGAGGAATCCCAGCCACAACCCTCCCGTGCCCCATCCATGGCGACAGCTTCATCGTCACCATGGGTGGGAGACCACGAACCCCAGCCAACCGTACCGGGCACCACCACCCCCACCCCCCTCCCCGAAATACAAATGGCGCCGGTTGCCCCCAGTCCCTCGCCTTTGGAGGCCGGGGATGGGATACCGGATACCCCGGCAGCGCCTGCACCGCAGGCACCCCCCACCCCCCTCCCCCCATCACAAATGGCGGCGAAGCCGCAGTCAGTCGCACCGCAGGTGCCGCGCAATCAGGTAGACATCCTGCTTGACCAGCTCTTCGCCGGCAAACTCCCGGCAGAGTCCCCCCTCACCCCCTGCGCAGCAGTCTTGAACGCGGCACCCCCCACCCCCTCCCCCCTACCGGTCCCGGCGAAGCCACAGTCAGCCGCACCGCAGGTGCCCCCACCCCCCTACCCCAAGGGTGAAAACACGCTGCTCCGCGCTGCCAGCTAAACCCCAAAATCGCTCTTTCACCGTTTCACAGGAGACATACGCCACCGTTCAGCCGACCAGACACGTCCCCACAGCCCCGCCACCCGACCCATTAACTCGAACTGCACTCAACTGACATACCTATTTAACATATTTATAATCAATTACTTACTCTAATTATCTCCCCTAATCCTCCCAAGGGCGCAGGCGTTCCCCTGCCACTTCACCCCTTGGTCCCTCTTTCCCTTGGTCCCTCTTTCCCTCTTTCCCTCGGTCCGTCACCCGCCCGTTTACAATCAAACCTGTGCAGGCCCAACCGTCATCGCCCATCATTCTGGCTGAAAACCTGAGCAAGGTTTACCGTTCGGGACGCATCGAGGTCCCGGCGGTATCCGGCGTTTCGTTCGCAGTCGAGCGCGGCGAGTTCGTAGCCATCGTGGGACCATCCGGGTCGGGCAAGTCGACGCTCTTCTACCTGTTGGGCGGCCTCACCCAGGCCACCAGCGGCCGCGTAGTCATCGACGGCGTGGACTTCGCCACCCTCAACGACGCACAGCGGACGCAGTTGCGCCGCCACCGTATCGCCTTCGTCTTCCAGAAGTTCAACCTGCTGCCCACCCTCTCGGCGATGGGGAACATCGAGGTGGCCTACTCGGTAAGCGGCCGCAAGGAGCCGCTCGACCGCTCCTATCTCGATCACCTCAGCGGGATGCTCTCCATCCAGGGCCGGCTCGAGCATCGGCCTTCCGAGCTGAGCGGCGGCGAGCAGCAGCGCGTCGCCATTGCCCGCGCCCTCGTCACGCATCCGTCGATCGTGCTGGCCGACGAGCCGACCGGAAACCTCGACACAAAGAATTCGGGCGTGGTTTTAGATATGCTGCAGCACTGCAACCGCGAGTTGGGGCAGACCGTCCTTATGATCACGCATAACCCTGAAGCGGCGGCCATTGCAGACCGCATCCTGCACATGCGCGACGGAGAGATTGTGCGGGTGGAAAACGGCCGCAACGGGCATTCCCACGTCACCGGACCGGCGCCGACAGGACCAAGCGCCGCGGTTTGACCCGTTCTAGGCCGACCGGTATACTCGGAATTGCGACACCAAGCGGGAGTAGCTCAGTGGTAGAGCATCGCCTTGCCAAGGCGAGGGTCGCGAGTTCAAATCTCGTCTCCCGCTCCAATTCACCCTCCGGCGCCTGCCGGATTGGCTACGGTGAAGGGGCGATCCGCAACAAATAGGCTGCCCTGCCAAGGCGCGGTACCCAAGTGGTAAGGGAGAGGTCTGCAAAACCTTTATGCGCCGGTTCGATCCCGGCCCGCGCCTCCAATTCCTTCCCCCCTGTAGATTGAGATCTTCTGGACATGGCGGGACAATGACTCGCCTGATCGACTGTGCCTTTTTTCGGCATACCGCAGCCGTCAGTCTCCTTGAACCTCAGCGGGTCACGGTTGTTCGCTTGAAGTTGATATGACGCTGCAGCAGGACGGCCGCGGCGCCTCGCAATCGCGATGCTTCTCCATCTGACAGAACCGCAATTCTGGGTTGGGCGCCCCCCACCAGGCGCTTGCTAAGTTCAGCCGTGATGATCGGCCCCACAGCATCCCAACGAAGCGTGATGTCGCCAACAAAGAGGATCAGCTCCGGGTTGAATCCAGCCGTTACCACGCGCATGCCACGTCCGATCCACTCGGCTTGTCGATTCAACGCCGCGCGTGCCGCTTTATCTCCGTTCGCTTCCAGATTCAGAAGTTCCTGAATCGTTGCAGCGCCTTCGCCCTTCATCTCTTCGTGGAAGTAACGCATTGCGGCCCGACAGGAGGCGAACATCTCCCAGCAGCCAACCTGGCCACAAGCACATTTGGGGCCGGAGTCGGAGACGGGTACGTGACCGAGTTCTCCCGCCAATCCCTCGGCGCCCTCCATCAGCTGTCCATTCACGATTGCCGCCGCTCCAACGCCTTCGGCAATCGTAATCAGAACTGCGTTCTGGATGCCTTCCATGTTTCCGAACCACACTTCGGAGAGCAGGCACGCGTTGGCCGCGTTCTCCAGTTCCACCTGAATTCTGAGAGCCTTCTGCAGCGTTCCACGAATATCGAAACCTACCCAGGGAAGATTGGGAGCCCACGCCAACTTTTGAGTGATCTTGTTGATACGGCCCGGAAGACTGACCCCCACGCCCTCCCATGTCTTTCCGGGAAAATGAGATCGAAGAAGCCGCATGCCGTCTGCAATAAGATCGACACCCTGCTTGGGGTCCGCGACGATAGGAACCACCGTACGGTCGAGGAATCTGCCGTTGAGGTCGACGACCGCCAGGATAGCCTTGGTCGGACGGACATCGGCAACCAGGAGCAAAAGATCGTCGTTCATGCTCAACATGGTTGGACGGCGGCCGCGCTCCGTCTTTACCACCGACCCTTCACGAACCCAGCGCTCCTCGATGAGGCCGTCCACAATCGAAGAAATCGTCGAGCGCTGCAGTCCGGACCGGCGAGCAATGTCGACTCGCGATATCGGTTGGTTACGCCGCAGTACCTCAAGTACAAGATCGCGGTTACTATCGCGGATCGGCGCGACGCTCTGAGCTCGCTTCGGTAAGTGACCCTTCGACTTCACTATAGATCGCCTAAGGTGCCCGTTCAGTTCCGGATATATTTCGCAGAGCCATCTTAAATCAACATAGTAACTCCCTTGGTCTAAAGAAAGTGAGAAGAATGCGCTATGCAGGCATCTGGGCGCGGACGGCACGACCAGCGGTCAGACAGGTGAATTGGTCTTAGTGTGGCGTTCATAAGGACAACCGGCTAAAATCGAAGCCGAGTTCGGTCGAGCCGATGTACTAATTCACCGTGCATAGAGGGCCACGCACATTTCTAGACCCGCGCTCGAGATGGATCGATCAGGATGAAGAAGATGATGAACCGAAGGACATTCCTGGAAATGATGGCGTGCGCAATGACAGCCGCAGGTGCGCAAGGAGTTCGATCACAGAGCACGCCGCTCTCCCTTCGCATACGAAGTGACCAGCCAGGCCGCACCGTTCCGCAGAGCTTTATCGGTCTCAGCTACGAACTCGCGCAACTGAGCGAACCGGATTTCTTCTCCTCTCAACACAAGGATCTTGTAGCTTTGTGTCGCCGCTTGAGTCCTTCCGGAGTTCTCAGGATCGGCGGCAACACAAGTGAGTTTTGCTGGTTCCAGGCCACGCCGGAAACACTCGCTCCCAAGCTCCATGTTCCTCCGGGAGACCTGGCGCAGAACTGGATGCCGCATCGCCTGTTTGCGATTCAACCCGCGGCCATCGATGCGCTCGCCGGGTTTCTTGATGCGACCGGCTGGACCGCGATCTATGGCCTGAACTTCGGCAACAGCACGCCTGACCGGGCCGCCGCTGAAGCGGCCTATGTGCACCAGAAGCTGGGGTCGAAGCTCGCGTTCTTTCAGATCGGCAACGAACCCGATCTGTATCAGAAGGCCAGCAACGGCACGCGTCCTTCTGGATGGGGCTTTGACGACTACGTTCGCGAGTGGCTCGCGTTCGCTGACGCCGTGCGAGCTCGCGTGCCTCAAGCGCGCTTCGGCGGTCCTGACACCGCGGCCGCGTCCGACTGGGTCATTCGATTCGGTGACAAAGTTGCGCCGAAGCTGGGCGAGCATCTCGTGGCCCTGAGCGGTCATTACTACGCCGAAGGCCCACCCAATGATCCGCGCGTCACCACCGAGCGCCTCCTCGCCGGCGATCCCAACGTCGAGCAATCTGCGCGCGACATTGTTCGCACTGCCGATGCGCATAACTTGATCTATCGCATGTCGGAGGGTAACTCGTGTTATCGCGGCGGCAAGCCAGGCATGAGCAACGCCTTTGCGGCATCTCTCTGGGCTGCGGATTATCTGCTGACGCTGGCGAGCCTGGGATGCGCCGGAGTCAACCTTCATGGCGGAGACAGCCGCTTTCTCTCCGCTGGGCTTGGCGATCACAATCCGGGTCTCGAGGTCGCGGGCAACAAGAAGCAGAGCGCGCCCAACGGCTTCTACACCCCGATCTCAACAGAGCAGGGCCAGCCCGCTGAAGCGCGCCCCGTCTACTACGGCATGATGCTGGCGCAGGAGTTTGCGGGCGCCAGGATGCTGCCAGCGAAGATCGAGCAGGCTGGAATGCTGGGGGCCTATGCAGCCGAGAAGAACGGCGGAGCGATCATCGCGCTGGTGAACAAAGCATCGTTCGGCGACAGGGATGTCCTGCATCACTGCCGACAAGCCGTTCGATCATGCGACGCTATGGAGCTGACTGCGCCGGCGCTGGACGCGACCACTGGCGTCGAATTCGGCCAGAGCTGTTGTGAGCAGCGATGGAGCCTGGAGCCCTCGGAGCGAGGCGCTGCCGGTGCAGAACGGCGCGTTGCACGTCACCGTTCCTGCCGCGAGCGCCGCGCTTATCTTCCTGAGCTGACGCTGCGATCAAACCGCGGCCCTCAAGCGAGCTCGTACGCGTGGCGTTGATGACGCTTGAGCAGGCTCGCGGCAATGTCGTCGCCCGTGATCGTCTCGCTCACCGGATCCCAGTGGACGTGATGGTTCGTCTTCATCGCAATCCAGTGAAGCAGGCACGTCGTACACGCTCGATGGCCAATCTCAACCGGCGCCGTCGGCGCCTTGCGCGAATGAATGCAATCGAGCCAGTTGCCATGCTGGTCGTCGCATGTGTACGGATGAAACTCGTTTGCACCGATCTCGGAGTCCAGTATCTTTGGATCGCTCGCGCGCAGCGGCACAATCGGCGCCGGCTTATCGCTTGCGGATGACGCAGTCGGTGTGGTCATGCCGTCGCGGCATACGAAGATCCATCCCTTGTCGCCGATCCACTTGATACCGTTTTCGAACTCGCCGGAGATCGTCATCACCACGCCGTTCGCGTAGCGGCCGTACGTCTTGAACGGTCCGTGCACGTCCCACAGACCAGCCTTTGGAAACTCCGCGCTTCCCCAAATCTCAACCGGCCCCGTAAGCTCCGTATCCATGCCCCAGTGCGCGGTGTCGACGTGATGCGCGCCCCAACCGGTAATCATGCCGGCGCCAAATTGTTCCAGGCGCAGCCAGCCGGGACGCGAGAAATCTGTTGTGGGCATCACGCGATCCAGCGTGTACGGCACCTCTGGAGTAGAACCCAGCCACGCATCGTAATTGAATCCCGCAGGGACCGGCATGGTTTCAGGATTGCCGCCTGCAGGATCGCCAGGCAGCCCGACTTCAACCTGTTTTACTGTTCCGATCCGCCCGTTGCGCACCAGCGCGACCGCGCGGGCAAACTGCTTCCACGAGCGCTGCTGCGAACCAATCTGCACGATGCGGCCGCTCGCCTTCACGCGGTCGGCCATGATGCGGCCTTCGTGAATGGTGAGAGATGCGGGCTTCTGCAGATAGACGTCTTTGCCGCGCTTTCACTGCGGCCACAGCCAATCGCGCGTGCTGATGATCCGGCGTCGAGATCAGGACAGCATCGATCTCCTTGTTTGCCAGAAGCTCTTTGAAGTCCGAGTAGCCTTTGGTCCCCGTGTAAGGTTTGCCGAGCTTCTCGGAGTAAGTCTTATCGACCAACTGCTTGCCTGACTCGACGCGCTCTTCGCTCAAGTCACACACCGCCACGATGCGGTTGTCACGCCCTGCGACGCCGGTGAACTGCATGACGCCGGGCATATCGTGCCCGCGCGAGATGCGTCCCACGCCAATTGCGCCAATGGTGATCCGGTTAGACGGAGCGGTAGCTCCAAACACAGATTTGGGCACGATCGTAGGAAAACCGGCCACGACGCTACCGGCAACCGATGCCTTGATAAAGTCCCTGCGTGACGCCTTCATGGTTCTCTCCCGGGATACGATTACGCCCGGCTCTCCCAGTCAAGGTGAGCATGCGTGGCATGCATCTGCGCCTTGATGGAAAGCTCAGCGGCGAGAAGACATTGCGCTTGATCCTGAGCGGTGTGGGTTCGGTTGACGATGTCGCTGACAAACTGCGGACCGAACGGCAGTGTCAGATTATTGCAGTCGATGTACCTTGCTTCTTTTTGATCCACGATGAACAGGTTGTTTCCCTGCTTGCTCACGGCAACATTGGTATATTTCCGGAGTTCCATGTAGCCTTCGGTGCCGAGGATGAAGAGCCTTCCGTCGCCCCATGTGCCGAGACCGTAGGGCGTAAACCAATCCAGGCGCACATATCCGAAGCCGTTGTTTCCGCGCAGCGTCATGTCGCCGAAATCCTGAAACTGAGGATGGCTCGGGTGACGGACATTGGCCACCTGGGATGCAACGACCTCTGCTTTTGTCGAGCCTGTGTAATACAGAAACTGATCCACCTGGTGCGAACCGATGTCGCAGAGAATCCCGCCGAACTGCACATCTTTCCAGAACCAGGCAGGCCGGCCGTCGATGGACCCCGCGCTTCCCGCATCGCTGTTCGGCCTTTGACGAATCTGATGCGGCGCAATGTTGATAGTTTGAATCACCTTGCCAATTGCGCCCGCTTGAATCAACTCGCCCGCTTTGACGGCGGCCTTTACCTCCAGCCGCTCCGAATACATGATGGCGTAGATGCGTCCGGTGGAGGCAATGGTCTTGCGCACCTCCTCCAGTTGCCCAAGCGTCGTGATGCCGGGCTTGTCAGAAAGAAAGTCCTTGCCCGCCTTCATGCAGCGAACGCCAATCGGAGCACGCTCATTGGCGATCTGCGAACTCAGCACCAGCTGAATCGAAGAATCGTGAATGATCTCATCCTGCGACGCCGCCACCGCAACATCCGGATACCGCTTCTGAAACGCGTCCAGCAGATCGGGCTCAAGCGCCCAGACTTTGACGAGAACACCGCCCCCGCGTTTCACCGCTTCGATCATGCCGTAGATGTGCGGATGGCTGATACCGCACACGGCGAACTTGATGGAATGCTGCGGAGGCGCATCCTGGGAAAGAGGCAGCACCTCCTCTCGCACGTTTGCTGGGAAAGTTCCGGAAGCAGCGAAGGCGGGAAGTGCAGTGACCATGCCGGCAGCAGAAAAGCTCCGGAGAAAATCGCGGCGCGGAATCAAGGAATCAGTCATGGGACACTCGTGATGGGGATTTTAAGCCGAGCGTCGTGACGAGTATATCTGCAGACGCTCTGCCGAACTGAGGGAGAGACCACGTTCTCCGGTCTCTCCCTCATTGGACCAAGTTATACGACTAACCGCAGATGAATCGTCCGCTAGAAAGTCGCCCTTTCAGAAATTCATCTTCAGGGCGAGTTGGATGATGCGCGAATCCGCGCTTGTGCCCGCGTTGTTCGAAGCCACGCCGATCGTGGAGCGAATACTGCCAAAGGCGGCGTTGGCGACGGTCACGTTGGGATCGGAGAACTGCGGGTGATTGAAGATGTTGAAGAACTCGCCCCGGAACTGGAAGTTAATGCTCTCGCGGGACGGGAACGGGTAGAAGTTCTTGATGAGTCCCGTATCCGCAGACCAGACGTTCGGGCCGCGCCAGGTTCCCTTGCCCACATCGCCGTATTGTCCGTCTGGCTTATCCGTATTGTTAACTCCAGGGACATAGAACCGGGATGTGTCAAGCCAGGGTGAGCAGGCAAAGAAAGCTCCTGGTGCGCCAGCTGGGCATTGACTCGGAGTTCCCCTGCTGCCAAGCTGGCCTGTGGGGCCGACGTAATCCGCACGATCGAGATTGTTGCCGGATGTTGATCGGTCTTTTCCGGCGAGAATGGTCAGCGGGTCGCCGGAGCTGAAGGTGTAGATACCGGTCCATTGCCATCCGCCAACAAGGTTGCGGACCAGCGCATTGGAGCCATTGAGCTTGGGCAGATTCCACACATACGAGGCCACGAAGTGGTGCCTGCGGTCGAAGGTTGCCGGTCCGGTCTCAAACGCATGCTGCCTCGGGTCGTAGAAGGACATGCCGGAGCCAATGCTGGATCCGATATCGGTGATCCCGCCGTTCTCTGACAAGCCATAGTCGTTGGCGTGGGAGTAGGTGTAGTTGGCAAGCAATGTGATCTGGTTCAGGATGTCGTTTCCGCTCGCCGCAGGCCGCTTTTCCAGATCTAACTGGAGACCGTTATAGGCATTGGCGCCGGTGTTCCGGTTCTGGTAGATGACGCCAAACGGCTGGTAAGGCCGCCGCGCTTGCAGTGGAGCCGTGCTGCCAGCTGTGTAGACGCCGGGGTTCAGATTCACATCCTGCCGCAGATGGGTGCCGCGCGTTCCCACGTAGGAGGCGTGAATCACTGTGTCGGAGCGCAGCTGGCGTTCGAAGGTGACGTTCCAGTTGTAGATTTCGGGCGTGGTCCACTTGACGCCTGGCTGCAGACCGAAAACAGTCGGGTTCTTCACGAAGGTCGCGTTCTTGGGAGCGGTCGCAAGTGTATACCGCTGCGGGAATCCACTCGTGAAAGTCCGGATAATCCGCCAGCGGATCGGTAAGCGAACCAATCTGCGAGGCCCCGGTGCGTTGAGTCGTTCAGGTCGATACGCAGGCTGAAGGGCGCCGAAATCGCTGCGTCGTTCAGGAACAGGCCAGGCAGTCGCGAGTAATAGAACAGGCCGCCTCCGG
The DNA here is from genome assembly GCA_963819365.1 of uncultured Acidobacteriota bacterium. Taxonomy (GTDB): domain Bacteria; phylum Acidobacteriota; class Terriglobia; order Terriglobales; family Acidobacteriaceae; genus Telmatobacter. Next base: position 241,504 of record CAWFVY010000014.1, read on the forward strand.
CGCGGAGAGACATCTTCCCCGTGCCGGTCGGATCCCAAGCAATACCGACGCGAGGAGCGAAGTTGTTGAGGTCGCCCGTTTGCCCCGCGATCGGGTACGCTGATGCCGTTGTATTTGTCGCCGATGAAGAACAGGCCCGCGGGTGCGCTGGGAATGATTTGCGACTTGACACCGGCAGCCTATGCATCCGGTCGGAACTGCTCGATGCGTCCGCGGATTTCTTTCATCACCTGCTGAGGTTCCCAGCGCAGGCCATAGTCCAGCGTTAGCCGCTGCGTGACTTTCCACTTGTCATTGGCGAAAAGGCCCATCGGGTTCTCGCGCGAGTCGGAGAAGTCGCCTGATGTCTGGCTGAACGTGTGCTGATAGCCGAGCAAGAAGCTCGCCATCGGCAGGCCTGTCACGTCGATTGTGAAGTTGAAGCTGCCATTCTCCAGATCGGTATTCCGGATGTTCGACTGATCGAGTTCGAGATCATAGCCGAAAGTGAGATCGTGCTTGCCCTTGGTCCAGCCAAGCACTTCGCGAAGGTCGTAGGTGTTCCGGATGAATTTGGCGTCGGTGAAGCTGCCCAGGGTAAAGTCGCCGGCGACAGCGAAGTTCCGGATGCCGCTCTGCGCCGTGGGCAATTGCCAGATGTTAGAGCCGAAGGTCTTCATATCCGGAACCGTGCCTCCCGGGCCGCCTTGCTGGCCGCGGTCCGAAGCCGAACGCACGAAATCGAGGGTGGTTGTGTTGACCAGTCTTGGCGAAATAATCCAGGTGTAGCCAACGGCCCAATTCTGTGTCTGCACGGTCGAGCCGGGCCCTGCCGTTAGCAGGTTCTTGCCGTCATAGGTTGGCGCGTGATGGTACTTGTTGAGATAAAAGCGGCCAAACAGGCGATCCTGGCCGCGGAAGACCTGATCGAAGCGCGCAAAGTATTCGTCGAAATTCTGCTGCAGTGGCGTGCCGAATGTCACCGAGCCGTTCGTGGATCCGGCCGGCCGGAAGCGGTAGCAGCTTGGCCATGTTGAGTGCCACCGGGTCGATCGGACCAATCGATGCATTGCTGGCATAGGGAGTGTGCGTGAACGGGTTGGTGATTACAGTGGTGGGGTTGAGTCATGCGAGAAATCCCCCTTCAGGTTGTCTGCGGTGGGAACGATCGCGTTGGTGGCATTGTTAACGCTACGAATGATCGTCTTCTGCCATCCGAAGAAGATAAAGGTGGTGTTCTTGTGAATCGGTCCGCCGACGGTGCCGCCGAACTGGTTGCGCTTGAGCGGATCAACCGTTGGTCGTTAGCGAAAGTAGTTGCGCGCGTTGAAGGCCCCATTGCGCACAAACTCAAACACGTCGCCATGCCACTGGTTGGTGCCCGACTTGGTTACCACGTTGACCACCGCTCCGGCGTTATTGCCATATTGCGCGTCGAAGCTGTTGGTCTGGACACTGAATTCCTGGAGCGCGTCAGGGAACGGGAATGGATTGTTCGTATTGCTCATCAGATCTTGGTTGTTCGCGCCGTCCAGGTTGTAGCCGATCTGATCGGGCCGCGCGCCGTTCACCGCGATCGCCTCGGCGCCGGGAATCTGCTTCGTATCTCCCTGCAACGTGCCGGAATTGTTTGCGATGGCCGTTACCGCGCCGGGCACCAGCAGTGTCAGATCCGCCGCATTTCTGCCGTTGAGCGGCAGATTGATCACGCGCGAGCTCTCAATCACCTGGCTGAGTTCCTGGCTCACCGTGTTGACCTGCCACGGTCGACGCTTCGACGGTGACTTGCTGGGTTGCCGCGCCTACCTGCAGATGGACGTCCAGATCGCGGATCTGGTCGGCCAGCAATACAACGTCTTGAACAGATTGCTTGAACCCTTGCGCCTGCACCGTCACCGTATAGGTGGTTGGAGGAAGCGCGGTGAAGTTGAACTGTCCACTGCTGTTGGTGGTGGCGGCGCGGGTAGCCCCTGTGTTCTTCTGCGTCACCCTGACCTCAGCTCCGGTGACAATCGCGCCGGACGCGTCGGTGACTGTTCCGGCGATCGTGACATTGCCGCCCTGGGCGAATGCGCCGGGCAAGAGTGTGAGGATCCCGAGAAGGACCCCCATCCGAAGGGCCCACCTGCCGAAAGTGGCACGTGCCGTAGATCTGCGCTGCATAATTGGCCTCCCTTTTCGGTACAACAATCTTTCAATTGGATTTTGTTCGATGAATGAACTAATGGGCGCGCGAAGTGTACGTCGCTCACAAGTGCCCTGTCAATCCCCGTGTGAGGCTTCCTGCCTGAATTGCCGCAGGACGCGCTCCATCCGCCACGAAAGAAAGTCTTTTTGTTTCCTAGAGCTACCATTCCCGTTGGCTGAGGATTTCGGGAGACGAATACCCTCCGCGGATGAGTCGTCCGCAGTGATTCTGCAGGCCCGCCGCGTTCTCAACCGCATCGGCGGAATCCGGTCCGCGCCGGGAACATCGAGCCGCTGGGCCGCGTAACTCCGGGCAGCGCATTCATAATTTAGAAACTGGCGCGTCATCCCTATGAATGATCCAGAGCGTGAACCCATGAGCGCAGCGACGGCAAGTCTTCCGGCAATCAAGAGCAACCCCGGGCTGGAGCGGTTGTTCGTGGACCACTACCGGCGTGTTCTGATGGCCGGCTACCGCATTACCGGCAACATGGCCGATGCGGAGGACGTGGCCCAGGCAGTATTTCTGCGCCTGGGCGCGGGTGGGCTGCCTGCCGTGGCAAACGCGGGAAGCTACCTTTACCGCGCCGCCATCAACGGCGCCCTGGATCTGTTGCGACGAGCGAAGACGGCAGCGACCGATCCTCTGGATTCAGCCTCTGCCCTGGTATCAAACGAACCGGCAGCATCGCCTGAACGGGCGGTATCGAACCGGGAATTGGCGGGGCATCTGCGGCAGGCGATCAGCGAACTGGCGCCGCGGGCCGCGGAGATGTTCGCTCTGCGCTACCTGGAGGATCTGTCGAACGGCGAGATCGCAAGGATGATGGGAACGTCGCAGGCAGTGGTGACGGTGACGCTCTATCAATCGCGATCGAAGTTGAAGCGGCGGCTGACCGAACTGCAACGGGGGATACGATGAAGCGCGACGAGAAATCATTGCTGGACCGGGCGACGCTGGAATTACGGGCTGATGTGCCGGATGCGAAAGCGATCTCAACTTCGGCGGAGAGATCCGCGCAGACGCTCGGCATCCATATGGATCACGAGGCTTTCGACGGAGCGATCCAGAACTGCGAAGGCGTGCAGCGGCTGTTTGGGCCTTACCGCGCCGGCAATCTGACACAGAACCGAAAGCTTCTGGTGGAGGCGCATCTGCGCGATTGCGGCGAATGCCTGCGGCTCTTCCACGAAGGCCGGGATCGCGCCGCGGTCAATTGGTCAGCTCCTGCGGTCATTACAGCGCCGCGGAGAAGCCCGGCCAGGTTGGGATGGACGCTGGCGGCTTCGGCCGCGGCCCTCGCGATTGGGCTGTTCGTGTACAGAGCGTACTGGCAGGTTCCGCCCGGCGTGCGCGCCGAAGTGCAATCGATTGACGGCTCTGCCTACGTGATCGGGGATCACGGAGATCGCCGCATTGCGGCCGGCGCAGAACTGCGCGAGGGCGATGAGCTGCGGACCGCGGGTAATTCTCGCGCCGTGTTGCGCCTTTCAGACGGCTCGCTGGTTGAGGTGAATCAGCGCAGCGCGCTGGATGTGGGTGCGCGGGGACAGAACATGACTGTGCGCCTCGACCGCGGCGCCGTGATTGTGCAAGCGGCGCATCGCACGTCGGGCCACTTGTATCTGAAGACGCCGGACTGCCGTGTGGCGGTGACGGGAACCGTATTCTCAGTCGATGCAGGGATCAAGGGCTCTCGGGTTGGGGTGCTGCAGGGATCAGTGAACGTAGCCTATGCGGGCATGCACACGATGCTGCATCCGGGCGAGCAGGTGGCGACAAGCGATAACCTCGCTCCCGAGCCGCTCGATGAGCAGTTCGCGTGGAGCCCGGAACGCGAGAAGTACGTTGGAATGATGGCGCAGCTTGCGAATGTGGAGCATCAGATAGCGCAGATTCCCTTCCCGGAGGCGCGTTACAGCAGCGACCTTCTAGCGCGGGTTCCGGCTGATACGCAGCTCTACGTAAGTATTCCGAACCTCGGCGAGTTTCTGCAGGAGGCGAACACCATCTTCCAGAATCAGCTGAATGCGAGCCCGGAGCTGCGAGCGTGGTGGACGCGCGGACATGCGCAGAATCCCGATGAGTTGAATCAGCTGGTGACGAAGGTTCACGACGTGAGCCAGTACCTTGGCAATGAGGTGGTGCTGATCGGCGCGGGCCAGGGCGATAGCAAGACCGTAGCGCTGCTCGCGGATGTGACGAAGAGCGGGCTCAAGGACGAGTTGCAGCAGATTGCGGGAGATGCGAACAAGCTGACAGTTCTGGATCCGGATTCGCTGGCTTCGGCGGACTCCAGCCAAAACGCGGGCAAGGGCATGTACGCTCTGGTGCGCGATCACGAGGTTGTGTTTGCGCACGACATCGCAACGCTGAAAAAGCTGAACGCTCAACTGGATGCGGGCTCGAGCGGATTTGCCGATGGAGATTTCGGCAAGCAGATGGCCGCGGCCTACACGCGGGGTGCGGGAATTCTGCTTGGCGCGAATCTCCAGGCGATGCTGCAGACGACGAAGCAGACAGCGGCCGGATCCAGCAAGCAGCGTGGGCTTGAGAGCACGGGGCTTGGCGATGTGCAGTATCTGATTGCGGAGCATCGCGAGTTGAACGGAGTTCCGGCGAATCATCTCAATCTGCAGTTCACGGGAACGCGGCAACGCGTAGCGTCGTGGCTGGCGAGCCCCGGACCGATCGGATCGCTGGATTTCGTGAGCCCGAATGCGTCCGCTGTTGTAGCGACGCTGACCAAGGATCCAGCCGCGATTGCGGATGACCTGATGGCGATGGCTTCTCAGGCGAAAGGCCAGCCGGTGGACTGGGGCGAGATCGATGCCAAGCTGCAGATTGATGTGCGCAACGATCTGATGGCCAACCTGGGCGGAGATTTCACGCTGGCTCTCGATGGGCCGGTGCTTCCCACGCCCTCGTGGAAGATGGTGATCGAAGTCAACAATGCCAGCGCTCTGGAGAGCACCCTGGAGAAGCTGGTGCAAGCCATACGCAACCATGCGCAAGGCACACAGGCGCACGTGCTGACCATCGAGCAGAGCACGGTGGATTCAACGGCCTACTACACGATCCGCGATGTGACGGCGGGAACGGTGGTGGCGGAGTATACGTACGCCAACGGGTTCATGATCATTGGCCCGAATCGCGCAATTGTGATGGACGCGCTGAAGACCCAGGCGAGTGGCAACTCGCTGTCGCGTTCGGCTTCGTTCAGGGCTTCGCTGCCAAAGGACGAAAACGAGAATTACTCTTCAGTCGCCTACCAGAACCTGAGCCCGGTGCTGACACCGTTGCTGTCGCAGTTCACGGGCGACGCGGCGCAGGCGATTCAGAAGCTGGCAGCGGACGCAAGGCCCACTGTGATCTGCGCATGGGGCAAGGACAATCGCATTGAGGTCGCGAGCGACAGCAGGCTGTTCGGCTTCGACTTCCTCACTCTGGGCGCAGTTCTGAATTCGCGGAACAAGTCGGCAACGCAGAACGTAGTGCACTGACATGAACGTTATTGAGCTCGATGGATTGCACGTGCAGCTCGGCGGGCGGGTCGTTCTCGACGGCCTGACCGGCGAGCTGCGTGGCAAGGCGATCGGGCTCCTGGGACCGAACGGCGCGGGCAAGTCCACGCTGATTAATACGCTTCTGGGTTTCCACATGCCCACGCGCGGATCGGCCCGGGTCTTCGGCCGGGACACGCGCAGCGAACGGGCGCTGATCCGCCAGGGCGTTGGTTACATGCCCGAGAACGATTCGTTCATCGGCAACATGACTGGCGTGCGCTTCGTCCGCTACATGGCGGAGCTGGCCGGACTACCCGCGGCAGAAGCGCTGGAACGCGCGCATGAAGCCCTGTTTTACGTCGGGCTCGGCGAAGTGCGCTACCGGAAGATCAGCACCTACTCGCTGGGCATGAAGCAGCTCGTCAAGCTGGCACAGGCGCTGGCGCACGGGCCGAAACTCCTGATCCTGGATGAGCCGACCAATGGCCTGGACCCGATGGCGCGCCAGCGCATGATCCAGACGCTTCAAGACATCCGCAAAGAAGGCAGCATCCACCTGTTGATCTCATCGCATCTGCTGCGGGATATCGACCAGACATGCGACGAAGTACTGATCCTGAAAGACGGGCATATTGCCGCGCTATGCAACATCGAAGAAGAGCGCCGGTCGCACCGCAACTTCATCGAGCTGGAGGCGGTGGGCCCGACGGAAGAATTCTGCGACACCCTCCGCGGCCTCGGATGCGAATGTGCAGCCTTTGCGGGCGGGCGCATCAAGCTGGTGATGCCCGATCGCATTGCGTCCCGCGATCTCTACGTGGTGGCGAGCCAGACCGGACTGCAAATTCGCCGCATCCATCGCCGGCGCGACTCGCTTGAAGACATCTTCATGCGCGCCATGGAAGCGGAGCCGGCAAGGGGGGAACTTGTCAGTCTATAAGCACGAGTATCGAGCATACACAGGCGCGCTGACGCCGCTGTGGGCGCGCGTGGGAGTCGTGGTGCGATACGCATTCGCCGAGGCATGGTCGACACGCATCACCGCTACTCTCTTTACGCTGTCGATGGCGCCTGTCATTGTCTATCTTGTAGGCATCTACCTCGCGAACAATCAACTGGCCAGAACGCTCATCATGCACGGGAACTCGGCGTTCGCAATCGACGCCAGCTATTTCGTCAAGGTTCTGGAGACGCAGAGCTGGCTGGCGCTGGTACTGACGGCGTGGATTGCGCCGCGCCTGATTTCGTTTGATCTTGCCGATAATGCTTTGCCGATTCTGCTGAGCCATCCCATCAGCCGCTTCGGCTATGTTCTGGGAAAGTTCATCGCGCTGTTTACGTGCCTGTCGCTGGTCACTTGGATTCCCTGCCTGCTGCTGTTTGTTTTTGAGGGCTATTCTTCGCCAGAACCGTGGCTGATGGGGAACCTGAGAATTGCGGCGGGACTGATGTCGGGTTCCCTGCTGTGGATTGTGCTGCTTTCGCTGCTGGGACTGGCGATGTCGTCGCGCGTGAAATGGAGAGTGGCCGCAACCGGCGTCATCTTCGCGGTGGTATTCATTCCAGCGGGGATCGGCGGAATCATCATGGCGATTCTGCGCACCAAGTGGGGATTGCTGCTGAACGCGCCGGCGATCATGACACAGTTGTGGCAGCAATTGCTGGGCGCGCCCGTGAGCATGCGCGCGGACTTCGTGTTGCCTGACGCGGCCATTCTGGCGATGCTGGCGGCGGTGTGCGCCGTGTGCGTCTACATGCTGAACGCGCGGATCAGAGCGCGCGAAGTGGTGAGGGGATGACTTCGATGAATGATCGCATCCTCTTCGAAAACGTTTCGAAGTTCTACGGCGAAGTGCTGGGCGTGAATCGCGTGTCGCTCAGCATCGCGCCGGGAGTCTCGACAATTGTCGGACCCAACGGCTCGGGCAAGACGACGCTGATGAACCTGATGACGGGCCTGGTGCAACCGTCGAGCGGCCGCGTCTCTGTTCTCGGGCAGACACCCGCCGATGCCGACCGGTTCTTCCGCCAGGTAGGCTACTGCACGCAGTTCGATTCGTTTCCGCGACGCCTTACCGGCTGGGAGTTCCTGATCGATGCGCTGCTGCTGCACGGAATGAGCGAAGGCGAAGCCTTTCGCCTGGCCCGTGAGGCGGTCGACCGCGTCCGGCTCACGAACGACGCCACCTCACGCAGAATTGAAGGCTACAGCAAAGGCATGCGCCAGAAGATCCGGCTTGCGCAGGCCATCGCGCATCACCCGCACGTGCTGGTTTTGGATGAACCGCTGAATGGGCTCGATCCAATGGCAAGGGCTGAGTCGCTGGCGCTGTTTCAGGAGCTGAGCCGCCAGGGAATGCATCTTGTCATCTCCAGCCACATTCTGGATGAGGTCGACAGAATCTCCGACCGCGTCATCCTTATTACCGGCGGTTACATCGTTGCCGAGGGCGACATTCACCAGGTGCGGCGCGAGGTGCGCGACAAACCCCTTCAGGTGCTCATCCGCTGCGACCAGCCCGAGCGGCTCGCCTCCCGCATGTTCTCGGACAATCATTGTGTGGAAGCGAGACTACATCCTGACGGACACGGAGTGTTTTTGCGCACCGGCGACATCGACGAGTTCTATCGGCTGTTGAATGCGATCGCGGTCGAGGGACTGGTGCAGATTGAAGCAGTGGCTCCGGCCGATGATGACACGCGCGCCATCTACCAGTACCTGATCGGTTCAGATGGGAGCCCGTCATGACGACAAGTACATTCGCACAGTCCGTTATGGGCCAGCCGTGGGGACTGTGGTGGCTGCAGGCACGGCGGCTGGTGAGGATCGAGCTGCGGAGGAACCTGTTTTCGTGGAAGGCGGCGTGGATCTATTTTCTCGCGTTCGCGCCCACGGCGATCATCCTCATCCATTTATTGTTCGAGAGACATCCGGCATTCGCTCTCACTGAAGACACCAACGTGCTGGCGGGCATCGTGCAGTTCTACTACATCCGGCTGGGCGTGTTCTTTGGATGCCTGGGCATTTTTGCACGGCTCATCCGCGGCGAGATGATTGAGCGCAGCCTGCATTTCTATCTTCTTGCGCCAGTCCGCCGCGAGATTCTGTTGCTGAGCAAGTTCGTCGCCGGCTCGATAAGCGCGCTGCTTCTGTTTGGCAGTGCAATCCTTGCAGACTTCGCCCTGATGTATGTTGGGTTCGGTCCGGCGGGAAGAGACTACGTTTTTGACGGGCCCGGCCTGGGGCAGCTTCAGGCCTATCTGTTGATTGTCGTTCTGGCATGTCTTGGCTACGGAGCAGTCTTCCTGCTGCTGAGCATGATGTTCCGCAATCCCACGCCGGCGGCGATGCTGGTTCTAGGCTGGGAAGCGATTAATCCGGTGCTGCCTTCGCTGCTGCAGAAAATCAGCGTCGCGTCGTATCTGCGCCACCTGATGCCGATCACGGTGCCGGGCGAAGGAATCTTTGCCCTGCTGACGGTGGAGACCGAACCGGTCGCGGGCTGGGTGGCGGTTCTCGGCCTGGTCACTCTCATCGCCGTGGTACTGACGTATTCGTGCTTCAGAATTCGTCGACTTGAGATCCGCTACACAACGGAATGACACGGGGCACAGGCCCTCCGCAAATCGCTTCCGCCAAACTTACAGCGCCGCTGACGCCACTGCCAGCAGTTCGCCTCGGGTGAGCGGGAGCGGATTGGCCTGCATGCTGCTGGCGCGGGCCGCCTCCTCGACAACGCCGGGCAGGTCGGCTTCAGTGATTCCCCAGGCGCGGAGCGGAGTGATGTTGAGATCGGCACAGAGAGCGCGCACCCATTCGACGCCATCCTCCGCGGTTGCATCGCTGCGGCCGGTGAGCAGACGGGCGATGGCGGCGTAGCGTTCGAGAGCAGGATGTTGCGGAGCGCGGCTGCGCAGGGCGGCCACGTTGGCGGCCATGCCATGCGGCAACAGCGCCGCGCACAGCGCGCCATGCGGCGCCTTCCATGAGCCACCAAGTGGCGACGCAAATCCATGCACCACACCGAGCCCGGCATTGGCCAGCGCCAGGCCGCCGAACAGGCTTGCCATGGCCATTTCGCGGCGCGCTTCCCGATCCGCTCCATCTCGATAAGCGCGGCGAAGCGCGGCAGCCGCGTAACGGATTCCCTCGCGCAGATCGCATCAGTCAGCGGATTGGCGCGCACGCTGACGTAGGGCTCGATGAGCTGCGTGAGGGCATCAAGGCCGGTGCTGGCGGTGACTGCGGGCGGCAGGCCGTAGGTCAGCTCGGGATCGACCAGGGCGACTCGCGGCAGCATCAACGGGCTGCGCAGGCTGGCTTTGACTCCGTGGTCCGGCGATCCAAGCACGGCATTGCGGGTGACTTCGCTGCCGGTTCCTGCGGTGGTGGGCACGGCGATGAACGGCAGAGGAGGAACACGGATGGCGCGGCCTTTCCCCACGACCTCAAGGAAATCGAGCGGCTCGCCCCCGTTGGTGGCAATGGCAGCAATGGCTTTACCGGCGTCGATGGCGCTTCCGCCGCCGATCGCGATGACGACGTCGCAGGCGGCTTGTTGCACGCGCAGTGCGCCTTCTCGGACCATGTCCACGGTTGGCTCGCCGGGGACAGCAAAGGTTTCAGCGGATAGCGCCGCGACGATGGCGGACGCGCGCTCCGCCGAGGCGCCGGTGACCACCAGCGGGCGGACGCCGAAGCTCCGCGCCAGTTCGGGCAGCGTGGAAGAGACGCCTTCGCCGAAGATAATGCGCGTTGCGGTTGCGAACTCGAAACGCACGCTTACCAACCCTGGGGATCGGGGAAGACTTCGCTGAATTTCACGCTGTGACGCGGCTCGGCCATCATGGGCGCGACCGCATCGCGCCATGTCGGCGTAATGGGCCGTCTCCTTATGCGCAGCCGCGGCTTCCGGCGTGCGGTAGACCTCGACGAGCACGAAGCGGGTTGGGTCGTCCTGTTGCTGGACCACGTCGAAGCGCGCGATGCCGGGCTCCTGAACGCTGGCACGGGCATTTTCGAGGGTGGCCTGCCTGAAGTCCGCCACGGATTCGGGTTTTACGTGCACGTGCACATGCACAATAAGCATCGGCACCAGCCTCCGCTCCTAATCCTAACGCCCGATCATGCTGACACTGCGAGTCGCCGGTACTTTTGACAGATGTGCCATTTCACCCGCTTGCAGCTAGGTTGTTTTGTAACCGTAACCTGCATTCGATCCGGGCGGTGTTCAGAAGGCAGAAGCGAGCCCGGGTTCACGCCGACCGATCAAGAAGACCAGCCTCATGGAAAATTTCCTCCCCGAGGAGTAACAAATATGGAATTCTCAAAAGCTCTGAAGCCGTCTTTTACCGCCACGATCCTGGCCTGCGTTGCTCTGGCCGCGAATCCCACATCAGCGGCGCCAACCACGGTCACCACCACCTTTGCCGTGACCGCCAACGTCGTGGCCACATGCGTTGTATCCGCAACGCCCATGGCGTTTGTGAACTACACGAGTATTACACCGGCGGATTCAACGTCCACAATTACGGTCTCGTGCAGCGATCTGACCACCTACAACGTGGGATTGAATGCTGGCACCTCTACTGGGGCGACTGTCACCTCCCGCAAGATGAAGGGCACAGGCGCTGCCGTGCTGGCCTACCACCTCTATTCCGATTCCGCCAGGTCGGTCAACTGGGGCAATACCGTGGGCACCGATACGGTAACAGGCACTGGCACAGGCGCTCCGCAACTGCTGACGGTGTATGGCCAGGTTCCGGCAGGCCAGGGTCCCGCCTCAGGCGTTTATACAGACACGATCACCGCAACCGTTACTTTCTAGCCGGAAGACCGCCGTCGGTCCGCGCACGCATCGCGAGCGTCGCGGCATGGCGTGTCCTCGTGGCTGGCGCAGGCAGTTCAGCGTTCTAGAACTATGGCCCCGTGCAACTCATCTCGATGGATGACCTCCATGGTCCAAGGCTTATTCGCCGCGCTTGTCGTGTCGGGCAGCGCGGCAGCGGCGGCCCAGTCTCTTTCCGTTGTGCCCGTTCACGTCTACTTTGCTCCTGGCCAGAACACGGCAACCTTGACGGTGACGAACCGCAGCGATCAGGAAGCAGCCATTCAGATTCGCCCGTATGTCTGGAATCAGGCAGATGGAAACGACCAGCTCGACGAGACCCATGCGCTTGTGATCAGCCCGCCCATTGCCTCGATTCCCGCTGGCGCCACACAGCTTGTACGCCTGCTCCTGAAACAACCTGCCGCCGATAAGGAGGCTACGTATCGGATCCTTGTCGATCAGATTCCTCCTCCGGCGGAGACGGGAATCGTTCATGTCGTGTTCCGGCTTTCGATTCCGATATTCTCTCAGCCGCCAAAGAGGGCACTTCCCCATGTGCTGTTTCACGTTGAATGCGATGCCGGGCAGGTGTACCTGGTAGCCATCAATGACGGACTCCGCCACGAAGTGATCCGCGATATCGTACTTTCGACAAACAGTGGCAGCAGGCTGAGCGCAGATACGGGCGTGTCGCCGTATATTTTGGCGGGCGCGACGCGGCGTTGGCATATGGCTGCGTCAGGAGTTCTGCCGCTGCCCGACGACATCTTAAGACTCACTGCGCGCGCGGATGACGGTGCGATCGAGCAGCAGGTTCGTGTTGCTGCCAAGCGATGACCATGATTGGCTCCTGGCCAATCGGCATCCCGGCGACCCTCCTGCTGGTTGCGCTTGCAGCCGCACCGGGCGATATCTCGGCTAACAACACCCGCGATAAAGGAACCTCGTCCTCCACGGAGAGCAGAGACGGCGCCTCCAAGAAGAGCGACAGCCCACGCCCAGTTCCCGATGCGGACTCTGACAGCAGCGCCGACGAGGTACTGCTGCTGGAAGTTGAAGTGAACGGTCATTCCACGGGCAAGATCGGGGAATTCACGTTACGGAACGGCAGCCTGATGACCCGTCCACAGGAGCTTCCCGACCTCGGGTTCAAGGTTTCAGATCGCCTGGCGAGTTCCACCCGGCTGATCAAGTTATCTGACTTGCCGGGGATGACATGGACGCTCGATATGCAGAATCAAGTCCTGCGCGTCACAACTACCGACAATCAACTCGTTCCGACCGTTCTTACCCCGAGGACGTCTTCTCAAGAACATCGGGTGATCGAGAGCGGCACTGGACTAACGGTGAACTACGACCTGGTGGATACGATAGCCGGTTCTCAGAATGGCTTTTCAGCCGGGCTGGATACACGAGCATTTTCGCCGTGGGGGATCCTGAGTTCGGGGCTGCTGGCCTTTGCGGGCGCGAATTCAAACTCCTCCGGCACCAACGGAGTCGTTCGGCTGGATTCGACTTACACCTTTGCTGATGTGAACAGCCTGCGCCGGTACAGCGTGGGGGACTTTATTTCGAGCAGCCTGTCGTGGGCTCGTCCGGTTCATCTTCTGGGCGCACAGATCCGGTCGGACTTCAGTACGCGGCCCGATCTCATCACGTTTCCGTTGCCGACCCTAGCCGGTTCGACCGCCGTCCCATCGACCGTGGACGTGCTGGCGGATGGAAACGTTGTGATGTCGAGTCAGATTGCCCCGGGCCCCTTCGAAGTTCCACAGATTCCTGTTGTGTCGGGAGCAGGCACAATTTCGATGACAGTAACCAATGCGCTGGGGCAGCAAGTTACGGTGAACCAGCCCTTCTATGCAAGTTACTCGCTGCTGGCAAAAGGGCTGCAGACCTTTGCCGCACAGAGCGGCCTGGTGCGGCGCAACTGGGGTATAGAGAGCTATGACTATGGGAAGATCGCGGGAATCGGGAACTATCGCCGCGGAATGAGTTCGAAGACCACCCTCGAAGCCGACATGGAAGGTACGGATGGCACATTCCTTGTCGGCGCGGGGAGGTATCCAGCAGATTGGAGTTCTGGGTGAACTCACCTTTTCGGCTCTAGGCAGTTTTGGCTCCGAGGACCCGGGCGTGCAGGTTTCCGCGGGCGCCCAGCGGATTGGCCGGGTCTTCAGCATTGGCGCCCTGGCCACGCTGGCCGATCGCAATTTTCGGGATATCGCATCGCTGAACGGCGACGGAGTTCTGCGCAGGCAGCTCAGTGGATTTACCTCGGTCACGCTCAGCCACTTCGGCACGGGGGGCGTTGCCTACGCAGGGATCGACGAAGATCCCTCCCCAATGCCGGACCAGGGCGCAGCAGATAACGTCTCTCCACTCCCACCTCGTCTCGGGAAACTATTCGCTCACGCTGCGTCACTTCTCCATCTATGCCAATGCCTTCCAGAGCCTCGACCATGAAGGCGGCAGCGGCGTGCAGGTTGGCGTGATCATCCCGTTCGGAAAGAGAAGCTCGGCGAATGTCGGCTGGACATCGGACGGCAGTGCACAAATCCAGGTTCAGCAGTCGGCAGCGCTGATTCACGACTGGGGCTATCAGGCCTTTGTTTCCGCCGGGCACACGCAGCACGGATTCGGCCTGGTGCAGTACAAGTCGCCGGTTGGGTTATTCAGCGCCGGAGTCGATTCGAGCGCCGATGAAACAACGGGGCGTGTAGAGGCGCAGGGAGCGCTGTCGCTGGTTGACCGCAGGCTGTTTCCGTCGAACCTCATCTTCGACAGCTTCGCGATCGTGGACACGAACCCGCTTCGCCACGTGAATGTGTTTCAGGAGAATCGGGACGTGGGAAGCACCGGCTCTTCAGGCCGGCTGCTGGTGCCCGATATGCGCCCGTTTGAACTGAACCATCTAGCGATCGCGGCCGCCGACCTTCCCGCGGACGTCTCGATTCATACGACCGCACGCGAGGTGCGCCCTCAGGACCGCTCCGGCGTGATTGTCCGGTTTCCCATCAAGATCAGCCACGGGGCGCTGGTTCGGCTGGTGGACGAGTCGGGCATACCTCTGCTGCCCGGAAGTTCGGCCAGGCTGCGAGCTACGGGAGTTACCGTTCCGGTGGGTTACGACGGCGAGGCGTACGTCGAAGACCTGGGCCCCAGCAACGAGCTAACGGTTGCACTCCCCGGCGGCCAGCATTGCTCGGTGGTCTTCGAGTACCGACCGATCCCGGGAGAGATCCCCACCATCGGGCCGCTGCGCTGTATCGAAGGACAGCCATGATGATGCGGTATGTGGCGGTGATCCTGGTGCTGCTCACCTGCGGCGGCGGATTCGCGGCAGCGCAAAGGTGTTCGTTTCGCGCCGCCAATATTAACTTCGGTAATTACACGGGGGCGAGCATCCGAATGACAGGAACCCTCACAGTTTCGTGTAACCCGGGGACCCTCTACGCAGTCGGCCTCGACGCGGGCACGGGCCGGGGCGCCACGGTGACCAACCGGAGCATGACTGGCGGGAACGATCAACTGCAGTACGGGCTCTACAGCAATGCGTCGTATACCGCAAATTGGGGCAACACACCCGGCACGGGATGGGTGGTCGGGATAGGAACCGGAAACGACCAGGTTCTCACCGTGTACGGCCAGGTTCCGGCAAATCAGTTCCCCGTGCCGGGGCACGGGCGCTTGTACAACGACAACATCGTAGCCACGCTATCCGGGCTCGGCTTCTCCGAGACAGCAAGATTGAGGGTGACCGCTAACGTTGTGGACGCCTGTTCAGTTTCTGCGACCAACCTGGCTTTCGGTGCGTACTTTAGCTCCCAGATTTACTCCACATCCGAGATTTCGGTTTCATGCACTGACAGGACGGATTACAACGTGGGTCTGAATGCCGGAACCGCTCCCGGAGCGACTATCGTGACCCGCAACATGACAGGTCCCGGAGGAGCCCTGCTGCATTACCAGTTGTACAGAAATGCCGCACGCACCTTCACCTGGGGTGAGACGGTGGGAGGCAACACGGTGTTCGGAACGGGCAACGGACGGACGCAGACTCTTACCGTCTACGGTGACCTTCCGGCAAGTCAATCCGCCGTGAGTGGGAGTTATTCAGACACGATTACAGTCACGATTACCTTTTGAAGAATTGGGCCGTGCAACGGGGTCCCGTAATCGGGAAAGGCGGCCGGAAATGCATTGGATGATATCAGCTATTTGGAGCAACAGCCATGACGCTGCGGGGTATCGCCGCGATACTGTTCTGGTTGCGTCTGCCGAGAAACCGGCAGCGGCGCAAAGCTGTTCCGCCTACGCAGCCAGCATCGTGTTCGGCAATTACTCCGGCAGCACAGTGGACGTCACCGGTTCAGTCACAGTGAACTGCACCAACGGCACTGCCTACCACATAGGCCTCAATGCCGGAAACACGCCTGGTTCGACCATAACCAACCGGAGGATGTTCGGCGGAAATGGCGGCCAGAATTACCTGGGATATCAGCTATTCAGCGACGCTGGCGCGTACGATCAACTGGGGTGACTCCAGCGGAACCAACTGGGTGACGGGCACAGGCAACGGCACTGCTCAGCCACACACCGTCTACGCGCGGATTGCCGCCAGCGAATTCTCGCCACAAGGAAGTTACACCGATACGATCACGGCCAGCATTATCGGAAACTTCGCCGGGACCCAATCTACAGCGGTTTTCAGCGTAACCGCGACAGTTGTGCCGGGCTGTGCGGTTGCAGCCACATCTCAATTTTGGCGCCTACGGGGGCACAGTGATCAACTCCACATCAGTCATCTCGGTCAGTGCTCCAACGCCCTTGCCTATAACATCGGGCTCAACGCGGGGACGGCAACGGGCGCAACAGTAACGAATCGAAAGATGACGGGGCCGGGCAGGGAAAGGTTGACCTACAGACTCTGTCGAAATTCCTCGCGCACCCAGAACTGGGGTAACACGGTGGGCGTCGACACGTGCCCGGCAATGGAACCGGCAGTCCCCAGCAGTTGTTCGTCTTCGGACAATTGCCGGACAGTCAGTCAGTCCGGCCGGGAAATTACTGCCGACACGATAACCGCCACAGTCACGTTTTGAGCCCCGCAATGGAAAGGGCGCCTCTCGCGAGTCGCCTTTCCTGAGTTATTTCGAGCTCAGAATTGCAGATGCAGAGACATCTGGATCTGACGAGCGCTTCCGATGGTGTGGGTCACAATGCCGAGTCCGGACGGACACGCATAGAAGCTCTCATTGGTTTGCGAGCCGTTCGCGGTGCAGCCGGTGGGCAGGGGCGTCGTTCCCGCTTCCGGGAAGGGATTGTAGTCCTGGTTCTGCGAGACGTCGTTCCCCGGCACATCGAAGCTGGTGGTGTTGGTCAGGTTGAATACATCGAAGCTGTACCTGAGGTTGTATCTCTCACGAATCGTGAGAGCCTTCACCAGCGACATGTCGGCCCGCTTCTGGAATGCCTGGCGGAAGATGTTGCGCTGGCCGGTGGTGAAGCGTGGTTTCAAACGGATCGGATTTGGGAATTGCACCTTCAAGGCCGCCCGCCGGCAGGAGCGGAAGAGTGAAGCAGGTGACCTTCAGCGCCGTGTCGCCGTTCAGGAACGCGCCCGACTTTCCGGTCAATGCGTTCTTGGCATTGCAGCCCGGGGCCAGAGGCACGATCGGGTTGGTGATGCCGTCGGAGGTGGAGTAGTAGATGCTGCCGATGGCGCCGGAGTAATCGATGACGCTGTAAGGCTGGCCACTCTGCAGTACCGTGAGTCCTTGCAGAGCCCATCCATTCACAAACATGCCGAGCACGCTGTTCTTCGCCGCGGTATCGGGGAATTGGTACACGTAGTTGAAGTTGATGACGTGGGCGCGGTCGAAGTCAGACAGAGCCGTAGCCGCTGCGCAGGTTGAGCGGGTTGTTGCCGTTGTAGAACAGGCCGAGACCGCTCTGCTCATCAGTGGAGTGCGAGTAGGTGTACGACACGCCGAGTTGCAGGCCGTGGCTCATGCGCTTTTCAAGGTGGGCCTGCAGAGCGTTGTAAGCGTCGACGCCTGCCGCCGTGTAGCTGATGGACTCCGCGGCGTAGCCGATGTAGGGGACGCGCAGGTCGACGTTGCCGCCTTCGTAGGTGGCCAGGTAGGGCGAGCCATCGTCGAGGTTGGCGTCAGCACGTTGTAGCCGTAGCTGGCCTTCTGTGCGTACTGAGTGCCCGCCAGCATCGGGTGCGAGGGCGAAGCAATTCCAGGCTGGTTGAACGGAATCGGAATTACCTGGTGGCGTCCGACGTTGCCCAGGTATCCAACCTCGAACGTCAGGTCGCTGCGCGGCTGCCACTGAATATCAAGCGTGTAGTTGAACGTGTAGGGCAGCTTGTTGGTGCGGTTATAGACGCCGAGAGAGATGGGCTGGCCATTGTTGATCAGGTCGGCGGCACCGCTGCCCGTGTTCACGATGCTCTTAGCGTTGGGAAGGAAGTCGGCCAGGTCCGATGCCTTGGGATTGCTGGGCGCGGGATACTGCAGTTTCGTGCCGTAAGGATTGGCGAGGTCGCCGCCTTCGGCTGTGGGCGGTCCGGTCGGCGGACCAAAGTCGCCGTTTCCGCCGCAGGTGGGAATGTAGTACTCGTAGAGCGAGCGGCCGGTGGTGGGGCAACTGGAGGCGTTCACGAAGGGGAGTTGCTGGTTGACGCCGAAGGGCCCGCCGGTCACGGTGCCGATCGCGTATCCAGGCGAGAAGTAGCTGAACAACTCGCCGCGATCGTAGTACATGCCGCCGCCGGTGCGAACCACGACCTTGCTGTGGAACATGGCGGGCTGCCACGCGGCCCCGATGCGCGGAGCGACGCCCCATTGCCGGCCGGTGAGCGTTGTATTGCTTACACCGCGCGTTCCGTTCTCGTTGTTGCCGGCAATGATCAGGCCGGGGTTCTCAATCTCGTCTGTACCGGAGTTGTACTTGTAGGAGGACGCGTCGAAGTTGAAGATGCGGCCATACTTCTCGGTGAGGCCGCCGTCCCAGTCATAGCGGACACCTGCGGTCAGAGACAGAGTGGGCGTGATCTGGAACTTGTCCTGCAGGTACATGCCAAGCTGGTTGGCGCGATAGTAGCGGCTCGCGTCGCCCTGCAGGAAACTGGTGACATAGAAGCCCGTCGCGGAACTGCCCGGCGTCACGTAGCCCTGCGCGAACTGGCTGAAGTCGTCGGTAGCTACCGTGCCCTTGCCGGTGCGCTTGTCGATGGTGTTGAGCTGCGTGTAGCCGTAGTTGGCGCCGAAGCTCAGGGTATGTTTGCCCTTCAGCCAGATGGCATTGGCGGAGGGAGAGATGCGGTTCTGGAACACGCCGGTATTGGGCGCCTGGCCTTCGGCATTGGGCCCGATGTTGAGGATGGCGGAAGAGACGCCGGCCGGCTGATTGTCTCCAAGCACGTTGTAAATCGAAATGCCGGGGAAATACTTTGACCCAAACACGTTGATTGATGCGGTGCCGGCGCCGCCGCCGGGGATCGCGTCAGGACCGAAAGCCTGATCGTTGGTGCCCCAGATCTTCTCGCGCAGGATGCCTATGGTCTGCGTGGTGCTCAGGTTGGATTTGAGAATGAGGTTATTGGTAATCGAAAACACCTGCGCGCCTGCATCCAGATGCTGCGTAAATCCCGGCACGCTGGAGTAGGAGTAGGGAGATATGGTCGGATCGTGCTGGTAGAAGTATTTGGCGGCGATGGTGTCTTTGCTGCTGACGTTGTAATCGAGATCGGCGACGGCAAAATCCGCTTTGAACAAGGCCGTTCCAGGCAGGAATGCGTTGTCGATGTGGGCGGCACTGGGAGGCGCGCCATGCAGGCCGTCGTTGGGGATGAGCCATTTGCCCGGCTCGCCCGGCAGAGCGGGCGAATTGAAAAGCGCCAGGGCGGTGTGATCGATCTGGGCCGCGGTAACGCCGGTGCCGAACGAGGCGTTGGTCACGTCCGCAATGGCCGAGGCCGAACGATCGTCGGAGAGACCGACCGGGACATCGACAACCGAATCGCCGATCTCCTGATCGGAAGCATGCGTGTGCTGGTAGCTGATAAAGCCGAAGAGCTTGTCCTTGATCAGCGCGGCGCCCAGGGTGGCTCCGGCGGTATAGCGGTGCAACTGCGGCACCTTGTTGTAGTCCGGGATGTCGTTATCCTGCTTGAAGAAGAACGGGGCAGCGTTCAGCCAGTCGGTTCCGCGATTGAAATAGGCGCTTCCGTGCAGCGTGTTCGTGCCTGAGGAGGTGTTCAGGTCGATGTGAGCGCCGGATGTTGAACCCTGCTCGGCGTCATACATCGATGCGTTGACGCGGACCTCCGAAAGAGTCTCGGGCGCCGGAGTCGGAATCGCGTTGCCGATCGAAAGATAGACCGAAGCAACTGTAGGAATCGCGCCGCCCGCGCCTGTGGAGGACGAGACACCGGTGCTGTTGATGACGCGCGCCGAGGGCACCTGGCTGGTGCTCTTGCCGTTGAACAGGTTGGTGGTGTCGACGCCGTTCAGCGAAAAGCTGTTGCTTGTGTCGCGCTGTCCGTTGGCCCAGATGGGGGCGTTGCCGAGGCCGCTGTTGGCCCCGGTTCCGCCGGAGAGCTCGGCAGTCACGCCGGGCGAAAGAATCGCAACGCCGGTGAAGCTCCCTGTCGCCAGCGGTACGGCGTCGATCTGTGCGCTATCGAGGACATAGCCCACCGTCGTGTCGACGGCGTTCATCATGGGAGCGGCGTCCACCTCGACCGTGGTGGTGGTCTGGCCGATCTGAAGAGTTGCGTTTACGGTCGCGGTCCGGTCTGCCTGGACGAGAATGTGCTGCGTCTTCTGGGCATTGAATCCGTTGGCGCTGAACGTCAGGGTGTATGAGCCGATGGGGAGGTTGACGAAGTTGTAGGTACCTGTCCCGTTGGTGTTGACACTTCTTGTGAATGCAGTCTGCTCTTCAACCACGGTGACGGTGGCTCCCGCGAGCAGGCCACCTGAGACATCCGCCACTGCACCGGTAATTCCGCCTAAGGTTTGCTGTGCGCAAAGGGGCTGGGAAATCAGCAGGACGGCAGCGACTGCGACGAGCACACTCGCAATAGAAGGATGGATGCGCAAGCTGAAAATCTTCAATGGACCGGCCTCAGAAAGTGGAGTCTTCCCGCAGGATGATGAGAGCTCAAGAATTGTGCCGTTTCTTTTTTGGCCCTTATGTTCGGCGGAAGATGTATTCAAAGCCTGCGGGGATATTTAGAGAATAGTGAAACGGGATGGGAAATCCATATGTTTTGCATAAGGATTCCCGCATGAATGGGAGGCGGCGGAAGCGCGCAGGCGGGAGGGCGTTCGACGGCGTAATTCCATGCAAGATTTGGGTGTTGCCGCCACACGCGGCACCGGGATCGGGCTGCGCCGACGTGGCGGTCTTTGGTCATGAGCCGGCTAACTGCGAGCTTAGGGTTTCGGCGGTGAGCTCTGGCTGGGAGCCGTCGGGGCGGCCGGCGTTTGCGCGGCCGCCGGATCGGGCTTCGCCGGGGTGGTTGGGGCCGCGGCGTTCTTTTGCCGGTGCTGGGCGGCCTTCTGCAGCTCTTCGTCGTGCTTGGCCTTGTCCGCCGCAGCTTCGGTATCGGAGACATACTTGAACATTTGCAGACGGCCCGGGTACTGCTCGGACGTATAGACGCGGTTCTGCTTATCGATCGCCACGCCGACCAGCGCCTTGAACTGGCCCGGAAGCTCGCCGTGCCCCTGGCCGATATAGGTCAACAACCGGCCCTCGCGGTTGAACACCTGCAGGCGGTCCTGCATCTCGTCGGCCACCCAGATGTGCCCATCGGAGTCGACCGCGATGCCCTTGGGGCGCGCAAAGTATCCGGGGCCGTCGCCGGCCTTGCCGAAGGTGCTGATGAAATTTCCGTCGGCGTCGAAGATCTGGACCCGGTTGTTCAGCGTGTCCGTGACGTAGACGTTTCCGTCGCCATCGACTGCTACGCCTTGGGGAGCGCCGAAGTCGCCCGGCGAGGTGAGAAAGTGATTCTTGCCGCCGGTTCCAATGCGGCGCAGCAATTTTTGCGTGTCGGCGTCATACACCAGGACCTGGTCCTGCTGGGTGTCGACCACATAGAGGAACCGGTTTGTGGTATCGATGGCAATTCCCACCGGGTCTACGAGGCCTTCGGTAATCTGCGCTTCCAGTTCGCGCTTTGGACTGAAGATCGTCACCCGGCGCATTTTGCCGTCCGATACAAAGAGCCGATCGTCATCGTCGATGGCAAGCCCGTTGATCCATCCAAAATGCGCTTCGAAGCCGTTGCGGATCATCTCCGTCTCGTGTGTTTGAGGATTGAAGATGAACACTGCGCCGACTCTCTGGTCAGCGGCGTAGACGAGTCCTTTGGAATCGATCGCGATTCCATAGGGTCCGATGAGCTGGAAGGGAAAGGTCTTGGCGTTCTCCTTCTCCTGTTCCGTCTGCCCGCCTGCGAGGCGATCCATCCAGCCGGCCTTGGGTTTGGCTGCCGCCTGGGCGGTGTAGTCGATCTTGGAACCGGCGAAGTAGTCGAGCCACTTGATGCGTGCCACGTTGGGCGGGCTGGGCCAAACCAGCTTCTTGGGATCGAAGGGGAACTTGCGCGGTCCCGTGTCGGCTGCGGGCGCAGACGCCCCCTCAGCTTTTTTCTTCTTCTCCGCGCGGGCAGCAAATGGAAGCGTCAGCGCCGCCGCGATGAGCAGAAGCAGGATCGCGGATCGGCGGGTGCGAGTTGGGTTCAAAGAAAGACGAAACATTTGAATCTCCAGCTATTTCCCGGGGGAAGTAGTCTCCTTCATGTTGATCCGGTTCTTGTGGCAGTTGTCGCAGAAGGCCATGTTGTTGGCCTGGTCTTTGATCAGCAGCCCGGGCTGCCCCGATGCGTGCGGCTGATGGCACGAGAGACAACTCAGCGGGGTCCGCACCTTGCTCTGATTGCTGGGGTCCATCACGTCGGACACGGGGTGGTACTCCACCGGGTGACCGAGGCCGTAACGGAGCGGCAGAACCGGTACTTTGTTCTTCTGGTAATAGTCTTCGGGCAGTCTGACGGCGCCGTTGAAGATGGTGAGCAGCTTCTCGCCTTCGACGCGTTTGGGGGTCGAATCCGGACCGTGACACTCGAGGCACAGCGCATTGCCTTTGGCGCGCAGCAGATGTTCCAGGTCGCCTCCGTGGGGCGTATGGCATGTCGCGCATCCCTGTTCGAAGGCCGGCTGGTGATGAACCGACTTCTTGCGCAAGTCGTCGATGTCGCTGTGGCAGGTGGTGCAGATGCTGACCGCGTCGGTCTTGGGTAGGCCGGGTTGGCTGCTGGCATGGGGATTGTGGCAGTCGGTGCAGTCTCCAGCAGCGCCCGGATGCTGCACCTTGGCCGTGTCGATCAACTTGGCTTTGTCGTCATGGCAGGTGGTGCAGAGCGCTTTGACGTCTTTCTGCGTGAGGACAACCTTGCCGTCTTTGGCCGGCGCATGGCAGGTGTCGCAGCCGTTACCCTGGAATGGCACGTGCTGGAACTTCGCCATCAGCTTGGGCGAATCCGACTGGTGCGGATCGTGGCACTGCGTGCAATTGGCCGTGGCGAACGGCTGGCCGTCGTGGGCCTTCTGAAGACTGGCATCCTTCGCGTCGTGGCAATCGAGACAGAGGGCCGGCGCGGCCTTGGTGAGATGGAACCGATTCTCCTGGGTGGGGTCGGCGCCGGTTTTGTGGGTAGTGTGACAGGTGTCGCAGCCGCCGTCGAGCGCCAGGTGACGACTGCCTTTTTCAGGAACGCTCAAGCCGGTCTTATGGCACTGAAGGCAGAGATTTTCCTTCTCGCTGCCGGACTCGGCCTTGAGCAACTGGTTCGGATTATCGCTGCTGTGGGGATCGTGACAGGTGGTGCAGTCGCGCACCGCCGGAGGGTGGACTCGCCCCTTGAGGTCGGCGGCTTTCTTGTCTTCGTGGCAGGTGAGGCAGAGCGCGCTGGGAGTTGCGGTAATCAGCTTGACCCGCGTCACATCCTTATTTACCCGGATCTCATGACAACTGAGGCACCCGGTGGCGATGGCGGTGTGGACGTGCTTGCCCTTCGACTTCTCCTCGTGGCACTCGAGGCACTTCTTGGCATCTGTGTTCTTGTCGAGAGGCACGGGATGTACGGCGCCCGAAGCGCGAGGGGCGAAGAGCCCGCACAGCGCCAGAACAAGGACGCAGGCACCGCGGCGCCACGGCTGGGCGTGCCTCCGGTTTGCCGGATGCGAGAACGAAGCGTGTTGCGAGAGCGGCGTCATACGGTTCCGAAGCCTGAAGGCTGGAACGAAGGTATCAGAACGCGGCTTGAAGACTTGATGCCGGGGAAGTTCTAAACCTTCGAAGCTGAGTCAGGTTCACGGAATCATTAGACAGGTTAGAAAAGAAAGTGGCCGTGATTTAGAACACATCATTGAAGGCCTTTGGGCCTCAAGACGACGTCCGGCCGCACCGCGCGAGGAAGGCAGCCGGCGGCCGCCGGTATGGAGGCTCACGCGTCGTTGAAAGCCCGCGCGGCGGCCTGTGTTTCGGCACCAGTTCGCCCGCAAGTAGCTGGAAATATAGACGGTTGTATCGCATAGCGGTTCGACCTACCATGTCCTTGTCCGGCCGTAGTGATAACAGGAAGCCCGCGCCGGATGGGAAGATCGCGCCCGGCTCGAGGGCCGGATGCGGTGCCCTGGCAAAATCCCCCTGAAGATCGATTACATACGAAGTTTTTCCTTTCTCGCAGTCCGGTATTGGATCACACTATGACCAGATCTGAGCAGGGTCGCCGTGCTTCCCCAATTACCCGCGTCCGGCTGCCGCGCTCAACTCTTTCTAATCCTCGGTCGATGGGCACTAAGAGGAAGCTCATCCGATGAATCGACTTGCGCTATGTTCGACGCTCCTGGTTGTGGGGTCGTGCCTGAGCCCTGCCCTGAGCCCCGCCCAGATATCCAATGTGTCGACCGATGTGCTGGGCGCTCACCTGAACTACGGCCGCGGATGCGCCGCGTGCCATGCCCCGCACAGCGGAGCTGCCGGGAACGGCGAGGCTACCTCTGCCGACCCGGCCTCGGGTACGAACGCGCTCTGGGGTGAAGATGTTACCGGCCTCTACGGCAAGATCATCCGCTCAGGAAGCAACGGCAAATACGTGGAGGTTCTGCCGTCGAGCCCTTCGGCGGGGACTCCGGATGTGCTGGGAATATTGGCTTGCCTGAGCTGCCATGACGGCAATCTGGCTTCGCGCGCGACGATGCGGAACCAGATTTACGAGCAGCTTCCGGCCACCTATGGGAAGTTCAATTCGATTCCGACGTTGCTGGGGGATTCGTCACCGCTTGGCGAGCTTTTCAATCATCATCCAGTGGGGTTGAGTGTGGTGATCGCGTGCGGAGGAGGAGACGGTTGGGACTGTTCCTCGTCAGAGGGCGTGATCAATATGAATGGCGCGAAGTCGAGCCAGTTCGTGAAGAACTACGGGCTTTTCATCAAGCCGGGCAAGTACAACAACCAGGCTGTGGTGATGTGCACGACGTGCCACGACCCGCATGTGATGAATGTCGTGAATGTTGGCTCCGGAACAAGATCCGGACTGCCGAAGGGGCACTATCGCACCATGTTTTTCCTGCGCGGGCCGTACAATCCCGGGAGCATGACGCGGGGAAATAACCAGTCTGCCCAGTTCTGCCGTCAGTGTCACGCGGCGGAGTCGAATGAGATGAACGGCGGATCTGAAGCGACAATTTTCTAATCTTCCCTGTTCGTCCGACGCCGGCAATGTGGCCTTTAAGCGCGATCGGGCAGAGTCATTCGGCGATCCTAAGAGCCGCATCGTGCGGTGCAGGTGCCCGTCTGGAAGATTTCTAATGCATGGCTCCCCCGCGGGAGGAGAGTCTATTCCTCTGCCGGATGGTGTGATTGCAGGGCTGTCCGGCGTCTGCAGTGCTTCTTCATCATTCAGGAGACGAGCGTGACCTTAGAGGTCTGGGGGATGCTGGGCGCAGGTGTGGTCTCGCTGGTTGCGGGGCTGGTTCTGGCGCGGGAACGCTTGCGGTCGACGCGCGGAGCGGAGCGCATCCTGGTGCTGGGGCCGGTGTTTGAGGCCGTGGCGCTGGCGGTGTTTGCCGCGGAACACTTCACGGCGGCGCGGGACCTGATGGGGATCGTTCCGAAGTGGCTGCCGGGGCCTCTGTTCTGGACCTACTTTGTGGGCGTGGCGTGGTTGGCCGCAGCGGTCAGTTTCATTGCGTGGAGGCAGGTGCGGTGGTCGGCATCGCTGAGCGCGCTGCTGTTCCTGATCATCGTAGTCACGGTGAGCCTGCCAGGCCTGCCGAAGCATTTCCATGAGCGGTTCTTCTGGATTCTCACGGTGCGGGAGACGTCGTTTGCCGGGGGAGCGATGGTGCTGGCGGGGAGTGTATGGCCGCGCGATGAATCGGCCGGCGTGATGCTGGTGCGGACGGGGCGCTGGATTGTGGCTTTGACGATGGTCTTTTATGCGGTGGAGCATTTCCTGTTTCCGCTGTTTGTGCCGGGGGTTCCGCTGGAGAAGCCGATGCCGGGGTGGGTGGCAGCGCCGAGAGTTCTCTCGTACCTGGTGGGAGCAAGCCTGCTGGCGGGCGGGATCGGGCTCATGATTCCCCGGCGCGTGCGCGTGGCAGCAGCGGGGTGCGGGACGGTTCTTCTGCTGCTGACGGCGCTTTTCTATGTGCCGATCTTCGTGATGGAGATGCAGACGCCGGCGGGAGCGGTGGAGGGGCTGAACTACGTGGGGGACACGATGCTGTTTGCAGCTACAGTTCTGCTGGCAGGTCTGGGTGCGGAGGGGACCGCTCGCGCAGTTGGCTAGTCAGGGCTGAAGCCCTGGCCTCAGAGTGATGACAAAGCCGCCGTGGTTGGTAACCTTGCTGAAAAAGTCGGGATTTCGAGGGAGAGTTGCGAAAAAGCATACCCTCAGGGGCTAAAGTCCACACATTTTATTGGCTTTAACGGCACGACTGAAGTTCGTGCCCCTCCGCGCAACCTGCTTCTATCGAGTTTATCCGCAGGCTGTGAAGCCTGACTGCCGCTTGTGCGTTCTAGACAACTTGCAATACGGGCGCGCGCAGGCGGGCGGTTGCCCTGGCGGCGTTGGGTTCCGCGGAGGCGTGGACCGGAACGCGGGCAAGTTCCCATGCGGCGCGGTCTTTCATCAGGCGCGAAACCAGCGCGGTGTGCATGGCGTGGCCGGCGCGCTCGGCGACCACGCGGCCTTCAATGCGATGCCCGGCGAGGGCCAGGTCGCCGATCAGGTCGAGCACCTTGTGGCGCACGTACTCGTCGTCGAAGCGCAGGGGGCCGTTTTCGGGTCCCTGCTTGCCAAGGATGATGGCGTTCTCTTCAGCTGGCGCCTCGGATCAGGCCCATGTCGCGCAGCCGCTGCTCGTCAGCCTTGTAGCCGAAGGTCCGGGCCGGGGCGATCAGCGCGCCGTAGGTTTCGGCGGCAAGATCGATGGAGGCGCTCTGCCGGCCGATGGGGGCGGGAAAATCGATGGTGTAGTCGATGGTGTAGCCCGATCCCGGGATACACGCCGATGAACTTGTTGCCTTCGCGCACCTCGACCGGTTTCAGGATACGGATGTATTCTCGGCTTGCGGCGCTGCGGGCGGATTCCGACGCTTTGAATTGCCTCGACATAGGGGAAGGCGCTGCCGTCGAGAATGGGCAATTCGAGGTTGTCGACTTCGACGATGACGTTGTCGATGCCCATGCCGATGAGGGCCGAAAGCAGGTGCTCGGTGGTGGAGATGAGCACGCCCTGGCGCATGAGGCTGGTGGCGTAGCTGACCTTGGCGACGTTCCGGCCATTGGCGGCAATCTCGAAGTTGTCGAGGTCAGTGCGGCGAAAGACGATGCCCGATCCGCCCGGAGCGGGCAGGAGGCGCATGCTGACCTGGCGCTCCGGAATGCAAGTCCAACTCCTGTGAAATCGATGGGCTCCGCAATGGTTTGTTCCAAGTGTTCGTGTTGCGCCAAGTTCTGCTCCAGCAATCTTAGATCGGGGATAGTACCACCAGATTAGACGCGGATTGCGAAATCTGTGGTGTGGTATTTTTGCCACACCATGGTGCGCTAAGCCCTCATTTTCGAGCTACTTGATCCAGCGCAACTTCCGCGAGAACCGGATCGACGGGCTTCTTAAAGAAACGAGGTGATCCGCTCGGCGGCGGATAGAATCGGTGCATCCGGTTGTACCGAGGTGATTGCTTTGCTGAAGAGAGAGATTGCTGGCGGTGGAGAAGGGGGTGCCCATGCGGGCACTTCTGGCGGGGGCGCGGCAGAAAGAGTCGGCGCTTATCGAATTGATCCAGAAGCTGGTGCGGGTCGAGTCGCCGTCCGATGAAAAGGCCGCTGTGGACGCCTGCGGCGTGCTCGTGGCGGAACACGCGCCAGGTCCCTTGGCGGGCGGGTCAAGATGCATCGGCAGAGAGCGTTCGGCGATGTGCTCGAGATGCGGTTCGGACCGCGAAGAGGAATGCCGCGGGATCGCGTGATGCTGCTGGGGCACTGGACACGGTCTGGCCGGTGGGCACGCTCAAGACCATGCCCTGCCGTGTGGGCGAAGGCCGGTTGTGGGGACCCGGGCACGCTGGACATGAAGGCCGGCGTGGCCATGGCGTTGACGGCGATCGAGATGCTGACCGAGGCCGGCCTGCTGGATCGCGAAGTCGTTCTGCTGCTGAACAGCGACGAAGAAGTGGGCAGCTCCGGTGTCGCGGCCCATCACGGAACGGCTGGCGCAGGAGTGCAATGCGGTCTACGTGCTGGAGCCGGCGCAGGTGCTGGCCTACAAGACAGCGCGCAAGGGCACCGGCAACTGGCGCATCGAGATCAAGGGCGTCGCCGCGCATGCGGGCGTGGATTTCGAAAAGGGCGCCAGCGCGCTGCGCGAACTGGCCCGGGTGATCGAAACGGTAAGCGGCTGGACCGACCTGAAGCGCGGCCTGACGGTCAGCGTAGGCCTGGCCGGCAGGCGGATCGAAGACCAACGTGATTCCCGCCGAGGCCTGGGCGGAGGTGGACGGACGCATTGCGCGCAACGCCGACGGGCCACGCATCGAGCGGAAATTCTGCCGGCTCAAAGCTGCGGATAAGCGTTGCAGCCTTACGGTGACGGGCGGCATCAACCGGCCGCCGATGGAGCGGAAGCGCGGAACTGTCGCGCTGTATCAGCGGGCGCGGGCGCTTGCTGCGGAACTGGGCTTCCCGCTGGACGAGGCGGCGACGGGCGGCGCGTCGGATGGGAACTTCACCTCCGCGCTGGGCATTGCGACGCTGGATGGCATGGGCGCGGTGGGCGAAGGCGCACATGCCGACGCACGAGTCGGTCATGCTTGAACATCTGGCGCCTAGAACCGCGCTGCTGGCAGGGATGCTTGCGGGAGGCGGTCTCGGATAGCAGGCTGCGGAAAAAGCGCATGGGCTAAAGCCACACATTCTATTGTCTTTAACGGAACGATTGGAAGCCGTGCCCTTGTTACAAAGCCCTCCAACGAGTTTTTCACCGAGCTGTAGTCGTGCCCCTCCGCGAAACCCGCTTACGTCGAGTTTCTTCCGCAGGCTGTAAATCCCTAGCCTTTAAAATGAGCCGTTTCGGCGGGACTGAAGTCCCGCCCTGACGCGTTCAGGACCTCGCCGTGGCCTTCGCTTTCGCATCAGTCACCACGGCATGCAGCGCTGGAGACTCCCTCTTCGGCCATCCGCCGACGATTCACCAGTAAGCATCATGCCGAAGAGCCAGAAGCCCGCATTGATGCCGAAGAGGCCGGGCTTGACCTCAAACGCGTACTCGGTGGCGAAGGTGGTAAAGACAAAGCTGAACCAAACGATGGCGCCCACGCGGATGCCGCGGAGGAGGGTCTGCGGACCCGTGAGCTGGATGACACCGGAGATTGCGGCGGCGAGGACGGCAGCCATCACCAGCGCGGTGGCATAGGAAAAAGCCGGGGAGACGCCGGAGTTCATGAGCTGCTCACGGGTGCTCGCGATGCCGCGCAGCCAGGGCTTCTGGAAGGCGGTATACCAGACCGCTTCCAGGCAGAAGGTGGCCAAGGCAGCAACGAGAATGGCCCAGTAGTTGAGGTGGATCCGGGATTGGCTCATGTCATCCTCCGGGGGTTGCGCATGCTCTGGACTTCTGGGGGAACGGGGGAGATTGTAGACAGGAATCCGCCGCAAAGCTACTGGTATTGAGGGAAGCGGAGGGGGTGCGGACTCGAGAATCCGGCTTGGACGCGTGCGACTGTTAACTGGATGGTTACCCTGGACGAGAATACGACGGGAAGAGATGGGCGCTAAGTGGGGTTAAAATGGGCTTAAAGCGAAGAAACGGCGTAAAATCGTATTTTTGTTAAGTTATTTAGTATGAATAATATGATTCTAAAATTGTGGAAAACTTTTGAAATTGTAACCGTTAGTTTTCTGGTTAACACCCGGTGAGGCTTGGTTGGACCGCGAGGGCGGTTTGAACAGGGCGCGGAAGATTGCGCGCGCGTGAGCACAGAGTGATGATGGAGCAGGGGACGCGGAAGAAGATGTGCCGACCGTCACAGCTGCTAGCCGGTAGCTTCGAGCCTGAAATTCAGCCGGTTTGGCTACAAGCTATGAGCTGCTGGCTGTTTCCCTAGTCAAGGCGGGTGAGGAAGGCTTCGCCCTCGTCGGGACGAAGACGCTGAGCGATGGACTCGGCCTGCTGGCGGTTGTCGCCGAGTGGGCGGATGCGCACCCAGTAGCTGTCTTCCCCGGGGAATTCGATCACATTGGCGTCAGGGTACTTGCGCTGAAGCTGGTCCTTCAGCTTGCGCGCCGAACGCTCCCGATGGAAGGCACCGATTTGAACGCACCAGCGGCCGCCGGTGTCGATGGGCTTGGGGGTCTCATAGACGTCGACGCGGACCTGGGCGAGGCCGGCCCGGTACACGCCTGTGGCTTTTGCCGAGGCGATCGTCAGGTCGAGAATGCGGCCATCGACGAAGGGTCCGCGGTCAGTGATGCGCATCGCCGAGGACTGTCCTGTCTTGAGGTTGGTGACCACTACGAGGGAGCCCATGGGCAAGGTCCGGTGGGCGGCGGTGAGGGCGCGGTCGTCGAAGACCTGTCCGTTGGCTGCGCGGCGGCCCTTGTAGGGCGCGGTGTACCAGGTGGCGTAACCGGTCTCGTTGCGGACAGGGCTGTGGGTGCGGACAAACTCAATGTCTTCGGCGCTCACGCCACCGGCAGGCACGGGGGTCATGGGGATGCGTCCCGAAGACCGACCGGACCTTTGGCGGGATTCGTCGCCGTGAGGCTGATCAAGCTGCGCCAGTTCCTGGGGCGGCGCCGTGGGCGGGGCTTTGCTGGTCTTCTTATGATGCCCGCAACCGGCGAGCAGCACGCACAGGAGCGCAAGAGACGCTACCCCGCGAACGCGGCGTGCGGCCGTGCCGATCTGGACGGCGGCGGTCAGGGCTGCGGTCCTTTGGGGCTGGACTGCGAAGCGGTCCCGGCGTCTGATCGCGAATCTTCGCGGCTCCGTTCCATGCGGTCGGCCAACGAACGCAGGGTATCCGCGACGGTGCGCATGGCCGAGATGGACTCGCGTCGTACCTGCGGAACAACCGCATCGTTCACATACGCGATGGCGTGGCGCAGCTCCATCTGGATGAGCTCGAGAGCTTCATCGATTCGCTGACCAACGCTGCCAGGTGTTCCGGGTGCGGGCGCAGATGTACTCATCCGAGTAACCTCGTGCGAGTAACCGGGGAAGGGTAACTCGATTTCAGTGTGCGATGGCCCGCACGGCACGTCAACCCCGCGAAGGCACAAGGTGCCGCAATCGTTACGGGTAGTTTCCTCAGTAACGACCCGGTTATGACAAAAGAGTTGCGCATTCGATTCGCAGGCATCGCGGAGGGCGCGCCGACTTCAGAGCCAGCCGCCTGTGGGGAGCCGTCGGACGACGACGAGACGAGGCACCGGATTCGGTGCAGGCAGTAACGCAGTCAGCCTGGTAGTTGAGGCAGCGGGCCAAGGGGTCTCCGCCGGCCAACAACCGATCCGCGCCAGAAAAGCCGCAAGGGTGGAGGCCGATCAGGGTTCAGCGAAGGGCGGTGCCCTAAGAGCCGGTACCGGCGAAGACTACGGTGATGGTCCGCAGGATGATCTTCAGATCAAGCCAGATGTTCCAGTTCTCGACGTAGGCCAGATCCAGAGAGATATAGCTGTCGAAGGAAGGATCCTGACGGGCATGAACCTGCCAGAGGCCAGTGATCCCCGGCATGACATCGAGCCGGCGAAGATGGTCCAGCTTGTACTGGCGCACTTCGCTGCCGATGGGTGGACGGGGGCCCACGATGCTCATGTCGCCCTTCAGCACGTTGAAGAACTGCGGCAACTCATCGAGCGAGTACTTGCGCAGGATTCGTCCCAGCCTTGGTGACGCGTGGATCGTTGGTGACCTTGAAGAGCACGCCATCGCGCTCATTCAGGTGCATGATCTCGGCGCGTTTCCTGTCCGCATCCGCAACCATGGTTCTGAACTTGAGGCACTTGAACACGCGTCCTCTTTTGCCGATGCGGTCGGACCGGTAAAAAATGGGGCCGGGACAATCGAGTTTGATGAGCAGCGCGATCAAGAGCAACAGCGGCGACAGGGCGAGCAGAATCACCGAGGAGAAGATGAGGTCGACGACGCGCTTCAACATCAGCGCCATCTCCGGCAGATCGCCACGATGGAGGGGGATGGTGGGGAACTGCCCCACATATTCGATGGGGCAGTTCAGCGCCAGTCCGCCGAACGTGTGAGGCATGACGCGGATATCGATTCCGTTCTCGCGAGCCTTGAGCAGGACCTCTTGCATATCCGACCGTTCGAGGGGAATGGTAAAGAAGATCTCGTCAACGAAATGTTTTCGCGCGTAGTCGAAGAGGGACTCGAGGTCGCCGACTACATCGCCGGGCGCGGTGAGGGTAGAGCGATGATCCGGGGCCGGGCACTTCGACGAATCCCTTGAATGCATATCCGAGATGCCGGACCGTCTCCACATGGCGGCGCAAGGCGTGCGCTTCGGGTCCGGTTCCGACGATGAGGATATGGCGGATGCCAACTCCGCGGTCGAATCGGCGGTATTGCAGATAGCGGAACAGCATGCGTCGAATACTGACGGAAGCGGTCACGAGGGCGATCGTGATGATCACGATCGAGCGCGGAATTTCCGGGGCATGGAGCAGGTAAATTGAGGCGGTAAGCATCAGCCCTGCCGTCAGGCATGCCTGAACGGCGAGGCGCTGCTCATGCAGGGAACTATGGATACGATGCGGACTGTACAGGCTCAAGCGATGGCTGATGAACAGCAAAGCCAGGATGAATCCGCACAAAAGCGTCATGAGAAGGCCAAATGAGCCGCCTGGAATCAGAGTGCCCTTCCAGAAATGCTTGGCGCCGGGGATCAACCCGATGTGCAATTCGAACACCGTCGCGAGCATGGTTGCGGCTACAACAGTAAGGCCATCCCACAACATTCCGACCTTCGACAACCCTGCGCCCAGCGGAGTGGGAACCGCCTTCTCTCTGCCGATCGGAGGAAGTGGATGTTCTAGATATGGTTTGTCGCAAAACATCTGGTGATGCCATGGACTCTCCAAATATGAAGTTATTCCCGACACGAAACTCGCCCTCCGAGCTAACAAGCCCCCGAATATTGAGGAAGGAAGTTCCCTGGCGGGTCTGTGGATACGCCGTATTCACACGTACTGTGGCGGAGTTTTTATACCGAAACAAACCCCGCTACTAACCAAGTCGTATGCGCCGAATGTCCAAGGCACCTGAGGGACCCTGGTCTAAACCAAGATCTAATTGAGAAATGCAGCAGATATGCTTCTTAAGCATTGCTCACCCAAGTCATTTTGGCAAGGAGAAATTTCATAAAGAATCGATTACGCGGACCGGGATGTCCCATTACATTGGTTACTGAATCCCTATAAGATTCTTGTACTTCTGGTTGATCAAAGCTGGCGTTTTAACAGCTTGATGTTCAAGCGAACCCGATATTGTTGGGCTTCTCTGGGCCGGGAACGCGATGAAAGCTGGCAATAACTTTGGTAATTAGATCGAGCGCGAACCCGGGGCTGTTGAGGCGCCAAAATTTCGTGGATGAGATGCTGGAGTTCATTGCAGGACCCGGGGCGGAAGTGCAGGGGCTGAAAAAGGCCCAAAGCAAGCTGAGATGGTGTCGGGAGCTTAGCAGGGGTTGAACAGGCTGCGGAGGAAGTCCGAATCTTGCCTGGTCGAGCTTATCAAGACCATACCTCAGGGGCTAAAGCCCGAACATTTTATTGGCTTTAATGGTACGACTGAAGTCGTGCCCCTCCGCGAGACCCGGTCCCACCGGGTTTTTCCGCAGCGGTAAAGCCGTAGATCCTGATGGCCTTATGCGGGGGTTGAAACCCCGCCTCCCTCCGGACTGACGGTCCGCATCGTGGCTGTTCACTCAGCCGAACAGGCGGCGCAGGAAGCTTTCTTGGGCGGGGGCCTGCGTTCGTAGAGGGGACCAAAAGCTTCAGGCTGCTCCGGCATGGGCTTGCCGGAGAAAATGGCGCTGGGATTATGGATGCACAGCCTCTCGGCTGTTTCCCTGCCGAAGTCATTCTTCAAGACGTGGAAGGCCGAACTCATGGCCGGGGATCGCGAGCCGGTGTTATGCGCATCGCTGGCAATCACGTGAACGTAATTGCCTTTCAGAAGCAAGCGCGTGAGCGTTTCGGCGCGAGCGCCAAACTTCCCGGCCAGGGATGCGGCCGTAACCTGTACCAAACATCCGCTGTGAACCCACTCGATGATGGGAGTGGGTGATTGCAGCAGGGTTGGGTTACGTTCCGGGGTGGGTGATGATCGGAATGATTCCCAGGCTCATAATCCGGAAGAACACGTCGGCATAAGTCAGGGTGTTGATATAGTCAGGGAATTCCACAAGCAAGTAATTGCTGCCGTTGACCGTGAACATCTTCGGGGATTTTTCGAGTTCCGCAGAGGTTGTCGTAGGAGAGATGGAAGTCGCATCCCAGGCCTAGCGTAAGGCGGCCATTGAGGCGCTCGTTCAGCGCAGCCAGCCGCTCCCGATTCACTTCCGCCTGATAGGGATACTTGTAAGAGGCATGCGGTGTTGCCACCACATGCGTTACGCCTTCGGCGATCGAGGCTTCAGCCAAGTTCAAGGGAATCTTCAATGGTCTTGGGCCCGTCATCAACGCCAAAAATCAGGTGATAGTGAATGTCGAACATCCGTCCGTATTCTCCGAGGACGCAGAGATCAAAAAAGCTGCAGGGTGGTAATTAACTGCTCGCCGGCTGCCTTCTCAGCTTCCCTTAGCGCGTTTAATCGTTACTCCGATTTTACGCTTTCTTCATGGCCGAGGGCACTCGGTGCGACGTTCCATTATGCCCCGGAACCCTGTTTCTTTCGAACCGCGGCGACAATTCCAAGCCTGGCTGCGCCAGAAAGGGGAAGGGGGGCGCACATAGTTCTGTGATCCGAATTGGGAGGTTTGTGACAGCCGATGCGTCACCGGTGCCCGGGTCCAGGTTCCAGACTAGCTAGTTTTGCCGTTCGGTTTGTGGGTGACGCCATGGCAAACCAGGACGCAGGTATTCGCGGCCCGGTTGTACGAGATGGGCGTCTGGTGGTCTGGAGCGACGATATTCAAATCGAAATTGACCATCCGCTCGCCGGTAACGGCGCCGCTGGTGGCGCCCATGCCGTGGGCGGTGTGGCAGGTGGAGCAACTGAAGCCGCTATTGATGTGGGTGGCGTGCAGGCTGAAGCTGGTGTTCTTGAGGACCTGGTTGGGCATATCGTGGCATTTGCCGCAGAGGGCATAGGGGCCGGCGGAACTGGTGTCGGGATTGGGGAAGAGATTGGTGACGGTCTGGCCGGGAATGGCGGCCTTGTTGTACTCGTAGCGGCGCTCCAGGATATGACTCCATTGCGATCCGTGGGGGCCGTTGGCGCCTGAGCCGCCGAATTCGCGGTTGTCGTCGCTGTTGTGGCAATCGGTGCAGAGGATCTGCGTGCCCATGGTGCGGCCATGGCTGATTCCATCCAACTGGAGCATGGCGCTCATCAGGCTGGGCTGAGGCAGAGCGCTGTTGCGGGCGTGGGTGACCGGGTGGCTCGATGTGGATGTGACGGCGAATTGGGGAATGAGATTCAGGGGATCGCCTGCGGCCACGAGCCCGCACCGGGGAGTAGCCATAGATGGCGAGAGACTGCTTTCCGGAGCTGGCGCCGTGGCAGCGCAGGCAGTTCTCGAATTGATTGATGGCGGGGGTGAGGACGGTGGTGCCGTCGGTGGCGCTGATGCCGGCGATGTTCTTCTGCGAGGCGCGCAGCAGTGGCGGCTGAGGGAAGATGCCGACCGACTGGGAGCCGTGGCTGTTGTGGCAGTCGACGCATGTGGCGTGGCGGTTGTTCTGCAGCAGCGCGGGCTTCGGAGGGATCGTGCGGGCTGGTGGCTTGCGGGAACGGATGTCCTACCTTGCCGCCGGCGTACTCCGCGAAGACATTGGCGTAGGCGCGGCATGGGCGAGATGTTGGTGCCGCCGTTGTGGCAGGCGATGCAATCCTGCTCGTTCTGGCCGCGGAGAATGCGGGATGCGTCCGGCAGCGTTGTGCGGAGCATGGCATGAGATGCAGGCGGTGGCGCCGACCGTGGGGTAAGAGCTGAGATTCGCCGAGGGCGCGACCTTGGCGGTGGAGACGGCGTGCGCGCTGGTGGCCCAGTCGGCGAGCGGATTGACCTGGCCGCTCATCTGGCGGGAGGGATCGTGGCAGGCGAGGCAGAGCTGGCCGTTGGAGCTGTCCTTGACAAGGAATTTCTGGGAGATGGGATCCCTGGCCTGGACGTGCGGATCGTGGCAGGAGATGCACTCGACGGTGCCGTGACTCAGCTTGACTGCGCGGGTGGGGTCGGCGGTGGTGCCGTTGGTGGCGAGAGATGCGGCCAGGTGGATGTTGTCCTGCAGCGGCGTAGCGAGGCTGAATGGATGCGAAGACTGCAGGGTGCCGTTGAAGACGTCGGCGCTGTTCATGGCGCCGGCGGTGGTCACCTGGCCGTAGGCGACCGTGGTGCCGACAGCGACGGTTCCGTCGTGGCAACTGAGGCATTGGTTGGTGGAGTAGCCGAGAGTGGGCTGGCGGCCGGTGTTCTTCTCAGTGTTGCTGGTGTACATCGTGTAGTTTCTGCGTGGAGAGCTGCTGGTTCCACAGGCCGACGTTGAGGCCGGAGTGGGGCGCATGGCAATAAGAGCAGGCGTCAGGCCGGGCTCCTTTGACTGGGGACTTGCTGCCGGGACCGAGATTGTGGACGCCGATGACATCGCCGATGGGGGTCTGGGCGGACGCGGCGACGGCAGCGAGCGCGACCAAAGAGAGACCGGCGAGGCGGAGTGTGAACTTCACTTCGATCCCTCCCTGGCCGGGGTCTTCATTCCCGAGTACTGGAAGACCTGTACGCGGCGGTTGAAGGAGTCCACAACGTAGACGTGATCGTCGTGATCGATGAACAGGCCTGCGGGCAACTGGAACTCACCGGCGTGAGTGCCCTGGGCGCCGAAGTAGTAGAGGAGCTGGCCCTGGCGGTTGAAGACCTGCACCAGTCCGAGGAGGCCGTCGACGACGTAGAGATCGCCCTCGGAATCGACGGCGACGGCCTTGGGACGGAACAGGTGTCCGAGGCCATCGCCGGGTTTGCCGATGGCGAACTGGAAGACGCCGCTGCGGTCGAAGGCCTGAACGCGGAAGTTCATGGCATCGACAACGAGAAGGTTGGGGCCGTCGAGACGGAGTTCGGTGGGGAAGTTGAATTCGCCGTCGCCGGCGCCGCGCTGACCGATGGTGGAGAGGACCTTGCCCTGCATGTCGAGGACGACGATCTTGTTGCGCAGGGTATCGGAGACATAGATGCGCTGGGCTTCGGAGTCGACGGCGATGCCGGTGGGGCGCTCGAAGTAGCCTTCGCCGCCGCGCAGGCGCCCGATGGTGCGGAGGTATTTGCCGGCGGAATCGAAGACAAATACAGCTCCGGAGTCGGAGTCGGTGGCGTAGATGTTGTCGTGGGCGTCGACGGCGACGCATTGCGGCTTGAGCATGGAGTCGCGGGTTTTGCCGATGCGCTGGATGAGCTTGTACTTGCGCTGCTTGAAGTCGAAGATGTGGATGCCGGAGACGCCGGGGTCGGTGATGATGATGCGGCCGCGGGAGTCGATGACGATGGCATAGGGCTGCACGAGGGGATGGAAGTCGGGCTCGCCGGCGATGACGTCAACGACCTTGTTCCAGAAGCCGCGATCGGGCTTGACCTCGGACTCGGAGCTGAAGTTGCGTTCCCAGGTGAGTTTGCGGCCGCCTATGAGGGACATCTCCCAGAGCTCGCGCTCGGCGGTCTTGGAACGGGACTTGGGAGCGGCCTGGAGGGGAAGCAGTCCGGCAGACAATACGAGGACGAGGGCGGCAGCAAGACAGCGCCGTTTGTGCCTGCTCAGAAGAACTTGAACCACCGCGAGGCCCCCATGTAGAACGACGATACAACCTGCGGCGCACCGGCCGTCCCGCTGAATCCCTGCTCCAGGCGCGCGTAGCCGCTGTTAAAGCTGAGTTTTCTGAATTGGTACTGCATCAGTGTATTGAATTGCTCGTTCTGGTTGTTCGAGGTGAGTGCGGCGCTGGCGGTATTGCTATTGGAGCGCGGACCAGGATGCCTGAAGGGTGAGCCTCTTCATGGGTGTACTGGCGAGCGCCGAATGAGTATCCTTTGCCTCCATACATGCTGACGAGCGATGAAGGAAGGACGGGAGGGGGAACGGGGATGGGGACGAGGCCAGAGCCTGTGATGAGGGCCTGCCCGCTGCCTTCCGAGTAGCCGCCGGAGGCGGTGATCCAGCGGCCATACCCGATGTTGGCGCTGTAGCCCTGGCTGGCATTGGATGTGCCGGGGTGATCGGTCAGAGCGGTATGAGAGGCGGACCCCGAGCCGCCCAGAGTGAACCGGCCAAAGTTGCGGTGGGCGCTGGCCGAGTAGTTGTAG
This sequence comes from uncultured Acidobacteriota bacterium, assembly GCA_963819365.1. Classification (GTDB taxonomy): domain Bacteria; phylum Acidobacteriota; class Terriglobia; order Terriglobales; family Acidobacteriaceae; genus Telmatobacter. Next base: position 280,141 of record CAWFVY010000014.1, read on the forward strand.
AAGGAGTTCATGTACGTCACGAGCAGCGTCTGTACGTCCTGCGCGTAGCTGAAATTGCCGGTCAGGTGCCAGCCCAGGACTTTGGTGGAGTAGCCTTCGGTGACAGTGAACCCCAGCGTGTCCTGGCCGGAGTTGTCCGCGGAGTTGGCGGTCATACTTGCCGCGCTGTTCAGGTTGCCTTCGAAGAGGCGATGTGTATAGCTTCCGCTCACGCCGTACGAGTTAACCCCGTAGGAGCTGCCCAGAAAGGTCTGCTCACGCCGTTCGACGGAGAGAGAAACCTGGGAGTCGTCGCTGGGCGTGTAGGTGGCAACCCCCAGCAGGTCGAGGGCGTTCGATGCCTGGCTGGTGTCAAGGGCCGGCGCGGGGGCGGCGGTCTGCGCCGAGTTGCCAGGGCCAACAATCGCCTCGATGAGCTGGCCGCTCAGGTTGTCGGAGTAGTTGGCGCTGCCGGTAAGAGACACTCTTCTGAACGGATGGAGAATGCTGACGACATTCATCACATCGATGGTGCCGTCGGCATGGACACCAAGATAGTCGGTGTTGAACTGCGAGCGGGTGAAGCCGCCGGAGAGGGAGCCTTGCAGGGGTAGCCGGTGCGACGCATTGAAGCCGTAGTTGTCACCGCCGGTGCGCGTCTCGGCTTGCGCCTGGCCAGCAATCGCCTGGGGAATAAGGGAGTTTGAATCTCCCTTCGAGTAGAAAGAGCCGAGAGTGAACCCGGCGAGGTTGTAGCCCGAGTGCAGATTCACAGAGCGAAAATGATTCTTTCCCGTATCGCTGGTGCCGTAGACCGTGTACTGGCTTGATCCCATTTGAAAGCCGGCCGAGAGGCTGGGCTTGTCAGGAACGCTCTCGCTCCAGTTAACGCCGAAGGTGTCGCTGTCCCCGTGGGTGACGTAGTTGGCGACGCCCGGAATGGCGTAGTTGCCCTCGCTGTTGAACGACTTCGAGTAGGTGACGGATCCCGGGAAGTGGCTGCCGCCGAAGATATTCGAACTGAGATCGACGCCGCTGGCATTAGTGATCGATTGGAAGTTGGAGTTGGCCCGCGACTGATTCAGGTAGTAATCGGCGTTGAACGACAGGAAGCTTGGGGAGTAGTAAGAACCGGTAAGCGCTCCGGCGCCGCCAATGGCCCAGCCATGCGAACCGGCGGTCTGGTTTCCGAAGGTAGCCGTGTATCCGGGAGCCACGTTCCCGGTCATGCTGGTAGTGAGATAGCCGAGCGTGACCTGTGCGGAAAGCGGCTTGACCAACAGCAAGGCTGCCAGGACTAGCAACGCGACTTTGAATCGGAATAACACGGTGTAACCCTGACTCTCCAGAGCTTCGAATCGGGGGAAGGTCGAAGCTCATTCATTTTTCCGGCCCGGCTTCAACCGCCGCCGGCTTTTGGGGCACAGGAGAAACTGCCCTCTGTGCTCCGAAACCACTCTCCTTCCCGACAACGCCGTTACATTGATTCGACTGCGGCGCCCTGGCTCAGCTTCTTGTCGAGGGCAATCCGCAGTTGATTTCGCTTTTTTTCCTGCAACTCTTTTTGAAGCTGGGCCCGTACTTCAGCGAGGGGTGTTTTGCCCGCCGGCGTGTGCTGATTGAGGCGGACAATCGTGTATGCCTGGTCGAGCTGGATCAGGTCCGTGACGCCGCCGGGTTTCATGGTCTTGAAGGCTTTCAGCACCGGAGGAGCGAGCTGCTCGACGGGGAGCGGCTTGTGCCGGCCCATGACCACGCGATAATCGTCGTCCGACAACTTCTCTGCCAGGAGGCCGAACTCTTCAGCGGTCTTGGTCGGTTTGGCTTTCTTGAGCGCAGCCTCCGCCCGGGCTTTGGCATCCTTCAGCTGCTCCGGCGTCGCATTGGGGGCCGGCAGGATGGAAATGGTCTGGAAGCTGTAGGTCTCGGGGTGCTTGAAGCGTGCATCACTCTTGTCGTAGAAGGCTTTCAGTTCAACCGGCGTGGGAACGCATTTGCTCTCGACCTCAGTCTTGAGGAGCTGCTCAATCAGCAGCGAGCGGCGGATCTTGGCGTCGAGGAGTTGCTGCGAACCCTGGAAGTCGCTCTGGAGAAACTGCCTGAATTCGTCAGGCGAGGCGAACTGCTTGCGGAAGTCGGCCTGGGCGCGCTGCATGCGAGCGGGCGGCACGGCGAGATTGCGGCGTTGCGCTTCCTGGTAGACCAGCTCCTCGAAGATGATCATCTTCAGGGCGCCGTCGCGGATCTGCGGCGCGAGTTCCTTGGGCAGGCCGTTGTGCTGTTTGGCGTAAGGGAAGATGGCATATTCTTCGCGCACCAGATCGACGTCAGTAAGGACGGTGCCATTGACCCGGGCCACTGGCTTGCCGACGGATGTAAGCGCGACCAGGTTCGACTGCTGGCTCGGAGCCTGTTTGAGAGCCGTGGGCGCGTGGGACGCGACTTGTGCGCTCGCCGTTTCGAAGGCGAGAAGTATCAGAGCACTTATGAAGACTTTGTGATTCATTTGTTTCGACCCCCTGGGTGCGGGAAAAAGTGGGGAGGGTACTTTCGGCCCCCTCCCCGTGATACAAGGCCGGTTGGACTAGAAGGTGGTTACGGCGGTGCCGCCGACCATTTCGTTGGACTCGCCACCATGGCACTGGCGGCAGAACTGAGCGGTCTGGTTGCTGCCCGCTGTGCCGCTGGCCGGGTTGTACGGTCCACGCAGGAAGAACATCGTCGCGTAGGGTCCCTGAGCGAGGCCGCTCTTGGTCGACGCGGTGATGTTGACCACGTTCATCAGGTGCTGGTTGTGGCAGGTGGTGCACATGACAACGGGCTGCTTGGTGGAGTTGACGCCGGGGCTGACGAAGAAGCCGTAGTTCTGAACGAACAGCTTGGAGGCGGGGCCCGTCATCTGGACCTTGCCGTTGGCATCAATGCTGCAATCCCAGTCATAGGTGCCGCCGCAGGTCATCACGGCGTTGACACCCACCGGGTGATCGTTGGCGTAGTTGCCCGCGGTGCCCTTGTCGCTGCCGAGCAGGGTGGGGATGGTGTTGAGCTTGCCGTAGGTCGCGGGCAGGGTCTCGTAGACTTTGTTCTGCATCATGGCGCCGCTGGCCAGGTTGCCGTCATGGCAGCTGAGGCACATCAGAACGCCGGCAACGTCGGGGGTTCCCGCCGTAATGCTGGTCGGAAGGGTCTCAGAGGCGACGGAGTGCTCGCTGACGCCGGTGACGATGGTCTGTCCTAACAGGCTGCCAACGTCTTCGCCCCAGAGAGCGATGTTGCCGGAAGCGGAATCGCCGGTTTTGGCAGCGCCGTTTCCGTATGCGCCGCTGTGCGGTGCGTGACAGGCCGCGCAGCCGCGGCCGTAGTTGAGATGAGCACCGAGGACGTCAGTCGTCGGCGCGCCTGGTTGCGCGGCGACAAACGCCGCGCCTGCTACGAAGAAAAGAGCAATTGAAAGAATCCGCTTCATAAATGAAGCCTCCTGGTGCGCACTTTCTGCTGCTGGGCTGAACTGTGCATCGGGCTTTCTGGTTTCGACCTCGACAGAGTCTTTGAGCGGTACCGGTTCGCAAAACATGCCATTGCCCGAAGGCAGGGGCCGTATCTGGCTACTGTTTGCGCCCGATTGCCGGCAAAGCGTTCCGACAGTTGCCGGCCCGCTGCTTACAAGACCGTGTCCGAGATCCACCAACCGATGATGAGCGTCCTGGCACAGTGACATTTGGTAAAAGCCCCAATCGCAGTAAAGCGCAATCCGGAAAATAACGTCGTGAGCTACGTCACACGTGATTAAGAGGCTTTAATCTCTGGGGTGCGTCTGATGCATACCGAGGTCACGTGCCTTTCGTCACAAGTGATTCGGATCACACCTCAAACCCGGACAGCGTGGTTTTCTAGGTATGGGCATCACCTCGACCATCGAGGAGCGGGAACGAGGCGCCGGGCGGCGCAAGCTCCGATGGGCGGCGAGGCACTGACCTGGGTCCAAGTCGAGGACCGGGGCAATGAAGATGCCGGGAGAAGTACGGCATGCAAAGCAATGAAGCGATGGCGCCGCCAGTAAGCAGAGGGATGCAGGTCAGACACGTTTACCTGATGGCTGGGGTATGCCTGATGGTTGGACTGGCCATCGGATACCTGTCGAGAGCCTGGAGGATGCCTGCAACGCCGGTGCAGGCGCGCGTGGTGATGCCGCATCCGCCGATGAGCGGACGCAGGCCGAGCCTGGAAGAGATGAAGGCGATGGCGGACAAGCAGGCGGCGCCGCTGGTGGAGAAGTTGAAGGCCGATCCGAAGAATACCGATCTTCTGGTGCAGGCGGGCGGGATCTATCACAGCGCGCACCAATACCAGCAGGCGGCTGCGTACTACGACCGGGCGGCAGCGGCGAAGCCGAGCGATGTGACCATCCGAACGAAGCTGGCTTCGAGCCTGTTCCGGATGGGCGCAGTCGATAACGCGATCGATCAGTTAAACCAGGCGTTGAGCTACGATCCAAAGGATGCGAATTCGCTGTTCAATCTCGGTTTGATTGAGTGGCAGGGCAAGCAGGACGGCAAGAGCGCGCTGGCCACATGGCAGAAGCTGCTGAAGACCAATCCTCAATTGAGCCCGGACCGCAAGGCGACGGTGGAAAAGATGATTGCGGAAGTCAAGGCGCACGCGCACCAGGGCGAGTAGCCAAGCTGAAGGAGCACCAGGCATGAGCGGAACAAATCAAATCTCCAGTGAGTGGGCGCTGAAGCGGGCGATGTTGCTGGGCGGGGTATGCCTGGCAGTGGGACTGGCCACCGGATGGCTGATCCGCGGGTGGGAGAACCCGACGTTGTCCGCGCCGGCTGCCTCGGTCCAGGCATCGGCCGGCCCAGCCGCACCGGCCGCGAATGCCGCGCAACTGAAGCAGAAGGCCGATGCGGAAGCTGCGCCGCTGCTGGAGCAGCTCAAGTCGCAGCCGGAGAACGCCGATTTGCTGTCGAGCATCGGCAACCTTTATTACGACGCGCAGGCGTATCCGGTCGCGATCGACTACTACACGCGTTCTCTGAAGGCGAAGCCCACGGATGCGTCGGTGCGCACGGATCTGGGAACGGCGTACTGGTACCTGGGCAATGCCGACTCGGCGATTGCGGCGTTCGACACCGCGCTGACCTTTGCACCCACCAACCCGAACACTCTGTTCAATCGCGGACTGGTGAGGTGGCAAGGCAAGGGAGATGCGTCCGGCGCGATGGCGGACTGGAAGAAGCTGCTGGCAACCAATCCGGCTTACGACGAAAAGGCCAAGGTGGAACAGATGCTGGCACAGGTGGAGAAGCATTCGGCTATCCCCATGAAAGGGCAGTGACGCTGGGCTGCTGCTGCCTGAAAAAGGGCCGGACGCGCAAAGCGTCCGGCCCTTTTGTTAGTTCACAGTTCATAGTTCACAGTTGTCAGTACCGAAGGCCTGCGCGGGAGTCTCCTGTTGACATTCTTACTATTGATCTGTAGAAGATCAACAGGAAGAGACAATGGGCGAGAATAAACCGGACATTCTTCAGGGAACGCTGGATCTGATGGTGCTCAAGACCCTCGAATCCATGGGGCCGCTGCATGGCTACGGCATTGCGCGGCGCATCGAGCAGGTGAGCGGCGAAACCCTCATCCTCAACCAGGGCACAATCTATCCGGCGCTTCTGCGCCTGGAACAGCGCAACTGGATCAAGGCCGAGTGGGGCAAGTCCGAGACCAACCGCCGCGCCCGCTTTTACTCGCTGACCCGCACCGGGAAGAGCCGCATCGCGGAGGAGACGCGCAACTGGGAGCGCGTTGCCGCCACTATGGCGCTGTTTCTCGATACGCCGAAATAGGAGCCGTCATGGATATGGTTCGCACCTTGTTCAGCCGCATTGCCGCGATGTTTCGCTCGCGCAAACTCGACGCTTCGCTCGATGAAGAGCTCGGCACGCATATCGATCTTGCTGTCGAAGAGCACATGCGGCGAGGCGTGCCGGAGGATGAGGCGCGGCGGCTGGCGTTGCGCGAGTTCGGCGGCATCACGCAGGTTCGCGAGACTTACCGCGAGCGGCGGGGGCTGCCCCTGCTTGAGCAGATCCGGCGCGACGTGCGCTTCGGCATCTTTCAGCTCTGGAAATCGCCGGGATTCACGATCACTGCGATTCTGACCCTGGCGCTGGGAGTGGGCGCGAACACCACGGTCTTCTCCATGATCAACGGCCTGCTGCTGCGGCCGCTGCCCGTTCCTGAGAGTGGCAGACTCGCGGTCCTCGGCATGAACGAGGGAGGCCCGCAGCCCGGCTACAGCTTTCCGGCGCCTGTCTTTCGCGGGCTGGAACGCCGCCATGGCGCGTTCAGCACGGTGTTTGCCTTCGATCGATCGCCGTTCCAGGTGAAGAGTGGAACCTCCAACGAGATCATCTTTGGGCAGTATGTGAGCGGGACGTTCTTTGACGCGCTCCGAACGGCCCCCATTCTTGGCCGCACTCTCAACGCGCAGGACGATCGCAAGGGTGGCGATCCGGCCGGCTTTTCCGCAGTGATCGGCGAAACGCTGTGGGCCAACCGCTTCCATCGCGACCCCGCCATCCTCGGCCAGCACCTGGTCATCGACAACGTGGACTTCTCCATCGTGGGCGTGATGCCGCGCAGCTTTTTTGGGGCCGATCCGTTGCAACGCCCGCAGATCTTTGTACCTCTGTCCGATGAAGAGGTGCTGGCCGGGGAGCGCAGCCTGATCAAGGCCGCGCACCACGGATGGTGGCTGAGCGTGATGGGGCGGCTTGCGCCCGACGCCACACTTGAACAGGCAAACTCTCAGTTGGCCGCGTCCTCCCAAGCCATCCTTCACGAGAGCGTTCCGGATGCAGCCTGGATCAAGCGGATGAACGAGCGTCACTTCGCTTTCTCCGCAGAGGCGGGTTCAACCGGGTTCACGTATATCCGTCTCAACTTCCGCAAGCCGCTGGTGGCTGTCTTCGCCATGTGCGGCGGCATTCTGCTGCTGGCCTGCCTGAACCTGGCGAGCCTGTTGATGGCGCGGGGCACGGCACGGCAGCGCGAGTTGGCCACTCGCATGGCTCTGGGCGCCTCGCGCCGCCGCCTGATTCAGCAGTTGCTGGTGGAGGGCCTGCTGATCGGCGTGGCGGGCACGGCCGCCGGGCTGGCCCTGGCGCCAGCCGTCAGCCGGCTTCTTGCCGCTGTTCTGCTCAGCGGCCGGCGCGGGATCCATCTCGATACTTCGCTCGACTGGCGTGTGTTCGCCTTTGCGGCCACGGCTGCAGTTCTGGCCACGCTGCTGTTCGCGCTGGCGCCGGCCATCAAGGCTACCTCGAGAAGCCTCATGGAACGCATAAAGGACGGGCAGCACTCGACTCTCACCAATGAGCGCCGCGCCATCCTGCCGCGCATCCTGCTGGGGGCCGAGGTCGGACTCGCGCTCATCCTGGTGGTCGGCGCGGGGCTTGTCGCCACCAGTCTTCTGCGCATTTACAACGACGGGGTGGGGTTCGATCCGCACGGTCTTCATAACATTGCCTTCCGCATGGATAAATCCGGGCTTAAGGGCGACGCGCTCCTCGGCTTCTATCGCGATATGGCGGGGCGGCTGAGCGGTTTGCCGGGGGTAACCGGCGTGAGTTATGAATTGATGGCTCACTTCACCGGCGGCGGGTGGGATGAAGACTTCCCCGACAGCAAGGGCACAACGCATGACACGGACATTGACTCCGTCGCTCCTGGATTCTTCAGTACCATGCGCATTCCGATGCTGGCCGGGCGCGATTTCACGTGGAACGATACTCCGACATCGGGCCACAAGCTCATCCTGAACCAGACCGCCGCCCGCCAGCTTTTCCCGGACGGCAATGCCCTGGGACGCACAATCCGCCAGGATGACGACAAGGAAGTCACTGTCTACGAGGTGGTCGGGATCGTGGGAGACGCCAAGTACAGCGACGTCCGCTCGGCCCCGCCGGCCACCGCTTACCTGGCCATGTCTCAGTACGACTGGAAGCAATCGTCCTCGTACATTGCAGTGGTGCGCACCACTCAGCCTGCCGGTCCGCTGGCCGCGACAGTCCGCGAGATCACCGCGCAAATGGCGCCGCAGATTCCCGTGCCCGAAGTTACGTCGATGGAGAAGATCATTGATGACGCGCTGGGAGCCGAGCGCATGATGACGATGCTGGCGGTGTTCTTTGCCGTATGCGCACTGGTGGTCACGGCCATCGGCCTCTACGGAACGCTGGCTTATGCCACGTCACGGCGCACCACAGAGATTGGCATACGGATGGCTCTGGGCGCAAAGCGATCGCAGGTGGCTGCCATGGTGTTCCGACAGAACCTCTGGGTGGTGATGGGGGGAACGGTTGCAGGAGTTGGCGCGGCGTTGCTTGCAACCCGGGCGCTGGCCAGTTTCCTCTTCTCCACTTCGCCGCGCGATCCGTGGGTGATAGCGGCTTCAATCTGCGCGCTGGGACTTGCCGCATGCGCGGCGTCTCTGCTGCCGGCACTGCGCGCGGCGCGCATCGAACCCATGTCGGCGATTCGATGCGAATGATGAGGTTCGCGCGCTCTGGCGCGATGGCGGAGTGGTACCATCGCACTCGATGTCCATTTCGGATGCCCGAAATAAACGACGTTTCTACGATGTTCTGCGTGCGCCCGCCCGGACCTTTTCTACCTATCTGACGCTGAAACAAGGGCGGTCCGCGTCGGTGTTTCTATTTGTTCTGCTGGCCGCAGGCTTTCTGGTCCGACTCTGGGGAATGTCGAAGTTCCATTACTGGGATGAGATGGTCTACCTTCAAAATGCGCAGGTGATCTGCTGCGGGAAGGTCAATTATTCAGAGTTAGGCTTCCGGCCACCCCTGCTCTCGTTGATCTTTGCCGGTGTTTTCTTTGTTTGGCACCACATCTATGCGGCGTGCATCGCGACTGCGTTCCTGAATGCTCTCGGTCCGATATTTCTATTCTTTGCCGGATGCCTGGCCGTGGGCCGTCTACCTGCTGCAATCTCAAGCTTGTTGCTGGCATTCTCGCCGTTCTTCGTTGGTATATTTCCCGATAGCTTTGTCAGCGATGACACGGGGAATAGTCTGCTGACAGACTCGCCATCTTTGACTCTACTGATACTCGGCTTGTGGCTGCTGCTCCGCGCGCTCGATCGGCCGACTGCCTTCCGCTTCTTCTGTGCCGGGTTCAGCCTGGCGCTTTGCATTCTGATGCGATTCGGAGCTATTCCGAGCGTTGCCGTGCTTCTGCTGTTGCCCCTCGCCAGCCCCGGCCGCTGGAAGGCACTCATCGCCTCGATGTGTGGAGTAGCGGCGGGGCTCGCACCCTATCTCCTATGGTCCAGGTTTAAATTCGGCGGCTTCCTGTTTACGTTGCAATCTGCGTGGGCACACGTTGAAGGTCCGGTCGAACCAGCCACCTACTTTATCCGCAATGCGGCAACGATCTTTACGCCCATCGCTATCGTCGGATTGTTGTTGTGTTTTGGGTTTCATCTCATTACTGTGCGGCGTGCATTCACCCGCGGACATGAGGCTCCGAGCGGATCGGTTTCAAGCTCGTCTCAGCGTACGGTCAGGATCTTTCTCTGGCTGTGGCTGGTTCTTGGATTTCTGTTTTTCAGCCTGATGCCGCACAAGGAGCCGCGATACGTTCTGCCGCTTGCTCCGCCGGTTCTGCTGCTGGCCGGTTCCGGACTGGCTCTCTTTGCCGCGCTGCCAAATAAGCTTCTGCGAGTCACAGGTGCGCTCTGCCTGGGCGCAGCTCTGCTGCTGACGTTTCTTCCCTTACGGGAGCGCTTCAGTGTGCCTTTCATCAATTGGGGCGCGCCGGATGAGGAACTCGCCGCGAGTTTCCTTGAGTCCAAGGTTCCTGCCGGCACTGCTCTCTGGATGAGCTTCAACTATCCCGCTTTCGCCTATTACACGAATTTCCCCATCCATGAGCTCTCCAGCGTCGGCCCCGCACTCTACAAGGATATGGAGCAAGTGCCCCGCGGAGATGTGCTTGTTGTTTACCGGGAGGCGGAGGACGCGGCGCAGTCGGATACGGCGTGGGTCGACGCGACGGGGAAATTCAAACGGATCGGCGAATATCCATCGTTGGTGATTTACCGCAGCGAAGCATCGTCTGCAGAGATCAGAGAACAGAGATCAGACAAGCAGAGAAAGCCTTAGTCCGTGTTCGCGATGATGATTGGCCGAGTGGAAAGAGCGGCTTACTGCCCTGCCGCCAGGTTGCGTTCCAGGCGGCGAAGGATTCCGTCGGGCTCGGCGATGCCGAGACGCACGATCTCTTCGCAGCGGGCCAGCGTGTCGGCCGCGGCGTAGATGCGGAATTCGTCGGCATTGCCTGAGGGGCGCAGATGAGCGACTTCGCCGCTGGCGAACGTGATGCGTACGCCGTCGACATAGTTGAGCCGCGAGACGGGACCGAAGCAATCGAAGAAGTCGACGCAGCGCGCGCGGATTTCATTGAGCGCTGCAACCAGGTCAGGCGTGAGCTCGATGGGATTGCGTTGTTCGTCGAGCGCGATGGGATGCCCCTTGGAATCGAAGTCGACTTCGCGGATATGCTGGTGGTCGCTGCAGAAGGCGTTGATGATTTTGAGCGCGGTGGACCGGGGGAAATCCCTGAGCAGGCCGGCGCGGCTGTGACGACTGGGAAGCCCGGCAAATAGTTCGGCGAGCGAGACGCCTTTCTCCTTCGCGCTGAAGAGCGCGGCAAGCAGCGGCAGGAGGGCGTCGCGCGTGGGTAACGCGGTGAGGACGCGGCCGTTGCGGATGATGTCGGAGCCGGTGAGGAAGCCGCCGTTGGCTTCCCATCCGCAGACACGCTGTTTGCCTTTGCGGAGAGCGGCGGACATGCCGGCGATGACGTAGGGCGAACCGATGCGGGTGCGAGGCTCGAGCATGGCGGCGAGCGGGCCGCGGTCGATGCCGTCGTTAGAGCTTATGGGGACAACAACGGCGTCGGCACCGAGGAACTCGGCCGCGATCATTCCGAGTTGATCGCCGCCGAAGAACTTCACAGTCGTGCCATCGTCTTCGAAGCCGAGCAGAAGCGGGCGGTCGCTGTCGCCGTCGGTGGAGACAACAGCGAAGATCGGACCGTCTTCGGCGATCGCCTTGTCGGCCAGCGCCTGAATCACGGCCAGACGTTCGGCATCGATGTTTTCGGTGTCGATGGGCACGAAGGCATCACTGCGGCCGGAGGGGATGACTTCAGCGCCCAGCGCGCGGAGGACTTCAACGAGCAGATCGCGGCCGACGGCGGAGTGCTGGTAGCAGCGAACGCGCATGCCGGCGAGAGAGTCGCCGGAGAAGAAATCGACGTAGCGGCGAATGTAGCCCTGGCGCGCGGAGTCATCTTCAGGGCTGAGCTCGGCATGGCCGGTCTTGAACATGCCGTGGCTATTAAAGAGAGACTGCTGAGCGGGCTGGTTGTAAACGCGTTCGCGGACACGGCGGACGAATTCCGCGATGGGGGCTTCGTGCTCCTTCAGCAACTCGCCGCGGGAGGTATTTGTCTTGTAGCCATTGCGGTCGAAGGGGATGTGGCTGCCGGTGATCATCATGCTGCCCTTGCCGCGGGTGAGGGCATGACTGGCAAGTGCGGGTGTAGGAATTGGGCCGCAGTTAACGGGACGCATGCCGGCGTCGCGGAGGGCGCGGTCGATGGCTTGGGCGATCTCGCCGCGGCCCTGCTCCTCAGGAACAAGCCGGCTCGAAGAGGGACGGAGGTCGTACGCATAGAAGAAGTCGTCGCCTTTGACGATGCCGCCCTGCGCGGGGTCGAGCGACTGGAGGTACTCGAGCTCGCCGAGCGCGCAGATGTAGATTTCCATCTGCGTAAGGTCGAGGAGGCGGCCGCGGCGGCCGCTGGTGCCGAAGGTGAGTTCACGCGGCTCGTAGCTCAGAGATGAGATAAGAGGTGACTCCGAAATCGATGTATGTACCGGTTCCATATAAGAGAGCTCCTAAGCTAATCAGGAATTTCAGATTAGCAAAAAAGGGCGACAAGCCATGCCGCGAAGCCGCCCTAATAGCGCCAACTGCAGTCGCTGGTGAAGGGCGTGGGATCGACGCGCTTCCAGGCGCCGTTCTCCTTGCGCGCTTCGAAGATGCCGCCGGTGCCGCAGTATGGGCCGCACTTTTTGAGCACGGAGACGAGGGCGCGGGTGTGCGTGGCGTCAAAGCCGGGCACGCCGAGGATGCGGACGTGTTTCACATCCTTATAGGATGCGCACCGGGGATCGTTCTCGGCATGCGATGCCAAGCAGTTCTGGGCGCTGATCAGTTCCGAGGCCGGAAGAATGCGATAGCCGGCCGGGATGGTGAAGCGGGAATCCCAGTGCTGGCTGTGGCGGTTGGAGGCCTCGAATGCATCCGCCATCTGCTTCTCTTCAGGCGTGGCGGGTTTGAGGCAGTTGCCGTTGAGCTGGGGAATGTCGGTGCCGGAGTCCTGTGCGAGAACCAGCGGCTCGTCGAGGGGAGAAGTGTAAAGGCCGGAGTAGACGTCGTAGGCATCGTTCGGAGCCGCACCGCCGCCGGGCTGGTTGAGCGGATTGGTGACGGAGAGATCGGTGATACGAGTTTTCCGGTCGTGGAATCGGTTCCAGAGAAAGACGATTGCGACGGCGAGGAGAGCGAGGGTGAGCCAGAGGTGTCGGGATGCGCGCATGATGCCTCACCTTTGATTATGGCCTGCGCTCAGGATTGTATTTTCGATGTGAAAGCGAAAGGGCGCCCCGGCTGGGACGCCCTTTTCGATTGGATCGGATGATCCGGGTTGTTTAGAACACGAACTTCGCCCAGAAGCGGAGAGCGCGATTGTTGGACTCGCGCGCCTGCTGCGTGTTCAGGTAGGCGGGCAGTCCTGCGTCTAGAAGGTTCACGTCGAGCAGGCCGACGTTGTTGTGGTTGGCGAGGTTCTGCGCTTCGGCGCGGAAGATGAACTGGCCGCGATCGAGGTGCAGAAGGCTGGTGGGAACGGCCTTCTCGAGGGCGACATCGTTGTACATCGCACCCGGGTTGACGTAGCTGTTGCGGCCGATTTCCTTTGGAGAATAGCCGTTGAGCAGCGGCACGATCCAACGGGACTTCTGGGGATCGACCACCTGAAGCTGGTTGTTGTTGGCGGCCGCCATATCGATGTAGGTTCCCGGAGTGCCAGTCAACCCGAAATAGATGGCGTCGATAGCAACGCTGTCCATTGCAGCACTCGGGTTGCCGACGAGCGGGCGGTCATTGGCGGCGCTTCCGTCGCCGTTCATGTCGAGCCCGGCAACGTTCACCGTGCTGTAGGCGCCGGACTGGAAGCGGGATGTGCCGGAGATAGTCCAGTGGCGGGTGAGAGCGCTCAGGACCATATCGGCGCCGTGGCTATCGGCACGCAGGCCGATGGGGGTCCAGACGTAAGTAATCGCGCCGTAGTTGCGGTGATCGTAGGCCGAGTTGCCCCAGTCGAACTTGCGGCCACCGGGAGCCAGGTCAGCGCTGTAGGAGGTGGAGGCCGAATCGGTGGTGAAGACTTCCGAACCGTTGTCGAGCGCCTTCGAGTAGTTGTAGGAGCCGTAAACTGCGATGCCCTTGCTGAAGTTACGCTTCACGCCCACTTCGAGACCGTTGTATTGCGAGTCAGCGAAGTTGCCGCGAGCGTTTACCGGGCCGCGGTCGGGGTTGAGGCGGTCGCCGGTATTGGGATCAAAGAAGTTGTACTGCTGGTTGGCGAAGAGCTTGACACCGCGGCTGGCCACGTAAGTGGCGCTGGCGACGATGCCGTACGGGAGCTGGTGCTCAACGCCGAAGTTGTACTCGATGGTATAAGGCGACCTCAGGTCCTTGGTCACGCTCAGCACCGAGGACATGGGATTGAGAGTGTTGGGAATCTGGCCGAGAAGGCTGGTGGCATTTCCCAGGCCGTTGGGATCGGTCGAGGTTAGCGTGCCTGACACTGCGTTGGGCGAGCTTTGCGCCTCGTTCACCATGATGTTGGTGAAGTCCGAGTCGTAGAAGACGCCGAAGCCGGCCCGCACAACCGTGTTGCCGTTGGCAAAGGGCCCGTGATGCGGCGCATAGGCAAACCCCACGCGCGGCGCCCAGTTGTTTTGATCGGGGGCTACCTTATAAACGCTGTTGACCGGCGCATAGGGGTTGGCGGGATCGATGGCCGGGTAAGGGAGCGCATTTTCCGGCGAGGTGAAGTAGTCGTAGCGCACGCCGAGGTTGACGGTCAGATCGGAGTTGATCTTGAAGTCGTCCTGGGCGAAAGCGCCGCTGCGCCAGCTATGGGGATCGACACGGGTGCTGCCGTAGGTGATGTCAGCATGGCCCGAACCGCCGAGCTGGTTGAGCAGGAAGTTGCCGGTGGAGGAAACGCCGGTGCCGCCCTTGTTGAAGGTCAGGCTGCCGTTGGCATTCTGCGAAACCGTATCGATCTCAATGCGGCGGCCGATGTCAGCGCCAACGCGAAGGGTGTGCCGGCCGTGGGTCCAGGAGATGGTGTCCTGGAACTGATACTGGTCTTCTTCACGGCCCTGGGGGAAGTTCTGGTTAAAACCGAGACTGGAAATATCGGTGCTGCTCACGCCGAATTCGAGGGTTGGCGCGGTGAAGAGCGGGTTGGCGATACTCTCCGGGGTGGGCGCAAACAGGAAGGAGATGCGGGTTTCCGAAGCGCGGAACTCATTCAGCAGGCTGGCACTGAGGATGTGCGTCCAGGCGCCCTGGCCGAGTTCGGAGGGTCCGCCCTGGTAGGTGTCAAAGCCGGGCAGCGCGCTGCCGTTGGTGAAGAAGTCCGGCGTCAGGCTGCTGCGGTCGTGGAGGTAACGGGCCGTGAATATGTCTCTCTGATTCGGCGTGAAATCGATGCGGTAGGTCCACTGCGTATCCGGACTGCTCTGGGGAACGCTGGGACGGCGGAACAGGTTCACGCCCATGGTGCACCCGTTGCAGGCATTGCCGAGGTTCAGAGTCTTGTAAGCCCCGAAGTCGGTGAAGGTATCCAGGAAGCTGCCGTTGGAGAGATATTGCAGCATCAGAGCCGCGTTGGTGGCGGTGACGCCGGAGCCGGCCGCCAGTGACTGGAGTTGGCTAATGCCCTGGGAATTCGGCAAGGCAACTTCAGAGGCAATCTCCTGGCCATAGTAGCGCTGCCACTGGGCCGCGCCGAAGGCGAAGAGTTTGTTGCGAAGGATGGGGCCGCCGGCGGTGAAGCCGAAGGTGTGCTGGTCGTAGCGCGCTTTGTAGGAGCGATCCGTGGCGACCTGGCGGGTCTGGCCGTCGATCGCGTTCAACCCGGAGCCAGAATGGAGCTCCCAGGCCGAACCGTGGAAGGTGTTGCTTCCACCCTTGGTGATCAGGTTTACCACGCCGCCCGAAGCGCGACCGAACTCGGCTGGGGCGTTGTGCGTGTAAACCACGGTGTCGGCGTACATATCGGGGATCTGGGGCTGAACGGCCTGGCCGCCGATTCCGGTATCGTTGATCTCCTCGCCGTCGATCATGAAGTTGTTGGCGCGCGGCCGGGCGCCGCTGACCTGGATCGACTCGCCGTTCGAGAAATCGGAGTTGCTGACAATCTGGACACCTGGAACGGTGGTCAGGATCTCGATGGGATTGAGGGAGAATATGGGGAGCTTGGCCAACTCTTCACTCGGAATGCTGCCGGAGAGGGAGCCATTGTCCTTGTTGAGGAGGGCGGTAGCCTCCGCCGTGACCTCGACGGTTTCGTTGACCTGCCCAGCCTTGAGATTTACGTCAAAGGACTGAGCCATTGAGGCGACGACCTTGACTCCAGTGGCATTGAACTTCTGGAAACCGGTGGATTCAACGCCAAGAGTATAGGAACCCGGAGTAAGACCATCAAAGCGATATGCACCAAGAGCGTCGGAGTTGACAGTGCGGGTTTCGCCAGTTTGAACATTCGCAAGCTGGATGGTCGCATTCACGACCACGGCACCGGTGGAGTCGCGGACGACGCCAGTGAGAGTACCCAAGCTGGTTTGCGCCAAGCTGACGGGGGTCAGGATTGAAGTGCACGCAAAAACAGCGCCAAGAGCGGCCGCCAAAAGCAGCGACCGCACACGCAGTCCTGTAAACATCATGCTTCTCTTCCTTCCGAAAGGGGGATGGAGTGGATGATTTCCCTTTACATCCTGAGCACTGTTTAAACAGGGGGCCAGCGGGCGCCGGCCCGATTCAGATCGCTGTCGTGCTGCAATCCTTATTGGACGAAGTAAACCCTTGCGAGGAGGGTTGCATTCTGATTGCCAATCGTTGGCGTTAGGACGAGGTGCGTATGTTACGTATGCGTTAGACGTGCCAACCTGCTGATGGGATAGGGGGATAAATACGAATTTTCATACAACTTGGCCGCGCGGCTCCATATACCGGTAGAAGCCGGGGCGCTGCGCTCATTGTATTTCGATGTGAAAGGGAAAGGGCGCCCCGGGAGGGACGCCTGAGGTTGATGACAAAGCTGGGCTTTGTGGTGAGTCGAGTTCAACGGGGCTCAAACAGGCTGCGGAAAAAAGTCCGTTTTGCGGCATATCGGAAGCAGCAGGGGCTGAAAGCCCAGCTCATTTCATTGGGCTTTATTGGCCCGGCTGAAGCCGTGCCCTTGTTAAAAAGCCGGCAGGATCGAGTTTTTCCGCAGCCTGTAAAGCCCGTGTGTTTTGTTGGGCTTAATTGGTCCGGCTGAAGCCGTGCCTTTGTTACAAAACCTGCAAGAGGAGTTTGTCAGAAAGCGGAAAGGGCGCCCCCGTAGGGACGCCCTTTCTGTTTGGATCGGATGATCCGTTAGAACACGAACTTTGCCCAGAAGCGGACAGCGCGGTTGTTGGACTCGCGCGACTGCTGGGAGTTCGAGAAGAACGACGTGCCGGCATCGAGCAGATTCACATCGAGCAGGCCGACGTTATTGTGGTTGGCAATGTTCTGAGCCTCGGCGCGGAACACCAGCGAACCGCGGTCGAAGTGCAGCAGGCTGGTGGGAACGGCCTTCTCCAAGGCGACGTCGTTGTACATCGCGCCCGGGTTGAGGTAGTTGTTGCGGCCGACTTCGCGGTTATCGTAGCCGTTGGTGATGGGGATCAGCCAGCGGACCTTGTTGGGATCAACCGGGTTGAGCTGGTTGTTGTTGAGGGCCGCCATGTCGAAGTAGGTGCCGGCCAGCGACGGATCAATGTAGCCGCCGTCGATGCCGGTGCTGCTGAACGGCGCGCTGGGGTTGGAGAGGAACGGACGATCGTTGGCGTTGCTGCCGTCGCCGTTGGAGTCGAGACCCGCGAAGTTGACGGTGCTGTAAGCACCGGACTGGAAGCGGGATCCACCGGAGATGGTCCAGTGGCGCGTGAGGGCGCTCATGACCATGTCAGTACCGCGGCTGTCGGCGTGGAGACCGGCCGGGGTCCAGACGTAGGTGATCGCTCCATAGTGGCGGTGATCGTAGGCCGAGTTGGCCCAGTCGAACTTGCGGCCACCGGGCGCGAGATTCGCGCTGTAGGAGGTCGGCTGGCTATCGGTGGTGAACACTTCGGATCCGTTGTCGAGCGCCTTCGAGTAGACGTAGGAGCCGTAGATCGCGATGCCGTGTGAGAAGTTGCGCTTTGCGCCCATTTCGAGGCCGTTGTAGTTAGAGGCCGCGAAGTTGCCGCGGGCGCTGACTGCACCACGATTGGGGTTGAGACGCTGACCGTTGGCAAAGTAGTTGTACTGCTGGTTGGCGAAGAGCTTCTCGCCGCGGCTGCCCACGTAGGTGGCGCTGAGGACGATGCCGAGCGGGAACTGGTGCTCGACGCCGAGGTTGTACTCGATGGTGTAAGGCGAGGCCAGGTTCTTGGTCACGCTCAGGATCGAAGCGAACGGATTCAGCACGTTGGGAATCTGGCCAAGCAGGCTGGTCGCGTTGCCGAGACCGTTGCCCTGGGTCGAGGTGAGGGTGCCCGCAACAGCGTTGGGCGAGCTCTGCGCCTCGTTGACCATGATGTTGGTGAAGTCGGAATCGTAGAAGATGCCGAAGCCGCCACGCACGACGGTGTTGCCGTTGGCGAAGACACCGGCATGAGGCGTGTAGGCGAAGCCCACGCGAGGGGCAAAGTTGTTCTGGTCCGGAGCAACCTTGTATACGCTGTCGACTGCGGCGTACGGGTTGCTGGGATCGATGGCCGGGTAGGGGAGAGCGTTTTCCGGCGAGCTGAAGTAGTCGTAGCGCACGCCGAGGTTGACAGTCAGATCGGGATTGATCTTGATGTCGTCCTGGGCGAAGGCGCCGCTGCGCCAGCTGTGGGGATCGACGCGGGTGTTGCCGTAGGTGATGGTGGCAGCGCCCGAGGGTCCGAGCTGGTTGAGCAGGAAGTTGCCTTCCGACGAGACGCCGCTGCCGCCCTTGGCGAAGCTGAGGGTTCCGTTGGCGTTGAGGGAGACGACGTCGGTTTCAATGCGGCGGCCGATGTCAGCACCGAAACGAACGGTGTGACGGCCACGCGTCCAGGAAATGGTGTCCTGGAACTGGTACTGGTCTTCGGAACGTCCCTGGGGGAAGTTCTGGTTGAAGCCGAGGGCGTTCATATCGACGAAGCTCAGCGTGGGGGCCGTGTAGAGCGGGTTCGACACCGTGCTGGCAAGGGGAGCAAACATGAAGGAGATACGGGTTTCCGACGCGCGGAACTCGTTCACCATGTTGGGAGTGAAGATGTGGGTCCATGCGCCCTGGCCGAGTTCGGAGGGGCCGCCCTGGTAGGTGTCGAAGCCGGGCAGCGAGGCGCCATTGGTGAAGAAGTCAGGCGTGAGGCTGCTGCGGTCGTGGAGGTAGCGCGCCGTGAAGGTGTCCTGCTGGCGCGGGGTGTAGTCGATGCGGTAGGTCCACTGGGTGTCGGGGCTGCTGGCCGCAACGCTGGGGCGGCGGAAGAGACCGATTTCCATCTGGCAGCCGGGGTTCGACTGCGGGCAGGCCGCGCCGAGGTTTACCAGCTTCGGAGCGGTCGACGATCCGGGAGCCGCATCGGGGTCAGTGAACTGCAGGAAGTCGTTCAGGTACGCGCCGTTGTTGAGGTAGCCGAGCATCAGCTTCGCGTTGGCGGCGGTGGTGCCGTTTCCGCCAGCCATGTTCTGCAGCAGGGCGATACCGTTGGCGTCCGGAAGGTTCACTTCCGAAGGAACTTCCTGGCCATAGTAGCGCTGCCACTGGGCGGCGCCGAAGGCGAAGAGCTTGTTGCGAAGGACGGGACCGCCGGCGGTGAAGCCGTAGGTGTGCTGGTTGTAACGCGACTTGTAAGAACGGTCGGTGGCAACCTGGCGGGTCTGGCCGTCGAGGGCGTTCAGACCGGAGCCGGAGTAGAGTTCCCAGGCCGAGCCATGGAAGGTGTTGCTGCCGCCCTTGGTGATCAGGTTAACCACGCCGCCTGAAGCGCGGCCGAACTCGGCCGGTGCGTTGTGGGTATAGACCACGGTGTCGGCATACATGTCGGGGATGTTGGGCTGAACCGCCTGGCCGCCGATGGAGACGTCGTTGATCTCTTCACCGTCGATCATGAAGTTGTTGGAACGCGGACGCGCTCCGCTCACCTGGATCGAGTAGCCGTTCGACATGTCGGAGTTGCTGACCAGCTGAACGCCGGGAACGGTGGTCAGAACTTCGATCGGATTGAGCGAGAAGATCGGCAGCTTCGAGAGCTCCTCGGTAGGAATGCTGCCGGAGAGCGAACCGTTGTCCTTGTTGAGCAGGACGGCGGCGTCGGCCGTGACTTCGACGGTCTCGTTGACCTGTCCGGTCTTGAGGGTCACATCGAACGACTGGGTCGTTGACGCTCCCACCTTAAGAGCCTTGGCGTTGAACTTCTCAAAACCCGCGGACTCGATCTCGAGCGTATAGGAACCAGGAGTAAGAGCATCAAAGCGGTATGCGCCCTGAGAGTCGGAAACAATCGCGCGGGATTCCCCGGTTTGGGCATTCGTAATCCGGAGATTCGCATTCACCACCACGGCACCGCTAGCATCGCGGACCACGCCGGTCAGAGTACCTAAGCTGGTTTGCGCCGAGCTCATGGGAGCGAGGTTTGAAATAGCCGCAAAACCAGCGCCGAGCGCTACGGCCAGAAGCAGCGACCGCACACGCGTTCGAGTAAACATCATTCTTCTCTTCCTTCCGATGAAAGGGGTGTTGGGGGAGGTGGATGTGTTGCCTTTAGTCAGACAAACTGGAGCACTGTATGCAGTGAGCCAGCGGGGAGCTGACCCGAACTAGATCGCAGATGTGCTGCAATCCATTTGGATTGTATGTAAATCCATGCCTTGATTACAGCAATTTGAATGCCATTCGGAGGGCTCGGGTGGAAATACGTATGATACGTGCGGCTTGGGGGTATCAAACCGTTATACGGTACGCAATATATATGAGGAAATATAGAGATTAGCGGCTCAGTTCCATAAATTCATAGATCGGTGGCTATCGGATCTGAAGGCGGATGGCCCGCCTCAGGCGACCGGACGCATGAAGTCGAGGGCGCGAATGAGGTAGTCCTTGAGGTCGCGGCGGTGAACCACGGCGTCGAGGAAGCCCTTTTCGAGGAGGAATTCGGAGCGCTGGAAGCCCTCGGGGAGTTTCTGGCGGATGGTCTGCTCGATGACGCGGGGTCCGGCGAAGCCGATGAGGGCGCCGGGCTCGGCGATGTTGAGGTCGCCCAGCATGGCGAAGCTGGCGGTGACGCCGCCGGTGGTGGGGTCGGTAAGGACGCAGATATAGGGAACGCGCGCGTCGTCTAGCTGGGCAAGGGCGGTGGAGATCTTGGCCATCTGCATGAGGCTGACCACGCCTTCCATCATGCGGGCTCCGCCGGAGGCGGCGACGACGATCAGAGGCTTGCGGCCTTCGCGGGCACGATCGACGGCGCGGGCGATGGTTTCGCCCACCACTGCGCCCATGGAGCCGCCGATGAAGCTGTATTCCATGGCGCTGACCACGGCCGCATGGGGGCCAAGCTGGCCGACGGCGTTGAGAATGGCGTCGTCGAGGCCGGTCTCTTCCTGGGCCTTGCGCAGGCGGGCCTTGTAGGGCTTGATGTCATGAAAATTCAGCGGGTCAGTGGAGCGCAGGCCCCGGTCTACGAGCTCATAGCCGGGCTCGAGAAGCAGCTCGATACGCTGGCGTGCGGAGAGCTTGAAATGATGCTGGCACTTGGGGCAGACGTTCAGGTTGGCTGCGACATCGGGCTTGTAGAGAGCCTGCCGGCATCCCTGGCATTTGATCCACAGACCTTCCGTGCGGACGCGCCGTTCGGCGTCGCCGTTGGCGGGCGTGTTTGGGTCAGGCTCGTAGTCGCCACTCTCTCGCTTAAACCAGGACATAGACAGTTGCCATTGTAAGGGATCAGGGGTCGGGGTTCAGGTGTCAGGACGGGTGATCGCAGACTTCTGAACCCTGAACCCTGAATCCTGGACCCTGTCTTCAGTACTCGATGCCGCGCTGGGCCAGGATGCCTTTCTGGTAGGCGTGCTTGACTTCGCGCATTTCGGTGACGGTGTCGGCAAGCTCGACGAGGAGCGGATGGGCGTTGCGGCCGGTGAGGATGACGTGGACCATCTCGGGCCGGTTGCGCAGGGTCTCGGCGACGGCGGCGGGATCGAGCATGCCGTAGCCGATGGCGTAGTTGATCTCGTCGAGGATGACGAGGTCCCAATCGCCCGATTCAATGGCGGTGCGGGCCTCGTTCCAGGCCTCTTCGACGAGGCGTATGTCTTCGGGGTCGGTCTCGGCGCCGCCCACCTTCACGAAGCCGCGGCCCATCTGCTTGAGGACGAAGTTGTCGCCGAAGGGGAGAACGGCGTCGAGCTCGCCATAGTGCCAGGAGCCCTTGAGGAACTGCAGGACCAGGACGCGCATGCCGTTGCCGACAGCGCGCAGGGCGGTGCCCAGCGCGGCGGTGGTCTTGCCTTTGCCGGGGCCGGTGTTGATGATGACGAGGCCTTTTCTAGAATCGGTCATAGTTCAGGGTTCAGGGGTCAGCGGTCAGGTTTCAGGTTTCAGGGTACCGCAGCTGGACAGGCTTCATCGCCGCTCCGTCAATTTGGCGGCAATTGCATAGATCATCTTTCCGACTTCGTGGGATAGGGCTTCAGCTGCCTCGAGCAGCTGCGAGTCGCCATAGCCAAGTGAACGCGCTATCTCGAACTGCGTCTGAAGCTCGAAATTGGACCCGCGCGACACACTAAGGAACTGACGGTATTCCTTCGGTCCGAGACGGCCATAGCCTTCGGCTATGTTGCTCGGTATGGAAACGGCTGAACGGCGCATTTGAGAAGTCAAGCCGTAGGTTTCCTCACGAGGAAACTGCTGGGTCAGGCGGTACACCGTGTTTGCTAGCTCGATTCCCTTTTGCCAGACAGTAAGTTCCCGATATGACTGAAGCATGGGCTGCTCTCCTCGCTGATTGAAGAGACGAGGAGATCATCTTCCGACCAGCCGTGTATGTGACGGAGAACAGCACTATCTCCGCCGCGTGACCCTGACCCCGTACCCTGAACCCTGAACTGAACCTGTCAGTGGCCGGTGTGATACGGGTGGCCGGTGAGGATGGTGGAGGCGCGGTAGATCTGCTCGGCCATGACCACGCGGGCCAGCGAGTGGGCCAGCGTGAACTGACCGAGGGAAAGCAGCAGGCGGGCGCGCTGACGGGCTGCCATCGCTCCATCCGCTGGCCGGGCCGATGGCGAAGGCTATGTGCTGCACGCCTTCGTCGCGGCGCGCGCCGAGCCAGGCGGCGAATGCCTCGGAGCTCATCTGCTTGCCGCGGCTGTCCAGCAGAACGGCGACAGGCGGCGTGCGTGCCTGCTGTTTCGAGAGACCGTCGAGCAGGGACTCTTCGCTGCGGAAGGCGGCGGTTTCGCAGCGCGCAAAAGATGAAGTCCGCTGCAGGTACATCTGGACGAGCGGCTCAAACTGATCGCCAGAGGACGCGCGTGCTCCGATGTAAGCCAGGGTGATAAGCACAAGCCGAGCATACCGGAGATGAAGCACGCTCCAACTGTTGATTCAATCAATCGCCTTCCACCGTGCGAATGAAATCGACTGCCCTCCGGTAAACGCTTCGCAAGGATTCGGCATCTAGCTGCGCATTGTTTTTGAATCTTACGCAGTTGCATGTTAGAGCAGCTTCGAAGAGGTAACTCACAGACTCCGCCGGAGCGCGCCCCATTTAGCACGTGAGCACTCATGGTGCGTTCCTGGGCGGTGATGCGGCGGTGTGCATCGTTCAGTTCGCCGACACACTAACCTTCTAAGTCACATCAAATGAAGTAACAACGGATCCAGCAGAAGTGGGCTTCTTCCAGCTTGGTCGAAGCCGCTTAGAGTGATGACAAAGGCTGTCGGCAGTAAGCCGGCCTTTGCAGGGGCTAAAAGCCCCGGTGTTCTGTTGGCCTCTATCGGCATCGACCTAACACCGTCGTGCCCTGTTACAAAGCCCCACAGTTGGTGAAAGAGTCAGGATTTCGAGGGAGGGCTTCCAGCCTGGTGGCCTTTGTATCCAAGGCTGCCTGAATTGCTCCCAAAAATGGTACGAGTTACTGAGAATTTGAGATTTTGCGCTGCGAAATTCTGTTTTTTGTAGGAAGAAATACCCTTGGACTGCGCTCTAATTTTCTAACTTATTTGTTTTCATGCATAGAAGTCTGGTCAGTATGTCTTGAGATTGGCAATGCTCATGCATACTTACAACGCCGGGAGCCTGTGCTATTTCCCCTTGGCTGCTTGCGGCGGCCTTGCCACAAGCCCTCCTTTGATCCTTCATTATTTTTCGTCATCGATCCATTCAAATCTCGTCGTGATTGATTCGGCAGTCTTCTTCAAGAAGCAAATCGGCGACCTGACCAAGCGGAGATGCTCAGAAAAAAACTGATGGGATCGGGATCCCCTTCCCTGATTCCTTACTGGTTCTGGAGGAGTTCAATGCGAATGTTTCGACATCACAGCGTAGTTCTGGCGCTCCTGATCGGAGCAGCAGGGTTTGCAACGATTAACTACACGCCAGCCGCCTATGCTCAATCCAATATCTCTGGAGATATTTCAGGAAGCGTAAGCGATGCGTCCGGGGCAATCATTCCCAATGCCCAGGTGACGGTCACCAGCGTGGCGCGCGGCGACTCAAAGGTCGTAACCTCCGATTCGGCAGGCAACTTCCGTGTACCGTTGCTTTCGCCGGGCAGATACAAGGTGAGCGTGGCGGCTCCCGGATTCGCGACTGCGACGGCTGAGGCAACGATCTCCGCAGGCGTGATTACTCCCCTGGCGATCAAACTGACCATCGGACAGGCGACGACCACCATCGAGGTCAGCGCCGACTCTGCCCAGCTTCTGCACGTGGATGATGCGCAGATTTCGACCACGTTTGATCTGCAGCAGATTCAATCGATGCCGAATCCCGGCAACGACCTCACTTTCGTGGCGCAAACCGCTCCCGGAGCGGTGATGAACACCCAGGGCGGTTACGGCAACTTCTCCACGAACGGGCTGCCGGCAACGTCGAACACCTTCACCGTCAACGGCGGATATGAAGGCGACCCGTACCTGAATCTCAATAACTCCGGCGCCACCAACCTTCTGCTCGGCAACAACGACGTGGATTCTGTCACGGTAACGACCAACAGCTATGATGCCGCGTTCGGCGGGCTGGGCGGTGCGCAGGTCAATGAGATCTCGCGCTCCGGCAGCAACCGCTGGCACGGCAACCTGGGTTACTGGTGGAACGGCCGGGCGATGAACGCCAACAGCTACTTCAACAAGCAGTCCGGCTCGCCGCGCGGCTTCACGAACGCCAACCAGTGGGCGGCGGCAATCGGCGGCCCCATCAAGAGGGACAAGATCTTCGGGTTTGTCGATACTGAAGGCCTCCGCGTGATCATCCCGGTCCGCGCCTTTGCCTACGGCCCCAGCCCCGACTTCCAGGCGTTGATCCTGGGCCCCCCGACGGGGTGCCACCCATCACAAGATGGCATCCGGGCACGCAGCGCCATGAAGGCCGCCAGGGCCGATGGTCGCCAGGTCCTGTCTGACCCTTGCACGTTCGCTCCCTATGGAAATCTGGCGGATAACAATCTCTCCTCGGAAGCGCCGGTTTACCAGACGATCTTCAAGTACTACAACGCCGCTCCTGGATGGGCGAGCGGTGCTCCGGACGCCGACGATGGGGATCCGGCCACCTGGAAATGGAACGGCCAGACCACAAACTTCGGCCGTGAATGGCTGATCAACGGGCGCGTCGATTTCAACCTCCGCGACAACGACCATCTCTACATCCATTTCAAGGACGATCACGGTACCCAGCCAACCGCGACCAGCTTTATCGATCCGATCTTTGACGCGCAGAGCCCCCAGCCTTCGTATGAAGGCCAGTTGGACGAAACCCACACCTTCTCCTCCAACATGACCAACCAGTTCCTGTTCGGAGCCAGCTACTATCGGGCGATCTTCACCAACACGAATGCCAGCAAGCTAGCGTCCAGCAATATCCCTTTTGTGCTGATTCCTGAAGCCAACGCGACTGCCGGGGCCTGGGACATCAGCGGTAACCCGGCCGACTGGATCGGCGACATCGACTATGCGCTCCCGCAGGGCCGCAACGTGACCGGCTACCAGTTTACGGACGACCTTACGTGGCTCCGTGGCAGGCATAACTGGAAGTTTGGGTATACGTTCCGGCGTAACGACATCACCGACTACACCTCGAGCGAACACAACATCAACTTCGCCGGCGGTGAAAACATCATCCTCGATCCCGGCAGCTTCGCCGCAGGATTGACGGACGAATGGGTGGAGCGTTTCCCGGTGCGCCTGACCCAGCCTGTCGCCATGTATGTCTCGGGCTGGTATGCGCAGGATCAGTACAAGCCTGTGACTGGGCTGACCTTGACGCTTGGCCTGCGAATGGAACACAACTCCAACCCCCTTTGCCGCACCAACTGCGTCTCGAACTACGCTGACGATTACGCCTCGTTGCCGACTGCAACCTCTACTCCTTACAACACCATCTTTGCCTCCGGACGGTCGCAGGCGTTCTTCGAGCAGCAGAATATCGCATGGGAACCTCGCTTCGGATTCGCCTATCAGCCGGGCGGCGCCGGCGGCAAGACCACGATCCGCGGCGGCTTCGGCATGTTCGCCGATTACTTCCCGGCGCAGATCATGGGCGACTTGATGACCAACATCCCCGAGGTGAACCGCTTCACGGTCCTCGGTTACGCCACATCCAACTACAAAAGCAAAGTCCCTCTGGATGCGGCCAACCCGAACAGCGGCCACGCCCAGGCGGTCACCTCCAATCAGGCTCTCAGCAGCCTCTACAGCCAGGGCGCCTGCTACAGGGGATGCGATCCCAGCCTGAGCCTCTTCAATGTGACCGGCGGTATCTTCACCCGCCCCACCGTAATCGGGACTTCAAAGAAGGTCTATCTGCCCACCTATGAGGAGTGGAGCCTCGCGGTGGAGCGCGAACTGGTGAGGAACACGGTACTCGCACTGAACTATGTGGGCAACCGCAGCTATCACCAGCCGATATCGAACCTGCCGAATGCGTTCGATGGGAACGGCACCAACGCTTCACTTCCTTTAGCCCGGCCGAATCTGGCGCTGGGCAGCTCGACTGTGTTCTACAACGGCTCTTACTCCAACTTCAACGGCCTGGTCGCGACATTGACGAGCCGCGTGAACTGGCTCACCATGCACTTCAACTACGCCTACGGTCATGGGCTTGACGCGGCTTCGAATGGCGGATTCAATGCTTTTGGCGTGAACCCCAGCGGTCAGATCAACCCCTACAATCTGAAACAGCAGTATGGCAACGCAGATTACGATACGCGGCACTATATCAGCGCCAACTACGCGATTGCGGTTCCATACAAGGGTGGTCCCAGAGTTCTGACGGCCGACTGGGAAGTTGCAGGAACCATCTTCCACAACTCCGGCTATCCGTTCTCGGTGTATGACAACACCGGCGACGTGGTCTATGGTTCTGCGGCACTGGCCAAGCAGGTCGACAATAACTTCAACCACCACTGCGGCGGCGGCGGCCATACCCTGGCTCCGTGCGATTTCGCTTCTCACTACACCCACTCGACAGACTACGGCCAATCGGGTCGCAACCAGCTGTACGGCCCGAATTACTCCGACTTCGACCTTGACATCCAAAAGGGCTTCAGGGTCCCGAAGTGGGAGTCGGCCAAGCTGAAGATTGGCGCGCAGTTCTTCAACACCTTCAACCACCCGAACTTCCAGATCCCGCTGAACGATGTGAACGACGGCGGTTCGAACGGAATCATCTACACCACGGCGAACACGCCCACCTCGATTCTGGGCGCGTTCCTTGGCGGCGATGCTTCACCTCGACTGATTCAGCTCAAGGGCACGTTCGTGTTTTAAACCCAACAGAAAACCTCAGGGGCGCCCCGATGGGGCGCCCCTGAGGTGCGCTCTTTTTATTCGTGCCGCTGACCGCGTTGCAGCGCTGATACCTAATGCCTAATCCCTGTTTATCCCGGCGGCCAGGTGCAATGGCGCCCGCCCAGGATGTGCACGTGGAGATGGTCCACCGTCTGCCCGCCGTCCGGTCCGGTGTTGATGACGACGCGGTAGCCTTTCGCCAGGCCTTTGTCCCGCGCAATCTTCGCTCCCGTCAGCAGCAGGTAACCCAGCAGATCCGCGTGATCCTCGGCTGCCTCGGCCGTCGACTTGATATGCTCGCGCGGCACCACCAGAAAGTGCACCGGCGCCTGCGGATTGATATCCCAGAACGCATAGCACCGCTCGTCGCTGTACACAGGCTTCGACGATATCGTTCCTTCGATGATTTTGCAGAACAGGCAGTCCATCGCGACCAGTGTATCGCAGCGCTCGAGAGGTCTTGGAGACACAAACGCGGATCATTCGCCCAATGGCGCCGAAGGCGCGGTTGGCCGCACCGCAGCTGCCGCCAG
>CAWFVY010000015.1:0-51736 GCA_963819365.1 uncultured Acidobacteriota bacterium
CTGAAGTCGTGGCATGTTACATGGCCCGTGACTGCCTAATCGCCGGTTTGGAGGCCGGTTTCCATGCCGGCTGAGGTGGCCAGGCCCCAGGCCATGGCGGGGGTGTTGTGGGCGAAGCCGAAACGGCCGTCGGGGCCGAGGAGGATGATTCCGCCGTGGCCGCCAAGCCTTCTATATAGATAGGAGATGGCTTCGCGGGCGGCGAGTTCGGGGGCTTCGCCGGCTGCTACGCGGTCAGTGGCCCACTTGCCCAGGACCAGTTTCATGATCGGCTCGCCCCAGCCGGTGAGGGAGACGGCCGCCGCGAGATTGTCGGCATAGCAGCCGCAGCCGATGAGGGAGGAGTCGCCCACGCGGCCGGGAGCCTTGTTGAGGGTGCCGCCAGTGGAGGTGCCTGCGGCGAGGTTTCCGGCGGTGTCGAGGGCGACGGCGCCGACGGTGTCATGCGACCACTTCGTGGGGTCTTGGTCTGCTAATTTCCTGCGCCCTGCTGGCTGTGTCGCCGTCATCGGCCGCGTGTCTCCACTTGCTTCATCGCCGGAAGCGGCGACGGCGGTTTCGGGGCTCTTGTCGTCGGCGTGGCCGGAGAAGGTTTCGTCGGCCAGTCCGGCGGCGGCGCGCTGCTGCGCGGTGTGCAGGCGGTCGCGCTCGCGGTCGAGAACAAGATCCGCGTTATCAATCAGTTCCATGCCGTGTTTCGAGGCGAAGGCTTCGGCGCCGGCGCCCACGAAATAGACATGGGGGCTTTCTTCAAGGACCAATCGCGCCGCCTGGATGGGGTTGCGGAGGCGCTCCACGCAGGCTACGCCGCCAGCCTTCATGCGGCCGCCGTCCATGAGGAGGGCGTCGAGCTGGACCCGGCCGGCGCTGGTGAGAAAGCTGCCCCGGCCAGCGTCGAAGGTGGGGTCGTCTTCAAGCATGGTGACCGCGGCTACAACGGCTTCGACAGCCGGACCGCCGCCCTGGAGGACCTTCCATCCCTCTTCGAGCGCACGCCGGACGCCGGACTGGTGGGCGGCTGCGTCCGAGTCGGGAATGGCCCAGGCTCCACCATGCACCAGTAATACGGGGGAGTGCTTTTCGATCAGCATAACCGCTTAAGGATAACGCGGGGATGGCGGGAGCGGTTTTCCGGCGGAGACGTTGGTTTACTGATGAGTAACATTCCGGTTGGAAGGGGTGAGATGAAGAGGTGGGATTTATGAGGTTTTTGGGCGTAAAGCGAAGATTTGGCGACAGGAAGATCAGGCGACTATATTTGGTAACTTATTTATTAAGAATAACATATGCGGGTGCCTGTGGAAAACTTTGCAAATCATAACTGTTAATTTTCTGGTTAATACGTCGGGTTTCTGTTGTTGATGTTGATGATGCTCCGTGGAGCGAATCCGGATGGGTAGTATGACGGATGAGAAGGAGGTTGGATGTGCTCGCGGTCACAGGTGTGTACGGGGATTCGCGCCGCCCCTGCGGGGCTCCGGAGGTTCTATAGGCCGCCTACCCCGGACTGCGTCCGGGGCTAACATCCTGCCGTCCCTCCGGGACTGCGCGAGGTTGATCCGGATGGCCGGGAGGGGGGAGGTTTTGGGTGGGGGAGGGGTGCGGGTGAGGACACCCGCACAACAGCCGGTCGGGAGACCGGCGCTACGGGTGTGTGGAGTTCCAGAGTGGGAGAAGATTCTTTTTGGGAGGCGACCGTGGGGAGTGCACCACTTTTGGTGCATGCTTGAAAATCTTGTCAAGTCCCCCCTCTGTGGATAAGTGACTTAAGATGATGAAAACAATCAGTGAAAAATGTGGAAAAATAATTGCCGATTAGTATTTCAATTTGCTAGCCTTAAAACAGATAGAAAAATAGTGCCCAGATCAGGCAGGGAATGTGCCTTGCCGCCGATTGATTCGGACACGCTTCCGTGGACCTTCCATGCGGCCGAGCCGTTTTGAGCCGCAGACATTCTAGAGCACATCGAACCGGCCTTGATGGCCGGTTTTTTATTGCCTGCAATCATCCGCCGCGGAAGCGGTCCGGAAAGGGAGAAATACGTTCATGAGCCGGACCAACAGAAAACACGACCGCCAAATCGAACGCAAGCGCCGCAACAAGGGCCCGGAGCTTTTCAGCCAGGCCGCCGATAACGAACTCCAACAGAAAGCCGACCAACTCGCCAAGGGTCTCAGCAAAGCCACGATCAACCACGGCGACGTGGCTGCGGCAGGATTACTGCTGACGCTGGCCGAAAGTGCATACAACGACAATCCCGCCGCGTTTGAGCGGGCCCTCAGCCTGGCAGAACGGTGGAGCAAGGAGCCCCAGGTGGTCCCGCTCGAGACCGGGGCGCGGCTGCCGGTGACGAAGCCTGTGCCCCGGCTTACCGACGGGTCGCCGGGGGGCGAGGAAGGCGAAATTATGGATGCCGAATGGGAGATGGCGCCGGGGGAGGATGCGCCGTCCCTCCGCGGCTAAGGCCGGGACCATTTTGAGCGGCTTATCGGCACGAATGGATTTGTGCCCTTTCAAAACAGAGGCTGGGGGCGAGTTTTTCGCAGCCTTGAAACCCGCATCCCGCAGGGGCTGAAGCCGTGCCCTTGTTACAAAGCCGGCTCAATTCGGTTGGGTTGAAGTCCTTCCCACCCAAGCAAAGCTTGGAGGGGGCACCCGGCTCTTGCAGGGGCTAAAGCCCGTGTCTTCTTTGCTGCTTTGTCGGCACGACTGAAGTCATGCCCTGTTACAAGGCCGGCTCAATGCGGGTGAGTTGAGGTCCTTCCCACCCAAGCAAAGCTTGGATGGGGCACCCGCGTCTTTTTTGCTGCTTCGTCTGCGCGACGGAAGTCGTGCCCTGTTTACAAAGCCAGCTCAACCAAAATCCACAACGTTGCTCAGTCTCCTTCCTTGCATTGCTTTTAACTGCAATAACTACAAGGGGTTATCAGTCCTTACGGATTGGTAGCCCTTGTCATTTTTTGGGCCCCAGCTTGATCCAGGAGTCATCCTCATGCACGCCTTACGCACTTTCGCCGCCATGGCTATCGCGCTCATTCTTTCCGCTACGCTCGCACGCTCGCAAACATTTCAGACGACGACGGTCACCGGCACCGTCTATGCCGCCAATGGCGCCCCTGTTTCGGGGAGTCTGCAGATAAGCTGGCCCGCCTTTACGACGGCGGCCGGCCAAGCCATAGCCGCGGGGCACGTCAACGTGAATATTCCCGCCAGCGGCCAGGTCTCGGTTCCGCTGGCGCCGAACATCGGGGCATCGCCGGCAGGGCTCTACTACACGGCGGTATATCACCTGGGCGACGGAACCATGTCGACGGAGTACTGGGTGATCCCCAACTCGATCATGACCACGATCGGGCAGGTGCGATCGAAGGTGATGCCGGCGGCGCAGGCGGTTCAGGCGGTGTCGAAGTCGTATGTCGACCAGTCGATCTCCCAGGCGGTTTCGAGCCAGATCACGCCTTCGGGCGGGACGCTGACCGGCCCGCTTTACCTTGCCGGTGATCCGGCGTCGCCGAGCCAGGCTTCAAACAAGCACTATGTCGACATGGCGGTTGCGGGAGCGCTGCCGCTGGCTGGCGGGACGCTCTCGGGCGCCTTGTCGGGCACGCAGTTTGTGGGGCCGCTGACGGGCAATGTCAGCGGCAACGTGACTGGAAACGTGACGGGCAATGTGAGCGGCACGGCGGCGAATGTTACCGGCACGATCGGGCTGTCGAACGGCGGAACCGGGGCCGTGGACCCAGCGACGGCGCTGGCCAACCTGGGCGGGCTGCCTCTCACGGGGGGCAGGCTGAGCGGTCCGGTGACGGCGACGAAGATTGGCGCGGTGTACCAGGCCGATCAGTTTCCGGGCGCGGACTTTGGAGCGCAGCTTCAGACGTGCATCAACGCTCTCGACCCCAACTACGGGGGGACGTGCGACGCGCGTAACTTTGGGGGCTCGCTCACGATAGCTTCGAATCTCAACCTGAGCACGGCGAACGTCACTGTTAACCTGCCGTGCTCCACCATCGCCACTGCGGCTTCGATTGTGGTTCCCGCGGGCACGCGCAACGTCACACTCCACGGATGCGCGTCACGGGGAACCTCGGCCGCGAGCGGCGCACAGGGCGGCACTGTCTTTCTTTACTCCGGAAGCACTGCACTTTTGCAGGTGGGCGATCCGTCCTTCGTCGCCGACACCAAGGGCTTCCGGCTGGACAATGCCGCCCTGAACACTACGGCTGCGCAATCGGCTTCCGCCGAGGCTATTGCGATTTACAGGACGCAGGAGGTTTCGCTGACGGGGCTTTACCTGCTGGGGAACGCCAACCAGACGGCCGTTGTGCTGGACGGCACGGGCAACTACACGGGCGGCACGCTCGAAGATCTGCAGATCACGGGATATCAGACGGGCGTGAGCGGGATTGGGCACACGGTCTCGAACTCGGCCACAACGGACTGGCTGAACGCATCGACGTTTGTGAGGGTGCATATCGACTGCCCGACGCAGAACGGCAGTCCGATCAGCGGGACGATCGGCATCGACATGAACGCGGGCGACGGGAACACGATTACGGGAGGCGATGTCGAATCGTGCTCGACGGCGTTGCATCTTGGACCGCACGCGGTGAACAACACGGTGCTGGGCCTGCGCAACGAGAATTCGACGACGCAGATTCAGGCGGATCCTGGATCGAGTTACAACAACTGGATCACGGGCGGCACGATGTACACGGGCAAGCTGGTGGACCAGGGAACGCGCAACAGCTTTCTCGACACGTTCCATCGCTCGTTCAACGGGCTCAATGGTGACTGGTGGGGATCGCAGCAGGACGCGACGGTGACTAACCATTTCCGCCTGGGTACGGGTACGGGCAGCGAGCGCGGGATGCTCAACCGCTATCAGACCGACTCCGGGTACCGCTGGACGACGGGGTTAAGCGATGCGTCGAGCGGGATCCAGTATTACCAGGTGCTGGACGAGCTGAACAATGTGTATCGGCTATCGATTGGGCAATACAACAACGGGCAGGGGAGCTCGAATAACCAGACTGTGATTAACGCAGCCGGCAATGGAGCGGTGATCCTGAACGGTTCGAACAATGGGGGCACGGGAGGCGTGGTGTTTGGGTCGGGCGGGCCGTCGTCGACGACGGTGGCGACCATCGATAAGTCAGGCAATGCGCATTTCACGGGGACGATGCTGATTGATCAGACGGCGCAGTCGACGGGGACACTGTCTGTCCGCAATAACGCCGATGCGGAAGTGGATTACTACTTGTGGCCGGGCGCGACGGCGAGCCAGAAGGCGTCGTTCACTTACAAGGATTTCAACGGCGCGAGCCAGTGGTATCTGCTGAAGGACCAGAACAATAACTGGGCCGTGAACAGCGCGGTGGGCGGACTGGATTCATTCAAGGCTTACCAATCGACTAACTCGGGCGACACGTATATCAACGCGTCGAATGCGAGCGGACATATCCGGCTGAACTATGAGACGGGGGCGGGCGCGGAGACCGATATTTACGCGGGTTCGAGCAGTTCGCTTTCGGCGGCAATCCTGGGGCCGACGGCGATCAAGCTGCCGGGGCTGGCCGCGTCGAGCGGAAAAAACTGCCTGCAGATCGATAACTCGGGTTACATCACGAACACGACCACGGGTTGCAGCACGGGTGTCTGGGAATGTGGGCGGCGGAGCGACGGGGCAGATTGCTTACTATACTGCCAACGGGACGGCGCTCTCAGGGACGACTACGGTTCCGCTGACCGCCGGAGGCACGGGGGCGGCGACGGCGGGGGCGGCACTGGCGAACCTGCTTCCAGGGGTTTCGGCAGATGGCGCCAGCGGATTGGCGGTGCAAGGGTCTGCGGTCGTCAAGGGCAATGCGCAGTTTCAAGGGGCAGTGGGTGTGGCTTCGGGCGGTGTTACTTTCTCCGACAGCTCGGTGCAGACCACGTCGCAGCAAGGGGCGCTGACTGGCGCCGCCAACGACTCGGCGGCGCGCACTGCCGCCGCGAGCGCACAGACCACCGCTAACTCGGCGCTCCCGGCGAATGGCATCTCTACCAGCACCATCAGCGGCGGGAGCTTGAGTGTACCTGGCACCGTCGCAGCGAGCACATCGACAATTGGAATGACAACCACTCTCTCGTCAGGCCAGGATATCCAAGCAGCTCTTAATGCGGGATTTAC
Organism: uncultured Acidobacteriota bacterium; assembly: GCA_963819365.1. GTDB lineage: Bacteria > Acidobacteriota > Terriglobia > Terriglobales > Acidobacteriaceae > Telmatobacter. The sequence continues at coordinate 6,177 of CAWFVY010000015.1, forward strand.
CAATATCGTACTTACGCCCGGAACCTACACCGGGCCAACGTCAATTTCGAACGGTACCACGATCACGTGCCAAGGATGGATGCTCTGCACTCTTAACTACACCACGAGCTTAATGGTTGGCGTGAACGGGGGAGCCACTAACTACTTCAAGGCAAGCCTGATCGGAGTTGTGCTCGATTTTGGAGGCACTTCTTACGGGATGGTTATCAACGATGTGTTAAAAAGCACATTCTCGCTGACGATCCAAAACACGACGGGCACGGCGCTGAGCATGATCGGGACCTGCTCTACTCCTGGAGACTGGACGAGCTGCTCGAATTCTCCGTGGCCGAGTAGTTCTACGGCTTATAACAACATCCCCTATCTTAACTGTCACGGGACAGGGCAGTGCCTTGTTATGAACGGCGACGACAATATGACTTGCGGACTTACCCAGCATCAGGGTGGCGCGGTATTCTTTAATTCGTTCGGAACAATCACGAGCGATAATCTGACCGGGCCGTATGGCTTGCAGATGACGAGCGGCGTGGACAGCAACTACTTTGCCGATACAAACATCGTTTTGGCGAACGCCGGCGGTGCAATGGCGGGAGTGATATTCGGCAGTCGGTGCGCGTATAACTACGGTGACATAGATTCAAATCACTTCGCTAAAATGATCATCTCCGCCACTGCGCCTACACCCGCGGTGATTGCCAACTACTCTCACGGCATCATCGACTATCTCTGGTCTTCTCGCACTGGCAGCGCCCCGTATAGCTGGGTGGGCAATGGCTACGACCTTTGGGATGTTCACTTCAACACGAACGATCCATTCTCATCGGCAATCCCTACGGACTTCAAGTCGCAGACGTGCTGGAAGGCTACAGCGATAGGCGCGCTCACCTCCACGGTTACGGCGTATTCAGCATCGGGCGGAACTCTGACACTGACGGCTCCAAATACCTTTACCGTTGGGGAATCGATACAGTTCATGGTTGCTGCCGGCGACCCTCTGGCTGCTCTGAACGGGCAGTATTTCAATGTGCTGGGAACGGGGCTGTGTGGAACACAGTTCTCGATCACCACCAGCGCGGTCACTGGATCAGGAAGTTCCAGCGCCAAAGCGGCAGGACAGGTGGCTGGGGATAGCACTGACTTCTGTGCCTACGCCAAGCGTGGGACTACAAATGACCATTTCGTAAACAAGTGGCGTCCGGGAACACCGGCCTCTTCCGCAATTACGCATGGCTTCTGGATCGACTCCACCTACAATGGCGGCCTCGAACTGGCTCACGCGGACGGAACCTGGACCGCGCTGATTCCTGCTGCCACGAACGGCGGTAACCACGCGATCCAAGTCCCGACAGTAAATGACACGATGGCTGTGCGCGGCGACTTCGCTGCCCCGCCTTCCTGCGTGGGCTGTACAACGCCTGTTACGGGTTCCTTCACGAATGCATTGGCGAGCGGCAATGCGGTGGTTCAGGGATCCAACAGTGTTTTTGGATCGAGCGCGGTTCTCAACGCAACGCTGGGTGTCAGCCCTACGTCGGGAACGAGCAATGTAAGTTCAAACGCCGGGCGATTGTTTCAGATTGCAGGCGGCTCGATAAACAGAACAGCCGACTCAGGCACCTATGCACGATCAGCGCAGAGTTCAGTAGGCGTGCTGACGCTTTCGGCTGGCGCGCCGTCGGTCTATACCAACGCATCAAGCTGGTTTTGCGCGGGGGCGCCCATTGCCGGAACGAACGTGACAATCACCAGGCCCTGGTGTTTCGAAGCGCTTGGCAACAGTTACTTTGACAACATCGCTCTTGGTTTGGGTACGGGCTATGCTTACGCAAACGGCAGCAGCCCACTTACTTACTCCACGACGATCCCCGGCTCGGCAATCAGCGGTAACATTTCCGGTAATGCGGCCAGCGCCACGCTTGCAGCTACGGCAACCACTGCAGTTATTGCAACCACCGCGGTTACAGCAACCACTGCGGTTACAGCAACCACTGCGGTTACGGCAACCACTGCGGTTACGGCAACCACTGCAACCAATCTCGCTGGAACCGGTGTGGACGCTGCGCCTTATCAGAGTGCATCGGGAACGACAAGCTATATCGCAGCGCCAACCGCGAGGGGCCACACATTCCTATACGGATGGCAACCATCGGGAAGTGCGGTTGCTCCTGCTGCGATAGATGCAACAGCAAGCCTTACTACCAGGGGAGCCGTGCAGCGGCAGTACAACGGCGGCATCCGGCAGCACAACCAGTACGACTACTATTACGCGCCATCGATTCAGATAACAGTCACGTCGCTGACGGCACATTTTCGCCCAGGCAAGCTGCCCCACTTCACCTACGGTTGCGCTTTACGACATGACTGCGTCTGCCAGCTTAGGCACAGTGGGAACCATCACAGATGCTGTTTCATTCCAGGTGTTTTCGGGGTTGTCGATTAACGTGCCGGCGGGGCCGATGTGCTGACGTTGCAAGTTACATCTGTAGCCGACGCATGTACCACCTATCCAACGCTGTTCGGAACTGTTGAGTACAAAACCTATGGTGCGCCATAAGCGCAGGAGCGCTGGGGGATCGCGGGTGTAGTGGGGATCCGGAATGCTGCGGGGAACCTATAGGTTCTCGATTTCTTGGCCAGGCGATCAGCGTTCGAGCGTCTGTGCCTGAGTAAGCAGCTTGATGAAAAAGTCAGGACTTCGATTGAGACTTCAGGGGAAGAGCATGCCTCAGGGGCTTTAAAGCCCACACACTTTATGGGCTTCAATGGCACGACTGAACAGCTTGGTGAAAAACTCGAAATCGGGGTGCTTTGAGGCCCGATTCGGAGATAGAAAATCACCAATCGACTCCTAGAAATCGTTCCTAGGGCATCCTGGAGCGATGCGATTTTTGACTTACCGGTCGAAATGGAGTTTTTCACCAAGCTGTGAAGTCGTGCCCCTCCGCGAAACCCGCTCACCTGGAGTTTTTTCGCGGCATGTAAGGCCCTGATGATTCTGCGTTCCTTTTATGCCGGGGATAAATCCCCGGCCTACCGCCCGATTTCATGGAGGAGACAGATGATGCCAACTCAAGAATGCGAACCGACCACGGGGGCGCTGGAGCCTGAGGTCTATGCCGCGGCGTTCGACCGCGACGAACTCGAGCGGCTGGGCCACATCCTCGACTATCGGCCGGTTTCGCTGGGCGGGCGATCCGTCGCGATGGAACTGGCGGAGCGGCTGCTGTGCGTGCGCACGCGTTCGGGTGCGACCGCTCCACTGCGCGCCAACTGGGTGCAGCGGCAGTTCGAGCGGCGCCGCGGCGAGAAGAACGTCGTGCTCAAGGCGCGGCAGCTGGGGTTGACGACGTGGACGGCGGCGCGGTTCTTTCTCAAAACCATTACCCGCCCCGGCACGCTCACGCTGCAGGTGGCGCACACCCAGGAAGCCGCGGAGGAGATCTTCCGCATCGTGCACCGCTTCTACGACTGGTTGCCCGACGAGCTGCGCGAAGGGCCGCTGCGGGTGTCGCGGGCCAATGCGCGGCAGATCGTGTTTCCCGAGCTGGATTCGCAGTACCGCGTGGTGACGGCGGGCGACCGCAACGCGGGGCGCGGCCTCACGGTGCAGAACCTGCACTGCTCCGAGCTGGCGCGCTGGCCGGGCGATCCCGCCGACATACTCGCCGGCCTGCGCGCCTCCCTCGCTCCGGGAGCCGAGGTGATTCTCGAATCCACTCCCGAGGGCGTGGGGGGGTGTTTTTACGACGAGTGGCAGCATGCCCACGAAACCGGAACGGTGCGCCACTTTTTTCCGTGGTGGCTGGAGCCGCGCTACCGCGAGCGTTGCGGTCGATCCGGACACGCTCACGGATGAGGAGTGCGAGCTCCGCGATCGGGAAGGCCTCGATCTGCAGCAGATCGCGTTCCGCCGCCAAGTCCGCGCCAACCTGCGCGGGCTGGCACGCCAGGAGTTCGCCGAAGATCCGGAAAGCTGCTTTCTGGCGAGCGGCGATTCGGTCTTCGAGCTCTCCGCTGTCGATGCGCGTCTCGCGTCCGCGCCCATGGCAGCGGAGAGGCGGAGAAACGGCGAACTGGAAATCTGGCTTCCGCCGGTCCGCGGCCGACAGTACCTGGTCGCCGTGGATCCGGCCGGCGGCGGCGCGGACGGCGACTACTCGGCGGCGCAGGTGGTTGATCTCGAAACGGGCATGCAGTGCGCGGAGTGTGCGTCGCACATGGGCGGGCTGGAGCTGGCCAGGTTCATCACGGACCTGGCTCGCGAGTATAACCACGCTGGTTCTGGTTGTGGAACGGAACAATCACGGCAGCGGAGTTCTGGCGCTGTGCCAGAGCGTGTGCGGTTACGGGCGCATCTACAAGCAGAACTTTCAGCCGGGGTGGCTGACCACCAGCGTCAGCCGTCCCGCGGTGCTGGGGCGGCTCAATGCTGCGCTGGTCGAAAACGCGGAGCTCTTTATGAGCCGGAAACTGCTGGGGGAACTGCGCAGCTTTGTGCGCTGCGCGGATGGCTCGACGGGCGCGGCCAGCGGTACGCACGATGACCGGGTGATGGCGATGGCGATTGCGCTGGCGGTGAGGGCGGAGCTGGTGGAGAAGCAGTTCGTAGTTCACAGTTCGTAGCTTCGGGTTCGTAGTTGTCAGTTTCAGTCGCGGCGATCTTCTGCCGCAATGATTCAATCGACGACCCTCGCCGCCGTCTCATTCCCTTGATGAACTACGAACTGCGAACTGAAAACTGACAACGGACCACGGACAACTTAGAATGATCCTTCACCGCCAAGGAGCTGAATGCCCACTGCCGCTACGCAACACATCCGCCGCATGCGGGGCGGCGCGCAAGGGCAGCTCATGCTGGCGGCCGACAGCAAACTCTATGTCGTGAAGTTTCGCAACAACCCGCAGCATATCCGGGTGCTGGCCAATGAAGTGCTGGCTTCGCGCCTGGCGCTGGCCGTGGGGCTGACGGCCGCCGAGCCGGAGATCGTGGAAGTATCCGAGTGGCTGATCGACAACACGCCGGAGATGCGGATCGACTATGGACGCAGGCACGAGCCATGTACCGCCGGGCTCAACTACGGATCGAGATTTGTCGGCGGGCTGATGCCTGGGCAGGTGGTGGACTTCATGCCCGAGGACGAGTTAGGGCAGGTCCGCAATCTGCAGGAGTTTGCGGGGATCCTGGCGCTGGACAAGTGGACGGGCAATGCCAACGGCCGCCAGGCAGTTTTCGTAAAGCGGCCGCGAGAGAGGCGCTACCGCGCTTTCTTTATTGATTTCGGCTACTGCTTTCACGCGGGCGACTGGAAGTTCGACGACCTGCCGCTGCGCGGCGTGTACTACCGCAACACAGTCTACCGCAACGTGACCGGCTTCGATTCGTTTGAGCCGTGGCTCACGCGTCTTGAAACTCTGCCGCCCGACACAATCTGGGCGGCAGCCAACGACATTCCGCCGGACTGGTACGGCGGAGACATGAACACCCTGGAAGCGCTGGTGGAAAAGCTGATCTACCGCCGCCGCCGCATCCGTGAACTTATCGACGATTTTCGCCGCTCCGATCGGAACCCGTTTCCCAATTGGGGTCTTGTGCAGGAGCAATTGCATCCGGAAGTGTGGCCAGGGCAGCAGATCGGCGCTAGCATTCCGGGGAGAGTGAATTGAAGAGATAGCCGTCAGCTTTCAGCCATCAGCCCTCAGCAGCTTTCGAGATAAGCGGACGGTTGAGGGCTGATGGCTCGAAAACAGAGGACCATGCCGACCCGCCTCCAATGCGCCTTCCAGCTTGTCCGCTACGTGCCCGACGCGGTGCGGAACGAGTTTGTGCATATCGGCGTGCTGCTGCGCGATGGAAGCGGCCGGCTTGATTTGAAGTTCACCAAAGACTGGCGGCGCGTCCGCTGCCTCGATCCCGACGCCGACACGGCGCTGCTGGAAGGCATGGAAGGCGAGCTTCGACGGCGTCTCCAGGAAGACATGGCGCTCCCCGAAGAGGAACGCAAGTTTACCCGCATCCTGGACGAGTCGCTGTCACTCGGCGTGCAGATCACCGAGGCCAAGGCGTATCTGGCCGAGAGCCTGCCCGCCGGGATGGAAGAGCTGATGAAGATGTATGTCGACCCGCCGAAGCGCGAACGCCTTTCGCGCCTCTCGGGCCGCGCCGCCATCCAGTCAGCTATGAGGGATGAATTTGAACGGGCCCAGGTCTGGAACCTGATGCGCAAGCAGATCCACGCCGCGGAGTACACCAGGCCCGGCGACCCGCTGCGCATCGACGCCGGCTATCGGCCTAACGGAGTTATCAAGATGTTTCACGCTGTCTCGCTCGATCCCGGCGTGGAGATGGCCAAGGTTCTGGCGTTCTCTTCGGCGAGTTTGCGCGCCGGAGTGGAGCGCATTGACAAAGCGCAATTGGAACTAACCGCAATAGTGGAGCCGGCAGCCCGCATTGGCGCTACCGACGATCAGCCCGAGCGCCTGGAGCTTTACCGCTTCGGCATCGAGACCATGGAAGAACATCACATAAGAGTGCTCACCACCACCGACTTACCCAACATTGCCGCCACCGCGAGACGCGAGTTACGGCTGGAATAACAACAGGGCAGTCAACAGGGAACAGGGAGTAGCAAGCGGCGATCGCCTTGGGGCGATCGCTTTGTCTTTGGAGTAACTGCCAGAGACGATTGCTAACTCCCTGTTCCCTTTTGCTGTTGCCTGTCTTCACCAAGGAGTTACCCGTGAAACTCACCACGCACCTTCGCGCATTTCTGCGCAACGAAAAGAAGCCGGCCGCAATCGAAGCCGCCGCGGGCGATCGTAAAACTCTCGCTCTGCCGGCCATACTGACACCGGTGCAGTATCCCGGCAGGCTCCTGCCCAAACCTACGCCCGCCAACCTGCGCCGCTTCGCCGAGACGCCGGTAGTCCGGCGCGCCATCAACGTGATCAAGGACCGCGTGGCCGCGATGGACTGGCAGATCCGCGTGCGCAGGGGTGCGGGCGCGGCCGGCGAACGCAACGAGATCCACGACAGACTGCAGGCGCTTCGCCTAACGCTTGAAGAGCCCAATCCCAGCGACAGCTTTCGCACCCTGATCGAGCAGGTCATCGAAGACGCGCTTACCGGCGGCTTCGGATCCATCGAGATGGAGTGTACCGGCGACGCGTCGCGGCCAGCGCTGCTGTGGCCGGTCGACGGCGCGTCCATTCGCATCAACGGCAAGTGGGACGGTCAGCCGGAGACTCCGCGCTACGCGCAGTGCCTGCCGGGGCAGGTCGAGAATGGCGTCGACCTGCGCGACGACCAGCTCATGTACATCCGCATGAACCCGCGCAGCTTCACGCCGTTCGGCCTGGGTCCGCTTGAAGTTGCCTTCGAGACCATCAACCAGTTTCTGGCCGCGCACCGCTTCGCCGGCAAGCTTGCCGCCAACTCCGTGGCGCAGTATGCGCTGTGGCTCAACGAGGCCACGCCCGTGCAACACGACCGGCTGATCCGCTGGTGGCAGGACGAGATCGAGGGCACCGGCCGCGTTCCGCTCATCTCGACCGAGCAGAAGCCCGAGGTGTTGCGTTTCGCCCAGGGCACCGACGCCGATCTTCGCCTCGAATGGCAGCGTTTCCTCATCCGCATGGTGGCCAATGCTTTCGGACTGCCGCCGATGCTGCTGGGGCTCGAAGGCGATGTGAATAAGTCGACCGCCGGCGAGTTAGCCGACGAAGCTTTTCGGGGAGCTATCTCACCGCTGGCGCAACTTATCGCCGGCCACATCACGCGTGACTTGTTCTCCAAGTGCATCGGTTGGCGCGAGTTCGAGTTTGTCTTCAACGACCTGAGCGCCCGCGATGAAGAGGGCGAGTTAGCCGTCCAAGTCGAGTTGCTCAAGGCCGGCGTGCTCACCGTCAACGAAGTCCGCGCCTTGCGCGGGTACGCGCCGTTGCCAGCGACGGAGGTTTCAGCCGTCAGCCCTCAGCCGTCAGCTTGATCTCAGTCTCTGACACCCTGGCTAAAAGCACTGACCGCTGAGAGCCGCGGCTTTTACTGACCCACGAACCCTGAACCCTGGACACTCATATGCATCTTGAAGCCATGGCAGTACACATTCCGCCCGTCCACGGACACCCCAACCGGGTGCCTTTCGAAGGAGTTCTCACCACCGTCAACACGCCCAGCGACAGGGCGCCCGCCGGGGCCCGCGGCCACCGCGTTCTGCTTACCTGCGAGGCCGCCGAGCAGGCACTTCCGTCGCTGCTCGGCATGGCCGTAGACTACCGCCCTGCGTGGGATGGCCACGACAACCGCCGCAAGATCGGCATCCTCACGGAGGCCGTCGTCCACGGCAACAAGCTCCTGGTTCGCGGCTATCTCTACGCTCGCGACTTTCCTGACGTAGCGAAGGCCATCCAGGCTCATACCCCGCACGCGCTGGGCATGAGTTACGAGATAGCCGACGCCAAGGTGGACGATATGCGCGCCGCTATCTGGAAGCTGACCAAGGTTACGTTCACCGGAGCGGCAATCCTGCTCCGCGACAAGGCCGCCTACAGCAGCACCCGCTTCCGCATGACGGAAAACGAGACGTCGGCTCTGAGCCCTCGGCTTTCAGCCTGATTCGGGATCGCCATCGAGCATGTGGCTATATCCGGATTCCTGCTCCGCGCTTTTGCGGAGCTTTCTTTTTTGCACCAGCCAGCAGCTACAAGCTACCGCCTGCAAGCTGCTTTAACGAAAGGAACCCTCATGGAACACGAAGAGCATCAACTCGCCGAACGGCTCGAACAGGCAGCCACCCTGCTGGAGCGCACCTTGACCTGGCTCGAAGAACGTCAGACCGCACTTACCGGCGAAGTGGAGAAGATCTCCGCCACCGTCGACGCCGCCGCTTGGCCGTGAAGAGGAACTCGCCGCCAAACTCGCCGCTGCTGAGCGCGAGATCGCCGAACTGAAGGCAGCGGCAGCCAGTGCTCCGGCAAACACGGCGAGTTCGGCGATGCTGACCTCGACGAGAAGGACGGTTCCCGCTTCGACCACCGATATGCTCGCGAAGCACGGTATCGGCGACGGCCCGGTCGACGTCCGGGCGCTGGACGCTCGCGCTTTCCGGTCTCAGCCTCGAGCAGCGCATCGCCGTCAAGAGCCAGTTACTTCGCGCCGGCGCCATCGCCTAGCACAAGCTTCTAGCTTCGGCCGCTAGCCATTCGCTCGGCGGTTGACCCCGCTAGCAACGCTGGTCGCGGAAGCACCTATTCGGCTCCATTGCCGATTCTTGTCAACCTAACCGGAAGCAAGCTAGCAGCCAGGAGCTAGAGGCTAGAAGCTGTTTCCGGAATCAACTCGCCTACCACGGCAGAAAGCACACCATGAATAACTCCGTTTCCTTCGCCGACATCCACGCCGCAGCCGACTACATCGGACCCGGAGCGGTGGAAGTACCTCTTTACCAGACCGAGATCTTCGACATCTGCCGCCGCTCCGGCCCGTTCGGCCAGCGCATCAAGCAGGTGCCTGCCACCGGACATCCGTCGCGCTTCTTTGAAGAAACGGCGATCCCGAACCCCGGGTGCCGCGGGCTTTGTGAATCCGCGCTCCATCGTCGCGCCCACAGTCAGTCCCACGCGCGTCGAGCGCAGCGTGCCGCTGAAGGCCATCGTCGCGCAGATCAACTACAACCTGTTCGACATCGAGCTTGGCCAGCAGCAGCAGCAGTTCGCCTATCTGCAGGCGAAGGACCTGGTCGACACCGTCTCCGGCGTGATGGTCATCGCATGACGTTGCGCTGTGGAACGGCAACGACACCAGCCTCGCCGCGCCCACGACCACGCAGTATATGGGCGCCATCGCGCAGATTCAGCAGGCGGCAACACGACAACCATCGGCACTTCGGCCTCGATCGTCGACGGACTCAAGTCGGCGGTCGCACAGATGGTAGCGAACAACGGCTACCATGTGCGTCCCACGGCGATCTATGCGAACCCGGTGCTGCTCGACCTTATCGATCGCGAGATGAAGAGCGAGTTCAACGTGGTGCTCAACTCCGACCAGATCACCGGCGGTTTCCGCGTCAAGATGCTGTCGACGCAGGCCGGCGACCTGCCTCTGATCCCCGACTGGAGCCTCAGCTACACGGGTACTCCCGGTTCGGGCTCAGCGGTGCTGCCCGCCTACATCGTCACCGAAGACCTGATCGAGTATCACTGGCTCGGTGACGCGGCTCCTCGCATCTTCCAGCTCGGCATGCCTAACTCGCTGGCGCACCAGTATGTCGCAGTCAAGTTCGGCGCCATCGTTGTCAAGGGCGCGAACTATGCCCACTACCAGGTACTGGTGGATCGGTAAGCCGTAAGTCAGTTCGCAGTTCTCAGTTCCCAGTTCACAGTTGCGGGCGCACTACCGGCCGCGCAGTGGACCGGAACTGAGAACTGAAGACTGACAACTATGACCTGCAAACTGTGAACCAAGAAACTCCGAAAGAAGGACTTATGGCGTACCTGCAACCCGCCGATTACCCCAACTACGGCCTGCCCGCTTCCACCTCGGCAGACTGGATCACAGCCGCCACGGCGCTTATCAACAGCTACTGCAGGCGGCCTGACCTTAACATCGCCGAATACACTGAGCGGCTGCGCATCACCCGCGACGCGCAGACTGTGCGCCTCAGCTATTTGCCGCTCGCTCCGCTCGGAGACGCGGCGTCGTTCATCATCAGCATTCAGGGACGCTATGCCCGTCCGCGTCGCGGCGAGCTGGTGGACAATCCGCTCGTTGACGCAGCGTGGGCGTTCTCGCTGCCGGGACAGTGGACGCGATTGATACCGCCATCCATCGACGTCGATTCCAACACTGGCGAACTTACTCTGCCTCAGAACCTCTTTGGACTGCCCTACAACGAGTTATCCGTGACTTATACAGCCGGGCTGGGTCAGATTGGCGACGACATCAAGTCAGCCTGCGCGCAGATCGTTCGCAACGCACAATCCACGCCCGCGCTCAACGCCCGCGCCAGCAAAATCGACACCATGCAGATGCAGTATTTCTCGAGTTCGCTTCTGGACGACACGGTCAAACAGTGGCTTCGTCCTTACGTCGCGACTCGCGTGGGGTGAGTATATGAGTGACACTTCTTCCCGGAATCCGACCGGCGCGCCGCGGTTTCTGGCCGACGCCCTGCTCCGCTCTGTCGGCGGAGCCACAGCGCTGCTTCGAGTCACCGCGACCGACACCGACGGCGCGCAGTGTGAAGTGGGCCTCGTCACGACCACGTTCGCTGAAGTCGTCCTCAGCCCGGTGATCATGCGCAAGCTGCGTCCTGCCTGGCAAGACGGCGACGAGGCGAAGTGGGAACTGCTTGTTTCTGCCTCAAGCGTTCAGGAGCAAATCAGCGCCCTCGAACTTGATTCCGCGCAGGCTCTGTTCGCCATGACTCTCACCGTCACCGTCGCCGACCAGGACTATTTCATCGAGTCCGTCGCTTCAAACGAAGCCTTCGGCCAGATTTATCTTTACCGCCTGCTGCTGCGCGAAGCTCGACAGCAGGCGGTGTAACTACGTAGGGGTTAGGGATTAGGGATCAGGAATCAGAAGCCCCGGACTCGTTTTTAACTGAGTGGGGGTCTCCGCAACCCGTCATGCTGCTCCGCGCTGTCGCGCACCCTGATGCTTAATCCGTGATGCCTGATCCCTGGAGAAATTATGCAGAACGCGAAAGATTCTTTCTACATGGCCCTGCGCAACCGCCTGGCCGCGCTCAATCCGGAGCGCACCATCATGCTGCGCGGCGCGATCCGCCCCGGCATTCTTGTCGAGGAAGCTGAAGCGCCGTTCAACCAGTTGCCTAACGATGTTTTCGTGGTCCGCTGGCTTGGCCACGGAGCCGATATCGACCTTGCCTCCACGCTGGTCGCCGAAGAGTGCGAGATCATCTACAACACCTGCGGCTGTCAGACTTTCGGAGGGCTCGACCGAGGTCGCGCGCTAAGTCAGATGGATGGCGAGTTACTGTCGATCTTTCAGCCTTTCTCGACGCCCAAACTGAGTTACGCCGAGCAGCCGCCGGCCGGGTTTCTTACGCAAGTGTTCTGGGATGAGCCGGTCTTCTCGCCCGCTGTCACGCAGCGAGATCGCCTCACGCGCTCCGCAAAGGTGATGGTCTACAGCTACCAGGAAGAAGGTGAATGAAATGTCCGCAGCATCGTCTCCAACCTGGTTCAACGCCGCCGCGCCTGTAACTCGTCGCGTGCGTGCCTATTTCGCGCCTGTAAACCGAGCTGCGCGGCAACCGGTCCTCTTCGACCCATCGCAGCAGACGGGCTTCGATCTCGACAACCCGCCCTCTCCCTGGATCAGCCTCGGCTTTATCCAGAGCTTCGTGCGCAAAGCCGGCAGCAAATCGTCGGCGATTGCCTCTGGGATTCCTGCCGCTCCACTGGAGCAGGTCCGCGAATCGGTCGGCGCCGAGGTCAGCTTCCAGTTTCTAAGTTGGACCAAGCTCACCATGGCTTTGGCGACCGGTTCGCAGCACATGAACGTTCTCGCGCCCGCAACCGGAGCCATAGCACAGCCCTCCGGCGCCAAGGCCGCCGCCGCTGTCGCGGTGCAGGGCGGGTCCACGGCAACTCGTATTGCGCTCGCGGCAACCGACGCTGCCAAGTTCACGGTCGGCCAAGTCGTCGCCGTCGATGTGGACTATGCCGGGCAAACCGGTTACTTAGGATCGCCAATAGCCGGCGCCTACCTTCGCCAACCACTGACTGATACGGACTATCTTCGCCGCGTCACCTTCAACGTAGCGCTTATATCTGGAGTTAGCAGCTCTTCCATCACTCTTGCTGAGCCGTTGCCTTGCGGAGCGCCGAGTGCAGGGGCGAAGGTTCAGGGGGTTACCGGTTTTGTTGACCGGGAAGGGGGAAGCTTTTATCACGAATGGTCTGCTCTCTTCGTCATGGAAGGCGCACTGGGCGAGCGCATTGCCTTCCACTATCCGCGTCTTCAGCCGATGACGAGCGCTGAAGAATCGGCGCAGCCCCTCGCCGGCAAAGGTCAGGGGCGGCTGGAGCGCATCGCGCTGCATGCGCAGTTTCTGGCATTGCCGGTGAGCGATCCGCTCGATAATGAGCGCGTCGTTTGCTATCGCAGCTTTTTGCCCGCCAAGAACGCGCTGGTGTAGCCACCGGCTTTGGCAACTTACTAACTCCGCTAACGTCGCGTGCAGCGCGGCTAACTCCGCTGAAGGTACTCCATGCATCTCACGATTAACAATCTCGATTACACTGCCGCCTTCGACGCTTCGAAACCTCTCACCATCGAACGTGCGCTCAATGCTCCTTCGATTTGCCAGCTATCGCTGACGCTGGACGGCTCTCTGGCCGCACCGGCGCGGCTGCAGTCGCTTAGTGTCAGCGGCGACGATGGCACGGTCTACTTCACCGGTTACATCGTCGCCACTCCGCAGCCCGAGTACGCCGGCGTCGCCATGGAGGGACCGCGCTACCGTCTCGGCCTTTACGCGGTCAGCGACGAGATTCTGCTTGACCTGGCGCTCGCGACATCGAGCAAGAGCGCGAGCGGCCTGAGCGCCGGGTCGCTGCTGGGCAATGTCGCAGCGCACTCCGGTTCTACCGCGCTCGACACGAGCGGCCTTACGTTCAACGCTGCGATGGGACACTTTTCGACCGAGGCCGGCGCGCCGTTCAGCAAGTCCGCCGGGATGATCGCGAACCTGGCCCGCGCGGCCTATCGCGCTCAGTCCGGCAAGGTGACGCTCAACTCGATTCCCTCTGCCGTGCACGCGCTGAAGGAAAGTGATGGCAGCCTGACGCTGGCGAATCTCAGCTTCACCCGCAGTCCGAAGCGCGACTTTGCGAACGACATTACCGTCTGTGGCGAACACGAGCCCGCTGCTTACGTCACCGAGATTTTCCAGGGCGACGGAATTGCAGCGATCTTTGATTTGTCTGAGACGCCGTGGATTCCACCCTCTTCAAAATCCGTGCTTATATCCGATGACTTTAACGGGCAGGGCATCGATACGCGCCTCTGGGGCGATGCAAGCAGCACTTACTTCGGGCTTGGGGCGTCTGGACTTGATCTGTACGGCGGCAATGGCATCGACGGCGAGGCACAGCTTGCGTGGCTTGATCCGGCCGAGATGGCCGGGACGCTTCTGCTCGAGGCGCGGGGAGTGACGCTTGCCAACGCCAGTACCGGACTGCTGGCAGCGTTTTTTAACGGCGGCCAGACCATCTCGTCGTGTCTCGCGGGATTCCAGGCGACCGCGCATCAGGGCACCGGGGCGGTATCGCTTCAGCCCATTATTGCCGGTTGTGCCGCGGGGCCAGGCTTCACGATTAGCCCTGCCAACCAGTACACGCTGCGGATTCGGGTTCACTCGCCTGAGCAGCAGCGGGCGGGTGCGATATTCCGGTCGTTTGGCGACAGCGGACCCATCTCGACGGGCGGGCGGATTGTTGCTTCGCCGGCGAAGCTGCAGTTCGAGATTCAGGAGTTCATCAACGGCGTCGCGTGTATGCCGGTGACTCTCTATGACGGCGTGCTCGCCAACTTGTCCGGTTCGTGCACTGTGGTTGCCGCCAGCAGCCTGAACCTGCACGGTTCGATGCGCGGGCTTACACTCACAAACCTTGGTTCCGCATGGGTGGCGAGCACGCCGAAGAACGGCGCGTCGCTGACGCGGCGCCTGGGCAGCGCAACACAATCGGCGGAGTGCGGCGTGGGCCGCAGCGGGCGGCTGACGTTCTACACCGGTTTTACGCCGGCGGCGGGCGAGCAGATCGCGGTGAGTTATCGCACGTCCGCGCGTTCGGTTGGCAGGGCCGTCAACACTGCAAGCCAGCAGGCGCTGGTCGCGCTGGGTTTGCCGGCGACAGCTAGCTGGACCGGCTCCGTCACCCATCCTGAATGCCGTACGTCGGCCGATTGCCGAAGCGCCGCCGCAGCGCTCATGCAGGCCGCAGGGAGTTCTGCGGCTCTCTGGTCAGGCGTATGGCGCGGGACGAACTTCGATGTCTCCACTGACGTGTGGCCGGGCGACGCGCTAGCTCTGAATGCGCCTTCGTGCAATCTCAACGCGCAACTGGTGGTGCGCACCGTGAAGGTGACGTATCGCGCTTCCATTCCGGACGTGTTTGTATACGAGGCCAGGTTCGCCAACGAGTGGGCCGAGGACCTGGCCATCCGCACCAGTGAATCTGTTGCGGCCGATGCTTGGCTGCCCGCGCCCGCCGCGACCAACTATGCGGCCAATCTCAATGCGCTGACGGTGACTGCGATCAGCGGCAACAACGTCACCATCAACACCGGCGCGACCGCAGCCGTGGGCGGCGGCTTCGAGATTCGCAGCCGCGATTACGCCTTCATGATGGGCGAAGATCCGGGCCTGGTGATGCGCGGGTCGCAACCGAACTTGACGTTCACCCGGCAGACAGGCGCGGACCGCTTTTACATTCGCATGTTCGACGGGGCCGATCCGCCGAATTACAGCGAGTTTTCCGCGGCTGTCTTCTTGAATATGTCGCTCGGCTCCTAGCGGCTAAATCCACTTTGCACCTGCCATCCTGAGGCGACGGCGAAAGGCCCGCTTGCGGTCTTTCGCCGTCCGCTCCAACCACGGAGTAAAAACCCCATGCGCATGATGAATGAATTCGAAGCACAAGTCCTGAGCGACCTCTCGGTCCTTAAAACGCAGATGAATGGCCTGGTGGGCGACGGCAACGGCGGCCGTCTCGCCGAGCTCGAACACCGCATGGAACGCCATGAGCAGAGCTGGCAGCGCGCCAAGGGGTTCGTGGCAGCCTTCAGCGTGGTTCTCGCGGTCGTCGAAGTTGCGTTTGAAGCCTGGCATCGGCACTAATCTTCAGCCACTAAAACGAGAGGCGTCGACGAATATAATCACCCCATGAACGCTCAGCCGTTGGTCGGCGTAGTGATGGGCAGCAAGAGCGATTACGAGGTTCTTTCCGCTGCGGTGGAGATTTTGCGCGCCCTCGAAATCCCGCACGAAGCCAAAGTGGTCAGCGCGCACCGCACGCCCGACCTGCTCTTTCACTATGCGGAGACCGCGCGGGAACGCGGCCTGCGCGTGATCATTGCCGGAGCCGGCGGCGCGGCGCACCTGCCGGGAATGCTGGCGGCGAAGACGCTGGTTCCGGTGCTCGGCGTGCCCGTGCCGGCAACCATGCTGAACGGACTCGACTCGCTGCTCTCGATTGTGCAGATGCCCAAGGGGGTTCCGGTGGGGACGCTGGCAATTGGAAAGCCCGGCGCGGCGAATGCCGCGATCTTCGCGGCCGAGATGCTGGCCGCAACCGATGAAGCGCTCTACCAGCGCCTCTCGCAGTGGCGCGCCGCGCGCACCCAGGAAGTACTCGATCAGGAGTTGCCCGCTTGAGCAGGAATGCAACGCGGGTACAGCCCGGCGGCACGCTCGCCATTCTGGGTGGAGGCCAGCTTGGCCGCATGATGGCCATGGCCGCGCGCACCATGGGCTATCACGTGCGCGTCATGGATCCCGAGCAGCGCTGCCCCGCAAGCTTCGTCGTCGATGAAACCATCGTGGGCAAGTGGGACGATGCGGACGCCGCGCGTCGGCTGGCCGATGGCGCAGATGCGGTGACGCTGGAGATCGAGCAGATCGGGATAGATGCGCTGCAACGCGTTGCGGATATCACGCCGCTGCGCCCCGGCGTTGAGCCCATTCGCATCATTCAGGACAAGACGCTACAGAAGCCGTGGCTCGCCGAACATGGCTTTCCCGTGGGCCCATTCCGCGTAGTCCGAAGCGAAGAAGAGTTGAAGGCTGCCGTGCCTGCGCTCGACAATCGCGTCTTCCTGAAGATCGGCCGCGGCGGCTACGACGGGCGGGGACAGGCCCGCATCGGACTCGATCAGCCCGCGACTCTGGAGAGCATTGCCGCGGCTTGGAAATCGCTGGGCGGCAATGCTTGTGTCGCTGAGCAGGCGCTCGATCTCGACATCGAAATCAGCGTGATGGCCGCACGGAATCCATCCGGCGAAGTGCGCAGCTTTCCTGCCGCACGCAATCATCACGAGAATCAGATCCTTGCCTGGAGCGTGCTGCCCGCGGGTATTTCTCACGAGTTGGAAGAACGCGCGGAAAGGCTGGCGCGCGAGATCAGCGCCGGTCTCGGCGTTGAAGGCTTGCTCTGCGTCGAGATGTTTGTCACCAAGCAGGGCGAACTCTTCGTGAACGAGCTCGCGCCGCGGCCGCACAACAGCTATCACCAGAGCGAGCGCGGCTGCGTGACCAGCCAGTTTGAGCAGGCGGTGCGCGCGGCGCTGAATCTGCCGCTCGGCGATACATCGCTCATCTCGCCATGCGCCATCGTGAATCTGTTGGGCGACGAGTGGCTCGATGGAGAGCCGGACTTCGCCGCGGCGATGGAAGTGCAGGGAGTTCGCGTGCATCTGTACGAGAAGCTTTCCGCGCGCGCCGGCCGCAAGATGGGGCACTTATCTTCCGTGGGAGCAACCGCGGAAGAGGCATTGGAGCGTGTGCTCGAAGCCAAGCGGCGGCTCAACTCCTGACAAGCATGGATTTGGCCGGGTTCCTGGGATTTATCCAAATCTCCACCGTGCTGCCCGCGGGGAGGTGACGCACAAAGGCCTCGCCGTAATTCCGGAACAGGTAAGGTTTCTTAAGAACTCCCTCGTAGCGCTCTCCAGACGTCTTGTATCGATGGCGAATCAGCGCGTAATCGCATCCATATCCGGGGCGTTCGTAGGAACTGGCGCGGATCGTCCCGGTAATCACCGGCCACTTACGGCTCTGCGCCTTCATCCAAAGGATGAAAAGTGCGCGGATGATGAACGCGATGTAGATATCAATGACAAATCCGGCCATGGGTTTCCAGTAGCGTATCATCACAAGCAAGAAGGGCGCGGCCTCGGCCGCGCCCTTCTTTTCTGACCACTGACAACTGATCACTGACAACTCAAAACGGCTACTTGCCCGGCGTATGCTTCGCTGCCGGCGCTGCGCTCTTCGTATCCGCGATGGCTTGGTCGATCATCTGATAGAGCTTGGTGCGGTCCACCACTTCAACAAACGGCGCGCCCTTGGACTGCGACGTCACCACCCAGATGGTGGGCGTGTGCTCGATGCCGATGCGCTGTCCCAGCGCGTAGTCGGCCTTCACGTCGGCGGCCAGCTTGCCCATTGGGTCCACGTTGAACGGAAACGCAATCTTGCGGTCGGCGGCGAACTTCTGCGTAAAGTCGTTCATCAGCGACGGGTTGTCGCCGAACGATGGCTGGTTAGCGAAGATCGCGTCGCGATACTCATCGCCTACCTTCTTGCCGGCCTTCTGGTCGAACCAGCGCGCATTTACCGCCGCCTGAAAACTCCACGCATGCTGCGCCAGGGGAAAGTCGTGCCGCACCCACGGAATCTTGTATCTCTCGCTGGCTTCCTTCAGCAGCGGATTGGCGCGCGCGCAGTCAGGACACTCCATGTCTTCAAACTCGACGATGGCCACGCGCGCGCCCGGAGGCGGTTTCAGCGCGGATGGATCATGCACCTGCGTGCCCGGCGAGGGCTGCGCAAACTGGGCGCGCGCCGCGGGAACTGCGGCGGCAAGAGCTAGAGCGGAAAAGGCAACCAAATGACGAGCGCCCGAGGCGCGAAAAACCATGAGCATATCGATTGGACGGCTCCCTGCTTTTGATTGTAACGAATGCCTGAGTCAAAAGTTGCGGTGCGCGGCACGAGCGAAAATTACGCCCGGCGATCGCCGCTCCCCTCCTGATCCGCTCGGCGCGATGCCAGCCAGCGACGCCATTTGTAGTCGGCAAAGACGCTGGCGGCAATCACTACCAGCACGGCAATGATCAGAATCGTCATCTATCGCAGTGTACCGAGCCGGGGCGATCCGGCCCGCGAAAAAGAAAGCCCACCTTCGCTCCGCGTCTGAACGCGAAAGCGAAGGTGGGGCACCAAACTTGTTCGGATGAATGGCTTACTTGCGCCCGATGACGAGAATCGTAAAGCTGCCGGGCACCACCGGGGGCCGTGGCCGCGGGTTGTCCGCGGTGGCAGCCGGCGCCGTCCCAAACTGCGCGGTCACGGTGTAGATGCGGTCGGCCGTGGCGTCATAGGTCATCGTCCGTGCGCGGCGCTGGGTCGTCAGCGTTTGCGTTGTGGGATAGTCGCTGGCGCCCGCGTTCACCACACTCAGTACGCCTTCGCCGCAGGAGGCGAACGCCAGCTTGGCCTTCGCGTTGTAGCCGGCCGCATCCGGACCGTCGCCGATTGCGGGCGTGGCAAGCTGCTTGCCGTTGGTGTAATCCGTGACTGCCATCTTTTTGCCGTCGCACACGCTGAAGAGCCTATGCCCGTCCGTGTCGATGGCAAGGCCCGACGGCGAGTCGCAGCCGATGGGCCACGTCGCCACCAGCGTCTTCGCCTTCGCATCGAGCTTCACGATAGCGTTCTTGTCCTCGATGTTGTCGTAGAGATTACCCTGCCCATCGACCTGAGCAAACTCCGGCTTGCCGGGAAGCGGGATCGTGGCGACCACCTTATTGGTAGCGGCGTCGATCACCGAGGCGTCCTTGCTGCGGCCATTGAAGGCCCATACCGTCTTCGTAACGGGCTCAAAGATGATGGCGTCAGGATTGGTGCCTACGGCGATGGTGGCCACCGTCGACAGGTTCGAGCGGTCGAACACTACCACCGCGTTGCCGCCGCCGTCAGAGATGTAGCCCAGCTTGCCGTCGGAGTTCAGGGCGATGCCGTGGGTGCCATGGAGGCCGGTAATGGAGCCAGTCACCTGGCCAGACGTGGTGTCGACCACGTCGACCTTCTGGCCATGCGTGATGTAGAGCTTGTGCGCGGGGCCGTCGGCAAGAAGATAGTCCCAGCCGCCATCGCCGCCAATCTTCCACTGATCGATGACCTGGTAGTTCGACTGCGCCGGCAAGGCGCGGGGCGCGCCCAGCGCCGCAGCGGCCAGCAGCAGAAGCGCCAAAAGACCCATCCTGTTCTTCATCCTGTCTCCCTTATTACGACGGTCTGACGGTAACACCGGCACCTTAAGCGAGGATGAAGACCCTCCCGGTGCGGATGAGGTGCCTGCTATCTTTCTCTCCAAGGATCACAACTGCGAATGCGACCCATACTGCGGCGGCTCATTATCGCTCTCGGTTTTGCTCTGCTGTTGTACGTCTCTATTTGCGCGCTTCTATTTTTCACGCAACGTTCCTTGATCTACTATCCGCAACCACGGTCCAACCGTGACGGCGTCGCGGTCATGACCCTCCACTCGGCTGCCGGTCCGGTGCTTGTTTCCACGCGTCCCGCTTCGGGTCCCGGCGCGGTGATCTACTTCGGCGGGAATGCGGAAGACGTCTCGCTCGATCTGTCCGATTTCTCATCGGCTTTTCCGGACGATGCAGTCTATCTGCTGCACTATCGCGGATACGGAGGGAGCGCCGGCAAGCCATCGGAGCAGGCACTATTCTCCGACGCACGCATGCTCTACGACCAGGTGCACGCTCAGCATCCCAACGTCGTGATTGTGGGCCGGAGCCTCGGGACCGGCATCGCTGTGAAGCTGGCCAGCGAGCGTCCGGTTGCCCGGCTCGTGCTCATCACCCCATACGACAGCCTCGCTGATGCGGCAGCGCAACAGTATCCGATTCTACCCGTGCGCCTACTCCTGCGCGATAAATTCGACTCGTGGAAGTACGCGCCTCTGGTGACGGCTCCCACGAACATCATCGCGGCTGGCGACGATGAGATCATTCCGCGCGCGAGCACCGAGCGCCTTCGCACGCGCTTCAAACCCGGAATCGCCACATACATAGTGATTCCGGGCGTGGGCCACAACACCATCTCCGACAGCGCGGATTATCTGCGGCTGATCGCAAATCCGTAGTCTCTGCCGCAGGCCTGACTACTTCTCCGCCTTCGGCGGCGCAAACTCCGTGATGTTGAACACGCGCATCCCCTCGCCCGGCGGCTTGACCTGCAGCACCAGCGCCAGCCGCGTGGGCGTTCCCTGGAAATACGGCACGTGGATGGTATGCGGTCCAACCGCCAGGTTCACGTGCGCTGTCTTTGCCGACACCGGATGAATCCCGTCCAGGTCGATGAGCGGCTGGTTGTCGATCTCGAGCTTCGCGCCGTCGTCGGCCTGCAGTTCGAACGCATACTCGCCCGGCTTGGTCACGTAGAACTCGCCGTAGTAGTCGATCCCAAACCACAGATTGGTATGCGTCGCGCCGGGAATGCCGTCTGCCTGGTCGATGTCCTGGTCCCACACCTCGAGCTTGTCCGTGTAGATCGACCCCACGGGCTCCATGTTCCAGAAATCCGGCAGTTGCGAGGCGCCCGACGAGAGCTCGTACACATCGCCGCAGAAGTCGTTCTCGCGCGGCGTGATCACTCCAAACGACGGACGGAGCCGACCGGGCGCGTAATCGCCTTGAGCTTATCGGCCTGCGCCGCCAGCGAGACCGGCCGCGCCACATCCACAATGCCCATGTTGCCGGTTGACGCGGTCGCGCACCACCAGCCGCGCAAGATACGGCGGCTCGGCGCCCGGAACCTCCAGCACGTTAGACAGCCCCTTCTGCTGCGCGCGCGGCAAAATCGCCGCGGCCAATTGCCGGTCCACCGTCGAGTGCAGATATTGCACGAGCGTCGCCAGTCGCATCGAACGTGCACATGCCGAAATCGAGCTGGACATGGAGTGTTGGTCTCGCTGAAGCCGATGTCGGGGAACGAGTCTGGCCGGATCGTCACCACATAGCGCGTCAGTTCCCGCCCTGCGTCACCATGGGGTGCGCGGTCAAAGCCAGCGTGGCCGGAGTGGAAGCATGCCAGCACGCCGCTTCTCCCAGCGCAATGTCCTCGGTGGCGGCCTTGCGGTCCCTGGCATGAACCTGGTCCGGCATGGGCCCCACGTAGTAGCGGCGGCGAAACGACAGCGTAACCTTCGGCCGCGTGGTCTTCACCGCGATCTCGTGATTGCCGGGCTCCGGCGCGGCCTGAGATGGCGATCTGGTAATGCGTGCGTGGCATTGAGCGCGCAGACGGCGCCCGAGCTGATGCGGAATCCGCTGTCGCTTGCGCCGCGCGCTGCTCGCGTCCTTGTGCGGATCGATGGTGCGCACGAGAGAATATGCCGCGGAGCTCTTGTCCGCATGCTTGCCCGGCATCGAATACCTGGAACTCATCTTCCTTCAGGTCCGTTCACCGGATTGTTGTGCTGGTCGCGCGCGACCACCTCGATCACCGCCTCGCGCGCGTTGATGTGCAGAACAAGAGGCACGTCCTGGCGGCGTCGGCCGGCGGCGGGGCCTGAGCGGCAAGCGCAGCGGTGAAGGGACACGAGACGCGATAAAGCAAAGTGGCCGGGCAAGACTAGTCGGGGCATCCAGCCAATCATCGAAAAGGTGCATGGCCGCCAATGTATCGCAGAAAAATCAGAGCGGCGCTCAGAATCACAGCTCTTTCGCATCGCTGCATTCCCTCATATCTGCGGGCCCCAAGCCGCCGCGCGGACCGGCCATGCGCATCGTTCTCTCCAACATCGGCACCTACGGCGACATTCACCCGCTGGTCGCCATCGCACTTGAGCTCAAGCGCCGCGGCCATACGCCGGTGATGGCGCTGCCCGCCGTCTACGAGCCGAAGATCAAGCCGCTGGGCCTCGAGTTCCACGCCGTCCGGCCCGATATCGACCCGACCAACACCGCGCTCGTGGCCATGATCTACGACGTGAAACACGGCACGGAGCGCGGCCTGCGCGACTTCCTCTTCCCGGTGCTGCGCCAGACCTACGAGGACCTGCTCGACGCCGCCACGCAGCCGGTGCGCGCCGACCTGCTGCTGCTGGGCGAGCTCAACTACGCCGGGCCCATCGTGGCGGAAGTTACTGGCATTCCCTGGGCCAGCTATGTGCTCGCGCCGTTGTCGTTTTTCTCGGCATTCGATCCGCCGGTGCTGCCGCCGTATCCGCGGCTGGCGCGCGCTGACCGCACGCCTGGCATGGGCCGCGTGATGAGACGCCTGGCGCGGCTCGCCAGCCGCCGATGGCCTGAGCCCATCTTCGAGTTGCGCCGCGAGCTTGGTCTCGGACGCGGCGCCAATCCGCTCTTCGACGCCAAGCACTCGCCGTATCTGGTTCTCGCGCTCTTCAGCCGCGTGCTGGGCCGCGAACAGAAGGACTGGCCCGCAGACGCGCGCATCACCGGCTTCTGTTATTTCGACGCCGAGAGCGGCAACGCCAAGCTGCCGGCGCATCTTGAAAAGTTTCTCGACGCAGGCCCTCCGCCCATCGTCTTCACGCTCGGCTCGGCGGCTGTACTCGCGGCCGGACGTTTCTTCGAGCACTCCGCGCGCGCTGCGATCAAGCTCGGAGTCCGCGCCGTTCTGCTTATCGGCAGTGACGAGCGCAATCGCCCGCGCCAACCGCTGCCCGATTCGATCTGCGTGGCCGAGTATGCGCCGTACTCCAAGCTCTTTCCGCGCGCCTCGGTCATCGTTCATCAGGGTGGCGTGGGGACCACCGCGAACTGCCTGCAGGCGGCCCGGCCCATGCTCATCATGCCCTACTCGCACGACCAGCCCGACAACGCCCGCCGCATGCGCCGCCTCAAAGTCGCGCGCGTCATCCAGCGCGGAAACTACACGCCGCTGCGCGTTGCGCGCAAGCTGAGCACTCTTCTTGAAGAGCCGAAGTACGCTCGCCGCGCCGAGGCCGTCGCCCGCCGCCTCAGTCACGAAGACGGTACGAAGGCGGCCTGCGATGCGCTTGAAGAGCTGGGGCGAAAAGCAAAGCGCTGAGCCGCAACTGATTCCCGGAACCCGCGCCGCTGCACGGGTTTGCGCGCACGTTTCGCCTCTTCTTCGACACTTCCGTCGGCCGCCGATACAAAAGTCAAAACAAACCCTCACCCGTGCCCCGCATCCCAACGCATCCGAGAGGGCAAAATGCCGGCCTGCACCAATACCGGCGCGGCCGGCGCGCCCCGGACGAGGAGAAACGCGATGATCGCAACTCGATTCACACACAGGTTAGGCCTGTGTTCGGCCGCAGCTCTGCTGGCGGGCGCCACTGTGCTCGCGCAGTCCCCTGGCGGATCGCCGGGCATGCCGCAGCAGCAGCCACAGCAGCCCACTCAGCCCACCCAGTCCACCATGCCCTCGCAGACGCCTGATGCGGGCCCCTCCGGCTCCGTGCAGTCCATGGCCGACCAGTCGTTCGTATCCGAAGCCATGCAAGGCAACATGGCGGAAGTCCAGCTCGCCCAACTCGCTCAGCAGAAATCGCAGAGCCAGGACGTGAAGCAGTTTGCGCAGAAGTTGGCCAACGACCACACGCAGATGAATCAGAAGTGGTTTGACCCACTCGCCAAGCAGCTCAACGTATCTGAACCCAAGAGCCCTTCGAAGAAAGACAAGAAGCTGATGGCAAAGCTCGATACCCTCAACGGCGATGAGTTCGACAAGGAATACATCGCAGCGATGGTGAAGGACCACCAGGAGGATCTGAAGAAGTTCAAGCAGGAGGCGGATGCCGCGCAGGATCCCACCCTGAAACAGATCGCTCAGCAGGGCTCTACGGTTATCTCCAATCACCTGCAGCTTGCTGAGCAGGTAGCGAAGAACCACAACATCCCTGTCGAAGGCGAGATCTCGAGCAGGTAAGCGCCGCCTGCAGCGCAACCCAACCGCACGCGGGCGCCGGCCTCAATCGATCCGGATCGAATCGGGTCTAGCAGCCGGCGCCTGACTGCTTCAGCGCATCCTTCAATCCCGCCATGCTGATGCGCGTCGAGGCCTCCGGCGTGCCGGCCCCGCGCCAGTGCGTCTCCAGGCTCACCGCGTAGCGATAGCCGTCCTTCGCCATCGCCTTCAACTGCCCAGCCCAGTCCACCATGCCCTTGCCCACCGGCGCCCACTCCCACTTGCCGTCGGGCTTGCGCACCACGCTCTTGGCGTGACAATGGCCGATGCGCTTCTTCGGCAGCAGATCGTAGCCATTCGGATACGGCATCGCATCCGGGAACGTCGCCGCATTGCCGGGGTCCCAATTCAGCATGAGGTTCGGCTCCGTCACCGCGGCCAGCACCGCGGCTGATTCCTCGCCCGTCGCCGTGTTGCACGCCATCTCGTTTTCAAGAACAAGAACCAGCTTGTCCTTCGCCGCGCGCTGTGCCGCCTGCCGCAGCTTGTCGTTGATGGCCGCGCGATACGGCTTCACATCGTCGAGACGCCAGAAATCGAAGCAGCGGATGCGATCCGTCCCGAAGGCCTTGGCCAGATCGATGCATTGCTCCAGCAACGCATCCTGCGCCTTGAAGTCCGCGTCGGCGTGGAACGTGTCACGCCGCTCGCTCTGCTTCGACAGCGGCGCGCCCGGCCAGTCCACCTTGAACAGCGGGCTCGCAATGTCGGTCACCTTCAAGTTGTATTTGGCAAGAATGCGCTTGGCTTCGGCGATCTGCGATTCATCGAGAGCGGTGATGTTCTTGTTCCACATCCCGCGCAGCTCGATCCACTCCAGGCCGAAGTCCTTCGCGACAACCGAGCACGCATGATCGAAGTCCTGCGAAATCTCGTCATTGATCACCGCCACGCGAAACGGACACGAAGCGCTCATCGCCTTCACGAGCCGCGGAGACAGCGCCACCGTCGCGGCAGCCGCCCCAGCGGAAAGAAATGTACGCCGCGAAGAATGCATGAGAGATTCTCCTGAAGAATGGTTTGAGTACGAAGGTCAAGAGCTACCGCGGAGCAACCTTCCACTGAGCAGCGTCGTCGGACCAGTTCTTCTTCGCGTACTCCTTCGTCTGCCCCGTCCGCGAATTCATCACGCTGAAGCTGCCGTCCGCCTTCGCCACAACCTTGAAGTACGCGCCGTCCGCGCCGCCCTTGAGATTCGCAATCAGCGCCTCAGCGCTGTTATGCGCCGCATCCGAGTCTTCCGCCGTGTGCAGCATCCACAGGTCCTCGAGCCCCGGGCTCTCATGCACCGTCTGCCACGCCTCGGGACTGCCCGCCTTGTGCGCGCCGTTGTCCATGATGGCAACCCTCGGCGCAATCGCATCCACAAACGCCTTCGAGTTCGACAGATTGAACCCGTGATGATTCACGAGATACAGATCGACATGCCCAATCAGATTCGCCGGGCACACCAGCGGAATCTCCTTCGCCTTGGTCAGGTCGCCCAGGTCGAGAAAACGGAACTTGCCGAACCGCACCAGCACGCCCGTTGACCGCGGATTCTCCGTGTCATCCAGATCCCACTTCGGCTCGCTCGCGCAATACGGATTGGCCTTCGGAGTCACGCCCGGCACGCTCTTGATGTGCTCGCCATCGGCGGTGATCACGATCGTGCTCAGCCCGGGAATCTCGATCGTGTCGCCCGGCTTCACCGTTCGCCGCGGCGTGTTTCCAATCGCCTTCACATACGCCGCGTAGTCATGCCGCGTGATATCGGAATCCTCGCGGTTCACTCCGTGATCAAGGAACTCGCCCACCTTCACCTTCTCGACAAGGTTCGGCACGCCGCCCACGTGATCCACGTGGAAGTGCGTAATCAGCACGTGATCGATCTTGTCGATGCCGGCGTCCTTCATCGCCGCTTCAATGCGGCCTGCGTCCCGCCCGCCGCTTCCCGGCCAGCCCGTATCCACCAGCAGCGAAGCCTTCTCGGGCGAAACCAGCAGCGTGGCCTGCCCACCCTCCACGTCAATCGCGTAAATCAGCAGACTGCCTGATTTGTCCTGCGCAACAGCGGGAGCACACGGCAGCGCGGCCAGCGCGCATCCAACAGCAAGCTTGAAAAAGTAGCGGGGAATTCGACCGGCGGTTTTCATCGTGCCAGCAAGTCTAAAACGCCGGACGCAGAAACGGAAACTTCAAGCGCGCTCACACCGGCCTGTGAAGTCCCGTGCCCCACCCTGTCGCCTTTTTATTGGCGACGGGATGGGAGACCACGAAACCCGCCCTGCCTCTCTGGCCGCGCCGTCAAAACCGAAACAGATACGAAGCCTTCACAAACACCTGCCGCCCGTCATTCAGCAGACTCACCGACCGCGGCGGGTTCGTATCATTCGGATCGCACGCCCCGTTCGGCAGCCGATTGCACAGCGTCCGATCCAGATTCTGCAGATCGTCGTTATATCCGATATAGACCGCAGTCCCCGGATGCGGCAGCCATGTCAGCAGCGCCTGCGTGCCCCACTGCTTGGTGCGCGGAATCGCTGTCTCTACAGGATTCGCCAGCGTCGTATCGTACTCCACAATCACGCGCGCTGAAATTGCCCGCGTGAACTGATAATTCACCTTCGTCCGGAACGTCTGCGCTTCATAGACAAATGCGCCATTCGCCGCCGCGTGATCCCGATCCAGCAGATAGGTATTGTCCGCCGTCAACTGCCGCAGGGGCTGCACCGTGAACAAAAACTGCACCGACTGCTGATCCATCAGCGTGGGGTTCTGCCCCGCTGCCGGGTTGTAGTTCACATTGCCACCGCGTATCGCTTGCAGGTTGAAGTTCAACTGTGTCCACGGCGCGCTCTTCACCACCAGCCCGCCCCAGTTCTCAGTGAAGTTCTCGTTGTGCGGCAGATCGTAGCCGTTCTGCGGCCCCAGCGTATCTGAGTTCTGCCCCACCAGCGGCGCCAGCACCGTGTTGCGTGGCAGCAGCCAGTACGGATCCGCATTCACATACCGATACACGCGATTGCCGAAATGATCGAACGCGAACGCCTCATCGGCCTCCAGACCCCAGCCCTGCAGCGTCTTGTTCTTCGGAAACCACTGGTACGAAGCGTGCGTGTGATTCTTGCGCACGTTGTTGGTCTGGATGAACCCCAGCGTCGTCTCGAACCCTGTGCTGAAATCCGCCGAGTTCGAAAACAAATTGAACGAGTGCCCCTGCCGCGAGATATCCCAAAACGCCGCCGGCCCTGCGGAATAGCCGCCGCCATCCTCATCCCGCGCCCTCGTCGAGCTCTCCACCCACTGCAAATCTGTGGTCCACGAGTCCGACAGCCGCAGCGTCGTATCCACGCCGCCAATGCGATTCCACCCGCCGCCAAATTCCTGGTCGGTATAGATCAGGCCCACGCTCGAGCCCTTCCCGAAATCCTGCGACACCCGTCCCACCGCGTTGATGGCATGCTTGCCATACTGCGGATCGTCCGGCGCCACCGTCTCGCCCTGGGCGCGATCGTCAATCGCAAAAAATCCCAGATTCGTCCCGCGCACCTTGCCCGTCAGCCGCACGCCATACGTCGGGATGCACGATGTTGCGCGTGTACACCAGCCGGATCGGCGTTGCAAAATAATTCGCATTCTCCAGAAAGAACGGCCGCAGCTCCGGAAAATACACCGCAAACCGCTGGTTCACCGTGAACTGTGGCTGGTCTGACTCCACCGTGCTGAAGTCGGGATTGATCGTCCCATCGAGCACAATGCTGTCCTTGAAGATCGCCTTGGCGTCCACGCCCGCCGTGCCCTCCAGGTGCCGCGAGCTGAAATAAGGATGCAGCGGATCGAGATCGATCAGGTTGCGCTCGTTCTGCGCCAGCGCATAGGGATTGATCTGAATATTGTGCGACTCCGTCAATCCCTCCATCCCGTGCAGCGTGCCTTCCTGGCTCAGCGTTCCGCTGATGTTCGCCGCCACCCTCGGCCAGTAGTCGATCTCGCTGTTGCGCGGCAGGCTGCGCGCAAACACCACGCCCCAGTCCGGCCCCGACCGCCGGAACCGCAGACTGCGGAACGGAATGGCCACCAGCGCCATCCATCCCTTGTCGGTCACGCGGCCCTCGGAGTCCCACACCTGGTCGTAGCTGTAGTCGGGCGAACTGTTCTCGGTCCACGCCGCATCCGACTGCACGCCCGCCGGGTTCACCTCAAACAGCACGCCCTTGCGCCGATCCTGAAACTCATCCAGCAGCACCGCCACGTAGTCGTCGTTCTGCACGTTCTCGCGCCGCGCCAGGTGCCCGCGAATCAATCCCGGCGTGTGATCGAAGCAAATGAACACAAAATAGAGCGTGCTCGTGGTGCGCCCCATCCACACCTCGGTCTTCTCCGTCGCGGGCTGCCCATCACGCGGCGCCTGCTGGATAAAGTCCGTCACATAGGCGAGTTGGTCGCGCAGATCCGGCGCGCGGCGCCATGCCTTCGAAATCGGCGAGACGCAGCGGCGCCGTCAGCAGCGGCACCTTCACATCGGTGGGCGCCTGCTGCTTCGGCGGCTCCGTCTGCCCGCCCTGCGGTTTCTGACTCTTTGGGAATGCTGGGGAAAGAAAGAACGAAAGAAAGATCCCCAGGAACAACGAACTACGAATCATGCCACTTCCAATTGCGATCCACCACGGCGCACGCGCCAGCGGTGACTTGTCTTAACTCTATTATCCCGCATATCGAGTCGCGCGCATACCGCTACGCGACGCACGAGCTTCGCCGTTGTCAGCAGACTGGAGAGCCTGGACAGCGTCCCACCCGCGTTGACAGATGATTACTCACCCTCTTCCGCCAAGGCGCGGTGTCATCCCGAGAGTCCGCGCGTCTTCTTCAGCGGACCGAGGGATCTGCAGTCGCTTTGGCTCGCTTAATGAGCCCGCGATCCAATGCCGTTTTCATATTCTTGGGTGACCCGAAGGGCCATCCGTGACTACGGCTGTCGATCAGTCTGGCAAAATCTGAATCACGCAGAACAGTCTGATGCTCCACCACGGCAGGCAAGACGAGCCGATTCGAACAACCCAGCAAGGTCTGTCCCTGCAGCATCTTCTTCAGCTCTCAGCAGTTTTTGTTCAACCTCGGCGGAACCCAGCCATCTCTGAATCTGTTCGTACTGCTTGCCCCGCTGGCCCCAGAACGCTTCTGTAACCGGTACCCCGTGAGTGCACATCTCACTTACCTCGATAAACCGCGCCAGGGCGACAGACGCGGATAGGCGAGAATCTTCAATCCACTCCTTCAGGTAGCCAGAGAGATCGTCTTCGCATTGCGCGATGCTGCAAACCACATCCTCCGCGTTTTGGAATGGTTCCGAGTATCGCTCCTCATCCGGCGGGTCGCCCAGAAAACCTGTCCATACCGCGTTGAGGAAGCGCTGAACCGCCTCCTGCTCGCACTCCGGCCACTTGTGCCAGTCCGCATAGCGGAATTTCGTGAAGAGAACGTGCGGCGCGTAGAGAAATACTCCTCCCCCAATGTCCTCACGGTAGAGGTCACAACGGCAGAAGAGCTCACAAATGCGGGGCAGAAAATGCTTGAAATCACTCTCGTCACCCCAAACGAGTAGTGCGTCTTCCGCGTACAAACGAAGATCGTCCGCGGTCAGCGCACGCAGCGGCCTTGCGTGGACCTTCGCCTCATCTTCCAGGGTATGGCAGTGCAAGCAAGGGTCGGTAAACTCGCGCAGTTCGTTATCACCGAACGCAGCATAAAGACCCCGTATCGCATCGCGGACTGCAGGTGTGTCGAGCACACGGAGAATTATCCACGAGCTGACACTCATCTTGGGATTGGGTTAGAGATCTGCCCTGAAGCATCTGGTCAAGCCCGCGGCGGCATGGGAGCGAAATCGTCGACGCGCGTTCGGGGACTGACCTCAAGACACTCAAGAACCGGATGGCTCAATAACGACTCGATGGGTGATGATGGGCCACCAACAATGGTGAACGTCAAATCGTAATCGCTGCAAACGCACCACGAGTGATCTGCGGGCCACCAATACTCCGGAGTGAACTGAAAGCCACCGCCAGCAAAGAAATCCTGAACCTCATCCAACTTTCCGGCAAATAGCAGCTCTTGATCTGTGGCCACGAAAGGCATCTCCGCGAGCCTGAAATAGCATTCCTGATCCGAAGTAACTGCGGTCAGGACAGAAGCAAGCTCTCTGCATTCCTGAGCGTCCAGTGTCCCATCCGCCGGACCCCAGATGAACCGGGGCCAGCATTGTGGATTCGGTTTCAGCCGATTGTAGAACCACCGATGACTCAGCTCCGGCGCGTAGGGCACCCCGAGCGCCTCCGCAGCTTCTTTCCATCGGATTCTCGAATCATTCGACGTCGCTCGCATCCGCATGGCGAAATCCCGCACACTGGTGCACTTCGGGATCTGCAGAATCACAAGTTCTTCTGTGGTTAGACCCGCGTGCTGATCGTCATACCGAACATCCAGCCTATGGAAGATCTTCGCGTATCTCTCGAAACTTGCGGGCATGAGACGCGCCACTTCCACGCCCTGATGTTCATTGACTTGCGAGGGAAACGGCGCTCGGCCGTGCTTAATCCAATCGAATGCGTCGGATTCGGGCAGTGGCCTCACGTAGCGATTCTAGCGTCCCATGCAAATCACGCTGACACTGTGAACGGGCAGCTCCCACCCAGCTGACGGCTGAGGGCTGACGGCTGACGGCTGAGGGCTGACGGCTGAGGGCTGACGGCTGAGGGCTGACGGCTGAAAGCTGCTCTCCTGCTACAATAGAAACTGCCGCATTATGCGGCAAATCGAGGAAGAATCCTCGTCGAGCGGCGCTCGGCCTTTTGCTCCACCGCCCTGCCGCTCTGAAGTTGTTGACCTCACGGCCCCACGGCCTCCATCCATAAAGAAGGAAACACCGCTCCTGTGACCCAGACGATACGTAATATCGCCATCATCGCGCACGTAGACCACGGCAAAACCACCCTCGTCGATGCCATGCTTCGCCAGGCCGGCACCTTCCGCGCCAATGAGCAGGTGGCCGACCGCGTGATGGACTCGAACGAGCTGGAGCGTGAGCGCGGCATCACCATCCTGGCCAAAAACACCGCCATCAACTTCGAAGGCGGCAAAATCAACATCGTTGACACGCCCGGTCACGCCGATTTCGGCGGCGAAGTGGAGCGCGCCCTCAAGATGGTCGACGGCGTCATGCTCCTCGTCGACGCAGCCGAAGGCCCGCTGCCCCAGACGCGCTACGTGCTCGCCAAGGCTCTGGAAGCGAAGCTTCCCCCGATCGTTGTGATCAACAAGATCGACCGCCCCGACGCGCGCCCGCAGGAAGTGCTGAACGAGATCTACGACCTCTTCATTGATCTCGACGCCGACGAGCACCAACTCGACTTCCCCGTGCTCTACTGCGTCGCCAAGCAGGGCACTGCCACGCTCGACCCGGCCACGCCCGGCGAAAGCCTGCAGCCGCTCTTCGAGAGCATCGTGAAGACCATTCCCGCAGCCACCGGCGACTCCGAAGCCGCGCTGCAGATCCTGGTCACCAATCTCGACTACTCCGACTACTTCGGCCGCATCGCCATCTGCCGCGTCTTCCAGGGCACCCTGCACGCCGGCGACGAAGTCCTCATCTCCAAGCGCGACGGCTCGCTGCAGAAGACCAAGATCACCAAGCTGTTCACCTTCAGCGGACTCAAGCGCACTGAGACCACCGAGACCACCATGGGCGACATCATCGCCGTGGCCGGCGTCGAAGGCATCACCATCGGCGAGACGCTCACCAGTGTTGAAAACCCCTCCCCGCTGCCGCTGATCATCATTGATGAGCCCACCATTGCCATCCAGTTCAGCGTGAACAACTCGCCCTTCGCCGGCCGCGAAGGCCAGTACGTCACCAGCCGCAATCTGCGTGAGCGCCTGGAAAAAGAGCTGCTCACCAACGTCTCCATCCGCGTTGAAGAGATGGACTCGCCCGACACCTTCAAGGTCCTCGGCCGCGGCGAGCTCCAGCTTGCGATTCTGATTGAGATGATGCGCCGCGAAAGCTTCGAGCTCATGGTCGGCCGCCCCGAGATCGTGACCAAGATGGTCGACGGCACCCGCATGGAGCCCGTCGAGCACCTCACCATCGACGTCCCTGAAGAGCACACCGGCGTGGTGATTGAAAAGCTCGGGCCCCGCAAGGGCGAGATGACCAAGATGCACAATCACGGCTCCGGCCGCGTGCGCATGGAATTCCGCGTCCCCTCCCGCGGCCTCATCGGCCTGCGCAGCGAAATGCTGACGGAAACCCGCGGCACCATCGTCATGAACGCGCTCTTCGACGGCTACATCCCCTACCAGGGCGAGATCCCGCAGCGCCCCACCGGCGCTCTGATCGCCGACCGCCAGGGCGCAACCACCACCTACTCGCTCAACGGCCTCCAGGAGCGCGGCATCCTCTTCGTCGGCGCCGGCGTCGAGGTCTACGAGGGCATGGTGGTCGGCGAGCACTCCCGCGACAACGACCTCGACGTCAACGTCGTCCGCGAAAAGAAGCTCACCAACATGCGCGCCTCCTCGGCCGACGACGCCATCCGCCTCGTCCCCTACCGGGCGCTCAACCTCGAGCAGGCCATCGAGTTCATCGCTGACGACGAGATGGTCGAAGTCACCCCCAAATCCCTCCGCCTACGCAAGAAGATCCTCCAGGCCAACCGCCGCCCCAAGAAGTACGAGAGAGTCGAAGCATAAACCGGCGCCAGAGCAGCTTCTCTCTGCGCATCCCCACAAAGGCACCGTGCCCCATCCACGCGACTTCCTTCCGTCGCGTGGGTGGGAAACCACGAACCCCGCCGAGCCCTCAACAAAAGCGGCGCATTCCGAAAGGGATGCGCCGTTCCCGTTTCACGCCCTCACCCACGAGGTGTCATCCCGACAGTCCGCGCGTTTTCTTCAGCGGACGGAGGGATCCGCAGTTGCCCTGATTGAAAAGCCCACCTCCGGGAACCAACCGCCCGCCCCCCGCGTACCTGAACCCATGAGATTGCTCAGTTACGTCGCGGCCGTGATTCTCCTGGCCTGCAATATCGCCGGATTTGCCGAGACAAAAACATCGTGCAGCCAGACTCTGAATGTCCCTCTGCAATCCAGGGCGGTGCTGATGATCGATTCCAAGCCTGCTGGGCTCCAGATCGTTGCCACCGACCGGGACGAGCTTCGTGTTTCCTGCACGGCCGGCAGCGACGAAACCGCCCAGGACGTCTCTCTCCATTTCTCGCCAACAGCCAACGGCGGCAAGTTATCGATCGAGGGGCACGTACATCACGGCAACAACAACCTCCAGGTCAAAATCGAAGTTCCCCGGAGAACAAGCGTCGCTATTCGCATGCTTGCGGGCCAGGTCACGGTCGAAGGAGTCAAGGGCGACAAGGATATCGAAGTCGGAGCGGGGCAGATCACCATCTCCTCCATTCACGAGGGCGACTACCGCAGCGTGAACGCTTCCGTCGGCATCGGCCAGGTCCACTCCCAGGCCTTCGGCGTCGATAAAGGCGGCTTCTTCCGGAGTTTCAAACGAGAGAATCCAAATGGAGATTACCGGCTGCTGGCGCACGTGACCACGGGGCAAATCGAGCTGCTCGGCAACGCCCACCAAACAGGCGACGGCCCCAAACCCGATTGATCCTGCGAACTACTGACAACTGAAAACTGACAACTGAAAACTACTGACTGATCTGCACCAGCCCACCCGGCCCCGGACTCACTTCGCTCGTCTGCGGCGCCCGCCAGTGATCGATATGCGAAATCCGATGCACACACCCAATCGTGCAATGCGGAGCGCAGCTCTTGGCCGTGAGGAACTCCCGCTTCACATCCGCGGTCGTATACTCGGCAATCGGAACCCCCGGATACCCGCGCTGCTGGCTGCAATAGTGCACCAACCCGTCCTCGCAGATATACAGATACCGCGACCCCGCCCGGCACCGCCACTCATTCGGCTCGCCCTTCGCAATCGCGTTCTGGAACGCGTCAAACTGCGCATAGTTCGTCTTCTTGCGGTCCCGCATCGCAAAGTAGATCCGCGACTCCGCCTCGCCCAGCGGCTTCAGTTGCCCGTCTCCGTCGTGAATAATCCCAATCGTCGACTCGAACCCCAGCTCCAGCGCCCGCTTCCCAATCACCAGCGCGTCCTCAGGATTCTTGAACCCGCCGCCCACCACCGAGTTGATGTTCACGTGGAACTCCGCAAACTCGGCCAGCATCTCGAGCTTCTTGTCCAGCACCTTCAGGCTCTTCTTCGAGACCTCATCCGGCTCCACGTTATCAATGGAGATCTGCATGTGATCCAGCCCGGCCCGGTTCAGCCGCTCAATCCGTTCCCGGTTCAGCAGATAGCCATTGGTGATCATCCCCGCAATGGCGCCTGTCCGCCGCATCCGCCGGATGATGTCGTCCAGCTCTGGATGCGTCAGCGGCTCGCCGCCACTGATGCCGATCATGGCCGTCCCCAGCTGTCCCAGGTGGTCGATCCGCCGGTACATCTCCTCTAGATCGACAGGTTTAGACACCTTGTCGTACTCATTGCAATAAGCGCACGAAAGATTGCAGAACCGCGCCGGCACAATCTGCGCCAGCACCGGATGCGACGTGTCGGCAAGCGCCCGCGCCACCATCGCATACTCGCGCGCCTTCCGCCGCGCCGCCACAAGTCGCCCTCTAACCGTATCCCGCCGAAACTTCGCCATTCTCTATCTATTGAAACACAGACGCTCCCGTCACAGACCCGGACCGCTTCCTGCACTTCGTGCGAACTGCGATCTTTCAGGTCCGTTTCCGGAGTTGAGCTGCAAGAGCTCCTGCTGCGACGGCAAATGGTGTTGCAAAGGCGACCGTTGCGATATTTTCCACCTTCAATTTCGGGACGAAATGCAA
Organism: uncultured Acidobacteriota bacterium; assembly: GCA_963819365.1. Taxonomy (GTDB): domain Bacteria; phylum Acidobacteriota; class Terriglobia; order Terriglobales; family Acidobacteriaceae; genus Telmatobacter. The sequence goes on from CAWFVY010000015.1 coordinate 41,816, forward strand.
CAGCAGGACGGACGCCGCTCCAACGAGCACCGAAGAGAGCGTCAGCCAAGAGAAGAATCTCAGAAGAAGTAAGTCACTATCAAAAGTACTTGCTGCCCAAGCGCAAATTTGGGCAAATCGGGATCTTGAGGGCTCTGGCTCAGCCCTCTTTCGACTCTTGGGAACCGGCGCTGGTAAAGGTTCTATCACGTCGCAGAACGATAGCAGCAGCTTCTCGCGCAGTTCCTCAAGCTTGACAGTCTCATCAGCCTTCAGATCGAACAATTCCGGAATCTGTGTGTACAAGTAAGAAGCAAGCCTAGTGAAGACATCAGCGAGTGATGCAATGTCTTTTGTGTCTCGTAGGCGCGTTGGAACCTTCACGAGCAGGGAGTCTAGTGCGGTAACTATCCGGGTAGTCGACTCTGTGAGCTTGAACCAGTCGAAATCGTGCGACAGCCTGAGAATACGAGAGAAGAAAGACCGAGATCTAGACACTTCCCCCAAACGATGCTCGATTCGAGCTGAAACCATCGAGAACGATAGGGGGTCTTCTGGGCTTCTCAAAACCCCATCCCGCGTCAGATGAATGTGGCGAGCGGGTCCCCACAAGTCCTCTAGTGCATCCACGAGCTTCGCCCATAGCCTGCGAGCCTCGCGGATGTGCTTCGGCAACCTATTCTTTCTATAGCGTTGAAGCTCCCTGCCCAGCGCGAATGAAAGAGCGAATCTCATGGGAGCTTCGCGAAGCAATTCTGGAGTCGATTTCGGAACCGTCCAACGGTTGATGCGATCCAAGGCAGTCAACAAAAGGATCGATCCCGCGACAGCTATCGCCCACCAAGCGCCCCACGAATGGATCGGAATTCGATGTCCCCACGAGTAGAAAATCAAGTCGGGTACCCGCCATCGGATGACGGCCCAAATCATGGTTGGGATGACCGGAATGACTGACAAGACGAGCGCTGTTATTGCATATCCCATAACTGGATCTGCAGCGCCACTTGGAGCGGTGTACTCAATCGTGGACTGAAATAGGTCCTCGATGGAGACGAAGTACTCCTCCATGTCATTAACCGACGGACTTTGTAATTGCGATGTGTTGTGATCTGCCATTCTCGGACGTGCACCCCGGGGCTCCAACACAACTAACCATCAAACCCCGGTAAAGGCTGAATGGTTTTTTGGAAGCTGTAAAAGAGGATACAGCTTTTCGAGGAATCGTGACCCACCCTAACCTACCGTCCCAGAGTTGTGACCTCACACGGGCGGGCGGCACACGTCTTTTGGAAGCTGACTCGCCACAGAAAGAGGGTGCCCCATGTCTCCCGGTTTTGGAGACTTGGGATACCGCGAACCTCAACCCGCCCGCCGGCCCACTCTTCAGCACAAAACAAAGCGGTGTCATCCCGACAGTCCGCGCGCTTTCTTCAGCGGACGGAAGGATCTGCAATTGCCTCTCCACCGTCGCCCGAAGGCCCACAAACTCCGTCGCGCCAGCAGACCGCCGGGTGCCCCATCCAAGCTCTGTTTGGGTGGGATACCGCGAACCTCAACCCGCCCGCTTCCATTCACCCGCTCAACAAGCCTGTCATCCTGAGCGAAGCGCAGCGGAGTCGAAGGATCTGCGGTTGTTTCTACGCGGCTCCGGGGTCGCCTGTGCACCCAACTGACGCACGATAAATCGGCACGGCCATCCTGCTCCAGCCGGCACCTCAAAAGGCAACCGCAGATCCCTCGACTTCGCTCGGGATGACAGTGCCTAGGGGAAGTGTGTCTCAGGCCGGGTGCCCCATCCAAGCTCTGCTTGGGTGGGATACCACGAACCTCAGCCCGCCCGCCTCCGTTCACCCAGCTAATAAGCCTGTCATCCTGAGGGTAGCGAAGCGGAGTCGAAGGATCTGCGGTTGTTTCTACGCGGCTCCGGGGTCGCCTGTGCACCCAACTGACGCACGATAAATCGGCACGGCCATCCTGCTCCAGCCGGCACCTCAAAAGGCAACCGCAGATCCCTCGACTTCGCTCGGGATGACAGTGCCTAGGGGAAGTGTGTCTCAGGGCAGATTTTTCGACTGCGCCCGGGATGACAAACTCGAGGCTTGCAGCCTTACACATCCATGCGATCCAGCGCCCTGCGCTCGTCCGCCGGCTCCAGGTCATACCACTCGCGAGCTAAATCCTGCCACGTGGGATTCGTCTTCTCAATCAGAGCAATCTTCTTCGCGCGGCTCCATCCCTTCAACTGCTTCTCCCGCGCAATCGCCCGCTGCACGTCCTGGTGCGCCTCGAACCACACCAGCCTGTCGCAGTTGTAGCGTTCCGTGAACCCGCCGCACTCGCGCCACTTGTGCTGAAACACGCGCTTCAGCAGGTCGCCCGTGACCCCGATATAAATCGTATGGCTGCGGCTCGCCATGATGTAGGTGAAGTAACTGCCCTCGTGCATGCGCGCATGGTACTCCCGCCGCGCCGGTTGGTCCTGTGACGGGCATCGCCAAAGACAACCGCAGATCCCTCGACTGCGCTCGGGATGACACCCCCTAAGCGGGTGTGCGACAGCCGAGCGACCACGAACCCCAACCCCGCGCCTCCATCCACGTCTTGCGAGGCAATGCTCCTAATTCAATAAATGGTAGTCGACGTCTAAAAGGCAGTCTTGCAGGGCGTTCTGAACAAAACGTCATTTTGGAGCCGACCAGGTACAGGTTCTTTCGACATCGCATAAAGCTAGACTCAGATTCGAGGCAGTGGATGGAGCGAAGCAATTATCTTGTGGCTGGTTTGTTGGCGATAGCGCTGTGCCGCCCTGCAGCGCACGCAGAGCAAATCACGGTGAAGCATGTCCAATTGCCAATGCACCGGTTTATGGTGGCGCGCTCCGAGGCTGGACAAATCATCGCCAATGTGGAGTTTTCGCAGGCTGTGCAGAGCGATCAAGTGACAATGCACGTGATCTATCGGTTTGTTGATGGCTCAATCGACGATGAGGAGACGACGTACACGCAGCAGGGTACGTTTCGGTTAGTGCGCAACCATCACATACAGAAGGGGCCGTTCTTTTCAAAACCGGTCGACTTTACGGTAGAAGCGGCTACCGGCATAGTGACCAGCCGCACAATAGACAAGAATGGCAAGTTGCACGTCGAGAGCAAGCACATAAAACTGCCGGATGACCTGGCGAATGGCTTCGTTGGGACATTGCTGCTGAACGTGCCGCACAATACGGCGCCGTTTCGGGTGGGAATGCTGGCGCCGGTCGTCGGCGGGCGGTTGATTCGGCTCCTGATCTCACCGGAGGAAGAGCAGACAGTTCAATTATCAGGACGGAGCCTCAAAGCAACGGTGTTTCGCGTCCATCCGGAGTTGGGCGGCATCGTGAGCATGATTGCGCGGCTGCTCGGCTTTCAGCCAAAGGACGTGATGGTGTGGGTACTGGAAGGTGAGGAGCCTGCGGTGGCGGTAGTTGTGGGACAACTCGGTGGTTCCGGGCCTGTAGTCAGCGCGGACCTGGTCGGGACCAGCTTCGACAAGTAGACACTCTGCAGACCTGCGCCTCACTGGGATGATCTGCGGCGGGTGGCCAGGTTTTCAGGAAGCTGACTCGCCACAGAACGAAGGACGCCCAGGTCTCCCACATCCCGCCACCCGTGACCTTTGCCGCGGGCGCGACGTCAAACCATCGCAGACTGGTATCGCGCCTCGCATGAAACCTCACGACGAATCCGTCGCTCAGGAGCGTCTCAGCCAAGCTCCCTTGCCCTCGGCGGGACGGGGCAACCAGTGGACTGCGGCATGCGCCGCCCTGGCCTTTGTCGTCTTTCTCTGGACCTTCGGTACCGAGCATCCTCGCCACAGCCTCACCGTCGGCGGCAGGCCGCATGCGGCCATCGCGAAGATCTGGGATAAACAACAGGAAGCGACGCGGGCCGTCCTGGCGATCCGGCCCACCCCTTCACGCCGGCCGCCAAACTCGCCGACCCGCATTGCCGTACCCTGCACCACCATCCAGCTGGCCCGCAGCGGCTACTGCACCGCCGCAGAGCGCCGGCCCGTCACCCTTTCTCCTCACCTTTCTCAGATCCGTCTCCGGGCTCCTCCTGCTGTGTTGGCTTAGCATCCATGGCGCTCCTTCACGGGAGCGAAACGGTCTTGCGTCCAGCCAGCCATATGGAGGAATTCGTCATGCGTCCCATCATCTCTTTCGTTCGAACACCGAATTCAAAGGGATCAGGCCTGGTGGCCGAACCCTGCGCTCCCCTCGCCCCAATCTCAACCCCGTACGCGATAGCCATCGATTGCCCCGCCCGCGTACTCTCGGTCGGCCGGATGGACGAGGACGTCCTGATCCGGGAGCCGCTCGACCAATGGCCCGGATTCTCCTTCTTCCATGCCGATGACTACCGTCAGTTATGGATTCTCTCCAGGAGGAGCAGCTACGACGCGGTCATCTTCCACAACAGCCTCGGCTGCTTTGAACTGGAGGAGGCTGCCCGCCTGGTGCGGCGCCGCTGGCCGTCAGCAAATATCGTGCTCGTCCGCTCCGGGGAAATCATGCTGGAGGACCCACTCTATGACCAGCGCCTGAAACCGCCGGTAAACGCGAACATCCTGTTGTCGGCCCTTTCAAGGCAGGCCCATCACGCCAGCGAGAAGCATCTGCCCCGCTGGCGTGTGGCGCATGCCCTGGGAAACTGATCAGCCCGTCACACGCGCGGCCGGATGGCCCAGGACTTTAGGAAGCTGACTTACCACAAACCGAGGGTGCCCCAGGTCCGGGGTCCCCATGGACGGGTCTTTGTCCGTGGGGTGGAGATCTCGATTCTGAGACCTGGGGCACCACGAATCTCAACCCGCCCAGCGGCACCTATTTTTTTCCTTTTATCTATTTCTGTTCCCTGTTGCCTGTTCCCTGGCCCCTGCCCAGGGCTGCCACCCTGCGCACCCAGCCAATCCCCGCATCTAACCTCATACGACTCCGGGCTATAGAAAGAGCCCCAATCATGCCTATCAATCCCCGCGCACTCCTCCTAACCTCCGTGTGCCTCTTCGCCGCCGTAACCGGCTGCGGCATGTTCGATTCCTCCTCCAGCGGCTCCGGCGGCAATCCCTCCAAAACCAGCTTCGCCACTACCGTCGTCATCGGCGACTCCCTATCTGCCGGATTCCAGAATGGATCGCTGCTTGACACCCAGCAGCCCAACGGCTGGGCCAGCCTGGTCGCCACCCAGGCCAAGTTCAAACTCGACCTGCCCCTGATCGCCCCGCCCGGCGTTCCCGCGGTCCTTGAACTGGTCAGCGTCGGCCCCCCCGTCGTCACCCAGCAGGCCTCCGGCACCAGCAACGGCCGTGACGACAATAGCCTCCAGCCCTATGACCTCGCCGTCCCCGGCCACAAGCTCAACGACCTCATCACCGCCGCCCCCACCGCCGCGCCCACCACCGCGCAAGACATCATGACCGACCTCGTCCTCGGCTTCCCCCTCGGCAACTCCAAAAGCCAGCTCGACCAGGCCATCGCCCTCACCCCCACCGCGCTCTTCGTTTGGACCGGCAACAACGACGCCCTCGACGCCGACTCCAGCGGCTCCCCCAGTTCCATGACCGACGTGGCCACCTTCACCACCCAGTACACCCATCTCCTCACCACCCTGCGCTCCAAAACCAAGGCCACCCTCATCGTCGCCAACATCCCTGACGTCACCGCCATCCCCTACCTCACCCCGGCTGACACCGTCACCTCCGAGTTCGCCACCGCCACCGGCCTCACCCAGGCCCAGTCCGCCGCCGCCCTCGGCATTCAATCGGGAGATCTCGTCAACGCCACCGGCCTCGGCCAGGTCCAGAACGCCGCCGACGCCCTCAAAAACGGCAAGACTCCCACCCCGCTCTCTGACTCCGGCTTCCTCAACGCAGCCGAAATCACCCAGGTCCAGACCATCATCGGCCAGTACAACGCCGTGATTCAGAAGGAAGTCAGCGCCGTCGGCGGCACCCTCGTTGACATGCACGCCTTCTTCCAGACCCTCGACCAGAACGGCATCACCATTAACGGCTACAAAGCCACCACCGGCTTCCTCGGCGGCATCTTCTCGCTGGATGGCGACCACCCCACCAACACTGCCTACGCCCTCATCGCCAATCAGTTCATTGACACCATGAACTCCAAGCTCAAGACCACCATCGCGGACGTCGACACCGCCGCCATCGCCAAAGCCGACCCGCTCTTCGGCCCCAACATCAAGCCCACCGGCACGTCTATCTCCATCCCCCTCGCCGCTGCCCGCCAGACGGACAAGCTTATCAACGCCGCCAGAACCCGCCCCGGCCCACGTCTTTAGGAAGCTGACTCGCCACAAACCGAGGGTGCCGCATGTTCTCTGTAGCCTGTTGCCTGGTACCTGCCTCCGTCACAAATCGCTTGCTTGAGGCCACTGCTGCACAGTATCTATGGCTTAGCCCCAAGGAGGCTGTTCGTCGCATGCCCAAGTTCGTGATCGAGCGCGAAATCCCCAACGCCGGCGCCCTTACTGCCGAGCAGCTCAAGGCTGTCTCGCAGACCTCGTGCGGAGTTCTGCGCAACCTCGGCTCTGAGATCCAGTGGCAGCACTCCTATGTCACCGACAACAAGATTTACTGCGTCTACATCGCTCCCAATGAAGAGATGGTGCGGGAGCACGCGCGCCAGGGTGGATTCCCCGCCAACTCCGTCGCCCAGGTGCGCAGCATCATCGACCCCACCACCAGCGAATAGCGACGGCGCCAGTCCGCCGGTTTTTAGCAATGCACCTCGACAACGGCCAGGGACGCCAAACCCGTTGCCAGTCATGTGTCTGTCATGATAGGTTCGCCCTATCTTCTTCTTCTGACCCGCCGGGTTCCTCTGAACCCTCGGGCTCCCCTTCATCCTGGGCCCCTTTTTAAATTTCCAGATTTCCAGCCGGCGCTTGTGCTGCGTGACCGGTGCGAGGTTTGTAATGCCGAGATGTCTTCTCTGCGACGAATGGGCCGGTCCTGAGAAGGACCTTCATGACGAGTGCCTCGCGGAGTTCGAGCACCAGATGCAGCAAGCCCCGTTCCTTCGGCGCCTGGCCACCAGGACGCTGCGCGCCGCGCGTTCGCTCTACGCCGCAATCTTCGGCTCCCCCGCCCGCACCAACTAATCGCACATTTTTGCCGAGCCTTCAGGCGGCCGCTTTGGCCTTGTCGCCGCGGCTCTTTCGGAGCCATGCGAGGCCGTACATGGGCACTCCGCCGGCGGCGATGAGCAGCGCAAACGCGAGTGCCGACATGTGCGCCGTCTTTTCCTGCCGCGCAAGATAGAGCGCCATCACGATCAGCATTGTGGGGCACAGGCCGAGCAGCACCGGCACCCAGTTTGGCCCGGGAATACGGAACGGCCGCGGGAGCGCCGGCTCTTTTTTTCTGAGCACAATGAGCGCAAGGAATTCCAGCACAATCGACAACCCCCACAGCAGCAGGTCGATGGTGATCAATCGCTCGAACGTAAGTCCCAGCGCCAGTGCCCAGAGCGTTCCGCAGGCCAGAATCGAAACCCACGGCGCGCCGTTCTTGAGCCGCCGGGTAAATACCTTAGGCAGGTATCCGTCTTCGGCGAGCGCATGCGGGAGGCGCGTGTAAGACAGCGTCAGGTTGGCGAATGTTCCAAAGCCGTCGAGCGAGCCGGCGATCACAATGGCCCCGGCCAGCATGGCTCCGCCGAGGATGCGGCCCGCGTCAACCCATGCGCCGGTGCGGAACATGTCTGACGGGATGCCGGCCCACGCCACCGCGCCGACGGTGACGACATAGGTGAGCATCACCATGATGGCGGCGGTGAACATGACGCGGGGATAATCGCGCTGCGGATTGTCGACTTCGTGAGCGATGGTGGTGGCGTTGTCCCAGCCCATGTAGTTCCACATGGCGACGAGGAAGGCCGTGGCGAAGTCAGGCGAGGCCGGGGGCGCCATGGAGGCGTGGCCGCCGTAGGGTCCGTGCACGCCTTTCATGCCCAGGTAAACGGCGATTCCGATCAGCACGAAGTAAGGCGAGACGGCCACTGCCCACAGCTTGATGGAGCCCTCGCCCACGGCGTTCGCGCCGCGCAGGTTCCAGGCCATGGCCGTGGCGACGACGAAAAGCTCAAGCAGGATGCCGCGATGGCCCTGCGGTGAGAGCCGGGGCGATGCGCTGCGAGATAGAGCACGAACGTGGTGGGGTAGATGGCCATGTCGAAGACGGAGGCCGCCAGCGACAGCCACGCTTCCTGAAATCCCCAGAAGGGGCCGAGGGCGCGCCGCACCCAGGCGTAGAATCCGCCTTCGTCGGGGATGGCCGCGGCCAGCTCGCCGAGCATCAGCGCGGTGGGAAAGCTCCAGACGAACGGCAGGAAGAAGAGAACCAGCAGGGCGAACTTGTAGCCGCCGAAACCGACCACATCTTCAAGGTCGTAAGGGCCGCCCGAGACCATGAAGTAGGTGGCCGCGAGCAGGGGAATCATGCGCAGTTTGCGCACGCCGCCTTCAGATTTGCTGAACAAACCCTTTCGCCCCAACCGACCTCCCAGGCGCGCCGTTGCTGCCGCTCAATTGACGTTCGGTATTGTCAGCATACACAGCGAGTGGCGATTGCGGAGACCGATCGCAAGGAGGCGGCCGGAATGACTTATGCGGGAATTCCGCGGACGACTGGCTCATGGTGTTCGAGGTCCCAGTCGCGCACGCCGATGAGGTAGAGCAGGCCGTCGAGCCCCAGTGCGGAGATGGCCTGGCCAGCCTTTTCGCGCACCAGCGGCTTGGCGCGATAGGCGATGCCCATGCCGGCGAGGTTGAGCATCGGGATGTCGTTGGCGCCGTCGCCGACCGCCACGCACTGCTCGAGCGAGAAGCCTTCGGCGCGGGCGATCTCGGCCAGTTTTTCAGCTTTGCGCGCGCCGTTCATGATGGGCGGGAGGACGCGGCCCGTGACGGCGTCGTTTTCGATTTCGAGCTCGTTGGCGTGGACGTAGTCGATGCCGAGGCGCTGCTGCAGGTCGCGCGCGAAGAAGGTGAATCCGCCGGAGAGGATCGCGGTTTTGTAGCCGAGCAGCTTGAGGGTGCGGATGAGGCGTTCGGCGCCTTCAGCGAGCGGGATGGTGTTGAGCAGCGAGTGCGCGCGCTGCGCGGGCAGGCCTTTGAGCAGGCCGACGCGGCGCGTGAAGCTCTCGTCGAAGTTGAGCTCGCCGCGCATGGCGGCCTCGGTGATCGCGACGACCTGATCGCCGACGCCGGCCATGCGCGCCAGTTCGTCGATGACTTCGCCCTGGATGAGGGTCGAGTCCATGTCGAAGGCGAAGAGGCGGCGGTTGCGACGGAAGATGCTTTCGCGCTGGAAGGCAACGTCGATGGAGAGCTGCTGCGCGGCCTGAAGGAATTCGGAACGCATGGCGACTTCGTTGGCGGAGTCGCCGCTGACGGCGAATTCCACGCAGGCGTCGCCTGTAGCCGGGGCGAGCTTGCCGCAGAGGCGGTCGATGCGGACGATGGTCATTCCGTGGCGAGCGATGATGCCGCTGACACGCGCCAGCTCCGTCGCCGTGATTGAGCGGCCCAGGACGGTGATGATGAAGTGATGCTGCTGCAGGCCCTGCGCCCAGTGTTGCAGCGCCGTGCGCGGAACGACGCGGAACTGTACCTGCAGACCGAGTCCGAGCGCGCGCTGCGTCAGCGTCGCTTTCACCGGGGCAAACGAGTCCCCGTGCACTTCGACCAGGATGCCAAGCGTGAGCGACTCGTGCACGACGGCCTGACCGATGTCGAGGATGCGAATGTCGTGCTCGGCCAGAATGCCGGTGAGCGCGGCGGTCTGGCCAGGGGCGTCGTGTCCTGAGAAGTGGATGAGGACAGCTTCAGTGCGCGTGGAGGAGGTCATGGGTAGTTCCAGTTTAAGGGAACCTGCACCATG
>CAWFVY010000016.1:0-4430 GCA_963819365.1 uncultured Acidobacteriota bacterium
GCTAGGGCCGTCGTGGGCTCCCACCCAGCCGCAAGGACAAAGACGCGGCGAGTGTGAGGCACCTGAGTGCGTGGTGGAACGTTCCGGGGACGATCCGACGATCTCGCATGCCTCAGGCTTCTTTCTTGACCAGGTATTCGTCGAGCAAAACGGAAACCAGGACCGTCGTCGGGACGAAGACCAGCGCTCCGGTGACGCCGGCGAGTTCGGAGCCGATGACTAGGCCCGCAACCGACAGGCCGGGCAGGTCGACACTCGATTTCATAATGCGCGGGATCAGCAGGGGGTTCTCGAGGTTGACCCAGATCACGTAAAAGATAGCCACGCCCAGCACACGGCCCCATGAGTCGATGGCGGCGACCAGCAGGGCAAGCCCGATGCATACCGCCGCGCCGACCACGGGAATGATGTTGAGCAGGCCGGTGAGGAAGCCGAGCGCGTAGGCGTAGCGGATGTGCAGCAGCAGATACGTCGCAGTGCTGCAGAGGCCGAGGATGAGCATGAGGCTCCCCTGGCCCAGCAGCCAACGCTGCATGCGCGCCTCGGCGCGGCGCAGTGTGAAGTCCAGGCGCTCGCGATGGACCGGCGCAAGAAACGACAGCGCCCAGCGGTACGCCACCTCTCCCTCAAGGCTGAAGTAAACCGTGAGGATGAAGCCCATGGCGAGGGTGAACAGGGCGCTGGCCCAGTCCTTGAGGGAGTGAAACACGGACGTTGCTGAACCTGTGATGGAGTTCGCGAACTGCGTGGTCACGTTGTTGGTGTCGATGTGGTTCAGGAACGGCACGTGCTTGAGGTTGTCGACGATCTGCGGAAGCCGCGTGGGCATCTCCTTGGCGAAGTCGCTCAGGTCGTCGAGGGCCGGCGGAAGGCCAGAAACACGAAGCCGGCGAGCGCCGAGAAGATGAGGAAGACGAGAACGATGATGGCGGCGCGGCGGAAGGGCTTCCAGCGGCCGATGCGGAGATCGGAGATGTAGCAGACCAGCGGCTTGAGGACCACCGCAAACAGCGCGCTCACATAAATCAACAGAAGGACATGCCGCAGGAGCCAGGCCAGTCGAGCGCGAGCGCGACGGCAAACGCGAACAGGATGTTGCTGCGGACTTGGTGGCGCTGCGCGCCTGCGGTGTCGTTCATGCGCGATGAGATGGGTTATTCCCCCCCGCTGAGAATGGAGCCCACGATGCCGCCGAGCAGGCCGGCGCCGGCCGCGCTGGGCACGTTGCGGCGATCGCCCGGCATATAGTGTGCAATTTGATGCGCAAGGCGGGAGATGGGCAGCGTCTGCAGCCAGACCGTGCCGGGGCCGACAAGCTGGGCGAGGAAGATGCCGTCGCCGCCGAAGATCATGTTTTTGATGCCCGGCACCGTGGTGATGGTGAACGAGACCGAGGGTGGAACGCGCCGACGTGGCCGGGATGCACAAGCAGCATTTCGCCGGGGGCAAGATCTTCGGATCAGCTCGCCAGAGATTTCAAGCCATGCCGTGCCCAGGCCGCTGACGCGCTGCAGCACAAATCCCTCACCGCCAAAGATGCCGGCCCCGAGCGACTGCTGAAATCCCACGCTGAGCGTAACCTGCGGCGTGGCGCAGAGAAAGCCGTGACGGTGCACCAAATATCCACGCCCTGACCGAGCTGAATGGGAATGATGTGGCCCGGAACCTTGGTGGCGAAGGCGACTTCGCCGGCGTACTGGAAGGCGCGGTACTCGGTCATGAAAAGGCTGCCGCCGCCGGCCACGCGCTTGAAGACGCCCATCAGGCCGCCGCCGCCGCCCATCTGCGTGTGGGTGGTCATCTGGATGGATTGCGACATCCAGGAAAGTTCGCCGCTCTCAGAGAAGACGCTTTCGTTCGGATCAAGCTGGACTTCCAGCACCGGCATGGTGGTGCCCTGAATGCGTGTCTGCATGGGAAGCCTCCTCGGCTGGGATCAGTGTACATTTAGGCGCTTCGACACGAGCAGACTGAGGTACGCAAGAACTATCACCCGGTTCCAGCACGTCGCCGCGAAGCGGCATCGAAGTGGTTATGAAGCTTGTTTTGATCAGCGCCCTCGTTCTTGTTTTCCCTCACCGCCTGCACCCCGGAAAGGCGCAGCCCCGACGCGATCCGCGAAGACACGGCCAAGGCCACCAAAGAAGTGACCCAGGACGCCAAGGCCGTGGCGCAGGGGTCGTGGACAGCATCAAAGACAAGGGTCCGGTCAACATCAACAAGGCATCTCGGGTGAGTTGAAGAAGCTGCCCGGGATTGACGACGCCGCAGCGCAACGGATCATCGACAACCGCCCCTACGACGACTCGTACGACCTGGTGAAGAAACACTCCGTCAGCAAGAACGAGTACGACCAGATCGCGGAAAAGGTGTCGACCAAGTAGAGTCAGGGACCGAGGGATAAGAGACCGGAGTCTTCGCAAAGGTGTAGCGCCGGTGTCCCCACCGGCTGTTGTGCGGGTGTCCCACCCGCACTCCGCGCGCGCCCGGCCACCCAGAATCAAAGTGATTATCCGAGAGTAGCGGCCGCACGGGCCGATTGCGGGTAGAATCGGCTCTCCAATGAATCGCGTGCGTTTGTGCTGGCTGGTTGTGGCGGGTGCGTGCCTGCTGCTTGCGGGATGCAAGCAGCGCGGGCCGGTGATTGTGGATCATCCGCGTGCGTTTGCCGGCGTGCGCATGCAGGATGTGACCTTCCGGTCGGCGGCGCTGGGGCGCGATATGACGTATCGCGTGTATCTGCCCGAGGCGGTGGCGCCGGGGGCGAAGCTGCCGGTGATCTATCTGCTGCATGGCGGCGGTGGCGAATACAAGGACTGGTCGAATTACTCCGATGTGGGCCAGTATGCGGCGCGCGGGTATGTGCTGGTGATGCCGAACGGCGAATCGTCTTATTGGGTGAATGCTGCCGGGGGATCGAAAGAGCGGTTCGGGGACTATCTCACGAAAGATTTGATAGCGGATGTGGAGCGGCGCTTTCCGGCTGCGGCTTCCCGGGAGAGCCGTGCGGTTGTGGGCGTGTCGATGGGCGGCTACGCGGCGGTGAAGCTGGCTCTGGCCCGGCCAGATTTGTTCGCGTTTGCAGGCGGGATCAGCCCGGCGGTGGATGTGCCGTCGCGCAAATTCAGTTGGCGGCGCTGGTCGCAGAGTATGCGCTTCCGACAGATCTTCGGCACCGATGGGAGCGAGTCACGGCGGAATGCCGATCCGTTTGTGCTGGTAAAGACGGCCGATCCGGCAAAGACGCCATATCTATATGTGACGGCGGGGCAGCAGGAGGCGATGCTCGAGCCGATCCGGCGGTTCGCGGGGATTCTGGAACAGGGCGGGTTCGCGAGCGAGTTTCATACGAAGCGTGGCGGGCATGACTGGGGCAAGTGGGATGCGCAGGTGCCGGGGTGTTTCGAGAGGTTGATGGAGAAGGTGCATTCAGCCGAAGCTTCCAAATAGGCCGTCACTCGCCCGCGTGGACGCGAACAGGGGGTTGCGAGACCTCAAACACGGGTCCCGCAGCTTCACCGTTTTGCCGTGTCGCTCACCCAGAGATAACCGCCAGCGAAGGGTGCTGAACGTCCCATCAGTCTCGCGGTCGCGGCATGTGCGACTGTAAATCAGCAACTGGGATCGAGGTGACCTTTGTCCGGCGTGGATTCAGCGAGTTTCACCTTTGCCCAAGCTTCGGAATATTTCCCTACGCCAAATAGAGTCATCGCCCAGTTCTTCAGATTCCTCCCGTTTTGAGGAGCCCTCTGGTAAATGCGTTCAAAACGATCGAATCATCGTTGATCAAGGCGTCGTCCCTTCGCTTAACACCCACCAATCCAACTGCCCTTGAGTAGTCAACCAAAAAATTGATTTCCCTGCCAACGAACTTTTCAGCTTCTGCGAAGAGCTTCAAGGACTCATCGAATTTTTCCCATTCGGTCTCGACCGCCGCCATCCCCCATAGTGCAATGCCGTTTTCATTGTTCAACAGCCAGGCTTGATTGAAGCGTCGCATTGCGTCCTCAGGATCACCTCCAGCCAAATATTGCCAACCGCGCGTCGCTGTATCCATCGAGGCTTTTCCTCTGTCACCTCGATATTCCTTGTCCGTAGCAATGATGTATGCGTCGTCGGCTGCTTTCTGCCAATCGGCTTTTGGCAAGTTACCGTATTTCGGCAACAAGTTCCGGTCGTCTGCATGAGCGAGATTGGCAAAAAGGATGAATGCAGCGGTCAGCAGAAAATGGACAACGTGCTTTCTTGGCATTCCAAGAGTCCTCCCCTCTGTTCCAAGCAAGAGTAGTTCACCTTTGGCAATTCCATCGCTTGTCCATGTGACACTTTTGTGGCTGTCACAGGGAGTAGTTGTTCAGTCCATCTCCCGTTCCGGGCGAGTTATGGACTATTCGGAAGTAACTGCGTGTTCGATTTCGGGGGCAGCCGCA
>CAWFVY010000017.1:0-44196 GCA_963819365.1 uncultured Acidobacteriota bacterium
TAAAGCCCACGGGTTCTAACGGCTTTATCGGCACGGCTGAAGCCGTGCCCTGACACAAAGCCCGCTTCGTTTTAGTTTTCCGTGACGTGGTAGGCCCGATGATTCGGAGGCCTTTATACCGGGGATGAATCCCCGGCCTACCGCCCGCGCGAGTTTTTCAGCAAGCTGTGAAGTCGTTCGCTTTCACAAATGTGCCAGAATCATTGGTCTTTCGCTCCCTCTGAGGTCGTGGCCCGACTCGTTCAAGCAAGTCAACGCTAGCGGCGCTTGCCGCGGCCGCTGCGGTTCCGCACCTTGGCCGGGCGGCTGCGCGGCTCGTCGCGGCGTGCGTTTTCGCCTTCTTCGGCGGCGGGGCTGCGCTTGCCGGTGAGTGGAATACCCTCTTCCAGCGATTGAGAATTGCAGCCGGCGCTCCTGCGCGAGGATCCGATCGAGAATGACGTGCACGCGATCGCCGGCACGAAAGATGCGTCCCCAGCGGTTTCCCACGATTTCGTGAGTGTTTCGCGCCATGTGTAGTAGTCGTCGCGCAATGAATCGATGGGCACCAGGCCTTCGACAAAGAGATCGGTGAGTTCGACGAAGAGGCCGAATTTGGTCGGATTCAGGATGAGCGCGGCGAATTCTTCGCCCACGCGGTCCTGCATGAAGCGAACCTTCTTCCATTCCACGAGTTCGCGTTCGGCCTCGGCGGCGCGGCGTTCGGTCTGGCTGCGTTCTTCGGCGATCTGGAGCCGAGGTTCACCCGGTCTGGGGGGACGGGGCGGATCGGTCTCCCAACCCTTGCGCAAAACGCGGTAAGGATGGGGCACGAGCCTGGGCTGGACTCGAGTGGGACTCACGGCTGAGGTGAGTCTCGTAAAGCCTTCGTGTGGATGCGTCCACGGTGAATCCAGCCGGCCCTTCAGCAATTTCTCCGCGCCGCTTCAATCCGGCGCGAAGCAGCGCCTTCGAGATGCGATGCACGACCAGATCGGGATAGCGGCGGATGGGCGAAGTGAAATGCGTATACGTTGGCGCGGCCAGCGCAAAGTGACCTTCGTTGATCTCGGAGTAGCGAGCCTGCGAGAGCGATCGCAGCATGAGGTAGCTGACGATCCGTTCTTCAGGCTTGCCCTCGATGCGCGTGGCAAGGCGCTGATACATCTCGGAGTAACGGCGATGTCTTCGGCGACTTCATGCACGCGGGGATTGCGGCCGCCGCGCTGCACTCGCGGCGTTCGCCGCGGGTCTGGATGCGCTTGACCGGAAGAGCGCCCAGGCCGAGTGAGTAACCGAAGCTGGTAGCCAGTTCTTCAAACTGCACAACGCGGCGAGGTTCGGGCTTCTCATGGATGCGATAAATCGAAGGCACGCCGAGGTCTTCGAGCCAGGTGGCGACACACTCGTTCGCGGCGAGCATGAACTCTTCAATAAGGCGGTTGGCCCACGTGCGCTCTGCTCGCGTGACGCCTCGCATCTGTCCATGCTCATCGAATTCGAATCACGGGCTCGGGCAAATCGAAGTCGATTGAGCCGCGTTCCTCGCGGCGGATGTTCATCAGCATCGGCCAGCGTTGCATGCGTTCGAAGTCGCCGCGTCAGCTCGGGATATGCGCGCGCGTGTCCTCGTCGCCTTCGAGGATCGCATGAACCTCCGTGTAGGTCATGCGCGCCGCGGAACGATGACGCCCTTCGCCGATTTCGTAGCTCTCGATGCGCCCGGCGGAGTCGAGCTGTATGACGCAACTGAGCACGAGACGGTCTTCGTCGGGGCGAAGGCTGCAGATGTCGATGAGAGCTCCTGCGGCAGCATGGGAATGGCGCGGTCAGGGAAAGTAGACGCTGGTGCCGCGCAGACGCGCTTCGAGATCGAGATCGGATGCCGGCGCGCACGTACTCGGCCACGTCGGCGATATGCACCTGCAGTTCGTAGCCGCCGTCGGCGCGCTGCTCGACCAGGACGGCGTCGTCGAAGTCGCGCGCGGTTTCGCCGTCGATGGTGACGATGGGCAGGCCGCGAAAGTCGCGGCGGCGATCGACTTCGGCGCGATCGAGATGCGCAACCCGCGCGCGCCTCAGCCAGGACGTTGGGCGGGAAAGACGCGCGGAAGCTGGTGCTTGCGGATCATCATTTCCACGTCGACGCCGAAGTCGTCGGGATGGCCGAGGACTTCAATCACGCGACCGATCGGAGGCCTGGTGGGAGTGGGCCAGGCGGTGATCTCGACATCGACGATCAGGCCTTCGAGATCCTCATGCGATGCGGCTTTGCGGGCCTCCTCGCCGAGAACGCGATGCGGCGTGGCCAGGTCTGACGCCGACGGAATCTCGCTGCCTGGGGAATCAGAATCGACTGCGTCATGCGCTCATCGAAGGGCACAACGTAGTTGCTCTTCCACCCCGTCGACGAAGACCTGTCGCCGGGGACCCCGGCCTGTGTGCGGCCTTTCGCGTAGTGAAAGGTGCCGACGACGGTGGAGTTGCGGCGCTCGAGCACGCGGGCGATGCGGCCCAGGCGGCGGCCGTCGCCGCGGGGCGGGGCTAACTCGACCAGCACCTGATCGCCCTGCATGGCGCCGTTGATCTCATCGGGCGGAATGAACATGTCTTCGCTTGCCCGACGGATTGGCGGGCATTGGGGCGGACGAAGCCATAGCCGTCGCGGTGCAGGTCGAGGCGGCCGGCGATCAGGTTGTCGCGGGTTCCGGTGCTGGTGGAGATGCGACCTGGGGATGCTCCACATATCGCGATCCAGCTGGTAAGCTCGCCGCGCACGGTGATGCGCGCAAGCTGCTCCGCAGGAGACGCCGTTCGCGTCCGCCGCCCAGGCCCAGCTCGCGAACCAGTTGCTTGTAGCCGGCCTTCGATCCGGCGGAGCGGGCAATGTGCGCGAGGAGTTCGCGGTCGGTCATGCCTCAAGAGTAATTTGATACGGGCTGCAAGCCGCAAGTGACAAGCGATGGCCATGCTCCGATCCCATACAATGGAGAGAGTCAAGACTGAAAGGGCACCGCAAGCAATGGCGCACATGGTTTTTTGCGTTCGCAACAAGAAGGAGATGGAGGGTCTGGATGAGCCGCCCTTCGACTCCGAATTCGGCCAGAAGATTTACAAGAACGTCTCGAAGGCCGCGTGGGGCGAGTGGGTGGAGCGGCAGAAGATGCTCCTGAACGAGTACCGCCTGCAGCCCTGGACGCCCCAGGCGCAGCAGTTTCTCGTCGAGCAGATGGAGGAGTTTTTCTTCGGCTCCGGGTCGGCGCTGCCCAGCGAGTACGTGCCGCCGACGCACTAAGGTGCCTGTGGCTGGAGCGCTGCCGCGAGGGTCTGCGAGGTTTGTGCGGATGAGATGCGTGACGACTGCCGCGTGACCGGGCGAGGCGTATTTCTGCCTCTCTGGTGTAAACTGAATCAAGACCCCAAAGCCGGCTCTCCTGAGCCGGCTCAATCGTGTCGGGACGTGGCTCAGCCTGGTAGAGCACTCGCTTGGGGTGCGAGGGGTCGGCAGTTCAAATCTGCCCGTCCCGACCATTATTCAGTTTTGACCCTTTTCGCTATTAGATCGAACGGTTTTCTGTAAGTAGGATAAAGACTTACGCCGTCAATCGCGCAGTTCAAAAGTACATTTCGCAAGAGTCCGGCTTGTTGGGCGGGTTCGGCGATTTCGGTAGCTCGCACTTCCCGCCAATCTAGACTAGCCCCGTCTCCGTTCTGGGCATTTACCGCCGACATACTCCAGCCAGGACGGTACTCCTGTTGTCAATGTCCCTCCCCCTGCCAGCTGCTGCGGCTGCGTCAAACTACGGCGCCGCGGTGTAGGTGTAGTCGGTATAGATCAACGTGCTGTTGTAGGCGGTAAACAGCCGTACATAGAGGGTTTCGCCGTCGGTGGGCAGACTGGGCGGTGTGACGGTAAGAGTAGTGACCTTGCCCAAGTGTAAAGGTTGGAGGTCCCCTTCGTGGTTCCAACCCAGAGGTAATAGCCGGTGGCCCCCTTTGCAGCCGTCCAGCTGAACGGCACTGTAGGTCCGGTGAGCGCCGTGCTCGGCGCGGGTGAGGTTATGGCTGCGCGTGTCGCCGCGGTGTAGGTGTAGTCGGTATAGATCAACGTGCTGTTGTAGGCGGTAAACAGCCGTACATAGAGGGTTTCGCCGTCGGTGGGCAGACTGGGCGGTGTGACGGTAAGAGTAGTGACCTTGCCCGAAGTGTAGAGATTAGAGGTCCCCTTCGTGGTTCCAACCCAGAGGTAATAGCCGGTGGCCCCATTTGCAGCGGTCCAGCTGAACGGAACTATAGGTCCGGGAAGCACCGTCGGCGCGGGTGAGATGATCGCTGCCCGTGTGGCCGCCGTGTAGGTGTAGTCGGTATAGATCAACGTGCTGTTGTAGGCGGTAAACAGCCGCACGTAGAGGGTTTCGCTGTCGGTGGGCAGAGCGGTCGGTGTGACGGTAAGAGTAGTGACCTTGCCCGAAGTGTAGAGATTGGAGGTCCCCTTCGTGGTTCCAACCCAGAGGTAATAGCCGGTGGCCCCATTTGCTGCGGTCCAACTGAACGGAACTATAGGTCCGGGAAGCACCGTGCCCGCAGTTGGAGAGGTCAGCGCAGCCCGTGTGGCCGCCGTGTAGGTGTAGTCGGTATAGACCAACGTGCTGTTGTAGGCGGTAAACAGCCTTACGTAGAGGGTTTCGCCGTCGGTGGGCAGAGCGGTCGGTGTGACGGTAAGAGTAGTGACCTTGCCCGAAGTGTAAAGATTGGAAGTCCCCGGCGTGGTTCCAACCCAGAGGTAATAGCCGGTGGCCCCATTTGCAGCCGTCCAGCTGAACGGAACTATAGGTCCGGGAAGCACCGTCGGCGCGGGTGAGATGATCGCTGCCCGTGTGGCCGCCGTGTAGGTGTAGTCGGTGTAGACCAACGTGCTGTTGTAGGCGGTAAACAGCCGCACATAGAGGGTTTCGCCGTCGGTGGGCAGACTGGGCGGTGTGACGGTAAGAGTAGTGACCTTGCCCGAAGTGTAAAGATTGGAAGTCCCCTTCGTGGTTCCAACCCAGAGGTAATAGCCGGTGGCCCCCTTTGCAGCGGTCCAGCTGAACGGAACTATGGGTCCGGGAAGCACCGTGCTCGGCGGGGGTGAGATGATCGCTGCCCGTGTGGCCGCCGTGTAGGTGTAGTCGGTATAGATCAACGTGCTGTTGTAGGCGGTAAACAGCCGCACGTAGAGGGTTTCGCCGTCGGTGGGCAGACCGGCCGGCGTGACGGTAAGAGTAGTGACCTTGCCCGAAGTGTAGAGATTGGAGGTCCCCTTCGTGGTTCCAACCCAGAGGTAATAGCCGGTGGCCCCATTTGCAGCCGTCCAGCTGAACGGAACTATAGGTCCGGGAAGCACCGTCGGCGCGGGTGAGATGATCGCTGCCCGTGTGGCCGCCGTGTAGGTGTAGTCGGTATAGACCAATGTGCTGTTGTAGGCGGTAAACAGCCGTACGTAGAGGGTTTCGCCGTCGGTGGGCAGAACGGTCGGTGTGACGGTAAGAGTAGTGACCTTGCCCGAAGTGTAGAGATTAGAGGTCCCCGGGGTGGTTCCAACCCATAGGTAATAGCCGGTGGCCCCCTTTGCAGCGGTCCAGCTGAACGGCACTGTGGGTCCGGCAAGCACCGCGCCTGGCGCGGGTGAGGAGAGTGCGGTGGGAGGTGGGTTTTGAGCCGTGATACTGCGAGTTACCTGCGGCGCGGCAGCGTAGTTGGCATTGCCGGCCTGGTTGGCGGCGATCACGATTGTGCCTGCCCCTGTAACTGTGAGAATGCTGTTGTTCGAACCGCTGAGCGAGCCCGGGCCAGAGACAATCGAGAACGTCACCGGATTTCCGGACGCACCGCCCGTAGCAGTCAACGTGATCGGCGACACTCCGTAAGTCACAGGCGAGGTCGGCGCCGGGAACGTGATGGTTTGGGTCGCCACGTTGACAGTCTGTGTAAGCGATCCGCTGCTCGTGGCAAACAGGCTTGATGCACCAGCCGTGAAGACAGCCTGTACACTGTGCGTCCCCGCTGCCATTCCGGACAGGGAATATTGAGCCAATCCGCTGCCATTCACCGCCACAGCGGAGCCTCCGGATACCGGACTTCCATCCAGGCTGAAGGCCACGGTGCCGGAAGTCAACGGGCCGCCACTCGAAGTCACAGTCGCGGTGAATGTGACAGACTGCCCGAAGGTTGACGGGTTCGGGTTGGCGCTGAGTGCGGTGGCGGTCGCCTGGCCGGCAAAGGTGCCGCTGAGCGGGATCGTCTGTTGCTGGTAGGAAGGCGCTGCGGCGTTCAACGAATTGTCGGTCAACACCAGCGAGCCTGTGATACTCCCCATCTGGAGCGGCGCAAAGTTGACCGAGAGAACGCAGGAGCCTCCCGCCGCAAGCGTGCCCGCAGTGGCCGACGTCGATGTGACAAGAGGGCAGGCTGAGACCGCGCTGCTGTTGTAGGTAAAGTTGGGCGCGATGCTCGGATTGTTTCCCGAGGTCGGAACGGGGAAGAGGAGCGGCTGATTTCCGATGTTGTCGAGGTTCGTGGACAACTGGTTCGAAGTGGAGAACGCCAGGCTCGGTGGATCCACGCGGTCGAGCTTGACGATGCCGGCGAACTGTCCCCCTGATCCGTAGTTCTCCAGGTAGGCGTTGCCGTTCGGATCGACGGCGACGGCCAGGGGATAGTCCGCATCCGGTTCGGAGAGCAGCGTGTTCACCGTACCGGTCGGAGTAAGTTCGTACAGTCCCGCCGCCCCGGACTTGTTGCTTGACGCGTAGATGTTGCCCGCGGCGTCGAATGCAATTCCTGTCACACCGGGGATCGCCGTCGAGTAAGCCGTGGCCACGCCGCCGGCGGTCGCGGTATAAATCTCGCCGTTCTGCCCGTTGGCGAAGAAGAACTTGCCTGTGGGATCGAACGCAATCGAATTAACGTTGGGGTAGTTGTCCGTCGCGCTGCCCTGGTAGAACGTCGTCTGCAATCCGCCTGGAGTGTACTTGTAGACAGTCGAGCCGCCCACGTTGATGTAGAGATTCCCCATCGCATCCATCCCGAGTTGTGCGGGATTGGTAAAGAGCGAGAGAGGAAGCTTGGTCTGAACACCAGCCGGAGTGATTTTGTATACGCCGTTGAGCTGGTAGTCGCAGACATAGACATTTCCGGCGCCGTCGGTCACGACGGAAGTGGGCATGCTCCAGCCGCTTCCGAAGGTAACGGGGGTTCCGCCACCTGCGGGGATCTTGTAGACCGCCCCGGCCTGATCGGCAACGTACAGGTTTCCAAGGCCGTCGAAGGCCATGCTGGCGGGTGATTGGAAGCCAGTCGCGTAGTTGGAGGAAGCGCCCCCGCGGAAGGCAACCTGCGGCCCCGTGCCGGTGCCGTACACAGGGATGGAGACGAGCCGATTGGCGGGTGTGTTCGCGTCAAAGAGTTGCAGCGCGCCTGTCCAGAGCCCGGCAGTTGTGGGAGAAAAAGTGAGATTTGCGGTGCAGGCGCCCGGCGACCCTGCCGTGCAGTGAAAAAGCCCCGCGCCAAATGCCCCGGTCGTGTTTCCGCCGGTCAGCATCTCTGCGCTCGCGGCAGGGATGAAGGAGCCCGCGGGGAAAGAGAAGTTTTCAAAGGCTGCGCTTCCGGCATTGGCGTACCCAAGATTAATGGGCGCGAAGATATTCAGCTCTCCGGGTATCAAGTTGGGAAAGCTGTAGTTGGCCGCGGAGAGGGTACCAACTGCCGGCGTGATTGCATAAGTGCCGGCTCCGGAGGACGCCGTCGCAGTTGTCGTCAACGTTGGGGTGCCGGTCACCACGCTTTGAGGATCGCCATTTTGCAGGCCGCTGAATTGGTAGGTGAACGGCCCGGGAGTTGCACCGACCAACTGGTAGGCATCCACCGCCACCAAAGTCAGGGGCGCCGGTGTCACAGTAAAGGGCAGTGTGGGATTGGTCAAGGTGTAGTTGGCTGCAGCCTGGCCCACCAGCGCAACCGTGGCCGTATAGCTTCCCACCGGACTCGAAGAGCTGACCCCCGAAACAACGGCAAGATGAAGCTGGTCCCCCAGCTGCACACCCTGGAGAATGTAGGTCAGCGTGGAATTGCTGCCGCCATAGACCTGCGTCCCCGACGGAGTGGGAGTGAATTGGCGGATGCTGATCGACTCTGGATTCACGGTGTAACTAAGCTGTACCGGGGTAGCGGGCGCATAGAGAGAGGTGCCGGGCTGGTCCACTTCGACGACGCCTGAGCCCGCGCCGCTGGCATTGGGAAGGACCAGGCTGAGAGATCCGGCTGTCGTGTTCACGATCTTCGAGAGAGAGCCGCTAAAGTTCATCGGTCCGCTGATCACGCGGACGGTTACCGGCAAGCTGGAGCTTGAGCTTACATAAAAACCCGAACTTGACGGATAGGGACCGCAGCAGATAGGCGCGTGCACCTGCGACCGGTTTACGAGTGTCACGGTTTGGCTCTGGCCACCAGCGCTGCCTGTGCCGGTTACGCCAATGGTGGGGTTGCCATTCGGAGCGTTGGTGGAACACTCACCGATTCGGTCAGCGTAGCTGCCGTCTTCGGAACAAACTGCACGGAAATGTCGCATCGGCGCCCAGGCGCAAGGCTCTGCCCATTGGTGCACAGGCTGGCGTCGGAGCTGTCATCGGGAAGTCTGTGGGATAGCCGATGCTGGTTACGGTGAGCGGCTGGTTTCCCGCGTTCTCCAACTGCACCGTCTGAGGACTGTCAGCGCTTGTGTAGTTCACGGCCGTGGTCACAAAGTTCAGCGAGGCAGCGGTCCGACCAACCTTGTAGACACCGTAACTGTAGGTCAGATAGAAGTTGCCGGCTGAGTCAATTGAAATGGCGCTGGGGGCCTCACTACCTGCCGGATTCCCAAGAGTCACTGTCTGCGCCGTTCCCCCCACAGGGATCTCGACCAGCCCGGCACGGTTGTCGTAATCGGCGATATAGAGGTCGCCTGCCGCATCCAAGGCCGCCGCTGAAGGGTATCCGGTATAGAGGATCGTCGCTGTCGAGCTGCCCGCGGGAAATCTGACCACGTCGCCGTTCCCGGTCAGGTAAAGATTGCCCGCCCCGTCCGCCATGAATCCGGTCACGGGAAGGTTGCCGATATTGACGTTGGGAAGCACGCTGGCGCACCCGAAGGAAGCACTTTGATCACGCGGCTGTTGCCGTTATCCATGATGTAGACGTTGCCGCTGGCATCTGTCGCCACGCCATTGGGGGCGTTCAGGGTCAGGGTGCCCAGGCCCAGCTTGTAAAGAAAGTACTGGCCGGTCGCGGAACCCGGAACCGGCTGGCGAACCACCACGCGGTTATTACCTGTGTCCGCAATATAGAGCTGCCCGCGTTATCGATCGCCACGGCCGAAGGCGCGCTGAGAGTCGCACTGATTGCCGGCTGCTGCGGGTCTGTTGTGGCGCTGCCAAGCGATAACACTGACGATGTTCCGCCAGGAGCAATCTCCAGGATCTCGTTCTGGCTCGAGAATGCCGCATAAAGGTTTCCGGACTGGTCGCTCACCGACCACCGAAAACGGGGTACTGGAGAGAGCTGGATGTCACCATGGTCTGAACGCCAGACTCAACTACAGCCAGCGGCCCCGCTCCGATTCCCTGCAGAGGCATGCGATAGAGAATGTTTCCGCTCGCGTCAAGGATGGTCAACTCGCCGGCGCGGGTGCCCGGCACGGTGGGGGCGAACTTTATGTTCACCGAGCAGTTGGTGGTCGAAGTGTAGGCCGTGGCCGTGCATGTGCTCGATCCCGCGTCCTGGAAGTCGAGCCCGGTCACGCCGCCGGTAACGATGGAGATGCTGCCGATCGTGGTGCCGCTCAACACGGTGAATGGAAGGCTGACGGTGGTGTTGGAGCCCACGTTTACGGTACCCAAAGCAGCTGAGTGCAATCGAATCCAAGCACATTGTTGGAGGAATTCGCGACAAGGAGGTTGCCGGCCCCATCAAACGCCAATCCAGTCGGCTGATTCAGGCCGGAACCCACCTGGAACTCGCAGGAGCCAGGCAAGCAACTTGCGGGGATTTCTAATACGCGATCGTTTCCAGTATCCGCGATGAACAGGTCACCCGCCGCATTGAGGGCCACTCCGGTTAAATCGTGATATCCGCCGCCTACCGTCTGAAGGTTACCGCTACTGTACAAATACTCCCAAAGCCGCCCATTCACGGGATCAGTGACGTAGACATTGAATGCCGCATCCACCGCCACCCCATACGGAAAGAAAATTTGGTTGCCGTCCGCGTGGTCGAATAACGTGGATTGGCAAGAGTTGGGCAAACAGTTAGACGGGACAACCACAACCTGTTGGTTTCCAGTATCCGAAATGATGACATCGCCTACACTATCCACCGCCACTCCATGCGGCTGATTTAACCCGGAACCGATCGAGAGCTGACACGCGCTGGTCGTGCAGCCCACCGGGATCTCAATCACCGCATGGCCGTTGAACCCCTCTGCAACAAACACATCGCCCGCCGCATCCACTGCGACCTGGGTGGGGCTAACTAGCCCTCCGCCTAGAGTGCTCCTGCAGGAACTGCTGGTGCAGCCGGGTGGAATCTTGATCACATTGCTGCCGGATGAAACGTAGACGTTGCCTGCGGTATCGACGGCTACCCCACCCGGATTCGAGATTGAAATCGAGGAACCCTGCAACCCGCCGAAATAAACCCCAGGTTGTTGTGCGTTTCCATGAGCGCATAGAACATTCAGCAAGACGAGCGCAACCAACCATGCAGTCAAGCCTTGCGCTCCCATCCGCAACCGCCGTATTGGGTCGGCCAGTTTCTGGCACTTCAAAAGCAGACTCAGACAAGACCTCAGAGAGCGAACACAGACCATGGTACTGACCTCACCGGGCAGCGTGAGATTTACGGAACACAGCGTGAGCTGGACCCTGAAGAGCTTGTGAAGACTGCGAATCATCTAGACTTGACCTCACTGGGGAACTGGACTGCAGCCGAACAAGGCATCGCCGGTTGAGAGACGCGAACCTTCGTATCGCGGCCCGGAGCCGGAAGATGTGATGCTGAAACTGAACCGGCTCTTGATCGACCGCTTCCAACGGCGGCGACCGGAGAAGCACTCGGCGCTCGTCATGCGAGCGCACAATGAGCGGTATAAGCCGCCGGGCTTCCGCGCGGAAGCCAAAAGCTCGTGAACAAGAGTCGGATTATTGAGGCCCGGGGAATGCGACCGGAGGCGGGGAACCTGACCGGGGAGTATCGAGAGTTTTGCAGTCGACAGGCCCCTAAGTCAATAAAATGCGTGTAGTTGAGAACGCCCCCAGCGTCCTCCGCTCCCCGATAAATTGATTGAATCCTTAGTGATGCTCTTCGGCGCGGGCGGACAAGTCACAGTGGCTCTCATCCCCACACCCAAGCTCTAAAACCGTCCTCTAAGGACTACCATTATTAAAATCAAGTAATTACAGAATTTGACCCCCGCGGCAGATATGCTGCGCGAGGGGTCTTTTTCTTGCAAGGATTCTGGGGGCCAGATCCGGATGAATCCCTCAGCCAGTCGGCTACTTCACGATCAGGGTAAGTGAAGTCGAGTTCGACAAGGATCCGGATGCAGCCGTGACCGTGAGCGTGTAGGTGTGCGACTGCGGAGGGGGTGGTGGTGACTGGCTGCCGCCTCCTCCTCCGCAGCCGATAAGACCGGCGATCGACAAGGTTCCGATGGTCGCAAGCAGAAACAGCCACGTGGTTTTACCCCGTTTCGTCAGGCGCTTTCTGCGGAGGAGGGCGAGCTCAGCAGGACAATCAGCCCCAGCGCCGTTGGCAGGGGAGCCGCGCCAAACGGTTTCCTGGGAGACAGCATGGATGCAGTGGCAGGAACGTTCACAGTAGGTAGTGACGGTTGTTGCGCCCGCGCCAGCCGGGACGGTTGCCGGAGAGAACGTTGCTGATGCTCCTGACGGAAGTCCAGTGACGGGTCAGATTGACCGCGGCGGTAAGTGTCTCGCCGCTGGGCGGAGTGAATGACCAGCGAATAAGTAACGCCTTACCGCCGGGAGTCGTTGTGGCCGTAGTCTGAACCGCCGCTCGGGGTTGGCCCGACTGTGAAGTCCTCCATCACGGTCACCGTTGCGCTTCCCGTCGCCGACGAATATTCGGATGAGCTGGCAGTGTCGGGCGTATAGGTGACCGTCAATGTATCCTTGCCGACGGCCAGCGAACCTGCTGGAATGTTGATCGTTGCCTTGCCGCTCGCGAGGGTGGCAGAGGCTGAGGAATAGCTTCCGCTGGTCAATACTACTGAACCGGTCGGCGTTGCCTTTCCGCTGACTGCGCCCACAACAATGCTCACTGAGAGTGCCTGACTCTTAAAGATTGAGGAGGCGGACGGCGTGACGGCGGGCAAGGTGGGCAGCACTCCCAGGGTGCAAGCGTCGCCGAGGACGCCGCTGGACTGTTGATGTAACCGGCCGCGGTTGCGAACGACTTCACCGTCGTGGTCTGAGACAAGGTAAACGGCGTCGTGTATTTGGTGGATGTCGTCGAAGGCGAACTGCCGTCGGTCGTATAGTAGATGACCGCCCCGCTGGTACTGTCGGTAATCGTCGCTGTGTGTCCGCTGAATGTGATCTGCGGAGCCGCGGCAATGTTGTACACAGCTTCCGAAACTGTCGAGGCTTGGTAACCCGGAGGCACATTGATTGCCTTCAGCGTAATCGAGGATGTAACTGTGAACGGCGCCGTGTATAGCGTCGAGGCGGTGGTCGGCGTGCTCCCGTCGGTCGTGTAGTAGATAGCTTTCGGGCCCGTGGCAGTGATGCTAACCGGTTGCGATGCGGGATAGCTGCCCGTCAGAAGCGAAAAGACAGGCGCGGCCGCCGCAGTGTACGTTTTCGAGATGATATTGGAAAGGCTGGGCGCAAAATTGGTGTCCCCCGCATAACTGCATTGAAAGTCATGGTTCGCCACCGCAGTATCGATAAGCACGTTGCTGAGAGTAGCCGTAGCGGAATCTCTTTTTACGTTGAGTGTCACGCTGATACCGGCTGTGGTGGAGTATGCGAGATCCGCATAACCCTCGCCCGTAAAATCCGACACTACCAGGCCGGTGACAGCGTTCAGTGTGGACAATTCCATCTGTGAGGCAATGGTGCCGTCCCCTTTTCCGTAGCAGAAAAAAGGATCGGGTTCTTCCCAGCTCCAATCGCCACGTCTGGAACAGCGTCGCCGTTAAAGTCGCCTGAGGCAATCGCGGTTATGCCGGCCGGACCCGGCGTGACAAGCTGGGGCGAGTATTGGAAGGTGCCGTCGCCATTACCCAGAGATCTGTAACCTTTTTATTGGTAATGCCGCCCACTGCGAGGTCCGGGTTCCCGTCCCGGTTGAAGTCGGCCGTAGTAGAGAATCCGTCGATGCCGGCGCCACAGTTTGCTGCTCCTGAAACGTACCATCACCATTCCCCGCCAGTAATGTGAGCCCATCGGCATCGCTCACCACAAGGTCGAGCGGTGCGCTGCCGCCGTGAAAATGGCCGCTCACTTTCATATGGGGAGCATTCCCGCTGGAATACGACACCGGGGCTTTGAACGTACCATCGCCCTTGCTCAACAGGATGGAAACCATATTATTGACGGAATCTGCCACGGCGATATCGAGCTTTCCGTCACCATCGAAATCCCCGGTCAGCACACTGTCCCCGGCAGTCACTCTCCGTTCCGCGGAGAAAGTGCCGTCCCCGTTTCCAGAAGAATCGACACGCTGTCATCCGCGGCGTTGGAAACAACAAGGTCGAGCTTCCCATCGTGGTCGAAGTCCCCAGCCACTGCGCTGGTCAAAGCAACCGACGCGGAGGCGATAGGCGCCAGGAATATGCCGCCGCCCTGTCCCCACATGATCTCGATCGTCCCCCCGGCGCTCAGAAGCAGATCCGGGGTTCCATCCCCATTGAAATCTCCGGAGAGCCACAACGGCCCGGCGCTGCCAACCGGGAATGAGACTGGCGGGTCGAAGTCCGGCCCGTGCGTGGAAGCACCCAGAGATGCCGTCCCCAGCGGAGCGCTGCTGGCGGAATCCGTAAACGTCACCGATCCCGTAGGCCCGCTCACTCCGCCAATCGAGGTTCCCTTTACGGTGCAGGTCAGGGTGTAAGGATCAGGGCCGCTCAGGGCAAGGTGGCAGTTGTCGTACGGATGACGTAATCAGCCGAGGCTATCGGGCTGGGTCCATAGTCACCCCCGTACGCGATCGCCTGGAGGGTCGTCGAATACGCTATCTGGACCGGTCCCGTATAGAGGGTCGAGCTGGGTGTAGGGGTGGTCCCGTCAGTGGTGTAGTAGATCGAAGTTCCTGCCGAGGCCTCGGTGATTGTGACGGCTTGCGCTCGGCTATAGGAGCCCCCTCCGGGCGTAAAGACAGGCTGCGCTGCAGGCGTGGTCGCAGTGAGCAAAACTGGACTGGAGATGCTACCCGCGTAGCTTGCGTTGCCCGAAAAGCTTGCCACCACGGCATGAGATCCGGTTCCTGGCACGGCTACGCCCGTCACCATGGCCGTGGCCGGGAATGCGGCGGGGAGGTTTAGTACGGCTGTCAGAGGGAAATATGTGCAGAATTCACCATGATCGGTACACCCGTAGGACGAGTTGATGATAAAGTCCGAAACTCCGTCTCCGTCCAGATCCCCTACGCTAGAGCTTGTGGCGCACGGGGAACCTGAATAATCAAAATACGCGGTTTCGGGGAAGGTCCCATCTCCTTTGCCCGACAACGCCGAGACATGGCATCCTGGCCCACCCCCGGTAGAAAAGGAAGAGTTAAATTCGATGTCGGCTATGCCGTCCCCGTTGAAATCGCCTACTAATACAGGCGCGGAGGTCACGCTCAGAAATATAAAGTCGTTAAAGTTGAACCCGATGACAGGTCCCTGAGTAAAGGTGCCGTCGCCATTGTTCAGATAGATCCTATTGCCAAGAAGATCAAGCTTCCCATCCCCGTTGAAGTCAGCAGCCGCGAAAGGAGTGCCCGGCAGAGTGGCGCCTTGACTGAAGGTACCGTCCCCATTGCCCAGCAGGATGACGCCCGTTCCCAGAGCTACGTCCAGCTTGCCGTCCCCATTAAAGTCTCCCGTTAAGACGGTCCCGTTATAGGGCGTCGCAATCGAAGAAACCAAAGAAACCGACGTGAAAGTGCCATCCCCACGGCCCAGTAGCATAACCAAACTCGAAGCATCGGACCCCAACACATCGAGGTTTCCATCGTTGTTAAAGTCGCCCACAGCCAATGTAGAACTCAGGGGGAAGTTCGGCCCCGAACTGAAGGTTCCATCTCCATTCCCCAACAGAAATTGGCCGTTGCCCGCAACCAGGTCCAATTTCCCATCATTATTGAAGTCGCCTGCTAAGGAAGGGTGGATCCCCGCCGCGAAGGGCGCAGATAGCGTAAAAGTTCCGTCCCCATTCCCGAAGGCGATAAGATTATCGTTGCCTTGTACGACCAAGTCCAGATTACCGTCGCCATTGAAGTCGCCCGTAAGAGCGACGACATCACTAATCTCGGGAGAAAGGGTAGACGGGACAAAAAGGGTAGAGTTCCCCTCTTTGATGTTCGCCAAAGGAGCGGTCGCGACGATAACATTGCCGTTGGTTGTATCCAGAAATGAGACCGAGCCGGTTGGCCGTATCAGCGAGTGATGGTCAGCGACCGTTGCAGTTAGCGTGTAGGAACCGCTTGATCCGGATGCCGTCAACGTGGTTGAGGTCAACCCAACCACGGTGATGTCCAACGGCACTGAAGAACTGCCTTCATACCCCGTGGCGCCGTTGGGCGTACCCAGATACACCGCTTTCACGGTGTGGGTTCCCAAACCGAGGTGCGTCTTCAACGTAGCTGTTCCAGCCGGGGTAATCTGCGCCGTACCCAGCTGGTTGATATCGGTGCAGAGCGGCGCCGAGGCATTGCAGAAGAGCACCTGGCCGGCAGTCACGGGATCTGATCCAGCGGTCACCGTCGCTGTCAAGGTGAGGAGGGAACCCTGGGGCACGCTCGACACCGAAACTCCGCCGGACGTAACCGCCAGCTCCGTCACGGTTGGCACCGGGGTCTGTGCAAATACCCGGATTGAGCCGATAAGAACGAAAATCGCAAAACAGGCCACGGCAAGTGACCACAACCGGTGGGAGGGAACTGCGCTTTGAATCTTAAACATAGTGAATCTTTCGGAACTACAGCAGAGTACTTAATTTCTTGGTTGTCCAAGGGGGATAACAAGATCGGGGGCAGACCATACTATAACATCGGAGCAGTTTGCGGCGGCGTCAATTCGCGCCCGCCGGTTAAGCGCCTTGTCTTTGTTTACGGTGGGCCGGATGTCAGAACGACTCCTACTCATGCGCACATGAAGAGGAGGGTTCTAAAACCGTCCTCCAGAGCCGACCATTATTCGCTTCTCGGATCTTTGGGCATGAGCGGTCGTGCGTGGCGGAGGAATCTTTCTTCTTGTTCATGCGCCTGATGGTGCAATCTGTTGGTGCAGTGATTCCCTACAGAGCGCTCTCCAAAAGGACCCTTCATGACTCAGCCCCTGGCCGAACTGCTCGACCTTTACGATCCCGCCGCGCCGCTGGAGCAGGCCTGGACGATTCCGGCGCCGTGGTATCTCGACTGGCGCTTTGCGCAGCTGGAGCGCGAGCGCGTCTTTGCCCGCAACTGGATCGCCGTAGGGCGCGCCGACCAGGTTGGGGCTCCGGGCCAGTTCTTCACGGTGGAGATTGCGGGGGAGCCGCTGGTGGTGGTGCGCGGCAGCGACGGCCGACTGCGCGCCTTCTACAACGTGTGCCGCCACCATGCCGCCGCGGTGATGACTGCGCCGTGCGGCAAGGCGGAGCATCTGCGGTGCCCGTATCACGGCTGGACCTACGGGCTGGACGGCATCGCTGAAGGGCGCGCCGGAGTTTGCCGGCGTGTGCGAATTCGACCGCGCGGAGAACGGACTTATCCCGGTGCGGGTGGCGACGTGGGAGCAATTTGTCTTTGTTACGCTGAGCGAAGATACGCCGGCGCTGGAAAGCTTTCTTGGCGATCTGCCGGCGCGCGTGGCGCCGCTAGGACTAGGTAACATTCATTTCTTCGAACGCCGCAGTTATACGCTGGCCTGTAACTGGAAGGTCTATGTGGATAACTATCTCGACGGCGGGTATCACGTGCCGCACCTGCACAAGGGCCTGAACAGCGTGCTCGATTACAAGGAGTACACCATTGAAAACAGCACGCGTTATTGCCTGCAGTCGAGCCCAATGGTGGCGAGCGGCGAGCACGCGGACGTGTCGGCGACGCGCACCGGCGACCGCGCTTACTATTACTGGCTCTATCCCAACTTCATGATCAACATCTACCACGGCGTGATGGATACGAACTTAGTGCTGCCGCTGGGGCCGGACCGGTGCCTGGTGCAGTTCGATTTCTACTTTGCCGATGTGAGCGACGCGGCGCGCGAGCACAATGCGGAGAGCGTGGCAGTGAGCGACCGCATTCAGGATGAGGATGTGGGGATCTGCGAATCCGTGCAGCGGGGGCTGGGGTCGCGAGCGTATGGGGCGGGACGGCTGTCGGTCCGGCGGGAGGCGGGCGAACATCTGTTCCACCGGCTGCTGGCAAAGGATCTACGCGCTATGATTCTTTAGTTCCTCGGACCTTGGCGCTGTTCGATTACATCGGGAAGAGGCTTTCCAACTCAGGCCGGACCTTGATGACTTTGGCGCGCTCGCGCCTCGCTGTGGGCTGGGGACTGGCGAGTGATTGCGAAATTTCGCGCAGCTCTGTCCGCGCCTGCAGGATCGCGGCCTTCACCGCGTCGGTGCGCTGCAGCATCATCGGCGCAGATTCCGCGCTGGGTTCGGGCTTCTGCTGTGCGGGGGCCGCGGGGCGCCTTACCGCCGCCTTCAAGAGCCTGGCGGGCGCCGGAGATGGTGTAACCCTCCTTGTGCACCAGTCGCTGGATCTCGAGCGTCAGTTCCACGTCGCGCCGCCGGTACAGGCGCTGGCCGGTGCCGCTCTTGTTGGGCTTGAGTTGGGGAAACTGCGTCTCCCAGAATCGAAGCACGTACGTCTCGACTCCGCAGATTCGCGCTACATCGCCGATTTTGAAATACAGCCGGTCGGGAATGACCGGCGCATCCGCCGCGTGTTTTCTGGAAGCCTGAGCCAATGATCCTCCAGGGCACGAGCCGAACCGCCCTCTCGCAGTATAGGCCACCTCTTGCACCAGATGTGAAGCAAAAAGAGGCGGTGAGTGGCCAGATAATCAAGTGGTCGGTGGTCGGGGGAGGACGGTTGGGAGTGTCATTTGCCGATGCCCTCGACACGGCCGTCGATACCGACGCGCGCCAGCGAGTGGTGCGGGGCGGCACGCAGATACTGCTCGGGCCAGCTTGCCGTCTCGGTCATGGCTGCGGCAGCATGCACGGCGAAGTAGGGATCGCGCAGCATTTCGCGGGCCAGCAGCACCAGGTCGGCTTCGCCGTTGGCAACGATGTCATTGGCCTGCGCCGGCTCAGTAATCATGCCCACAGCGGCGGTGGCGATGTCCGCCTCGCGCCGGATGCGTGCGGCGAACGGCACCTGGTAGCCGGGAGCGATGGGGATTTTTGCGCTGGGCACGTTGCCGCCCGATGAGCAATCGATCAGGTCGACGCCGCGCTCTTTCAGCATCCGCGCAAGCTCGACGGATTCATCGATGGTCCAGCCGCCTTCAACCCAGTCGGTCGCCGAGATACGTACGAACAGGGGCAGATCGTGCGGCCACGCCTCGCGCACCGCGTCCGTCACTTGCAGAAGGAGTCGTGCGCGATTCTCCAGGCTGCCGCCATACTGGTCGGTCCGGTGGTTGGAGAGCGGCGAGAGGAACTCGTGCAGCAGATAGCCGTGGGCCGAGTGGATCTCCACCACATCGAAGCCGGCGCGATGGGCCCGATGGGCGGCGGCCCGGAACGCGGCGACGATTGCGTCGATGCCCGCCTGGTCAAGTTCGCTCGGCGTTGCGTACTTGTCGTTGAAGGGGATCGCGCTCGGCGCCACGGGTGTCCAGCCGCCTTCGGCCAGAGGCACCAGGCGCTCGCCGTGCCACGGCGGCGACATGCTGGCTTTGCGGCCGGCGTGGGCGAGCTGTATCCCCGCACGCGCGCCCTGCGAGTGCAGGAACGCGGCAATGCACTCGAGCTTGGCAATGTGCCCGTCTTTCCAGATGCCGAGGTCCGATGGCGTGATGCGACCCTCCGGCGTCACGGCCGATGCCTCAAGCATGACAAGGCCCGCGCCGCCGACAGCTCGGCTGCCGAGGTGAACCAGATGCCAGTCGGTCGCGAAACCGTCGACAGACGAGTACTGGCACATGGGCGATACGCCGATGCGGTTGGGAAACGTGACGGAACGAAGTTCAAAAGGCGAAAAGAGCGGATGCATCGATCGGTATCCTCTGCCGCGAAAAAGAGCGGCCTTTCCGTAGATGAAGCGGCGCGGGTGGCCGATGCAGGCATTCGTTGTTCGGCCGGGCCGTAGCAAATTCATTTTGAGTTCGCAACGTATGCTGCGGATCTTACATATCGTCTCTGTTATTGTGGAGCCGTCGCCAGGCGTTCGTGAATGAAGTGCGCTCGAACCCGGCAGACCGAGGCTCGCTTATGAAATCTCTTGCAGCCGTACTGCTCTTCGCCACCGCCACCGCTCTCGCCGCGCAGCAGGAACCCGCGCCGCCTAAACCGACTACTGCGGCCGAAGCGCCGATGCGCGACACCAGCTACATCGATGAAAACGGCACGGCACACGTCACGCGGGTGGTTCCCATTCCCGAAGACCTGAGTCCGGAGGCGAAGGCATCGCTCAGCCGCCGCGAGCCCGACCAGGGGCCGCCGCAGTCGCTGGCCGAGCGCCGCAAGGGGACCGATGCCTACACCGCCCGCGCCCGGGTGGAGTGGACGAAGGTGTGCCCCAACACGCTGACCGACCAGACCATCGCGGGCGTGCCGGTACACATCGTTGTTCCCGACGGCATGCCCGACGCCAATAAAGACAAGGTGCTGCTGAACCTGCACGGCGGCGGATTCAATTCCGACTCAGGCTCGTATACCGAGTCGATTCCGATTGCGAGTTTTGCAAAGATGAAGGTGGTCGCGGTGCTCTATCGGCTCGCGCCCGAGTATCCATTTCCGGCAGCGGTGGACGATTCGATCGCGGTCTACAAGGAACTGCTGAAGACTTACAAGCCCAGCCACATCGTCATCTATGGGACATCGGCCGGAGCGATCCTCACCGGCGAAGTTGCCGTGAAGATCAAGCAGCTTGGAATGCCGCAGCCGGCGGCACTGGGCATCTTCAGCGGCATGGGCGACTTCGGGCGCGCGGGCGACTCGATTGCGATGTATGCGCTGCGCGGACTGTCGGGGCATCTGGATCCTCCGGCGCCGGGCGCGCACGATCCGGAGTACACGGGCGAAACCGACGTGAAGGACCCGGTGCTCTCGCCCATCTTTGCCGACCTGCGCGGATTGCCGCCGACGCTGTTTGTCACCAGCGGGCGCGACCTGCTGCTGAGCGGCACAGCCAATCTGCATCGCGCGTTTCTGCGTGCCGGTGTGGATGCGCGGTTGGTCGTCTTCGATGCACTGCCGCACGCCTTCTGGTATGACCCGAAGATGCCGGAGGCACTTGAGGCGAATCACATGATGGCGGATTTCTTTGTGAAGCAGTTGAAGTGAGACAGGGGTTAGGTTTTAGGGGTTAGGTTTTAGGGATTAGGTTTTAGGGATTAGGTTTTAGGGGTTTAGGGATTAGGTTTTAGGGATTAGACGAACAAGAGCCAACCATTCGCGGGGAATGGTTGGCTCTTGTTCTTGTGCGGCAGGTTTTCTAATCCCTAATCCCTAAAACCTAATCCCTGCCTTTACCACACTCTGCACATGTTCTCCGGCATCATGGGCTGGCCCTGTTTGCATCCGAAGGCCTGGCCGAACTCCGGCATGTTGCGGACGACGCCGTTCACGCGGAACTCCTGCGGCGAGTGGGGGTCGGTCTGCACCTGCATGCGTGCACGCTGCGGACGCAGCTCGCCGCACCAGTTCTGCCCGAAGGCGATGAAGAACTGCTGCAGCGTCGTGTAGCCGTCCTTCTTATCGTCCATGTTGAGGCTCTTGCGCCTGGCATCCTCGAGCAGCGCCATGTAGGCGAGACGCAGGCCGCCGTTGTCGGCGGTGTTCTCGCCCAGCGTGAGCTTGCCGTTCACATGCACGTCGCCGGGAACGGTGAATGCGCCGTACTCCTTCACTTCGCAGTCGGCCTTGGCTTCGAATTTCTTCGCGTCCTCGGCCGTCCACCAGTCCTTCAGGTTGCCGGCGGCGTCGAACTGGCGGCCTTCGTCGTCGAAGCCGTGGGTGAGCTCGTGGCCCACGACCGCGCCGATGTGTCCGTAGTTCTGGGCGTCGGTCGCGTTGGGGTCGAAGAACGGCGGCTGCAGAATGCCCGCCGGGAAGTTGATGTCATTCATCGTCGGGCTGTAGTAGGCGTTCACGGTCGGCGGGCTCATGCCGAACTCGCCGCGGTCGACCGGTGTGCCGATCTTGTTCAACTGCCGGTGATTCTCAAATTCGACGGAGCGGACGGCATTGCCCAGTGCGTCGCCGCGGACGATATTGAGACTTGAATAGTCGCGCCACTTGTCGGGATAGCCGATCTTGTTGGCGATGGCGTGCAGCTTTTCCTTCGCCTTGACCTTGGTGTCGGCGCTCATCCAGTCGAGGGTGTCGAGGTCCTTGTCCATTGAGGACTCGATGTCGCGCACCATCTGCTGCGTAGCCGCCTTGCTGGTGGCCGGGAACGCCTGCTTGACATAGACCTCGCCCAGCGCCTCGCCCAGCGCGCCATCGGTTGCGGCCACGCAGCGCTTCCAGCGCGGCTGCTGTTGCTGCTGGCCGCTCAACACCGTTCCGTAGAAGCGGAAGTGCTCCTGGTCGAATTTCTCCGGGAGGGCCGTGGAGGGCGTATTTGCGATGAGCTGCCAGCGCAGATAGGTCTTGATGGTTTCGAGATCACTGGACTCGATCAACGAATTCAACGCCTTGAAGAACGGCGGATAAGTCACGTTCAACTTCTCGATGGGCGGCGCGCCTACGCCTTGCAGGAAAACCTTCCAATCGATGGCCGGAGTCATCTTCTCGAAATCCGCCACGGCAGTCATGTGGTAGATCTTGTTGGGATCGCGCTGCGAGGTGACGTCGAGCGAGTTCTTCGCGAGCTCGGTTTCGAGCGCCATCACCTTTGCCGCATCCTCCGCCGCCTTCGCGTCGGGCTCACCCAGCAGTTTGAAGGTGTTGGTGATGTGCTCCACGTACTGTTTCTTCAGCTGCTCGTCGGCGGCGCCGGTGCGCAGGTAGTAGTCCTTCTCCGGCAGGCCGAGGCCGGCCTGGTCGATGGCTGCGATCTGCTTGGTCGCATCGCCGAAGTCCTGCTGCTCACCGAAGCCGATGAACGCGTTCACGTTGATGAGCTGGAAATGCGCGAGCAGCGGCGCGAGCTGGTCCTTGCTCTTCAGCGCGGCTATGCGGTCAAGTTCCGGCTGAAGACTCTTCAATCCAGCGCGGCTGATCGCCGCCACGTCCAGGCACGATGCGTAGTAATCGCCGGTCTTCTGCTCGTTGGGCGTGCGGCCCGCGCCGCCCGCCGCGGCCTTCTCGAGAATCGAAAGCAGAATGCTCTGGTTGTAGTCATAGAGCATGCTGCCGCTCCCGAACGCCGAACGGTCCGCCGGGATGGGATGCAGCTTGCTGAAGTTGCCGCAGGCGTACTGGAAGAAGTCGGTACAGGGGTCGGCGTTTTTGTCGATGAAGGCAGGTTCAAGGCCGGCGAGTCGCTGCGGCTTCTCCTGGCTTGTGCTCGACGATTGCGTATGGCCGACAACGATGCAGGCGGCGCAGAGAGCGAGCGCCGCTGCCAATCTAATTCTGGTCTTCATGCATTTGCTCCGATTCGCAGGGAAGTTGCGATGAGTTGATGTGGAAGGACCGAGGGTTCCCGCAACGACTAAAACGTATGCGGGCCTGCGCCGGTTCCATCGCGACCCAGGACCGGGGCCACCTGCCAGTGTAAATCCCGAGCGCAGGCCCATGCCTTGCCGCCGATCCCGACCAGATCGCTGCGAAACGAACTCCGCCCGGCGACAACCGGCTGCGCGTCGGGCTGGCGTGCAGCGGCGATGCCGATCTTGCCGAGACCGCTGCGTTGATCGCCACGCTCGATCTCGTAATCACCACCGACACATGCGTTGCGCGTCTCGCCAGCGCCATGGGCAAGCCCGGTATGGATTCTGCTGCCGCATCTCTCCGGCTGGCGCTGGATGCAGGACATCGACACGACGCCGTGGTATCCCAGCGCACGCCTCTTGCGGCAACCTTCCA
Source organism: uncultured Acidobacteriota bacterium (assembly GCA_963819365.1). Taxonomy (GTDB): domain Bacteria; phylum Acidobacteriota; class Terriglobia; order Terriglobales; family Acidobacteriaceae; genus Telmatobacter. The sequence continues at coordinate 23,418 of CAWFVY010000017.1, forward strand.
AGGGAGATTGGCAACTTGTAGTACAGGCTGTAGTCTCAAGCCTGCGGGAGTTCCGGTCGTAACGGCTGTCCAAGTTGCTTCCCGATCTCGCGCCCTTCGGGCGATACCCCGCAACTTCCAAATCAGTTTCGCGTTTCTAGTTGGAAAGGAGAAGTCAATCCATGACTCCCACTTGGTTTGTTGTTCCGGCGGCTGCTCTCGTTCTCGGCGTCGCCGCATTCAATCCCACGCCCTCTGCGGCCGCGGCGCCTGAGCCCGCGTTTTCAGGCCAGCAATATGGCTGGGATGTTCCACCCCAGGAGTACAACGAGGTGCAGCGCCGCGGATTCCACGACGGCGTGGAGGGGGCGCACAAGGACCGCAGCAATAACCGCCGCCCCGACGTAAACAACCGCGATGAGTATCGCCATCCGGAGGGGGTTCCCGGCGAACTGCACCGCGCCTACCGCGAGGCTTTCCGTCGCGGATATGAGCAGGCAGCCGCGCACTTGTGGGGCGCCCCGCCTCCGCCGCCCGGCGCATATGCGCCAGGACCGCCTCCGCCCGTACCTCAGCCCATGCGTCCGTTGCCTCCGAACTGGGATCCGAATTATCGCTGGGACATGAGCGGGGCGGAGAGCGACATCGCGCGGCGAGGGTTCCACGACGGCCTGGAGGGCGCGAAAAAGGACTACAGCAATCGCCGTAACCCCGATGTCAACAATCGCGACGAATACCGCCACCCTGACGTTCCGGAGGAGTTCCGGCATGACTATCGTGAGGGTTTCCGCCGCGGCTACGAGGCTGCAGCAAGGCGGCTCTGGGGCCCGGCATAAGCGAAGACTGGCGCGCCCGCAGCCCGCGGGCGCGCTTCAGACGTTTTCCGGGGTTTCGAGTGAAGCACGCACGCGCCGCATGATTCCCAAGTAATAGGCGAGATTGTGAATCGTATTCAACGTGGCTGACAGCGCTTCGCCGGCCTGCATCAGGTGGCGCAGATACGCGCGCGTATAACGCCGGCACACCATGCAGTCGCAGTTGGGATCGGGCGGCCCCTGATCTTCTGCGAATTTCTTGTTCTTGATGGTCAGCCGTCCTTCGCTGGTGAACAGCAGACCGTGCCGCGCGGCACGCGTGGGCAGCACGCAATCCATCATGTCCACGCCCATACGCGCGTACTGCTCAATCTCATCGGGATAGCCTACGCCCATCACGTAACGCGGCTTGTCTTTGGGCAGCATGGGCAGCACTTCCGCGATCATCTCGAGGGTGAGGTCGCGCGGTTCGCCAACGCTCAGTCCACCGATCGCGTAGCCATCGAAGTCCATCTCCATCAGCTGCTCGGCACTCTGCTTGCGGAGGTCGCGATACATGCCGCCCTGCACAATGCCGAAGAGGGATTGCGTCAACCCAGGTCTCAAATTCGAGACCTGGGGCAGCCCCATCTCGCCATGCCACGGCACCTGGTGCTGATGCGCGCGGAAATGGTCGAGTGAGCGCCGTGCCCACGCCATGGTCAGGCGCAAGCTCTCTTCGGCGCGGGGGCGTTCTGCCGGATACTCGGTGCATTCGTCGAAGGCCATGGCGATATCGGCGCCCAGAGCAATCTGCACATCCATCGAGTGCTCAGGAGTAAAGAAGTGCGAGCTGCCGTCGAGATGCGAGCGGAAGCGCACACCCTCGTCGGTGACCTTGCGCAGTTCACTGAGCGAGAAGACCTGGAAGCCGCCCGAATCCGTCAGCATGGCGCGAGGCCAACTGATGAATTTATGCAGGCCGCCCATGCGGCGGATGGCCTCGTGGCCCGGCCGCAGATAGAGGTGATAGGTGTTGCCCAGGATGATCTGCGCGTCCAGCTCTTCCAGCGTGTCCTGTGGAACGGCTTTGACAGTGCCCGCGGTGCCCACTGGCATGAACACAGGCGTTTCCACGGTCTGATGGGGAAGATGCAGTTGTGCGCGCCGTCCGCCGGCGTCGGTGGTGCGAAGAAGGTCGAAAGCGAGTCCCACCTAACGATTCTACCGGGATGAGGTCATCTCATACGGCGACCGGCGGAGACACGATTACCTCGGCTCGCGTCCCAAACGGAGGGTCACGCCGGCGCGCGCCACGCGCGACCTGCCCAGCGTCGTCGTCGGAGTCTTGGCCACTTCAATGGTCCGATCGAACAGATTCTCGCCAGCGGCGAATACCTCGAATCTCTTGCCGAACGCATGCGAACCGTAAGCATCCATCCTAAAGTAGCCGTGCAGCATGAAGGTATTCGCATCGTTGTCGTACTGCCGCCCGCTCAGGCGGCTCTGCAGGCTCAGTGTTCCCAGCCGTGGCTGGAACGCCCGCACATTCAGCGTAGCCATGTTGTGCGGCACATTCGGAATCCAGTTGCCTACGTCCTCGACGCCCTTTGTCACGGTGGCGTGCGCGTACTGGTAGCCGCCGTCCACGGCCAGCCAGCGCAGCGGGGCCATCTCCGCGTCGAGGGACACGCCGCGGCTTTCGATCTGGCCGAGGTTCTCCCGCAACAGCAGAATCGGCGAGGAGTTTGGATTCACCGTCACTGCCGAGATGGGCCGGTTGATCTCGGTGTCGAACCAGCCCGCGCGCACCGCGCCCCACTTGCGCTGCATGGCGACGCCAACCTCCCAGCCCGTGGCGCGCTCGCTCAGGAGCGATGGGTTTGCCTTGGTCAACTGATTGCCGACCTGCGTAGAGCGGTACAGCTCGCTCGGCGTGGGCGCGCGGAAGGCGCGGAATCCCGATGCCGATAGCGACCAATTCCCGCCGATCTTGCGCGACACACCCAGGCGCGGATCGAACACTGTCTCGCTGAAGCTCGGCGGCTGCTTGGCTGTGAGAGTCCACCCGCTGCCGGTCCACTGCAGTTGCTTGACGTCGTAATTCTGGAACCAGTCGACGCGGCCCGACGCGGCGACTGTCCACCCGTTGCGCACCCACATCAGTTCGCCATACACGGCGGGAGCACGCTGATGCACGTTCACCTTGGTCAGCGATCCGGTGGCAAGCGTCTGCTCTTCATCCCACACGCGCACATCATGCACGTCGCTGCCTGCCAGCAGCAGCAAGCCTGCGCCCAGCGGCTGCGTCCAGTGCGCCGTCGCTCCAAGCTCGTTGTCCGGAATGTTCGAGATCTTCGACGGCGTCTCGCCGCATCGATAGGAGCAGCCCGGATCTGCGGGCGTCGGCGCATTCGAGATGGAGGAGAAGGTCTGGTAATAGCGTTCATCCGACCCGTAGCCGCGCACGACCAGGGTGCCCTGATGCGGCCCGTTCCAGTTGCCGCCGACTGCGTAACGCCACAGGCGCGTGTTGTTGATCTGGTAGGGAGTGCCGTTGTGCCGGCTCTCGTCGAAGCCGCTGCCGCGTGCGAACAGGCGCAACGGCCCGTGGGCATGCTCGATCAACGCGAGGCCGGTGCGCGCATGCACATTCGAGTTCACGTCCACGGGACCGCGCTGCCAGGGAGCTTCCTGGATGTAGCCGTCCGTGCCCACCAGCGTGCCGGCAACTTCCGCGCCCCATGGCCCGCGCAGACCCTGGGCGAGCAGGCTTTGCGCATAGGTATTCTGCCCGCCATACGAGGAGCGTACTTCGAGAGAATTTGCGGAAGGCTCGGCGACGCGGAAGCTGACCACGCCGCCAATCGCGCTCGATCCGTAGAGGTCGCTGGCGCCGCCGCGCACCAACTCCACGCTGCTGAGGGCAAGCTCCGGCTGCTCCTCCCAGTGGATCCAGCCGCCTACCGGATCGTTCATCGGGACATCGTCTTCGGTTACCAGCGTGCGGCTGGCCGACGTCGAGCCCAAGCCCGCGCAGGCTGATGCCCTGCGACGACGGATTCGCCACCAGCGAACTGGAGCGGCGGAATAACTCCACGCCCGGCAACTGCCGCAGCTTGTCGTCCATGGTTACGGTGGCCGTGCTTTGCAGTGCAGATTGCGAAAGCTGCCGCGTGATCGCCGGGCTTTCCAACTCGCCCAGCGGAGCGCGATATGCCGTAACGGTCACCTTCTCGACGGTCGCGGCGGGAGCCAGTTGCAGGGTCATCGTGTGCTCACTGCCATGCGCGGGCAGATCCTCGGCGACAACCGCTGCCGCTGGCGCAAACCCTTCTGCTTTCACGGTGAAATTGCATGGAGTATTGCACGGGAACGCCGCGCGCCCGTTGGAATCACTGGTACTCAACGTTCGCCCGTAGGAGTTCTCGACTTGCGCGCCCGCGATCGCGGAGCCTGCGCTATCGGTTACCGTCAGCGTGACGCGCATCTGCGCGCGTGAGACTGTCGCCGCAAGCGCCAGCACGCCACTGATCATTATGTAGAGGAAGTACCGCATTGCGTGTCTTGTCACTGGTCAAGCGTTGCAGCAATTCTTTCACGCTTTTGCCTTGGGTGACGATCACCAGGTCCGGCGCGATCTCCGCGAGCGGCGCCAGCACAAACGCCCGCTGGGCCAGGCGCGGATGAGGAAGATCGAGCCCCTCCTCATGAACGACTTCATCGCCCAGCAGCAGCAGATCGAGATCGAGGGTGCGTGGCCCGTCTTTGATTCCAGCCGAGCGGTCGCGCCCGAACGCGCGCTCGATGCAGAGCAGCGACTCGAGAACCTGGCGTGCGCTCAAGCTTGTTTCGATGGCCACCACGGCATTCACGAAGCGCGGCTGATCCGCATAGCCCACCGGCTCGGTCGAGTAGAGCGACGACCCGCGCACGATGCGGCCGAGCGACCCAAGCCGCGCCAGCGCCGCGGCCAGGGTCGTCTCCGGTGGCCCCGCCGTGCTGGGGATGTTCCCGCCCATGCCGATGTAGGCAATCTGCATATGTACAGCCTAGCTTGCCGCGCTCAGGTCTTGCGCTCCCGTCCTGCGGGACTGTCTTTCGCTCCTGCCTGCTGAGATGCGCCGCCCCCGATTCTGCTAGCATCGACCTTCGGAGAGCTACCTTATGGATTCGATCGCGAATGCCGGCCTTGGCGCCCGGCGCAATGAAGATATCGCCCTTGACCTGCTGAAGTTCGTAGCCAGCGTCACCAACGCCGGCCGGCCCACCGCGCCCTCCACCGGCTTCACGGCGAGCTCTGCGCCCAAGCCCGAAGAGCACGTCACCGAACTGCTGGCGCTTTACGGACGGTGCCTGAAGGCCGTGGAAGGCAAAGGGGAAGAGAGATAGACAGCCGATCCCAGTTGCGTGTCGCTGTCGCAGGGACCGGGGCCTTCGGGCGCAACCATCTTCGTGTCTATCGTGAGCTGGAGCAGTCCGATGCGGGCGTTGTGCTGGCCGCAGCCGTCGAGCCCGACCCCGGCCGCGCCGGCGAAGTCGAAGCGGAGTATGGCATTCCGGTGTTTGCATCGGTCGAAGAGCTTCTCGGGGCCGGCCTCCGCATCGATGCCGCATCGGTCGCAGTGCCCACTGTTCATCACCACGCCGTAGCGTCGCAGTTACTCGATGCGGGCCTCGACCTGCTGGTCGAAAAGCCGCTCTGCGCCGCCCTGCCGGAAGCTGACGATCTGGTCGCGCGAGCCGAGAAGGCGGAGCGCATCCTTCAGGTCGGCCATCTCGAACGCTTCAATCCGGCGGTGCTGGCCGTGCAGCCTCGATTGAAGCGGCCCATGTTCTTTGAGGCGCACCGCCTCAGCGTCTTCACGCCGCGCTCGCTCGATGTGGATGTGGTGCTCGACCTGATGATCCACGACCTCGACATCGTGCTGACCTTCGCCGAACTCGCCAGTACGGGAAGTCCGCGCCGTCGGCCTGCCTATCCTTTCGCCCAAGGTCGACATCGCCAACGTGCGCGTCGAGTTTGAATCGGGCTGCGTGGCCAACTTCACGGCCTCACGCGTGTCCACGGAGCGGGTGCGCAAGCTGCGCTTCTTTGAGCCGCGCCAGTATGTGTCGATCGATTATGCGCGGCGCGAGCTGCTCGTCATCCGCATCGATGATCAGGCTGCCGCGGGCGTTCCACCGCAGCTTGCCGCCGCGGCCGCCGAGTTTCTGTCCACTGGCCGCTTCGATGCCGCCGTGCTGCAGCAGATGTTCTTCTCCGGCCAGATTCCTGCGCCGTTGCTGGGGCAGTTCATGGCGGCCAAGGGGGATCCGGAGAAGATTCGCGCGTTCGCCAAAACACTGGCGGAACCACCGGCTCCGTCGGGTCCGGCGCCTGGGCTGTCATTTATTAAACCGGAGGTGACACCCGGCGAGCCGCTGCGCCTCGAAATCGAATCGTTTCTCGATTCGGTCCGTACCCGTCGCGAGCCTCGCGTCACCGCGCGCCAAGGCCGCGCCGCGCTGGCACTGGCGCTCGAAATTCAGAACACGATGGCGGCACACGCGCACCGCGCGGGGCTCGCGGATTTCTACTTCCCCGCGTAGCGGGATCTACCGCGCTCTTCCAGTGCTGAGGTTTTTTGAAGCTGGCTTCACGCGATTCCCAGGGTCCGATTCACGAATCCGACAACATACTTCCAAATCAGGTAGTAAGCGGCCACCGCGACGCAGAAGAAAACCGCGACCAGCAAATATGAAATGTGAAAGTGGACGAACTTGGTTGCGCCGCCCGCACTGAACTCGACGATGCCCAGGTACCGGGCAATCACCGTGCCGGCAGGCATAATCAGCAGGGGCAGAATCGCCCCATGCGAACCCAGAGACAAATTCGTTGTGGAGCGCGACCAGGACCAGAGCATGTTCCAAACGCCCCACAGCGCGGGAACCAGCGCCATGGGGAATACCAGCCCGCGCTCGATGGGATAGGGAACCTCAAACACCAGGCGCACCACGATGAACACACACAACAGCAGCGGCAGGACCAGCGTAGGCACGAACACGCCGGCAAGAAACGCGCGCAGATAGGGATGACTATTCATGGCAATCTTCCTCTCAGCGGGCCGCAACGACCGCGGCACTACAGGTAATAGAGCAGCGCCGGAATCGCAGCAGGAACCGCCACGGCGAACAACGCCACCGCACCGGCAAGCGCCCAGTCAAACCACGGAACCGACTTGAGCTGCGCCACGGCATCGGGCTGACGGAGCCGCGCCTGCATCATGGGCCACAGATCCCGTTCCAATTGGGCGTCGTCTCCAACGGGCGGAATCGCGTTCCTCAGCGTCGCGGCCAGGTTCTCAGTTCCCTGTTCCCTGTTCCCTGTTCTCTGCTTCATGGCCTGATCCCTCTCTGTTCCAATTCCCTTCTCAGCCTTCGCATGGCGCGAAACACCCGCAGCTTGACCGCGGCCACGGTCACGCCCAGCGCGTCGGCAATCTCCTTCTGCGACAGTTCTTCAATCACCGCCAGCACCGCGGCGACGCGCAGCTTGGGGGGCAATCGTGCCAGCGCCTGGGCCACCTCGCGCCGGATCTCATCCGTCACCAGGGGATCGGCCTCGCGCCGTCCCGGCACCGAGGCGAAGAACTCATCCGGCATCGCCTGTTCGGGCCGCTGCCGCCGCAACCAGTCCAGCGCCGCATGTGTGGCGATCCGCCGGGCCCACGGCCCAAACTCGCGCTCCGGCTCAAACCGCGCGTGCGCCCGATGGATTCGAAAGAACGTCTCGATGGTCAGGTCTTCGGCCACGCCCCGATCCCGCACGATGCGCACGACCCACCCGTAGACCTCGCGCTGGTAGCTCCGGAACAGCGACTCGAAGGCCTCTTCGCTTCCAGCGCGGAACGCCAGCAGCAGGGGCCCTTCGCCTGCATCGCTCACGATCTCGACTGCCGCCATCATTGGATTTCGCGCCTCTGGTCTTGTACTGCCCTCGTCTTGTCTTACGTGGAACTGCCCGCAAGGTTACACCGTATCTGTTGCTGGCGGGAGTCAGACGTGGTGCCCGCCCGCGGAGGCTGCGCTTCATGCTCCACCTGCTGGTTCTCATCGCGCTCTACTTCCTCCCCACCCTCATCGCCAACGGACGCCACCTGCCAGAGCGCACCGGGATCTTCCTGCTCAATCTCTTTCTCGGCTGGACCTGCATCGGCTGGATCATCGCCCTCATCTGGGCCGTCACCGCGCCTTCGCCGTATATGTACTACGTGCAGCCGCCGTATCCGCCTCGTAGATGGTAGGAGTGCGATCGAAGAGTAAAACGATTTTTCAAGGGGCGCTTACCCTCTCCGCATGCTTGACAGAACCCGTTGCGCACATTAGTTTTGGCTTCCGGAGAGCGGGCGCGGATTTCACCGTCGCCAACATCCGTACGCCTCAAATACCGCCCGCTCCGGGGGATTTCATGAGAAAGTTTGCAAGCCTTGCCGTCGTAGCGGCGCTGCTGCTCGGCGGCGTTTCCAGCCTTGCCGGGCAGGACGCCGAGAAGCCCGCTTACCTCGACACCAGCCTCTCGCCTGAACAGCGCGCCGCCGACCTGGTCAAGCGCATGACGCTGGAAGAAAAAGCCACCCAGTTGGTCAACCAGGCCCGCGCCATTCCGCGCCTCAAAGTCGCCGCCTACGACTGGTGGAGCGAATCCCTGCACGGCGTCGCCGTGAACGGGACGACCGAGTTCCCCGAGCCCATCGGCCTTGCCTCTACCTTCGACACCGACGCCATCCACAAGATGGGCGAAGTGATCAGCACCGAGGGGCGCATCAAGCACATGCAGGCCGTGAAGAAGAACGGCGGCTTCAGCAACATCTTTGAGGGCCTCGACTTCTGGGCGCCCAACATCAACATCTTCCGCGATCCCCGTTGGGGCCGCGGCCAGGAAACCTACGGCGAAGACCCCTTCCTCACCGGCCGCATGGGCGTGGCCTTTGTCACCGGGATGCAGGGCGACGATCCGAAGTACTACCGGGTGATCGCCACACCGAAGCACTTCGCCGTGCACTCCGGCCCCGAGCCGACCCGGCACTTTGCCGACGTGGACGTGAGCAAGCACGACCAGATGGACACCTACCTGCCCGCCTTCCGCGCCGCCATTACCGAAGGCAAGGCCGGCTCCATCATGTGCTCTTACAACTCCATCAACGGCCAGCCGGGTTGCGCCAGCGAGTTCCAACTTGTTGATCAGCTTCGCAACAAGTGGGGATTCCAGGGCTACGTGGTCTCCGACTGCGGCGCCGTCATCGACATCTTCAACGGCCACCACTATCGCGACACCCAGGCCAAGGCCTCGGGCATTTCCCTTCTGCGCGGCATGGACAATGAGTGCGCCGACTTCTTCGCCAAGGTCAACGACAACCACGACTACAAGCCTTACATCGACGCCGTGCAGCAGGGGTACCTGCCTGAGTCCGCCGTCGATCTGGCTCTGGTCCGCCTGTTCACGGCGCGCATGAAGCTCGGCATGTTCGATCCGCCCGACATGGTGCCCTACACCAAAATCGACGAGAAGCTGCTCGACAGTGCCGAGCATCGCGCGATGGCCCGCAAGGTTGCCGAAGAAGCCATGGTGCTGCTCAAGAACGACGGCGTACTGCCGCTCAAGCCGGAAGTGAAGAACATCGCCGTGGTCGGTCCCCTCGCTGATCAGACCGGCGTCCTGCTGGGCAACTACAACGGCGTACCCACGCACTCCGTCAGCTTCATGGATGGCCTCAAAGCCGAGTTTCCCAACGCCAAAATCACCTATGTTGCAGGCACGCAGTTTCTGCATCCTGAAGGCGCCCCGATCCCCGCGAACCTGCTCACCACCCCCGACGGCAAAGCCGGCCTGAAAGCGGAATACGCTGAAGGCTTCAGCTTCGGCGGGACCCCCAAGCCCATCACCGGGCGCGTCGAATCCAACGTTGACCTCTCCGACGCGGCTGTGCCCGCCGAAGCTAAAGGGAAAGACCTCTCCGTCCAGTGGACCGGTTTCATTACTGTGCCTGAGTCCGGCGACTACCTCATCGGCATTCAGGCCTCCGGCTTTGCCGGAGTTCGCGTCAACGAGAAGCAGGTCGCCCAGGGCTTCGGCGCCGGTTCCTACATGGGCCGTGTCCACCTCGAGAAGGGCGAAAAGGCCGCCATCAATGTCTCCTATGGCCAGCGCAAAGGCGAGAAAGTCTCGGCAAAACTCATCTGGGCCAAGGTCGACAACATGCCCTCGCCGGCCGCCATTGAAGCCGCGCGCAAGGCCGACGTCGTCATCGCTGTAGTCGGCATCACCAGCCAGCTTGAAGGCGAAGAGATGCCCGTCAGCGAGCCCGGCTTCCTGGGCGGCGACCGCACCAGCCTCGACCTGCCGAAGCCGGAAGAAGACCTCGTCCAGGCAGTCGCCAAGGCCGGCAAGCCGCTGGTCGTCGTCCTCATGAACGGGTCTGCGCTCTCCGTTAACTGGGAGAAGGAGCACGCCAACGCCATCCTCGAAGCGTGGTACTCGGGCGAAGAGGGCGGCGCGGCCATCGCGGCCACGCTCAGCGGCAAAAACAATCCAGCCGGCCGCCTACCGGTCACGTTCTACACGGGCACCGACCAGTTGCCGCACTTCGAAGACTACTCGATGTCGAACCGCACTTACCGCTACTTCAAGGGCAAGCCGCTTTACCCGTTTGGCTATGGCCTCAGCTACACGACCTTCGCGTACAAGGACTTGAGCCTCCCGGGCGATCTCAAGGCCGGCGAACCACTCGGGGCCGACGTCACCATCACCAATACCGGCAAGCTGGCCGGCGATGAAGTGGCCCAGCTTTACCTCACCTTCCCGAGCGTCCCCGGCGCTCCCATCCATGCCCTGCGCGCCTTCAAGCGCGTCCACCTCGAAGCCGGCGAGTCGCAGAAGGTCCACTTCGACCTGAAGCCGCGCGACCTCAGCATGGTCTCCGAAGCCGGAGACCCGATGATCTCGGCGGGCGAGTATACGGTCTCGATCGGCGGCGGCCAACCGGGGACAGATGCGCCGAACGCCACCGCCAAACTGAAGATCAACGGCAGCCTAATCCTGCCGGAGTAACAGATCCGCAAGAATAGTGAAGGCGCCCCGGCTTGGGGCGCCTTCACTGTTTGTGCTGCGGTTCGGGTCCGGCGTTTAGCGGATGAAGTCCTCCGGCCTGACCGCGAGCGAATCCGGCGGAAATGTGGCGGGGTCTGCGCCCAGGGTGAGATTCGGCGTGTCGCCCATCGTCACTTCCAGCGTTCCCCCGTTAGCAATATCCGCGTGACGAAACCAGACCTGGTTGAGGGCTTTCCCGTTGAGCCGGATGCTCTGGACGTACTTGTTATCTCGCGAGGTGTTATGCGCCACAATGACGAAGTCCTTCCCGTTCTTGAAATGGATGGTCGCCTTCTCGAAGACCGGACTGCCCACGTCATAGGTTGGAATCCCCGGCGTGACGGGATAGAAGCCCATCATGGAGAAGACCACGAAGGCGCTCATACCGCCTCCATCCTCATCTCCGGGAATGCCCTGGAGCGTATCAGGGAAGAACGACTCGAGCAGCATGCGGACGCGCTTTTGCGTCTTCCACGGAGCGCCCAACCGGTTGTAGATATACGGAATCGCGAGACTCGGTTCATTGCCCATGGAGAACTGGCCGACCATCGACGTCGAGTCGGGAAACTTTGCCTGGAACTCGTATTTTGAGCGATCGAGCGGCTCGCGGAAGAGCTGGTCGAGATTGGCTTCGGCTTGCGCCGTGCCGCCCATCAGCGTGATCAGGCCGCTGAAGTCCTGCGCCACATCCCACGTGTAGGTGTAGCCGTTGTTCTCGTCGTAGTAATCGCGGCCGCCCATGCCGCCGTCGAACTTGGGATCGAGCGGCTCAATCCAATGGCCGTCGTGCATCCTTCGGCCACATCATTCCCTTGTCCGCGCGGAAGAGGTTTTTGTAGTTGGCCGCGCGCTTGAGGAAGAGGCTTTCGTCCTCCGGCTTCTTCAGCTCGCGGGCCAGTTGCGCGATCTCCCAATCGTCCAGGCTGTTTTCGAGAGTCACCGGAACGGGCTGGCGCTTTTCAAAGGGATGCACATGCGGGTCGGTCTCTTTTTCGCCGGGGCGAAGAGCGGGCATGTAGCCGTGGGCGTTGTAGAAATCATCGAGCGGGCCCTTGGGGCCAAGGCGCCAGGGAAGCAGCGTGTCCTCAAGCGATCGCTTGCGGATGCCATCGTAGGCAGTCGCGAGATCGAAGTTGCGCACGCCCTTGAACCACGCATCGGCGAACCATGGGGCGGAATGGTTCCCGTTCATGCACGCATACGGGCCCGTAGCCAGCGCGAATGTGGGCATGATGCCCGACTGCTGATACATGCGCACATACGACTGGATCTTGTCCGCCTGCACGTCGGGATTGAGCAGCGTCTGCAGCGGTTCCAGCGCGCGGAACGTGTCCCATAGCCAGTTATCCACGTAAAACGGACGCGGGTCGCGGTGCACCTTGTGATCGAACGCGCTGTAGTATTGGCCGTCCTCGCTGATGTTGATCATGCGCTCGAACGAGCGGTAGAGCGCGGTATAAAACACCTTGCGCTGCGCGTCTGTGCCGCCTTCGACTGCGATGCGTCCCAGCGTCTCGTTCCAGCGCGCCTTCGCTGCTTCCTTCACGGCCTCAAAGCCCCAGTGAGGAATCTCGCGCCGCAGGTTCTTCTCCGCCTGTTCACGGCTGATAAAGGAGATCCCGTAGCGAAATTCGAGCGCCGTTCCATCGCCAGTTGCGATGAGCTTGCCCTTGCCGTTCGCGCTCTCCGCCGTGATCTTTGACTGGAGCGTTGAACTCTCCGTAGAAGTAGGCCGTCAGGCCATCGACAGTTTCTTCCCCGCTCACCGCGACCTTCTGTTCCGCATGCAGACTGCCCGGCTGGCGGTTGGCGAGCACGACCGAGGCATGGCCCTCGGGAAAGCTGAACCGGAAATAGCCGCAGCGCTCGGTGGGAGAGAACTCGGCTCGAATCAGCGAATCGTCGAAGCGCGTCGAGTAGTAGTACGGCGTGGTCTGTTCCTGGTCGTATGCGGCGGGCCTGCCGTCTCCCGGCATGATGCTGAATAGCTCCGGCTGCCGATGCGAGCTGATCGTCAGAGGAAACGATTCGATGCGGTCGTCCATCGCGTCGGCCCGCATGGGATACACCCTGACCATGCTGTTGGGCAGATAGACAGCCGGCCGCGTCGGCACCAGGAGGACGCCGACATTGCCGATGGTCGGGTCGACATACTCAACCTGCGCCGCAGTGGGCCGCGCACTGAATGTGCTGAGCGCCAGGATGAATGTGGCGATAACAACGGAGAAGGATTTGGGCTTAGCTATGCTTTGGAGAGTCTCCAAGGTGGGCACCGGTCCTATGTAAAGATCCTGACCGAAATCATACCCACCCCGGCAAACTGGTGGCTTGTCACCGACCTGCAGATGCTGCCATCGGGATTGACGTCTTTTCCGCAATCCCCTTCATCTTCAGGTACACCGCATTCGTCCAGCCGAAGCCGATCACGTTCTGCTTGTACCCTGTCGCCACGTGCACCTCGGCGTTGGCCGACACCACGTTGTACTTCTCGCGGATCGTTCCATCCTGGGCAAATCCCTGGTCCACTGTCTGTCCGAACTTCTTCGCAATGCGCGCCGCGTCTTCGTGGAAGCCGCTCGACTCGAGCCCGTCCACCGCAATCCAGTTCGTGGGCGCCCACCCAAAGGGCTCATCCCACTGCAGGCCGGTATTTGTGTTGCTCATCGACAGGCCGCCCTGGCGCTCGAACAGCCCCAGTTTCGCTACGACCTGCCGCGCCTCTTCCCGCGTCGCCACCCCTGCCCACAGCGGATAGAGCGATGTGATGTAGGCGTACTGGTCCGGCCGCGAATGCGTGAAGTCCCAATCGGCAAACACCCCCTCGCGCGGCCACCACAGGTAGCGGTGAATTGCCGCGTTGCGCTTCTGCGCACGCCGGTTCCACTTCTGCGCGTCCGCAGGCTTGCCCAGCACATGCGCCAGGTGTTCCATGTCGCGCTCATAGCGATAGAGCAGGCTGTTCAGGCATACGGGCGCAAAGTGATGCGTCTCGCCGCTGAACGGCCCGAAGCGGTTGCTGGGGTCGAATCCGGATTCACGCATCGCGCGGTCGCCGACGTAATAATCCTTCGTCAGCCGATAGCCGCCGGCCCACGCCCGCATGCACACCACGCTGGCCGTCACGTCGCAGCTGGTCTGCTTCAGGCGCTCGGCCTCGGCCGCATCGGGATGCTCGCCGCCCTTGACCAGATATGCATCGCCGCCCCCGCGCGGATGCGCCACAACCCACCGGATCACGTCTGAGTAGTAGGCGTTGTCGTCGGCCATCTCCGGCACCGGCCCCTTGCCGTAGTCGAAGTACCGCGCCAGTCCCGTTGTACCCGCCAGGTGCTCGGGGCGGGTCCAGGTCGCGTAGTCCTTGTCCGCCAGCGCATAGGCATGCTCGAGCCACTGACGCGCCTCCGTCCTGCCCGCCGGCGTCCGGTCGAAGCTCGCGGGATTTTCATACACCGCGCGGATCATCGACGTGAGAAACGGCGGCTGCGACCGCGTCAGATAATACGTGCGATTCGCATTCAGCACCCCGCCGTAGTTCTCAATTTCAAACAGGAAGTTATCCACCATCCCCCTGGCCAGCGCCTCGCGATGGTCGGCTTCGAGGCCCAGCAGGATGAAGTAACTGTCCCACCCGTACATCTCGTTGAAGCGCCCGCCCGGCACCACGTACGGCTGTGGCAGATAGAGCAGGCCCTCATCGGGCAGCACCTTGGGGTCGAGGTCTCCCAACTTCTCGATCGGCTTGGGGAGCGAGACAAGGCGCACATGGCACTTGTCAGTTAGCTCCTTCACCGCGGCAGGAGCTTTCATACCCGCCGGCAGATACAGGATCGGATTGGTTGTGACTTTGATGTCGACCAACGAATGGCAGTCGGTCATAGAGCGTGTCAGCGTATCCCACGCGCCCTGGATATAGTGCAGCGTGGCCTCGGGATTCGGCCCCTGCCCTGCCTCCTGCGCGCCTGAGATGTGGATTGCGGCTACTGCAAATACAAACAAGCGAAACAATTTCATGTGTTACTCCGCCGGGTTCCCGGTCGATGCACCGGAGTGTAACGCACGCGCACCGTCTCCCGCTCCATCTTTCTTCGTAGCTATGGGAACAGTTTCATCGTCCACGGTGTCTACAGAAGCACAGTGGTACCGATGGGGATGTGCGGATTCCGAGGTTCCTCGTCGACAGCTCCACGTCGGCGAGGCGGTTAGTCTCCACTTCTCGCGCCGCAACGGGCGCGCGAAGCGGCTCGCCGGCTCGCGCCCCGGAATCTGCCTCCCGCGGCGCGGCTGAACGGATAGGAGGCAGTCCATGTTTGAAGACTCCACCTTTGAATCGGCAAACCGGATTCGCACGCGCAGCCGCGGCTGGGGTCTGGCCGCGTTCACCTTCAACTCCGCGATTCTCGCGGCGCTGATCGCCATTCCGCTGATCTACCCTGAGGCGCTGCCGAAGCAATGGGCGATTTCGCTGATCGCCGCGCCGCCGCCAGCCCCCGACGTACCGAAGCCGATTCCGCAGCAACCCAGAGCGGAGTCCTTTCACGGACAGCCCGAACATAACGGAATCAATCTGACCGCCCCTCGGCTGATTCCCAAGGACATCGGAAAACTCGAATGGTCCCAGAGCGCCCCCACTGGCGGCCCCATCTCGCTCGGACCTGATACCGTCGGCATTTCCGGCGATCCCTTCGGGCATGGCTCATCCGGGCAGCCCGTCGTCGTCCACGAAGAACCCAGGGGCCCGGTCGTGATCTCGAAAGGCGTCGCCGAAGGCATGGTCATCCAGCGCATCGTGCCTCATTATCCGCCCATCGCGCGGGCCTCCCGGACGCAAGGTACGGTTGTGTTGCAGGCCGTGATCTCGAAGAACGGTACCATTGAGAATTTGCGCGTGATCAGCGGTTCACCCTTGCTGCAGCAGGCCGCCATCGATGCCGTAAGCCAGTGGCGCTATCGCCCGTACCTGCTTAACGGCCAACCCGTCGATGTCGAGACCACCGTCAACGTCGTCTTCGGCCTCAGCCAGTAACCGCGGCGTTGGCGCCGCGGCGGGAGCGAGACCGCGCGCGCCGCCTTCGCCGATCCGCAAACCTGTGGATCGGCGAAGTTCACTTTTCTCACCTGTTGACCGTTCCGATGTTTCGCTGCTCGTCGATAATCGCCTTTGTGAGCAGAAGCGCCCGCCTCATCCTCATCTGCGGCCTGCCGGGGTCCGGCAAGACCACGCTCGCCAAGCGACTCGAAAGCAGTCTTAGTGCAATTCGTCTAAGCGCCGACGACTGGATGGATGTGCTCGCCGCGAATCTCTGGAACGAAGAGGCACGGGCCCGGGTCGAGGCGCTGCAATGGGTTTTCGGACAGCGCCTGCTCTCGCTCGGCAACGTCGTCATCATCGAATGGGGAACGTGGTCCCGCAGCGAGCGCGACGTTCTGCGCACGCAGGCACGAATCCTCGGCGCGACCGTCGAGTTGCACCATACAACCGCCCCGCGCGACATTCTGTTGGAACGTATCCAGCGCCGCGCTCTCGAAGATCCTCCCATCACGCGCGAGCAACTCTCGCAATGGGTCCAGGCCTTCGAGGTCCCGACTGCCGAAGAAATGGCGCTGTACGAAAAACCTCTGTCTGCAAACGCGCCCGGGAACCCTTGATCTAGAAACCGGCTCCATTCGATCCCGCTCCAAGCTGGCATTCTTGAAGTCCCATCGGTGACAATCACTCTTGCCATGAGAAAGCCGACTCGCCGTGATGTTCTTCGCACCGTTCCTGCTGCCGCACTCGCGGCTGTTGCCCCCGGAGGTTTTGCTGTGACTCCTCGCCAACGCGTCTTTATCGGCTCCAACACGCCCGACGGCATTCTCGCCTTCGACTGGGATCCGG
The DNA here is from genome assembly GCA_963819365.1 of uncultured Acidobacteriota bacterium. Lineage (GTDB taxonomy): Bacteria > Acidobacteriota > Terriglobia > Terriglobales > Acidobacteriaceae > Telmatobacter. The sequence continues at coordinate 40,195 of CAWFVY010000017.1, forward strand.
GTACGGCCGAATTGAAGCAGGTGGAAGTCGCCGCCAAACTGGCCAACGTCGACTGGATCGTCTACTCGCGCGACCGCAAGCACATCTTCGCGGCATCCGAGGTCGACAGCTTCAACGGCAAGCCCACCGGCGCAGTGGCCAGCTACAGCGTGGAAAACGGCCAGCTCACCCAGCTCTCCGCGCAGAACTCCGCAGCCAAGGGGACCTGCTACGCCGGCCTCGACCACAGCGGCCGCGTGCTGCTTTCCGCCGACTACGGCGGCGGCGCGGCGGCGAGCTTCAAAATCACCGCCGGCAAACTCAGTCCCGCAGTCTGGACCGATCACTACACTGGCGGCGGCCCCGTCACCGATCGCCAGGAAGCCGCACACGCGCACTTTGCCTCGTTCTCGCCCGACAACCGTTTCGCCTACATCAACGACCTTGGCAGCGACTGCATTCACATTTACAAGCTCGACGCCGAAGCTGCGGAGCTGACCGCCGCCGGCAAATGGCAGGCAAAGCCCGGCTCCGGCCCGCGCACGCTGCACTTCCATCCCAATGGCACCACCGCCTACTGCATGGACGAGCTCGCCTCAGCCGTCGATGTTCTTGCCTGGAACAAGGCCGACGGAAGCCTCCGAACTCTTACGCGTTTTGAGCTGAACCCCGATCGCACCAAGCCGACTTCGACGGGCTGCGATACCGTCATTACGCGGTACGGCCGATTCGTCTACTTCGCCAACCGCGGCGACGATTTCATCTGCGCTTGCAATGCAGACCCGAAGACAGGCGCCCTCACCGCCATCGGCAAGACCCCCAGCGGCGGCAAGACACCGCGCAACTTCGTCCTCGACCCCACCGAGCGGTGGATGCTCGTCGCCAATCAGAACTCCAGCACCATCGCAGTCTTCGCGCGCAATCCCAAAACCGGCGCGCTGGCCGGCGACGGCAAGACGTATGACTGCGCGTCTCCCATGTGCATTCTGTTTCCGTGATCTCAATGAGGCCGCGGGGGGCGGTGCGCACGGCGTGGCCGGGCTTTCAGCTGCCAGGGGTCTGATGGAAGGGGGCAGGCTCGGAGTTGCCCACCTGCGCTACCCAGGGGCTCTTTTGCAGCTGAATCGTTCTCGTTCGCCGATTCAGCCCGTCGATTTCGCGGGAATCTCTCATCACTTTGGTAATCTGATGAAACGAGCGGGGCAATCTCAAGATGCCTTGCTGCGTGGACTGAGTATAGCCAAGGGGCAGCCCGCAGAGAAACTCAGCGGCCTGCATGCATTAAGGGCGGCCTGGTTGCCGCGAATATGGTACGCCCCGATGCCAGATGAGCCTGGAATCCTCGGGAAAGGCCGCAGCACGCGCAGGTTTGTCACGGCGCTCTGCGGACGTAAACCCTTGATTGCCTTGACATCGGACGGGCTGCAGTTCAGGCTAGATTCACGTACCTAGGTGTTGTTGCAGTGAATAAATTCGAGCGCTGAGGCATGTTCGTGAAGATTTATCGTCAATATGCGGTTGTCTTACTCCTGTGCCCTGCATCGTTGAGCCTCATGGCGCAGTCCATTCGGTCGAGTTGGTCACCAGCGAGCTCGGGCGGGGACGCAGCCCCGGCTATGACCTCGGCGGCCCAGGGGTCATCCTATATCCCGCTCGATCACTGGATCTACAACGTATTGGATCGGCTGCATGGAATGGGCTACATCGATACGGCCTATCTCGGCATCAAGCCATGGACGCGGCTGAGCGTCGCGCACATGCTCGAAAACAGCGCGGACGAGATCCAGAGCAGTTCCGATGATGAGGCGCGCGAGCTATTTCTGGCTGCGCGCAAGGAAGTCCAGCCGGATATCGACAATCCCACGACCTTTCGGCATCCCGATGGCCAATTGGAAAGCGTCTACGCGGAAGCACGAGGCATCTCGGGAACCGCTCTTCGCGACAGCTTTCATTTTGGCCAGACGATCGTGAATGATTACGGACGTCCCTACCAGGGGGGCTTCAATTTCTATGGGGGCCTGAGCGCGAGAGCCGACGCCGGCCGATTTTCTCTGTACTTCCGGGGCGAGTATCAGCACTCTCCCGGTGCGGCCGGGTATTCCAACCAATTGGCGGATTATCTTTCAAACACGACGGACGCGGTCGACCCGGCGACCAATCCCGAGCAAGATACGCTTCCGAGGGGTCCCCTCCCGGCCGAAAACAACGCCCGCCTGGTGAATGGGTATGTCTCCTACGAGGTGCTCAACCACGAGGTGTCGTTCGGCAAGAAGGACCATTGGCTGGCGCCTGATCGTGGCGGGGCACTGCTCTGGAGCAACAATGCGCAGGGCATGTATGACTTCGAGATTGACCGGGTTGAACCGCTTCACATTCCGTGGCTGTCGAAGCTTACCGGGCCATTCCGTTATCAGTTTTACGTCGGAAGCCTGAAGGGACACACCAGCCCGAATTCACCGTGGGCGCACGTGGAGAAAATCAGCTTCAAACCGAGAGCGATCTCGAGTTCGGCTTCTCGCAGGATGGTGATATGGGGCGGGGAGGGCCACGTGCCGATCACGTTGCACACGTTCCTGCAGAGCTTCTTCAGCGTCTCAAATGTCTCGGCCGCAGAGAAGTTCTCCCGCGACGATCCCGGCGCGCGCTTCGCGGCTTTCGATTTCAACTGGCGACTGCCTTATCTCGGCGCTGGCTCACGCTGTATACGGATTCATTTGTCCATGATGACGTGAGTCCTGTCGATGCTCCGCGGCGTGCTGCATATCATCCAGGCATCTACCTGTCACGATTCCCGGGCCTTCAGCAGCTGGATTTCCGCGCCTGGAGGGCGCAACCACGGATTCCGATGCTGTGGGCGCGCCAGAAAAACGGCCGCTTTTTCTACTGGGAGACGATTCAGCGACAGGGGCCCACGAACGAGGGTTCGCTTTTAGGGGACTGGATCGGGCGCACCGGCAAAGGCGGCCAGGCCTGGATGACGTGGCATTTCTCCCGAAAGACGAAGTTGGCGTTTCCTACCGGCGCGCCAAGGCGTCGCCGCAGTTCCTTGCTGGGGGCACGACACAGAACCTATATACGTTCTCCGTGCGGAAGTGGTTTGCCAAACAGTACGAGATCGAAGGGAAGGTGCAGTATGAAGGCTGGAAGGTGCCGCTCTACAAGAGCGGCGCCCAGAGCGATACAACCAGCGGCAGTGAGATTTACCTGGTATCCACCCCGCAAGGACGGTAAATAAGGTAGAGGGCGGAAACCGGGAAAAGAGGCAATCATGGACAAATCGATTTCGTGCGTTGCCGTCGCTCTCTGCTGCCTGGTATTTTCCGCGGCCGGAGCGCAAGGGGGACTCGTCCTCGCAGGCGGCCAGTACAACGCCTGCGGCCAGGGAGGTCCAGGTGCTCTCGGCAGGCCAGATGGCAAGAGGGGACGCCGATCTGCTGGCTTCGTTGCAGAACGAACTGATTTCAGCTGCCGAACTGAATGGCTATGACCTCGTCTCAGGCACCTGGATACGAAACCAGGTGGTATGTCCGGACGCCCCCAGGCACATAATCATGCACTACCTGAAGCTGAGCCAGGACGGCGCAGTTTCGCTGTTCACGGCGGTAGTACGGCGAGAACAGTCGGGGCCGCTGCACTCCGAGGTTCGAATCATCCCAGTGCTGTATCACGGTGCACCGGCCACACATGTTTTTGGCTCTTCCCCCTCTCAGCGCGAACTCATAAACCAGGTCATACCGATGAAGATATTGCGCCTGCTTCGGCATCCGAGGTTACGGGGTGGAAGAGTCTGGCGTTCTGCTACGCTGCTCTGGCGGGAGCTGAGCCAACATCTCCAAAGTGTCACCGCCCCCGAAGTGATAACGCCGATCATGTCTGAGTCACCCGAGGGAAAAGTGCAGAGGATGTCGTTCAGCGTAGTAGGCCCCGATCATCTGCTTCAAGACTGGAAAATCGAATTCGATCGACAACTTCAGGTGAAGTCGATCGTCTTGACGACCAAGCCTATGACCGGTCCGCAAGAGG